>JAFAZX010000080.1 GCA_019239425.1 Acidobacteriota bacterium
CTACTGGGGCATCGGCAACGAGTCCTGGGGCTGCGGCGGCGACATGACGCCCGAGGAGTACGCGACCGAGTTCCGCAAGTTCACCGCGTGGGTGCCGACCTACCAGACCGTCAAGTACAACTTCATCGCCACGGGGCCGAACGGCGCCGACGTGGGCTGGACGCGCCGCTTCTTCACGAAGCTCCTGGAGAAGGGGCCGCGCATGGCCGAGCGCGTGTGGGGCTTCGGGCTGCACTACTACTCCGGCACGACGGGGAAGGGAGACCCCGTCGTCTTCACGGAGGACGAGTGGTACGAGCTGATTCACCGCTCCGACCGAATGGAGTCGCTCATCCAGTCGCACTGGGCCGCGCTGGGCGAGTTAGACCCGCAGCACCACGTCCGCCTAGCCGTGGACGAGTGGGGCACCTGGCACAACACGCAAGACCCGACGATGCCGCCCGGGTACCTCTACGCCTACACGAGCAGCTTGCGCGACGCGCTCGTCTCGGCCGTCAACCTCGACACCTTCCAGCGCCACGCGGACAAGGTGGCGATGGCGAACCCCGCGCAGCTCGTCAACACCATCCACTCGCTCTTCCTCGCCTACGAGGACAAGTTCATCGTCACGCCGAACTTCCACGTCTTCGAGATGTACACGCCGCACCAGGGCGCGCAAAGCCTGCGCACGGAGTTCATCGCCCCGCACGTCTCCTACACGCGCGGCGGCGGCAGCCCCGGCCGGCAGGAGTTCTGGGGCCTGGCGGGCTCGGCCTCCCTGACGGGCAAGACCGTGACGCTCACGGCCGTTAACCCCGACGCTAGAGCGGCGCGCGAGACGGAGATCGACATCGTCGGCGGGCGCGTCTCGGCGGCGCGGGCGCGCGTGCTCACCTCGACGGACATACACGCGCACAACAGCTTCCAGAACCCGCGCGGGCTTGAGCCGCGCGACGAGCCGGTCACCCTGGGCGCGGGCGGCCGACTCGTCTACCGCTTCGCGCCCGCCTCCGTTACGCGCCTGACACTGACCTTGTCATGATTCGGAAAGCGTTCTTGATGAAGCTGAAGTCGGGCCACCGCGCCGAGTACGAGCGGCGGCACAGCCCCGTCTGGCCGGAGATGGAGGAGGTCTTGCGCGCGCACGGCGTGCGCAACTACTCCATCTTCCACGAGCCGGGGACGGAGCGGCTTTTCGCCTACGCGGAGGTCGAGTCGGAGGAACTCTGGCGGCAGATCGCCGAGACGGAGGTGTGCCGCCGCTGGTGGGCTTATATGAAGGATTTGATGCTGACGAACCCGGACGACAGTCCCGTCTCCGAAAATCTGGAAGAGGTCTTTCACCTCGACTGAGGTGGCCGGCCGGTGCGGGCTGAAGGTCGCCGGGTTTTTGTTGGAGTGGTGAATAATCGAACCTAAACCGCTTGCCAAAGCGCAGAATGGTGTTACAATGCGCGCATAACAAAAGCATTTAGAGCGTCGGTCCCGGATTGATGATTTTGGATTTTTCCTGTTTTTCGGATTAGGTAAGCCCTTAACTTCCCCTCGACGCGGTCGAAATCCTAACAATTTCAAGGCATCCCCTTCGTACAGCTCGGGGAATAAGATTTGCCTGAGTTAATCGCTCAACCGCCGCGTCCTGCTCAGATTTGGCCGCCGGCGACCGCATCTTAAACGCCCTAAAAGGTTCATCCTTGTTCGTTGGAATCAGTAGTTCTCCCCCGGCGGTTTACGGCATTCTGAGGTAACCGCTTTACCGGCGATTTTAGGTGATTTTCGACCCGTCCGGCGTCGAATCCAAAGTCAACTGTCAACAAGCAACCAGGGCGTGGCCCGCGCGGCCGCCTCCGAAGGTTACAGAGAGGAAGCTAGAGTTATGCGACCGATGCAAATTATCGCGGTTGTTTTGCTGTTGGCAGTCGCCGCCGCCGGCCAGACCAACAGGGGCGGCATCGCGGGCACGGTGATGGACCAGAACGGCGCGGCCATCCCCGGCGCGTCCGTCACCGTCACCAACGTCGGCACGGGGCAGAAGCAGACGGTGACGACCTCAGACGACGGCGCCTTCCAGGTGCAGTCGCTCGACCCCGTGGTCTACAGCATCACGGTTGAGGCCCAGGGGTTCAAGACCGCGACCGTGCAGAGCCTGAAGGTGGACACGGCGACGACGGCCAGCGCCAACATCATCATGGAGCCGGGTTCGGTCGGCGACCAGGTGACGGTGGTGGCCGACGCGCCGCTCATCAACACCGAGTCGGGCACGGCGACGACGACCGTCTCGCAGCGGCAGATTCAGGACATCCCGCTCAACAACCGCAGCGTGCTCGACCTGGCGCTGACGGCCCCGAACGTCACGGGCGACGTGGGCAGCGAAGACCCGGGCGTGTCCGGCGACCAGCCCGTCCCCGGCTTCAACCTCAACGTCAACGGCGGCCGCGCCGGGAGCACCGCCATCCTCGCGGACGGCGTGAACAACACGGGCGTCGGCATCGCGCGCTCGGTCGTCAGCTTCACGCCCGAGACGGTGCAGGAGTTCACCGTCCAGACCTCCGCCTTCTCGGCCGAGTTCGGCAACACCGGCGGCGGCGTCGTTAACGCGTCGACGAAGTCGGGCACCAACGACTTCAACGGCATCGCGCTCTGGTACACGCGCAACCCGAAGTTCAACGCGACCCCCTTCACCACGAGCACCGCCGCGCGCCCGAAGAACAACCTGCGCTACAACCAGGTGTCGGTGACGGTCGGCGGCCCCGTCTACCTCCCGCGCTTCGGCGAGGGCGGCCGCAGGCTCTACAGCGGCAAGAACAAGACCTTCTTCTTCTTCGCCTACGAGCCGCGCTGGCGGCAGGATTTCCTGACCGGCTCGGCGCTGGTGCCGACGGCCGCGGAACTCTCGGGCAACTTCAACAACCTCACCCGCACGTCGAGCGGCCTCGTGCCGACCGCGGTCGCCTTGCAGTTCGGCCAGACCTCGGTCGGCAACGCGAACATCTACCAGCAGTTCGTCCTCTTCCAGGGCCGGCTGGTGCCGATCCAGCTCGCGACGGGGAACCAGTACTGCCAGTTCAACGACCCGCGCCGCATCGTCGTCAACCAGACGGTCAACATCGGCGGCACGCCGACCGTCATCCAGACGCCGCAGTGCACGTCGGCGACTAACGCCACCCCGAACCCGAGCCTGAACATCATCCCGCAGGAGTTCATCGACCCCATCGCGCGCCAGATTCTTTTGAACGAGCCGCCGCCCGGGCCCCAGGGCTACTTCCTCGACAACGGCTTCATCCGCAACGCCTACATCCAGCGCTCGGTCACGCAGAACGAGACGCGCTACACGTTGCGGCTCGACCACAACTTCACCGACAAGTTCAAGGCCAACTTCCGCTACTCCCTGACGCCGGCCATCGCCGTGCGCGGCTCGGGCGGGGACATCAACGGCAACACCGGCGTCTTCAGCGACGCCCGCCAGTTCCTGCTGGCCTTCAACAACATCGTCTCGCCCTCGATTGTCAACGACCTGCGGCTCAGCTACACCCGCGGCAACTTCAGCGAGGACTACTCGCCCGAGTTCTCGATCAAGGGCGGCCGCAGCTACGCCCGCGAGATCGGGCTCCCTTCCTTGACGCAGGGCGGCATCCCGCTCTTCCTGCTCACGCAGGACGGGCAGACCTACACGGGCGCCGACATCGGCGCGGCCGCCTCGACCAACAACTTCAACGTCGAGCAGCGCTACAACATCAACGACATCGTCTACTGGACGCGCGGCAACCAGACCTGGAAGTTCGGCGTCGACCTCGACGACGCGCGGCTGACGGTCACGCCCTTCTTCTCGGCCTCGGGCGGCCGCTGGCAGTTCCGCGTCGTCAACACCAGCAACAACCGCGGGACGGCCGTCACGGCCGGCGGCAACGAGTTCGCCAGCCTGCTCATCGGCGTGCCCAACGTCGTGGACGTGCGCCCCATCCTGCTCGACTACGACTACCGCTGGAAGAGCGGCGCCCTCTTCGTCCAGAACGACTGGAAGGTCAAGCCGAACCTGACCCTGAACCTCGGCCTGCGCTACTCGCTCCAGTACCCGCGGCGCGAGGCGCACAACCTCCAAGGCGTCTTCCGCCCCGACCTGAACCAGACCTTCGCGCTCACCGACGCGCAGCGCCGCACGCTGGCGGGCAACGTCGGCGTGACGCTGGCGGCCAGCGACCCGATCCCGAGCTACATCCCGACGCAGGTCGTCACCCCGGCCTTCGCCTTCTCGGGGCGCGGCGGCCGGTCGCCCTACCTGACGCCCGTCGACTACCTCGGCTTCGAGCCGCGCTTCGGCTTCGCCTACCAGCCGAAGATGAAGTTGTTCGGCCTCGACTTTGAGAAGCGCTCGCTCGTCCTGCGCGGCGGCTACGGCATCTCGCACCTGCCGCTGACGGGCAACAACCGCAACCCGAGCCCGGACTTCGGCGGCTTCATCAGCGCCAGCACGCTGGCCAACGGCTCCTCGGGCACGGCCGCCACGACGCTGCCCATCCGCCTCTCGGACAACCCGGCGCTCTTCGGCACGGTCGGGTCGCTCGACACGCTGCTCGGCACCGACGCGAACGGGTTGGTCTACCAGCGCAGCCTCGCCATCAACGCCTTCGCCCTCGACCCCTCGACTCCCAACATCGGCAAGGTGCCGTACTCCGAGAACTGGAACTTCTCGATGCAGTTCGAGCCGTTCCACAACTCGGTCGTCGAGGTGGCCTACGTCGGCAACCGCGGCCACCGCCTCTTCCTGCCGCAGGTCAATATCAACCCGCGCCAGACCGCGACCATCGATTTCGTCGAGTCGCTCGGCTCCAACACCGACATCACCGGCAACATCAACGACCCGCTCGGCCGCCTGAACCTGCAGGGCTCGGTCATCACGATCAGCCGCGCCAGCGTCTTCAGCCAGTTCCTCGGGTTCGACCCGCTCAACCAGTACTTCGACCCGTCGGCCAGCAGCATCCGCCACGCCGGCTACATCGACTTCCGGCGCCGGGTCGGGCGCGGCCTGACCTTCTCGGCCAACTACACCCGCGCCAAGTCCATCGACACGGCCTCGGACGCCTCGCCCGACACGCGCGTGCTCTCGACGGGCCAGGCGCGCGGCCAGGTCTCGCTGGGCGGCGCGCTTAAGAACGACCGCGCCATCTCGACCTTCGACATCAAGAACAACTTCAGCTCGACGGCCATCTGGGACCTGCCCATCGGCCGCGGCCGCTCGTTCCTCACCGACGCGGCGCCGTTGGTTGACGCGGTGTTCGGCCGCTGGACGATCTCGGGCGTCTTCCGCATGCCGGGCGGGACGCCGTTCCTGCCGTTCATCACCGACCCGAACAAGCTCGGCGGCACCATCTTCAACCGCGTCGTCCGCCCCGACATCGTCGAGGGCGTGCCCCTGCGGAACCCGCTCTGGACGCGCGACTGCCCCATCGGCGCCTCCGTGCCGAAGACGGGCTGCGAACCCTACATCAACCCGGCCGCCTTCATGCGCCCGGTCAAGGGGACGCTCGGCAACGCCCCGCGCACGCTCGACGTCCGGCCGCCGCGCCAGGAGTACTTCGACCTCTCGCTGTCGAAGGACTTCCCGTGGCCTTTCGCCGGCAACGAGAAGCGGAAGATCAACTTCCGCGTGGACGCCATCAACGTCTTCAACCACCCGAACTTCCGCTACAACAACACGGGCAACACGCCCTTCGGCCTCGGCACCTTCCCGACCGAGTTGACGGGCGAGAGCTTGAACGGCGTCCGGCAGCCGATCACGGCGGCCGAGTTCGCGACCTGGCAGGCGTTCGACCCGGCCAACCGCTCGGGCGTGACGCTCCAGCAGGTGCGCAACGTCGTCAACGCCACGCGCCTCAATAGCGGCGCCGGCAACCTGCCGGACAACTTCTTCCACGTCCAGCTCCCGCAGGGCTTCGCGACGAGAGACCCGCTCTCGTTCGACATCACGTCGCTGGAGGGCTACAAGCTCTACCGCCTGCGTCAGACCTACGACCAGAACTTCGGGACGCTGACGGGCCAGTTCTCGGGCCAGAACGCGCGCTACGTCCAGTTCGGCCTCAGAATCTTCTTCTAAAACGGAGGAGGTTCCTTTGACAGGGGTGGCGCCGTCGCTGTTCGCGGACAGTGCCGGCGCCACTTCTCTTATCACTTCTTTTCCAAGCGGAGGGGCACGGCTTGCTCTCGAAGGGCCAGGCAAAGACGAAGCTCGCGGCCGCCGCCTTACTCGTCCTCTTCGCATCGCTGGGCCGCGCGGACGCCGCGGCGCGGGAGTTTCTCGTCTGGTTCGACGCGCCCGCGCGCGCGTTCACGCAGTCCGTCCCCCTCGGGAGCGGGCGACTCGGCGCGATGGTCTTCGGCGGGGTCGGCGAGGAGCGCGTGGTGCTCAACGAAGGCTCGCTCTGGTCCGGCTCGCCGCAGGACGCAGACCGCCCGGACGCCGCCGAGTACCTGCCCGAGATTCGGCGTCTCTTATTTGAAGGCAAGAACGTCGAGGCCGAGAAACTGACCTACGCGCACTTCACCAGCCGCGGCCCAGGCTCCGGCCGCGGCGCTGGCAGAGACTTGCAGTACGGCTCTTATCAGGAGCTGGGCAAGCTGCTCCTCAAGTTCGACGCGGGCGAGGCGGGCGCCGCGGACTACCGCCGCGAGCTCGACCTATCGCGCGCCGTCGCGCGCGTCACCTACACGCGGGCGGGGACGCGCTACACGCGCGAGTATTTCACGAGCGCGCCCGACGAAGCCGTGGTCATACGCCTGACCGCCGACAAACCTGCCGCCATCTCGTTCGACGCCACGCTCGAACGACCCGAGCGCTTCGAGGTTCAGGCCGACGGCGCGCACGGCCTTCTGATGACGGGCCAGCTCAATAACGGCACCGACGGCAAAGGAATGAAGTACGCCGCGCGCCTCCGCGTCGTCGGCCGCGGCGGCGACGTCCGGGCCGACGAGAAGGCCGTGCGCGTGTCGAAGGCTGACGAGGTCTTGCTCTTCGTCACGGCCGCGACCGACTACATGGGCTTCGCCGGCCGCCGCACGCCCGACCCGCCCGCCGCCTCCGCGCGCGACATGCAGCGGGCCGCGTCGAAGTCTTACCGACAACTCCTCGACGCGCACGTCGCGGACTACAGACGCTACTTCGACCGCGTCACTCTCAGCCTCGGCCCCTCGAACACGCCTTCGGCCGCGCTGCCCACGCCCGCGCGCCTGAAGGCCGCGGCCGAGGGCGCGGGCGACCCGGGCCTCGCCGCGCTCTACTTCAACTTCGGGCGCTACCTGCTCATCTCAAGCTCGCGGCCTGCGGGCCTGCCCGCCAACCTGCAAGGCATCTGGGCCGAGGGCGTGCAGGCCCCCTGGAACGCGGACTGGCACCTCAACGTCAACGTCCAGATGAACTACTGGCCCGCGGAGGTCACGAACCTCTCGGAGCTGCACGCGCCCCTCTTCGCCCTCATCGGTTCTCTACAGGGGCCGGGCGCGCGCACGGCCCGCGCCTACTACGGCGCGCGCGGGTGGGTCGCGCACGTCATCACGAACCCCTGGGGCTACACCTCGCCCGGCGAGGGCGCGTCGTGGGGCTCGACGACGACCGGCTCGGCCTGGCTCTGCCAGCACCTCTGGGAGCACTACCTCTTCACGCGCGACCGCGTGTTCCTGCGCCGCGCCTACCCGGTCATGAAAGGCTCGGCCCGCTTCTATGCCGACTTCCTCGTCGAAGAGCCGAAGCACCACTGGCTCGTCACCGCGCCGGCCAACTCGCCCGAGAACGCGTACCTTCTGCCCGACGGCGGCAAGGCGAACGTCTGCATGGGGCCGACCTACGACATGCAACTGCTCCGCTACCTCTTCAAGGCGACCGCCGAGGCCGCGCACATTTTAGGCGTGGACGCGGAGTTTCAGAGGGAGCTTTCGGAGAAGGGTGCGCGCCTCGCGCCGACGCGGGTCGCGCGGGACGGCCGCGTCATGGAGTGGCTCGAAGAGTACGGCGAGCCGGAGCCGACGCACCGGCACGTCTCGCACCTCTGGGGCTTGTACCCGGGCGACGAGATCAGCCGGGACAAGACTCCGCAGTTGGCCGACGCGGCGCGGAAGACCTTGGAGGCGCGCGGCGACGTGTCCACCGGCTGGTCGCTCGCGCACAAGATGAACCTCTGGGCCAGGCTCGGCGACGGCGAGCGCGCGCACAGGCTTCTAACACTTTTGCTCACGCCCGTCGACTTTCGCGGCGAGGTCGCGGGCGTGCGCTTCAACGGCGGGACGTACGAAAACCTCTTCGACGCGCACCCGCCCTTCCAGATAGACGGCAACTTCGGCGCGACCGCAGGGGTTGCCGAGATGCTTCTGCAAAGCCACGACGGCACCGTGCGCCTTCTGCCCGCGCTCCCTTCCGCGTGGAATGAAGGAAGCGTGACGGGACTGCGCGCGCGGGGCGGCTTCGAGCTGGACATCGTTTGGAAGGAAGGGAAGTTGAAGGCGGCCACGCTCCGCGCAAGGCTGGGCGGGACGTGCCGTCTCGCGTACGGTTCGAAGGTTATCGAGTTGAAGACGCGCCCCGGCGGCGTCTACAGGTTTGACGGTCTGCTCCGGACTTTGAAGGAAGAGAGCGGGAAAGCACGGAAGGCGAATCGCGCATGATCTCACGTCGCAAGTTCCTCGCCGCGCTGGCGGCGTCCGGCGGCCTCGCACACGTCACGCGCGGCGCGACGTTCCAGCGCCCGCGCGCCATCGACCGCGCGGCCCTCGTGCGCCGTCACGACCCGGTGTTGAGAAAGATAGACCCGCTCGCGCCGCTCTCGGTCGGCAACGGCACGTTCGCCTTCACGGCCGACGTGACGGGCCTGCAGACCTTCCCCGAAGAGTACGAGTCGCAGATGCCCCTCTGCACGATGTCGCAGTGGGGCTGGCACACGACCCCCCGGCCCCCGCAAAACGAAGGGAAAGAACTCCGCCTCGTGCCTTACGACACGCACGGCCGCGAGGTGCTCTATCACACGAGCGGGGAAGGGCAGAAGGAACTCTACGACTGGCTGCGCGAGAACCCGCACCGCCTGCACCTCGGCCGCGTCGCGCTGTCCCTGAAGAACGGCAAAGGCGAAGAGGCGAAGCCCTCGGACATCACAGACGTCGAACAGCGGCTCGACCTCTGGTCGGGCATCATCACGAGCCGCTTCCGCGTCTGGGGCGAGCCGGTCAAGGTCGAGACGGCCGTCCACCCCGACGCGGACGTCCTCGCCGTCTCGGTCGAATCGAACCTCATCACCCGCAGGGTGCTCTCGGTGCGCTTCGCCTTCCCTTACGGCTCGCCCTCGATGCAGGCGGCGGATTGGAACAGCCCGAAGCGACATCGCACGGAGGTCGTCAGCCACTCGCAAGGCATCCTGCTGCGGCGCGTGCTCGACGAAGACCAATACTTCGCCTACATCGGCTGGTCGGGCTTAGCCGCTCAGGAGAGCGAGGATAAGGACGGGCACGACTTCCTCCTGCGCGGACTCAGCAGCTCGCGCTTCGACTTCGCCGTCGCCTTCTCGCCGACGCCGCTCGCGGGCGCGCCGCCCGACCCGGCCGCCGCCTTCGACGCGAGCCGCAGGCACTGGGCGCGCTTCTGGGAAACGGGCGGGGCAATCGAGCTGGCCGAAAGCCGCGACAAGCGTGCGCTTGAGATTGAAAGGCGCGTCGTCCTCTCGCAGTACCTCACGGCGATTCAATGCTCGGGGAAGCTGCCGCCGCAGGAGACGGGCCTCACGGTCAACAGTTGGTACGGCAAGTTCCACCTCGAAATGCACTGGTGGCACGCCGCGCACTTCGCACTGTGGGACAGGCTGCCTTTGTTAGAGAACAGCCTCGGCTGGTACGGGAAGATTCTGCCGGCCGCGCGTGAGCGCGCGCGCCAGCAAGGTTACGCGGGCGCGCGCTGGCCGAAGATGACCGACCCCGAGGGGCGCGACAGCCCTTCGCCCATCGGCCCTTTGCTCATCTGGGAGCAGCCGCACCCGCTCTTCTACGCGGAACTCTGCTACCGCTCGCGCCCGAACCGCAGGACGCTCGAACGCTACCGCGACGTCGTCTTCGAGACGGCGAACTTCATGGCTTCTTACGCCTTCTTCGACCAGAAGACGAAGCGCTACGTGCTCGGGCCGCCCGTTATCCCCGCGCAGGAGAACCACCCTGCGCGCGAGACCTGGAACCCGACGTACGAACTCTCCTACTGGCTCTTCGGCCTGAAGACGGCGCAGGCTTGGCGCGAGCGCTTAGGGATGCGGCGTCTGCCCGCCTGGGACGACCGTATCGCCAAGCTCTCGAAACTGCCCGTGCGTGAAGGCGTCTACCTCGCGCACGAGAACTGCCCGCAGACATACACCGAGCGGAACCGCGACCACCCTTCGATGCTCGCGGCCTACGGCGTCCTGCCCGGCGACGGCGTCGAGCCGGAGACGATGCGCCGCACGCTCGCCAAGGTGATGAAGGAGTGGCAGTGGGACGAGACGTGGGGCTGGGATTACCCGATGACGGCGATGACGGCGGCGCGGCTCGGCGAAGGCGAGACGGCGGTGAGAGCTTTGCTGTTGGAGACGGCGAAGAATCGCTACCTGCCGAACGGGCACAACTACCAGCGGCCGAATCTGCCCTGCTACCTGCCGGGCAACGGCGGCCTGCTCTACGCCGTCGCCCTGATGGCCGGCGGCTGGAAGGGAGCGCCGCGCACGAACGCCCCGGGCTTCCCCGCGGACGGCGGTTGGACGGTGCGACACGAAGGCTTGAATTACAACGTGCTGCGAACGTTATAGACAAAGGGAGACGACGATGAAGATTCTGAAGTCATTGCTACTCATTCACGCTCTGCTGCTCGTCGCCGCGGCGCAGCAGCGTGCGGGGGAGGTGCCGCGCGAGTGGGTCGACCCGGACACGGGCCACCGCGTCGTGCGCCTGTCGGAGGAGCCGGGCAGCCAGAGCCTCTACTTCCACCAGAACGCGTACACGCCCGACGGCACGAAGCTGATCATGACGACGCCGACCGGCATCTCGGTCGTCAACCTCAAGACGCGCGCGGTCGAGAAGGTCGTGGACGGCCGCGTCTCCGTCATCATCGTCGGGCACAAGACGGGGCAGGTCTACTACACTCGGTTCGTCCGTGAGCCGGGCAAGTATTCGGCGACAGTCTACGCCACCGACCTCGACACGAAGCAGACGCGCGAGGTCGTCAAACTCCCGCCCGGCGTCTCCGTCGCGACCGTCAACGCCGACGAGACGCTGCTCGCCGGCACGCTCGACGAGCAGGCCGCTAAAGAGATCGCCGCGGGTCGCTTCCCGCGCGGCCCCGGCGGCGGCGCCCCGCCTGCGGAACAGCAACCGCGCGAGGACGGCAGCCAGCCGCAACAGCCCGCGCAGCCCGAGCGCGGCCGCGACAGCTACCCCGGCAAGGGGCAGATGATGGAGAACCGTCTGGCCGAACGCAGGCCGCTCCAGATCGTCACCGTCAACACGAAGACCGGCGAGGTGAAGACCTTGCACCGCGGCACCGACTGGTTCAACCACTTCCAGTTCTCGCCGACCGACCCGACGCTCCTCATGTACTGCCACGAAGGCCCCTGGCACAAGGTCGACCGGACGTGGCTCATCCGCACGGACGGCACGCCGCCCGTCAAGGTGCATCAGCGCACGATGCTGATGGAGATCGAGGGGCACGAGTGGTTCGCCGCGGACGGCCGCACGGTCTGGTACGACCTCCAGACGCCGCGCAGCGAGGTCTTCTGGGTCGGCGGCTACAACGTCTCGACGGGCGAGCGGACGTGGTACAACCTCAAGCGCGAGGAGTGGAGCGTGCACTACAACTCTTCGCCGGACGGGAAGCTCTTCGCGGGCGACGGCGGCGGCCCCAACAGCGTGGCCGCGCCCGGCAACGGGCAGTGGATTTATCTCTTCCGCCCCGAGCTGGTGAACGACCGCACGGACGGCCAGCTTCCGAACGCGAAGGGCCTCGTCCGGCCCGGCGTCTTCCGCTCGGAGCGCATGGTCAACCTTTCGAAGCACGACTACTCGCTTGAGCCGAACGTCACCTTCACGCCCGACATGAAGTGGCTCGTCTTCCGCTCCAACATGTTCGGCCCCACGCACGTCTTCGCCGTCGAGATCGAGAAGGCGACAACGTCACGCAGATGAAGGTGTAAGGAAGAAGCTAACCACAGAGACACAGAGACACGGCTTGAAGCAATAAGTCTTCCAGCCGTGTCTCTGTGTCTCTGTGGTTAATTTCCTCCCGACCTCAGACCACCCTTCCGCGTCGAGACCGCATCCATAGGAAAACGAGAGCGCTGTTCTTAACTCTCTGACCCGGCCCGCAAAGGAGTCCACCGAAGCAGGGCCTGGGCCTTAGGAACTTTCTACCTGACAAGCTGACCCGCCCGCGCGGCCGCACCCCAGACCGAGCCGTCCCGGCCGAGGTGTGTCCATACGGAGGGAATATGAATCGCAGGCTTCTCCTCAGGCCGGCCCTCGCCGCGCTGGCCTCCTTGCTCCTCGCCTTCGCCTTCCACCACCCCGACGACGCCAGCGCCGCCGGGCAGTCGGAAGATAAAGTCACGCAGGGCGCGCTCCGCGTCGTCGACCGTTCGGGCAAGCCGAAGGGCGACTGCCCGCTCACACACACGGACGTGCGCGCGGAGGTGAGCGGCTTCATCTCGCGCGTCACCGTGACGCAGGAGTTCGAGAACCCTTTCGAAGAGAAGATCGAGGCCGTCTACGTCTTCCCGCTGCCGCAGGACGCGGCCGTGGACGACATGACGATGGTCGTCGGCGGCCGCACCATCAAGGGGCGCATCATGCGGCGCGAGGAGGCGCGCGCCACCTACGAGCAGGCCCGCGCGCGCGGCAACGTCGCCTCGCTCTTAGACCAGGAACGGCCAAACGTCTTCACGCAGTCGGTCGCCAACATCCTGCCCGGCCAGCAGGTCAAGGTCGTGATCAGCTACGTCGAGACCTTGAAGTACGAGGCGGGCACGTACGAGTGGTCTTTCCCGATGGTCGTCGGCGAGCGCTACATCCCTATGAAGCGTAAGCAGCCGGCGGCCGCGTCACCCGCGGGGGCTACGGCGGCGCCGGACGGGCAGGAGGCGGGAGACGCGGAAGACGACGCGCAGCCCGACCTCAAGCGCGTGCCCGACGCCGCGCGCCTCAACCCCCCGCGCGTGCCGAAGGGGATGCGCGCGGGCCACGACATCTCCGTCGAGGTCTCGATTGACGCGGGCGTGCCGCTCGGGAAGGTCTCTTCGACCACGCACGAGATTGAAGTCGAGCCCGGCGGGGCCGCGGGCGCCGTCGTGCGTCTGAAAGACGCGGCCGTCATCCCGAACCGTGACTTCCGTATCAAGTACGACGTGGCGGGCGGGCGCGTCGAGGACGCCGTGCTCACCCACGCCTCGGCGCGCGGCGGGTTCTTCACCTTGATACTCCAGCCGCCCGACCGCGTGACGGCCGAGGACGTGACGCCGAAGGAGCTGGTCTTCGTCCTCGACACGTCGGGCTCGATGGGCGGCTTCCCCATCGAGAAGGCGAAGGAGACGATGGCGCTCGCGCTCGATCACCTCTACCCGCAGGACACCTTCAACCTCATCACCTTCGCCGGGGCGACGCAGATACTCTTCGAGAAACCTGTCCCCGCCACGCCCGAGAACCTTTCGAAAGCGAAGGAGTTCATCGCGGGCAACCACGGCGCCGGCGGCACCGAGATGATGACGGCCATCCGCGCCGCGCTCGCAGACTCCGACGCGGCCGACCACGTCCGCATCGTCTGCTTCATGACCGACGGGATGGTCGGCAACGACTTCGAGATCATCTCCGAGGTGCAGAAGCACCCGAACGCGCGCGTCTTCTCGATGGGCTTCAGCTCGACGCCGAACCGCTTCCTGCTCGACAAGATGGCCGAGTACGAGCGCGGCGAGGTCGAGTACGTCTCCGAGGGCGACGACGCCAAACAGGCCGTGCAACGCTTCCACGAGCGCATACGCAACCCCTTGCTCACAGACATCTCGGTCGAGTTCGAGGGCGTCTCGGTCGGCGACGTGTACCCGAAGCGCGTCCCAGACCTCTTCGGCGCGAAGCCGGTCGCGCTCTTCGGCCGCTACGAGCACGGCGGGCGCGGCCGCGTACGTCTGAAAGGCAGGACGGCCGGCGGCGACTTCGTGCGCGAGATTCCGGTCGAGCTGCCCGAGGCGGAGCCGCGCCACGACGTTCTGGCGACGCTTTGGGCCAGGAACAGGGTGGGCGAGCTGATGGGGCAGGACATGGCGGGGATGCAGACGGGCCAGCCCGCGGGGACGCTGCGCGAAGAGATCACGCGGCTCGGGCTCGACTACAGGCTGATGACGCAGTTCACCTCTTTCGTCGCCGTCGAAGACTCGGTCGTCACCGACGGCGGCCCGCCGCGCCGCGTGGACGTGCCCGCGGAGACGCCCGCGCAATATTCGCTCGTATCCGCCAACGGCGGCGTCTCCGAGTGTGTGACCGTGACGTCGTCGGCCGACATGGTCAACACGTCATCGTCGGGGACGACGATAACCGTCGCGACGCACAGCCTCTCCGAGCTGCCGTTCAAGGGGCGGAGTCTCTCGTCGCTCTACCTGCTCGCGCCGGGCGCGGTCGCCTCGCCCGGGGCCTCCGTGCCCGGGACGCAGTCGCCAGGCGGCTTCTCCTTCAGCGGGCAGCGCCCCAGCTCTAACAGCTACGACATCGACGGCGTGAGCGCCAACGTCGGCATCGGGCCGGGCGGGCAGAGTCCGGGCGCTTCGGCCTCGGGCGCGTCGCCGGGTCTGACCGCGGGCGGCGGCGCCAACGGCCTCGCCCCCATCGCCGCCACGCAGGAGCTCACCATCCGCACAGACGTCGTCGCGCCAGAGTACGGGCGGACGGCGGGCGCGCAGGTCTCCGTCGTCACGCGTGCGGGGACGAACGAGCTGCACGGCTCTCTCTTCGGCTCCTTCGGCGACGAGGCGCTCGACGCGAACGACTGGTTCGCCAACAGCGTCGGCCGCGGAAGAGAGCAGCGACGTCTGGCCGACTACGGCGGCACGCTCGGCGGCCCGCTCAAGCGCGACCACCTTTTCTTCTTCGGCTCCTACGAGGGCCAGCGGCAGCGACAGCCCGCGTTCGCCTTCTCGGAGGTGCCCTCGCTCGCGGCTCGCGGCGCGGCGCCCGCCGCCCTGCGTTCCTTCTTCAACGCCTTCCCCGTGCCGACGGGCGCGCCGCGCGCGGACGGCTTCGCGGAGTTCGCACAAGGGTTCTCGACGCCCGCCGGGCTCGACTCCTTCAGCTTCCGTCTCGACGGCTCGAACGAGAAGCTTTCGCTCAACGCGCGTTACGTCATCGCCGGCTCCGACGCGGACGGGCGCGGCGCGGGCGGCGCTTCGCTCAACACACTGAGCCGCACGCGCGGCCTCGCGCAGACGCTGACGGGCGGACTCTCCTACGTCATCTCGCCGAACGCGATTGGGACGCTGCGGGCCAACTACAGCCGCGTCTCCGCGCGCGGCTCGCGCCTGCTCGACTCGTTCGGCGGGGCGAGCGTGCCCGAGGCGAACCCGCAGGCGGGCGGCGCATTCGTCTTCGACCTCGGCGGGCGCGCGGCCGCGCTCGGCACGGCCGCCGAGGTCGAGAACCTGCAACGACAGGTCAACGTCGTCGGCTCGCTCGACTTCGTCGCCGGCACGCACACGCTCAAGTTCGGCGCGGACTACAGGCGGCTCTCGCCCGTCGTCGGCGCGTTGCCAACGGAGCGCCAGGTCTACTTCGAGGGCGTGGCGGGCGCGCTCGACGGCACGGCCGCGCGCGACGGACTCTTCACGAGGGCCGAAGCGGGGCACCCCGTCTTCAACAACCTCTCGGCCTACGCGCAGGACGAGTGGAGGTGGACGCCGCGCCTGACGCTGACCTACGGCGTGCGCTGGGAGTTGAGTCCCGCGCCGCACGCGGGCGGCGGGTTGGAACCCGCGGCGTTCACGCAGGTCGAAGACCTCGCGCGGCTGGCGTTCGCGGCGCCGGGCACTCCGCCGTGGGAGACGACCTACTTCAACTTCGAGCCGCGCGCGGGCCTCGCGTACCAACTGATGGGAGGCTCGGGCCGCGACGAGACCGTCCTGCGCGCGGGCTTCGCGCTCCTCTACGACACGGGCGTCGCCGAAGGCGGCCACGCCTTCGGCGACTCGCACCCGTTCCTCGCGGGCGGCGCGGCCTTCGGCGTCCCGTTCTCGCCCGAAGGCGCGGCGGTCGAGACGGGGACGCGGCTCGGCGTGCCGGTCTCGGCCTTCGACCCGCATTTGAAGCTGCCGTACACGCTGCGCTGGCACGGCTCAATCGAACGCGCGCTCGGGAGTAACAACAGCGTGTCGGCCTCTTACGTCGGCGCGGCCGGGCGCAGGCTTCTGCTGACGCGCACGTTCCTCGACCCGTCGCCCGACTTCTCGCTCGTGCGCGTGACGACGAACGGCGCGCGCTCCGACTACCACTCGGCGCGCTTCCAGTTCAGCCGGCGCTTCTCGCGCGGCCTGCAGGCGCTCGCCTCCTACACGCTCTCCAAGTCTCTGGACGACTTCTCGGAGGACGCGCCCGCGCGCGCCTTGTTGAGGGGCGACGCGGAGCGCGGCCCTTCGGACTTCGACGCGCGCCACACGGTCTCGGGGTTCGTCGCTTACGATCTGCCGGCGGCGTTCAAGAGCGGGGCCTGGAACGCGCTCACGCGACGCTGGGCTCTGGACGCGCTCTTCAACGCGCGCTCTTCGAAGCCGGTCAACGTCGTCTACGCCTTCCCCCTGAGCTACGGGTTCGCCTTCCTGCGCCCAGACCTCGGCGGAGGCGTGCCGCTTTACATCGACGACCCGGCGCTGCCGGGGGGCAAACGTCTTAACCCCGCGGCCTTCGTCGTGCCCGGCGCGCTCAGGCAGGGGACGCTCGGGCGCAACGCCCTGCGCGGGTTCCCGTTCTACCAGCTCGACCTGGCCTTGCACCGCCAGTTCGACTTCAACGAGCGCGTCAACCTGCAACTGCGGGCCGAGGCGTTCAACCTTCTCAATCACCCGAACTTCGACGACCCCGTCCCGACGTTCGCCTTCCTTGAGGCGAAACCCGGCGGCGCGACCGCGCTCCGGCCCGACCCTTACTTCGGCCGCTCAGTCTCAGCGCGCGGCGGCGGCGAGTGGGTCGGACAGGCCGGGGGCTTCGGGCCGCTCTACACGTCGGGCGGGGCGCGCACGGTTCAGCTCTCGCTCAAGCTGACTTTTTAAAGAAGAGGGTTCACCACAGAGACACAGAGGCACAGCTTGTTGACTTACTGTCTTCAAAGCTGTGCCTCTGTGTCTCTGTGGTTAATAGTTCTCAATCAACCCCAAGCATCGACTTCAGCCGGGCGGCGTTGCGGACGGCGTTGCCGCCGCCGTCGTTGTTGAAGTACGCGAACACCTCGAGCCCCGCGCGCTCCCACTCGCGCACGCGCGCGGCCCACCAGCCGAGGTCTTCGTCCGCGTAAGAGCCGGCGTAGAGGTGCTCGCGGTCGGGGCCGTGCAGGCGCACGTAGACGAAGCCGGCCGTCGCGCGCAGGACACACGGCAGGCGCGCGCCGCTCATCACGCAGTAGGCCGCGCCCCTTCGTTCGAGCAGGCGGAAGACCTCTTCGCGGTGCCAGCTCTCGTGACGGAACTCGACGGCGACGCGCAGGTGCCGCGGCACGATTGAAAGAAAGTAGTCGAGCCGCGGGAGGTCGACGGAGAGGCCGGGCGGCAACTGTACGAGCAGCACGCCGAGCTTCGCGCCGAGACGTTCGACCCCCTTGCACACTTCGCCCAGCCAGCGCTCCGGCGCGTAGAGCCGCGCCGCGTGCGTCATCGAGCGGGGGGCTTTGATCGTCCACACGAACCCTTCGGGCGACACGCGGCCCCAGCGCGCGAAGGTCGCCGCGCGCGGCCAGCGGTAGAAGGTGCTGTTGACCTCGACCGTGCCGAAGGCGCGCGTGTAGAAGCCGAGCCGCGCGCGCGGCTCAAGCCCCGGCGGGTAGAGCACGCCCTCCCAGTGTCTGTAGCTCCAGCCCGAAGTCCCGACGTGAATCGACATCGCGCCATGTTACAACGCGAGGGCCTCGGTGGTATTTTGAACCCGGCGCTTTTCAACCTTCCTCTTCCGGGAGAGGCTTCGACGTTTGCGTTCACAGGACTACGCGGACTTGTACGCGCTGGAGGAGAGCCTCTGGTGGTTTGTGGGGATGCGCGAGGTGACGCGCGTCCTGCTCGACCCTTTCTGCCCTTCGGGACAGAGGCGGGACATTCTCGACGCGGGGTGCGGGACGGGCGGGATGCTGACGTGGCTCGAACGCTACGCGGGCGGCGGGCGCGTCGGGGGGATAGACTTCTCTGCGGACGCGCTTGAGTTCTGCCGCAGCCGCGGCCTGCGCGACGTGGCGCAGGCTTCGGTCACGGCGCTGCCGTTCGACGCGGAGACCTTCGACCTCGTGACCAGTTTTGACGTGCTGGTGCAACTGCCCGGCGAGGGCTCGGACGAAGAGGCGATGCGCGAGATGTTCCGCGTGCTGCGCCCCGGCGGCCTCGCCTTCGTGCGCGCCGCGGCCTACGAGTGGATGCGCAGCGGCCACGACGAGGCCCTCGACACGCAGCGCCGCTACACGCTCGCGCAACTCGCCGAAAGGATGACGCGCGCAGGCTTCCGCGTCCGGCGCGCGACCTACGCCAACAGCCTCCTGCTCCCCGCGGCCGTCGTCAGAAGGCTCGTCCTCAAACGGCTCGGCCTCGCCGACGCAGGCTCCGACGTGAAGCCGCCCGGCCCCGACTGGCTCAACCGCGCCCTCGCCTCCGCCCTCAAAGCCGAAGCGAACATACTCAAACGCCCCGGCGCCAAACTTCCTGCCGGCCTCTCGGTCATCTGCGTGGCAGACAAACCCCTCTAACTGTTTTCGAATTCGAGGACGGCGTCGGCGACGGCGCGCAGCTCTTCGTCGCGGAGTTGCGGGTAGAGTGGGAGCGAGAGGATTTCGTCGGTGAGCTGTTCGGCCGCGGGTAACGGATATTGACCGCGACGGCGGAAGAGTTTTTGCGTGTGGAGCGGCGCGGGATAGTGAATCAGCGTCTCGACGCCGCGGGCGGCGAGGTGCGCGCGCAGGCGTTCGCGTTCGGGGTGGCGCACGACGTAGAGGTGGAAGACGTGTGAGTTAACGTCCGCGGGCGTCGAAGGGAGGACGAGTTGTTTGACTCCGCGCGCGAGCAGCTTGCCGTACGTGCGCGCGAGGCGTTGGCGCCTGCGGTTCCAGTCGGCGAGGCGGCGGAGCTTGACGCGCAACGCGGCGGCCTGCACTTCGTCTAGGCGCGAGTTGCGGCCCGCGACGTCGCCGCCCATTGCGGAAGGATGGCCGCCCTGCCTCAGCTCCTTCACGCGCTCGATCAGACGAACGTCATCAGACGTGACCGCGCCGCCGTCGCCGTACGCGCCGAGGTTCTTCGTCGGATAGAAGCTGAAGGCCGCGGCGTCTCCCCAAGCGCCCGCGCGACGACCTTCGAGCCGCGCGCCGTGCGCCTGCGACGCGTCTTCGATGACGAGGAGGCCGTGCCGCCGCGCGAAGTCGCACACGGCCCCCATCTCCGACATGCGGCCGTAGAGGTGCACTGGGACGACGGCGCGCGTGCGCTTCGTGAGCGCGCGTTCGAGAGCGCGCGGGTCGAGCGTGAAAGTGTCGGGGCTGACGTCGGAGAAGACGGGGAGGCCGCCGGCATTCAGGATGCCGAGCGCGGTGTAGCCGGCGGTGAGCGGCGCGGTGATGACCTCGTCGCGCCGGCCGGGCCGCACCGCGCCGGAGGCGACGAGCGCGAGCGCGAGCGCGTCGGTGCCGTTGGCGACGCCCGCCGCAGCAGCGGCGCCGCAGAAGCGCGCCCACTCCCGCTCGAAGGCTTCGACCTCTTGGCCGAGGATGTACGGGCCGCCGTCGAGCACACGCTCGACGGCGGCCCGCACCTCATCCTTCACCTCTTCATGCTGTCTTCTGAGATCGAGAAAACTGACCGGCATCGGGTTTCAGGTAGTGTGTGCGGTGCCGCTCGTAGAACTCGACCGTGCGGCGCAGGCCCTCGCGCAGAGACGTGCGCGGGCGCCAGCCGAGCGCCGACTCGATCTTCGTGAAGCTCGAATGCGTGTTGCCCACGTCGATGAGCTGCCGCTCGGGCGGGAAGGGAACCGTGCGCACCGTGCCGCGGCCCGTCAAAGAGATCAGTTCTTCGGCCAGCTCGGCCAGGGAGACCGGCTCGTCGCCGCCGAGGTTGTAGACCTCGCCCTCGGCCGCCTCGCTCGCGCCCGCGAGCACGAGCGCCTCCACGACGTCGTCCACGTAGTTCATGTCGCGCCGCTGCCGGCCCTCGCCGTAGAGTTCGATGACGCCGCCCTCGACGGCCTGCCTGATGAACCACGCGATGAACCCCTGGCGGTTGTGGTGGATGAGCTGGCGCGGCCCGTACGTGTTCGTCAGGCGAAGGCAGACGGTGCGCGTGCCGTAGACGCGCTGGTAGAGCAGGTGGTAGTGCTCGGCGGCCAGCTTGTTGATGCCGTTCACGTCGAGCGGCGCGACGCGGTGCTGCTCGTCGAGGGGCAGGTAGACGGGCTTGCCGTAGACCTGCCGCGTGCTGGTGAAGACGATCTTGACGTGCGGGTTGAAGTTGCGGCACGCCTCGAGGAGCGTGACGTGCGCGGCGCAGTTCAGCTCCAGGTCGCGCAGCGGCTCCTGCATCGATTCGAGGTGGCTAACGCTGCCCGCGAGGTTGAAGATGTAATCCACGCCGCCGACGAGGTGGTTGACGACCTTCTGGTCGCGCATGTCGGCCGTGTGAATCTGAACGCGGCCCATGAGGTCGCGCAGGTTGAAGGGGTTGCCGCCCTGCTCGGGCATGAGCGCGTCGAGCACCGTGACCTCGACGCCGATCTCGACCAGTCGCCGCGCGAGGTTGCTGCCGATGAAGCCCAGGCCGCCGGTGATGAGCGCCGAGCGCCCCTTGTACTCTCCGAAACTTGTAGGCTCGTTCATGGTTTAGTCGAGGATCGTCCGGGGAGAAACGTCTTACCACTCGCGCGGCCCGGGGAAGCCACCTTGATCCAGAGCGAGAGCAGGTCGAGCGCGGTGCGCGCGACCCGCCGGAAGGTGAAAAACTGCGAGCGCCCGTGCGTGCGCGGGCGGTGCCGGACGGGAGCCTCCGCGAAGACGAAGCCGCGCCGGTGCAGCTTGTGCACCAGCTCGACGCAGATGCTGCCGCTCGAAGAGACGAGTTCGACCTGCTCGACCGCACGGCGCCGGATGAGCCGGAAGTCGCAGTCAACGTCTCGGATTGGAATATTGAAGAGAAGGTGCGCCAGGCCGTTGTAAGCGGCCCCGAGCGCCTTGCGCTGCCAACTATCCGCGCGTTGTACCTTATAGCCGTTGACGATGTCAACCCCATCTTGCAGGAGCGGGCTGAGCCGCGCAAGCTCGCGCACGTCGTACTGGCCGTCGCCGTCGGTGTAGAAGACGAGCTCTTTGGTCGCGCTGGCGAAGCCGGTGCGCAGCGCGGCGCCGTAGCCGCGGTTCGCCCCGTGCTGGACGACGCGGACGCGCGGGTTCTTGCGCGCGAGTTCTCCGAGCACGCGGGCCGTGCCGTCGGTGCTGCCGTCGTTGACGACGATGACCTCGAAGTCTTCGGTCAGGCTCGGCAGCAGCGCGAGCGCGTCTTCGACGAGGCCGGCGATGCTCGCCTCGTCGTTGTACGCGGGGAAGAAGACGCTGATGCTCTGACTCATAAGTCTGAATTTGAAATTTGAAATTTCAAATTGCTTTTGTTCAGTGAGGAAGGTCGACCGAGTTCGCGCCGCAGAGTCGATAAGCCTTACCCTCTTCGGCGTCGAAGGCCCAGGCCGTGACGTTGGGCGGCGGGGCGTTCGACGAGAAGGTCTTGTGCCAGCTCGCGCCGCCGCGCGCGCCGAGTTCGGTTAAGGCGAAGGCCGCCTGGTCTTCGTCCGTCGTCCCACGAGAGAGGATGACGGCGTCGGCCGGCTCGCCGCCGCGGCGCGGCAGGCGCGCGAAGCCCTCCGCGACGTAGGTGTTTCCGCCCGCCGGGGTGAGTCGGAAAGAGCCTTCGGCGCAACTCCCCCCCGCGGCCAGCTCGCTCATGCCCGCGCTCTTGACGAGCGGCGGGCGCAGGTAGTGCATGCGGTCGAGCGCGTCGGCGCGTTCGCGCAGCGCGCGCACGTCGTAGTAGAAGTGCCCCTCGGTCAGACACCGCTCGTCCGGCGCGACGTTGATGAAGAGCAGGCACGCCTTCTCGCGCAGCAGCTTGCGGCGCCAGTCGGCCGCGCTGTGCCGCACGACGAGTCCGAAGATGACGACGTGCGCCAGCAGGAGCAGCGCGGCCGCCGCCGTGCCCAGTCTCCTTAACAGTGCCAGATGGCTCGTCTTTAAATACCCCCTCCGCGCCGCGTCCTCGACGATTAAGGGCAGAAGGTAGACGAGTCCCAGAAGCAGGTAGAGCGAGAAGCCGACGTACCTCGTCGTGGTCGCCTGCGCGACGCCGAAGCCCACGCGCCCGACGGTGACGAGCGCGCCCGTGACGAGCGAGTACGCGCCGAGCGACGCCCACGCCGCCGAACGCCTGACGAGCGTGTCGTCCCTCCTGCGCCTCAGCACGTACGTGAACGCGAAGGCGTAGAGCAGGAGCGCGCACGCGCCGACCGCCAGCGCGACCGTCAGCGGGCGCGGCCCCGCCGCGAGTGGGCCGCCGAGGTACGCCACGAAGTAGGCCAGGGCGTGCAGCGGTCGCCTGAGCGCCGCCGAAGTCTCCGGGAGCGACTCGGGGTGGTGGTAGTCGGCCGCGTAGACGAACGCGCACAGCACGAGCGCCGCGCACCAGAGGGCGAGCCAGCGCCACGCCCCCGCGCGCGTCTCGGGGCGCGCCGCCAGCAGCGCGGGCGGGAGCACGAGCCAGGCCACGAGCCCGTTCGCGGAAGAGAAAGAGCTGACCACGGACAGGCACGCGCACGCGGCGACCGCGGCGGCCGTCCCGACCTTCTCCGAGTACGCGAAGAGCAGCCCGGCGACGACACACGCGATGGGGACGAAGTAGACGACCTGCACGCCGAACAGCCAGTTGTCGTACTGTATCGCCGAGAAGTTGAGCAGGCACGCCAGCAGGAAGAGCACTCCCCGCCGCAGAGGGTCGGAGAACGTCCGCGCGCCCAGCCGCCACACGCCATACGCGACGAAGCAGGCGAGCAGAAGGCTCAGGCACATCTCGTACTTGACGTTCCAACCCGTGAGCCTCCCCAGGCCCAGGAAGAGCAGGTGCGGGAAGAGCTGCCGGTACTCGTTCTGCTGCGCGTAGAGGTCTGCGAACGTCAGCGTGCCGCGCGCGGCCTGCTCGAAGAAGTGCGCGACGTTCCACTGGTCGGAGTAGGGCACGTCCACGCCGTAGCGCAGGATGAGCCAGGCGGGCATGCAGGCGGAGGCCGCCGCCGCGCACGCGGCCGCGCGCCCCAGAGTCTTCGCCTTCGCGCTGTCCACGATATGAAGCCCGCCCGAACCTTGTGCTAGGATGGCCGCCCGACGATGAAGAGCCCCAAGCGGATCGCCGCCATCATACTCGCAGGCTTCCTCGCCTTCGCCCCGCCGGGGACGTTGATCTTCCTGTTCGCTCTGTTAGTAGGATTGCTCGGGCGCCGCTGGGCCATACCCCTCGCCGCCCTCTCCCTCGGCGCGGGCGTCGCGTTCCTGCTCCTCCGGCGCCGCCGGAGTCGCACCCGCCCGCGTGCTGAAGGTTCCGCACACACCGATATTCATTAAGAGGCGGTAAGCATTAACACCGATTCCCGCGGGCGCGTCAAGCGGCCCCGCGTCCGCGGTCGGCCTTCCTACTCTTCGCCCCGCAGACTGCGCCATTCCGCAAATCTTGCGTCGCTATACAGGCGCAGTAGGCTGACCGTGACTCGTCCCTCAGGAGTCAGGCCGATTAAGTGCTCGCCCTGCAAGACGAAGTGTTCCGCCCAGACTTGCGTGCGCGGGTTGAAGAGGAGGCTGAAGTTCTGCGTCAGCGGGTCAATTGAGCCGAGGTCACTGCCTTTGTGCCGGTTACAGCGCCAGCAAGCGAACGCTAGGTTGGCAAATTCCGTCCTGCCGCCGTGCTTCTCGGCGATTACGTGATCAACTTCATGTGGGAAGAAGGCGACGCCAGCCGGCAGCAGGCAATACTCGCAACGGTTGCCGGCCCGCCTCACGACCGAGCGGCGCAGTGCGGCGGGGATGCGGGTGAGGCTCAACGCGCGCCCGCTAGGTAGTGAAGGTTACCCGACTTGATCAGAATCATTAGGTGCTCCAGCCGTTCATACTCTTCGAGGTCGGCTTTCTCCGCGGCCGAAATGTCCCCGGCTGCCTCACGTTCGATGAGTGTCCGCAGCCGCTCCGTCATCTCGGGCGTTGGGCCGAACGTCGCCATCTCTTCGGGCGAAGGGTTGCGGGCCAGGAAGTCTAAGACATAGCGGTAGACGTGTGCCGGCAGGGCGGGTTGGCGGAGGCTCTGCGTCAGCAACTCCGGCAGCCGGTCGCCCGCCTCGGCAATCAAGCCGGAGAGTTCGTCGGGTACTTCAATCGTGATAGTCGCCATACAGATAGACCTCGGAAAGTGGTTTCGTATTGTATACGAAACCCTTCTTCGCCGTTGTCTTTTAATTCTACACGCGGAGCACTTCGTCGAGGCGTGTGGTGTAGCGGGGCGAGCGCAGGAGGAGCTTGGTGGGCCAGCGGCCGTCGGGGGCGCGCGGGAGGCCGCAGCGGACTGTGTCGCGGCCGTGGCGGCGGTTGAGCGCGTCCACGGCCCGCATCGCGCGGCGCGCGCGCTCGAACTGCTCGTCGCCGTGCGTGCGCATCGAGAGCGCGCCGGCCGGACGGAGGCCGCCGAGGATGACGCCGGCCTTCTTGTAGAGGTAGCCGCGCCGGTAGATTTGCGTGAGGCCGCGCTGCGCCCACCACGCGAGCTCGCCGGTCGTGTCGGTCGGCGAGGCCAGCTCGTAGGTGGCGGAGTTGCCGTACTGCGGCGCGGCGGCGTGGCGGTCTGTGAGGACGAAGACGGTCACGACCGACGCGGCGCACCCCGCGCGGCGCAGGCGCTCGGCCGCGCGCTCGGCGTAGAGAGCGACGGCGTCGCGCAGGTCTTCGAGCGAGCCGGTCAGCTCGCCGAAGGAGCGCGAGCAGGTGACCGAGCGCCTGGCCCGCGGGCACTCTTCGAAAGGAAGACACTGCACGCCGCGCAGCTCCTCGACGATGCGCGCCGCGACGACCGACAACCTCCGGCGCACCCAGCGCACATCGGCGTCGCGCAGCTCGCGCGCGGTGCTGATGCCGGCCTCGTTAAGCAGGCTCGCGTGAGACGGGCCGACGCCCCAGACCTCCCTGACCTCGGTCGCGCCGAGCACCGCCTCTTGCACGTCTGCGCCGGTCAGGTCGAGCACGCCTGAAGACTTTGTCTCTGTCCTCGTGTGGCGCGCGGCGAGCTTCGCCAGGGTCTTCGTCGGCGCGATGCCGACGGAGACGGGGATGCCCGTCCACGCGCGCACCTTCTTCCTGATCTCGAGCCCCTGCTCCTCAAGGCCGCGGCCGCCGCGGCCGCCGAGCCGGATGAACGCCTCGTCGATGGAGTAGACGTCCACCTCCGGCGCGAACTCCCTGAGCGCGCACATCACGCGCCGCGACATGTCGCCGTAGAGCTCGTAGTTCGAGGAGCAGACCGCGACGCCGTGCTCCTCGATGACGCGCCTGCTCTTGAAGTACGGCGCGCCCATCCCGATGCCGAGCCGCTTCGCCTCCTCCGAACGCGAGATGACGCACCCGTCGTTGTTCGACAGCACGACCACCGGCCGCCCCAACAGCCGCGGCGCGAACACGCGCTCGCAGGAGACGTAGAAGTCGTTACAGTCGATGAGCGCGATTGCTTCGGCCACAAAAACGTCCGGTGCCCTCAATGGTCTTGGATGGAGTGGAGGACGCGGCCCCAGACTTCGAAATCCATCTCTTCGGTGATCTCGACGGGGGCGTAAGCCTCGTTGTCGGAGAGGAGGAAGACGCGGCCCGTTTCGTCGAAGTGGAGGCGCTTGACGAGGAAGGCCGGGCCGATGCGCGCGAGGACGATGTGCCCCTCCCGCGTCTCGGCCATGCGGTCGACGACGAGCAGCGCGCCGGGCTGGATGTTGGGCACCATCGAGTCGCCGTCCACGCGGACGTAGAAGGTGTAGAAGGGGTGCTTGACGAGGTCGCGGTTTAAGTCGATGCTGCCCTCGACGTAGTCCTCGGCCGGCGAGGGGAAGCCGGCCGGCACGCGCCACAGCAGGAGCGGGCGCGCCAGCCGCGTCCCCGTGCGCGCGGCGTAGATGCCCGAGACGTTGTCGTCCAACATAGAAGAGTCCCACCTTATGATTTAAATTGTTCTTGTCCCGAACGTGCAACGACGTATAACATACAGGACGAATTTAAGGCCAGAGTTTTTTTGACTGACGGTTTAAGACGGAGATTGACTGATGGCGACTCCCTTGAAGAAAAAGGCGGAGGACGCAGGCGACGAACTCTGCTACGACGCGGGCGCGGCCGTAAAGCATTTGGCGAAGGCCGACCCGGTGCTGGCCGGTTTGATGAAGCGCGCGGGGCCTTTCGCTCTGAGGACGCGCCACCTGCACAACCCCTTCGAGGCGCTGGCGCGCAACATCGTCTTCCAGCAGTTGCACGGGAGCGCGGCCGAGGCGATTCACAGGCGCTTCGTCGAACTGCTCGGTGGCGGAAGGCTGAAGCCGCAGGCCGTGCTCGAAGCTTCGGAGGAATCGATGCGCGGCGTCGGGCTGTCGGGCGCGAAGACGGCGGCCCTGAAAGACCTCGCGGCGAAGACGCTCGACGGGACGGTGCCGACGCTCGCGCGCCTGAAGCGGATGGACGACGAAGAGATCGTCGAGCGTCTGACGAAGGTGCGCGGCATCGGCCGCTGGACGGTGGAGATGCTTCTGATGTTCCGCCTCGGCCGGCCGGACGTGCTGCCCGTCGGCGACTTCGCCGTGCGCAAAGGTTTCATGGTCGCGTACGGCCTGGGCGAGATGCCGAAGCCGAAGGCGTTAGAGCTGCACGCCGAAGTCTGGCGCCCTTACAGGTCTGTGGCGAGCTGGTACATGTGGCGCGCGCTCGAACACCCCGGCCAGGGCTGACGCGCGCGGTAGTCGCGCGGGCGCGGACGCGGTACACTTTAGCCCGCACACTCAAGCGACAGAGGCGGGCCGGGATGCGCTGGGTAGACTTCGACGACTACGAGCACGAGGCGGGCGAGTGCCTGCGCGCGCCTTACGCGCACTACACGGAGCCGCGCTGGTGCGGCCACCCGCTCTGCATGTTCGAGTCGCGCGGCGGCGACCTCGAAGCCATCGAAGAGGGCCTGGCCGCGCACGGCTACGACCGGCACCAGGTCTCGCGCATGATCGAGAGCTACTACGTCCCGCTGGCCGAGCAGAGAGACGAGGAGCGTCTGCTCCGCGGCGGCGAGTCTTAATCTCAAATCTGAAATCCTTGAGAGGAGTTAGAAGATGGCTGACACGGACACGCTCTTTCACCTCGCGTTTCCCGTCCACGACCTCGCGGCGGCGCGCGACTTCTACGGCGGCGTGCTCGGCTGCCCCGAGGGGCGCAGCTCCGAGCACTGGATCGACTTCGACCTCTTCGGCCACCAGATCGTGGCGCACCTCGCGCCGGCGCGCGCGGGCGTCGAGGCTTCGAACCCCGTCGATAATCACGACGTGCCCGTCCCGCACTTCGGCGTCATCCTCAGCCCCGCGCAGTTCGAAGAGCTGGCCGGGCGCGTGAAGGAGGCGGGCGTCAAGTTCGTCATCGAACCCTACATGCGTTTCAAGGGCGAGCCGGGCGAGCAGTCCACGATGTTCTTCCTCGACCCGAGCGGCAACGCGCTTGAGTTCAAGGCCTTCGCCGACCGCTCGCGCCTCTTCGCCAAGTAAAGGACGAAAGATGATTACGGTCGCCAACCGCATCTACGTGAAGCCGGAGTACGGCGAAGCCTTCGAAGCGCGCTTCCGCGAGCGCGCGGGGCTGGTGGACAAGATGCCCGGCTTCGTCTCGAACCTCGTGCTGCGGCCCGTCAACGAAGGAGACCCGTACGTCGTCTTCACCGTCTGGCGGAGCCGGCAGGACTTTCTCAACTGGGTGCGCTCCGACGAGTTCGTGCGCGGTCACGCGCAGTCGGGCACGCTCCCGCGCGAAGCCTTCGCGGGTGCGAACGTGCTTGAGCTGCACGAGGTCGTGCAGGACTCGGCGCGCCCGGAGCTTGAGCCCGAGCCGCCGGGCGGCCCGTTCAAGATGCACTGAAGGGGTGTTGGGTGTTGGGTGCTGGGTGTTGGTTAAGAGCCTGTTCTTCCCTAACACCCAGAACCTAAACCCCAACACCCTTCTTACCATAAGGAAGGACTGACGGAAGATGGCGACACTCGTGACGGGCGGGGCCGGGTACATCGGCAGCGTGATGGTCGAGCAGTTGGCGGAGGCGGGCCGGGAGGTGGTCGTGCTCGACGACCTCTCGCGCGGGCACGCCGGGGCTTTGGAAGAGGGGGTGCCTTACTACGACGGGCAGATCGGCGACCGCGCGCTCGTCGGGCGCATCTGCCGCGAACACAGCGTTGACGCGTGCGTCCACTTCGCGGCGCTCGCCTACGTCGGGGAGTCCGTGACCGAGCCGAAGTTGTATTTCGAGAACAACGTCGCGCAGGGGTTGGGCCTGCTCGACGGCCTGATGTCGGCGGGCGTGAAGCGCTTCGTCTTCTCCTCGACCTGCGCGACCTACGGCGAGCCGGTGCGCGTGCCCATCGACGAGTCGCACCCGCAGGCGCCGGTCAACCCTTACGGCTGGTCGAAGCTCTTCATGGAGAAGATTCTCTCGTCGTACGACCACGCGTACGGCCTGCGCTTCGTCGCGCTGCGCTACTTCAACGCGGCGGGCGCGACCAGGCGGAAGGGCGAGCACCACGAGCCGGAGACACACCTCATCCCGAACGTGCTCGCGGCGGCGGCGGGGCGGCGGCCGCACGTCTCGGTCTTCGGCGACGACTACCCGACGCCGGACGGCACCTGCGTCCGCGACTACATACACATCACAGACCTCTGCACGGCGCACACGCTCGCGCTCGAACACCTGCGGCGCGGCGGCCGGTCGGAGTTCATCAACCTCGGCAACGGCCACGGCTATTCGGTCATGGAAGTGATCGAGACGGCGCGGCGGGTGACGGGCCGAGACATCGAAGTGAGGATCGAGCCGGCGCGGCCCGGCGACCCGGCGCGTCTCGTCGCCGACGCGACGAAGGCGCGCGAGGTGCTCGGCTGGAAGACACAGTACCCGGAGCTCGAATCAATCGTCCGCACCGCCTGGGAGTGGCACGAGGCGCACCCCGAAGGCTACGGCGCGCAGGGGCAGGCGACCGCGGGCTGAACTACTGAACAAGGAGGGTTGCACACATGTCAACGGCCACGGGCGGCGCGCGCGTGCACAGCGCGCCGTGGGAGTGCGTCCTGTCGAAAGAGGAGGAGGGCGAGTGCCGCGCGGGCGCGCGCCCCGCGTCAGACCAGGGGTACTTTGAAATCCTCTGCCTGTGCATGATCCAGGCCGGACTCAACTGGGCCTCCATCCGCAAGCACTGGCCGAAGTACCGGGAGGGTTTTTACGGCTTCGAGATTGGCAGGCTCGCGCGCTCGACGGCGGACGAGTTGATGGCGCGCCCCGGCGTCATCAAGAACGCGCGCAAGGTCGAGGCCGTCATCCACAACGCGAAGGAGTTCGGGCGCGTCGCCGCCGAGCACGGCTCCTTCGAAGCCTTCCTCGGAACGCTCAAAGACCTGCCCGAGCCCGAGCAGGTCAAGTCCCTCACCAGACGCTTCAAACAGGTCGGCCCCGAGACGGCCGACTACTTCCTGCACTCGGTCGGCTTCGCACAGTAGGCAGTAGGCGATGTTGACGTGTGGGCCGAATAGCGGGATAGGATTTCACCACAGAGACACAGAGGCACAGCTTAGGGCCAATAGCTCAACAAGCGGTACCTCTGTGTCTCTGTGGTGAATCTCTCTCGGCGACTCGCGTCTGCGAATAACAACAGGCCGTTTTCCTATCCGAACTGCCTACTGCCATCTGCCTACTGATTCCTTCTTGATGAAGAGCGCGGGGCGGGCTACACTGTGCCTCCCCCCGCGCCGGTGTCTTGCGGCTTGCCCTTGTACGGCCGCTCTCGTTGTAAAAATCTGAGCTTCTTCTTGCCCCGGTTCTGAATCTCTCACCTACGCCGGCCGTGCGCGCGGGCCCTCGCGCGCGGGGCCGCCTGTTGCCCGAACCCCGACAGAAGGAGAATCCTTGATGAGAACACCCTTCAGGCGTGCCGCGCTTGTGTGCGCGGCGGCGCTCGTGCTCGCCGCCCTGCTGCTCCCCCTCGCGCCCGCCACGAGCGCGCGCCGCCAATCATCGACCGAAGACTTCGAGAGCGGCACCAAGACCGCCTACGCCGCCGCCGCGGTCTTCCTCTCCACCGGCTGGTGGTATCTGGACGACGCGCTCATCGGCAACCTCTCGACCGACCGCAAGACCGGCGCGCAGTCGGCACGCATCCGCAACGTCGGCCAACTCAACACGCAGTTCGACTACGCCTCGGCCGGCACCGTCACCGTCCAGCACGCGGTCTTCGGCACCGACGGCTCCTCGACCTGGGAGCTCTGGGTCTCGACCAACGGCGGCTCGACCTACTCGAAGGTCGGCTCGACCGTCACGACCTCTTCGACGACGCTCGCGACCGCGTCCTTCACCGTCAACTCGGCCGGCGCGGTGCGCCTCTCGATACGCAAGACGGGCGGCGGCGCCAACCGCATCAACATCGACAACGTCACCGTCAACCCTTACTCCGCGCCGCCGCCGACGAGCGTCCACCTGACGATGGGCAACCCCTCGAACGCCGTCGTGGACGTGAACCAGCCCGCGAACTACCTGCTCGACAAGCCGCAGTACGCGGTCTCTTACAACCGCGACAAGGGAAGGCCGAACTGGGTGAGCTGGCACCTCGCTTCGTCCTGGCTCGGCTCGACGCCGCGGCAGGACGACTTCCGCAACGACACGACTTTGCCCGCGGGCTGGTATCAGGTGCAGGCGACTGACTACTCCGGCTCGGGCTTCGACCGCGGCCACCATTGTCCTTCGGCCGACCGCACGCTGACCGTGGCCGACAACTCCTCGACCTTCCTGATGACGAACATGATGCCGCAGTCGCCCGACAACAATCAGGGGCCGTGGGCCAACATGGAGAACTACCTGCGGACTTTGGTCAGTTCGGGGAACGAGCTGTACATCGTCATGGGCGGGTCGGGTTCGGGCGGGACTGGCTCGAACGGCGGGACGACCCTCACGGTTGCGAACGGCCACGTCGCGGTGCCCGCGCAGGTGTGGAAGGTCGTCATCGTGCTGCCCTCGGGGACGAACGACGTGTCGCGCGTGACGACCTCGACGCGGACGATTGCCGTCATCATGCCCAACACGCAGGGCATCCGCACGGCCGACTGGAAGACCTACCGCGTCAGCGTCGATCAGGTCGAGTCGCTGACCGGCTACGACTTCTTCTCCAACGTCCCGACCTCGATCCAGAGCGTCATCGAGTCGACAGTGGACAATCAGTGAATTAACCACAGAGACACAGAGGCACGGCTTGGGGCTTGGTTGCTCCGAGCCGTGCCTCTGTGTCTCTGTGGTGAAAAACCTTCAGCGGAGTCGGCCGAGCAGCCACGACTTGAAGATGCCGGGGTGCTTCGCGTCGGCGTCGAAGTACTCCTGCACCAGCCGCTCGTACAGCTCGCGGCGCGCGTCTTCGGGTAGCTCGTGGCCGCGCGGCATCTGGCCGCCCTCGACGTACGAGCTGATGAGCGTGCTGTCCATCGGCCAGTTGAGCGGGCCGAGGTAGTCCGCGCGGTGGCAGGCCGCGCACGTCATCGCCCCTGCGACCTGCGAATCGCGGAAGCCCGAGCCGAAGCGCGCCACGCGGTCGGCCGCGGTCGAAGCGCCGAGCCCCGGCCCGAACTTCGAGGCGTCCAGGTAGCCGCCGAAGCGCGGCGTGCCGTAGCCGCGGAAGCGTCGGTTGACCTCCTCGACCGCCCCGTGCTCGTCCACGCTCACGCTGCCCGCTTCGGGGAAGATCGGCAGCACGCCGCTCTTGTGACACTGCACGCAGTTGTCGTCGCCCTCACCCAACTCCCAGCGCCCCTCGATGGGGATCGAGCCGTCGCGCCTGTAAGTCCTGTAGTAGTCCTTGAAGTAGACGTCCGAAGTCCCGTCGGCGCGCGCCAGCGAAGCGACGACCGAGACGTTGCGCGTGCGCACGCGCACCCGCGGGTCTGTGACGCCGAACTGCACCCAGCGCTCTGGGACGCCCCGCGCCGCGTCGCCGGGGACGACGACGAGCAGCCGCCGGAAGCTCTCCGTGTTGTCGGGCGTGCCGAGGTGGCGCGAGGTGTAGCTGAAGAAGACGAGCTGTTCCGCGGGGGCGCGCTGCTCGTTGAGCCGGCGCAGGTAAGCCTTCGCGCGCGGGAGCGTCTCCGTGCGGCTCGCGGCGCGCACGAAGCCGCGCTCTGTGAGGAAGTCCGGAATTTCGACGTGGGCGCGCGTCTCTTCGAAGTACTGCTTGTCCGGGACTCTGAACCCGAGTTCGTGGTCGGGGAGCACGGCGGGCGCGGCGGCCTCGACGTAGTCGAAGAACTCCCGGTGGCGCTCGACGAAGCTGGCGTCCTGCCTGAGCCCGCAGCGCTCGACGGTGCCCGCGAGCCGGCCGAGCAGGCGCGTGTAGGCGGGTTCCGCCTCGTCGCGCTCGTAGGCCGCGCGCGCGGCACGCACGAGCGCGTCCACGCTCGAAGCGACCCACTCGTCCGCGTGCGACCTCACGCGCGCGCAGCCCGCCGCCGCGGGGCGCCGCGCGGCCGAAGCGGCGCGCAGCGCGGCGAAGCAGGCGAGCACACAGGCCAGCAGGCACGGCACGAGTGCGCCCGGACGGAGCTTCATCTCTATACCTCCGGCTTCCAGCTTTATGGGCGGCGGGGCGGAACGCCGCGGCGAGAGCAACCCCTTGCAGCTTCAGGGCAGGGCGACGCGGAACTGTGTACCAGACAAAGCGCGCGGGAGGCAAGAGGAAATGATGAATGATGAGTGAGGAATGATGAATTAAGACAAGTCGCCTTCCATTCATCATTCATCATTCATCATTCATCATTCCATTTAGTAGCTTTCATTGAGGCGGTACGCGACGAGGCGGTCGTTCTTCGAGACGTAGAGGAGGCCGGCAGCTTCGTCGCTGACGAAGCGCTCGTCCGGGTCTGAGAGGCGCACCTCGCGCGAGGCGCGGCCCGTCTCCACGTCCACGCCGACGAGTCCGCGCCCGCCGCCGTTCAAGGAGCTGTAGAAGTACATCCAGCGGCCTCTCAAAGCGGCGAGACGGCGCGTGCGCATCAGGAAGCGCGACAGGCGCGAGAGCTGGCTCGCGGGGTCGAGACGGTCGAGCAGTCGGTCAGATATGTCGCCGCCCGAAGGCGTCGAGACGCGCGGCCTCACGTTCACGCTCGTCGAAGCGCCGCCGCGCCTCAGCCTGGACAGAGCGCCGTAGGTCGAGAGCCTTTCGGCCGCGTACTGCCGCGCGTAAGAGCGCGTGTAGTCCGACGCGAGGCTCGTCAGATCCGCGAGCGTCACGTGCGCCGCCAGCCCCGAAGAGCGCAGACTTGCCAGCGCGCCCGCGATGCGCGCCCCGCGGAAGACGGTCGAGGCCGCGCCGCCGTAACGAAAATAGAGAGACGCCGCGCGCGCCGCGACCGCCGCCACGGTTCTCAGCAGCCCGCGCCCCGGAGGCTCGTGCCGCTCGCGCCAGAGCGGCGTCGCCGTGTTGCCGTCGAACGCGGCCAGCTCGTTCTTGCCGCCGAGCACAAGCTCGCCCCGCTCGTTCAGCAGCAGGAAGGCGGCGGCCTCGACTCCGTGCGAGACCTTCAGACGCCGCTTGCCCGTCGCGGCGTCGAGCAGGATGAGGTCGTCGCGGTCGGCGACGGCCACCGTGCCCGCGTTCGGCAGCGCGAAGTTCGTCAAGCCCTTGTCCGCGCCCTTGAAGCGCCACAGCGTCTTGCCGTTCGAGGGGTCGACGGCGCTCACGCCGTAAGGGCCGCGCGCCACCGTCTCGCCGTCTTCGAGCCGCGTGAACTGCCCGCCCGTCCTCACGTAAAGGGTTCTGTTCGCGAGCACCATCTCCGGCGTCATCCCGAGGTCTTTCGACTCCCAGGCCGTCTCGCCGTCCGAGCGCGAGACGGCGCGCACGCGGCCGCGCCCCGAGATGTAGACGTAGCCCTCGTCCGCCAGAGGGTCTGACTCCGTGAGCGCCAGCCCGTCCTCGTTGACCTTGAACTTCTCGCGGCGGCGCTCCTTGCCCGTCCGCGCGTCGAGCGAGGTCAGACCTTCGTAGAAGAGGTAGAGGCGGCCGTCGAGGAACGCGGGCGGCCGGTAGTTGTCGAGCGTGTAGGGCACCTCCTTGTCTCTGTCCTCGCCCCACGCGACCGGCATCATCTCGACTTCGCTCTCAAGCTCGCGCTTCCAAAGCTCGTCGCCCGTCGCGAGGTCGAAGACGTGCAGCTCCGGCTTCCGCCTGAAGCCCTCGCGCGGCTTCGACTTCGCGTCGCGCACGAAGACCGCCGCGAGCAGGCCCGCCGAAGGTTCGAACGCCGTCTGCATCACCGCGCCGCGCACCTTGTCGCTGCGCCAGAGCGCGTCGCCCGTCACGAGGTCGAGCGCTTCGAGCCGCGTCTTGCTCCCGCTCTCAAGCGTGACGAGCAGCACGTCCGTCCCCGGCACGGCGGCCACGTCCGTCTCGTCGAGTCGCGCGTCCTTGTGCCGCCACAGCACGTCGCCCGTCTCGGCTTCGAGGCCGTAGAGGGACTTCTCGGTGCCGACGACGAGCACGCCCACGTCGGTCGATTGGTAGAAGCGCACGCCCCCGTCGAGCTTCGTAGACCAGGGCTCGCCCGCCTCCGCCAACACGGGGCAGAGGGCGAGAAGGAGAACGACTAACAAGACTCGCATGGTATTACTCATATGAAGAACCCGACGACTTTCAAGAATCACTCCACCAGCGAAAGGAACTCGGTCAGAATCCTCTCGGTGATGCCCCAGATGAGTCCGTGCTGCGAGGGGTAGGCCGGCCACTCGCGCTCGACCCCCGCGAAGACCATCCGGAAGACGGCCGAGCGACCGCCCCTCTTTAACTCATCGACCGGGAACCAGAAGGTCGCGGCCACCTCTTCGCTCAGAGTCAGCTCACCCGGCCCGCCCTCCCACGTCGCGTGGAACTCGGGCGGCGCGACGAAGACGAAAGGCGTCACGGAGACGCGCGGCGCGAGAGGACTCTGCGGGCGGACGGTGCCGAGCCGCGCGATGGCCTCGCCGCCCGCGCGCGGGTCGAGTCCGACCTCCTCGGACGTTTCGCGCGCGGCCGTCGCCAGGAGGCTCTCGTCCTCCGGCTCGACGCGCCCGCCCGGCAGGGCGAGGTGGCCCGACCAGTGGTCGTGCTCGGCCTCCGAGCGTTTGATGACGAGGAGCTCCGGCCCCTCCGTCCCTTCTCGCAGCACGAGCGCGACGGCCGCCAGGCGCAGCCCCGCGTCCGCACGCGCCTCGAACTCGTCCGCGCGGGTCAGACCTAAACCGGCCGCGCCCGCGCCCGACCTCAGACGTTTGACGAAATCGGAGAAGTCACTCATCTCAGTCTCGACGGCGCGTCGAGGCGTCCGACACGCCCATTCTCACCAACCGCCCACGCGGCGTCTCCCGCCGGCGTGACGCTCAGGGCGTGGAAGCCTTCCGCGCCGAGAGGCTTCCACGCCGCGCCGCCGTCCGTGGAGTAGTCAGACCCGGAGGGGCCTGTGGCGAGAAGCGTGCGGCCCCGCGTGCCCGGCACGTAGGCGACGCAAGACCTGTAGCCGCGCGGTCGCGACGCGGCATCAATCTTCTGCCACGTGCGCCCGCCGTCGTAAGTCAAAGCCGCGTTGCCCTCGGCCTCCCGCTCCTTAGTGTAGTCGCCGCCGACGGCCGCGCCGGTGCGAGCGTTCCAGAAGCTCAGAGAGAAGACGCCCGCCGCCTTGCCGCTCGCCAGGGGCATGTACGAGGCCGACCACGTGCGGCCCCCGTCCTTCGAACGGAAGACGCGCCCGCCCGACTCGCCGCCGGTGCCGAACCACGCGTCCGACTTGCCGCCGACGGCGACGCACGTCCCGCTCGCCGCGAAGCCGCCTTCGCCCGCGAGCGCCTGCGGCATCCCGGCCGCGTCTATCTCGTTCCAGGTGCGCCCGCCGTCCTCGGTTCTTATCACGAGGAAGCGGCCGTCGACGGGGTCGCTGACGGCGAGGCCGTGCGACCTGTCCCAGAAGGCCATGCAGTCGTAGAAGGCCGCGGGCCGCCGGTTCTGAAACTGTAGCGCCCAACTGCGGCCGCCGTCGTTCGTCTTATAAATTCTTGAGCTTTCGCCGGTGCCGATGGCGAGCAGGTAGGCCGTGTCTGCGTCGAAGGCGTCCACGTCTCGGAAGTCGAGTTCGGAGGCGCCGGGCACCTGCGCGGCCTGCCAAGTCCTTCCGCCGTCGGTCGTGCGCGTGTACGTGCCGCCCGCGCCACTCGCCCAGGCGACGCTGCGGCTGACGGCGCTCACGCCGCGCAGGCGGACGGTCGTGCCGGAAGTTTGCGTGACCCATTGGGCGCGCGCCTCCGCCCCGCAGGCGATGAGCAGCAGCGTGATGAAAGTCGTCGTCCTGAACATCTGAAACCCTCTGGCGGCGGAAGGCTGTTTGATGTCCCTTGACCTCGGCCGCGCTGCTACCTTACAACAGACGTGTGGGAGAAATGAAAGGGGCTGGAAAAGCCCTCGCCCGCGCAACTCGAAGGTGGGGGGAGGCATCTTAATTCGCAACAATTTATTCCCCCCGCTTGAGTTTTTAGAGAGAAACCCCTGAACCAAACAGATGGGGGCCGCGTACAGACTCCCGACCGAAGCTTTCGGCACCGCGGGTGCCTTTTTATTTGGACTGATAGACCCGGTTGAAGTTGATGAAAAAGTTAGTTCCCCAGTTCCTCCTCGCCTCCCTCTTCGTCTTCGCCTCCTTCACGGCGGCGGGCGCGCAGACCAAGGCGAAGCCTGCCAAGGCCGTGAAGGCTTCGGCCGAGCAGGCTTCGGCCGAGCAGGCCGACCCGGCCGCCGACCTGAAGAAGTTCCGCGAGGATTTCATCAAGGCGGCCGAGGAGTACCGCGCCAGCCTCGTCGAGCTTTCGAACACCTACGAGACGAATCTGAAGAAGACGACCGAGAGGCAGGAGCAGCTCAAAGCCCTCTACACGGACGGACTCATCTCGCGCAAGGAGTTTGAGGCGAGCGGGACGGACATCGACGCCGCGCGCGCCAAGGTCGAGGAGATGAAGGCCGAGATCGCCAAGGCCGACGAGACCATCGCCGCCGCGCGCAAGCCCGTCGAGACGTTCGCGCTCGCGCCCGAGCCGGGCGTGCGCACGGACATCGCGTGGACGACCGGCAACAAGACCATCGACAACCTGATCCGCCTGAACGGCAACCGCTACGGCGTCGACCCGTACCTCGTCTACTGCGTCATCCGGCAGGAGTCCGGCTTCCGCGCGGGCGCGACGAGTGCGGTCGGGGCGATGGGCCTGATGCAGTTGATGCCGGGGACGGCCGCGCGCTACGGCGTGTCGAACCCTTACGACCCGGCGCAGTCGATCATGGGCGGCACGCGCTACCTGGCGAACCTGCTGAGGCTGTTCGGCGGCCGCGTCGACCTCGCGCTCGCGGGCTACAACGCGGGCGAGGGGGCCGTGATGAAGTACGGCAACCGCATCCCGCCCTACGCCGAGACGCAGAACTACGTCCGCACCATCGGCTCGCGCTACGCGCAGAGCGGCGGCAACGGCGTCACGCTCACCACCAAGACCGAGGCGCGCCCGACCAAAGGCACCCAGAAGTAAGAAGAGCCAACTTGAGAATTTTCGAGGGCGGCGCTTCGGCTCCGCCCTTTTATGTTTAATGCGCCCTCTCTCGCCGGGAGCGCGGGCATCCCTGCCCGCCAGCGTGCTTTAGCACGCTGACTGTCTTCCTCTTTAACTCAACGTTGAGACATAACGTCTCTTAACTTTCGCGCTGCGCGCTCATGCGGGCAGGGATGCCCGCGCTCCCGGCGAGAAGGCCCGGTTGATTTGCGCGGGGTTCGGGTTGGCGTATGATAAGGCGTCTCCTAATCTCAACGAAGTCAGAGAGGAATCACTTCAGATGAGAGTGACGGTTAAGGTTTGCGCGTTGTTGACGGCGTTGTGTGTGCTGCTGCCGACGTTGGCGGCGGCGCAGTCGGGCGAGGCGGCCGAGCTGAACGCGAAGATCAGGCGGTTCGCGCCGACGGTCGTGACGGCCGACACGTCGAAGCTGTCGGCGGGCGACCGCCATGCGCTCGCGAAGATCGTCGAGGCCGCGAAGCTCCTCGACCCGCTCTTCCTGCGGCAGGTCTGGAGCGGCAACGTCGCGCTGCAGAAGAGGCTCGAAGCCGACAAGACGCCATTGGGTCGCGCGCGCCTCCACTACTTCGAGATCAACGACGGCCCCTGGTCGCAGCTCGACGAGAACATCGCGTTCCTTTCGGACGTGCCGCGCGAGAAGCCCGCGACGGCCGCGCACTACCCGGACGGTATGACGAAGGAGGAGTTCGAGTCTTGGGTGGCGACGCTCTCGGAGTCGGAGAAGCAGAAGGCCACGGGCTTCTTCTGGGCCGTGCGGCGCGACGCTTCGGGGAAGCTGAAGCTGGTGCCTTACAGCCAAGAGTACGGCGAGTTCCTGCGGCCGGCGGCGGCGCTCTTACGCGAGGCGGCGGGGCTGACGACGAACGCGACGCTCAAGAACTTCCTCTCGAAGCGCGCCGACGCTTTTCTCAACGACGACTATTACGAGTCGGACGTGGCGTGGATGGACTTGGACGCGCCCATCGACGTGACCATCGGGCCTTACGAGACCTACTCGGACGGGCTGTTTGGCTACAAGGCGGCCTTCGAGTCTTACGTGACTTTGCGCGACGACGCGGAGTCGGCGAAGCTGGCTAAGTTCGGCGGCGTCCTGCAGGAGCTTGAGAACAACCTGCCGATTGACCCCAAGTACCGCAACCCGAAGCTCGGCGCGGCGGCGCCCATCCGCGTCGTCAACGTCGTCTACTCTTCGGGCGAGGGCAACTCGGGCGTGCAGACGGCGGCCTTCAACCTGCCGAACGACGAGCGGGTCGTGCACGAGAAGGGTTCGAAGCGCGTCATGCTCAAGAACGTGCAGCAGGCGAAGTTCGACAAGACGCTTATCCCCATCTCGCGCGTCGTGCTCACGAAGGCCGACCAGACGAACGTCTCGTTCGAGGCCTTCTTCACGCACGTGCTGGCGCACGAGCTGATGCACGGGCTCGGGCCGCACACGATCAAGGTCGGCGGGCGCGAGACAAGTGTGCGCAAGGAACTGAAGGACAACTACTCGGCCATCGAGGAGGCGAAGGCGGACATCACGGGCCTGTGGGCGATGCAGTACCTGATTGACAAGGGCGTGCTCGACAAGTCTTTCGAGCGGACGCTCTACACGACCTTCCTGGCGAGCGCGTTCCGCTCGGTGCGGTTCGGCATCAAGGAGGCTCACGGCAGGGGCGTCGCGATGCAGTTCAACTACCTGACCGACGAGGGCGCCTTCAAGTACGACCCGGCGACTAGGACGTTCTCGGTCGTGCCCTCGCGCGTCAAGGACGCGGTGCGGAAGTTGACGCACGACCTTTTGACGCTCGAAGCCGAAGGCTCTTACGAGGGCGCGAAGTCGATGCTTGAGAAGTACGGCGTCGTCCGTCCGGAGATGCAGGGCGCGCTCGACCGCCTGAAGGACGTGCCCGTCGACATCGAGCCGAGCTACCCGTTCGCGTCGGCGCGCGCCGGCCGTTGAGGTTTCAGCGTACGCGCACGCACCGACGATGCCGCCTCGTCCTCGTATAATCGCCCGAATCTGCGAACAAAGGGGAGGGAGTATGAGGAGGAGATTCTTTCTGTTAGGGGCGCTCTGCCTCGTCGCGGCGTCGGCCGTGTCGGCGGCGGCGCAGTCGAGGCAGTACGTGCAGGGGCAGGCCGTCGGCATCGGCGGGCGGCGCGCGGGGCTGAACCGGCCGTTCAATCTCACCATCAACAACTACACCTCGCCCGATGACGTGCAGCGTTTAAATCAAGCGTTGCGCTCGGGCGGGCAGGAGGAGTTGCTGAGTGTGCTTTCGAAACTGAACGCGGGGCGCATCGCGCTCGGCAACAACGTGGGCGTGACGGCCAACGCCGTCATCGCGACGCCGGCCGAGGGGGGCGGGACGAAGCTGACCGTGCTTTACGAGCGCAACGTCGCCATCTTCGAACTGCGATACGGCACGCGCTCGGCGGACTACCGCTTCGGCTACGCGGAGATTTACCTCGACAGCCGCGGGCGCGGGCAGGGGACTTTCATCCCCTCGGCGAAGGTGCGGCTTGAGGGCGACAACAACTGGGTCGTGGAGGACTTCGCGGAGTTTCCCGCGCGCCTCATGGGCCTGCGCTCCAGCGGGCGCGTCGGCGTCGCGCGCTAATAAGAGACGTTGAAGCCCCGAAGGGGCGTTATGAGATAGCCGGGGGCAGAGCGAGGGCGTAAGCCCGAGCGCCGCCCCTGGACAGGAACGAGAAAGTAAGTGAGCCCTGAAAGGGCGGAATAATCGTCGAACGTATTCCGCCCTTTCAGGGCTCACTTGCATTTACCGAATCCTAACCAGGGGCGTTGCCCCTGGCTTTCCCATTTCGCCCCTTCGGGGCTTTGCTTTGTGCCCTCGTCGGGCTTAGAAAATCTTGTGCCAGGTGCGCTTGACCCAGTTGCCGGACTTCTTGGCGCCCTTGGCGGTTGCATCGCCAACGTCCTCGGCCTTGTCGCCGACCTCGTTGCCGGCCTTCTTGGTTCCGTGGGCCGCGACCTTCGCGCCCTTGGCCGTCTGATCCTTCACGTCCTCGGCTTTGTCGCCGACCTCGTTGACGCCCTTCTTGGTCGCGCTGCCGGCCTTCTTCGCCCCGTGGACGGTGGCGTCCTTCACGTCGCCGGCCTTGTCGCCGACGTCTTCGGCCTTGTCGCCGACTTCGTTGACGCCCTTCTTCGTGGCGCTGCCGGCCTTCTTGGCGCCCTTGACCGTCTGGTCTTTCACGTCCTCGGCCTTGTCGCCCACCTCGTTGACGGCCGACTTGGTCGTGTCCGCAGCCTTGTCAACCTTGCTCTCCTGCGCCGCCACGCCGCCGGCCAGTGCCAGCGTAAACAGGAACGATGTTAGAACTCTACGCATTGCCGCATGCCTCCCGTTCAGTTAAGCCTGTAGTGAAATCAGTCGTTTTCAACCCCGTACACCTGTCGGTCGCAAGCAACATGCCACGGCGCGCTCGGGCTCTGAAACGGCGTCAGGCTGACAGCCCCGCGGCCCGGCTGTTATCTTTCTGTGCGGAATGGAGACCCCCAGCGAATCGGCACGCGCCTACCTCTTCATGCTCCTCAGCTCGTTCGCGTTCGCCTCGATGGGCGCGTTCAGCCACCTCGCGGGCGAGCGCTGCGACTGGCACATCGTCGCCGTCGCGCGCAGCTCCCTGGCGTTCGTCCTCACCCTGACGCTCTCCCTGCTGACGGGCGTCCGGCTCGTCCTGCTGCGCCCGGCGCTGCTCTGGATGCGCAGCGTCGCGGGGAGCCTCGGCGTGCTCTTCGCCTTCTACGCGCTGACGCACCTGCCCGTCTCGACTTCGGTAACGCTCTCGAACACAGTGCCTTTGTGGGTGACGCTGCTGGCGTGGCCGGCGCTCGGCTACAGGCCGCGCGCGTCGGTGTGGGCGGCCATCGGGCTGGGGCTCGCGGGGATAGTCTTGATCCAGAGGCCGGAGGCGGTGGGCGACCGCCTCGCGGCGTTGATGGCCCTGTCGAACGCGCTCTCGACTTCCGTGTCGATGATCGGGCTCAACCGCCTGGGCGGCGTGGACGCGCGCGCCGTCGTGACGCACTTCTCGGGCGTGGCGACCGTCTTCACCCTGGCCTTCCTGTTGATGGCCGGCGACCGCATTGACTATACGGTCTTGCGGGACGGGACGACGCTCGGGCTGCTCTTCGGCGTCGGCCTCTCGGCGACCGTGGGGCAGTTGGCGATGACGAGGGCGTTCGCGCTCGGCAACCCCTCGCGTGTCTCGGTCGTGGGCCTAATGCAGATCGTCTTCGCGCTCGTCTTCGACCTGCTGCTCTGGCAGAGGCAGTTCGGCCCGCTCGTCGTCTTAGGGATCGCGCTCGTCGTCGGCCCCTCGGCCTGGCTCATGCTACGCTCGCCTTTGAGGAGACAGTCTGCGGCGGTTCATACAACAGGCTGAAGAAAGTAACCACAGAGACACAGAGGCACAGCTTGGAGACTTATCTCAACAAGCTGTGCCTCTGTGTCTCTGTGGTTAATTTGTCCCCGGCTTAACGCACGACGACGTTGACCAGGCGGCCGGGGACGACGACCGTCTTGACGATCTGCTTGCCCTCCGTCCAGCTGCGGACGCGTTCGTCGGCCAGGGCGGCGGCGCGCGTCTCTTCTTCGGTGGCCGAGGCGGGGACGCTGACGCGGCCGCGCAGCTTGCCGTTAACCTGGACGGCGATCTCGACCTCCTCCTTGCGCGCCAGCGAAGGGTCGAACTCGGGCCAGCGCGCGCCGCTGCGCAGGATGCCGCCCTCGTGCCCCAGAGACTCCCACAACTCCTCCGCGACGTGCGGCGCGAACGGCGCCAGCATCAAGACCATCGCCTCCAGGGCCTCGCGCACCGCGAACAGGTCTGACGCGGACGCGGAGCCTGGCTGGCCCTTGAAGTCGTACAGCTCGTTCAGCAACTCCATCAAGGCCGCGACCGCGGTGTTGTAGCGCAGGCCCTCGAAGTCGCCCGTGACGCGCTCAATCGTCCGGTGCGTCTCGTGGCGCAGAGCCTTTGCTTCCGGAGAAAACTCTCCGGCTGTTGCTCCCTTCAGAGCCTCGCGCCAGCGGTAGACGAAGGAGTAGACGCGGCGCAGGAAGCGCTGTGTGCCCTCGATGCCCGCCTCCAGCCAGCGCAGGTCGTTCTCGACCGGCGCGGCGAAGAGGACGAACAGGCGCGTGGCGTCGGCGCCGTAGGCCGCGATCATCTCGTTCGGGTCGACGCCGTTGTTCGCCGACTTCGACATCTTCTCGAACGGCCCGACGGTCACGGGCTGCCCGTCGGAGATTAACGTCGCGCGGCTGATGCGCCCCTTCTCGTCGCGCACCACGTCCACGTCGGCCGGGTTGTAGTAGACCTTCGAGCCCGCGTCCTCGCCCTCGCGGTAGAAGGTCTCGGCCACGACCATGCCCTGCGTCATCAGCCGCTTGACCGGCTCGTCGAAATCGACCAGCCCGATGTCGCGCATGAACTTCGTCCAGAAGCGCGTGTACATCAGGTGCATCACGGCGTGCTCGACGCCGCCGATGTACTGGTCGACCGGCGTCCAGTAGGCTGCGGCTCCCTTGTCGAAGGGCGCGGCCGCGTTCTTCGGGTCGATGTAGCGGAAAAAGTACCAGGACGAATCGATGAACGTGTCCATCGTGTCCGTCTCGCGCCGCGCCGGCCCTTCACACTTCGGGCAGGTCGTGTTGACGAACTCGGGGACGCCGGCCAGGGGCGACTGGCCCGTGCCCGTGAACTCCGCGCGCTCGGGCAGCACGACCGGCAGATCGCTTTCGGGCACGGGCACCACGCCGCACTCGTCGCAGTAGACGACGGGAATCGGCGCGCCCCAGAAGCGCTGGCGCGAGATGCCCCAGTCGCGCAGGCGGTACGTGACGGCGCGCTCGCCGAAGCCTTTCGCTTCGGCGAACTCGGCCATCTCGCGGATGGCGTCTCCACTCAGCTTGCCGCTCCAGTCGCCCGAGGCGACCAGGATGCCGTAGTCCGTGAAAGCCTCCTTCATCGCGACCGACTGGTCTTCGACCGTTGGGTCGCGCTCCGCGGGCGGCTGTTCGTGCGAGATGCGCTCGATGACGCGGCGGACGGGCAGGCTGTACCTCTGCGCGAACTCGAAGTCGCGCTCGTCGTGCGCGGGCACACTCATCACCGCACCCGTGCCGTACTCCATCAGCACGTAGTTGCCGGCCCAGACGGGAATCAACTCGCCGCTGAAAGGGTTGACGGCCAGCAGCCCCGTGTTGATGCCCTCCTTCTCCACCTCCGCGCCGGGCTCGCGCGCCGCCATCGAGGCGGCGCGGGCGCGCTCGGCGAAGCGGCGCACGTCCTCCTTCAAAGGCGACTTCTCGACCAGGGGGTGGTCGGGCGCGACGACGACGGCGTTCGCGCCGTAGACGGTGTCGATGCGCGTCGTGAAGACGCGCACGCGCTCGTCCGCGTCTTTGATCTGAAATTCTATGAACGTGCCTGAGCTTTTACCGATCCAGTTGCGCTGCATCGTCAGGACGCGCTCGGGCCAGCCGCCCTCGATCTCGCCCATGTCGGAGAGCAGCTGCTCGGCGTAGTCGGTGATGCGCAGGAACCACTGCTCGATGTCGCGCTTCTCGACCGACGCGCCGCAGCGCCAGCAGACGCCGCCCGAGGACTGCTCGTTCGACAGCACCGTCGATTCATTGGGGCACCAGTTGACCGGCGAGACCTTCTTGTAGGCCAGGCCCTTCTCCAGCATCTTCAGGAAGAACCACTGATCCCACTTGTAATACTCGGGCGTGTGCGCGGCGACCTCGCGCCGCCAGTCGAAGCTGAAGCCCATGCGCTTGAACTGCCGGCGCATGTGGGCGATGTTCTGCTCCGTCCAGTCGCGCGGCATCACGCCGCGCTTGATGGCGGCCTGCTCGGCCGGCTGGCCGAAGCTGTCCCACCCCATCGGGTGCAGGACGTTGTACCCTTGCAAGCGCCGGAACCAGGAGAGCGCGTCGCCGATGGAGTAGTTGCGCACGTGCCCCATGTGCAGGAAGCCCGAAGGGTAGGGCAGCATCTCCAGGCAGTAGAAGCGCTTCTCGCGCGCCGCGTCGGTCTCGACCTCGAAGGCGCCCGACTCCTCCCAGAATTTCTGCCACCTCTCCTCGATCTGTTCGGGGAAATACTTTTCGTTCATGATAGTCCCGCAGCCTTTCCTTTACCCCTAAAGGTAAACGACCGCCCCCGGCTTTCTCAAGCACACAGGGGCCGAACCTATTAACTTGTCTCTTTGATTTTCGCCTGGGAGTCTCGCCGCACCACCGGCCGCGCGCGCACCCCGCGCCCGACGCCGGCCGTGCGGCTACGTAAGGAGGAGCTTAACTGGATGGCCGAAACGCTTCATCTCAACTCAATCCCACCCCGAAAGGTTCCGCCATGTTAGCGCAGCCCGCGCGGACTTGTCGAACAAATTTCACCACAGAGACACAGAGACACAGCTTTAAAGACATAACTCAATAAGCTGTGCCTCTGTGCTGAATTCCTCTTACTTCACTTGACCGTGTACGTGGTCTTCTCTTTGCCGAGGAAGTCTTTAGCGGTCTTCCTGGTGACGAGGCCGGCGTGTTCGAGTTCGAAGTAGGCGCGTTGGACTTCGCCCTTGTCGATGGAGAGTTTGTTGGCGAGCGAGGCAGGGGAGGGGAGCGCGTCGCCGGGGGCGAGCTGGCGCGCGCGGATGAGCGTCCCGATCTGCTCGCGGATCTGGAGGTAGTGCGGGCCGCCTTCGGCGCGGTCTTTGAGCTTGATCTCCATCTCAGGCGGCCTCCCCCTGGTCGGGCTGTCGGACGAAAGAGCGCAGGGCTTCGAGGTTGCAGGCGTCGTCGCAGGTCTCGTCCACCGGCGTCTCGAGCAGGAACGCCGCGTGCGCGAGGCGCGGGTGCGAGGCGACGCGGCGCAGGGCGTCCGCGCCGATGTGGCCCTGCCCCAGGTGCCAGTGGCGGTCGACGCGCGAGTTGTAGGCGGCCTTCGAGTCGTTGAAGTGGACGGCCAGAACGTTCTCAAGCTTGACGTTCGCGTCGAGCGAGTCGAGCGCCGCCGACAGCCCGTCCTCGTCCCTGATGTCGTAGCCGGCGGTGAAGGCGTGCGCCGTGTCGAGGCAGACGCCGAGGTTCAAGTCGGGACACCGTTCCGAGATTTCGCGCAGGTGCTCGAAGCGGTGGCCGATGCACTCGCCCTGCCCGGCCGTGTTCTCCAGAAGAATCCTGAACGAGTCGAGTTCGAGCCCTTCGCACGCGCGCTTCAGACTCTCGGCGCAGGTGCGGATGGCGTCCGACTCGCAGGCGCCGCGGGCGCTGCCGGGGTGGAGGACGAGGTAGTCCGCGCCGAGCGTGAGGCCGCGCTCGATCTCTTCGCGGAAGGAGGCGACGGACTTCTCCCGTATCCCTTCGTCGGCGGCGGCGAGGTTGATGAGGTAGTTGGCGTGGATGACGACCGGCGTGACGCCCGTCTCTTCGCGCACGCGCTTGAACTGCTCGACCTCTTCGGCTTCGAGCGGGCGCGCCTTCCAGCCGCGCGGGTTGCGCGAGAAGATTTGCACCGTGTCGGCGCCGAGGAGGCGCGCCTTGAGCAGCGCGTTGTGCAGCCCGCCCGCGATGCCGGTGTGCAGACCGATGCGAGGGCTGTTCGATTTATTCATTGATTCATTGGGACATTTAATCATTTTCGCTTCGCAGTGTGTTGCGATGCAGCGAAGATCGCAAGTAATTCGTGTGCTTCGTCGAGAAGGCTATTCATGCGCGAAGGCGGAACAATGTTCGTCTCGACTAATAGCTCTAGCCAGAAAACAGTTTCGTCTGCTTCCTCCACGACTACGCCTATTTTGGCGATGAATTCAGCGCGCGAGCGAGCCCGACATGCGGCTCGATAGTTCGCGGCAACTGAAGTACCAGACCGCAAGACCTGCCTGCCGATAACTCTCGCTTCATCTGTCTTAGGTAGCGCGCGGAACAAGTTAACAATGCGGATAGCAAAGTCTTTAGTCCTTTCTTTAAGCTCAATGGCTCGCATTGACAATGCTCAATGAACGAATGGACAGATGAATCAATGAGTCAATTTTTCGGTCTCTTCCATCACGCGCAGGACGTTGCCGCCGAGAATCTTCGACACATCCTCTTCGGTGTATCCACGCCTCAACAACTCGGCCGTCAGGTTCGGCAGCTCGGCGACCGAGGAGAGGCCGGCGGGCGTGGCCGTGATGCCGTCGAAGTCGGAGCCGCAGCCGACGTGCTCGACGCTCGTTAATTTGACGACGTGGTCGATGTGGTCTGCGACGCGCGTGAAGGGGACGGGCGCGAGGCGCGAGGCGAACTCGCGCGTGCGCACGCGGTCTCCGGCGAGGCGCTTGAGCGAACCGCCTTTATCCGAAGCCCCGCGCTCGGCCTCCTCGATCAAGGGCCGAATCTCCGCCTCGACCGCGTCCCTCTTAACCCTCCAGTCTTGTTCGAGGAAGCCGGGGTAGAAGACGGCGCTGACGACGCCGCCCGTCCCGGCTATCGCGCGGATCATGTCGTCGGTGAGGTTGCGCGGCACGTCGGCGAGGGCGCGGCAGTTCGAGTGCGTGGCGATGACGGGAGACGTGGAAGTCTCGACCATGTCCCAGAAGGTCTTGTCCGAGACGTGCGAAACGTCCACCAGCATCCCGAGCCGGTTCATCTCGCGGACGACGGCGCGGCCGAAGTCGTTCAGGCCCCGCGTCGCGCCCAGGGCGTCGCCGGAAGAGCCGGCCCAGCTCAGACTGTGCGTCCAGGCCGGCGTCATGTAGCGGACGCCGCGCCGGAAGTAGTGCTCGACGCGTTCGAGCTTTTCGTCGATCGCGTAGCCGCCTTCGAGGCCGAGCAGCGCGGCGAGCTTGCCCCCTTCGTGCGCGCGGCGGATGTCCGCGGCCGTGGTGGCGAAAGTCCAGACGTCCGGGCGACGTTCGGCGAGCGCGCGGATGGCTTCGACCTGCGCGTCGGCGCGCGCGATGACTCTTTCGCCACCGAGCCCATAGAACTCCGGCTCGACCCAAACGGAGAAGAACTGCGCGTCAAGTCCGCCCTCGCGCATGCGCGGGGCGTCGAGGTGCGTGGTCGCGACGCTGCCGCTGATGTCCGCGCCCTCGTCGATGACGAACTGCACCGTGTCGGCGTGCATGTCCACGGCGACGGCGCGGCGTTGAACGGAGAGCGCTTGTTCGTTCGGAGTCATGTCACGTTCAATTTAACCCTAACAGAACCGCGAGCGGTAGCGAGCAAAGCCCGGGTGTTGGGTGTCGGGTTTTAGGTTTCGGGTAAGGCTACCGTTTTCACCCGAAACCTAAAACCCAACACCCGGGCTACTGCCCGCAGTGTTGTTTACTTCGTATATGGGGCGAGAAGCGCGTCCCAGGCCTTGTCGACGCGGGCGTATTCGTCGCTGCACTTTTGGGCGCGCGATTCGGGGAGGGTGCCGTCTTTGACGAGCGAGGCGAACTTCTCCTCGTTCTGGCCGTAGAGCAGGCAGATGATGTTGTAGTAGCGCTGCTGGTCGAGCGAGTGCTCGTCGGCGAAGGCCAGCTCGTCCAGCTCGCCGCTCGCCTGCTTCGAGAAGGAGACCGCGGCGTCCAAGACCATCTGCTCGCCCTCGGGCGTGCCGTCGGCGAGCAGGAGCACGGAGAGCTGGTCGACGGCGTCCTCCTCGCGCCCCGTGATGGGCAGGTCGTAGGCGTCCACGAGCGCGTGCCCGAGCTCGTGGTAGAAGACGAAGGTGGTCGCGTTGGTGACGGCGTCCTCGACCTGCTCGTCCGTCTTGTAGTCCTTCTTGAAGGCTTCGTAGAGGTCTTCGGCCAGCTCGTAGCAGACCGTGACCTTCTTCTTCTCGGGGTCGTAGAAGGCGTTCGCCTCCTCGCAGTCGTCGAAGCCGATGTAGATGTCGTGCGGCAGCGAGAAGGACTTGTTCAAGGCGTCGGCCGTCTCCTGAAGGGACTTAATCTCCTCGTCGTAGTCCTTCTTCTCCTCCGCCGTCATGTCCGGGTCGGGCGGGCGCGTGGCGACTTTGAAGTCGCCCTTGTCGGGCGCCTTGGCGACGGCGGGGGTGGCCGCGGGCGCGGGCGTCGCGGGCGGCGTGTTCGGGTTGACGCTCGGGCCGTTCGGCGGGACGCAGGCGGCGAGCGAGGCGGCCAGGAGCGCGAGCAGGAGCGCGCGGGCCGCGGAACTTGTGCGCCGCGAGCAATGGTCGCGCGTGGGCTCGGGCGCAGTCTGCAAGGGCGTCCCTCCTGTGCGGAAGCGGTCTCGCGGGAGGCGCGGCGCGGCCACACCTCCCGCGAGATTCTGCACGAGTTTCGCGGCCGTGCCAAGCGCCTCGGGTTTCTTGCCAACCGCGTCCCGTTTAAGGTATCGTGCCGCCTTGAACACACGTGAACATCAGAACCGACCCGAGCCGAGATTATACGCGCACCGTCTTAATCTCTGTCCCTCGCCGCCCACGCCAAACCGCGCGAATCAGGTCAGCTAGATTCCGCCGCCGTGTGCGGCCGGCGACAGTCTAAGGAGCCACGAAGCGATGTCGAAAGACGAGATTGGTAAGAAGGAATTTAAGAAGCCGGAGATAGCGCCGGAGGTCTGGCACGACGGCGAATTCATCAGGTGGGACGACGCGCGCGTGCACGTCATGTCGCACGTCCTCCACTACGGTTCGAGCGTCTTCGAGGGCATCCGCACCTACAAGACGCGGCGCGGCCCGGCCGTCTTCCGCCTGCGCGAGCACATGCAACGCCTGATCAACTCGGCGAAGATTTACCGCATGGCGCACCCCTGGACGCTCGCCGAGCTGTGCGACGCGACGGTCGAGCTAATCAGCCGCAGCGGCCTCCAGCAGTGCTACGTCCGCCCCATCATGTTCCGCGCGCTCGACGAGGAGCGCCCGGCCTTCGGCGTCAACCCTTTCCCGAACCCGATGACCTGCTACATCGGCGCGTGGGACTGGGGCAAGTACCTCGGCGAAGAGGCCATCGAGCAGGGCGTGGACGTGTGCGTCTCTTCGTGGAACCGTCTGACGCCGAACTCGATGCCGGCGATGGCGAAGTCGGGCGCCAACTACATGAACTCGCAGCTCATCAAGATGGAGGCGCTCCTGAACGGCTTCGCCGAGGGCATCGCGCTCGACGACCGCGGGTACGTCTCCGAGGGGAGCGGCGAGAACATCTTCCTCGTCCACGACGGGAAGGTGATTACGCCGCCGCTCGCCTCGTCCATCCTGCCGGGCATCACGCGCGACAGCGTGATCGAAATCTGCCGCGCGCTGGAGATTCCGCTGGTCGAGTCGGGCATCCAGCGCGCCGCGCTCTACGTCGCCGACGAGCTCTTCTTCACGGGCACGGCGGCCGAGATCACGCCCATCCGGACGGTGGATCGCATCCAGGTCGGCGAAGGCAAGCGCGGCCCCGTCACCGAGCGCATCCAGAAGTTCTTCTTCGAGATCACCTCGGGCGAGCGCGAGGCGCCGGGCGACTGGCTCACCTTCGTCAACGAGCGGAAGCCCACAGACCCCGACCGCAACGGCCACCACGCCGCGCAGTCCCCGGAGGTGCGCAAGGCCGCCACGCAGTCCTCCGCGGGCGAGCCGCGCTCCGGCATCCACGTCACGCTCACCGAGTAGTTAATTCGCCACGGAAGAACGTGAAGGCAAGGGCCCGCCGCAGGCTTAAACCTGGGCGGGCTCTGCCTTTGAAGGCGCTGCCTGTCATGATACCCGGCGGGTGACTGTGACTAAGGGGAGTTCGGACGGGAGGGGCGAAGGCGCTAAGGGCGGTTGCTTAACCAGATCGCGACGCACAGGATTAGGTTGACGATGACCAGGACTATCTTGCACCCGAGCGCGTACCTGATGGGTAGCCCCGCGAACCGTTTGGCCGCCAGTTCGTCCGGGTCAATCGACAAAATCCATAGCATGAGCGGAATGAAAATCAAGAGAATCGCCAGCGGGGCGAAGATCGCTATGCGATAACTGTTCCGCCCGAGCGGGTAGACGGTGGCCGAGACTATGGCGGCGAACATCGAGTTGAGGAAGCTTATTTGTGTCGCCCCGCTCAGGACGAGATTTTGGATGAGCAGTACCTTATTCTTAACTTCATCGTCGGCTTTTTTTTCGACGAAACTCTTGATCCTGCTGGTGACTAGTCTTCCCGCGAGGCCGGAGACGAGGATCAGATAGATAGCAAAAACAGGAGGGAGAAATTGGATCAGATATTCCGGCCACGTCATCGCCATCTCCGTCTAAGACTGCACGGTTATGGATAGGGATGCCGACTCCGTATCGCCACGTTGCCATCTCTCGATGTGCAGGTCGACTACGATCTCCTGCTTCTCGCCGTAAGGTGGGGCCGAGAGCACACTGACGTTGGAGAAGGTGTGTCGGGAGGCCGCGCGATCATCAAAACTTTCTAAAGTACACTCGTCCTGCCATTCCTGTTCTGTGACCTTGGAGTTGAGTGGTGCGAAGCGGATGATTCTTTGGTCGGTGGTAATCCGGGCGGTACATTTAATCTCAGTCTGATACACCAGTAAATTCTGTACCCGCACGAAATGCCTCAAGTCCTGGCGCGTGCCGACCGCACAAGTAACTCTCTCCCGCCGGTCTCCGGTAAAAGTCTTAACGCTGACACCTCCTTTGGCCTTCTTAAAACAGGGCGTTGGCATTAACTAATCTCCTCCTCCGATTATAAGTGAAGACACACCGGCGGTAGCCCTACTTGATGGGAAAACGTGAGGCTGACCGAGCTTCTAGGTAAGATGCCCGGGTTAACGGTTGAGCGCCTCGTGAAGAGCAGACAGGGATTGGTCGAAATTTACCGAGCGCCAGAAGTCGGCGTCCCGGTGATTCTTCGCGACCCACTTGAGCGTGCGATCCTTTAAGCCTAAGGTCGTTGGAAGACTGAAGGCCAGTTCCCACCCGTCGGCGGGCGTGCCCCGGCGATCCTCCACGGTGAAGCGGCAGTCGTGCCGGCCGGTCTGAGACAGGAGTTTAGAGCCTTCCTCCTTTTCGTAAGTGATGATATTAAGCTCGTACCGCACAAAGAGGAGTTCCGAGACCTCGTCTGACTTTAATACCTCCGTGTACCTGTTCCGACTCGGCTCATTGAAGAGGTCATACTCTTCAAAGTCCTCGCTCTCCTCGTTCTCTTCATCCTCCCCCGCGAAGATTAAATAGGCCTTGGACGCCTCGTAAGAAAAGAGCTTCTTCTGTATCGCCTTGGGGTTATGTTCGTGCCACGGGACTTCTTCGTCGAGCAGTTCGATGTTGACCGGCCCCAGGTTGGAAAACTGCCACTCGATAAATTCACAAACGTGCTTCCCGGTGAAGCGGAAATCTCTAGGGGCCGTCCATGCCAGCGAGTAGGTTTCGGGTTTTACATACAAATAACCGAAGAGGGATTTGTCTATGGTGGCCTCGTACACCACGAGGTCGTAGTCGTCCTTAACCGCTCGCTTCTTAAATTCTATAGGTCTGGACAATGAGGCCTCCTTACTCGGAAAGAAATTGGGAGGGCACTTAAGGGCATCATCTCATCGAGCGGGCAGACCCGTGAGCTAAAACCCGTTTATAAACTCAAAACACGGCAACTGTCCACAATTTTTTTTATAGCCCTATAAATAATAATAGCAAGCTACGCTCGAAACACATGGTTGTCAACCGGAGGGTATCTCGTGTTCCTCCGAGGGCAATCAGCGGAGAGAAGGCCGTTAACAAAGGGCAATTCGCGAAGAGAAGGCCGTTGACGCTCGTTCGCACGTAAGCTGTGGGAGCGCGCCGATTTAGTCCGCGCCCTCGACCTGCGCGTCCGCGGACGCTTTCACGAGCGCGATGCCGTGGAGGCAGTCCTGCTTGTGCTGATAGCTCTCGCCCGAGTCGGCGATGAGCCGGTTGTTGCCGGCGACGAGGCGCCAGCGCCACCCGCCCGCGGCGTCACTGTAGACCTGGAACGTCCGCCGCGCGGCCGGGTCGTTCTGCAGGGCGTCGGCGCACCATTCCATCTGACCCTCGTAGTACTCCAGGTCGGACGTCGCCCGCCTCAAATCATCTTTGAAGAGTTCCTCGTCCGTGCCGAGCCGGGCGGCCGTCTCCTTCAGCGACTGGATGTATGACTTGAGGCCGCGCGCCTTCTCCCCGAACTTCGCGTGCTGCGTCTTGAAAATCTCGCGTTGGTCAGACATGCAGGGGTGCTCCTTAAAGGTTTGAGTGTCGCGCCCGTATATCACGCGCCGGCCGTGATGCGCAACAGAATTCCGCCGGAAAAAGGCTGTTGACGCTCGTTCGGCCGGGCCGTTAGAATGAACTTACGCGCCGGCCGCACTCGCAGCCGCCCGGGCGCACGCCCCCGCCGCAATCCACCCGGCGAAACAAACCGAGATACTTTCGAGAGACCGTGCGAAGCGCGCCGCCGTCCGTGCGCCCGGCGCGCGCCCCTTTAAGCTTTCCCGAAGAGAACGTATGCCAGTCAAAATCGACGAACTCCTGCGCGTCGCCGCCGCCTTCGGCGCGTCCGACCTGCACTGCAAGGCCGGCTCGCAGCCCTTCATGCGCATCGGCGGCGAGCTGCGCCCCATCTCGACGGCGCCGCGCCTGACGCAGGAGGACACGCTCGACATGGCCTTCTCGATGATGTCGAACCGGCAGAAGCAGCGCTTCAAGGAGGTCTCGGAGGCCGACATCGCCTACGGCGTCTCGGGCCTGGGCCGCTTCCGCGCCAACGTCTTCCAGCAGCGCGGCTCGGTCGGCATGGTCTTGCGCGTCATCCCCGACAAGGTTCGTTCGATCACCGAGCTGGGCCTGCCGCCCGTCATCGAGCGCATCGCCGAGGAGCAGCGCGGGCTCGTCTTGGTGACGGGCACGACCGGCTCGGGCAAGTCCACCACGCTCGCCGCGATGATCGATTACATCAACGCGACCCGCGGCGGCCACGTCATCACCATCGAAGACCCGATAGAGTTCCTCCACCGCGATAAGAAGTCCTTCGTCACGCAGCGCGAGGTGGACGTGGACACGCGCTCCTTCGCCGAGGCCCTGCGCGGCGCGCTCCGGCAAGACCCGGACGTGATCCTCGTCGGCGAGATGCGCGACCACGAGACCATCGAGACGGCCCTGACCGCCGCCGAGACCGGGCACCTCGTCCTCTCCACGCTCCACACGCTCGACGCGACCGAGACCATCCGCCGCATCGTCTCCTCCTTCCCGCCGCACCTCCAGAAGTCCGTCCGCATCCAGCTCGCAGGGATTTTGCGCGCCGTCATCTCGATGCGGCTCGTGCGCGCGGCCGAGGGCGCTGGGCGCGTCCCGGCGGCCGAGATCATGGTCTCGACGGGGCTCATCCGCGACTACATCATCAACGAGGAGAAGACCTCGCAAATCCGCGACGCCATCGCCGCCGGCACCAGCCAGTACGGCATGCAGACCTTCGACCAGTCGCTCTTCACGCTCCACCAGGCGGGCCTCATCTCGCTCGAAGAGGCCCTGCGCGGCTCCTCGAACCCGGACGAGTTCCGCCTGCGGGTGGCGGGCATCCGCTCCGCCTCCGACCAGGCCAAGGAGGACATGGAGCGCGTCACCACCTCCGTCACCGGCGGCACGCAGCGCGAACGCTGAGGGAAGGGTTCTGGGTGTTGGGTGCCGGGTGCTGGTTAAAGACTTAGTTCTTACCAGTACCCGCCACCCAACACCCAGAACCCTTCCCCCCTTTTGCCTTACCCCGCAGGTGTTGTTAAAATTTTTCACGCATTGCCCCGAAGACGGAACCGCCGAAGGCCGTCTACGTCTCCCGTTAAGAGTTCCGAGCGTCCGTAAGGGGTGTCGCGCGAGCCGCCTGAATGAAAGAGTGCCCGGCCTGCCATCGCTGCTTCGCAGACCAAGTCAATCACTGTCCCAGCGACGGTGACCGCCTGAAGTTTCTCATCAGCCTCGACACCACGCTCGACGAGCGCTACCTGTTGGAGCGCAAGCTCGGGCAGGGCGGGATGGGACTCGTCTTCAAGGCGCAGCACAAGTTCATCAAGACGCAGCACGCCATCAAGGTCATCCTCCCCGACCTGGTGGGGAACGACCCCTCGCTCGCCGCGCGCTTCCGGCAGGAGGCGATGGCCGCCGCCGCCATCCGCCACCCGAACACCGTCAGCGTCACCGACTACGGCGTCCTGCAGGGCACCACGCCCTACCTCGTCATGGAGTTCGTCGAGGGGCGCTCGCTCCACGAAGTCCTCGCCGAGCAGAAGCGTCTGTCGCCCGTCGCGGCCGTCGAGATCATGCTCGCCGTCTGCGCGGGCGTGGCCGCCGCGCACCGGCAGGGCATCGTCCACCGCGACCTCAAGCCCTTGAACATCATGTTCCGCCCCGGCGAGCCGCCGGGCGAGACGCTGAAGGTTCTGGACTTCGGCCTGGCGAAGATCAAGTCGGGCGAGCTGCTCGGCTCGTTCGTCGCCGCGCAGACCCAGGGGATGATGGGGTCGCCCTACTACATGGCGCCCGAGCAGTGGAGCGACGACGAGATCGACGTGCGCGCCGACATCTACTCGCTCGGCGTCATCCTCTACCAGATGATCGCGGGCGACGTGCCGTTCAAAGGCAAGTCCGTCCCCTCGATCATGCAGATGCACCTCAACGCGCCGCCCGTGCCGCTCGCCGAGCGCGGCATCGAGGTGCCGCCGCTGCTCGAACGCGCCGTCCAGCACGCGCTCGAAAAAGACCCCGCGAAGCGCCCGCAGACGGTCGAGGATTTCGTCGCGGAGCTGCGCGAGGCGGTGCCGACGCTCGGCGGCGGCGACCTGCGCGAGCCCGGCGCGACGACCGTGCAGATCGGCCCGTCCGACACGATGGGCTTCAAGAATGAGCGCGGGGTGACGACCGGCGCGCAGGTGGAGAGCGCCGACATCCTGAAGACCGTCGCCTCCATGCCCGAGCCGCTGGCGACGGGCCTGGTCGAGGCTGCGCCCGAGCCGCCCGCGAACGGCGCGGACACGGGGCGGCAGGGCAACGCCCAGACCGCCGGCCCCTTCGGCGCGGGCCAGCAGACCAGCGCGCAGCTCCCGCCGCACGCCGCCCTGACCGAGCGGCTCTCGGCCGAGGCGTTAGCGGAGCAGGAGCGCCGCCGCGAGCAGGAAGAGGAGGCGCTGAGGCGGCAGGCCGCGGAGCGCGAACGACGCGAGAGGGAAGAGAGGGAAGAGCGCGAGCGGCGCGAGGCCGAAGAGCGGCAGCGCCTTGAGGCGGAGGAGCGGCAGCGGCTCGAGGCCGAAGAGCGCGGACGGCGCGAGCAGGAGGAACGTCAGCGCCGCGAGTTCGAAGAGCGAGAGAGGCGTGAGCAGGAAGAGCGTCGCCGAAGGGAGGCGGCCGCGGGCGGCGGGACGACGACGAACACTTCGGGCTCGCGCACGCCGCTCGTCGTCGTCGGCGTGGTCGTCCTGCTCGGGCTGCTCGCGGGCGTCGTCGGCCTCGGCTACTTCGCCTACCGAAAATTCCGGTCGCAGAACTCGAACGTCGGCGTCAACACGAACGTCAACGCCGGCGCGAACAACAACACGCAGGCGACTCCCACCCCCGGCCCCTCGAACCAGAACACGGAAGGGCCGGGCGGGCTGCGCGCCGACCTGCTCTGGATTCCCGGCGGCACCTTCCAGATGGGGCGCTCCGACGTGCCGCCCGTCCCCGAGGAGTTGCTCGGCGGCGGGCAGCTCGACCCGCAGCGCGCGTCCGCACTGCTCTGGATGTATAACCAGTACCCCGCGCACGAGGTGTCGGTCGGCCCCTTCGCCATTGACCGCACCGAGGTGACCAACGCCGAGTACGCCGAGTTCGTCAAAGAGACGGGGCACGCGCCCCCGCCCGAGGTGTGGGGCGGGAACAGCCCGAAGGCGGGCGAGGAGCGGCTGCCGGTCTCGAACGTCACCTACGACGACGCGGTCGCCTTCGCCGCGTGGCGCTCGAAGCGTGACGGCGTGACCTACCGCCTGCCGACCGAGGAGGAGTGGGAGTTCGCGGCGCGCGGCGGAGACTCGTCGCGCACGTACCCATGGGGCGCAGAGTGGGTGCAGGGCTACGCGAACCTGAACGGCGCCGGCCCGGCGCCCGTCGGCTTGTTCCCGCAGGGGCGTACGCCGCAGGGCCTGGACGACATGATCGGCAACGTGTGGGAGTGGACGGCCTCGCAGGCTTCGATGTACAAAGGTAACGACCGTGTGAAGCTGAAACCGGAAGACCGTGGTAAGCTGGTCATCCGCGGCGGGGCCTACAACAATAGCCCCGTCGGCGACAGGCCGCTCACCGTCACCTCGCGGAGCTGGCTCCCGGCGAAGGGGCACGACAAGGCGCTCGGCTTCCGCCTCGTGCGCGAGGAGCGCTGAGGCGATTTAACTTTAAACCCGGCAGCAGGCATTCAAAATGTCATCGTTATGAAGAATCGTGCAGGCACAGAGAGACGCTTCTGGACGGGCGCGCGCGTCGCGCTCGCGGGCGCGGCGTTCGCGGGAGTGGCGCTGGTCGCCTCCGGCTGCAAGTCGAACGACACGGCGAACCTGACGGCGAACTCGAGCCCGAAGACGCAGCCCACCGTCACCATCACGAGGTCGCAGCCCGGGCAGCCGGCACAGCCGCAACAGCCGCCGCAGCTCGAAACCGTCCCGGCCGCCGCCTGGAACACGGAGATTCAGGCGGTGGACGGCGCGAAGTTCCGCCTGTCGGACTACAAGGACAAGGTGGTCGTCGTCGACCTCTGGGCCACCTGGTGCGGCCCGTGCCGGATGGAGATTCCGCACCTCGTGGACTTGCAGAAGGAGTACGGCGGCAAGGGCGTCGAGGTCATCGGCCTGACGACCGAAGACCCCGAGTCGGACGAGGCGAAGGTGCGCGACTTCGCGAAGGAGTTCAAGATCAACTACAAGCTCGGCTGGTCGCCGCGCGACGTCTCCATCGCCCTGATGAACGGCAACCAGAGCATCCCGCAGACCTTCGTCATCGCACCGGGCGGCCGCATCGTCACCAAGTTCCGCGGCTTCAGCGACCGCATCCCCGACATGATCCGCGCCGCCATCGACAAGGCCAACGAGAAGACGGGGGACTGAGGGGAAGTAGGCAGTAGGCAGATGGCAGTTGGCAGTTAAGACCTGAAGAGTCTTAACGAATCTGTCCAACAGTTCGGGGGCGGCGAGTTCGAACCTCGCCGCCCCCGATTCCTTTGACCACTCTCGCAGCCAACTAATACCGACTTGCAAATTGAACTAAGGCCCCTTCTCGCTGGGAGCGCGGGCATCCCTGCCCGCATGAGCGCGAAAGCGCGAAAGCCGTGAGACTTTACATCTCAACGTGGAGGTTAAGAGTGAGACGGTCAGCGTGCTGGCGCACGCTTGCGGGCAGGGATGCCCGCGCTCCCAGCGAAGAGCCGGCCTTATTTCTATTTGCAAGTTAGTATAACTACCAACTGCCATCTGCCTACCTCTCTTCCATCCCCGTGCGCGTGCTGACGGGGAGGGGGAGCTTGCCGTCGGCGTCGCGGGTGAGTGCGAGGAAGTCTGCGTCCCCGTAGAGCGAGGCGAAGACGGCGTCGACGCGCGCCTCCATCATCTCTTTGGTGCGCACGGCGCGGTAGCGCTCGAACTCGAAGAAGTGGCGCTTGAGCAGCGCGAGCGCCTTCTCGCGCTGGCCGAGCTGCGCGTAGATGGCGGCGAGGTTGTAGGAGGCCGAGAGCAGCCCTTCGTGCTCGCGCGCGATCTTTAAAGCCTCCTCGCCCCGCCCGCTGCCCGCCATGAAGGCGGCGGCGAAGATCACGTTGTACGCGTCGTCGGGGTCGAGCGCCAGGGCCTTCTCGATGTACTGCCCGGTCTTCGCGCGGTCGCCCTCCGAGTTCCAGTAGACCGCGAGGTTGCGGTAGGTCAGGGGCAGCGGGTAGGTCTTGACCGAAGACTCCATCAGCCACAGCCCCTTCTTGAAGTCGCCGTCGTGGATGGTCATCTTGCCAAGCCCGTGCTGTGCGACGGCGCGCGAGAGCGGGTCGGCGGGCATCCGCAGGATTTCGTTGAAGACCGCGTAGGCCTTGCCCCACTCGCCCGTGTGGTGCCGGTACAACTCGCCCAGGTAGCGCAAGGGCGTCGGGTCGGCCGGGTCGAGCCGGTGCGCGAGGCCGTAGAGCCGCGCGGCCTCGGCGTAACGCGCGGCCACTTCCGCCTGAAGGCCGTCGTGCATCACGCGCACGATGCGCTCGCTCCTGGCGGGGTCGAAGACGGGAAGCGGGGCGTCGGGGGGCGTCGCGTCGGCGACGTCTTTCGCGCCGAGCTTCTTCAGCTCCTTCGCCGCGTCCTTCGCCTTGCCCGGAAACATGCACTTCTGTTCGAGCACGGGGCGGAGCAGTTCGACGGCCCCCGCCGTGTCGCCGGCCTTAGCCTTCTCCCTCGCCTCCTTCAGCTTCGAGTCGAGCGCGCTCTCGCGCTGCTTGATTTCGGCCGAGACGAGCTTCTCGACCTGCGCGACCTTGAGGGTGCCGTCCGTGTTCTCGACCTTGCCGACGGCCTCGCCCCCGGGCGTGGCGAGCACGGCGACGGGCGGCTTCGACTCGCCCAGGAGTTTCTGCGCCGCGGGGGCGTGGGAGTCGGCCAGCTCCATCGAGACGCACTGCGAGGCGTAGAGCGAGAGCGTCCGCGACTCGCGGAGGCTCGACTTGTTCACCTCTTCCTTCGTCAGGGGGAACCAGTAGAGGACGAGCCCCGCGGCCGGCGGGTCTTTCGGCTCGCGGACTTTCCACGGCACGTAGTAGACCTGCGGACTCGTGGAGCTGCCGGAGGACATGCCGCCCCCGCCGCCGCCGCCGCCGCCGCCGCAGGTGGCGAAGGCCGGGGTGAAGGCGAAGAGCGTGACGAGGAGCAGCGACAGAAGGCGTGTGGCAGGGGATTTCATGGCGCGGGATTGTAACAAAGTACCCGGCCGAAACACAGTTCTTTTCGGCGACTGTCAGGTGTTGCTCATGCTTGCATGTGATGAGAGGGGGGAGTTAACCACAGAGACACAGAGGCACAGCTTGTTGACTGATGTCTTCAAAGCTGTGCCTCTGTGTCTCTGTGGTTAACTCCCCTTCACTCTACCTACGACTTTTATGACTCCCGCTGCTCCTCCAACTCGCGCTCGCCCTCTTCGCGCAGCTCGCGGCCTTCGCGCTCGCGCTCGGGGTTCTGCGTGCCCTGCGCGACCGCCTCGCGCGCGGCGCCCTCGATGCGCTTCATCTCGGCCTCGACGCGCCCCTCGACCTCGTCGATGGCCGGCACCTCGCCCGTCTCGTCCTGCGTCACGTACTTATCCTTCGAGTCTTCCATAAAGGTTCTCACCTCGCGAATCATCAGTGCGTCCAAAGGGGGTTTCAGGGAGGCTGCATCGTCTCATCAACCGCGCCCGCCGGTCAAATCTGTTGCCCGCCGCGCGGCGCTTGACTTATACTCGCGCCGGCGAACCAACCGGAGGTACTTCCCCCTTGACCGAAGAGATTCGACGCCTTTTGAGGAACGGCCAGGAGACCATCGTCCGCACCTGGACGGAGAAGGTGACGGCCGACCGCCGCATCCACACCGACGAGAGCCTCTCCTACCTGCAACTCGTCGATCACATCCCGCAGATCGTCGAGGAGCTGCACGAAGCGCTCGGCGAGTCGCGCGCGGAGGCGCAGATGATCATGCAGGGGCGCGAGCACGGCCGCCAGCGCTGGCGCCAGGGCTACGAGCTGAAGGAGGTCGTGCGCGAGCTGACGCTCCTGCGCGTGACCCTCGTCGAGTTCATCGAGCACTACCGCGGCGCGCTCACGCCGCGCCCGCCCGAGGAGCTGGCGCGCTCCTTCCACCGCATCAACGTCTTCATGGACGACGAAATCTACCGCACCGTCGAAGCCTACCTCGACGCCTCCGGGAACCCGCAGTCGAACTGATGTTTTTCCAGACCTCGTATACACTCTCCCCGAGCATCGAACCCGTACGTGTGAGTCGAGGAGGGAGTGTGATGAGACCTTTGCGGAGATTAACGACGTGCGCGGTCGCCGCCGCGGCCGCCCTGTGCCTGGCGCAGGCTCCGGCTTCGGCGCAGAAGCGTGGCGCTCAGAGGCGTAGTCTGACGACGCCGAAGCGCGCGGCCGACGCCTCGCGCCACTCGAAGGAGGCGGCCGAAGTCCTGCGCAAAATCATGTCGGTGCCCGAGAAGGAGGTTCCGCGCGACCTGCTTGAGAGCGCCGAGGCCGTGGCCGTCTGCCCGGGCGTCCTCAAGGCGGCCTTCATCGTCGGCGGGCGCAAGGGCGACTGCGTCATCAGCCGGCGCACCCTGAAGCGGCAGTGGGGCGCGCCAATCTTCTACAACCTGACCGGCGGGAGCGTCGGCCTGCAGGCCGGCGGCGCGAAGACGGACTACGTGCTGCTCTTCATGAACGCGGACGCCTTGAAGGGCCTGATGGAGGACAAATTCGAAGTCGGCGGCGAGGCCGAGGCGACCGCCGGGCCGGTCGGCCGCGCGGCCGGCGCGTCGACCAACCCGCGCCTGAGCGCGGGCATCCTGACCTACTCGCGGAGCAAAGGCGCCTTCCTCGGCGTCTCGCTCAAGGGCGTGGCGATCACGCCCGACAACGACCTCAACGAAGCCTTCTACGGCCGGAAGGCTTCCGAGCTGATTCGGGGGCAGGACGACACGTCCGTCCCCACGCAGGTGCGCGCACTCCCCCTCGCGCTCGCGCGCTACTCCGTCCGGCTCCCCAACTGAAGAGGAGATTAATTCATTGCCCCATCGGTTCATTGATTCATTTACTAACAACAAATGAATCAATGAACCGATGGGGCAATGAACAAATAACGAAGAGGAGATTTGCATGAAGCTTTCGACCCGTTTGTCCCTTGCGGCGGTCGTGGGCGTGCTGGCGCTCGCGGCGGCGTGGCTCCCCTCGGGCGCGAGCGCGCGGCAGGAGCAGCGGCAGCGCATCGCCGTGAAGCCGACGCCCAACGCCAGCCCGAAGCAGCAGAAGGATGCCGCGAAGAAGACCGAGTCGGCCTCGAACGCGTTCGAAGAGACGATGGGCGCGGCCGACCGCTCCATCCCGCGCGAGCTGCTCGACCGCGCGGAGGCCGTCGCGGTCTTTCCGGGCATGCTCAAGGCCGGCTTCGTCGTCGGCGGGCGCGGCGGCAGCGGCGTCATCAGCCGCCGCGTCACGGGCGGTTGGAGCGCGCCCGCCTTCTTCAAGCTGGCCGGCGCCAGCATCGGCCCGCAGATCGGCGCCTCCAAGACCGACCTCATCCTCCTCTTCATGAACCAGGACGCCCTGAAAGGGCTGCTCGAAGACAAGCTCGAAATCGGCGGCGAGGCGAGCGCGGCGGCCGGCCCCGTCGGGCGCGCGGCCAGCGCCTCGACCAACCTCACGCTCGACGCGGGCATTCTCTCCTACTCGCGCGGCAAAGGCCTCTTCGTCGGCCTCGAGCTGAAGGGCGCGGTCATCAACCCCGACAACAATCTCAACCAGGCGCTCTACGGCTTCAAGGCGAGGGACATCCTCACCGGCACGAACAAGGTCAACATGGCCGACGTGCCCCCAAGCCTCATCAACTTCCCCAACACCCTCGCGCGCTACTCGATTAAGTAAGGAATTAACCACAGAGACACAGAGGCACAGCTCGTTGAGTCGTATCTCAACGAGCTGTGCCTCTGTGTCTCTGTGGTGAAATTCGTGAAATTCCACCAATGGGAGGGCCGGCGCGCGGGTGAGCGCGCGCCGGCCAAGCGGCACAGTCCGCCGTGCCCTTTCAGCAGACGTGCCGTACAGGGGCGGTGCGGCTGCCCGACGCATCGCGCCCCTACTCAATCCTCTGAATCTTTCGAGGAAGCTTCTGAGTCGCTCCCCTCAACCGCGGGCCAAAAGCCCCGCCGCCGTGCGCGCGAGGCGGTAGACGCCGCGCGGCTTTCTGAGGTAAGCGTCCACGCCCGCACGCCGCGCGTCTCGCTCGACCTCGCTGCCCGTGAACATGATGATCGGCGTGCGGAAGGCCCGCGGCAGTGCGCGCGCGCGGCGCGCCAACTCCAGGCCGTCCAGCCCCGGCAGCCGGAAGTCGAGGATCAGAAGGTCGAAGCGCCCGCCGTTCTGTAGACGCCGGAGCGCCTCGTCGCCGCGCGCACAGACCTCCACGCGCCACCCTTCCGCCTCCAGAGTCTCACGCACCGCGTCCGCCACTAAGGGCGCGTGCTCGGCATAGAGAATCGTGAAACTGCGCGGGCCAAGCCCTTCCGCGGCGCGCGCAGTTTTCATGCGCCCCTCGCCCGGGCAGGCTTTCGGCGTGAGAAGAGTTGGAGTCATGCGCGACACAACTACCCAGACCCCTTCACACGAGAGGTCTTGAGGTCGGCTGTTTGATTTGATTCGTAAGTGCTGCGGGGACTCTCGTACGGTGAGGCGGCACCGCACGCTTCTGGCTTCGGCTTCAACAACGGCCCAGCTCTCGTGCGCAGCGTGGCGAGATTAGCTTTTGGCTTAGGTCAAATCAACAAAATAATCGGGCGTGGCTATCTTGCCTCCTGCCGATTTATTAGATTTACCGGAAACTGCAACTTTTGAAGCAGGTTCGGGCGGGCGGACGCGGCCCTTCTCGGCAGAGCCTGCGTGTGAGAGCCGGGAGGGTGCTTCAGTGTCTGCGCACTGAGGCGGACTCCCTGAAGATGCTTCGGAGGCGCTTGCGCACGGGCGTACGTTTAGACGCCAGGCTCTTGTGGCGCGTGTTGAGAATCGTCCCGAGCGTCTGGTGCGTCAGCCCTAGAAGGCGCGCGGCCTTCGTGACGCTCCCGCCCGCCTCTTCGAGCGCGCGCTCGATGAGCCGCGCCTCGAAGTGCAGGACGGCTTCGTACATGTTGAAGCCCTCGCTCTCGATCTCTGGCCCGGCGAGTCTGCGCATGACGACGCGCGCGCAGTCCCTCAGGCGCGCCAGGGCCGACGCGTCGTCCGACCCTTGCAGTAGAAAGTCCGCGCGCCGGTAGAGCGCGTAGACCTCCGAGTCGTCCAGGGTGCCGGCCGCGCCCTGCTCTTCGATGAGTTTGAGCAGGGCGGGCGCCGACTGCTCTTCGGCGGAGGCGGGAACGCCGCCCGGCTCTTCCGGGCGTTCGTCGTCTAAAGTCATCTCAGTTTGTTCCTTAGGTGGGGATACAGCTTTTGCGGCGTGAAGAAAAAGACCGCCAACCCTGTACGGGGTTGACGGTTTGGCTCCCTCGGGCACTTCATATGCGTGGCGGGAGAAGCTGCGCGGGCCGTCGCGTTCGGACGAAGCGCGCGAGGGAGATTAACGCCGCGCGGCGCGGAATGCAACAGTTATAAATCTGACACGGGGCGCGCGCGGAGGCGACGCCCTCAATCTTATGCCTTGACGCTCAGCGCCTCGGCCCATACAATCCACGCAGTCCCGTAAGAGCGAGCAAGAACCCCCCCTTCCAGAGACCGTCACGCTCACACGGCAAGGAGTCTGTGAACTGATGCAACCCCGGACGCAGCGCCAGAGGGAGATCCTCGAATACATCACGCGCTTCATCGAGCGCCACGGTTACGAGCCCTCCTACGCGCAGATCGCGCGCCACTTCGGCGTCTCCTCGAAGGCGACCATCGCCAAGCACATCGAGGCCCTGGAGCGGCGCGGGCTCATCTCGCGCCACCGCAACGACGGCGCCTTCGGACTCACGGTGCAGCACGAGGAGGTGGACGTCGACGCGACCTGCGAGGTGCCCCTGCTGGGCCGCATCGCGGCGGGCGCGCCGATAGACGTGAACGAAGACCGCGAGACGATCCCGGTGCCGCGTTTCCTCCTGGGGCGCGTGCGGCCCGGCCGCGTCTACGCCCTGCGCGTGACGGGCGACTCGATGATCGACGAGCACATCTGCGACGGCGACATCGCGCTCATCGAGAACCGGACTGAGGCGCGCGACGGCGAGATCGTCGTGGCGCTGGTCGAGGGCGCGCGCGCGACGCTCAAAAGGCTCTTCCGCTTCGGCACGGAGGTCGAGCTGCGGCCCGCCAACGCGCAGCACGCGCCCATCCGCCTGCACGCCTCGAAGGTCGCGGTGCAGGGCATCTTCCGCGGCCTGATGCGCCCGGCCGTCTAAGCACGCAAAAACAGAACCGCGGGCGGCGGGGAGCGGGTGCGTCTGACTTCAGGGATGACTCTGAAGTCAGACGCACCCGCTCCCCGCCGCTCGCGGTTCTGTCGCTTTCTGTTTCAGGCGGCCTGCAACTCGCTGGTGCACTGCGGGCAGCGCGTGGCCTTGATGGGGATGGCCGAGACGCAGAAGGGGCAGTTCTTGGTCGTCGGCTCCTCCGCGTCCGCCGGCTCGTCGCTCCAGAGGCGGTTGACGCGCTTGACGATGATGAAGATGACGAGGGCGATGATGAGAAAGCCGATGACGTCGTTGATGAACTGGCCGTAGGCGATGACGGGGACGCCCAGCTCTTTCGCCTTGGCGAGCGATTCGGGGACGCCCTTCGACTTGTCGAGGACGTAGAACATGCTCGCGAAGTCTATGCGGCCGGTGAGGAGGCCGATGGGCGGCATCAGGATGCCTTCGACGAGCGAGGTGACGATCTTGGTAAAGGCGGCGCCGATGATGACGCCGACCGCGAGGTCGATGACGTTGCCGCGCGCGACGAAGTCGCGGAACTCCTGTGCGAAGCCTTTGCTCTTTGCCATGTCGTCTACACTCCGTGGCTGGCGTTGAAGCTGTTAGAGCGTCTGTCGCCCCGCGTTGTATTGCAAAACGGGCGGCTCGTCAACAGATTTTCAAGGGAAGCGCTTCGCAATCGTGTCGAGCTGGGCGAGCACGCGCGCCTTCCTGGCGGCGGGGACGAGCGCGAGCTGCGCGCGGAGCGCGGCCACGCTCTGCCGGAAGCTGGCGCGGTCTTCGCGCGGCACCTCGTAGGGCGAGTTGCCCCCCCGAAAACTCTCGACGATCTGCCCGAGCAGTTCGGAGATGGCCGCGAGGGCCGCGTCCGAATGCGCGCCCCGCGGATAGAGTTTCAGGTACTTGCCGTGGCTCTCGTTCTCCATGTAGAGGTAGCAGGGCACGTAGCCTTCGCACTCACCGGGCATGGGCGTCTGCGCGCCCTCCCAGGCGGCGCGCTCGGCCGTGGGCAGGCCCGCGTACTTGCGTTGCAGGTTCCAGAAGAGTTCGGCGCGCACGTACCACTGCCCCGCGGGTTCGCTGTAGACGACCTCCTTGTCGCGCTCCTCAGTCCATGACTTGTAGGGCGGCTTGTCGAGTTCCTGAAAAGGCATCGCGGCGAGCGAGCGCGCGAGCGCGGAGAGGCGCGCCAGCTCAAGCTCTGCGAGCGCGTTGCGGTTTTTAACTTCGCGCGTGGCGCGGTCGAGGAAGCGCACGAGTTCGGAGAGTTCCGCGAAGTTGGCTTTGGGGTTGGCGAGGCGGTCTTTGGCGAGTTTGAGATAGGTCGCGTCGCGCTGCGCCGGGTCGAAGGGCGAGACGAGGGAGCCGAAGACCCAGCCGCGCGCGCCGCCGGGCGCTGAGACCGAGTACCAGAAGTCTTCAGACGTTCCGACCTTCACCCTTTCGGCCGAGCGCTCCGACACGTCCACGATGACGCCGAGGGCGAGGCGGCCGACCTCTGCCGCGGCCGTCTCAGGGCGCTCGCGCAGGCGCGCGCCTGCGGCCGTCACGATGAGCTTCCCTTGAGGCGTCTGACCGATAGAAGGGGCTGCGGCCAGGAGCAGGGTGACGGCGGATATGAGATAGAGCCGCCGCAATCTGAACACGGCGGCGAGGCCGGGAAGGGTCTTCGATGACGACAAGCTGTTCGAACCTCACGCGATGTCTTGGAACGTCCCGCAAGGGACGGAACTATTTAGCGTATAATCTCCGCCACCTGCAAACCCACAGACGAGAGGCGCTCGGGCTATGGCGAAAGTTCGTGCGGTCGAGAAGACCGGCGTGGCGAAGCGTTGCTGCCGCTGCAAGGCCGTGAAAGACACGAGCGAGTTTCATCGCACCGTAGCGAGGAAGGACGGGTTGCAGGCTTACTGCCGCGCCTGCAAAAAGCTAATTGATAAAGAGCACAACGACCGAAACCCGCGCCGCAACTATGAACACAGGCGCGCGTATGCTCGAAGGAATTTGAGGTGGCTGCACGAATACCTGAAGACGAAGCGTTGTGAGTGGGAAGGTTGCACCGTGTATGACCCCGACATGCTAGTCCTCGACCACCTGAACCCGAGCGAGAAGCGCGGGCACGTTAGCACGATGGTGCACGGCTCCTTCAGCCTTAAAACTGTCCAGGCCGAAGTGGCGAAGTGTCGCGTGCTGTGCGCGAACCATCACCAGAAGCACACGATTCAACAGTTCGGTTATAAGAAGTGGCTGCTCGAAGATTGAGGCGCAAATGAAATTGCCGTATAACTGCGTCACAGCTATACGGCAACTTAAAATTGTGGAGCCACCTTGCGGACTTGAACCGCAGACCTGTCGATTACGAATCGACTGCTCTACCAACTGAGCTAAGGTGGCCCGTCGGGTTGAAAATATACGGAGCGGCCGCGGGGATGTCAAGCGGGGCGCTTGGTCAGAAACCAGCGAGGAGGAGCGATGCCAAAGGATCGAGCGGAAGTGCAGGATCAGTACAAGATCGGCGGCGGTTCGTTGAACGAGTACGAGTACGAGCAGAGCAAGGGCGAGTACGAGGAGCAGACGCACCAGGTGCCGGACGACGCGCCGGTCGAAGGGTTGCGCGGGGCTTCCGAGCCGGGGCTGCCGGAGAACGTGGCCGAGCGCATCAGGCAGGTCGAGGAGCGCGCGCACGAGATAGTCGAGCGGCGCCGCGCGAAGCAGGGCGGCGGCGCGAAGCAGGGCGCGGCGAAGGCCGCGAAGAAGTCCACGAAGAAGGCTGCGCCGGCGGCGAAGCAGGGCGCGAAGGCGGCCGCAAAGAAGGGCGCGGCCAAAGGCGCGGCGAAGAAAGGCGGCGGCAAGGCCGCGACGAAGAAGGGCGGCGCGAAGAAGGGCGGTGCCAAGAAAGGCGGCGCGAAGAAGAGCGCGGCCAGGAAGGGCGGCTCCCGGCGTTGAAGCCGGCCTCCCGACTTAATTTTGCGAAAGGGTGAATGAGGATGGAAGAGACGGACGAGAGGCAGGAGGGCGGCGCGGCGGGCGGGGCCGGTTCGGCGGGAGAGGAGCAGGCGGCCGAGCTGCGCGCGGAGGAGGAGTCTGCGAAGGCGATGGAGGCGGAGGTGCCGCACCCGCCCGGCTACGACAACCCCGGACAGGAGCAGCCCTCTTGAGGGACTGAGAAGCGGCGGAATTCCAGAAAGGAAAGTCCGCCGCCCCTGAAACAAACCGCGGCTATGGGCCGTAAGAGAGCCGGGGAGGGCAGACGAGAGCGTTATCCCGCGTCGTCCCTTCCCGGCTTTTTATCTCCCACGAATTTCAGCTCTACGGTCAACAGTCTCACGCCTCCTCGCGTCTTAGCACACATGATGAAGAGAACCCCCAACACTCGCGCGCTGCCCCTGCTCCTGCTCCTGCTCGCCGCCACTGCGGCCGCGGCCCTCGCACAGACACAGAAACTCCCCGCGCCGGACAAGGTCGTCGGCGAGTACCTGAAGGCCCTGGGCGGGAAGGGCAGCCTGGCCGCCCTGCGCGACGTGACCTACGAGTGGTCGGTGTCGCGCGAAGGCAGAGACGCGGGCACGGCGCGCACGCAGATGCGCTCGACGGGCGCGCTCCGCACGGACTTCCTGCTCGCGGACGGCGAGTGGGACGCGGCGGCCAACGCGCGCGCCGCCTGGCTGCGCGCGCGCGACGGGCACCTCAGCACGCTCACCGACCGAGAGGCGTTCGCCGCGCGGCTTCAGGCGATGCTCGAGGCGGGCTACTTCGCCGACTACAAGAAGCAGAAAGTCTTGGCGCGCACCGTCGGCCGCGAGGAGGTCTCTGGCGCCGCGGCCTACGCGGTCGAGTTCACGACGCGCGCGGGCGCGCGCCTGCGCTACTGGTTCGACGCGCAGACGAAGCTCCTCCTGCAATCCTCCGACGAGGCGCGCAGGACGCGCGTGCGCTACGCGGACTGGCGGGCGCGCGCGGGCAGCCCCCTGAAGCTTGAGCCGCACCGGGTCGAGATCGAGCGCGAGGGCGAGCCAACGCTCACGCTCACCTTGACCGGGGCGAGCTACAACACGGGCCTCGCCGAGTCGCTCTTCGAGCCGCCGGCCGACGCCACGCTCGACATCCCGGCGCTCCTGCGCGACCTCTCGAAGAACCAGGAGGAGACGGACAAGCGCATCAACGACTACACCTTCACGCGCAAGGTCACCGAGCGCGAACTGGACGACAAGGGCGTCCTGAAGAAGGAGAAGGTGACGGTCTTCGAGGTCTACCCTTTCGTCGGCTACGGCTGGGTGCACAAGCTCGTCAGCGAGAACGGCGTGCCCCTCACGCCGGAGCGCGAGGCGAAGGAGCTGAAGCGCGTGGCCGAGGAGTTGGAGAAGGCCGAGCGCGAAGCGCCGAAGCGTCTGGACAAGCGCGACCGTGAGCGCGCGAGGCAGCGCGAGAAGCGGCGCGCGAAGGCCGCCAAGTCCGGCGGGACTGACGAAGGTGAGGAGGACGAAGACGAGGTCGGCATCTCGACCTTCCTGCGCGCGTGCGAGTTCGTGAGCCCGCGCCGCGAGAGCTTCCGCGGGCGCGACGTGATCGTCTTCGACTTCCGGCCGCGCGCGGGCTTCAAGCCCTCGAACAGCGGCGAGTCGCTCGTCTCGAAGCTGAGCGGCGTCATCTGGGTCGACCCGGCGGAGCGGCAGGTGATGCGCCTGGAAGCGCGCCTGGTCGATTCGTTCAAGTTCGGGGGCGGGCTGCTCGCCTCGGTCAAGCCGGGCTCGGGCTTCCTCTTCGAGCAGACGCGGCTCGAAGACGGCGTCTGGCTGCCGCGCTACTCGCAGATCAACGCCTCGGCCCGCGTCATGCTCTTCAAAGGCATGAGCATCAACGAGACGAACGAGTTCAGCGACTTCAAGAAGTTCAGCACCAAGACCGGCGAGCACAAGCTCGACGAGCCGAAGAAGGAGAAGCCGGAAGAGAAGTGATGAGTGATAAGTGATGAGTGATAAGAGAAGAAGTTATCGTCCGGCTCTTGTCCGAACATTAGCGTTGATGCTGGCCGCGGTGTTGCCGGCCTGTCAGTTGTTGACGGGCGCTGCTGCTGCTCAGTCGGCCGAAGGTTCGGAGGTGACGAAGCTGCTGCTCGAAGTCGCGCGGAACGAGCGGGCGATGACGGCGCGGCGTTTGGAGTACACCTGGACGTTGAAGGTCACAGACCGCGAGCTGGGCAAGGGCGGCGAGGTGAAGAAGCAGTCCATTAACGTCTACGAGGTCTACCCCGCCCGCGGCGAGTTCGCGCGCAAGCTCGTCTCGAAGGACGGCGTGCCCGTCTCGCAGGAGCGCGCCGACAAGGAGCTGAAGCAGACGGCGAAGCGGCTCGAAGAGGCCGCGCGCGAGTCGGAGAAGCGCGCCGAGGCGAAGGCGCCGCCGCCCGCGCCGACGCCGGCCGAGGCGCAGAACCCGGACGGCATCCCGAGCTTCGGCTTCTCGACGGGGCAGAAGCACGGCGGCCTCGGCTCCGGCGAAATCTCCTTCGCCGTCTGGCGCTTCTTCCGCTACGGCGAGTTCACGAACCTGCGCCGCGAACCCTTGCGCGGGCGCGACTGCGTCGTCCTCGACTTCCGCCCGCGCGCGGACTTCCGCCCCGCCAACGAAGTGCAGAAGCCCTACGCGCGCCTCGCCGGCCGCCTCTGGATCGACGCCGTTGACAAAGCGGTCGCGCGCCTCGAAGCGTGGCCCTCCGACGCGCCCGCGTCGGGGCCGGCCGTCGTCTTCGAACACGAGCGCGTGGCCGACGGCCTCTGGCTCGAACGCTTCGTCCACGTCAACACCTACCTCAACAAAGACCTCTTCAACGGCATCGAACTCGACACCGCGAAAGAGTCCTCCGACTTCAAACGCTTCGCCGCCGATGCCGGCAACGAAAAGCTCGAAGAGCCTAAAAAGCAGTAGACACTAGACATACCGACTTGCAGATTAAAATAAGACCGCTTAAAGCTGGGAGCGCGGGCATCCCTGCCCGCCTGAGCGCGCAGCGCGAAAGCTGAGAAGCTTTAAATCTCAACGTCGAAGTAAAGAGAAAGACGGTCAGCGTGCTGACGCACGCCAGCGGGCAGGGATGCCCGCGCTCCCAGCGAGGAGGGGCCTTATCCCATCTCGCAAGTCGGTATCAGTAGTGAAAACAGAAGCGGCGCGTCCGGCTTATGACCCGAACGCGCCGCATTGTCTTTCTACTGCCTACTGCCTACTGCCTCCTGCCTCCTGAAGACGTATTCCCCGGACGGGTCTAGCTGTTTGGGCGTCGTGATCCGGCCGTTCTCTTCGACGAATTCGAAGACCACGTCGGCGAACTCTTGGACGCGGAAGCGGAGTCCTTTGGAGGGGATCAGCTTCTGTTCGGGCTGGCCGGGGAAGAGGAGGTAGAGTTCGCCGCCCGGCCTCGTCGCCACCTGGAACTTGAGCCCGCCCGGCGTCTCGTACGTCCCGGCGAGGCGGGCGGCGAGCGCCGGGTCGAGCGTCGGGGGCTTGCGCGTGAAGACGGCCTCGGCCTCGTCGAGCGACATTGTCGCGCGGTCGATCTCGCCCTGCGGGTTCGTCGCGAAGTTCACAGACCACTTGCCGTCCTGCTCGTCGTCGGGCGTGTCGAAGCGCTCGTAGTGGAAGTGCGTCAGGGGGAAGTGCATCTTGTGGAAGTCGAACTGGAGCTGCCCGCCCTCGAGCCCGATCTTCAAGACCCCGTAGGCCGGGTGCTCGTACTCGCCGACGTAGTCCGCGAGCGGGTGCGAGGGTTTCGTGTCGGGGACGCGGCCCGTGCCGGCCTTGCTCCGCGCCTCCGTGCCCGCCTTCTTGTTCCTGAGCCGGATGTCGAGCAGCCTGTCAGTCCACGGCGTCTGCTCCATGCCGAGCAGGCGCTCGTAGACGTTATAGCTGACGGGGTTGTAGAGCGGCGCGGCGTGGTCGCCGATGACGAAGACGATGACGCCGATGCGCTCGCGCGGCATGTAGGAGACCTGCGAGTGGAAGCCGGGCAGGTCGCCGCCGTGCATCGTGACGAGGTGGCCGCGGTACGAGGCCGTCTGCCGCCCCATGCCGTAGGCGCTGTTCAAGACCTCCCACCAGCCGCGCGCCTCGGCCGCGGTGTTCGGCAAAGCGATGGAGGGTTCGAGCGTGGCCGCAATCGCCTTCGGCGGGAGCACCGACTTGCCCTGATACCGGCCCTCGTTCATCAAGGCGATGAGCCAGTGCGACATGTCCTCGACGTTGGAGATGATGGCGCCGGCCGCCGCGAGGCCGTTCGTCTCCTCGTAGTAGGGAATCTTGTAAATCTCGGTCGTGTCGCGCTTCTCCGTGAAGGGCACGCCGTAGTCGGGCTGCTTCAGCATGTCGGCGATGGTGAAGACGGTGCTCTTCATCCCGAGGGGTTGCAGAATCTTCTCGCGGACGAACTCGGCCCAGGGCTTGCCCGACTGTAGCCGGATCGTGTAGCCGACGCCCGCGTACATCATGTTGTTGTAGAGGAACATCTGGCGGGGCGGCTCCTTCGGCTCGAGGTACCTGAGCCGCTCGAAGAGCGTCTTCTCGTCGTAGTCCGACTTGTACCAGATGGAGTCGTGGCGCGTGATGCCCGTGCGGTGCGAGAGCATGTCGCGCAGCGTGATGGTGTTGTTGAGGTAGTCGTTGTAGAACTGGATGGAGGGGACGGACTCGCGGATGGGGCGGTTCCAGGTGAGCTTCCCCTCTTCGACGAGGAACCCGGCGGCGACGGCCGTGAAGAGCTTCGTGTTCGAGGCGATGGGGAAGAGCGTGTTGGGCGTGACCGGAAGCCGTTTCTCGTAGTCGCGGAAGCCGTAGCCTTTGGCGAAGACGAGCTTGTCGTCCGCCACGACGCCGACGGCGATGCCCGGCGCGTTCCAGTCCTTCAGAACCTTCTCCATGAACTCGTCGAAGCCCTGAAGCTTCTGCGCGACCTCGGCGCTCCTGTCCTGCGCGCCGGCGGGGACGCAGAGCAAGAGCGCGAAGACCAGAAGACCCAACACGACCTTGCTTGAATGTATCGGCGAGCGCATAAACACCTCCGTCTGCGGCTATCTGTTTTTGAGTGAGACCGACCCGGGGCGCGATGTTTCGGCGCATGATACGGCGCGGCGGGCGAATCTCCTAGAAAAAAAGAGGCGCACTTTCGCCCCACCCCGGCCGTCCCGTTTTACGATTCAGGGTTTACGGTTTACGATTTACGGCATGAAGGATGTCGTGGTCATCGGGGGCGGGTTCGCGGGGGTGGAAGCCGCGTGGCAGGCGGCACAGGAGGGCGCGCGCGTCAGGCTCTACGAGATGCGCCCCGTGAGGCAGACGCCCGCGCACCGTACGGACAGGCTGGCCGAGATTGTTTGTTCTAATTCTTTGAAGTCGGACGAGCCCGGGACGGCGCCGTACCTTCTAAAGGAGGAACTGCGCCGCGGCGGCTCCGTCGTCCTCGACGTGGCGATGCGGACGAAGGTGCCCGCGGGCGCGGCGCTCGCCGTCGACCGGCAGCAGTTCGCCGAAGAGATTACGAAGCGCGTCGAGTCACACCCGAACATCGAGGTCGTGCGCGAGGAGGCTTCGAGCGTCGACGAAGGGGCCGTGACCGTCATCGCGGCCGGGCCGCTCTGCTCGGACGCCCTGGCCGAGGAGGTCGCGCGGCTCACCGCGGGGACGGGCCTCTACTTCTACGACGCCATCTCGCCGATTGTCGCGGCCGAGTCGGTCGACACGAGCATCGCCTTCCGCGCGGCGCGCTACGGGAAGGGCGGCGACGACTACCTCAACTGCCCCTTTAACGAGGAGGAGTACGCGCGCTTCTACGAGGCCCTGACCGGCGCGCAGAGCGTCCCGCTCCAGCGCTTCGAGGAGACGCGCTGGTTCGAGGCGTGCCTGCCGATTGAGGAGCTGGCGCGGCGCGGGGTCGATACGCTACGCTACGGGCCGATGAAGCCGGTGGGGCTGCGCGACCCGCGAACGGGGCGGGAGCCGTACGCGGCCGTGCAGCTCAGGCAGGAGAATTTGATGGCCGACGCCTACAACCTCGTCGGCTTCCAGAATCATCTACGTTACGGCGAACAGGCGCGCGTGCTCCGACTCATACCCGGCCTCGAACGTGCAGAGTTTTTGCAGTACGGCCAGATTCACCGCAACACGTACATCAACGCGCCCCGCGTGCTCGCGCCGACCTTGCAGATGCGCGAGCGCCCGGAGGTCTTCTTCGCGGGGCAGATCAGCGGGGTCGAGGGTTACGTCGAGTCGGTCGCGACGGGCTGGCTCGCAGGGAAGAACGCCGCGCGCGTCGCACGCGGCGCGGCGCCGCTCGAAGCGCCGCCGCGGGCCGCCACGGGCGCGCTCGCGCGCTACGTTTCGGGCGCGGACGCCGAGAACTATCAGCCGGTGAACATCACCTTCGCGCTGCTCGTACCGCTCGGCGAGGAGGAGCGGCGCAGGTTTAAGAAGAAGCGCGAACGCCACACGCGGCAGGTCGAGCTGGCACTCGAAGAATGGGACAGTTGGCTGGAACAGGTTCGGGGCGGAGAGCAGGAGCCGCTCGCGGCCGCGACTCTCTGAGTCCTGGCCCGAGCGCCTTCGTCAGGACGCGCCTGAAGCGCGCGCTCGCGGCGTGCGTCTGCGCGCTGGCGCTCTGCGCCACGCCTTCGCCCGCCCTGCGCGCGCAGTCAGGCCGCGCGCAGACGAAGAAGGGCACGCCCAACGCCGCCGCCACCCCGACGCCCACGCCCGTCCGGCCGCTCGAAGGCCCCATCGCCGAGCCGCCGCCGCCGTCCGACCCGAAGGCCAAAGTCCGCAAGGCCGCGGGCGTCCGCACGGCCGAGACTTCCGCGCAGGCGCCGAAGGCTGCGGGAACGCCCGACGAAGACGAGGGCGAAGAGGTCGTCCGCATCAGCTCGAACCTCGTCCCCCTGCCCGCCTCGGTCGTGGACGCGCAGGGGCATGCCGTCGCAGACCTGAAGGTCGAAGACTTCGAGCTGCTGGTGGACGGCCGCGCGCAGCCCATCGGCGACCTCTCGCGCGCCGACACGCCGGTCAGCCTCGCGCTCCTCTTCGACAACAGCTCCAGCCAGGTCGGCACGCGCGAGTTCGAGCGGCAGGCCGGCATCCGCTTCCTCCGGTCGGTCATCCGCCCCGTCGACCGCGCCGCCGTCTTCTCCATCTCGACCGAGCCGGAGCTTTCGCAGCCTCTGACGAACGACGTGAAGGCGCTCGTCCGCACCATCGAGAGTTTCCCGCGGCCCGAGGCCGCCGCCACCGCGCTCTTCGACACCGTCGTCAAGGCGGCCGACTACCTCAAGCCGGCGCGGACGCGCAAGGTCATCGTCATCATCTCCGACGGCACCGACACCGTGAGCGACCTCGGCTACGACGAGACTTTGGCGGCGCTCATCGCCGACGACGTGCAGGTCTACGCCGTCCAGACGGGCAACAGCGAGAGCCTCAACCTCCACGACCCGGCCGGCCAGCACCGCCTCGAAGAGTTCGCCGCGCAGACCGGCGGCGCCGTCTACATCCCGCACACGCACGACGAGCTGGGCGCGGCCTTCAGGCAGATCGCCACCGACCTCTCGCAGCAGTACGTCCTCAGCTACTACCCTTCGGGCGACGTCCGCGACGGCCGCTTCCGCCTCTTCACGCTCAACGTCAAGACCCGCCCCGGCCTCCGCGTCCGCACCCGCAAGGGCTACTACGCTCCCAAGGGGTGAATGGTGAATGGTAAATGGTGAATGAGACGCGGGCTTAAAAATTCTATTTACCATTCACCATTTACCATTTACCATTCACGCGCATGGAGAATTTACTGACGCAGTTCCTCGAACACCTGCGCTACGAGCGCAACGTGAGCGAGCACACGCTCCGGAACTACGCCATCGACCTCGGCCAGTTCCTCGAACACCTCGCGCCGGCCGACCCCGCGACGGGCGCGCGCCGCGAGCTGGACGTCAAAGAGATCGACCACATCACCATCCGCGAGTGGCTCTCGGAGCTGCACGACGCGCAGAAGAAGAAGTCCTCCATCGCGCGTAAGCTCGCGGCGCTCAGAACCTTCTTCCAGTTCCTCATCCGCGAGGGCGCGGTCGAAGCCAACCCGGCGAAGCTCGTCTCCACCCCGCGGCTGGAGAAGAAGCTGCCGAACCACCTCTCGGTCGAGGACGCCATCCGCTTCATCGAGACGCCGGACGAGACGAGCGACCTCGGCAAGCGCGACCGCGCGATCCTCGAGATGCTCTACGGGACGGGCGTGCGCGTCTCCGAGCTGGTTAAGCTCGACGTGCGCGACATAGATTTCAGGGGAAGAACGATCCGCGTCAAAGGCAAGCGGCGCAAGGAGCGCATCGTGCCCTTCGGCGAGCCCGCGCTTCAAGCATTGATGAGGTATCTGACCGAGGTGCGCCCGGGCTTCCTCAACAACGCGCCCGCGGCCGAGCGCGACGAGGCGGCGGTCTTTCTCAACTATCAGGGGACGCGCATCACCACGCGCTCGGTCGGCCGCATGGTGGACAAGTACATCAAAATCTGCGCCGGCATCCACGACATCAGCCCGCACTCCCTGCGCCACTCCTTCGCCACCCACCTCCTCGACAGCGGCGCCGACCTCCGCGACATCCAGGAGCTTCTAGGCCACGCGCGCCTCTCCACCACCCAAATCTACACCCACGTCTCCATGGAGAAACTCATCGAAGTCTACGACCAGGCCCACCCCAAGGCATAAAAAGTCTGCGACCATCAATGTGTTCACTGACCACCGTTTTCTTCGCCTTCAATCACCTGCCGCAAAACCTCTGCACCTTCACCGGCGGCGTCATAGAGTTGCGCCCGCTGTTCCGGTGACAGTTGGCGCAGTAGAAGGACAATGTGGACGACCTCACCCCCGGCGGCTTGTTTGAGTTCACCCGGAATCTGCTCATCCTGAGAGTAAGGGACAAAGAGCGACAACGCGGCCAAGGCATCCGAAGCAGTTTCCGCCCAACGTTCAAGTTTGACCCACATGCCAACGCGCAGGCGAAAACACATGAGTAGATTGGGCATCAAGTAAAACAGCCCCAACTGCGTGACGCACATCACCCACGCCTGTATCGCGCGATTGTAGTAATCCAACGCCTCATCCCAGGCTTGCTGTCTTCCCAGCGCCGTGGCTTTATTAGCAAGCGCTTTAGCGAGATCATCCGTCAACTCTTCGCGCCCCCCCGCGATCAACGGCTCATAGATTTTAATTGCCTTATCGAACTCCACGATGGCCTCGTCCAGCCGCTTCGACTGACCGAGCGCACTGCCCTTGTTCATGTAGGTGGTGGCCAGGTCGTTGGCTAACTCGTCGCGCCCGCCCGCGACGAGCGGCTCGCGGATCGCAATCGCCTTATCAATCTCCGCGATAGCCTCGTCCACCTGACCCGAGCGGCGCAATGTCTCGCCCTTGTTCATGTAGGTGTTGGCCAGGTCGTTGACCAACTCTTCGCGCCCGCCCGCGACGAGCGGCTCATAGATTTTAACTGCCTTGTCGAACTCCGCGACGGCCTCGCCCAGGCGTCCCATATGAGTAAGAGCGTTGCCCTTGTTCATGTAAGTCATGGCCAAACTGTTGACCAACTCTTCGCGCCCGCCCGCGACGAGCGGCTCATAGATTTTAACTGCCTTGTCGAACTCCGCGACGGCCTCGCCCAGGCGTCCCATGCTGGTAAGAGCACCGCCCTTATTCGTGTAAGTCATGGCCAAATTGTTGACCAGCTCTTCGCGCCCGCCCGCGACGAGCGGCTCATAGATTTTAACTGCCTTGTCGAACTCCGCGACGGCCTCGCCCAGGCGTCCCATATGAGCAAGAGCGTTGCCCTTGTTCATGTAAGTCATGGCCAAACTGTTGAAGGCTGCTTTGCCACTCTCGGCCAAGGGTTGAAGCAGCGCTATGGCTTCATCGTAGATAGTCAAAGCTCCACGCAACTGGCCCATCCTAGAGAGCGAATTGCCCTTCATCATTAAAGTTGACGCGAGAGCGTCTTCCAGCCAAGGTGTCAGATTCTGCTTTGCGGCTTCGTCATTCTCCGTACCCTCTTTCAGTAACGCCAGCAAATAGCGCACGAGCTTTTCCGCCAACGAAAAGAGATTGGTCGCCAGCCGGTATTTGGTCGCTTTGTGGGCGGCATTGCCCGCTTCGTACAGCTTCGCCGCGTAGCCAAAGCCGCTCGCTATGAGCCACACGGCGAAATCGCGGAGGAAGTGTTTGGCGGTCTGTTCGCGGAAGTAGGCGTGGAGGGAGTAGCGGGTGGTGCCGCGGGGGCCGGTCTTGGTGGCGGCGAGTTTGTGGGCGGTGAGGCGGGCGATGGCGGGGGCGGCTTCGGACTTCTTGTCGAAGAGGAGTTCGAGCGCCTGCCTGGGCACGTCCTGTTCGAAGAAGGCGAGGGCGCAGAGGAGGCGCTTCACGTCGTCCGACTGTCTCTCGATCTGGCGGGCGATGAGGGCCTTGGTGCGGCGGATGCCCTGGTTGTCTGTGTCGGCGATGCCTTCGTACTGGTCGAAGCCGGCCCAGAGTTCTTCGTCCGCCATGAACTCCTGAAAAGAGTAGCCCTCAATCGAGCGCAGGTAGCCGACGAGCGACGCCAGCGCCTGCGGGATGCGGTGGATGCGCCGCAGGAACTCTCTCAGTAACTCCTCTTCGGCCTCGTGCAGCCCCACGTCCGCGCCCTGCGTCCGCAGGTACGCGAGCGCGTCCGGCTCGGGCAGTCCCTCGTAAATCGCCTCGCTGATTCGTTCCAGCTTCTTCAGCCGCCGCTTCACGTCCGGCTCGGGGTCGTCCTGCGACAGGAAGAGGGCGCGCAGGTCGTGGTTGCCTTCGAACAGAGCGTTGAGGAACTGCCGGATGCCCGCCTCCCTGACCGCGTAGCCTCTCTCCGCGTCGAGCCACGCCTCGAAGTTCTCAAAGAGCAGCCACGCCGTCCCCGCCTGCCGCAGGGCGGGGAAGAGGTGCTTGTTGAGCCACTCCGCGACGGGCTCGTCGTGCTCACGGCTCAGGTCGTAGCTGAGGCGGAGCGCCTTGCTCTTGCCGACGAGGCTGCCCGCGTCGCTGACGATGCCGCCCACGCCCTGCGTCGCGCGGCAATCGACTCGCAGGATTTTGCCCACCGATGGCCGGTACTCCTCCCGGATGACTCGGCCGTCCGTGACCGCCTGCAAGACCTTCGTCAGCAGAAACGATTTGCCGAAGCCGCTCGGCGCGGTCACCAGGAGGAAACGCCCGCGCTCGTCCTCGACCGCCCCCGTCAGCTCTCCGAGAATCGCCGCGCGCTCCTCCTCGCGGTCGTAGACCTTCTCTTCGAGGTTCAGCAGGTTGAAGACCGCGAGCGGCTGGTCGTCATCGCCCGCGGGCCTGCTCTTCAGCAGTTCGAGAATCTCCCTGACGCCCAGCTCGATGGTGTCAACGCCCGAGGCCACCTCGACCAGCGTCTCGTTCTGGAATCGGTTGGCGAGCACGGGGTTGGTGCTCAGCGCGTCCTGAAACTCGTTGCGCATCAGGTCGAACCAGTCGGCCTGCATCTCGTCGTGGAAAGACTCGGGCGGCTCCCCCGCGGCGGCGCGCAACTCGGCGACCGCGTCCCCCGTCAGCTCGTCGCGGAACGCCTCGGCCCTTTCGCGAGAAGTGACGCCGGCCGGGTTGACGAGGGCCTGGTATTTATCGCCCGGCTGCTCCGGGAGGTAAGGGATGTTTCGGTTCAGCTCTTCGAGCTGTTGGCTCAGGTAAGCCTCCGCCTGCTTCAGCCAGGCGACTTCGTCCTGAGCCAGCAGGCCCAGCGGGGCCGCGCCGTGGAAGAGGTTGCCGACCCTCCCCAGGAGGGAGGACTGGCCGCCCGCGCTCACGGCGCGTCGGGAACAGATTTGCAAAGACGCCTTCAGGCAGGAGCGGCGGAGGGCGCGCACGAGGTAATGGTTCTCGGCGGGGGTGCTGCGGCCGAGCTTCTCCCTGAACTGCCGCACGATCTCACAGAAATAATCGTCGCTCTGGTTCCCCAGCACGCCCTCGCCCGCCTTCTGAACAACGCTCAAGGCGACTGTGCCTGCAATCGTGAGTGCGGTTATCGGCTCCATCTTCCTTCACCCGTGAGAGAACAAGATGATGAGTACGCGAGTGCGAGCCGGAGTTTAGCCTAAGACTCAGCCCGGAGGACAGAGACAATGAACGCGGGCGGGATTCGGGGAGGCATAAAGCGTAGACCGTGATGAGAGGATTCAAGTCCCTCTCATCACGGTCTACGGTTTACGGTTCGCGGCGCTTAGAGCGTGGCGTGTTCGTCTTCGCCCGAGGACTGTTCGAGGAGGGACTGGCATTCGGCGTCGTAGCGGGCGGTGGGGACGGCGTCGAGGCGGCGCTCGGGGATCTCTTTGCCGCAGCGGGCGCAGACGCCGTAGCTGCCCTCATCGATGCGCAGGAGCGCCTGGTCGATGTCGGCGACGGCCTGCGAGGCGCGCTCGCTGAGGCGGTACTCGATCTCCTGGCTCACGTCCTTGACCGACTGGTCGGCCACGTCCTTGACGCCGTCGTCGTTGGCGGCGAACTCCAGCGCGTCGTTCTGGTTGCCGCGCGCCGCCTCGGTCTGCTGCCGCAACTGTTCGAGCAGCACCGTACGGTAGTGGTCAAGCTTCTTCTCGTCCATCACTTCTCCTTGATACCCCTGGTTAAGATTTTGGGAGCGCGGATTATAACCCAACTCGCTCCCGATACAGAAAAGGCATTCACCACGGAGACACAGAGACACAGCTGAAACGAAAACCCGCTTCAAGCTGTGTCTCTGTGTCTCCGTGGTGAAATTCTTCCTGGCGACGCGCACCACTCAGAACCTCGCGGTCAGCGCGACGCGCAGGGCGCGGGGGGAGCCGGGCGTGATGTTGGTGTTGCTGTCGGCGTTCGCGTAGTAGCGGCGGTCGAAGAGGTTCTCGACGTTGCCTTGCAGCCGCCAGCTCTCGTTGAAGGAGTAGTAGACGGCCGCGTCCGCGCGCGTGTAGCCGGGCAGGACGACCGTGTTGTCGACCGCGACGAACGAGTCCGAGCGGGAGACGAGGCCGAGGCCCGCGGCGAGCCTGCCGCTGAACTGGTACTTGTTCCAGACGGAGAGCGTGTGGTGCGGCACCTGTCCGACCTGCCTGCCGGCCGCGGCCGCGGCGGTCGCGCTCGTGATGAAGGCGTCCTGGTACGAGTAGCCGCCGGCCACGCTCCAGTCTTTCGTGACGGCGCCGCTCAGGGCCACCTCGAAGCCGTTCGTGCGCTGGCTGCCGGTCTGGATGATGGCCGCGGGGTTGTTCGGATCGACCGCGCGCGTGTTCGTGCGGTTCAGACGGTAAACGGCCGACGTGAGCGAGAGGTAGCGGCGCACGTCCCATTTGACGCCGACCTCGTAGTTCGTGAACTTCTCGGGCTTGACCTGCTGCGTGACGGTCGTCAGGGAAGAGAACTGGTCGCCCGAGCTGGGCAGGTGCGAGACGCTGTAGCTCGCGTAGAGCGAAAGCTCCGTGGACGGCTTGACGACGAGGCCGAGGCGCGGCGAGACGAGGTTGTCGATGCGCCGCAGGTTGTCGCCGTTGCGGTTGTTGTGGAAGCGCAGGTCGAAGTAGTCGAAGCGCAGGCCCGCGACCAACTGCACGTGGCGCGAAAGCTCGACCTGATCCTGCAGGTACGCGGCGGCGAGGTTCGTCTTGAGGTGGTTGTTAGCGTCCGTTCCGCTCTGGCGTAAAGTGACCGGCGTGTCGGTGACGGGGTTGTCGAAGGGCACCTGAATCGAAGTGCTCGTGTTGTTGAAGAAGCCCGTCCGGCGGAAGTTGTCGGTGAGCTGCCGGCCCAGCTCGAAGCCGCCGAGCAGCGTGTGGCGCACGCGGCCCGTCTGCGCGGCGTAGGTCAGGTCGGTCTGGCTGAAGAGGTTCTTGCGCCGCGTCGCGTTGTTGTAGGCGGTGAGGGTGACTAAGGTCTTCGCGGCGTTCGTCGCGCCCGGCACGTAGTTCTGATAGCCGCGGTCGTAGTCGCCGAAGGTCGTGCGGTTGTGGATGGTCAGGCGGCCTTCGACGTGGTCGAACGTGCCCGAGAGGAGGTTGACGTTCGAGCGGACGTGCGCGTCGCCGGGGTTGCCGTAGAAGGTCGAGACGGGCACGCCGGCCGGCCGGCCCTGGAAGGAGGTGATGCCGCGGTCGGCCGTGCGCCGGTCGCGCGCGAACTCGTAGCCGAGCGTGAACTTCGTCTGCGCGCCGGGCGTGTAGGTGAAAGTCGGGTTGAAGGCCGTGCGTTCGAGGCCGACGAAGCGGCGGAAGCTGTCGGAGTTCTCGTAGACGCCGTTGAAGCGGACGGCCGCCTTCTCGCCGAGCGGCTGCGCGAAGTCGCCCGTGACGCGGCGGTTGCGGTACGAGCCGCCGGTCAGCGTGAACTCGCGCGTGCGGGAGAAGTCGGCCTCCTTCGTCACGCGGTTAATGACGCCGCCTCCGCCGCCGCGGCCGAAGATGAGGGCGTTCGGGCCTTTCAAGGTCTCAAGGCGTTCGAGGTTGTAGAGGTCTCGGTAGTACTGCACGTCGTCGCGGACGCCGTTGAGGAAGAAGTCGGCGCTGCTGCTCTGGCCGCGGATGATGACCTGGTCGCGGTTGTTCTCGCCCTGGTGGACGGAGAGGCCGGGCGTGTAGCGCACGACGTCCGCGATGGACTGCATCTGCTGGTCGCGCACCTGCTCCTTCGTGACGACCGCGACCGACTGCGGCACGTCGCGCAGTGCCGTCAGGGTCTTCGTCGCGCTGCCGATGACGTCCGTCTGGTAGCCGCCGGCCGCGCTGAAGACCGTCACGCTCCCGTCGACGCCCGAGACCTGCAACGTCACGTCCAGGGACGCGCCGCCCGGCTGGTTGAGGCTGACCGCCTGCGAAGCCTCCGTGAACCCTTCGGCCGAGACCTTCAAGACGTAATCGCCCGGCGCAAGCGCCATCACGAACTCGCCGTTCTGGTCGGTCGTCGCGGCGTAGACGGCCGTGCGCCCTTTGGCCTCCGCCGTCACCTGCGCGCCAGCGACCGCCGCGCCTGCGGGGTCGAGCACGCGGCCGCGGAGCGCGAGTTGAAGCGCGGAGTCCGCGTAAGCGTACGAGGGGAGGGCGAGCAGGAGGAGTAGAAAGAGTCGGCGGAGGCGGAGCGTAGTTGTCGGACGTTGCATGATTTTTAAGAACTGCCTTCTTGAAGGCGTTGAAGTCGAAAGAGCCTGAAAGGTGAAATCGAAGGCCGAATTGAAATTCGTTTTCAATTTCATCGAAAGTATATGCCTCTCGCAGAGGGGGTGTCAACGGGTGAGTTCTGAGGGCGTCTCTTTCAAACGTACCTGGGAGTGGGGTGGAGGGCGTTTAACCACAGGGGCGCAGAGGACGCAGAGATCGCACGGAGGCTCGAATTACTCTGTGCCCCCTCCGCGCCTCTGTGGTTAATCAATCTTCCGCATCTCGCATGAATGAGATGAACGCGGCCTGACTTATCTCTCATTCCCGCCGCAGAGGAGTTCGGCGGCGAGGAGCGGGATGGTCAGTTCGTGGTGGCCCGTGACGGAGAAGCCGCGCCCCGCCCCGCCGCTCGTGGGGCGGCGGACGACGTTGGTGAGTGGGCGGTAGGACTGTATGAAGTCGAAGTTGGCCGTGGTGAAGTCTTCGAGCGCGTGGCCGAGGTTGCGCACGAGCGTCACGCACTTGAGGAAGACTTCGGGCAGGATGACGGCCGAGCCGACGTTGAGGTAGACGCCGCCGCCGCTCATGCGCCGCACGAGTTCCGAGAGCAGGCGGAAGTCCGTGTGCGTCGCCGCGCCCAGGGCCGCGCCGTCGGCCTGCGGGTGGAAGTGCGCGATGTCCGTTCCGATGGCGACGTGCGCGGTGAAGGGGACGCGCGCCCCGTACGTCGCGCAGAGCAGAGACAGTTCCGGGTGCTTCGGCCCCGACTCGACGAGCAGACGCCCGAGCGCCTCTCCTAGTCCTAAGTCATCCTTCGCGGCCTGCCGCGCGGCCTCATTTAACAACTTGCCCGTCTCGTCGGCCGCGCCGAAGGCTCCCGCGCCGAGCGTGGCGTCCACGTCTTCGGAAGTGGAGCCGACCAGCGCGACCTCCGAGTCGTGCACGAGCACGGAGCCGTTGGCCGCGACGCCGTTCACGAACCCGCGGCGCATGAGGTCGATGATGAGCGGCGCGAGGCCGGTCTTGACGACGTGCCCGCCGATACCCCACACGATGGGCTTCCCCAGTTCGCGCGCGCGCCGCATCCGAGCGGCGACCTCGCGGATGGACTGCACGGCCAGGATGTTCGGGAGCGACGAGAGGAAGTCCCGGAGGCTCGCGTCCTCCCCGAACGGCCGCGCGAAGTCCTCGACCGCGACCTTGCTCGGCCGGGAGGCCAGGGGGTACGTGCTCACGCCTTCCAGGCCGAGCGGCTGTATGTCTTCGTAGATGGACATGCTGCGCGGGGCGTCTCAGTCTTCGAGGCCGTTGGCCTTTTTGTAATCGCGTGCGAAACCCCTCGCGAAGGACTTGGCCGTGACGTCGACGCCGACATAATACAGGAGGAGTCGCCGCTTATCGGCGCCGGCCGGCTTGAGCACCCAGCCGCGGCCGGAGTTGACCGTGATGGGGACGCCGTTCCTCCCGGTGTTCGTCTCCGAGAATGTCCTGATGCGGTTTCCTTCGAACTTCAGGACGCACTCGGCCTCCCCCGGGCGGTCGACGAGGACGAGCCGCGGGAGCAGTTTCTGCAACTCGGCCGTGAGGTCGCCGAGCGCCTCGCGGTCGTCGCCCGTGTCGAGGTAAAACATCCTCAACCCCTTCAACTCCTCCGGCTTGCCCGTCTCGGTCGTCGTGACCGTGAAGCTGTAGGAGACGACGAAGGATTGCGAGACCGGGACGCCGTCCTTCTGCGCCGGCGTAAAGGTGATGTGGCGCGCGGCCTTCAACGCGGCGAAGTTCTGACCCTGCGAGAGCCCCTCCAACACCTGCGCGTTCGTGACGCGGCCCGAAGCGGAGAGGACGACGCTCACCTTCACCGCGCCGCTCCGGTCGAGGAGCACGGCCCCGGACTTCTGGTAGGCGGGGTCGGGCATCGAGAGGATGACGGCCGGCTTCGAGACTTCTCTGAACGTGTAGACGCGTTCGGCGGCCGGCTCGCTCGGCGTCGGCGTCGCCTCCTGCGCGCGCACGACGCCACACACTACGAGCGTGAATGAGAAGAAAAGTAGGATGCGAGGCGCGAGGGACATTGAGACTCCTGACGCGTGGTTTTCAAAAAAACTCAGGGCGGCAGGATGATAGCACGGGGCCGAAGTTTACGCGCCGCCTTTGCGCTTGCGCCGCGTGCCGTTGCCGTTCGGGGCGTCGGCCTTAACTTCGGCGTCGGGCGCGTGGCCGTTGCCGTTGGGGGCGTGGCCGTTGAGGACGGGGCGGAGGGCCTGGCCCGTGTGAGACTTTCTGACTTTGGCGACCTCTTCGGGCGTGCCGCAGGCGACGACGCGGCCGCCGCCCGAGCCGCCCTCCGGGCCGAGGTCGACGATGTGGTCGGCCGACTTGATGACGTCGAGGTTGTGCTCGATGACGATGACCGTGTTGCCCAGAGAGACGAGGCGCTGGAGCACGTCGAGCAGCTTGTGCACGTCCGCGAAATGCAGGCCCGTCGTCGGCTCGTCGAGGATGTAGATGGTTCGGCCCGTGGCGCGTTTCGACAACTCGCGCGCGAGCTTGATGCGTTGCGCCTCGCCGCCCGAGAGCGTCGTCGCCGACTGGCCGAGCTTGATGTAGCCGAGGCCCACGTCGAGCAGCGTCTGAAGCTTCTGCTTGATCTGCGGGATGTTTTCGAGCAGCGGCATCGCCTCCTCAATCGTCGTGTCGAGGAGGTCGGCGATGGACTTGCCCTTGTACTTGACCGACAAGGTCTCGCGGTTGTAGCGCGCGCCGCGGCACACGTCGCAGAGGACGTACACGTCGGGCAGGAAGTTCATCTCGATGCGCTTCATGCCGTCGCCCTCGCACGCCTCGCAGCGCCCGCCCTTGACGTTGAAGGAGAAGCGGCCGGGCTTGTAGCCGCGCTCGCGCGACTCGGGCAGCATCGCGTACAGCTCGCGGATGGGCGTGAAGAGTCCCGTGTAGGTCGCGGGGTTCGAGCGCGGCGTGCGGCCGATGGGCGACTGGTCAATCTCGATGCACTTGTCTACGTGTTCGAGACCTTCAATCGAGTCGTACGCGCCCGGCTCTTCCAGCGAGCCGTAGAGGTGGCGCGCGAGCGCCCGGTAGAGGATGTCGTCGACGAGCGTCGACTTGCCCGAGCCGGAGACGCCCGTCACGACCGTCAGCAGGCCGATGGGGAAGACGGCGTCGACGGACTTGAGGTTGTTGGCGCGCGCGCCGCGGACGGTGACGGCCTTGCCGTTGGGCGGGCGTCGCTGTCTCGGGACTTCGATGCTGAGCTTGCCGCAGATGTACTGGCCCGTGACCGAGGCGCTGTTGCAGGCGACTTCGTCGGGCGTGCCCGCGGCGACGACCTCGCCGCCGTGCGCGCCGGCCGCCGGGCCGAGGTCTACGACGTAGTCCGCGCGGCGGATGGTCTCCTCGTCGTGCTCGACGACGAGCACCGTGTTGCCGAGGTCGCGCAGCGCAGTAAGGGTTTCGAGCAGCTTCTGGTTGTCGCGCGGGTGGAGCCCGATGGACGGCTCGTCCAGGACGTAGAGCACGCCGCGAAGCTGCGAGCCGATCTGAGTCGCCAGCCGGATGCGCTGCCCTTCGCCGCCGGAGAGCGTGGCCGAGGCGCGGTCGAGCGTGAGATAGCCGAGGCCGACCGTGTTGAGGAAGCCCAGGCGGTTGCGTATCTCGCGCAGGACGAGTCCGGCGATCTGCGCCTCGCGCTCGTTCAGCTTCAGGGAGTCGAAGGCGGCGACCGACTCCTCAATCGGGAGCGCCGTGTACTCTGCGATGCCGCGCCCGCCGACGCGGACGGCGAGCGACTCGGGCTGCAGGCGCTGCCCCCGACAGTCCGGACATTCGACCGGCGAGACGAGCTCTTCCAAAGCCTCACGGACGCGCTCGCTCGGCGCGTTGTGCATGCGCTCGGAGAGGTGGCGCACCGCGCCCCTCCAGTCGCTCTCGTACTTGTAGAGGCCCTGCCGGAAAGTTATCTGCCCTTCGACGCCGTGGAAGAAGGCGTCGCGCACCGGCTGCGGGAGTTCGGCGAAGGGCATCTGCACGTCCGCGTCGAAGTGTTCGGCGACCGCCACGAGAGCGGCCTTCAGATACGCGGCGCCCTGCTTGTCTGCGGCGGCCAGCGCGACGAAGAGCTTGTCCGCGCGCTCGGTGGCGTCGGTGACGATCTTGGCCGGGTCGATCTCTAAGACGGTGCCGAGGCCGTGGCAGCGCTTGCACGCGCCGTAGACGGAGTTGAAGGAGAAGGAGCGCGGCTCAAGCGGCGGCACGTTGATGCCGCAGTTGACGCAGGCCATCCGCTCCGAGTAGAGCTTCTCCTCGCCGTCCACGACCGAGATGAGGACGGCGCCGCCGGTCAGCTTCAGGGCCGTGCGGACGGACTCGGTCAGACGCTCGGCTATCCCTGACTTGATGAGGAGGCGGTCGACGACGGCCTCAATCGTGTGGTTGCGCCGCTTGTCGAGCTTTATCTCCTCGTCGAGCGAGACGAGCTCCCCGTCGACGCGCGCCCGCAGGAAGCCGTCCTTCTGGAGCTTCTCGAGCTCCTTCTTGAACTCGCCCTTGCGGCCGCGGACGACGGGCGCGAGCACCATCACGCGCTCGCCTTCGGGGAGCGAGAGGACGCTGTGGACGATCTGCTCGACCGACTGGCGCGTGATGGGCTCGCCGCAGATGTGACAGTGCGGCTGGCCGACGGAGGAGAAGAGCAGGCGCAGGTAGTCGTAGACTTCGGTCACGGTGCCCACGGTCGAGCGCGGGCTGCGCGAGACGGTCTTCTGCTCGATGGAGATGGCGGGCGAGAGTCCGTCCACCGAGTCCACGTCGGGGCGTTCGAGCTGGTCTAAAAATTGTCGCGCGTAGGCCGAGAGGGATTCGACGTAGCGGCGCTGGCCCTCGGCATAGATAGTGTCGAAGGCGAGCGAAGACTTGCCCGAACCCGAGAGGCCGGTGATGACCGTCAGACTGTCGCGCGGGATCACGACGCTGATGTCCTTCAGGTTGTGCTGGCGCGCGCCGCGCACCGTGATACGGTCAATTGCCATTGCCTGAAATCATCCGCACGCACTACAGTGGAGAATCCCGAGCGGTGCGGAAACGACGATTGTAAACGACCGCGCGGAGGCGGGCAAGCGACCGCCCCGGCAACCCTCCGAAGGAGAGACTTTGATGCTTCTCTCATGCCGCAAGCTGACCGCGGCCGTAGTCATTCTTTCGCTCGCTTCAACCTTCTCGGCCGCGCGGGCGCAGAGGAATGCCCCCGCCTGCGACGCGGAACGCGCTCTGCAGCTCGTCCGCGAGCAGTTGGCCGAGGCGAAGGCTTTCGCCAACGGCGCGAAGCGCGTCGACGTGTTGGCGCGTGCCGCCGACCTGCTCTGGCCGTCCGACGAGACGCAGGCGCGCGCGCTCTTCGCCGAAGCGTTCGAGGTCGCCTCGGCGCACTACAGGGAGCACGGGCAGGAGACCGCCGTGCGCAAGTCTGCGCGCAACGACCTGCCGGGGTTAACGTACATGCTGCCCGACCCGCGTGTCGTGGTCATCCGCGCGCTCGCGCGCCGCGACCCGGCGTGGGCGCAGAAGCTGAGCGTGCGCGCGGCCGAAGAGACGCGGCAGCGCGCTGCCACGGTCAAGAAGGCAGGGAACTGGGGCAACAACCCGGCCGAGAGCCTGTTGACGGTGGCGCGCTCGCTTGAGTCGAGCGACCTCGGGCTCTCCCTCTCGGTCGCGCGCGAGTCCCTGCGCCACCCGGCCTCGCGCTCCCTTTCGGAATTCATCTACGACGTGGCGCGGAAGGATCGCGCCGCGGCCGACGCGTTATACCTCGACGCGCTGCGCGCATACTCTTCGGCCGACCTCGCCTCGCTCCTGCAACTCTCCGGCTACCCGTTCGGCCTGTCGCTGAATCTGGGCCTGCGCAACGGCTACAACGCGGCCGGCATGCCGCCGCGGGAGTTCGCGCCGAGCGCGGACTTGCAGAGGCGCTTCGTCGGTGCCTTCCTGCTGCTCGCGCAGCGGAAGCTCGAAGCGGCCGCGGGCCAGCCGCCGCCGCAGTCGGACTCATACCAGCAGCCGCCTTCGGACGCCGAGCTGATCTACGGGACGATAGTCTCACTGGAGAACCTCTACGCTCCTTCCGACCGAAGCTTCGTCGCGCGCGCCGCCCCGCTCAAGCAGGCGGCCGGCGCGATGCTGAGCGACAGCGGTCTCCGCCGCGCGGAGGCAGGTGCCCGGCCGGCGCCCGCCCCCCGGACGGAGCCGACGCCGGAACCTTCGACCGTCTTCGACAACGTGCTGGCGAGGGCCGAGCGCATCAAAGACCCGGAGCCGCACGACCGGACGATCCTCATGGGTCTCTTCCACCTGCTCGGCGGCGAGAGCCCGGAGCGCATCGAGGCGGTGGCGGCCAGGTTGATGGACGAGGAAGTGCGTGGACAGTTCCTCGGAGGAGCCTACTTCGAGAAGTCGCTCAGGGCTTCGAAGGAGGGGCGGCCCGAAGAGGCCGAGCGGTTCGCCGAGAAGGTCACTTCGCTCGAACAGCGCGCGGGGCTCACTTTGGAATTGGCCGAGGCGGAGCTGAAGCAGTCGGGCACGGCGCCGCTCGCGCTCGCGCTCGCCGAGTCGGTCTACAAGTCCGCGCAGGGCGTGCCGGAGTCGGAGGAGAAGGCGCGCGCGCTCGTCGGGCTCACGCACGTATACTGGCGGCTCGATTCTTCGCGCGTCGCGCAGGTTTTGCCGGAGGCCGTCGCGGCCATCAACCGTGTACCAGAGATGGACCCGACGCGCCCCTTCATTACGCGCGCCATCGACGGGCGCAAGTTTAACTTCTACGCCCCGCCCTACCTCTCGCCCGGCTTCAACCTGGAGACGGTGCTGCGCGAGGTGGCCGTGCAAGACTTCGAAGCGGCGCTCGCCGCCGCAAGCAGTCTCAACGACAAGCACCTGCGCGCTCTGGCAATCCTCTCCCTGGCTTCGAAATGCCTCGAAGACGCGGCGGAGACGGAGCAGCTATCGAAGCCGAAGAGGCCCGCGCGCGGCGGCCGGAAGCAATAAGGAGACCCGCAATGTCACCCTCACGCCTACGTCTGTCAGCCCTGGCCTCACTCCTTGTGTTCTGTTTCCAACCCGCGGCGCGCGCGCAGGCCGTCGTTTCGCAGACGCCGGAGCCGACCCCGCAACTCTTCTGCGACCCCTTCCAGTCGCGCGCCCTCGTGCGCGAGCAGTTGTCCGAGGCCAAAGCCTTCGGCGACGTGTTGAAGCGCATCAGTCTTCTGACGAGCGCGGCCGACCTGCTCTGGCCTTACGAACAGCGCGCGGCGCGCGACCTCTTCACGGAGGCCTACGAGCTGGCCGCGAAGGATTTCAAAGAGCAGAAGGAGCAGACGCCGACGCTGCGGAACGGCGTCCTCATGCAGAAGGTCGACCGCCGCTTCGTCGTCATGGCGGCCGTCGCGCGGCGCGACCCGGCCTGGGCGCGCAGGCTCGCCGAAGACGTGGCCGAAGAGAGGCTGCGCGAGGCTGAGGAGTCTAAAGGGGCCGCGGCGGGCGCGGGCGCGTCTCAGGCGAAGGGCGCGGAGGGCGCGCTCGGCCTCGCGCAGTCGCTCCTGCCGGTCGACCGCGCCACGGCGCTCACCATCGCGCGCGGCAGCTTCCGCTTCCAGGCTTCCTACACGCTCATACTCTTCCTCTTCAAGCTGGCCGAGACGGACAGGGCCGCGGCCGACGCACTCTACCGCGAGGCGCTCGCGGCCTACGCCGACCGCAGCGCCACGGACTTAGCCTACCTCGCGGTCTACCCTTTCGCGCTCAACCGCGAGCCGGCGAGCGTGCCCGTCGCCGTCTACTACAACCCGCCGCCGAACTTCGCGCCCGACCCGCAGCTCCGCGAGCTGTATCTGGCGGCGCTGTTCCGGCAGGTCGAAGTGAAGTTCAAGACGCCGGAGGCCGCGCCCTCCGACGCGGGCGGCATGCCCACGGAGCAGGCGCAGTTGCTCACCACGCTCTCCATGCTCGAGCCGCACATCGCGCGCCTGAGTCCCGCGTCGCTCGAACGCGCGCAGTGGCTCAAAGGGATGGCGTCGGCCGCCGCCGCCGACCCTTCGCGCGAGCGCGCCGCGGACTTCGCGCGGTTCGCACACGAGTACGAAGACGAGACCATGTTCGAGCGCTCGCTTGAGAAGGCGGAGAGCGAACGGGACGCGGGCCGCCGCGCCTTCGCCGTCGCCAAGCTCGTCATGGCCGCGCGCACGCCCGAAGAGTTCCGGCGCGCGGAGTCTTATCTGGACAAGGTGAGCGACGCGGGGCTGCGCGAGAAGCTCGCGGGCTACCTCTATTTTCTCTGGACGCAGAAGGAGGTAAAGGAGGGGCGTCTGGACGAGGCGAGCCGCCTGTCGCAGAAGGTCGGTGAGCTGGACTACCGCGCCCTCCTCTCTTTCGAGATCGCGGACGCCGCGCTCAAGCGGCTCGACGACAGGGCGCGGGCCGGCGAGCTGCTCGAGGCGGTCGCCGCCGACGCCCTCAAAGCGAAGGACACGCCGGAGAAGGCGCGCGCGCTTCTGGGCGTGGCGCACCTCTACGCGCGCTTCGACGTGACGCGCGCCGCGCAGGTCTTGAGGAGCGCAGCTAAGGTCATCAACACACTGCCCGACCCGGACTTCAGCGCCGACACCGTCGGGCGGCAGTTGGGGAACGAAAGCTTCACGGTCTACGCCGTGCACCGACTGCCCGGCGTGAGGCTTGAGAACGTCTTCCGCGAGCTGGGCGGGCGCGACTTCGGCGCGGCGCTCTCCGCCGCGGGCGAACTCTCGGACAAGTACGTGCGCGCGACGGCGCTCCTCGCCCTCGCTTCGAAATGCCTCGAAGGGCAGAAGCCCGACCGTAAGGAAGGGCGTACGTCCCCGTCAAAGCTCAAGTAGGGTGGGACTGACGCCCTCCCTTACGGTCGGGCTTCTGCCCTTGCCTTAAGAAGCCGGAGGAGGGCGCTTCTTGACACCCCTCTCGCGCGGCTCCTACACTTCGGGTCAAGCATTCGTCGAAGAGACTCGGGGCCGGGGCGAGGTTTGAGAGGAGCGGGGAGGGGCGTGCTGAATCTTCCGAACGCACTGACTTTGTCGCGCATCTTCGTCGTGCCGCTGCTGGTCGTCGTCCTGCTCACGCCCTTCTCGGAAAATTGGTTCGGCGTCCAGCGCCACGTGCTCGGCGTCGCGCTCTTCCTCGGCGCGGCCTTCACGGACTACCTCGACGGGCGCATCGCGCGCAGCCGCCAACAGATTTCGCGCTTCGGCATCCTGCTCGACCCCATCGCGGACAAGCTGCTCATCAGCGCCGCGCTCATCTCGCTCGTCGAGAACCGCCTGGCGCCGGCGTGGGCCGTCTGCATCATCGTCGGGCGCGAGTTCGCCGTCTCGGGTTTGCGGAGCGTGGCGGCCGCCGACGGCGTCGTCATCTCCGCCTCGCGGACGGGGAAGTTCAAGATGGCGGCGCAGGTCTTGGCCGTCGCCCTGCTCATCGCTTCGAGCACCGCGGGCGAGCCGCCCGTGGCGAACTTCGGCCACGCCTTCCCGGCGATACAGTTCTGGACGGTGCCGGAGCTGCGCGAGGCCCTGCACCACCTCTTCGGCGCGGGCGTCGTGACGGGGACGGACTGGCAGGTGCTGCTCTACACCTTAGGGCGCGCGACGCTCTGGGTCGTGGTGCTGCTGGCCTGCCTCTCGATGTACGAATACTTCCGGGCCTTCTACCGCGACGCCGTCGGGCGCTCCAGCGCCGGGCGGGCGGCCGCACGCTCCCCGCTCCCGCAGGCCGCGCGCACGCCGAACCGTTAAAAGAATTAACCACAGAGACACAGAGGCACAGCTTTGAAGACTAACTACTTCAAGCTGTGCCTCTGTGTCTCTGTGGTTAAAATTGACCTTCGTACTACTGGACTTCGACCGCGTCGCCGGTGTGTATCTCCTGTGCGACGCGCGTGACGACGGCGGTCGCCGTGCGCCCTTCGACGCGGAGCACGACCAGTTCGCCGACGACCTGGCGCGGGACGCTCGGGCGCGCGCGATGGATGGCGGGCGTCTTGACCGTCGGGCCTTTCTTCGGCCCGTCAACTTTCTTGACGCGCTGCGACTGGTTGGAGTGGCCGCCGCCGCGGTACTCCTCGCTCTCGAACCCGTCGCGCGCGTTGGCCGCGATCTCGTCGCCGTAGTGCACGAGCGTGCCCTGCTCTTTGGGCCTGAAGACGGTCAGGTAGTCGCCGACCTTCACGCCGTCCTCCGCGCCGAGGTCGACGACGACCACGTCGTCGCGCGAGACCATCTCGCGCGACGCGCGCGCGAGCACGAGGCGGCCGGTCTGCTTGCCCGTCGGCTCCGCGAAGCGGTCGAGCGCCATCTCGGGACGGGCCGCGGGGACGGGGCGCTCCTGCGCCGGGCGGAGTAGGTCGCCGACCAGAAGGTCTGCGCACGCCAGGCGAACCTCCGCCACCGCGACGCGGTCGCGCACGCGCACGACGCGCAGCCGCCCGACCTCCTGCGTGTAGACGCCGAGCGACCCGCTCTTGCTCGAGAACTTCGAGCGGAACTGCCCGCGCGGGCGCACGACCGAGAACTCCTGCCCGACGCGCACGCCGGCCTGTGCGCCCGCGTCGACGAAGACGAGGTCTCCCTCCGCGAAGATGCGGCGCTCCCGCTCCTGCTCGGCGCCGACGATCTGGCCGACCGAAGACTGCGGCGCCTGCTCGACGAAGCCGCCGCAGACAGACTCGCTGGCGCGCGCGACCGGGGCCGGGCGGCGCGCCTCCGGGGCGACGAGCGTCGGCGACTCGTTGGGGTTCCGCGGCCCCTGCGTCTGTGCGCTTGCGGGGGCGTGGGCGAAGGCGCAGAATAGGAGCAACAGCAGAAGAACTTTACAGGGGGGGAGCGTGTCGCAGCTACGCACGGGTAATCTCCTTGTGTGTTTCCGGCATCGAAGGTGTCCGACAAACCGCAGGCCGTGACTCGCTCGGAGTGCTTCGGGACAAGCGGCGGGGCGCATTTGAAGAGGCGCGGGTGGGCGGCCGTTCGGCCCCGGAAGGGGCGCCGCCTTTGCGGGCACTTTCCATCCTAGCGGGTGGCGCGTGGGGGCGTCAACAGGTTTGTGCATCGTTACCCGGGCGGGTCGTGGTGGCGGCACCTCGCGGCGGCTTGCCTTTTCCCGAAGGCGTTGCTAGTATTCACGTTTTGCCGGAAGGCGCGGATTCTCTACCGTGGTAAGCCGGTGTAGCTCAGGGGTAGAGCAGCGGTTTTGTAAACCGCGGGCCGGGGGTTCAAATCCCTCCACCGGCTTGAACGAGTTTGACAAAGGCAGGGGTGGTCGAGTGGTTAATGGCACCGGGCTGTAAACCCGGCGGGTTCACACCCTACGTAGGTTCGAATCCTACCCCCTGCACCAGCACCGAAGGATGAAGGCGGAAGGATGAAGGATGAAGGTACGGCCAAACGGCGTCGCCTTCATCCTTCATCCTTCATCCTTCATCCTTTTCCCGGGCGGGAGTAGCTCAGTTGGTAGAGCATCAGCCTTCCAAGCTGAGGGTCGCGAGTTCGAGCCTCGTCTCCCGCTCCAAGTATCAGGCAACCGTGCGGGCGTTTGTTGCGCCCGAGTAGCTCAGGGGTAGAGCGCCTCCTTGGTAAGGAGGAGGTCATGGGTTCAAATCCCATCTCGGGCTTAAAGCTTAACCGCAGAACTCAACCTAAGGAAGAGGCAAGAGGGACATGGCGAAGGAGAAGTTTGACCGGTCGAAGCCGCACGTCAACATCGGCACCATCGGGCACGTCGACCACGGGAAGACGACCCTGACGGCGGCGATCACGAAGGTCTTGGCGAAGCACAACCCCCGCATCACCGTCCGTGCGTTCG
>JAFAZX010000012.1 GCA_019239425.1 Acidobacteriota bacterium
CGCCGGCATCATCCCCTCGACCAACCCGACCTCCACGGCCATCTTCAAAATCCTCATCGCCGTCAAGTCGCGCAACTCCATCGTCCTCTCGCCGCACCCCTCGGCCGCGAAGTGCATCAACGAGACGGCGCGCGTCATGCGCGAGGCGGGCGTCAAAGAGGGTCTGCCGGCCGAGGCCGTCGGCTGCATGACGAGCACGTCGCTCGAAGGCACGGAGGCTTTGATGAAGCACCGCCAGACGGCGGTCATCCTCGCCACCGGCGGCATCGGCCTCGTGCGCGCGGCGTATTCGTCGGGCAAGCCCGCCTTCGGCGTCGGGCCGGGGAACGTCCCCGTCTTCGTCGAGAGAAGCGCGGACGTGCCCATCGCCGTGCAGAACATTTTGACGGGGAAGACTTTCGACAACGGCACCATCTGCGCCTCCGAGCAGGCCGTCGTCGCCGACGCGCCCGTGGCGAAGCAGGTGAGGGAAGAGTTCGTCGCGCAGGGCGGTCACTTTCTTTCTGCCGCCGAAGCAGACCAACTCGCGAAGGTCGTCACGACCGAGAAGCGCGCGCTCAACCCGGCCATCGTCGGCCGTTCGGTCGAGGTGATTGCGAAGATGGCCGGGCTCACTGTGCCGCCGGGCACGCGCTGCTTGATGGCCGACGTGGGGGGAGTCGGGCGCGAGTTCCCGCTCTCGATGGAGAAGCTGTCGCCCATCCTCGCCTTCTACGTCGAGGACGGTTTAGAAAGAGGCGCGGCGCGCTGCTTCGAAATCTTATCTTACGGCGGCATGGGCCACACCGCGGGCATCCACACGCGCTCGCGCGAGGCCGCGAAGGCGTTCGGCGTCGAGATGCCCGCCTCGCGCATCGTCGTCAACTCGCCGACGACGCACGGCGCCATCGGGTTCTCGACCGCGCTCCCGCCCTCGATGACTCTGGGCTGCGGCTCCTGGGGCGGCAACGTCACCTCGGACAACGTCTCGCCGTGGCACCTGATGGACATCAAGCGCGTGGCGTTTGAGACTCGCGCCGTGCCCTCGAAACGGCCTGCGGCCGGACGGGGGGACGGGGCGACTGCGGGACGGGGTGAAAGAATCTCCCCGTCACCCCTTCAACCTGTCTCCCCGTCCGTGCCTGCGGCGGCGGGCGGCGCCATCAGCCGCGACGACATCGCGAAGATCGTTGACCGCTTCCTCTCCCAACGTCAGCCGTCGCAAACGTCCGCGCCGCCGCTCCCGGTCGCGCAGCCGCACGCCTACGTGCAGCAGGGCGTGGACATCGAGCCGCAGCGCGCCGCGCACTCCGGCGGCGCCGCCCCGCACCCCGAGGCCGCGCCGACGGCACAGGCGACGAACGGCGGCAACGGCGGCAGCGACCCCGCGCCGGCCCCCCCGAGCGCGCCCGCGAAGCAGACGCCCTCGCCCGCCGCCGGCAACGGCAAGCGCGCCGTCGATTTCGTCTGCGAGGACGACGTGCGCCGCGCCATCCAGAAGGGCGAGAAGATTTACACCAACGCGCGCACCATCATCACGCCCGCCGCCCGCGACATGGGCGAGGCCGCGGAGGTCTTCGCGAAGGCATGAAGGACGTAAACCGTGAACCGTGAACCGTGACAGGAAAGGGCACGCCTCTTCCTGTCACGGTTCACGGTTCACGGTTCACGGTTCACGGTCTTTATGTTCTTAGGCAAAGTCGTCGGCACCGTGTGGTCAACGAAGAAGACGCCCGACCTGGAGGGCGTCAGATTTTTGGTCGTGCACCCGATTGACCTCGACAAGGAGCCGACGAAGAACATCGTCGTCGTGGCCGACCGCCTGGGCGCGGGCGTGGGCGAGGTCGTGATGTGCGCGTACGGGAAGGCCGCGCGCACGGCCGTCGGCGACCAGGAGATGGCGATTGAGGCCGCGGTCGTCGGCATCGTTGACCGCGTGGACGTGCAGGAAGACCTCGCGCGCTCCGAAGAGCTGGTCGAGTCGGCGCGCGAGCTGAGAAGCAAGTAGGCAGTTTTCAGTTTTCAGTTTTCAGCCGGAGGGAGGCCGTAAACTGAAGACTGAAAACTGAAAACTGTTTTATGGCGAACGAGGAACTCATCTACCGAATCACGCGCGCGGTCTACGGCCGCCTGGGGGCGGGGGCCGACGAGCGGACGGTCGAGGCGCTGGTGATGGATGTGTACCGCGCCGTCGAGCCGGCGCTCGCGGGCGCCGCCGAGGAGGGGCCGAAGGGCGGGGCCGAGGGGCGCGCCGACCGGCTCATCGTCTCGGTCTTCGGCACCGACCACCCGGGCATCGTCGCGGCCGTCTCGCAGATTCTGGCCGAGGCGCGGTGCAGCATCATCGACATCAACCAGACGGTCGTGCAGGGCAAGTTCGCGATGGTCATCGTCGCCGACATCTCGCGCGCCGGCGAGTCGGTCGCCGCGCTTAAAGACCGCTTCCGCGGCGAGGGCGACCGCCTCGGCGTCCGCATCTACGCCCAGCGCGAAGACCTCTTCAACGCGATGCACAGGATTTAGTCGATTTTAGATTTTTGATTTCCGATTTGAAGAAAGACTCTCGGCCGACTTCAAATCGGAAATCAAAAATCTAAAATCTAAAATTCTTCCATGTCGCTTCCCGAAATCTCTCGCAGGTGTCTCTCGTGCGGCGCGGCGGCGCGCGTGGGGTCGCGGTTTTGCCAGCAGTGCGGCAAGGCTCTGGGGCCGGAGGCCGCGCCCGGCGCGCCCGAGGAGCGCGGGGCCGAGGCGGCGCGCGCGCCCGTGCCGCCGACGGGCGAGTCGTCGCCGCAGGAGCAGGCGAGTCCGCCCGCCGAAGATTGGGCTCCGCCGACCAAAGAGTTCGCAGCCTTCGAGCAGTCGCCCGGCGTGAACGCGCCGCCGCCCACGCCTGCCGAGCAAGTGCCGGTCGCCGCCGCGCCCGCGGACATTGAGGCCGCGCCGGGGGCTTCCGTCTTGAGCGCGCCCGCGTCGTCCGAAGGGCCGGCGCGGGAGGCGGAAGAGGCGGGCGAAGCCGTGCGCGCGGGCGACCTCCGGGGGCGCGTGGCACGCGTGCGCGAGGGGACGAAGGCGCGCGTCGGGCGGATGCGCGAGGAGGCCATCGTCGCCCTCGAAGAGACGCCGGACGACTCCGGGCTGCGCTTCGTCTTCGCCGCCGCGGCCCTCTTCGTCCTCTTCCTCGTCCTCCTTTTCCTGAGCACGACCGTGCTGCGTTAGCACCCGAGGGGCATGGAGTACACACAGGCGGAAATCCTACAGACCGTGCGCATGACCGAGATGGAGCACCTCGACGTGCGCACCGTCACGCTCGGCCTGTCTTTGCGCGACTGCGTCCGCGCCACGGTCGAAGAGACGGCCGAGTGCGTCCGCGAGAAGATCGAGCGGACGGCCGCGCGCCTCGTCCCCACCGTGGACGAGATCGGCGAGGAGCTGGGCCTGCGCGTCGCCAACAAGCGCATCTCGATCACGCCCGCCTCTCTGGTCTTCGACCGCGCGCGCTCCGCCTCGGAACTTATCCCGCTCGCGCGCGCCATCGACGAGGCGGCGGGGCGCGTCGGCGTGGACTTCATCGGCGGCTACTCGGCGCTCGTCCACAAGGGCGACACGCCGGGCACGCGCGCCTTCGTCGATTCCATCCCCGAGGCCCTGGCTTCGACCGAGCGCCTGTGCTCTTCGCTGAGCGTCGCGACGACGCGCGCCGGCATCAACATGGACGCCGTGCGCCGCACCGGCGAGATCATCAAGGAGATGGCCGAGCGCACGCGCGAACGCGGCGGGCTGGCCTGCGCCAAGTTCGTCTGCTTCGCCAACGCGGTCGAGGACAACCCTTTCATGGCGGGCGCGTTCCACGGCGTCGGCGAGCCCGAGGCGGTCATCAACGTCGGGGTCTCCGGCCCCGGCGTCGTCAACCACGCCGTCCGCCACGCGCCCCGCGACGCGCCGCTCGACGAGATGGCCGAGCTGATTAAGAGGCTCTCCTTCAAGCTCGCGCGCGCCGGCGAGCTGGTCGGCCGCGAGGCCGCGCGGCGTCTGGGCATCCGCTTCGGCATCATCGACCTCTCCTTGGCGCCGACGCCGACGCCGGGCGACTCGGTCGGCGAGATTCTTGAGGCTTTGGGGTTCGAGCGCGCGGGCGCGCCGGGGACGACCGCCGCGCTGGCGCTTTTGACCGACGCGGTGAAGAAGGGCGGGGCGATGGCTTCGAGCGCGGTCGGCGGGATGAGCGGCGCCTTCATCCCCGTCTCCGAAGACGCGGCGATGATTGAGGCCGCGCGGAAGGGCGCGCTCACGCTTGAGAAGCTCGAAGCGATGACGAGCGTCTGCTCGGTGGGGCTGGACATGGTGGCCGTGCCCGGCGACACCTCGGCCGAGACCATCGCCGCCATCATCGCCGACGAGATGGCAATCGGCGTCATGAACAACAAGACGACCGCCGTCCGCATCATCCCCGCGCCGGGCAAGACGGTCGGCGACGTGGTCGAGTTCGGCGGCCTGCTGGGCAGCGCCCCCGTCATGCCCGTCAACAGTTTCTCTTCGAGCGTCTTCATCCGGCGCGGCGGCCGCATCCCCGCGCCCATCCACTCGCTGCGCAATTAGAGTTCAAATTTGAAATTTCAAGTTTGAACTTCTTGCATGTCTTCTCGGGAGGTGTTTGATGAAAAGGTCTTTGTCCGCATCTCTCCTGGTCTTGTGCCTGCTGGCTTCGGCCGCGGCGGGGGACGACAAGAAGAAGTCGCACCCGGACTTTTCGGGGACGTGGCAGCTCGACCGCGCGAAGAGCGACTTCGGCGGGTGGAGCGACAAGCCGCTCGCGAAGGCCGACTCGACGCTCGTCGTCGAGCACAAAGACCCGGAGCTGAAGATCAAGCGCACGCTCAGCCTCGACGGGCAGCAGGAGGTGAAGGAGTTCACCTACTACACGGACGAGCGCGGCGAGACGAACCAGGCGACGATAGGCGCGGGCGAGGTCAAGTCGAAGACGAAGTGGGACGGCGACAAGGCCGTCTCGCAGTCGCACATCACGCGGAAGGGGCAGGGCGGCACGTACGAGTTGGACGTGACGCAGAAGTGGCAGGTCTCTTCCGACGGGAAGACGCTGACGCACACGACGACCATCGGCAACCAGATGGGCACGCAGCAGGTTAAACTGGTCTACCGCCGCGCGCAGTAGCGGCGGGCGGACATTCGGGAGGTGAGAGGGATGGATGCTTTGGGGATGGTCGAGTGCCGCGGGCTGGTCGCGATGATCGAGGCCGCGGACGCGATGGTGAAGGCGGCGGACGTGCGCCTGGTCGGCTACGAGAAGATCGACGCGGGGCTGGTGACGGCCATCGTGCGCGGCGAGGTGGGCGCGGTGCGCGCGGCCGTGGACGCGGGCGCGGCCGCCGCCCGCCGCGTCGGCGAGGTCGTCTCGACGCACGTCATCCCGCGCCCGCACGCCGAGGTGGGCGAGGGCATCCCCGTCATCGACACGGGCGAGACGACGCGCAAGAAGATCGCGGGCTCGGTCAGGGGCAAACGCGACGGGGAGGGGTGAAGGTTTGGCCGAGGCCGCCCAGACCGCCGAGGCGCGGCCCGCGCCCGAGGGGCCGGACGAGTGCCCGAGCTGCGGCGCGGCGCTCGCCGGCGACTACTGCCACCGCTGCGGCGAGAAGCGCCCCGAGGCGCGCGACCTCTCGATACGCCACTTCGTCATGGACGCGGCGAAGGAGCTGACGAGCCTCGACACGAAGCTCACGCGCACGCTGCTGGCGCTCCTCTTCCGCCCGGGCCGGCTCACCGCCGAGTGGGTGGCGGGGCGCCGCGGGCCTTACCTCAAGCCGCTCAACCTCTGCCTCGGCATCCTCGCCCTCAACCTCTTCGTCTACACGGCCTCGAAGCAGGCGACGATGTTCGACATCCGGCTCATCCTCGAAAACCAGCGGCAGCTCGCCGCGCAGTGGAAGATGCCGAACGGCGACCTGTACGACCGCCTCTTCTCCCGCGCGGCCGCGCGCAAGGGCACGACGGCCGAGGCGCTCTACGACACGGTCAACGAGCACTGGCAGCGCAACGTCTCGCTGCTCCAGCCGTTGCAGATCGTCACGCTCGCCGTGCTGCTCCAGCTCATCTACTTCTTCTCGCGACGCTACTTCGTCGAGCACCTCGTCTTCGCGATGCACTACCTCTCGTTCGCGGTGCTGACGACGACGCTGATGTGGCCGCTCTACTACCTGCTCGGCATCCACCCGACGCTGAAGAACATGGCGCTCGCGTTCGGGAAGTACGCCCTCGACATCATCTACCTGTTCGTGGCGCTGCGCGTCTTCTACCGCGGCCGGCTGGCGCTCGCCGTGCTGCGCGCCCTCATCACCTTCGTCGGCTACTTCGTCGGCTACGCCGTCGTCTACATGCTCGCGATTGCCGCCGCGCTCTTCACCGTCCTCCGTTGAGCCGCCCCCGTCAGCGCCCGGCGATGGCGTTGAAGAGGAGCGGGTAGGTGGCGAGCGACTGCGCGCGGTACTGCGGGCGGAAGCCGAAGAGGTAGACCCGGCCCTTGCCGACGCGGGCCTCGACGAGCGCGGCCTTGCCGCGGATGCGCTCGGCGCCGAGGAGCCAGCCCGAGAGGAGCGGCGTCCCCGTCTCGGGGTAGCGCGCGACGACGCGGACGCGGTCGAGGGCCGGCGGGTCACTCTTGATTTCGAAGACCGGCGAGTCTTCGACCCAGGCGATTGACTCGCGCGGCATCCCCTTCGCCAATGGGTGCGTTGTGTCGAGCACGGTGCGGAGGATGGAGCCGGGGCAGTAGAACTCAGTCCGCTTGAGGTCGGCCGTCACGTCGCGGACGGGGAGGCCGAGCTGCTCGATGGCGAAGTCCGAAGCCTCGTTCAAGGTGATGAGCGTCCCGCCCTCTTCGACGAACTCGCGCAGGGCCTTCACGCCCTCCTTCCCCAGACCGCCCGTGAACTCCTCCGGCATCGAGCCCTTCCGATAGCCTTCGAGAATCGCCCGCGGCGACTCGTCGGGGATGATGATCGAGTCGTACTTCGCCCGCAGGCCACCGGCGCGCACCTCGGCGTCCTGCAACGAGGCGTATCGGACGTGGAGTTGGTTTTCAAACGCCCAACGCGTCCAGCCCTCGTCCATCGAGGGGACGTGTGATTTATAGAGGGCCACCCGCGGACTGTCGGGGACGATGTCTCTCTCATGGCCCGGCAGCATCGCCACCTCAATACGCGCGGGCGCCCCGACTTTCACCGGCGCGTAGACGGGCTCGGCCGGGACGCCCATCAGCAGCGTGAGCGTGTGAGCGGTCACGTCGTAGGGCGCGATGGGGTGCCCCTCCGCGTCACGCAGGTCTGGGTAGTGCTGCGGCTCCAACAAGGCTTTGGCGAATCCGCCGTAGGGCTGCGCCATCGGCACGAAGATGTCCAGCCCCTGCGCGCGCCGGCCCGGGCCAGACCGGGGGAGCATCCTCACCTCCACGCCCGCGCGCTCAAGGATGTTTTGGAGCTCCCCGTCGTTCGGCGCCGCCGGAATCCGGAAGCCGTACAACTCGCCGCGCCTGCGCGGGCGGACGGCCTCCTTGCCGATTGAGTAGAAGCGCCGGAGCCAAGCCTCTCGGTTCTGCGCGGCGTGCTTGAGCAGCTCGAAGGCCGCGGTCGTCATGTAGTTCGTGATGTCGCGCAGGCGCCATTCGCCGCCGGGCCAGAGGACGGGGAAGTTGGGCGTCGCCTTGCGCGCGTCGTAGCCCTCGCCGGCGCGGAGCTGTTCGGGCTTCACCGTGATGGGCGTGGCGAGGTTGACCGAGGCCGTCTCGGAGAGGACGCGGACGCCGCCGTGGTAGTGCGAGTAGGCGCGCGAGGGCGTCCAGGCGTCGTAGGTCGAATCCCAGGTGATGCCCTTGAAGCCCGCCTTGAGCATGTTGTCCGCGATGAAATGCCCAAGCTCCGTGTAGCCTTCGACGAGCTGGCGCGGGACGTTCGGCTCGACCGGCTGCATGTAGGGCGGCAGGAAGAGGCGCGAGCCGTAGGCGCCCTGCTGGTGTATGTCGTGGACGATCTGCGGGTGCCAGACGTTGTGCACCTTATCGACCGTGAGCTGCGTCTCGACCTGCGTGAAGGCGTACCAGTCGCGGTTGTCGTCGTGGCCGACGTAGTGGTGGTAAAGCTCGGGCGGGTTCGTCCCCTCGAAGGGCGTGCCGAGCGTCTTGTCGTACCAGTTCTTCACGATGTCCACGCCGTCGGGGTTGAGCGAGGGCACGAGGAGGACGATGGTGTTGCGCAGAATCTCCTGCACCTCGGGCTCGTCGGACGAGGCGAGGCGGTGCGCGATGAGCATCCCCGAGAGGTAGGAGCCGACCTCGGTCGAGTGCACGCCGCAGGTGATGAGGACGACCGTCTTCCCGTTGCTGATTAAGCCTTCGGCCCTGGCCTCGGGCGCGCGCCCGAGCGTGCGCGGGTCTGCGAGCCGCCGCTGGATGTCTTTGTAGGTTTCCAGGCGCTCGATGTTCTCGGGCGCGCTGATGGTCGCGAGGACGAAGGGCGCGCCGAGGGTCGTCTTGCCCAGCTCTTCGAACTTAACGCGCGGGCTCGCCTGCGACAGGCGGCGGAAGTATTCGACCGTCTGCGCCCAGGACGCGAGCTTGCGGTCGTCGCCGGGGCGGAAGCCGAGCACCTCCTCGGGCGCGGGCACGGACGCCGCGGCGGCGTGCACGGAGGCGCGCGCCCCACGCGCGTGCGGCGCCGGGCCGGCGAGCGGGGCGAGCAGGGTGAGCAGCAGCAGCGCGCGGGAGAGAAGGTGCTTCGGCATCGTCGTCTCGGTCACGTCCTGAAAGGGGCTGTGCAGAGCTTGAAACGGTACGGGAGCCGCGAGTTTAGCACAGCGCGGGCGTGGTAATTGACAGGCGGCGGCGCGGCGTTGGATATTGTCCGGGCGTGCCGGGGCCGGCCGGAAGGGGCCGTTCGCGACGCCCGCGAGAATCCTGCCGCCAAGTTTCAGACTGTAAGGAGCATCCTCATGAACAACCCAGTGTGCGCGGTCTGCGGCCACGTCAACCGCGCCGGCGCCGCGGCGTGCGAAGCGTGCGATGCGCGCCTCTACGAGTCCGAAGGCGCCACCGACTTCGGCGACGCGAGCGAGCCCTTCGACCCGCCGGGCGAATCGTCCTGGGCGGCGTCCGACGCGGCCGGGCCGGGCCGCGCCTGGTCGCCCGACGACGACGGCCCCACGTCGCCGGCCGACGACATCCCCGCGCCGCCCTTCAAGGGCGCGGGCGACGTGATCTCACCGATGCTCGCCGTCTACCGCAAGCACTTCACGCTCGTCGGCATCCTCGTGCTGGTGGCGACGCTGCCGCAGGCGCTTTTGCAGTACGGCATCATGGACGTGACGGGGCTGCGGCGGCCGGTGGCGGAGGCCGTGGCCCGGAGCGCGGGCGCCGCCTTGGCCTTCACGGTCTTGAGCAGCCTGCTGTTCTGGCTGCTGGCGGTGGCCGCCTCGGCGCTGCTGTCGGGCGCGCTCGTCTACGCCGTCGTGGACTTGCAGCGCGCGGGGCACTCTTCGGCCGGCGAGTGCCTTTCGCGCGGGCTGAAGGCGCTGCCGAACGTCTTTCTCGTCTCGCTGCTCTACGGGGTCGTCACGACGGCGGGCTACGTGGCGCTCATCGTGCCGGGCGTCATCCTGAGCCTGATGTTCGCCGTCTGCGTCCCCGCCGCGGTCGTCGAGGGGCTCGGCCCCATCGCGTCTCTCCAGCGGAGCCACGAGCTGACGAAGGGCTACAAGGGGCTCATCTTCATCACCTTCTTCCTCTGGGGGCTGCTCGTCCTCGCCCTCGGCGGGGTGGTGACGTGGAGCTTCGCGAGCGCCGGGAAGCTCGACCTGCTGCCCACGCTGCTCTTGCAGACGGCCGTGCTCGGGATGCTCAACTCCACGCTGCACGTGCTGACCGTCTACATCTACCTCGGGCTGCTGCGCGAGCGCCGGAGCGGCTTCCAGAAGTGATGAGTGATGAGTGATGAGTGATGAGAGGAGGCAAGCGGGCCTTGTCTCCTCTCATCACTCATCACTCATCACTCATCACTCATCACTCATCACTTTCCCACATGGCATACACGGCACAGATCACGCGCGCCAACCCGACGCTCATCGTCTTCCTGCTCGACCAGTCGGGCTCGATGGCCGACCCGTTCGGCGGCGACGGCTCGGGGCGCAAGGCCGACTTCGTCGCCAACGCGGTCAACCACGCGCTGCACGACCTCGTCATCCGCTGCACCAAGACCGAGGAGGTGCGCGACTACTACCACGTCGCCGTCGTCGGCTACGGCCGGCAGGTCGGCATCGGGCTGGGGGGCGCTCTGGCCGGGATGACGGTCGCGCCCGTCTCGGCCGTGGCCGACAACCCGGCGCGCATCGAGTCGGGCTACCGGCGCGTGCCCGACGGCGTGGGCGGCTACGTCGAGACGCCGGTGCGCTACCCCGTCTGGGTGCACGCGCACGCCGAGGGCGGCACGCCCATGTGTCGCGCGCTGGGGAACGTGCGCGGCATCGTCGAGGGCTGGCTCGCGTCGCACCCGCGCGGCTTCCCGCCGACGGTCTTGCACCTGACCGACGGCGAGTCGAGCGACGGCGACCCGACGCAGGACGGCGAGGCGCTGATGTCGCTCGCCACCGACGACGGCCGCGTGCTCCTCTTCAACTGCCACGTCTCTTCGAGCCACGCGCGCAAGGTCGAGTACCCTTCGGAAGAGTCGATGCTCAAGGACGGCTTCGCGCGCACGCTCTTCCGCATCTCCAGCGTCCTGCCCGAGAACTTCCTCGGCGCCGCCCAGCAGCTCGGCGTCCCCGCCGCCGAGGGCTCGCGCGGCTTCGTCTTCAACGCCGACCCCTCCTCGGTCGTCCAGTTCTACGAGATCGGCACCAGCTTGACCGGCATGCCCCCGCACATCTGGATGGGGGAGGGGTGAGAGCAGTTTTCAGTTTTTAGTTTTCAGTTTTCAGTAAGAGCCCTTTGCCTGCTGAAGCTAAAAACTGAAAACTGAAAACTGAAAACTATGGCTTCGTGGCGCGTTCAAACCCGACACTTCGTCCTGCCGAAAGAGGGCAGCGGGCCGGAGGAGTGCGAGGACGCGGTGGCGTTCGACGCGGGGGCTCTGAGGTTCGCCGTGGCCGACGGGGCGACCGAGGCTTTCGACGCGCGGCGTTGGGCGGCGCGGCTCGCGGCCGAGTGGGTCGGGGCGGTGCGCGCGCCGCTCTCGGCCGCCGAGTTCGGCCCGTGGCTCAAGGAGCAGGGCGAGTGGCTGCGCGCGTCCTGGGAGGGGCGGAAGCTCCCCTGGTACGCGGAGGAGAAGCGGCGCGCCGGTTCGTACGCGGCCTTCGTCGCGTTGCGTCTGGAGGGTGAGGGGCGCCGGATGAAGTGGCGCGCGGTCGCGCTCGGCGACTCGTGTCTCGTGCAGCGGCGGGGCGGGGAGTTGATTACCGCCTTCCCGCTCTCCCGGCCCGAGGAGTTCGGCTCGGCCCCGCCGCTCGCGCCTTCGAGCGACGGCGTGCGCGAGGCGGCGCTCGCCAAACTCGTCGAGCGGGAAGGGGGCGCCGAGCCGGGCGACACGTTCCTGCTCATGACGGACGCGCTCTCGGCCTGGTACTTCGACGCGAGCGCGCGGCGCGACCCCGCGGCCGAGCGATTTGATTCTCTGCTCGCCGCGTCGGAAAATGGCTCGCTCGCCGACCTCGTCCGGCGCGAGCGCGCCGCCGCGCGGCTGAAGGACGACGACGTGGCCGTGGTGAGAATTCAATTAGTCAGTAGGCAGTAGGCGGCAGCGCTCCGCGCGTCGGAGGTTGAGGATGAGAAACGTAGGGTTCGAGTGCCAAAGGTATTTCTACTGTCTGCTGACTACTGTCTGCTGACTACTTCTTTATGCTTCCGAACGCGACGACAAACTTCTGGCCCTCGGCGCGCAACTACGCGGAGGCGGTGCAGTGCCCTCTGGTCTGCTTCGAGGAGCCGTCGCTGAAGCGGATGCTGCCGGCGGTTGACCGGCTGGGGATGCCGCTCGTCACGTCGGGGCAGTTCGCCTACGTCTTCAAGCTCAACCCGGGCGACGCGGGCGGCGAGACGCTGGCCGTGCGCTGCTTCCGCGGCTTCCTCGGCGACCGCGAGGAGCGCTACCGCGCGCTCGACGCGCACCTCAACGCGCACCGCATCGGCGCGCTCCCGCGCTTCAAATACCTCCCGAAAGGCATCCTCGTCGCGGGGCGCCGCTACCCCGTCCTCGTCATGGAGTGGGTCGAGGGGCCGACGCTCGACGTGTACCTGGACGAGGCCGTCGGGCGCCGCGAGGCGCTGCTCCACCTCGCCGACGAGTGGGTGCGGCTCGTCGCCGCCCTGCGCGAGGCGGAGGTGGCGCACGGCGACTTGCAGCACGGCAACATCATCGTCGAGGGCGGGCGCCTGCGCCTCGTAGACCTCGACGGCATGTACGTCCCCGCGCTCCAAGGGTTCAAGGCGAGCGAGGTCGGGCACCAGCACTACCAGCACCCCGCGCGCGACGTGGCGCACTTCTCGGCCGACACGGACAACTTCTCCGCGCTCGTCGTCTACCTCTCGCTCATCTCCCTGGCCGAGCGCCCCGAGCTGTGGGGCGAGCACCACGACGAGAACCTTCTCTTCACGCGCGCGGACTTCGCAGACCCCGCGGCGTCCGCGCTCTTCCCGAAGATCGAGGCGCTCGGCGAAGAGCACGCGCGACTGGCCGAAGCGCTCAAGGCCGCGTGCACGTCCGACCCGGAGTCGGCGCCGCCTCTGACCGAGCTGGTCGAGCCGCGCTCGACGCTCCCCGGCTGGATGAACGCGCCGGCGGACGTGGAGGTGCGGGCGCGCACGCGCGAGGTGGCGCGCGCCCCCGCCCTGCGCGAGCCGCACTGGCCGGCGCCGAAGACGCGGCGCGGGACGCCCGCGACGCCCGAGTCGGCGACCGTGCAGGGGCTCTTCCACGCCGCGGCCGCGGGGGCGCAGGCGGTGCCGCGCGACCCGGCCGACCTGCGCGGCAACACCTTCTACTTCGCCAAGAGCGCCTTCGGCGACTCGTACGGCTACATCTGGTGGATACCGCTCCACAACTTCTTCCTCCGCTACATCTGGGCGGCCTTCGGCGCCGAAGGGTTCGCGGGGATGATGCTGACGCTCATCGCGCTCTTCGTGCTGCTCCTCTTCTACGGGCTCTTCCGCGCGGTCTACTACGCCGAGACGGCGACGACGGCCTTGCCCGCCGGCGGCGCGCCCGCCCCCGGCCTCGGCCCCGCGCGCCCCGCGGCCACGCTCTTCGCGGGGCACGCGCCCCCGCCGCCCCCGCCGCCACTCTTCGCCCCGCACGCGACCGGCGCGCCGCCCGCGCCGCCGCCCTTGACGGTCGCCGCCCGCCCCGTCGTCGGCAACCGCAGCCTCGGCATCTACCACCTGCCCGACTGCGACTGGGCCGCGCGCGTCCCACAGCGCCAGCGCGCGGACTTCGACTCGCCCACCACCGCCGCCGCCGCCGGATATCGTCCCTGCCGCGTCTGCAAACCCTGAGTGAAGGCAAGAAGGCAAAAGGCAAAAAGCAAAAGGCAAAAGTGAAAGACGAGAGCCGCGCCGGCCGCCGTCCTCATTTTTGCCTTTTGCCTTTTGCCTTCTTGCCTTCTTGCCTCCGCCCCCGCGCCGCGTGTAAAGTAGCGCCACCGTCCCCTTAAAAGGCTCTTCCCTTAGTCGCTCGAAAAGAATCTGTCGGAGGTCAATTCTGATGTCGTCTGACGCACTCGACCCCGCGAAGCACCAGGTCGCCGTGACGAACGAGTACCCGGACATCGTCGGCTTCAAACCCGACGAGCCGCACGCGGTCGCCTATAAGCCCTACATCGCGCCCGAGACCTTGATGCCGGAGCTGACGGTGCGCGCCGTCGTCGTCGGCACCCTCCTCGGCATGATCTTCGGGGCCTCGTCGCTCTACCTCGTGCTGAAGGTCGGCCTCACGGTCAGCGCCTCGATCCCCGTCGCCGTCATCTCCATCACGCTCTTCCGCATCCTCTCGAAGCTCGGCGCGCGCAACGCGACCATCCTCGAGAACAACATCGTGCAGACGGCCGGCTCGGCCGGCGAGTCGATAGCCTTCGGCGTCGGCGTGACGATGCCGGCCATCATGATCCTCGGCTTCGACCTTGAGCTGACGCGCCCCATCCTGGTCGCCTCGCTCGGGGGGCTGCTCGGCATCCTGATGATGATCCCGCTCAGGCGCGCGCTCATCGTGCAGCAGCACGGGATTTTGAAGTACCCGGAGGGGACGGCGTGCGCCGAGGTCTTGAAGGCGGGCGCGTCCGACGAGTCGCGGGCGCTGGCCTCGGACGCGGCGCGGGCCGAGTGGGAGCGCGCGGGCGCGGGCGCCGAGTCGGCGAACACGGGGGCCAAGACCATCTTCGCGGGCTTCGGCGTCGGCCTCGTCTACACGACCCTGATGAAGTCGTTCTACGCCTGGAAGGAGTACCCGACGAAGGTCTTCGGCCAGCCCTTCAGTAATGCTTCGATCTCGGTCGAGTCGAACCCGGCGCTCCTCGGCGTCGGCTACATCATCGGGCCGCAGATCGCCTCCATCATGGCGGCGGGCGGCGTGCTCGCCTACCTCGTGCTCATCCCGATGATCTCCTTCTTCGGCCCGTACCTCGGCAACACGGTCGTCCCGCCGGGCACGACGCCCATCGGCCAGATGGACCCGGACGCCATCCGCAACGCCTACGTCCTCTACATCGGCGCGGGCGCGGTCGCCGCGGGCGGCATCATCAGCCTCTTCCGCTCCTTGCCGACCATCTGGCACGGGCTGAAGGGCGGGCTGGCAGACCTCCGCGGCGGGCAGGCGGCCGCGGCTTTGGTGCCGCGCACCGACCAGGACTTGTCGATGAAGTTCGTGCTCGGCGGCATCATCGTGCTCATCGCGGCGATCATGCTCATCCCGCAGTTGCACCTCCAGTTCAACCTGCTCGGCGCGCTGCTCATCGTCGCCTTCGGCTTCCTCTTCGTGACGGTCTCTTCGCGCCTGACGGGCGAGATCGGGTCGTCTTCGAACCCCATCTCGGGGATGACCGTGGCGACGCTGCTCCTGACCTGCTTCATCTTCCTCATCATCGGCTGGACGGGGCCGGGCTACTACGTCACCGCGCTCTCCATCGGCGCCATCGTCTGCATCGCGGCGTCGAACGGCGGCACGACCTCGCAGGACTTGAAGACCGGCTTCCTCGTCGGCGCGACGCCGTGGCGGCAGCAGATCGCCATCCTCGTCGGCGCGGGCGCGTCGGCCCTGATCCTCGGGCCGATTCTCATCAGCCTCAACGCCGCGGCGACCGTCTACGTCCCCGCTTCGAAGCTCCAACTGCCGGCCCAGGTGCGCGCCGACGTGTCGCAGCTCGGGCCGCCGACCGAGACCGTCCCGGCCGACCAGGGCATCACCGACACGAAGCAGTACCGCGCCTGGTTCAAGGTGGACGAGAAGGACGCGAAGGCGGGCAAGTACCTCGTGGACGAGTCGGGCGCCCCCGTCTACTTCGTTGACCCCGGCATCAACGGCACGCACAAGGTGACCGAGGGCAAGCGCGAGGTGGAGAAGTTCGGCGCGCCGAAGGCGACGCTGATGAGCTACATCATCAAGGGCATCCTCAACCGCGAGCTGCCGTGGGGGCTCGTGCTGTTGGGCGTGATGATCGCCGTCGTGCTTGAGATGGCGGGCATCCCCTCGCTCGCCTTCGCCGTGGGCGTCTACCTGCCGCTCTCCTCCTCCTCGCCGATCTTCGTCGGCGGGATGGTGCGCTGGCTGGTGGACAAGTACCTGCGCCGCCGCCTGGCCGGGCGCAACCTGACCGAGGACGAGCTGGTCGCCGAGGGCGACAAGAGCCCCGGCGTGCTGATGGCCTCGGGCTACATCGCGGGCGGCGCGATTGCCGGCATCATCATCGCGTTCCTCGCGGGCGTGCCCTGGTTCACGAACTTCAACAAGGGCATGACGGCGTGGGGCAATCGGAACCCGTTCAACGCCGGGGATTGGTCGGATGTGCTCGGCATCATCCCGTTCATCCTGCTCTCCGTGCTGCTCTACGCGGTCGGGCGCGAGTGGCTGCTCGGGGGGCGCCGCGCGCCCGAGGAGCGTTAACAGCGGGGCTCGCTTGACCCCGCGCGCGCGCGGGTGGAACAATGGCTGACCGCGGGGCGTCAAACGTTCCGCGGTCAGCCGTTCTCTTTTGCGCCGGACTTACAACCTTAAAGACTTCAGCGCAGCCCTCCCCGAAGCCGCCTTGCCGAAAGAGCCACCCGAGATGAACAGACGCACGAAGCTCAGGACTTTCACGCTCGCACTCTGCCTGCTCGCCTGCGCGGCCGCGGCGGCGCGCGCGCAGTCGAACCCGCGGCCGCAGCCGGCGACGACGCCCGCCGCCGCGCAGGGCTCCCCTTCGGACGTGGTGCGCGCCTACTACACCGCGCTCAAGGAGTCGCGCGTCCGCGACGCGATGCTGATGTCCATCCTCCGCCCGGCCGTCGAGGCGCTGAGCCCCGAGGAGCTGAAGGAGTTCCAGCCCGACTTCGCGCGGCTGGCGGCCACGGCGCCCGCGGACTTCGAGATCACGGGCGAGCAGTTGAACGGCGACGGGGACGCGACCGTCTTCGTCAGGACGGGCGAGGGCAAGGACTTGAAGGTCGAGCCCGTCAACCTCATCCGCGACCGCGGCGCGTGGGTCGTCGGCGACCGCGAGGGCGCGGCGGCCGTCAAGAAGCAGGGCAAGAAGTTCTTCTTCGAGCAGCGCATCGCCGTGCACGAGCAGGACGCCGAGGACATGCTCAACCGCATCTCGGCCGCGCAGCTCGCCTACGCGCTCCAGCACTCGGGGAACTTCGGCGACCTCAACGCCCTCGTGCAGGCCGGCTACGTCCCGCAGGACATCCTCGGCACGGAGACGACCGGCTACCACTTCAACGTCAGCCTCGGCCCCGGCTCGAAGTCCTTCACGGCGCGCGCCGAGCCCGAGCGCTACGGGCACACCGGCCGCCTCTCCTTCTACCTCGACAAGTCGGGCATCCAGAAGAAGGACGCGGGCGGCAAGCCGCTCTCGCCCTCGAAGTAAGAGCACGCACCCCCACAGGACGATGCACCGCGCACTCAGTTTAACGAAGTGGCTGGCGCCCGCGGCGGCGCTCTTCGCGCTCGCCTGCGCGCTGCTCGCGCCGGCCGAGGCGGGGAGCGCGCGCCGCCCCCTGCGGCAGGACGTGCGCGCTCCGCAAGAGGAGAAGCCGGCCGAGTCCGAGGAGTCCGTCGTGCGCGGGCGCGTCGTCTACGACGAGACGAGCCGCCCCGTGCGGCGCGCGCGCGTCATCCTCGTCACCGAAGGCGACGCCGCCGGTCACGGCGAATACGCGGCCCTGACGAACGCGCGCGGCGAGTTCGCCATCGCGGGCGTGCGCGTCGGCACCTACTACGCCTTCGTGGACGTGCCCGGCGTGCTCTCGCCCGTGGGCTTCGTCAGCATCGAAGAGATGCGCACTGCTTCGGGGATGCCCGACCTCGGCGAGGCGCGCAAGTTCTTCGACCTCGTCGAGGTGGACGGCAAACAGGACTTGAACATCACGGTGCACGCGCGCCGCGGCGCCGCCATCTCGGGGCGCGTCTCGTACGCCGACGGCGACCCCGCGGTCAACGTCAGCGTCAGCCTCATGCGCCGCTCCGCGGACGGCCGCGTCCGGCAGTACCTGACGGGCGCGACGGCCGCCGCGCTCGCGGGCCTGCGCACGGACGACCGCGGCATGTTCCGCCTGACGGGGCTGCCGCCGGGCGAGTACCTCGTCGGCGTCAGCGAGTCGGTCAACCACGGCTCGGTCGATGTCGGGACGGACATGTCCGAAGACGTGTCGGGGTCGTTCCGCGGGATGCTCACGCCGCAGCTCCTGATGACCTTCTACCCGTCGGCGACGAGCCCGAAGGAGGCCGGCGTCGTCAAGGTCGCGGCCGGCGAGGAGCGCGCCGACGTGGACATCAACATCCCCGAGCGTGACCTGCGCACCGTCGGCGGCGTCGTGCGCGCGCGCCGCGGCGGCCGGCCCGTCGGGCAGGCGCGCGTCTCCATCATGCGCCGCGACGACCCGCTCGCCCCGGCCAACCCGGTGGCCGCTTACTACGACAACGCGGAGTACGGGCCGACCAGCACGACGGCCGACGAACAGGGGCGCTGGCAGTTCTCCGAGATTCCCGACGGCGCCTACGTCATCCAGGTCAAGCCGCCCGAGGAGTACGAGCCGGGGACGGGCGTCGCCGGCAACATGAACTCGAACTCCTCCGTCACGACCGTGACCACCGGCAACGCGAACGTCGCCGCGGTCACGAACGCCTCCGAGTACCACCCGCCGCGGCGCAAGCGCTCTTACGCGCCGGCCCGCGTCAACCTCGACGTGTCGGGCGGCGACGTCTCCGAGTTGGTCGTCGAAGTCGCCGACGGCGCGCGCGTCACCGGCACGGTCTCCATCGAGGGGGGCGCCGCGCCGCGCTACGGGAGCGTCGCCGTCGTGCGTCTCGGCGAGGGGGGCGGCGCGCCCGACTTCTCGGGCGCGCAGTCCGGGGGGCTCGATGGCGGCCGGTTCGCCGTCGAGGGGCTGCCCGGCGGCCGGTTCGTCTTTCAGGCGAGCGTGGCCGGCAGCAACTCTGACGGCACGATCTACCTCAAGTCGATCACCTGGAACGGCAAAGACCTTTTGCGCGAGCCGCTGGAGTTGGCCGAGGGCGCCTCGGCCGAGGGCGTCCGCATCGTCTACGGGCGCAACCCTGCGACGCTCCACGTGACCGTCCGCCCCGCCGCGGGCAGACGGCGGGCGTCCGAACTCTTTGTCCTCCTCGTGCCCTTAGACCTCTCCGCGTGGTCGCCGCAGGCCCAGCCCTTCTTCTGCGTCACGGGCGCGGCGGGCACGTGCCCCATCAACGCGCCGCCGGGCGAGTACCGCGTGCTGGCGGTGCGGAGCCCGACGAGTCCCGACGCCTACGAGCAGGAGGTCAGGCGCCGCGCCGCCAGCGCCCCGCGCGTCACGCTCCGCGAGGGCGAGCCGGGCCGCGTCGAGGTGGACGCGCCCGACAACTGACGCGCGGCAAAGTTGACGATTGCGCAGGCCGCGCGCGTGCGGCTACAATCGTGGGCAGCGGCCGTTAAGGGTCTCACCGCCGGAAGGGCCAGGCCGCGAGAAGAAGCGCCCCCCTCCAACGCAGCTCAGCTTTCAAACCTCTCCCAACATCCGCCCGCGCCGTGCGGGGCGTGCGAGGAGTAGATGCCGGAGCGACTACGCACAATCGCGAGCCGCCTGCGCGAGTTGGTGGGCAACCGGCGGCGTGCGCCGCGCAGGCGCGTGCGCCTCGCGGTCTTCGTCTCGCTGCTCGACCCGGCGCCGGGCGCGCCGCCCGCCGGCGGCGTCGCCGGCCACACGCGCGACGCCAGCGAGAGCGGCCTCGGCGTCGTCCTCCCCGCCATCCACCTCGGCGGCCGCTACCTCGTCGGCGAAGGCGTCACGCTCCGCCTCACGCTCAAACTCGGCGACACAAGCGCCCGCCTCTACGGCACGCCCGTCCGCTACGAACGCCTCGACGAAGGCCAGGACGGGCAGCCCCACCCCGGCTTCCTCCTCGGCATCCGCCTCCACGAAGACGGCGACCGCGCCATGCTTTCTGATTATCTGAGGAGCCTGAAGAAGTGATGAGTGATGAGTGATGAATTAAAGACCGTTCTTAATTCATCATTCATCACTCATCACTTAAAAACTATCCAACCGAACTTCTCCGGGACGTGAAAGGCGGGCTCGGGGGTGTGTGTGGGCTGCCAGGCGAGGTAGCCGCGGGAGGGGTCTCGGCCGACGCAGCGGAAGAGGTTGCAGCGCCAGCGCTCGCCCGCGCGCGGCGCGCGCCCGAACGCCTGCCAGGGGACGCGCAAGCCGGAGGTGACCGAGTCGGGGCGGACGCGCGCGGCGGCAGTCATCCCCGCACGGAAGTCCCAGTCGGTGTCGCGCCCCTCCTCAGTGACCATGAGCGCGAGGTCGATCCACTCGCCCGTCGGCGCCACCTCGAACTCGTAGTAGTGCCGGATGCGCCCGGCCTCGGGCGTGATGAAAATCTCGCACACGTCCCGCTCCCAAAGCTTCAGCGTCTTCTGTTCGAGCCGCGGCGCCTCCGAGACGACGAGCGGCTCCTCCTGCCGGCAGTCGAAGCGCACGGTGAAGCCCCCGGCGTCCCACGCGACGCGCGCCTCGGCCCGGCGCCCCTGCGGCGCGTCCTCGCCCGACCAGTAGCGCGCGACGTGCGCCGCCCGCGCGCGCCCCCACGCCGGGTCGTCGAAGTCGCCCGCCGCCAGCGCCTTCCCGACCCGCAGCGCCTCGACGATGTTAGTAATCTCGTAGCCCCTCGCCACCATAAGGAAATTTAGGACTGAGGACTGAGTTTAAGACCAAGCCCGCTCTTCCACTTAGTCCTCAGTCCTTTTATTGAAAGCTTCGAGACAGCGTTCGAGCAGGCGCTCGGGGTCTTCGTCGAAGATGACGACCGCGCCCGACCTCTTCGGCAAGACGTTCAACAACCGCTCGGCCTCGTCGGCGACGCCGCCCGTGCCCGTGAGGCAGCCCGTCACGCGGCCCTCGTCGTGCGCGACGGTCAACTCGTTGAGCGTCCCCGTCCCGCCGCGGAGGATGAGCACCACGTCGCACGAGCGCACGAGCACGACGTTGCGCCCCTTGAGCCCGAAGCCCGTGTAGACGAGCACGTCCGTGCCTTCGAGCGGCAGACGGTAGCGCCCGACGTGCTCGCGCGCGTCCGAGGCCGGCGAGACGCCGACGTGCAAGCCCCCGGCCGCGCGCGCCGCCGCGCCCGCCGCGTGCGGCAGCCCCGTCGTCCCGCCCGTCAAGGTCACGCACCCGCGCGCCGCCATCGCGCGGCCCAACGCCTCGGCCTTCGCCCGCAGCCCTTCGGCCTCGCCCTCGGGCGCCTCCCCGGCCGAACCCATCACGCCGACTTTGACCTTCATGCCCCGGAACCAATAACACTTTCCGGCGGGCGAAGCAAAAGGGACAGTAGTCAGTAGTCAGTAGTCAGTAGAAAAACCTTCGCGCTCAAAGCCTGCGATTGTCATCCCCCAACCTCCGCGACGCGGAGCGCTACTGACTACTGTCTACTTCCTCCGGTACCTGTCGAACCAGGCGCGGAGGAAGAGGATTTGGGCGACGCGGTTGGAGGGGTGGCGGAGGGTGAAGTCGGCGTTGAAGCCGTGGTACTCGTCGGCGAGGCGCACCATGGCGGTCGGGACTTTGCGCAGCTTGAGCGCGCGGTAGAACTGCTCGGTCTGCTCCAGGGGCGTGCGGAGGTCGATGTCGCCCGTGAGGATCATGGTCGGCGTCTTGACGTTGCCGACGTAGGTGATGGGCGAGCGGCGCGCGTGCTCCTCGGGGTCTTCCCAGGGCAGGCGCTTGAAGTTGTAGTACCAGTCGGAAGAGTCGGTCGTGCCGACGAACGAGAACCAGTTGACGACCGGCTTCATCGCCACCGCGGCCGCGAAGCGGTCGGTGTGCCCGACGATCCACGTCGTCAGGACGCCGCCGCCCGAGCCGCCCGTGACGAAGAGGTTGCGCTCGTCGATGTAGCCGCGCTTGACGACCTCGTCCACGCCGCGCATCAGGTCGTCGTAGTCCTGCCCGGGGTAGGCGTTGTTGATGGCGTTGCCGAACGCCTGCCCGTAGCCGGTCGAGCCGCGCGGGTTCGCGTAGAGCACGACGTAGCCTTCGGCCGCGTGGTTCTGGAATTCGAAGTTGAAGCCGACGCCGTACATCGAGTGCGGCCCGCCGTGGATGTAGAGCAGCAGCGGGTACTTCTTCGAAGGGTCGAAGTCGGGCGGCTTGACGACCCAGCCCTGCACGCGCGTCTTCGCGCAGTCGGAAGCCTTCGGCTCCGCGGGCGAAGAGTCGGACGCCGTGCACTTCGGCCCGGCCATCCCGACCGAGTCGTACCAGACCTCTTCGACCTGCCCGAGCCTCCGGCCTTCGAGCAGGTCGCCGTTGACGTTGGTCAACTGCTTCGGCTCTGCCATCGGGGGCGTAAAGTTGTCCACACGCCCACGCCTCCGAATCGAAAACAGGTCGGCCGGCCTGTCCGGCGTCGAGCGCGTGCCGACGAGCAGCCCGTCGCGGCTGATCGAAGAGATGCTCAGAATCTGCGCGCCCCGCGTCTCCTGAGTCAACGCGCCCCCGGTCGTGACGTACCAGAGGTTCTGCGAGCCGCGGTCTTCGGCCGTGAAGTAGAGGCCCAGGCCGCGCTCGTCCCAAGTGACGTTTGACGGCGAGCGGTCGAACGCCTCCGTCAGCGCGCGCTTGTTCGAGCCGTCGGCGTTCATCACGTAGAGGCGCGTGACGTTGTAGGTGTTGTCGTTCTGGTCGTTGCCCGTATAAGCAATCAGCTTGCCGTCGGGCGAGACCCGCGGGTTGTTGTCCGGCCCCTTGCGGTCGGTCAACTGCCGCACGGCGCCGCCCTGCAAATCGACCGCGTAGACCTCCGAGTCGTTGCGCAGGTACTCGGCGTCGGGCTTGCGGATGGCGCTGAAGAAGACGGTGCGCGAGTCGGCCGACCACTCGGGCGCGCCGTGCTGGTAGTCGCCGTCGGTCAACTGCCGCGCCGCGCCGCCCTCGTCCGAGATGACGAAGACGTGCGTGAAGCCGTCGGGGCGCCAGCCCGAGCCGTCGCTGCGGTAGTTGAGCCGGTCAACGACGCGGGGCGCGTCAACCCACTTCGCGCCCGCGGGCCGCGCAGGCATCTTCACCGAGAGGCCGGGCGCGGCGGGCACGAGCATGTTGAAGGCGAGGTGGCGCCCGTCGGGCGACCAGGCGAGGTTCGACGGCGCGCGTTCGAGCCGCGTCAACTGCGTCTCGCCCGGCGCGTCCGTCCAGCGGACGAAGACCTGCGAGCCCGCGGGCTGCCCCTGCGCGACGTAGGCGACGCGCTTCGAGTCGGGCGACCAGACGGCCTGCGCGCCCTTCGCCAGGAAGCGGTTGCGCCCGCCGTCCGCGTCCACAATCCAGATTTCGTCCTCGTACTTGTCGTTGACCTTGTCGGCCCAACGCCGCGTGTAGACGACCTGCCTCCCGTCGGGCGAAATCTGCGGCGCCGCGACCATCTCCCAGTCGAGGAAGAGGTCAACCGTCAGGCGGTCTTTCTGCGTCTGCGCCCGCGCGAACGGCACGAGCACGGCGACAAGCGCCAACGCGCAAAGGACGATGCTCCTCAATCTCATCTCTTTGAAACTCTCCGTTTTCCCAGTGGGTCTGAGAGAAGGTGAAAAAGCTTTAGCAGAGTGGCGCGCCAACGTTTACCGCCGGTGCGGCGATATTTTAACCCTGACTAGATGGCGAAGGGAAAAGGGCGCTGGGAGGAGCGACGGCGATACCGGAAAGAACTTGCGCGCAGTTAAATCATATCAGTACGGTTACATGGTTAGCCCTCGATAGAATCCCGACCTCTGAGCGTTATGACTGATTTCGTTATTATGGATCATCTGCTTTTTCCTCGCCGCTCTGAGCGCGAACCAGGATTCGACTATGTGAGTGACGCCCCAGTGAGCGATGAACTCCAAGAGTAGGACCCAACCGAATAGGATAAGCAGGACTAGGATGAGCGGGGCGAATATGGCGACGAGTATGTTGAACCACTTATTCTGCTCCCCCGTTATCTCGCCGAGCAGCCAGTAGACCGCCAAGACCCCGCCGAGCCAGCAAACGATCATTAAAATCTCGACCAAGCTCTTCGCCACGTCCGGGTCGGTCGTGAAGGTCGCGACGCGAAGCATAAATATTATTAAGATCAGAATGCCGCCCACGGCGAAGCTATACCGGCTTTTTAGGAAAGTTTTGAACTTCCCCCTTTCCCAGAAGATGTGCAGGATAAGGGCGGCGATTACGGTCGTAAACAGGCCAAAGATCCATGCATGCTCGACGGAAATCTCCCCGAACTCGAATACCTCGACGCCGACCCCGAACGACCTAAAGATTTGGCGGGCGATGATCGTGTCAAAAAGCAGGACCGAGACCACCACGATCAGCAGGAGGATGTTCTTGCCCGTCTCCTCGTTGAGCCGCTCGGCCGTATTGTCGAAGGCTTTCTTTGCGATGCCGTCTTTCGACCGGGCCCTGCTGTCCGCGAAGCCCTTCTTCCACTCGTCTATCTTCTGGTTCAGCTCGTCGATCTCCGCTTTCAGCCGGGCGTTCTGTTTAGTTAACCCATCTTCCAGCATCTTGAACTCGCTATCCGCGACGGTGACGACCGCGGCGTTCGCCGCCGCCTGATTGGCACCCGGAGTTTGAGTCGGGCCGGGCGTTGTGCCGGACGTAGATGTCGGGGTGTAGATGAAGAGGACATCTTTCCTTTTGCGATAGCCGAGCAAGAACCCCCACAGACTGACGACGACTCTCAAGACCGGTGATATGAGAAAAGGACTTAAGTACGCGACGACGAGAACGACGGCCGCCGCCAGCACGACCCGGGAAGCCGAAGAATTCAAGAAGTCCGGCATGAGTGTTCTCCTTCAGCTGACTATGAGCGTCACAAGCTGCGGGTCTTGCTTATCAAAAAACCACCGCAGCAGTTCTTGCTGCTTCAGCCGAAACCTCTCGTCACCTTGGTAGTTCAGTCCGAAGATAATGATCGAGACGTTCGGGTCGGGGTTGTCGAACGGTTTGAGATTCAACTCTTCCACGCCCTTCCGGATTCCGGCTACCAACTCGTCGGAGTAATGGGCCGGAGAGAAATAAAGGTTCTCGAAATCGATGTGTGCGTCCGTGATAAAAATGAGGACCCGCTTGCCCTTCTTCGAGTCGGTGTTCCTCTTAACGTTCGCCATGTGATTCAAGAGGGGCGATTTCGTATATATCTCCTTACCTATTTGCTTAAGGCACCATTCCTCGATAGTGTTAACCGTCTCTTTCTCGCCGTCGGGGGTATCCGACCAGACTTTAGCCACCTGTAGGTGGCGGTCGTTATACCTGTTCGTGTACACGTCCGCTTTTATCTTGACCTGAAGCGGCGGATTGGCAATGTCTAAAGACTGATCCTGACTCATCTCTTGGCTGTTAGGCTTGGAGCCGAAAATCCTGAGCGTGATCCTGTCCCCCGGTAAGAGGACATGTTCCTTCACGAGGTATTCGGAGAACTTTCGTATGTTGTATTCCGCCCAGGAAATTTTTTTGCCCCGGTAAAGAATTACGCTGCTGAAACTGGACTTCGTCACGTCAACTGAAATGTCCACGTAACGCCTTAGCTCTTCGGGAGGCCACGGTATCGTCTTTTCCCCCTCGGCGGGAAAAGTTTTTAACAGATACTCCTTCTCTTCGTTCGACCCTTTGTACCATGAGCCGTCCCCCTCGATCTCGACGTTCGGCGCCCTCTGACTGTGCTTCCCGAAGTCGCACGCGGGGCCAACGGTCAAGATCACGAGCAAACTCAATGACGAAATTATAAGTGCGGGGCGCCTTAGGGGCATGAGTCGCTCAGGCGGGGCGGGGATGTTCATCCAGCGGGCCTCATGTTCATGAGGCCGCGACGATCCGCTGCGCGCGCGATCTTTTCTGGCGCGGTTAAGCTCCTGAGATTGGGTTTGATCTTAGGCATCCTGAGGTCTCCTCCTCGGAGGGCAGAGGTTGCGTTCGTTCGGGCGCGCGAAACCCTGCTGGATAAGGCGGCGAGAGCATAACGCCGAAGGGGAGTCGAGGCAAGAATTTTTTTATCGCGGCCGGGCGTAGGGAAGTGTTCGCCGACAACGTAGATCAGAAAACGTCGTGTCCAGCACTCAGGGCGAACAGCCCTGTCTAGGCTGCGCCTCTGCGGCTAGACCGCCCTTGTCCCGAGCGCCCGACCGAAAAAACCGCTCCAAGTCAGCGGCGTCCCTCCTCACAAAATCGAATACGTTTTGGCACGAAACCGATTCGCCTCGGGGCGAAACTAATCACCGGGATGGCGTCGGCGGGAAAGACTACGCGGCGACGACGCGGTGAACTGTGAGGAGATGATAAAGGAAAGGGTGAGGGGTTAAAGTAAAGAAGCACTTACATTGATCTATATCTTCGACCGCGGCGTGCTCAGCCAGGTCGTCCCGTCCTCGTACTCTATTCGCGTGACGCGGGCTCTGCTGTACGGCGAGTTGTCAAGGTGGTAGCCCTCCTTCGACAGTCTCACCGACTCGCCAGGGCGAATCGCCGTCTTGCTGCGGACGCTGTAGACGTGCTGCGTCTTCGTCTGCCCGGCGTCCTCGAACGTGACGTACTCCCACGCCACCGCCCTGATGGCCTTCGCGCCGCGATTCCGGAACAGCGCCGACACCCGCTGAACCGGGGAGTCGGTCGTCGTCGTCGCGGGGGCGGGCGACCTCCCCGTGGGGCTGCCCTCGACGCCGAGCCTCGCGTTCACGTCGTAGGTGAACTGCGGGTCGGACACTACCAGGTCGGGCGGGTCTTGCGCCGCCGAGGAAGAGACGACGAGCAAGATTAACGAAGCGGCGGCGAGCACATATCCACTCCCTGTTTTCATCACACCCTCTCCTTGTCAGTCGAAGAACGTCGGCCGTTGACTGTGCGAGCGACACCCAGACCGGCGGCATAACTACGTGACAGCTCGTGCATGCCGGGTCGGTGCGGATGATGTTAAAAGGGATGACGGCGAGGTGGCAAGGGGAAGGCGGGCGGCTTTCGGGGCGGCCCGCGTGAGGTCGCGACGGGTGAGTCCCGCGACCCTACATTCTTGTGAGGACGGCCGGGGCGGTCGTGCCCGGCCGCCTTCGCCTCTCCGGAGTGTCGGAGCGATTCGCCCTTAAGGTACTCAGAAGGGAATCGGGGGTAGGGAGAGGGTGCCGGGCATCGGGCGTTCTTGGAGCGGGGGGCCGGTCGGGTTCGGCGGCGCGCTCGACGGCGGGCCCGCGACCGCCCCGAGGATGGCGCCCAACATCTTCTTCAAACCCTCCTCGCCGCCCTTGACCATCGCGTCGTCGAGCGCCTTGCGCGTCTTCTCCTCGTCGAAGCCGAAAGCCTTCGCCAAACGCGCCGCGATCCGCGCGATGTCCGAACGTTTGAGCGCCCCCGTCATCCATTCCGAGAACTGGTTGATGAAGTCGCGCGGCGGCGGGGGCGCCGTCTGTATCTGCTGCCACATCCAGGGCGGCAGCTCCGGCGGCGGGGGGCGCCTCGGCCCCGGGAGCGTCGGCGTCGGCGCGGGGAAGGTCGGCGAAAACGACGGTATCCCGAGAGATTGTAGCCCGGGGCCTATAGAGGGCTGCCCTTGCGGGGGGAGCCCGGGTGAAGGCGCGGGAAGGTTGAGGTCATAAGTTCGCCGGTTGACGTTGATGGTGACTCGGCGCAACTCCGGGTCGTCGCGGGTCGGCCCCTCCGCGGGCTCGCCGAGCGAGTGGGCGCGAATCTCCCTCTTCGTATCCTCGTCGGTGACGAGTTTCACCAACTCGTCGCGGACGGCGTCGGCGCGTTTCTGCCCGAGTTCCTGGTTGTGTTCCTCAGTGCCCCGCTTATCCGTCTCGCCGACTATCGAGACGTAGCCGCCCAACACGAGCGGGTTCTTGTTCAGATCGTCGGCAATCTTTTGGATGGTCGCTTTATGCTCTGGCGTGAGTTCGGCCGAGTCGGTCGCGAACCCCTTCAGTACGTCGCTGGTGGTGGTCGTGCGCGGCAGGTTAGGCTTCAGGGAATCGCCGACCGTGGGTGCTCCGAGATCGGGGGGGGCGGTGCCGCCCTCGGGGGGGGCGAGCAGCGGAACGGTCTGAGGCGCCGGGGCCTGAACGGGGAAGGGTGACCCGGCGGCGATGTGCTCCGCCGCGTGCGAAGCCTCGGCCTCGGCGCGCCGGACGTCGGCCGGGCCGGCGCCGCTTCGACCCGCCCGCTGCTGCGCGACGTGGGTCAGCTCGTGTGCGAGAAGTTCGCGCCCCGCCTCCGTGCTGAGGGGCGGCGCGCCGCCGCCGAGCACAACGTGTTCGCCGAGGGTGTAGGCGCGGGCTCCGAGTTCGAGGGCCGAGTCAGCCGCGCGCTGGCCCGTGTGGACTCGGACGTGGCCGAAGCTGTGGCCGAAGCGCGGCTCGAAGAAGGCGCGGGCCGTCGCGTCGAGCGGCTGGCCGGACGCGCGAACGACTTCGTGGGCGAGGGGCGGAGGCGCCGTCTCCCTCGCTGCGCTTGCCGGGGCGCCGCCCGCCGATTTCGGATACAACGGTATGCGACTGAAATCGTGTCCCGGGCGCGGCGGTGCCGCGGCGTGCGTCGCATGGTCGTGCGGGGCGGGGCCGGGGGACTTCTTCTCGGGAGATTGATTCTGCTTTGTCGAAAAGGTCAGCATCATTCACCTCCTATTCGACCCCTCGGGAGTCGGCCGGCCTTCGCGGATTAAGTCCGATGCGTGACATCTGATGGAGGTCTCCTTCCCCGGGGTTAGAGGTTGCGGCTGTCCGAGACGTGCGAGACCCTGCTTGATAAGGTGGCGAGAGGATAACGCCGGGCGCACGCCGGGGCAAGACTTTTTTTAACTTCCGCCGCCGCCGTGTGCAGACCGCGACGGTGTGAAGCCTTCTCTCACAGTCGTGATATGATGCCGCGCGTTTTCCCAGCCTCAAGTAGCAAACTGTCCCGGGAAGGAGAAATCTATGGCTTGTTCGATGGACATGCTCCAAGTCATCAAGTTGGGTGGGCCGGGGGGGGCGATCCCCGACGGAATGAAGGTGACCGCCCTCCAGGGGCCGGACACGCTTCAGTCCGCCAACCCCGGCCCCGTGCTCGCCGTCGGCGGGTTCACGCTCTGGCCGATGAGCTACATCGATAACCGCGTCAGCTTCGGCATGGTCATGTACGACCTGAACTGGAACGTCGTGACCACGGTGGAGAAGCCCGGCGCCCGCTACGTCTGGCAGATCACGAAGAACGGCTCGGGCGCGGACGGCTCCGTGACCTTCGCGGGGCAGGCCAACCAGTCCGTCACGATGTCCCTCGACGAGATCTGCCAGATGCTCACCTGAAGTAGACAGTAGATAGTAGTCAGTAGGAAAACAGAGGCGGCGCGTCTTAGCCTTCGGGCCGAGCGCGCCGCCTGTTCTTTCTACTGGCTACTGTCTACTTTCCTCTCTCCCTGTCCCACCAGCGGCGCGTGAGGGGCCAGAGCACGCCGGGGAGGAAGAAGAGGAGGCCGATGGCGACGGCCGCCGCGCGCGGCGAGACCCCGAAGCCGTCGAGCGCCTCGCCCGTCACGTAGTTCGACGCGGCCAGCGCAAGGGTCAGCAGCATCAGCTCGGCGGCGAAGACGCGCCCGCGGAACTCGTCCTCGACCGACGACTGCAAAAGCACCGTCGAGAAGACCCACAGCACGCTCCCGCCCGCGTGCGCGACCGCCAGCCACAACAGCGCCAGCGTGAAACTCTGCGCCCCCCCGAACGCGACGTAGAAGGCGCCCGCGACGAGGAACGAGACGCCGATGGCGCGCTGCATCTGGGCGCGCGTCTCGCTGTAGAAGCGGCGCGTCAGCACCGGCCCCAAAGCCGTGCCCACGCCCCTCGCCGCGTAGAGCGCGCTCATCCCGAGCGCCGCCCCGCCCAACGCCGCGTGCAGGCTCAGCCGGAAGACCTTCTCGCCGAAGACCGGCAGCAGCGTCAGAATCCCCCCGCCCAAACCCCACGCCGGCTTCACCAAGAGCAGCGCCAGCACGCGCGGCCTGTGCCAGACGTAGCGCAAGCCTTCGAGCGTGTCGGCGACCCCGAGCGCCTTCGCCGCCGTGAGCGGCGTCTTCGGCCGCGGCCGTCTCTTCGGCAGGCGCACAGACCAGACGAGTGCGGCCGAGACGAGGTAGGTCAGGGAGTCCGTGACGAAGGCCACGTCGGTGCCGAACCAGTCGGTGATGGGGCCGCCCACGGCCGCGCCGAGCGTGAGCATCGCCGACCACGTCACCGAAGAGAGGGAGTTGGCCGTCAAGAGGTCGCGCTCGGCCACGACCGAAGGCAGCGCCGCCGAACGCGCCGGCTCGAAGAAGGCCGAGAAGGCGAGTTGCAGGACTGTCAGCAGGTAGACGAGCCAGACCTGCTCGGGCCTTCGGACGAAGAGGAAGCCGAGCACGACGAGCGCGCGCGCCACGTCCGACGCGATCATGATGTGGCGGCGGTTGAAGCGGTCGGCCAGCACGCCCGAGAGCGGCCCGAGCACGACGCTCGGCAGAAAGCGCGCGACGAGCACCAGCCCCACGGCGCGCCCCGACCCGGTCAGCTTCAAGACCAGCGTGAAGAGCGCGATGGTGTCGAACCAGTCGCCCAACTGGCTGACGACCTGCCCGAGCCAGAGCAGCCGGAAGTCGCGGTTCACGCGCAGCAGCCCGACGTAGCCCTCGGACTCGCCCGCCGCCCCCGCCGTCTGCTCGCCCGCCGCCTCTTCCAAAACTTTTACCGCCACGCCCTTCCTTCAAGTTGGCGAAGAGAGTGCCCGCGCCTCACGCGCGTTGTCAAACACGTTCATTCTGCGCGCGGGGAATCAACCTGACGCGTCACGTTGACCTCGGCGGGCGGGCGCCCGCGCGACGAAGAAGGGAATCAACGCTTTCCGCGCCAAAAACGTTCATTTACTCGCCGGCGCCGCGCGGCACGCGTGTTGTTAAAGGAAGGGCGCGGCCTACGGGAGCGCGGCACGCGCGCCCCCTCGGACTTCCCGCACGGAGTACGAAAGGCCGCACCAGTTTCTGGCGCACGAAGCGTCAGCGTTGAAATGGGGGCGTAGGGAGTCGAGGTCAGCGAAGACGCCCCCCAACACTTCTCACCCAGCCCGGCGGGCGAGTGCCACAACGTGCCCGCCGTTTTGCCCCCAAGCCCGTCGCCGGAGGCGAGTGCCGAGTTGCTCCCGGCGCCCGCCCCCGGCGACGGACGGTTTTTAAGGAGTGATGAATGATGAGTGATGAATGATGAATTAAGAACAGCTTGCTTCTTATTCATCATTCATCACTCGTCATTCATCACTTGATTCGGAGGGCGCGAGTGATTCGCATCGACATGTCTGACTACAGCCGCGCGGCGGGGGCGTACTGGGCCGCGCTGGTGGCGGCGGGCGCCGCGGCGCTCGGGTGGGGCGCCTTCCACTGCCTCTCCTTCGCGGGGACGGAGTGGGCGCAGCTCGTCGTCCTCGCCAGCCTCGTCGTCATCTCGGGCATGCTCCCCGTTAAGATTCCGGGGACGAAGGCCGTCGTGACGGCGGGCGACTGCTTCGTCTTCCTCGGCGTCATCTACCTCGGCGTGCCGGCCGGCATCGTCCTCGGCGCGCTGGAGCTGTTCACCAGCTCGCTCCGCATCTCGAAGCGCGGCGCGACCTGGGCCGCCATGCCCGCCTGCATGGCCGTCACCGCCTACGTCGCCGGCCAGAGCTTCTACCTCGCGCTCGCCGCGCACGCCGGCCTCAACGAGCGCCCGCTCGGCTTCCGCACTTACGTTTCGCTCGAACAGCTCATCCTGCCGCTCGTCCTGATGTCGCTCGTCCAGTACACGCTCAACAGCGTGATGGTCGCCGCGCTGCTCGCGCTCAAGAGCCGGCGTTCGTTCTGGCGCTGCTGGCGCGACGGCTACCTCTTAAGCTCTTGGACGTTCTTCGCGGGCGCGCTCGCGGCCGGCGTCGTCTACGTGGCGATCAGCCGCTTCGGACTGCTCTACGTCATCTTGAGCGTGCCGGTCATCGCCGCCACGCTCGCCACCTACCGCGCCTACTTCGAGCGCGTCGCCGAGAAGACGCGCGAGGCCGCAGAGGTCTCGCGCCTCCACCTCGCCACCGTCGAAGCGCTCGCCACCGCCATCGACGCCAAAGACCAGACGACGCACTTCCACGTCCGGCGCGTCCAGCTCTACTGCGAGCGCATGGGCGAGCTGATGGGACTCTCGCCTTCCGAAATCAAAGCGCTCAAGGCCGGCGCGCTTTTGCACGACATCGGCAAGCTCGCCGTCCCCGACCACATCCTCAACAAGCCGGGCAAGCTCACCGAGGCCGAGTTCGAGCGCATGAAGGTGCACACGACGGTCGGCGCGCAGATTTTAGAGCGCGTCAACTTCCCGTACCCGGTCATCCCAATCGTCCTCTACCACCACGAGCAGTGGGACGGGCGCGGCTACCCCGAGGGCCGGAAGGGCGAAGAGATTCCTTTGACGGCGCGCATCCTCTCGGTCGTGGACTGCTTCGACTCGGCGCGCGAGGACAGGCCGTACCGGCGCGGTATGACGCCCGAGGAGGCGTGCGCGATGCTCCGGCGCGGCGCGGGCGGACACTTCGACCCGCGCGTCGTCGAAGTCTTCATGCACCACCTGCCGCGCTTCGAGGAGGAGATCGTTGTCGCCGGGCTCGACAACCGCGGCCTCACGCACGAGGAGTGGGAGCACCGCGACCTGCTCGGCGAAGATGACGAGGCGGCGCAGGCCGCGCACCCCGCGGCCGCCGTCCACCGCTCGGACGCGCCGCACTACCTCAGCCAGATCACGAACGCGCACCGCGAGGTCTACGCGCTCTACGAGATCGCGCGCACCTTCGGTTCGTCTTTGGACATCGAAGACACCGTCTCCGTGCTCGTCAACAAGGTCGGCCATGTCGTGCCGTTCGATTTGTGCGCCGTCTACCTCTACGACGAGGAGAAGGGCTACGCGACGGCCGCGCACGTCTCGGGCCGCCACGCCGAACTCCTGCGCGGCCGCGCCTTCGCGCCGGGCGAGGGCGTCGTCGGCTTCGTGCTGGCGAACCGCCGCGCCTCTTACCTTTTAGACCCCATGCTCGACTTCGCCGGCGTGGAGCTGCCCGAGGGCTGCCAGTTCCGCTCGATGGTCGCGCTGCCGCTCGCCAAAGACGACCGGCTCGTCGGCGCGCTCGCCGTCTACTCCGCCGAGCCGCGGCGCTACACGGACGACCACCTGCGCCTCCTGGACACCGTCGCGCGGCTCGCGTCCGACGCGCTCGCCAACGCGATGAGCCACGCGCAGGCCGAGTCGAACGCGCTGACCGACACCCTGACGGGCCTGCCCAACGCGCGCGCCATGTACGTCCGCTACGAGCAGGAGGCCGCCCGCGCGCGCCGCACCGGAAGACCCTTCCAGGTCGTGATGCTCGACCTCGACGACTTCAAGCAGGTCAACGACACCTACGGGCACAAGACCGGCGACCGCATGCTGCGCGAGGTCGGGCGCATCCTCCACGCGCAGCTCAGGGAGTACGACTTCCTCGCGCGCTACGCGGGCGACGAGTTCGTCGCCATCGTGCAAGACCTCTCGGTCGAGCAGACCTCGGAGCTGCGCGAGCGGATCGAGCGCGCCGTCTCGAAGTTCTCCCTGCACGTCCGCGGCGACAAGCACGCGCGCGTCGGCATCTCGGTCGGCTCGGCCTCCTACGGCGTCCACGGCGACACGCTCGACCAGCTCCTTATCGCCGCCGACGAGGCCATGTACTCCGCCAAGTCCTTCCACAAACAGCGCACGCCCGAGGACGAGGCCGCGCGCCACGCGGAGGTCGGCACCGGCGACCTCGCCTCGACCGCCATCAACTAAACGCCGTAAGCCGTGAGCCGTGGCAAGAGGACTCCCATCCTCTTGCCACGGCTCACGGCTTACCGTTCACGACATTCTTACGAAGAGGGTTGTGTGAAGAACAGTTTCGCCACCTGACAGGCAAAGCCCGGCAGCGTCGGCGACTCAAGCACGTCGTCGGCGTAGAGGGTCGCCGTCAGCTTCAACGCGCCCCGCTCGCGCCGGTAGACCTCGACGAGCCGCTGCATCCAGTCCACGATCCAATATTCCAGAACCCCGCGCCGCGAGTAGAGCCCGAGCTTCGCCTGACGGTCACGCCGCTCGTTCGCCTTACCCGGCGACAGCACCTCGACGACCAGCTCGGGGGCTTTCGTCAGGTGCCCCGCCTTGTCGAGCATACCTTGTAGACGCTCCCGGCTAACCCAGACCACATCCGGCGCGACATCGTCATCGTCGGCGAAGACTAACCCCGGAGTTACGAGCGCCGCGCCCATCTGACTCTCATCACTCCATACATCAAGAAATCGGCCAATGCGGGTACAGACAAATTGATGCTTGGCGCTCGGCAGCTTGTACACGTAGAGTTCTCCTTCGATGACCTCGTAGCGCTTGCCGTCGTCGGGCATCAGCAAGAGGTCGGCGGAAGTGAATTTTTCTGTGGTTTCCATTTTGGATTCCTCTCTACGGTTGACGCTCTTCTTGACTTTCCCCCGCCCGGTCGTTTTCAATCGAAATAGGCGCGCCACCGGTAAAGGCGCGCCGCGGCCCCGTTTGACAGCCTCAGTCGCTCCACACAGAGCGGGACGTACGCCCCGACCCCGCGCAAGGTTTAAGCGAAGCAAGGACATGACAGTCTCTTCCCAGGTTTCGGAGAAGGCCGCGACCGTGCTCGTGGTCGAGGACGATGAGCGCGTGCGCGCGGGGCTGCGCCGCGCCTTCGAGGCGGAGGGGCACCGCGTGCTCGCCTGCGGCGACGCGGCCGAGGCGCTGCGCGAGCTGCACCGCGAGGGCTGCGACCTCGTCGTCCTCGACGTGGAGCTGCCCGGCGTGAGCGGGCTCGCGCTCTGCCGCCTGCTGCGCGCGCAGGCCGCGACCCGGCGCCTGCCCGTCATCATCCTCTCCTCGCACGACCGCGAGGAGTACAAGGTCGAAGCGTTCGCCGCCGGGGCCGACGACTTCGTCGTCAAAGGCCCGACCTCGCGCGAGCTGCTGTCGCGCGTCGGCGCGCACCTGCAATCCGCCGAGCGCGAGCGTCTGCTGCGCGGGAGCAACCGCGAGCTTTCGTTCATCGCAGACCTCGGGCGCGGGCTGCTCCACGCGCTCTCGCCCGCGGAGGTCGTCCGCCGCGTCGCGGGCGCCACCTTCGAGGGCGCGGACACGTCGCTGTCGGCGGCCGTGCTCGTCCGCGACGTGGGCAAGCAGGCGCGCACCGGGCAGGGGAATCAAGAGGGCCTGACCGTCTGCGTCTTCGACCGCGAGGGGAGCGCCGAGGAGGACGCCTCGCTCGTTCATTTGGAACGCCTGCGCGCGTGGCTCGCGACCTCGCCGTCGGCGTCGAAGCGCGTCGAGAAGGCGGAAGAGTTCTTCCTCAGGGACGAGACGCACGCGGTCGAGTTCGCCGTGCCGCTCCGCTTCGAGGGGCGCGCGTTGGGCGCGCTCGTCGTCGCCTACGACCGGCGCGCCGCCTGCGGCCAGACAGAGGAGCGTCTGGTCGAGGCCGCCGCGCAGCAGGCCGCGCTCGCCGCGCGCATCTCCACGCTTTACGAGGCCGCGCGCTCGGCCTCCGTCCACCTCGCGCGCGAGGTCGAGCGGCGCACGGCCGAGGCCGAGAGCCAGCGCCGCTTCACCGAGGCGATCATCGATTCCTTGCCGGTCTCGCTCTACGCCATCGACCGCGAACACCGCGTCGTCGCCTGGAACCGCAACCGCGAGCTGGGCGGGCAGGGCATCCCGCGCCGCGACGTGCTCGGCCGCAACATCTTCGAAGTCTTGAAGCGCCAGCCGCGCGAGGCGATGGAGCGCGAGTTCGAGTCGGCCTTCCGCACCGGCGAGATTCAACGCATCGAGCAGGAGTCCCGGAGCCGCGACGGCTCGACGCGCCACTGGCTCGTCAGCAAGGTGCCGATGCGCATCGAGGGCGAGGAGGTCTCGCACGTCATCACCGTCGGCGAGGACATCACGGCGCGCGTGCAGGCCAACCGGGCGGTGGCGCGCACCGAACGGCTCGCCGCCGTCGGCCGCCTCGCCGCGGGCGTCGTGCACGAGATCAACAACCCGCTCGCGACCATCGCGGCCTGCGCCGAGGCGCTTGAGTCGCGCGTCGCCGAAGGCACCTACGGCGAGGGGCCGGACGTGGAAGACCTGCGCGAGTATCTTCAACTTATCCGCGGCGAGGCGTTCCGCTGCAAGCAGATCACGAACGGGCTGCTCGACTTCAGCCGCGCGCGCGCCGTCGAGCCCGCGCCCGTCAACCTCTCGGAGGTCGTCGAGTCGGCCGCGCGCCTGCTCGCGCACCAGAAGCGCGGCGCCTCGATCAAGATCGAGGTCGAACTCTCGAACGAGCTCCCGCTCGTCTCGGGCGACATGGGCCAGTTGCAGCAGGCCGTCATCATCCTCGCCGAGAACGCCATCGACGCGATGCCGCAGGGCGGCACGCTCTCGATGCGCACGCTGCGCGAGGCCGACGAGGAGAGCGAGGCGGTCGTCATCGAGGTGGGCGACACGGGGCAGGGCATCCCCGTCGAGATACGCGAGCGGATTTTCGACCCGTTCTTCACGACGAAGGAGGTCGGGCGCGGCACCGGGTTAGGACTCGCCGTCTGTTATGGTATTGTTACCGAGCACGGCGGTCGCATCGGCGTGGAGTCGGCCGTGGGTCGCGGCAGCACGTTCCGCATCGTGCTCCCCGCGACTAAAAATCCGGACGGAGACCTGCCCAGTTGAGCGAAAACCGACAACCCGCGCGCATACTCGTCGCCGAAGACGAGGCCAACCTCCGCCTCGTCCTGCAAAAAGAACTCCAACGCATGGGCCACGACGTGCGCGTCGCGCCCGACGGCGAGGCCGCCTTAAAACTGCTCGAAGAGAGCAACGTGGACGTGCTGCTCTCCGACATCTCGATGCCGCACATGGACGGCATGGAGCTTTTGCGCCGCGTCCACCAGCGCCCGAACCCGCCCGAGGTCATCATGCTCACGGGCCACGCCACCGTCGAGTCGGCCATCGAGGCGATGAAGCTCGGCGCCTACGACTACCTTTCGAAGCCTTATCGCATTGCCGAACTGGACGCGCTCGTCAAGCAGGCCGCGGAGAAGAGGCGCCTGCGCGTGGACAACGCGCGGCTGCGCACGCTCGTCGAGCGGCAGACGGCCACGCCCGAGATCGTCTTCGTCTCCGACGCGATGAAAGAGGTGATGAGGTTAGTTGACCGCGTCGCGCCGTCGGACGCGTCGGTGCTCATCACGGGCGAGTCGGGCACCGGCAAGGAGCTGGTCGCCAACGCCATCCACCGTCTCTCCCTGCGCAGCGAAGGCTCTTTCATCGACCTGAACTGCGCGGCGTTTCAGGAATCACTCTTAGAGTCGGAGCTGTTCGGCTACGAGGCGGGCGCCTTCTCGGGCGCGAAGGGTCGGAAGCTCGGGCTGTGGGAGCTGGCCGACAACGGCACCATCTTCCTCGACGAGGTGACGGAGCTGCCGGCGCCTTTGCAGTCGAAGCTGCTGCGCGCGATTGAGACCAACTCCTTCTTCCGCGTCGGCGCCGTGCGCAAGGTGCAGGTCAACGTCCGCATCGTCGCCGCCACCAACCGCGACATCACCGAGGTCACCTCCGACGGCCGCTTCCGCGCAGACCTGCTCTACCGCATCAACAGCTTCCAGATCAACCTGCCGCCGCTGCGCGAGCGCCCCGAAGACATCGAGCCCATCGCGCGCCACCTGCTCACGCGGCTCGCCGGCCCGCACCCGCCCGAGCTGACTTCGGAAGTGCTCGCGGCGCTCAAGTCGTACGCGTGGCCCGGCAACGTGCGCCAGCTCCGCAACACTCTGGAGCGCGCCGTCCTGCTCGCCAACGACGGCCGCATCACGACCAGCGAACTACCGCCCGAGATCGTAAGCCCCTCGCTCGCCTTCCGCCCCGCCGCCGCGGCCGTCGCGCACGGCGGGGACGCGCAGGGCGCCGCTGCCCCCGCCGTCCCGCCGCCCCTGCGCGAGGTCGAGCGCCAGCAGATTCTCGCCGCGCTCGAACAGACCGGCTGGCACCGCGGCAAGACCGCCGAGATGCTCGGCATCTCGCCCTCCACACTCTACCGCCGCCTGCGCGACTACAACCTGACGAAAAGACAGTAGGCGCTTAAGGGCCGGGCGGCGGGAGCGCCGGCAGGTCGGGCCGGAACCTTCGGGTTAACGGCTAGGAGCCTTGCGTTCGGACGAGACGTTCGGGGTGTTGACGAGATGATACAGAGGGGGCGCTTCGGTATGCGCAGGCGCGCGGAAGGGGTGAAGGGACTGGTTAAGGACTGGCTCCCGCTGGTGATCTCGGTCGCCGCGCTTGTCGTGTCGTTCGTGAATTTGTACATCACCAACTTCCGCCCCGCGCGCGTGCGTGCGAAGGCGGGAGAGTACGTTGACCTCGGCCTCCTGCGCGAGGGGAACTTCTACGCCTCGGTGCCGATTGCCTTCTCTAACGACGGTTCGCGGTCGTCCATCATAACGAAAGTCGCACTGCTCGTCGTCGGCGGCCAGGGCCGGGAATCATATCTTTTCGAGCCGGTGGATTATCAGCGTCTCGGCGAAGATTTCCTGTACGTTCCAGAGTCGGCGCCCGCCCCGATTACGCTGAAGGGGGGCGACAATGTCGTGAAACAGGTTCGCTTCAGGTCTCCTTTGGGGATGCCTGCCCCCCTTCAGGTATACGGCCCGGGGCGACACGACTTGGCCCTCCTCGCCTGGCTGGACGACGCGGACGACCCGGTCGTCTTAGAGAGATTTTCGGTCAAGCTTCCTGAGACGTTGCAGGCCGAAATTAAGAACGCGCTCGACCAAAACGCACAGAAGGCGCCCGACGATGCGACGCGGGTCGGTGCCGACGAGCGGGTTTCGCTGGAAGGCAGGGGAAGAATCGCGGCGGGGCCTGTGGACGAGGAGACGGTGAAAAGGCTGGGCGGGCGTTGATGCCCTCCGGCATGTAATCACAGACGACCCCGCTTGCGTGCCGGAAGGGCGTGGCGAGAGCGTAGTAGGCGGCGCGTGTGCTCCAACACCTCACGCGCCGCCTTCGTTCGGGGGCATTAAGTCGGATAAGGTTACGCGCCCGAGCCGTCGGCCCCGGCGCGCGGCTTCGGGAAGAGAAGTGAGGCCGCGACCGAGAGCCCTATCACGCCCGTGATGACGCCGAGCGATAGGGCGATGGGGGAACTTGCCGTCGTAGAGGCCGGTGAGCCAGACCAGCTTCAGCCCGACGAAGACGCGCACCACCTTCTTAAAGTAGTTGTCTGGATTATCTCTGTAATCAATTCTAGTCCTGATAAAATCTTCTTCGCTTAAATCACCTACTATTGCTCCATCTTCGTGGTACTCATTTTTTTCATAATCAAATTGAGACACAGCACCTTCCATAGAGCAGCAAGGTAAGACAAACTCTTGCACAAACGGATCGTTTAATTTTTCCTCCCTCACCCATATCTCTCCGGGAACTATGAAGATGTTAAAGATGCCTTTTCTTCCAAATGCGGAAAATAGAGAATCAATGAGCCGTGTGGTTAACTTAATCACAGTTGGGGCAGCATTCTTGAAAGCATAGTCAGGGAGGTAATGGACGGCATCATTTCTGTATTTATGCAGCGTCTTGCAGATGGATACCTGCTCATCGTTCAGGACTCGAATAGAGAAGGCAGTCAAGAAGTGATGTTCCTCTTGACTGCCTTCTGCCTTCTGCCTGCCGCCTACTGCGTTTCAGCCGCCGCCGCCGGTGGCCGTCCTCTGCGGGTTCTTGGGTTGGGCGAGGGCGCGGCGGGCGGTGTCGGCCTTGTCGCGGGCGCCGGTGCGCTCGTAGAGCGGGACGAGGCGTTCGAGGACGGCGCTGGCGTTGGGCTGGAGGCGGAGCGCGGCCTCGTAGTGCTTGACCGCGTCTTTGTCGCGCCGCTGCTCTTCGAGGATGCCGGCGAGCTTGACGTGCGCCTCGTACTCGTTCGAGGCCCGGGCGAAGTTCCTGTAAGCTTCGTCGTCGCGGCGCAGGCGCGCGTTGACGACGCCGAGGTTGTTGAAGATGACGGGCTCGGACGGCGCGAGTTTGGCCGCCTGCTTGAGCCGGCGGAGCGCGCCCGCGTAATCGTCCGCGAGGTAGAGCGAGTAGCCGAGGTTGGCGAGCACCACCCAGTCCTTCGGCGAGACAGTCAGCGCGCGCCCGTACGCCTCGGCCGCCTGCACGTGCCACCCCAGACGGTCGTAGGCGAGGCCGAGCAGGTTGTTGGCCTCGGCCAGTTGCGGCCCGACGTTCGTCGCGGCCACCTGCAACTCCGCAATCGCCTCCTGTATGTAGCCGTGCTGCAAGAGCGCGCGCCCCTGCGAGACGGGGTCTGCGGGCACGCCGACGATGAGCGGAATCCACATCTTCGGCCGCAGCGCTTCGGCCGTCTCGCCCGCTTCGGGGCGGACGATGCGCACGCCCTCGGGCGAAGGTGCGGCGACAGGGTTCTTGAAGACTTCGGGAGAGGGCGGCGTCTGCGCCGTCTCGCGTGCCGGCGCCGCGGGCGTCGTCACAGGCTCGACCTTCGTGACTTCGACCGGCGCGGGCTGCGCGGCCGTCTGCGTTTGAGGCTTCGACTCTTTTGACTCTTCCGGCGCGGCCGGTTGTTTGACCTCGTTCTGCGTCGCGGCCGTCTGCGGCGCAGGGGCCGGAGCGGGCTTCTTCGCCGACACGCTCTTGCGGCCGCCGCCGAAGAGTCTGGCGAGCGCGCGGAAGGGGGCGGCGAGCGCGCGCGCGAAGGCGTTGCCCTTCGGCTTCGGCGCCTGCGAGTCGGCGTCCGCGGCGGCTTCGGCGTCCGTCTCCTCTTCGACGCGCGCGGGCGCGGCCGGCGCGGCACTGCTTACGGCCGGCGCGGTCGGGTCTGCCTCGTAGTAGCCGAGCGCGGCCTGCGGCGCGAGCACCGCGAAGGAGAGGACGAGCGAGATGATGAGCGAAGTCGTTCTGCGTTTGGACACGGCCGAAACCTCCAGCGCCGCGGGGCGCGCCGTCCTTACTTTCGGGGGAAAGGCTTTCAGGCGGGACGATCCGAGGCGCTCGGATTATATGTCACGCGCATACCCATGTAAAAACGCCCGCGCCCGGCGCGCGTTCATAAAAGAGGGCGGGCAGACGAGAGGGGGCGGGAACATTGTTCCCGCCCCCTCTCGGTGTTTGAAGGCGCGCGGCCGTCTACTTGCCGGTGTTGGCGTACTGGATGCAGTCGCCCTGGTTCTTGAACGGGCCGGCGGGGCGGTTGGGGCTGAAGGTCGCCCACCCGCCGTTCTTGCACTGATCCTTGTCGGACGGGGCGCTGTAGACCTCGAAGTTGTAGGTCGTGTCGTTGAAGGTGAAGAGGTCGGTCTCGACGTTGTAGCTCGGGTTGTAGGTGCCGATGTTGACGCCGAAGGCGCCCACCACCGCGTTGGGGCACATCGCCTCGACCGCGCTCAGGGTGTAGAGCGGCGGGCCGCCCGCCCCGGCGATGACGGCGCCGTTCGAACACGTGACGGCCCGCGACGACCAGAACTGGCCGGCGTCCACGTCCCAATGCTGCCACACGCCCGGCGTGACGGAGCCGTTCCAGTACGGCTCGTAGACGAGCGTGGTGTAGCCGAGGCAGGCGCCCGTGTTGGCGTCAACCCCGTTCAGGCAGACGGCGAGTTGGTAGGAGGGGTCGCCGACGGGGGACGACGCGCTATTCTGCTTCGTGTAGTAGCCGAGGTCGGTGATGTCGGCGAGGGCCGTGTTCGTCGTGTGCATGTACTGCGCCTTCGACGCGTTGGTGCTGTCGGTGGTCAGTTGCAGCGCGCCGGTGCCGGCGGGGGCCGTGGCGTCCGTGACGAACTGCACCGTCGAGACGGGCCGGTTGTCGGCGACGGGCGGCGCGGTCGTCCAGCCCTGCTGGTTGGACGGGGTGACGACGACCGTCGAGGCCGCCGACGCGGGCGTGTTGACGGACGAGACCGCGGCGGCCAGGAGCGCGGCCGCCGCCGCCAGGGAAAACAGTCTAAGTTTCATTGCTTATCTATACTCCTACAAGGGGCAAGAGGCTGCGCGCGAGCGCAGCGCGGTTGGAGTTGAAGGAGCCTCGACGGAAGCCCCCGGGTTTGCCGCGTGCAAAACTCGACGAGGAGATGCGACTCCCCTTCGTGACGCCGCGGATGAGGTCGGAGGATTCGTGCAGGGCTGACGCCCCGGCCCAAGCCACTTCGAGGCTGGCGGGGTTCACACGGCGGAACCGGCGCGGTGTTGACTGGCGACTGAAACCACTGCTCGACGGCCGCGACATCCTATGGGACGTGCCCCCGGCTATCAAACGCAGTGCAGGCCCGCGAAGGAGGACGTTCCTTCGCGGGCCTGCTGCGGGAGAGCGCGGGCGGTTCAGGCGGCGCGGTTGGCTTTCCTCTTCCTCCGCGCGTAGAGGCCGGCCAGTCCGGTGCCGAGCAGCGCGAGCGTCGCGGGCTCGGGCGTGGACGTGGGCGGGTTCGGCACGTTCGCGGTGAAGATTTCGAACTTGATGCCGTCGTTGAAGAAGTGGCAGTCGGGGTCGAAGCCGAGCGCGAAGTTGCCGCCGTTCGTGATGTAGGCGAAGAGCGCGTTCACCTGCGCGGCGGTGAAGTTGTACACGAAGTTGACGGGCGTCGTTGTGAACGACTGCGAGGTCAGGAACGTGTCGGCCGTGCCGTTAGCCACCAGCCAGTTGCTCTGGTTGTGGTAGCGCGGGTCAACGAAGTCGTCGTCGATGTTGACGTTCGTGTTGCTCGTGTTCGGGTCGTCCGTGAACGAGGCGACGCCCGCGAATTTCGCGTTGTCGAGCAGGTGGATGAACAGGCGGTTCTCGCCCGAGTTCCAGTTCGCGATGTTCTTGATGGTGATGCGCGCGCCCGTGATCTGTTGACCCTGGGGCACGTTAACGCCCGAGACCTTCCAGGTGTAGACCATGTGGTGGTCGAGGTCGTTGAGGTCAACGGGGTTGGGCGTGAAAGTCAGCGTGTCGGCCTTCGCGGACTGCGACGCGCAGAGGACGAGGAGAGCGGCAACGGAGAGCAGGAGCTTTTTCACGGGGCACCTCACTTAGAGAATTTTGGGTAAGCGCCGAAGGGCACGCGGGCGGCGCGCGCCGCGCCGGGTCGCCTCTGTTTTGTTTCCATTGACATAAAAGGACGATTGCGAGGTGTATTCCAAGAAGTTCCGCGCGAAAAGACGCGCCTTCTCCCGTCAGGCTTCGGCGCTCTGCTCGAAGGCGCGGCGGAGGTCTTCCGGCAGGGGCACGGCGCGGCGCTCGTCGAGGTTCGTCGCGACCTGCACGTGCGCGGCGCTCGCACACGGCTTCGAGTCGGAGGCGCGGCGCAGGCGGTACTCGAACGTGACGGACGTGCGGCCGACCCGGGAGGCCCAGACCTCGACCTCGGCCTCGTCGCCGTAGACGAGCGGCGCGAAGAACTCCGCGCGCACGTTCACCGTCGGGAACCCCAGGCGCCGCTCCGACATCAGCCGCGCGTAACTCACGCCGCACCGCGCCGCGAAGAACTCCTCCATCGCCGCGTGGCAGTAGTGGAAGAGGACGGGGTAGTAGACCAGCCCGGCCGGGTCGCAGTCGCCGAAGCGGACGCCGATGCGCGTGGAGAAGGGCATGCGTGCGGGGCCGACAGAAAGGGGGCGGCGCCGTCTATAAGATCATGCTCGCCAGTTGCGTCACGTCGCTGCTCGGCAGGACGCCCATGCGCCTCCGGTGCAGGAGGCTCTTCACCAGGGGCAGGAGCACGGCCGGGTTGAAGGGCTTCGTGACGTACGCGTCGGCGCCCGCCACGCGCGCCGCGTCGCGGTACGCCTGGCTGTCGGGGCCGGCGCAGGCGACGACGGGCACGTCGTTCAGGTGCGGGGCGCTGCGCAGGCGCTGCGTGGCGAGCACGCCGCTCGACCCGGGTATGTTCAGGTCGATCAGGATGAGGTCGGGCGAGCCGTTAGAAGCGCTCTCGACGGCCGCGTGGCTGTTCGGGGCTTCGTCAACGTCGTAGCCTTCTTTCGAAAGGTAGAAGCGCAGGGCCTTGCGCGTGTGCCGGGACTCGTCGATGACCATGACGAGCGGGCGGTGGCGTGTTTGCTTGGGGGGCATGGGAGAGACACCTCTTTCGGTAAGGTTGAATCAACCTCCGGGGCACGGGTTGTAAGATTGGTACTATCGGGAACGCGAGGGCTCAGGGAGTCTACTCTCGCGTTTCGGGCGGTGTCAACCGGAATTTTAAAAAATTTACCGGTAACTTGGGCCGGAAAACGGCCGGGCCTCAGAGCGTCTTGAGCTGTTTGCGGTCGATCTTCCCGCGGTCGTTCTTCGGGAGCGAGGGGACGAACTCGACCCAGCGGGGGTACTTGTAGAGGGCGAGGTGGGCTTTGACGAACTCCTTGATCGACCGCGCGAGTTCGTCGCCGGGGGCGTGCCCTTCGCGCAGCACAAGGAAGGCTTTGGGCTTGACGAGGCCGTCCCCGGCGTCGTGGCCGACGACCGCCGCTTCGAGGACGGCCTCGTGCCTGAGCAGGCAGTTCTCGATCTCTGCGGGCGCGACGAAGACGCCCGAGACCTTGAGCATGTCGTCGGTGCGGCCGTGGTACCAGAAGTAGCCGTCCGAATCGAAGTGGAACTGGTCGCCCGTCGTGCACCAGTCGCCCGCGAAGGTCTGCTTCGACTTCTCGTGCGCCTGCCAGTAGCAGAGCGCCGCCGAGTCGCCCTTGATTCTCAACGTCCCCATCTCGCCCGCCGGCAACGCGCGTCCCTCGGCGTCCACGACCTGCGCTTCATAACCTTCGACGACGCGGCCGAGGCTGCCGGGCTTCACGTCGCCCGGCCGGTTCGTGATGTAGATGTGGAACATCTCGGCCGAGCCGATGCCGTCGTAAATCTCCACGCCGAAGGTCTCGACCCAGCGGCGGTACAGCTCTTCGGGCAGGGCCTCGCCCGCCGACAGGCACATGCGTAGGGAAGACAAGTCTCTTCGGGCCGCGTCTGAGACTGAGAGCATGCCGTTGATCATCGTCGGCACGCTCGTCAGGATGGTCGGGCGGTAGCGTTCGATAACTTCAAACATCTTCTCGGGCGTCGAGCGCTCGGAGAAGAGCGCGGTCGCGCCGCCCGCGGCGAAGGGGAAGAGGAGGTTCGTGCCCGTCGCGTAGCCGAAGAAGAGCTTGGGGACGGAGACGGTCAAATCACTCTCGTTCACGCCGAGCACGCCCTTCGCGTAGCACTCGGTGTTGTAGGGCAGGTCGTGCTGCAAGTGTACCGCGCCCTTCGGGTGCCCCGTCGAGCCCGACGTGAAGAGCCAGATGGCTACGTCGTCGCGGTGCGTGTCGGCCGGCGTCAGCTCGTCGCCTTGCGCGCCCAAGGCTTCGGCGAAGGAGTGAAAGCGCCCGCGGTCTTCGCCCACGACCAGCACGTTCTGCAAGTGCTTCGCGCCCGCGGCGGCCTGCGTGAAGTTCTCCAGCAGAGACTCGTGGATGACGGCGACGCGCGCCCGCGTGTATTCGAGGTAGTAGCGGTAGTCCTCGGCCGGCAGCAGCGGGTTGACCATCGAGATGACGCCGCCCACCCGATTGATGCCGAACCAAGTCCACACGAACTCCGGGCAGTCGGGCAGCACGATCAGCACGCGGTCTTCCACCCTCACCCCCAACTCCCGCAGAGCCCCGCCCGCACGGTTCGACCAGCGCACCGCCTCGCCGTACGTGTAACTCTCTTCGCGGTAGTAAAGGCAGGTCTTACCCGCGCGCCCCTCCTCCACGTTGTGGTAGAGGAAGTAGTCGCCCATGTTGAAGTGTTCAGGGAACTCTACGTCAGGCATAAGCGAAAAGGGTCGGCGTCAAGCACGGCCGGCGAAGGGGCAGCCGCCGGCGCCGTGGGTGGAGTCGAGGTGGGTGCGCGCCTCCCAGAGTTCGGGGAAGAATTTCTTGTCGAGCGTCGTCTTCAAATACCCGACGCCCTCGCTGCCGCCGGTGCCCTTCTTGGTGCCGAGCATGCGCTCGACCATCTTGACGTGGTGGTATCGCCAGAGCGAGAAGAACTCGTCGTGCGCGATGAGTGTTTCGGAGAGCTGGTACTCCTCGTAGCGCTCCTCGAAGTGCGTAACGACTTCGAGCACGGCGCGCACGCGGCGGCCGTAGAGAGAGCGCCGCTCGTCGTCGTTTAGAGAGGGGTCGTCGGGCGGCGCGTCCAGGCCGCGACGTGTGAGCAGCGCGAAGAACTCTTCGGCGAGCGAGGGCGCGTCCATGCGCGCGCGCAGGCGCCCGGCGGCGAACTCGTCGTCACGGAACGCGCGCAGGATGGCGTCGTCCTTGAGGCCCGAGGAGAACTCTATCTCGCGGAACTGCATCGACTGGAAGCCGCTCGCGGGGTTGAGCTGGTCGCGGAAGCCGAGGAAGTTGATCGGCGTCATCGTCTCAAGGACGTGTATCTGCGTGACGAGCAGCTTCTCGATCTCGGCGACGCGGGAGAGGGCGCGCGCCGCGACGGGCGCGCGGTCTGCTTGCATCGCCGAGAGCGCGGCGTCGATCTCGTGGAGCACCTGTTTGAACCAAAGCTCGTACGCCTGGTGGACGGTGATGAAGAGCAGCTCGTCGTGGTGCGCGGGGTCGGACAGGCATTCCTGCAAGCCGATCAGCTCGGGCACGCGGAGGTACCTGTTATAGGATAAGGGTTCGGCCATGACTGGTTCGCTTCGCAAGGGGTAGAGAAGTCAGCGTAACGCCTGCCCCGGCCGCCCGTCAATTTGCTCCGCGCCCCCGCGCCTCTGTGCCCGAGATTACTGACGCGCCCGTCCGCAAAGGTTTATGAAGGAGCCGAAGATGCGTTTGACTCTTCGGCAGAGGACGGGGTTTATAATTGACGCGTCTAAACACGGAGAACGAAGTGGGGCGTGATGAGAGTCGGGAGATGCAGGCGACCGCGATGAAAGAGGAGTTCGTCGATCCGGTGTGCGGGATGAAGGTTGACCCGGCGCGCGCGGCCGGGACGAGCGAGCGCGAAGGCGTGCGCTACTACTTCTGCTCGCCCGTGTGCAAGCAGAAGTTCGACGCCGCCGGGCCGGGAGAACCCGTCGCACAGGCGAGCTGCTGCGCGGGCGCGGGCGAGGCGCCCGTGCAAATGCCGGCGACGCCCGTCCAGTTGACGTTGACGCGCAAGTCTTCGGCCGCGCCGGCGAATCTTAAAGGCGCGCAACACGCTCACGAAGGACACGCGCACCACGCTCACGTCGTCGGCCGTCAGGGGCAAGGGCACGCCGCCAGCGCGGAGGAGTCGCAGGCCGAGAGCTACCGCACGATGATGCGTAAGTTCCGGTTCGCGTCGGCCGTCGGCGTCCCGCTGCTCCTGTTGATGTTCGCGGAGTTCGTGCCCGATTGGCGCCACGCGCTCATGCCGTATCACCGTCTCGTGGGCGCTGTTTCGGCCGTCGTCACGCTGCCGGTGCTCGCCTGGTCGGGCCGGCAGTTCTTCGAGAGCGCCTGGAACGGCCTGCGCAACCACAACACGAACATGGACACGCTGGTCGCGTTCGGCACCGGCGCGGCCTGGGTCTACTCGACGGTCGCGGTCGTCGCGCCGCGGCTCTTCCCGGCGGGGACGACGGGGATGTACTTCGAGGTGGCGGTCGTCGTCGTCGCGCTCATCCTGCTCGGGCAGGCGTTAGAACTCAGGGCGAAGAGCCGTTCGAGCACGGCCCTTAAAAAACTTCTTGAGCTGCAGGCCAAGGCCGCGCGCGTCATCCGCGACGGCAAAGAGATAGACCTGCCCGTCGAGGAGGTCGTCGTCGGCGACACGGTTCTCGTCCGGCCCGGCGAGAAGGTGCCGGTGGACGGAGTAATCATCGACGGCCAATCGGCGCTTGACGAATCCATCGTAACCGGCGAGTCCGTCCCCGTGGACAAGAAGCAGGGTGACGGGGTCATCGGTTCAAGCGTCAACAAGACGGGCGCCTTCACCTTCCGCGCGACGAAGGTCGGCGCGGACACGGCGCTCGCGCGCATCGTCCGGATGGTCGAGCAGGCGCAGAGTTCGAAGCCGCCCATCGGCAGGCTCGTGGACAAGGTCAGCTCCTACTTCGTGCCGACGGTGATGATCGTCGCCGTCTTAACTTTCCTCGCCTGGTTCAACTTCGGCCCCGAGCCCGTCGTCAATCACGCGGTCGTGACGATGGTCGCCGTGCTCGTCATCGCCTGCCCCTGCGCGCTGGGCCTTGCGACGCCGATCAGTCTCATGGTCGGGGTGGGGAAGGCCGCCGAGCACGGCGTCCTCATACGCAACGGCGAGGCGCTTGAGTCCGCCTCCAAACTCAGGACGGTCGTGCTCGACAAGACGGGCACGCTCACGAAGGGGAGGCCGGAGCTGACGGACGTACTGCCGCTCGCGGGGTTCGACGAAGGCGAACTGCTGCGCCTCGCCGCGGCGGCCGACCGTCGGAGCGAGCACCCTTTGGCGGCGGCCATCGTCGAAGGCGCGCGCGCGCGCGCGATAGAGGTCGGCGAGCCCGAGCAGTTCGTCGCGGTGCCGGGTCACGGCGTCGAGGCGACCGTCGAAGGAAAGCGCGTCGCCGTCGGCAACTGGAAGCTCATGGCGCGCGCGAAGGTCTCCCTCTCCGAGTTCGAGGAGCTTGCGGCACGGCTCGCCGACGACGGCAAGACGCCGATGTTCGTCGCGGTGGACAGCCAGGCGGCCGGCATCGTCGCCGTCGCCGACACGTTGAAAGAAGATTCGGTCGAGGCCGTGAAGGCTCTGCGTTCGTTGGGCATCGAGGTGTTGATGATCACCGGCGACAACGAGCGCACGGCGCGGGCCGTCGCGCGGCAGGCGGGCATCGAGCGCGTGCTCGCGGAGGTGCTCCCCGACGAGAAGGCGCGCGAAATCGAAAGGCTCCAGTCCGAAGGCAGGGCGCGCGGCGGCCGTCTCGTCGGCATGGTCGGCGACGGCATCAACGACGCGCCCGCGCTCGCGCAGGCGGACGTGGGCTTCGCCGTCGGGACGGGGACGGACGTGGCGATTGAGGCGGGGGACGTGACGCTCGTCGGGGGGAGCTTGAAAGGCGTCGTGACGGCCGTCGAGGTCTCGCGCGCGACGCTCGGGAACATCAGGCAGAATTTGTTCGGCGCGTTCGTCTACAACGTGCTCGGCATCCCCGTCGCGGCCGGCGTGCTCTACCCCGTCCTGGGCCTTTTGCTCTCACCCATCATCGCGGGGGCGGCGATGGCCGCGTCGTCGATCACGGTCGTGACGAACGCGAACCGCCTGCGGTTCTTCGAGCCGCGGCCGGGCGGGGAGGTGAAGTGATGACGACGACGAACATCATCGTCACGCTCTTCGGCTTCGGGGTCATCGGCTGGATCGTCTGGTATTTCTGGCTCTGGCAGGGCGAGTCGGTGGCGGCCGCGGGCGTCGCGGGCGGCGTGCAGGTGGTGGACGTGACGGTCAGGGGCGGCTACCAGCCCGCGTCCATCGTCGCGGAGGCCGGCCGTCCGCTGCGCCTGAACTTCACGCGGCGCGAGGCTTCGCTCTGCGGCGAGGAGGTCGTGCTGCCCGACTTCGGCCGCCGCGCGCACCTGCCCGAGAACCAGCCCGTCTCGCTCGAAAGCCTCCCGCGCGAGCCCGGCGAATACGAGTTCACCTGCGGGATGAACATGTACAAGGGCAAGCTTATCGTGAGGTGAAGGAAAGTGATGAGTGATGAGTTAAAGCAAGCCGCCTTAACTCATCACTCATCACTCATCACTCATCACTTTAAAAAGCGGCGCCGGCCGCCTCGTGCGGGGCGTAGGCGCGCGTGTCGAGGATGGCGCGTATCTCCCTGATGACGTGCTCAAGCTCCTCGTCCTTCGTGTAGAAGTGGGGCGAGATGCGGATGCCTGCGCCGGGGCGGTAGTCCACGATTGTCTCGCGGCGGATGAGTTCGCGCGTGACGGCGGGCGCGTGGTCGGCGGCGACGGTGATGGTGCCGCCGCGCTGCGCAGGGTCGTGCGGGCTCGTCACGCGCAGTCCCGCCGCCTCGGCCAGCTCGATTAATCTCTGCGTCTGCCGGACGCTCTTCGCGCGAATCCGCGCGACGCCGATCTCGTTGATGATCTTGTAGCCCGACTCCGCGGCGTAGAGCGCGGGGACGGCCGGCGAGCCGTGCAGGAAGCGCGCGGCGCCCTCGGCGTAGGTGATCGTCTCCTCGAAAGAGAAGGGCTCGGCGTGCGCCATCCAGCCCGTGACCTTCGGCTCTAACTGTTGCTGCAACCGCGGCGCGACGTAGAGGTAGCCCGCGCCGGGGCCGCCGCAGAGCCACTTGACCGAGCCGCCCGTGCAGAAGTCCACGTCCAACTCCTTCACCGAGAAAGGCACGGTGCCGGCCGACTGGTAGGTGTCGAGCACGACGAGCGCGCCGACCTCGTGCGCGCGCTCGGTGATGGCGCGCGCGTCCTGCAAAGACGCGCTCTTGAAGAGGACGTGCGAGACGGGGACGAGCAGCGTCTCCTCGTCGATGGCCGCGAGCGTCGCTGCGAGCGGCGCGGTGACGCCGTCGTCAGACTTAATCTTTTCGATTCTGAAGCGCCCGTCGCGCGCGTGCGCCTCGTAGACGTACATGACCGAGGGGAACTCCAGCTCCGAATAGACGATCTTGTTGCGGCGCGTCTCGCGGGTCGTGTCGAAGCAGGAGAGGATGAGCGACTGGCAGACCGAGACGTTCTGGTGCATGACGACCGTGCCCGGGTCGGCGCCGATGACGCGCCCGACCTCGTCGCCGACCGTCTGCGGCATCTCCCACCACCCCTCGGCCCACGCGCGCACGCCCCGCGTCGCCCACACGTCGGCGTACTCCTGCAAACGCTCGTACGTCCGCCGCGGCATCGCGCCTAAGGAGTGCGAGATCAAATAGACCGCGCTCTCCAGGATGGGGAACTCCCGCCGCCACTCAAGAAGCTCGTCCGTCAAATAAGCCCTCCTCCTTCTGTCGCCGGGTGAAGGCTCAGTATAGCCGCGGGAAATTCGGATGGCTACTTTCGCTAAGGAGTGAGAGGTCATTCGTCGCGCAGCACGCGGCCGATTTCGCGGTCGGCGTCTACGGGCGACTTGCGGAAGGCGTTGGAGGGGGCCTTGAGGTTGTAGGCGGCGAGGCGGCGGTTGAGGCCGGCGACCTGGCGGCGGAAGTCTTCCGTCGCGCGGCGCCAGTCGGCCTCGGCGCGGGCGGCGCCGCGGCGCGTCTTGAGGCTCTCGCGGTAGGCGTTGCGCGAGCGCAGGAGGTCTGCGCGCGCGCCGTCGAGCGCGGCCGACAGCTCCTCGCCGTCCTTGATCCAGGGGAGCGCCAGCAGGTTGTTCTTGAAGATGCGGAAGGTCGTGCGCGCCACCTGGCCGGCGAGGAAGTCGGCGCCGCCGCGCGCCAGCTTCGGCGCCGCGCCCGCCGCGCCCTGCGTCCCGCGCCGCAGCCCGCCCCTGAAGACCCAGCCGAAAAATTCTTCCCACTTCATGTACAAAATCCTTCGGGCGACACACGCCCCGCGCCTTTCCTGCCTGCCCCTTACGACCGGCCGGGTGGAAGGGTTTCTGCTTTTATGGCAGGAGCTTCAAGAACAATTAAGCACAAGCTGACTGCCGGCGGCGCCTGCTGTTACACTCGACTTCTCGAAACCTATGTGGCACCCCGAGCCCGTCGTCAGACATTCCATTCCGGAGGCGCGCTGGCCCACCGCCGAGGAGGCGGCGCAGTCTCTTCTCTTCCGACCCGTGCGCGTCGGACGCGTCGAGCTTGAGTCGCGGACGTGGGTGCCGGCGATGGTGCCCTGGCGCGCGACCGAGGACGGGTTCGTCACGCGCGAGAACCTCGAATGGTACGGGCGCTTCGCCGCGGGCCGCCCCGGCGCGCTCGTCGTCGAGGCGACCGGCATCCGCGACGTGCCCTCCGGGCCTCTGCTCCGCATCGGGCACGACCGCTTCCTGCCGGGCCTCTGCGAACTGGTCGAGGTCGTCCGGCGCGAGAGCGGAGGCCGCACGCGCCTCTTCATACAGCTCATCGACTTCCTCAACGTCAAGCGCCGCCCGGAGCGTGCGAAGTTCTTCGAGCGCTTCCTCGACGTCTCAGACCGCCACCGCCGCGCGCTCGCCGAGCTGTTCGACGACAAGGTCTGGCTTGAACGTGACGAGGGTGAGGTGCGAACGTTTCTGAAGGACGCGCCGGAAGAGGTCGTCGAACGTGTGCTCGACGGGCGCGAGCTGGAGTCGCTCCGCTTCGGCTACCGCGAGCGCGTGACCGACACGCAGCTCGAACACGTGCGCGAGCTGCCGCGCGTGCTGCCCGGCCTCTTCGCCGACGCGGCGCGGCGCGCGCGCGCGGCGGGCTTCGACGGCGTCGAGCTGCACTACGCGCACGCCTACACGATGGCCTCCTTCCTCAGCCGGCGGAACGCACGCGCCGACGGCTACGGCGGCTCGCCGGAGAGACGCGTGCGCCTGCCGCTCGAAGTCTACCGCGCGGTGCGCGCAGAGGTGGGCGACGACTACACGGTCGGCGTGCGCTTCCTCGGCGACGAGGTGATCGAGGGCGGGAGTCGAATCGAAGACGCGGCCTTCTACGCGGCGGAGTTCGCGCGCGCGGGCTTTGATTTCCTCTCCGTCTCGAAGGGCGGGAAGTTCGAGGACGCGAAGCAGCCGAAGGTCGGGCAGGCCGTCTACCCCTACACCGGCCGGAGCGGCTACGAGTGCATGCCCACGGTGCTCTCCGACGCGCTGGGGCCTTTCGGTCGCAATCTGCCGCTCTCAAGGGAGGTGAAGCGCGCGGTCAACGACGCGGGCTTCCGGACGCCGGTCGTCGCCGCGGGCGGCGTCGGCACCTTCGAGCTGGCCGAGGAGATTCTGCGGCGCGGCGACGCGGACATCGTCGGTGCCGCCCGCCAGTCGCTCGCCGACCCCGACTGGTTCCGCAAGGCGCGCGCCGGGCGCGGCGCGGAGGTGCGCCGCTGCACCTACACCAACTACTGCGAGGCGCTCGACCAGACGCACAAGCAGGTCACCTGCAAGCTCTGGGATCGCGAGGGACTCACGGAGCCCGGCGCCTCACTCAGCACGGACGGCCGCCGCCGCCTCCTGCCGCCGAAGTGGGAAGTGATGAGTGATGAATGATGAGTGGAAAGCAACTTGTCTTCAATTCATCACTCATCACTCATCACTCATCACTTCTCCCCGCGCGCGTTCCGGAACGCCTTGATGAAATCTCCCGTGGCGTCTTCGGGGTTCTTGTTGTCGCCTTCAGACTCCCAGACGACGCGCGGGGTGCGGTCGGAGCCCACGGCGATGACGAAGAGCTTGCCCCAGACGAAGGGGTCGTCGGGGAGGGCCGAGCGGCGCTGGCCCGTCACCTTGAAGACGAGGACGAGGTCGGCGTCCGCCAGGTCTTCGACGGCGGTCGTCGTCCTGTACTTCCGGATGTACTTGTTAATCTTGTCGGCCACGCGGCGCGCGGCCGCGTCGTGCTGCCGCGGGGCCTGGCCTTCGAGCGCGTGCCGGTAGTCTTCGAGCGCGATCAGCGCCGGGTCGCGCGCGTCCACCACCAGCGCGCGCGACACCAGCAGCGCGACCCTTCGCAAGCCCCTCACCTCCGCGAGCGAGCCCCGCGGCGCCACCTCGTCGCGCGTGTAAGGCTTCTGGCCCGCGGCGGCGCGCGCCGGCCCCCCGCCGCACGCGAGCAGCGCGAGGCAGAGGAGCGCGCGGAGTGTCTGAAGCGTCCCGGCAATTCTCTTCACGGCGATTCTCAAGCGGCGCCCGCGGCGGCCTCCTCGTAGGCGGCGACGAAAAAGGGGTCGCGGCGCCGCAGGCTCTCGCGGTCAACGCGCGTGCTGCGCGTCATCAGGCTGTAGGCGAAGGGCAAAGGCTCCATCCTGACGTGCTCGCCCGCGCGCTCGAACCAGACGCGGCTCTCGTCGGCCGCGCGCTGGTACTCCTCGACGACGGGCTTACGCGCGCGCTCGAACGCTTCGAGCGCGGCGGGCACGTCTTTTCCCGCGGCGAAGTGGCGGAACAGCTCGATGGAGTCTTCGATGGCGAGCTTCGTCCCCGACCCGATGGAGAAGTGCGCCGTGTGCAAAGCGTCGCCGAGCAGCACGACGTTCCGGCAGAACCAGCGCCCGTTCTTCACCAGGAGGAAGTTGATCCAGCGCGAGTTGTTCGACAGCAGCTCCTCGCCCCCGAGGTCGCGCGCGAAGACGCGCCCGAGGTACTCGCGCGACTCCGCGTCCGACATCCCTTCGAGCCCCGCGCGCCGCCAGGTCTCCTCGTCGCACTCGACGATGAAGGTGCTCAGCTCCTTGCTGAACTTGTAGGAGTGTGCGGCGAAGACGCCGTCTGCCGTCTCGCGGAAGGTGAGCGTCAGCCCGTGGAAGAGTCGGCGCGTGCCGTACCAGATGTACTTGTTGCGCCCCTCTGCGAGCGCGGGCCGGAACTCTTCCGCGTAACGCTCGCGCACGACGCTCCCCACCCCGTCGGCACCGACGAGCAGGTCGCAGCCTTCGGCGAGCGTGTTCACGTCCTCGACGGCCGTGTCGAAGCGCAGGTCAACGCCCAGCTCCGCGCAGCGCTCTTGCAGGATGTTGAGGAGCTTGAGGCGTGCAATCCCCGAGAAGTCGTTCCCGCGGACGGTGACCTTCGCGTCGCGCAGGACGACATCGACGTTGTCCCACGTCTCGAAGCTCTCCGTGATGCGCCGGTGCGACACCTCGTCGGCCTCGCGCAAGTTCCTCAACGTCCGCCCCGAGAAGACCACGCCCCACCCGAACGTCGCCCCCGGCGGGTTCCGCTCGTACACCACGACCTCGCGCGCCACCCCGCTCCGCTTCATCAAAAGCGCGAAGTAGAGCCCCGCCGGCCCCCCGCCGATGACGTTGATACGCATAAGTCAGAAGTCCAAAGTTGAAAGTTCAAAGTTGAAAGTTAAGCCGACCCAACTTTGAACCTTGAACTTGTGACTTTGAACTACTCCTTCAGCATCTCCCTCGCGATGATGAGTTTTTGAATCTCGGTGGTGCCTTCGTAGATGCGCAGGGCGCGGACGTCGCGGTAGAGGCGCTCGACCGGGTGGCCGCGCACCAGCCCGTAGCCGCCGTGTATCTGGACGGCCTCGTCCACGACGCGCTGGGCCGCCTCGGTCGCGTAGAACTTCGCCTCGCTGGCGGCGCGCGTCAGCAGCGCGGGGGCGGCGCCCGAGTCTTTGAGGTGCGCGGCGCGGTAGACGAGCAGGCGCGCGGCGTCAAGCTCGGTCTGCATGACGGCCAGCTTCTCCTGAATCAACTGGTGCATGGCGAGCGTGACGCCGAACTGGCGGCGCGCCTTCGCGTGGGCGACCGCCTCGTCGAGCGCGCGCCGCGCCATGCCGCAGGCGGCCGCGCCGACGCTGGCGCGGAACATGTCCATCGTCTGCATCGCGAGGCGGAAGCCCTGCCCCTCCGCGCCGACGCGGTCTTCCGCGGGCACGCGCACGCCGTCGAACTCGACCTCGCCGACGGGGTGCGGCGCGACCAGCTCGGTGCGCGCCGCGACGCGGAAGCCGGGCATGCGCGCGCCGACGATGAAGGCCGAAAGCTCCGCGCGCCCGTCCGTTCGCGTCCCCGTGCGCGCGAAGACCGTGTAGAAGTCCGCGAGCCCCGCGTTCGAGATGAAGCACTTGCGGCCCGTGATGACGTAGGAGTCGCCCTCGCGCCGCGCCTCCGTCCGGACGGACGAGACGTCGGAGCCGGCCTCGGGCTCGGTGAGCGCGAAGGCGGCGATTGACTTGCCCGCGCGCGCCCGTTCGAGCCAGAAGTCGCGGACGTGCTCGGGCGCGGCGAGCGAGACGGCGTAGGTGCCGAGCCCCTGCATGACGAAGGCGAGGTCGGCGAGCGCCGAGTGGTATGAGAGCGCCTCGCGCACGACGCAGAGCGCGCGCGCGTCGAGCGGCGCGCCGTCGCCGCGCGCCACGGAGTAGCTTAAGAGGTCTGCCTGCGCGAGCAGGGAGAGGAGCGAGCGGAAGCTCGCGTCCGCGCTCGGCCCCTCCTCTTCGCGCGCGAAGGGCTCGACCTCGCGCGCGGCGAAGTTCGAGACGCTCGCGGTCAGGCGCGCGTGCGCGTCCGTGAAGAAGGGCGTCCCCTCGATGAATCCGTCTTGCTGCAACACGTTCGGCGTCCCTCACTCGACGCGAATGAACTTGCCGGTCTTCCGGTTGACGACGAGCGTCCTGCGCGGATTGTAAACCGGCCGCTCGCGGAACAGAACCGCGTCGCCGTCGAGTTCCGGCTCGTCGAAGGTGTGGAGGGGCTTCGACTCGGCGCCGCGCGCGACTTCGAGATCGTCGTGCTGCCAGGCGTACTCGCCCGTGCGCAGGTCGAGCTTGCCGACGAAGCCCAAGCCGGTCACGTAGAGGTGCTGGCCGTCGCGCAGCGGGCGGCCCACGTCCCCGTCGGGGATGCGCTGACGCCAGCGGCCGCGCATCGACGGCTGCTCAAGCCGCGTGACGAAGCCCAGGCCGACGCCCGCGATGTCTGTGTGGAGGAGGAGGAGGAGGTCGCCCTCGAAGTCGAGGTAAAAGAGGCGCGCGATTACCTCGCCGTCGTCGAGGCGCAGGTTGAAGCCGCGCACCTTCCTGCCCTTCGTCCGCCGGCCGTTGCCGTTGATTTTGATGTGATAGGCGAAGCCGTTCATCTCGAACTCGAAGGCTTCGGCGGCCGGCGCGCCGCTCGCTCTTACTTCTTTAGCTTCCTGAAAAACTTTGGCGGGGTCGGGCGCGGGCGCGGGGCGCGCCTCCTGCGCGGAGGCGGCTCGGGACAAGCAGAGCGTGAGCGCGGACGCCCCGACGAGCGCGAGGCCCAACGCTGCCGCTGAGAACTTCCGGCGGTTCATTCTTTGTCGGGACGCGTCGCGCCGAAGCGCGGCTCGCGCTTCTCGGTGAAGGCGCGGAAGGCTTCCGCGTAGTCCGGGTGCTGCATGCAGACGGCCTGCGCCTGCGCCTCAAGCTCGAGCGCCGCGTCGAGCGACACGTCCAGTTCGCGGTTGAGCATCTCCTTCGTCACCGCGAGCGCGAACGAGGGGCCGCGCGCGAGCCGCTCCGCCAGTTCTCTTGTTTCGGATTCGAGCTGCTCTGCCGGCACGACGCGGTTGTAGAGTCCGCAGGCGAGCGCCTCTCCGGCCGTGATGAAGTCGCCCGTGTAGAGCAGCTCGGTCGCCTTCGAGAGTCCGACCAGTCGCGGCAGAAGGTGCGCCGCGCCCATGTCGGCGCCCGACAGGCCGACCCTCACGAAGAGGAACGCGATGCGCGCCTCGGTCGAGGCGACGCGCAGGTCGGAGGCGAGCGCGATGCAGGCGCCCGCGCCGGCCGTCGTGCCGTTCAAGCTCGCGATGACGGGCTTGCGCAGGCGGCGGATGTTGCGCACCAGCTCGCACGTCAGGCGCGTGAACTCCAACAGCCCCTCGGCGTCGCGCCCCTGCAAAGCGCCGATGATGTCGCGCACGTCGCCGCCCGAGCAGAACGCGCGCCCCTCGCCCGTCAGGACGACGGCGCGCACCTGTGCTTCGTGTTCGAGCGCGGCGAACGCGTCGGTCAGCTCGCGGTAGACCTCGAACGTCAGCGCGTTCAGGCGCTCCGGCCGGTTCAGCCTGATCCACGCGACGCCCTCGCGGACTTCGTAGAGGAATGATTTCGGTTGAAGCATAAGCGCGGCCGGCGGCCCGGCGCCCGCCATTATGGTCGATGCGCGCCGCGGAGAAAAGTAGAACCGCCCGCGGTCTCGACAGACCCGCGGGCGGTTTCGCGTGGCGCGGCCGCGGCGCGGCCGTTAGTGTACACCCTTGAGGAACACGTCGTAAGCCCAGCGCCCGGCGCCGCCCCCGCCGGGGCCGTTGACCTTGGCGCGGTAGCGGAACGCGTTGCCGTAACGGTCGCGCCGCCCGGCCTCCCTGTAGTCGAGCGAGATGGACTCGATTCCCAACTCGGGCAGCGTGTGCAACTCGCCCGGCTCGGAGATGCCGTTGTGGTTCACGTCCTGCCAGAGGCGCAGTTGGGAGTAGACGGCGTCGCGCGCGTCGATGACGCCGTCGCCGTTGCCGCCGAGGAGGGGCCGGTCGTACATGGCGAGCGCCGCGAAGCCGTTCGGGTAGGGCGCGTTGAGCTGCGGGGTCACGTCGCCGAAAAGCTCGGTGCCGTTGTTGACCTTCCCGTCCTCGTTGCGGTCGAGGAAGAGGAAGGCGTCGTCGGAGCCGGGCGCCGTCCACGCCACGCGCTCGGCCGTGACCCCGTTACCGTCGAGGTCGAAGTTGACGCCGCCCGCGGCGTCGGTGAGGGCGAAGCCGTCGCCCTTCACGTCCACGAGGACGGGCGACTTGTCGATGGTGCCGTCGCAGCGGCAGGTGAAGTAGTTATAGTCGTCGCACCACGCCGCGATGAAGGGGCTCGGGGTGCATCCGCTGGCGACCTCCGGCGTCGGGGTCGGCGTGGGGGTTGGTGTCGGGGTTGGTGTCGAGGCCGCAACCGATAAAGCGGCGTCCATCGAGGTCGGGGTGCCGGTCACGGCGAGCGTGCCGCTATTCTCAAGCCTTACCAGAGTCGCCTTGTAGGAGATGGTTCCGCTGCGCGTGTTTTTAGAGTCGATGGTGAAGGTGAATTCGTCGGGCGTGGCTCTGCCGCCGCCCGCCAGGTTCACCGTGTCGAGTTGCGAGGGGAGCACCGTGTAAGTGATGCCGCTGACGTTGTTGTTCTCGGTAATCTGGACGACCGCCCTGATGGGGGTGGCGCCGTCGATGCCGACGGCCGGCACCTCCGCCCCGGTGGCGACGGACACAATCAGCGTGGAACTGCCGGTGGCCGTGGTGCTGGCCGGCGAGAAGACGGCCCCTCCTATGTAGACGGATCGGGTCGCGTTGGTGGTCTGGGCTCTGGCCGGAGACTTGTGAGTGATGCTTAGCGCCAGCAGGGCGGCTAACAGGGAAAACAGCAGGAGCGAACGCTTTAACACTGTGAGAACCTCCTTGTCGAAGTCTAATGGAAACTGAGTGAGAGGTTATAGGGAGTTGACTGTCAGTGAACTCTTGGAGCGAACTGATACTAAACCGGCGGTGCCCGCCGGTCAACAAAAATAAATTACGGGCGCGCCGCCGCGAATGCCGACGCCGCCCGCCCGGCCTACCTGGGGCGCTTGAAGAAGTAGTTCGTGGTTCCGGCCACGTCGCTGACGGCGACCAACTCCCACCCTTGAGCGCCTAGTTCGTTAATCTCTTTCTCAAACGTTAAGTAGTTCGAGAAGGTGGCCGCCTTATACTCCCACGCCGGCCTCCGCGGCCTGCCCCTCTGCGCGTAGCCCGTCAGGCCGACCAGACACAGCAAAGCCGCCGCGAACGCGACGGCGAGTCCGAGCCTCTTCAACCACATGAGTCTTGACCTCCTTGAAAATGTGAGCCCCGTCTTCCCCGGCCGCACGCTCACAACACGGCCGTCGCCTCGATCTCGACCTTGGCGCCGTCTTCGAGGAGACCTTTGACTTCGACGAGCGCCATCGCCGGGTAGTGGCGCCCCATCTGCGCGCGCCAACGCTCGCCGATCTCGGCCGTGCGCGCGGCGTACTCGCGCTTGTCGGTCACGTAGACGACGAGGCGCGCCACGCCCGTCGGCGCGCCGCCCGCCTCGCGCACCACCTCAAGTACGTTGCGCAGCGCGCGGTCGAACTGCTCGACGAAGTCGTCGCTCACCAGCCGCTGCTCCTCGTCCCAGCCGATCTGCCCCGCGACGAAGAGCAGGCGCGGCCCCTCCCTCGTCAACTGCCCGTTCGAGTACCCGCGCGGCCGGCCGAGCGATTTAGGGTTGATGGTCTTCATTCGGAATTTTTGATTTTAGATTTTGGATTTGCGATTCGAAGGCGGCGACGGGGCTTCCGTAAATCAAAAATCGCAAATCCAAAATCAGTAAAGCACCGTCCCGCCGTCAACGTTGATGGCCTGCCCCGTGATGCCGCGACCTTCGTGGGAGGCGAGGAGGAGGGCGAGGGCGGCGACCTCCTCGGGGGTGACGAGGCGCTGCTGCGGGCTCATGCGCTTGATGGCTTCGAGCGCTTCGACGGCGCTGCGGCCCGTCTTGGCCTGGATGTTCTCGACGGCGCGCGCCGTCATGTCCGTGTCCACGTAGCCGGGGCAGACGGCGTTGACCGTCACGCCGGTGCGCGCCAACTCTGACGCCACCGAGCGCGTCAGGCCGAGCACGCCGTGCTTCGAGGCGGTGTAGGCCGCGACGTACGGCGCGCCCGTCTTGCCCGCGACAGAGGCGACGTTGACGACGCGCCCCCAGCCGCGCTCGACCATCGGGGGCAGCGCCGCCCGCATGCAGTAGAAAGTCCCCGTCAGGTTGATGTCCAGGTGGCGGCGCCAGAACTCGTCGGAGGTCTCTGTGAACTTCGAGCTGTCGGCGACGCCGGCGTTGTTGACGAGGACGTCGGGGCCGGCGCCTAGAAACGCGCGCGCCGCGGCGAACGCCTCTTCGACCGAGCGCGGGTCGGACACGTCGCAGGCGGCGTGCGCCGCCGCGCCTTCGCCGCACTCCGCGCGAACCTCCCCGGCCACGCTCTCCACTTCCGACGCCGTGCGCGCGACGACGAAGACGCGGGCGCCCTCGCGCGCGAAGGCTTGCGCCACCGCGCGGCCGATGCCGCGCCCGCCGCCCGTGATGAAGGCCGTCCTGTCTGCGAGTCTCATAGGCGAGGCCACAGTTTATATCAGTTCGGCCGCCGGAAATCAGGCCGCGCGCGCCGCGAAAAAAATATTTTCGCCGCGTGATCCTTTTCGCGCGCCTTTTACGCCTGTGTGTACAGAGGACATTCCGGAACGCGCGTCAGGTCGGCCGTCCGCGCCGCCCCCGCGCCTGTGCCAAACCGCCAGCCAAAGAAAGGTTTCTTGAGAAGATGAAGCTGCCGAAGATCGCCTCCGCCGCTTTTCTCGCCGCGGCCGCCGCCGCATCCCTCCTCCCCCTGACCGCCGCCGCCAAGCAGCCGCGCCCCTACGGCGACGTGCAGGTTCTCGCCACGTTCCCCGCCGACCCCGGCTTCCCCGAAGGCATCGCCGTCAAAGGCAACAAGGTGTACGTCTCCGGCCCCGCGCGCTTCGGCACCGCCGGCACCGGCCCCTCGACGGTCGTCGCCTATAACCGCGACACCGGCGCTTTGGAGGCGACCTACACGACGCAGGGCGAGGCGCTTCAGTTCGAGCACGCCAACTCCTGCATCGCCTTCGACGGCAACGGCAAGCTCTACGTCCTGAACCTGCAACTCGGCGTCTACCGCATCGACACGGGCTCGGGCCAGCAGGAGCCGTACTCGACGCCCTTCCCCGACCTGCCCGCGTGCAACGGCAACAACGCGCCCTGCTCGCCGACCTTCTTCGACGCCCCGGCGCTCCCGAACGACATCGCGTTCGACGAGGACGGCAACGCCTACGTGACCGACTCCTTGCAGGCGACCATCTGGCGCGTCCCGGCGGGCGGCGGCACCCCTCAAATCTGGTTTCAGGACGCGCGCTTCGCCACCTTCCCCGGCGGCATCGGCACCAACGGCATCCGCCTGAGCCCCGACCGCTCGAAGGCTTTCGTGACCGTGACGTTCGACCAGACGGGCGCGGGCTACATCTACACGCTGCCGCTCGTCGCTCAGCCGCAGCCGTCCGACCTCGCGGTCTTCAAGGCGTTCGCGCCGACCGACATCCCCGACGGCATCGCCTTCGGCAAGTCCGGCAACCTCTACGTCGCCGACGTCACGCCGGGGCTCTCGGGCGTCATCATCCTCGGGCCGAACGGCGCCGAGGTGGGACGTTTGACTAACGCCGCGCCGGGCGACCTCGCCCCCTACGACTCGCCGGCCAACATCGCCTTCGACGGCCACGGCTCGATACTCGTCACCAACCACGCCTTCGCCACCATGATCCCGCAGCACTTCCAGGTGCTCGACGTGTACGTCAACGACAAGGGCTCGCCGCTCTCGAAACCCGACCTGCCGTAAAAGGCCGTGAACCGTAAACCGTGAGCCGTGACAAGAGAAGGCAAGCCCTTCCTGTCACGGTTCACGGTTTACGGTTCACGGTTTTGAGCGGCGTTCGAGGAAGGCGCGCACGCGCTCGCGCGCCTCGCGCGACTGGAAGCACTGGAGCTGCGCCTCCGTCTCGTACTGGAGCATCCGCTCCAAACTCTCCTCCTCGCTCATGTAGACGGCGCGCTTGGCCGCGGCGACCGAGGCGTGCGGCGCGGCGCGCAAACGCTCGGCCAACTTTCTCGTCTCCGCCAACAACTCCGCGTCCGGCACGACGCGGTTGACCATGCCCAACTCCAACGCCCGCCGCGCGTCAATCGCGTCGCCCAGGAAGAACATCTCGCACGCGACGTTCGAAGGCACCGCCCGCGGCAGGAAGAACGAGCCGCCCCAGTCCGGGTGCAAGCCCACCTTGACGAACGACTGGCTGAAGGTCGCCGACTCGGCCGCGACCCTGATGTCCGAAGCGAGCACGAGGTTGAAGCCCGCGCCGTACGCCGGCCCGTTGACGGCCGCGACCACCGGCTTCAACATCTGCCGCATCGCGGTCAGCACGCGCCGGCCCGCGCCGAGCAGCCGGCGGAACTCCTCGACCTCGCCGCGCTCCATCAGCTCGCTCATGCGCGCCACGTCGGCCCCCGTGCAGAAGGCACGCCCCGCCCCCGTCAGGACGACGACGCGCACCTCCGGGTCGCTCCCCGCGTGCTCCAGAGCCTCGGCCAGATCGCGCCGCATGTGCCCCGCCAGCGCGTTCAGCTTCTCCGGCCGGTTCAGCGTGATCGTCACGACCCCGCCGTCGAATTCGACCTTGATGTTTTCGTACATGGTCAGTTTTCAGTTTTTAGTTTTCAGTCAGCAGCTTGGTCTTGCTGAAAACTGAAAACTGAAAACTACTTTCCTTTGAAAGTCGGTTTGCGCTTCTCGACGTAGGCGCTCAGGCCCTCGCGGGCGTCTTCGGATTGGAAGAGCTGCTGTTGGAGTTCGCGCTCTAAGGCGAGGCCGTACTCGAAGGGGACTTCGGCGCCGGACTGGACGCTGCGCTTGATGCGGCCGACGGCGAGCGCGGCGCGCCCCGGCGCGGTGAAGCGGCGCGCGTAGGCCAGGACTTGTTCGCGGAAAGACGCGGCCGAGTCGGCCTCGAAAATCTGGTTGACGAGGCCGAGTTCCGCGCCGCGCTCGAAGTCGAAGAGCTGCCCCTCGGCCATCAGCTCAATCGCCCGCGACTTGCCGACGACGCGCGCGAGGCGCTGCGTCCCGCCCGTGCCCGGCAGCACGCCCAAGCTCACCTCGGGCAGGCCCATCTTGCCCGCCCCCTTGCGCGCGACGCGGATGTCGGCGGCGAGCGCCACCTCCAACCCGCCGCCGACGCAGTGGCCGTTGACGGCCGCCACGACCAGCTTCGGCGTCTGCTCAAGGCGCGACAGCGTCTCGTTGGCGTGGAGGCAGAAGTAGTATTTGAAGGTGGGCGTCATCTCCGTCAGCATCGAGATGTTCGCGCCCGCGCAGAAGAATTTCTCCCCGGCGCCCGTGATGACGACGACGTGGACGCCCTCGTCCATCCGCGCGCGCAGGACGGCCGCGTCGAGCTGCCGCATCATCTCGTACGTGTACGTGTTCGCCGGCGGGTCTTCGAGCGTCAAGACGGCGACGCCCTCCGCCGCCTCGTAACGGACGAGGACTCGCCCGGACTCCTCCGCGGCCTTAGCTTCAGCCTCTGCCATAAGCTTTCAGACTCCGTGTTGTTGGAATGTTAAGTGCGGTCGATTTAAACGCGCACAATCATGGCCGCGCCCCGCGTGCGAGTCAAGCGCCCTTGACAGCCGCGGCATGCGCCGCTTAGGTTGGCAGCGTCCCGCCAGACACCGAGGAGGCGCATCCGTTCTGGTGAGCGGCGCGGTCTTCAAAACCGTCCGCGCGCCTGTGAGAGCAGGCGCGGGTGGGTTCGATTCCCACACGCCTCCGCCAACTTCAGATTTTTGATTTTAGATTTTTGATTTGCGATTGAACCCAATCGCTTCCCTCATTCGCTCAAATCAAAAATCAAAAATCGCGAATCAAAAATTCCATGAAAGAGTGGATCGCGCTGAACATGACGCCGGGGGTGGGGCCGCGTGCGGCCGCGCGTCTGTTGGAGAGGTTCGGGTCGGCCGAGGGCGTCTTCGGGGCGCTGCGGTCGGAGCTGGAGCGTCTGCGCCTGAGGCCGGAGGCGGTCGAGTCCATCGCGTTGCGCGACCGGATGGCGGCGGCTGCTTTGGAGCTTGAGCGCGTGCGCGCGCTCGGAGGCGCGGACGTTTTGGCACTGGACGACGGCGCGTACCCGGCGCTGCTGCGGGAGATTCCCGACCCGCCCGTCACGCTCTACGTGCGGGGCGAGTGGCGCGCGTGCCTTGAGGCGCCGTGCGTCGGGGTGGTGGGGTCGCGGCGCTGCTCGACCTACGGGCAGAACGTGGCCGCACAGCTCGCGCGCGAGCTGGCCGCGCGCGGCGTGACCGTCGTCTCGGGGCTCGCGCGGGGCGTGGACGCGGCGGCGCACCGCGGCGCGCTCGAAGCGGGCGGGCGCACGGCGGCCGTGCTCGGGACGGGGATTGACGAGGTCTACCCGCGCGACCACCGGCGGCTCGCCGAAGAGATTCTTACGAAGGGCGGCGCGCTCGTCACGCAGTTCCCGCTCGGCACCCCGCCCGTCGCCGAGAACTTTCCATACCGCAACCGCATCATCAGCGGGTTGAGCTACGGGGTCATCGTCGTCGAAGCCTCCGAACTCTCCGGCTCGCTCATCACCGCGCGCCTCGCGCTGGAACAGGGGCGCGAGGTCTTCGCCGTCCCGGGCAACATCACCTCGCGCAACTCCTTCGGCACGAACTACCTCATCAAGGGCGCGGGCGCGAAATTGATTCAGCAGTGGCAGGACGTGGTCGCGGAGTTCCCGCCCGACATCGCCGCCGCCATCCTCCCGCCCGAGGCGAAGGGGAAGGGCGAGCCCTCGCACGCGCACCCGCGCGAGCCCGCCGGACTGTCGGAGCAGGAGAGCGCGGTTCTCAAACTCATCCCCGTGGACGCGCCCGCGCACATCGACGCGCTCGCCGAGCAGAGCGGGCTGCCCGTCCAGGAGCTTTCGGGGCTGCTCCTCGCGCTCGAGATGCGCGAACTGATTCGTCAACTCCCCGGCCGCTGCTTCGTCAGGAGGTTGTGAAAAGTTCCGGCAAATTCTCCCGAAGCGCGCGCGCTTCGCGGCCGCTTGCTTTATAATGCGGCGACGCCGCGGCAACATTCAGGTCTTTCGCGGGCGCACGTTCGCGGGAAGGAGCGCAAGGGATTTTGAACACAGACGCCGGGTCGGTCAGGGTCAACATCTTCAACCAGACCTACAGCCTGCGTGCGGCGAGCGGCGACGGCGAGCACGTCCAGCGCGTCGCCCGCCTCGTGGACGAGCGCATGCGCGCCGTCGCCCACGGCCTCGCCGTCCACGACGTGGCGAAGGTCGCGGTGCTGACGGCGCTCAACCTCGCGGACGAACTCGAAGGCTTGCGGAATTTCTACGAAGCGGAGCTGCGCGAAGTGCTCGAACGCGCCCGCGCCGAAGAGGCGAAGGCGGCGGAGCCCGAACCCGAGCCGTTCGTCCGACCCGAGCCCGTCGAAGAGCCGGCCGCGCCGGCCGAAGAGCTGGCCGCGCCCGCGCAGCCGGAGGAGAAGTCCTGGTTCGAAGCCATCTTCGACTCCGACGCGCCGCCCGCACGGACGGGCGACGAGAGACTCAGCAGCCAGATCACCTCGCGCCTGCGCCGCCTGCGCCAGCCCTCGCCCGGCAACTCCATCACCGAAGGTGAAGAGCAGTAGGCAGTAGGCAGATGGCAGTAGGCAGTTAAAGCAGTTGCGAAATAACGGTCAAGACGCATTACCTTCAACCAACTGCCTACTGCCATCTGCCTACTGCTCCCAGACGCACCTCGTTCAGAGTTCGACCCGAAGAAGTCCTCCGTTTGAGAAAAGGAGCCTGCCCCATGAGACTGTTCAAACAGCTTGCGGCGCTCGCACTGCTTTTGGCCGCCGCGTCCCCCGCGTTCGCGGACATCGCGCTGCCGAAGAAGCCGGCCGCCGACCCCAACGAAGTGAGAAGAGACCTGCCCGTCGCGCGCATGAGCATCGAGCGCGTCGAGGGCCTGCGCGAGGCGCGTCTGCAAATCCCGCGCTCGCGGCTCCAGGAGTTGAACCTCGCGGCCGGCATCGACGGCGGCGCGCGGCCGGCTTCGCTCAAGTCCGCGGGCACGGTCGTCGGCGGCATCTTCATCTCGCTCGCGGTCGTGCTGACGGGGCTGCTGCTCGTGCGTTCGCGCCGCCGCGTCGCGCTCGGGCGTGCGACGGCCGCGCTGATCGTCTGCGCGTGCGCGGCCGGCGCGGCCGCCGTCGCCGCTTACGCCAACGCCGGGCCGCCGCTCGGGCTGCGCCCGCAAGACCCGGGCACGCTCGTCAGGGCGGTGACGGGCGCGCCGCTCGCCGGCTCGATCCGCGTCGAGGTCGTCGATGAGGGGTATGAGATCAAGCTGCTCGTCCCGGCCGTGAAGGCGCGGACGGGCAAGGGCGACGAGGAGGAATAGTTGCAAAGCGCCGCCGACATCGGCGCGGGGTGGGGCGCGGGCTTCGCGCGGGGCGGGGCGTCTGTTTCGGGCGCGTCGCCCGCGGCGTTCGGGTTGGCGTGCGCTTGCGTGCTCGTCGCCGCGGCGGCGCTGGCGGGCTGCGCGCCGCTGTGGCTTTCGGTCGCGACCGTCTTCGCCTTCGCGGGGCCGCACAACTGGGCGGAGCTGCGCTTCTTCATCACGCGTTTGCCCGTGCGCCTGGGTCGCTCGCGCGGCTTCTTCGCGCTGGCGGCCGCGGGCGTGGTGGGGTTGACCGGCGCCTACGCCGCGCTCGCGCTCGGGGCCGGCGCGGGCGTGTGGGGCGAGGGGGGCTGGTACGCGGCGACCGCCCTCTGGAACAGCGCGGCGGTGGCGTGGGTCGTGGGGCTTGTGGCGGTGCGCGGGCGGACGATGGCGCGCGGCGGCGGTTGGGTGTGGGCTTTGCCGGCGGGCTGCGCGCTCGTCGGTCTGAGTTGGCTCGCGCCGTACGGGTTCGCGCTCGCGCTCGTCTACGGGCACCCGCTCGTCGCGCTCTGGTTTCTAGACCGGCAGTTGCGGCTCACGCGCCGCGGTTGGAGTAAGGCTTACCGCGTGTGCCTCGCGTTGCTGCCCTTGGCACTGGCCTTACTCTGGTGGAGGCTCGCGGGCTCGGCGCCGCTCGCGGAGGACGGAGGGGTCGCGCTGCGCATCGTGCGGCACGCGGGCGCGGGCATCGTGCCCAACGTCTCGACGCACCTGCTCGTCTCGACGCACGTCTTCCTTGAGACGCTTCACTACGGCGTCTGGCTCGTCGGCGTGCCGCTGGCCGCGGGCGTCGGGCTCGCGCCGTGGCGCGCGGCGACGGTGCCGCTCGTCAGACACAGGCGCGGGTGGCCGCGGACGATTCGGGCGCTGCTCGCGGCGGGCGGCCTTCTCGTCCTGCTGCTGTGGCTCTGCTTCGCGGCCGACTACGAGACGACGCGCGACCTCTACTTTACGTTCGCGATGGCGCACGTGCTGGCCGAGGTGCCCTTCCTCCTGCGGACGCTGTGAAGAGACAGTTTTCAGTTTTCAGCAAGACAAGGCTGTCAACTGAAAACTGAAAACTGAAAACTGACGTGAGCCCCGAAGACCTCTGGCGCTTCCTGCTGGTCGGCTACCTCTTCACGGTGGCCGTCGAGGCGCCCGTCCTCGTCCTCTTCCTCTCGAAACATCACGAGCTGAAGCGCAGGCTCTTCGCGGGGCTGTGGCTGACGGCCTGCACGTACCCGGTCGTCGTGCTCGTCCTCCCGCCGCTCTTCGAGGGCTCTTCGCGCGCCGCCTACCTCGCGGTCGCGGAGACCTTCGCGCCCGCGGCCGAGTGCGCGCTCTTCTACCTCGCCTTCGGCGGGCAGGGGGGCGAAGGCGTGACGCGGCGCGACCTCTTGACCATCGTCGCGGCCAACCTCCTCTCCTTCCTCGCGGGCGAGGTGTTGGGCGCCTACGGCTGGTTCGGTCTGTTTCGTTGAGCGCAGACGGGCGCGGTAGAATGGCGCCACAACTTTCAAACAAACAAGGGGTCGAGTGATGAGCAGCCTTTTCTCCGCCTACAGCCTTCGTGAGCTTGAGTTCCGCAACCGCGTCTTCGTCTCGCCGATGTGCCAGTATTCGAGCCGCGACGGGTTGCCGAACGACTGGCACATGGTTCACCTCGGGAGCCGCGCGGTCGGCGGCGCGGGCCTGGTCTGCGTCGAGGCGACCGGCGTCTCGCCCGAGGGGCGCATCTCGCCCGGCGACACGGGGCTCTGGTCGGAGGAGCACACGCAGGCGTTCAAGCCTCTCGCCTCCTTCATCAAATCGCAGGGCGCGCGCGCCGCGATTCAACTCGCGCACGCCGGGCGGAAGGCTTCGACCGACGTGCCCTGGCGCGGCGGAAAACCTTTAAGTGAAGAGCAGGGCGGCTGGCAGACGCTTGCCCCGAGCGCCGTCCCCTTCGGCGACTGGCCCGCGCCGAGGGAGATGACGCGGGACGACATCGAGGCGGTCACACAACAGTTCGCAGACGCCGCGCGCCGCGCGCTCGACGCCGGCTTCGAGGTCGTCGAGCTGCACATGGCGCACGGCTACCTCCTCCACGAGTTCCTCTCGCCGCTCTCGAACCGGCGGGAGGACGAGTTCGGCGGGAGCCTTGAGAACCGCGCGCGCTTTCCCTTACAGGTCGCGGGGGCCGTGCGCGCCGCGTGGCCCGAAGGGCTGCCGCTCTTCGCGCGCATCTCGGCGACCGATTGGGTTGAAGGCGGGTGGGACGTGGAGCAGTCCGTGCAATTCTCGCGCTGGTTGAAAGAGCGCGGGGTGGACTTGATCGACTGTTCGACGGGCGGCCTCGTCCCCGGCGCGCGCATCCCCGTCGCGCCGAACTATCAGGTGCCTTTCGCCAAGCGGATACGCAGGGAGGCGTTCGTCGCCACCGGCGCGGTCGGCCTCATCAACGAGCCGGAGCAGGCCGAGGAGATCATCGCTTCGGGCAGGGCCGACGTAGTCTTCCTCGCGCGCGCCGAGCTGCGCGACCCCTACTGGCCGCTCCACGCCGCGAAACGTCTGGGCGCAGAGGCGCCGTGGCCCGTCCAATACGGCCGTGCCGCCGGTTGACAGTTAGGACGAGAACTCTAGCTATGCTTTGGAAGACCTTCGGTGTGGCGCGGCTCGGCTCAGGGAAGCCCCAGCCAGCCGCGCAGGGAACTTTCAAGGGAGCCGGCCTCGGCGGCAGACAGCCGCCCTACCGATTTGACGACGAGCGTTTGGTGAACGGCGTAGAGACCTCGCTTCACCGCAGAGGGCACGTTCAACCCGGCCCTGCTCCAGTCGGCCAGGGCGAACTCGCCTTTCAGGAGCGACGAAATCCTGCTCGTCATGGGCACGACGAAGACATCCTGCGAGGAGTGAGGTGCGCTGACGACGACGGCGGGTCTGACTTTGGAGCCAGCCAGGTTTGAGAATGGGTAGCGCACGAGGACGACCTCATTTTTCGAGTAGGTCGGCATAAACGTCATCCTCTGAGTTATCCCAGACCGAGGCGGCGGAGCTTTCGCTCGCCTTCAGCCAGAACTCCGCTTCGTCGAGCGGCGTGACGAGGACTTCCGTGCCTTCCGGGATTTCGACCTTCTCAAGCAGCTCTATTCTTCCCCCGCGCACCACGGCGCGAATCGTGTTCGACATCTCAACACCTCCAACGGATTCAGCTTATCCTAAGCGGACTTATCAACCAAGAGACTAGCGCCAGCCGACCGAGCCGCGGACGGATTCGATGAGCTTCGCCGGGTCGTAGCCGACGCCGTCCTTGAAGACGACCTCGACCTTCTCGATGTCGCTGATGTTCACGGAAGGGTCGCCGCGCAGGACGACGAGGTCGGCGAGCTTGCCCGGCGCGACGGAGCCGATGGAGTCTGCCTCGCCGAGGTACTCGGCCGCGTTGAGCGTGCTGATGCGGATGGCCTCCAGAGGTGTGAAGCCGGCCTCGACGAGCAGAATGATTGCGCGCTGGCTGCCGAAGCCGGCGAGCGCGCCGCCGTTGCCCGTCGGGTCTGTGCCCGCCATCAGGCGGCCGCCCGCGCGCACGAACGCCAGCTCGAACTGCATCTCCTTCTTTAAGGCGACGGCCCAGGGCGAGTCCTTGCGCTCGGCCGCGCGCGTGCGCGAGACGAGGTAGGCGGCGCGCGCGTCCGGCGTGAGCGCGTCGAGCACACGCTGTTGGAGCGGCGGGCGGTCTGGGAGGAGCGCCTCGAAGACGGCGAGCGTCGAGGTGACGGCGACCTTGCGCGCGACGAGGTCTTGGATCATCTCGCGCACCGGCGCCGAGTCGATGTCGAGCTTCGTCAGGTTGTTGACGGTGTCGTTCTGCGGCGGGCAGACGTCGGGCTTCTTGCCGGGCACGAACTCCGTGTCCACGACGATGCCGTGTTCGAGGTTGTCGATGCCGAGCGCGGCGGCCTCGCGGAAGCCGACGGCGCAGAGGTGCCCCGTGACCTTGATGCCGCGCTTGTGCGCCTCTTGAATTGCCGCGCCCAGCTCGGCGCGGTCGATGTACATGTAGGCTTTAAAAGACGTGACGCCTTCGTCGGCCCACTGGTTGACCATGCGGCGCGCGTCGTCGGGGCCGGTGAGGACGTGGAACTGTGTGGCGAAGGCGCCTTTGCCGTCGAGGTAGGGGCCGGTGACGTGAACCTTCGGGCCGGGGATGCGCCCGGCGTCGATCATCTTCTTGAGGTTGAGGTCGGTGTAGGGCTCGACGCTCCCGGCCGTGCGCATCGAGGTCACGCCCGCGCCGAGGTAGAGGCGCGGGAAGCTCCAGCCCATCTCGTTGAAGAGCGCGAGCCGCCCCGTCGGGTAGAAGAGGTGTTCGTGCATCAGCACGAGCCCGGGGATGACGCTCCGCCCCGTCATGTCCAAGACCTTCGCGCCCTCGGGAATCTTCGCCGCGGGGGAAGGGCCGACCGACTGAACACGGCCGGCCGAGATGACGACCGTCTGATCCGCGAGCGCGGGCGCGCCCGTGCCGTCTATCACGCGGACGTGTGTGAGCGCGACCGCCGCGGCGTCAACGCTCACGAACGCGCGCGTCTCGTCCGAGAGGACGGGGCGCTCCTGCGCGGGTGCCGCGCCGGGCGTCAGTAGTAACAGAAGGCACAGGCCGAGGACAAACTTCCTCATGTCACGACTCCTTGCCGCCGGTTTCTAATTTTCACGGGCCGCGCCATAATAGCAGCAACCGCGGAAGAAGCGTTCTCGAATCACAAGGGCTCAAAACGGAGGGAGTGATGGGTCTGAGGAAGCGACTGTTCACGATTGCTCTGTCGGCGTTGACGCTGGCGCTGCCGGTTCAAACCCCGGCGCAGCGGACGCAGAAGCCGCCGTTGCACGGTCGGCACTGGATGGCGATTACGGGTAAGCCCTTGGGCGCGACGGCCGGCGCGATGGTCTTTCAGAAGGGCGGCAACGCCGTGGACGCCGCGTGCGCGATGATCGCCGCCACGGCGACGCTGTGGGACACGCTTAGTTGGGGCGGCGAGACGCAGGCGCTCATCTACGACCCGCACACGGGCAAGGTCATCGGCGTCAACGCGCTCGGCGTCGCCCCGACCGGCGCGACCGCCGAGTTCTACCGGTCGAAGAAGATGCAGTACCCGCCCGAGTACGGCCCGCTCGCGGCCGTCACGCCGGGCACGCCGGGCGGAATCCTTACGATGCTCGCCGAGTACGGCAAGCTCAGTCTGAAGGACGTGCTCGACCCCGCCATCCAGCTCGCCGACGGCTTCCCCATCGAGGCGCAGCTCGCCAACACCATCGAGCGCAACAAGGGCGAGATCAAGAAATGGCGCTACTCGCCCGCGGTCATGCTGCCGCACGCGGGCCAAAGGCGCGAGGCGCCCGAGCCGGGCGAAGTCTTCAAACAGCCCGACCTCGCCGCGACCCTGCGCAAGCTGGTCGAGGCCGAGCAGCAGGCCCTGGCCGCGGGCAAGGACAGGAGGGCCGCCATCTACGCCGCCTACGACCGTTTTTATAAGGGCGACATCGCACAGGAGATCGCGCGCGGCACGCAGGAGGATGGCGGGCTCATCACCACGCAAGACCTCGCCAACTGGAAGGTTCACATCGAGGAGCCGGTCAAAACCAGCTACAAAGGGATCGAAGTTTACAAGCTGTCGCAGTGGACGCAGGGGCCGGCGATGCTTCAGGCTTTGAACATCCTTGAGAACTTCGACCTGAAGGCGATGGGCTTCAACAGCTCGCGCTACGTCAACACCGTCTACCAGGCGATGAGCATGGCCTTCGCCGACCGCGATTTCTACTACGGCGACCCGTACTTTCCGCCCGAGGAGCCCCTCAAGGGGCTGCTCTCGAAGGAGTACGCGAAGCAGCGCGCCGCGAAGTTGAACCAGCAGCGCAACGACCCCAACGTCAAGCCCGGCGACCCCTACCCGTTCCAGGGCTCGCAGGCGAACCCTTTCAAAGACCTGCTCGACAAGTGGAGCCCGAACCCTCCCAACCCCTCGACGGCGCCCCGGCCCAACCAGGACACCGTCACTACGTCGGCGCTGACGCAACCCTCGGCGCCGCCTTCGGAGTTCACTCCGTCGGCTCAGCCTTCCGACGAGGATTTCAACCGCTCCTTCTACGCGGGCACGACCTCGGTCGAGGCGGCGGACGCCGAGGGCTGGGTCGTCTCGGTGACGCCGAGCGGCGGCTGGGTGCCCGCGGTCATCGCCGGGCACACGGGCGTCGGCCTGAGCCAGCGCGCGCAGAGCTTCGTGACCGACCCGGCGGAAGGCCCCTTCAACGTCATCGAGCCGGGCAAGCACCCGCGCGTCACGCTCACGCCGACGCTGGCGTTGAAGGAGGGCAAGCCCTACCTCGCCTTCGCCGTGCAGGGCGGCGACAGCCAGGATCAGAACCTCTTGCAGTTCTTCCTCGACATCGTCGAGTTCGGCATGACGGTGCAGGAGGCGACCGAGGCGCCCAACGTCAACAGCTTCCAGATGCGCAGCTCCTTCGGCGCGCACGAGACGCGGCCCGGCCGCATCCTGCTCGCCGACGCGATGCCGCCCTGGGTGCGCACGGAGCTGCGCCGCATGGGCTACGAGGAGACGTTTGAGGAGCGCACCTCCGGCCCCATCAACGCCATCCTCCTCGACCGCGCGCACGGCACGCTGTGGGGCGGTTCGAGCAACCACGGCGAGGACTACGGCGTCGCCTGGTAGCGCGGCGGACGGGGGCTTTCAGCCCACCTAAACTGTTGGTTTGACAGAGCAAAAAGGCCCGCCCGCGGGCGAGCCGGCCCGGCCCTTCGCGCATCTAAGCGGGGGCCGGGTTTGCATTTTCGGTGAAAACTTGAGATTAGTAGAAAAAGGTTAACAGTCGCTCGCGCCCGGCCTTCTGCTCCTTTTGAAGGGCGCGACTTTTAATAAAGGAAGAATTGATGACGAAGAATTTAGTAGTGGTCGAATCGCCCGCCAAGGCGAAGACGATCGGAAAATACTTGGGCCCGGACTACCGCGTGATGGCCTCCATCGGCCACATCAAAGACCTGCCTTCGAAGGGGCTCGGCGTTGACGTTAACAACGATTTCGAGCCGACCTACGAGGTCATCCCCGACACGAAGAAGCGCAACAACCGCAAGGTCGTCTCCGAGTTGAAGAGCGCGGCGAAGGAGGCCGAGGCCATCTACCTCGCCGCCGACCCCGACCGCGAGGGCGAGGCCATCTGCCAGCACCTCGCGGAAGAGATCGTGCCCAAGCGCCCGAAGAAGCCGCACTTCCGCGTGATGTTCAACGAGATCACCAAGCGCGCCGTGCAGGAGGCTTTCAAGGAGCCGAAGCAGATCGACCAGAACCTCGTCGCCGCGCAGCAGGCGCGCCGCGTGCTCGACCGCTTAGTCGGTTACAAGGTCTCGCCGCTGCTGTGTCGCACCATCGGCGGCAGGCTCTCGGCCGGACGCGTCCAGTCGGTCGCGCTCCGCATGGTCGTCGAGCGCGAGAGGGAGATCGAGAAGTTCGTCAAGACCGAGTACTGGACAATCGGCGCGAACCTCTCGGCCATCTCGCCGCCCGCCTTCGACGCGCGCCTGTGGAAGGTCGGCGAGCAGACGGTCAAGACCTCCGGCTTCGACCAGGAGGTGAAGAAGAGCGAGATTCTCATCGGCGACGAGAAGACGGCCCGCGAGATTGTCGAAGAGGCCGAGCGCCAGCAGTTCGTCGTCTCGGAGGTCACGACGAAGGAGCGGCGGCGCAACCCCGTCCCGGCCTTCATCACGTCGAAGCTTCAGCAGGAGGCTTCGCGTAAGCTCTCGTTCCCCGTCAAGAAGACGATGATGGTCGCGCAGAAGCTCTACGAGGGCGTCGAGGTCGGCGCCGACGGCGCGGTCGGCTTGATTACTTACATGCGCACCGACTCGACGCGCGTCTCGGACGCGGCGCTGGCCGAGGCGCGCGACTTCATCTCGACGCAGTACGGCCCGGCCTACCTGCCGGAGAAGGCGGTGCATTACCGCTCGAAGAAGGACGCGCAGGACGCGCACGAGGCCATCCGGCCGACTGACGTTTCGCGCACGCCCGAGTCGGTCGCGCGCTTCCTCGACCGCGACGAGCTGAAGCTCTACCGCCTCATCTGGCAGCGCTTCGTCGCCTCGCAGATGAACCCCGCGGTCTTCGACCAGACGACCATCGACATCGAGGCCGGCCGCTTCCTCTTCCGCGCCACCGGCTCCGTCCTGAAGTTCGACGGCTTCCTGAAGGTCTACGAAGAGGGCCGGGACGAGAAGGCCGAGGAGGACGAGGAGGCCGCGCGCAAGCTGCCCCTGGTCGCGGCGGGCGAGAAGCTTAAGTTGAACGGCGTCACGCCCGAGCAGCACTTCACCGAGCCGCCGCCGCGCTACACCGAGGCGACGCTCGTCAAGGCGCTCGAAGAGAAGGGCATCGGCCGGCCTTCGACCTACGCGGCCATCATGACGACGATTCAGGATCGAGAGTACGTCGAGCGCGTCGAGGGGCGCTTCCACCCGACGGCGCTCGGCATGACCGTCAACGATTTGCTTGTTGAAGGAGGTTTCGACGACCTCTTCAACGAGACCTACACGGCGCGGATGGAGGAGGAGCTTGACGAGATCGAGGAGGGCAAGCTCGCCTGGACGGACGCGCTCTCGGAGTTCTACGAGAAGTTCGCGCGCGACCTGAAGGCGTTCGAGACTTACGTCAAGGGGCGCAAGCAGCAGGCCATCCCGACCGACGAAGTGTGCGAGAACTGCGGCTCGCCGATGGTCATCAAGCTCGGCCGCTTCGGACAGTTCCTCGCCTGCTCGAACTACCCCGAGTGCCGCACCACGCGCGAGGTCTCGAAGCCGCAGGCGGCGGCCGCGGACGGCACGTCGGCCAACGCCGCGGGCGATGGTGCCGACGGCAACGCCGAGCCAGCGGTCGAAGAGACGTGTGAGCTGTGCGGCAAGCCGATGGCGATGAAGCGCGGGCGCTTCGGCCCGTTCCTCGGCTGCACGGGCTACCCCGAGTGCCGCAACATCCGCCGCGTCTCGAAGAAGACCGGCGCGGTCGCGCCCGCGCCCGCGCCGATTGAAGGCGAGACGTGCCCCGTGGACGGCGCGCAGTTAGTGAGAAGGCACGGCCCTTACGGCGAGTTCATCTCGTGCGCGAACTACCCGACGTGCAAGTACATCAAGCGCGAGACGACGGGCGTCGCCTGCCCGCGCCCGGGCTGCAAGGGCGAGATCGTCGTCAAGAAGTCGAAGCGCGGGAAATACTTCTACGGCTGCTCCGAGTACCCGAAGTGCGACACGGTCTACTGGGACAAGCCCGTCGCCGAAGCGTGTCCCCAGTGCAACGCGCCCTTCATGCTTGAGAAGACGACCAAGAAGGGCACGACGCGCACCTGCGTCCGCGAGGAGTGCGGGCACAAGGAGGAGGTGCCCGCCGCGTCGGCGCCCGCGCCCACCGCGAGCCGCGCGGGCAGCGAAGGCCGCGCCGCGAGCTAAGGTCGGTCGATAACAACGTAACGGAGGGCGCGACGGTTAAGGTCGCGCCCTCCGTTTGTGTTTTCCCGTCCAGCAATTTAAATTTAATCCACACTGTAACCTTCGTCCGGGCGGGCGCCTCTCTTTGGTAAGAGACCGCACATCCAGACTTTCGCAGGAGACCACGTCAAGATGAATACGAGACGCCGGAACGCGGCTGCGCTCTTGTGCGCGCTGCTGCTCTGCTCGAACCTTCCCGCGCGGGCGCAGACGCCGACCCCGGCCCCGACGCCCGACCCGAACGACCCCGTCCAGCGCATACGCGACGAGGGCCTGAACCGCTCGCAGGTGATGCAGACACTCAACTACCTGACGAACGTCATCGGGCCGCGCCTGACGGGCTCGCCCAACATGCGCCGCGCCAACGAGTGGACGCGCGACCGGCTCACTTCGTGGGGGCTCGTCAACGCGAAGCTCGAACCGTGGGGCGCGTTCGGCCGCGGGTGGGTCTTGAAGCGCTTCGAGGCCGGCGTGGTCGAGCCGCAGGCGTTCCCGCTCAACGCCTACCCGAAGGCTTGGTCGCCCGCGACCGCGGGGCCGCTCACGGCTGAGGTCGTCTACATTGACGCGAAGGACGAGCAGGGCTTGCAGAAGTTCAAGGGGCAGCTCCGCGGCAAGATCGTCCTCAACGGCGCGGTGCGCGACCCGGCGGCGCACTTCGACCCGGAGGGCACGCGCCAGACCGAGAAGCAGTTGCTCGACCTCGCCAACTCGCCCGACCCCTCCACGCAGCCCGCGCGCCCGCGCGGCGGGCCGCCGTCCGAGATGCGCGCGGCCCTGCGCTTCGCCTCGCAGAAGTGGAACTTCTTCCAGCAGGAGGGCGCCGCGCTCGTCATCGACCCGAGCCGCGGCGACGGCGGCAACATCTTCGTCCAGCAGGCGACGGTGCCGCAGCCGCTCCCCGCGGATCAGCAGGCGCAGAACGCCGTGCTCGACCGCGCCCCGGGCGCGCCGCCGCAGGTTCGCGCGTGGGAGAAGACGGCGCCGAAGTTCGCGCCGCAGGTCGTGCTCTCCATCGAGCACTACAACCGCCTCGCGCGCATGCTCGAAGCCGGCGAGCACGTCCGCCTCTCCGTCAACCTCGACGCGCAGTTTTTGGACGAAGACCCGACGGCCTACAACACCGTCGCGGAGATTCCCGGCACCGACGTGAAGGACGAGGTCGTCATGCTCGGCGGCCACATGGATTCGTGGCACGGCGGGACGGGCGCGACCGACAACGGCGCGGGCGTCGCCGTCGCGATGGAGGCGGTGAGGATTCTGAAGGCGCTCAATCTTCAACCGCGCCGCACGATCCGCATCGCCCTGTGGAGCGGGGAAGAGGAGGGCCTGCTCGGCTCGCGCGCGTACGTCGAGCAGCACTTCGGGAAGCTTGAGACGCCCCCGCCGGCCCCGCCCGGCGCGGCCGAAGGCCAGCCCGCGCCGCGGCCGACGCCCACGCCGCTCGCGCGGCTCACGACGAAGCCCGAGTACGAGAAGCTCTCGGCCTACTTCAACCTCGACAACGGGACGGGGCGCATCCGCGGCGTCTACATGCAGGGCAACGAGCTGGTGCGCCCGTACTTCCGCCAGTGGCTCGCGCCCTTCGCCGACCTCGGCGCGCAGACCCTGACGCTCGCCAACACCGGCAGCACCGACCACGTCCCCTTCGACACCATCGGCCTGCCCGGCTTCCAGTTCATCCAGGACACCATCGAGTACAACGCGCGCACGCACCACTCGACGCAGGACACCTACGAGCGCATCCAGCCCGACGACGTGAAGCAGGCCGCCGTCATCATGGCCGCCTTCGTCTACCAGACCGCCATGCTCGACGAGCGCCTGCCGCGCAAGCCCGCGCCGGGGACGCCGGGGCGCGAGTCCACTTCACTCCGCCGCTGACCCCTGAAGGATTTAATGATTGGGTCATCGGCTCATCGATTCATCGAAGAAGGCCGGGCAGTCCTCCGATGAATCGATGAGCCGATGACCCAATGAATCAATCCCTTTTGAAACTTTCCGCCGCCCCCTGCGGTATACTCACCCTCCCGCGGACGAGCCTTAGACAACACGTCGGACGGAAGTACAACTTTGAGGAGAATTTTGCCCACATGAAGAGACGCAAGGCAGCCGCCGCACTGCTCTTATTCGCGCTGCTCTCGCCGCACGCGACCGCGCTGCGCGCGCAGACCCAACCGCAGCCCGCGCCGACGCCCGACGACGTGATCGAGCGCATCAAGGACGAGGGGCTCAACCGCTCCCAGTTGATGCAGACGCTCGAATACCTGACCGACGTCATCGGGCCGCGCCTCACCGGCTCGCCCGCGCTCAAGCGCGCCAACGGTTGGACGCGCGACCGCCTGACGCAGTGGGGCTTGCAGAACGCGCACCTCGAACCGTGGGGGCCGTTCGGGCGCGGCTGGACGCTCAAGCGCTTCTCGGCCGAGGTCGTCGAGCCGCAGGCGTTCCCCCTGCTCGCCTACCCGCGCGCGTGGTCGCCGGGGCTCGACGCCCCGCTCACGGCCGACCTCGTCGTCGTGGACGCGAAGAACGAGGAGGAGTTGCAGAAGTACAAGGGGCAGCTCCGCGGCAAGATCGTGCTGGCCGGCACCGAGCGCCAGCTCAAGCCGCTCTTCGAGCCGAGGGCGACGCGCCTCAGCGAGAAGCAGTTGCTCGAACTTTCGGACGCGCCCGACCCCGCGCTCCTGCCGCGCCCCCCGCGCCGGCAGCCGTCGCCCGAGCAGATCGCGGCCTTCCGCTTCAACGACCGCAAGGCGCAGTTCTTCTCCGAAGAGGGCGTCGCGCTGCTCGTCGGCTCAAGCCCCGCGGGCGACGGCGGCATGTTGCAGTTCGTCCAGTCGGCCTCCGTGCCGCAGCCTTCAGACACGCCCTTCGACAAGCGCAAGCAGCCCTGGGAGAAGGACGCGCCGAAAATCATCCCGCAGATCGCGCTCTCGAACGACCACTACAACCGCCTCGCGCGCATGCTCCGCCAGGGCGAGAAGGTACGGCTTTCCGTCAACTTGCAGGTCGAGTTCGACGACTCAGACCCGATGAGCTACAACACCATCGCCGAGATACCGGGCACTGACTTGAAGGACGAGGTCGTCATGCTCGGCGCGCACCTCGACTCGTGGCACACGGCGACGGGCGCGACCGACAACGGCGCGGGCGTCGCCGTCATGATGGAGGCCGTGCGGATTCTGAAGGCGCTCAATCTTCAACCGCGCCGCACCGTCCGCATCGCGCTGTGGAGCGGCGAGGAGCAGGGGCTGCTCGGCTCGAAGTTTTACGTCCGCGAGCACTTCGGCCCGCTGCCCGCGCCGACCCCGGTCGCCGCGGGCGCGACGCCGCCCGACGCCGCTGCCGCCGCGGTCGCCGAGAAGACCGGCCGGACGCCGAAGAAGCGCGAGGCGCGCGAGGCGGCCGCGAAGACCCCGGCCGCGCAGCCGACGCCCGCCGCGCCGGCGCCCACGCCCGCGCCGCCCGGCGCGCGCTTCAAGCCCGAGCACGCGCGCCTCAACGTCTACTTCAACACCGACAGCGGGACGGGCGCCATCCGCGGCGTCTACCTGCAAGGGAACGAGGCGCTGCGCCCCACGTTCCGCCGCTGGCTGCTGCCCTTCGCGCAGTTGAAGGTCGGCGACACGCCCTACACGGCGACGACCGTCACGGCCGCCGACTCCGGCGGCTCCGACTTCCTCTCCTTCGACGCCGCCGGCCTCAACGGCATCGACTTCCTCCAGGACGAGATGGAATACGGCACGCGCACCTGGCACTCGAACCAGGACAACTACGACCGCGCCGTCCCCGAAGACCTCAAGCAGGCCGCCGTCATCGTCGCCGCCTTCGTCTACAACGCCGCCATGATGGACGGCACGCTCCCGCGCAAGCCGTTCAAGGGAGTAGACAGTAGTCAGTAGAAGAACCAAGCGGCGCGCCCGGCCCCAAGGCTGAGACGCGCCGCTCCTCTTTTTCTACTGCCTACTGCCTACTTCTTTCTGCCTCCTCCCTAATACTTCCCCGAGGCGAGGTATTCCGTGAGATAGCGGCGGAGCTTGTCGCGGTTCGCTTTGCGGTACTCGACGTAGTCCTGCGCGATGCCCTCGTCGGCGCGCGCGAAGAGGACGTAGGCTTCGAGCAGGCCGGCCTCTTCGAGCTGCACGAGCACCTGCAAGTCCTGCGAGAGCTGCTTGACCTTGCCCGCCTTCTGCTGTTCGCGCACGGACTGGATGACGCCGCGCAGGGCGTCCGCCTCCTCGCGCAGGCTGTGGCGGTAGGTCTTCTCGCCGGGGTGCGCCTTCCTGAACTTCTCGTAGTCGTTCGTCGTCCACGCCGCGCGCGTCAGCCCGTACATCATCCACGCCGCGCGCCCGTCGTCCGACTTCTCTAACGACTTCGGGTCGATGGTGATGGTCATCTCGTTGTCCTTCATCGGCGTGACGGTCTGCTGCACGTCGATCTTCGGGTGGGCGAGGCGCACGTTGTACTTCCGGCCCCACTGCACGAGCCCGACCCGCGCCTGGCGCGAGTAGGGATCGGCCACGATTGCGTCCACGTAGTGGTCGCGCGACTCGTCGCGCTTGTCCTGCCCCATCATCAGCGCGTCGCCCCAGTAGCGGTGCGCCGTCTCGCGGTCGGCGTCGATCCGGACGGCCTTCGCGAACCACTCGCCGGCCTGCGTCATCAGCTCGTCCTTCCGGCGCGCGTCCGGTTCGAGGTACCCCTTCTTGAAGTACATGTCGCCCGCGTAGAGCGCCGCCGCGTAGAGCAGCGGGTCGAGTTCGAGCGCGCGCTGGTAGGCGGCGAGCGCCTTGTCGAGGTCGCCGCGCACGAACGCGTCCTCGCCCTCGCGCATGGCCTTCTCGGCGTTGATGACGTTCGAGAAGGGCACGTCGGTCGCGGCGGACGCGACACCCGCTTCGAGCAGGCCGAGGGTCATCACCGTCAGGGAGCTGTTGTCTCCCGCCTGCCGCGCCCTCCTCAGGACTTGCGTGGCGCGCTCCCGCAACTGCGCGCGCTGGGCCGGGTCTTTGACCGAGGCCGTCGTCGCGTAGAGCGAAAAGCCGAGGCTGCCGAGCACCGCCGGGTCGTTCGGGTACTTCTCGGCGAGCTTCTCGAGCAGCGGCGTCGCCTCGACGAAGTTCTGGGCCTCGTAGAGCTTTAAGGCGCGCGCGCGCTCGGGGTCGTCCTGCCGGCCGAGCGCGGGGAGGGCCGCGCCGGCCGCCAAGGCCAGCACGGCCGCGAAGCAGAGCCTGAGGGCGGCGGCCCCGACTCGCCGCGAAGCGGTTCTGTCTGTGAGCATGGTGAATCCTCTTGCGGTTGGGTTGGAAAGAGACTTGCGACGGGAAACGCGGCAAGTCTATGTTCGCGGCACCCCGCTGTCAACGTCTTTAAGGGCGGGCCGTTGACTATCGTCTACCGCTTTCCCTCCGGCACGTGCGGTTGCAGGCCCGTGCCGCCCTCGTCGAAGGTGACGCCGGCGGCGACCTCTTCGGGGAGGCGCTCCCAGCCTTCTTCGGGCGTGTGGCGGAAGGTCTCGGCGTTGGCGCGGGCGTAGGCGCCGGCCTCCGCCTGCCAGACGCGGCGTTCGACCTGTATGTGCGGGTGCTTGAGGCGGATGACGTTGAAGGAGTTGGCCTCGCCGCGTCCGCGCGTCGAGGTGGCCGTGCCCGCCTGCACGAAGAGCGCGGAGTGCCCCTTAATCTTGTAGCGCTCGGCGGTGCGCCCCGTGTGGCTGACGTGCATGTGGCCGGCGAGCAGGAGGTCTGCGCCGCAGGCGGCGAACGCCTCCATCGCCATCTCCGCGCGCCCGACGATCTCGCGCTCGTCCGCGCCCGCGGGCACGTCGAAAGGGTGGTGCGTGACGATGACCTTCAAGACCTCGTCCGGGTACTTGCACAGGCGCTCGCGCACCTCCGCGACCTGCCGCTCGTTGACGCGCCCGTACTTGCGCGTCAGCGAGCGCGCCGTGTTGACGCCCGCGACCACCATCTCCTCGTCCTCGTAAGTGGGCTCGACCTCTTCGGAGATGAAGCGCCGCCACTTGTCGAGCGGCCGCGCGAACCGCTCGACCACGTCGTAGAGAGGCACGTCGTGGTTGCCGGGGACGACGACTTGCGGCTTCGGCAAACGATCCAGGAAGGCGCGCGCCTCCTCGAACTGCTGCGAGCGCGCGCGCTGCGTCAGGTCGCCCGAGACGACGACCAGCGTGGGCGCGGCCTCGTTCACGGCCTCGACCAGAGGCTCCACGAGCGCCGCGTCGATGCGCCCGAAGTGCAGGTCTGAGAGATGGACAATCTTGCGCATAGTTTTGACCAGCAGGAAGACGGGGGACGGGGAGAAGGGGCGACGGGGGGACAGGGAGACGTTCGTTCACGCAGTTTCTTTCACCCCGTCACCCCGTCGCCCCTTCTCCCCATCTTCAACAGGAACTATCACCTTCAAAGCGCCGGGGCGGATGCGGTAGTGGAGCGGCGTCGAGAGGACGAGCACTTCGCCGTCGGTGGCGACGGGGATGCGCCGGGGGCGGCGCGTCTCGACCCAGATTTCGCGGGCGCAGAGCGCGTCGAAGTCGTGCGCCTCGCGCAGCCGCCCGAGGAGCGCGCTCAGCGCGAGCCGCAGCAGGCCGAGTCGCCCCGTGCGGTGCGCGACGTAGAGGCTCAGCCGCCCCGCGTCGAGGCACGTGCGCGCGCCGAGTTGCAGGTTCTCCACCCGGTACTCGTTGTTGCCGACGAAGACGAAGGGCGTCTTGCGCGCGATCTCTTTGCCGTCCGCTTCGAGCCGCACGCTCATGAAGGGGTAGCGCCGCAGCACGGCCAAAGAGGCGCGCAGGAACGCAGACCACTTGCCGCTCCCCTCGCGCTCCTGCAACTTCTCGCGCCTGCGCACGATGCGCGGGTAGAGCCCGAGGTTCGAGTTGTTGACGAAGACGTGCCCGTTGACCTCGCCCACGTCCACGGGCACCGCCTCCCCCTCGCAGACGTTGCGCGCCGCCTCCGCGAGCGTGAGCGGGATGCGCAGGTCTTTCGCGAAGTGGTTGAGCGTCCCCAGGGGCAGCACGCCGAGCGGCATGTTCGTGCCCGCGAGCGCGCCCGCGACCGCCCCGACCGTGCCGTCGCCCCCGCCCGCGACGACCGCCCGCGCCCCGTCCGCGAGGGCCCTTTGCACGAACTCCTTCACGTCAACGCCTGCGCGGGCCACAGAGACGTGCGCGCCCACGCCGCACGCTTTGAAAGCCTCCTCGACGGCGCGCGCCCTCTCGTCGTCTTCCGAGCCGCCGCCGGCCGCGGCGTTGATGATGACCTCGACGCCCTCAGACATCCCGATAAAAAAGTAGGCAGTAGGCAGATGGCAGTAGGCAGTTGAAGAAGATTTGTCTTAACTGCCTACTGCCATCTGCCTACTGCCTACTTTTTTAAGAAGCGCCGTAGCCTTCCGTTCCGCCCGCGGCCGCGCGCGCGCTGGTGCCGGCCGTGTCTGTCGTGCCGGTCGAACCGGCCGAGGCCGCCGGGCCGCCGCCCGCGGCGGGCGCGGAAGAGGCCGCCTGCTGGCGCGGCGCGCTCGCCTGCTGCGTGCCGCCCTGGCCCGAGAGGTCGAGGCCGATGAGCCCCTTGAGCTTGTTGAGCAGCGCGGGGACGACGACGTTGCGCGCCGTCTTCGAAAGCTCTTCGAGCGCGCGGTCGCCGAGCGTGGAGAGTTCCTCCTGGAGGCGGTCGTAAGCCTTCGTCTCCTTGAAGCGTTCGATCAGGCCCGGCCCCTTCGGCTCCTCCTCCTCCTCCTCGGCCGCCGGTGCGGAAGAGGCGTAAGAGGCGAGCGCCTGCGGCTGCGGCGCGGTCGGCGCCTGGTAGCCGCTGCTGTAGGACGGCCGCGTCTCCGGCCCCACGTCCTCGCCCTCGGCCGAGCTGCGCCGGGAGGCGCCCGCCGCCGCGCGCCCGAGCACGGGCTGTGCGGCGTAGGCGCGCTTGGCGCCGAGGCCGCTGTCGAAACCCTGCTCGATGCGGTCGAAGGCGCCGTCCTCTTCGTACTCCTCTTCGCCGCCGCCGCCCTTGAAGGCGCCCATCACCGTGTAGCCGACGAAGGTGCCGACGGCAAAGGCCGTCAGGGTGAAGGGGAGCGTGTGCCGCCGGTACTGCTCGCGCCAGTCGAGCGTGTCGCTGATGTTCTCTTTCACCTGCTGGTACTGTGTCACCACCGTGTCCTTAATCTCCGTGACGGTCTGGGAAATGGATTCGCGCGCCTCCTCCATGCGGCGCTGAAGTGCCGCCTTGGTCTGGTCAACGTCGTCGTCGTTGGCTGAGTCGTTCGCGCGCGTCAAGCCTACATTTCTTTCTTCAGCCATTGCTTGTCCTTTCTGATCTCTTCGAGGGTCGTCGTCGGGACGGGGTTGTAGGCGGCCAGCTTGTTCTTCATCACGAGGACGATGACGCCGCCGATGACGACGTAGAGGACGCCCGTGATGAGGAAGCCGAGGCCGTAGCTCGTCGGCGTGAACCTCTGCGCCGCGCCCGCGTCGTTGGCGAAGAAGTTCGAGATGAAGAACGCGACCGCGACGTTGACGAGCGCGAACCCGATGAGCGCCACCATCGCCCCGACGGCCGTGAAGGCCCCGTTGCGCGCGTAGAAGGAGGCGTCCTCCTTCAACTCAACCTTGACCAGGCTGAGCTTTGTATCGACGAGGCGCATCACGTCGTCGCCCAGCTTGCCGAACAGCGTCGGCAGATTCTCCAACTCCGCGCCCGTCGGCGCGGCCAAGTCCACCCGCCTTCTCTCAACTTCGGCCATCGCTACCTCCCCGATAGTTCAAAGTTCAAAGTTAAAAGTTCAAAGTAGAGTGCGTTCACGGGTTCAAGGTTCAAAGCCGGGCGCCCGGCTTTGAACCTTGAACTTTTGAACTTTGAACTTACGACTTAACGGCGCCCGCCGCGGACGAGGAGGCCGATGACGAAGCCGGCGGCGGCGGCCACGAGCAGCGCCTGCCCCGGGTTCTGCCGCGCGTAGTCCTTCGCCTGGTTGGCGTACTCGGCGTAATCGACGTTGCGGAGGTCTTGCAGCTTGTCGCCGACGACCGAGGCCTTGTCGCTGATGTAGTCCTTGGCCTGCGAGGCCGCGTCGGCCACGGTCTGGCCGTACTGCTTCGCGCGGTCGGCGATGCCGCCCGCGGGGGCCGTCGCCGCTCCGGTCGCCGCGCCGCCGCCGGTCGTGCTCAGACCGCCGCCCGCGCTGCTGCCCGTGCCGGCGCCGTAGCTGCTGCCGCCGCCCGTGCCCGTCCCGGCGCTGCTGCCGGTGCCCGCGCCGGTGCCGCCGGTGTTGCTCGTCCCGCCGCCGAAGTCGTTCTCGTTACCAGGTCTGTTCTGTGACATTGTTTTCTCTCCTCACACAATGGTGCTTAAAGTCCGTCGCCCAGATGAAAGCGCGCGAGAGTCCGCTTTCGAAAAAAGCATTTCCCGCCGTCCGGGTGCAAACGTCGTGCCGACTGCGCCCGACCGGCTCCTGCGAGGGAAAGACGGCGGAAACGGCTCGGCCGCCCCGCGTCTTAAGAGTTCGGTTTTGTTGTGAAAATGTACGCGAAGAGAGTAGCACAAGGCTTAGAACAATACATCACGAAAACTTTACCGTCCTGTCCCCTTGACGCCGCGGGGAAAAACATGTAAGTAAGTACTTACTTTTAGAGCCGTCGAGCATCCAAATCAACGCATGACCAGACACGTCGAAAACGACACGACCGCCGCCCCGCCCCAGCCGGCCCCTCCGGCCGGGCGCATGTGCGCCGACGACCGCCGCCGGCAGATCGCCGAGGTCGCGATGCGCCTCTTCTCGGAGCGTGGCTTCCGCGGCACCACCACCAAGGAGATCGCGCAGGCCGCGGGCGTCTCCGAGGCGATCATCTTCCGCCACTTCGCCACGAAGGAGGAGCTTTACACGGCCATCATCGACTACAAGGGCTGCGGCGGCGAGGCCGCGAGCCCCGTCGCCGGCCGCCCCGAGCAGCCCCCCTTCATCGACGAGCTGCGCGGCCTCGTCGCCGACGCGATGGAGGCGGCCGACGACCTCGCCGTCTTCCGGACGGTCGCGCAACACATGCTCGAACACCACGAGGAAGACACCGAGTTCCTGCGGCTGCTGATGTACATCGCGCTCGAAAAACACTCGCTCGGGCAGGTCTTCTGGGACAAGAACGTGCGCGTGCTTTATGAATTCCTCGGCGGCTACGTCCGCCGCCGCCAGCGCGAGGGCGCCTTCCGCGACGTTGACCCGTACGCGGCCGTGCGCGTCTTCCTCGGCTCGGTCATCCACCACTCGCTCGTCAACCTGCTCTGGGACAGAGACCCCGCGCGCCGCATCTTCCGCGTGACGAACGAGGAGGCCGCGCGCCAGTTCGCGGACGTGCTCCTGCGCGGCATCGCCGCCAAAGACGCCGTGGGCGCCGGGGCGACGAAGCGGCCCGCGCGCAACCGCGAAGGCGGCGCCGACGTTAAGAACAACAGGGATAAGAACAAGAAGAGATGAACGCAATGATCTCCCGCAACCTACTTAAGACGACGGCCGCGCTCGCCCTCGTCGCGGCGCTGGGTTTGACGGCCGCCTCGTGCGGCGGCTCGCGCGCGCAAGCGAACAAGAAGCAGGAGCCGGCGGCGCCGGCCGCGCCCGCGGCCGTGGACGTGACGACTGCGCCGGCCATCCAACGCGACCTCCCGCGCTTCGTCGAGGCGACGGGCAGCTTCGCCGCGGACGAGCAGACGGACGTGGCCCCGATTGTCGGCGGCCGCGTCGTCTCGGTCGGCGTTGACCTCGGCACCTACGTGCAGAAGGGGCAGGTCATCGCGCAGCTCGACTCGGGCGACGCGCGCCTCCGCTTAGATCAGGCGCAGGCCGCGCTCGCGCAGGCCAACTCCTCGGTCACGCAGGCCGAGGCGCGCATCGGGCTCGCGCCCGGGCAGCGGTTCGACCCGACGAAGGTCGCCGAGGTCGGCGCGGCGAAGGTCGCCTACGACCTCGCCGAGAAGAACATGAAGCGGTTCGAGCAGTTGCTTGAGTCGGGCGACATCTCGCGCTCGGCCTACGACCAGCAGCGCGCGCAGCGCGACCAGCTGCGCGAGCAGTATCAGGCGGCGCTCACGCAGGCCAACCAGTCCTACGCCGCCGTGCAGACGGCGCGCGCCGCCGCGCAGGCCGCGCAGGTGCAAGTCCAGCAGGCGCAGAAGGGCATCCGCGACGTGACCATCTACGCGCCCATCAGCGGCTACGTCACCGAGCGCGCGGCCGACGTGGGCGAGTTCGTCTCGACCAGCTCGAAGGTCGCGACCGTGGCGCGCACGAACCCTTTACGCGTCCGCATCGACATCCCCGAGCAGGCCATCGCGACCGTCCGGCCCGGCCAGAGCGTCTCGGTCTCGGTGAGCACCTACCCCGACCGCAGCTTCGCGGGGCGCGTCGCACGCGTCTCGCCGAGCGTGTCGTCCACGTCGCGCACGCTCACCGTCGAGGCCGAGGTCGAGAACGGCGAGAACCTGCTCAAGCCCGGGCAGTTCGCCACCATCCGCGTGCTCCTGCCGCAGTCCGACCCGGCGGTGCTCGTCCCCGCCCGCGCCGTGCGCACCGACGGGACGACCGCGCGCGTCTACGTCATCCAGGACGGCGTCGCGCGCGAGCGCCTCGTCGCCACCGGCCGGCAGGACGGCGACCTGATGGAGATCAAGGGCAACGTCTCGGCGGGCGACATCGTCGCCACCTCGAACGTCGAACAGCTCGCCGACGGCACGCCCGTCAGGCAGTGAGCGGACAGATTCATAGGACAAGGCTGTCATGCAGAAACTAGCCGAAATTTGTGTCCGCCGCCCCGTCTTCGCGACGATGTTGATTCTGTCGCTGACGGTGGTGGGCTTCTTCTCGTTCTCGACGCTCGGCGTTGACCTCTTCCCGAAGATCGACCTGCCGACCATCACCGTGACGGTCGTCAACCCGGGCGCGAGCCCGCGCGAGATCGAGACGGAGGTGACCGACAAGGTCGAGGCCGCCGTCAACACCATCAGCGGCATCGACGAGCTGCGCTCGACCTCGGTCGAGGGCGTCTCGCAGGTCTTCATCACGTTCCTGCTGGAGAAGAACGCCGACGTGGCCGCGCAGGAGGTGCGCGACAAGGTCGGGCTCATCCGCGGCGACCTGCCCGAGACGGCCGAAGACCCCATCGTCCAGAAGCTCGACACCGACGCCGCGCCCGTCCTGCGCATCGCGGTCTCCGCCAGCAAGTCTTTGCGCGAAGTCACGGACATCGCCGACAAGGACATCAAGAAGCGGATCGAGAGCCTCAACGGCGTCGGCAACGTCGAGATCGTCGGCGGCGCCACGCGCGAGATACACGTCTGGGTTGACCCGGACAAGATGCGCGCCTACAACATCACCGTCCCCGAGGTGGTCGCGGCCGTCCGCGCGCAGAACCTCGAAGTGCCCGGCGGGCGCGTGGACGAGGGCGCGCGCGAGTTGACCGTCCGCACGATGGGGCGCATCACGAACCCGGCGGACTTCAACAACATCGCCGTCTCGACGCGCGGCAGCTACGCCGTGAAGATTTCCGACATCGGCTACACGGCCGACGAGTCGGAGGAGCAGCGCACGAGCGCGCGCCTCAACGGCCAGCCGGCCGTGACGCTCATCGTCTCGAAGCAGTCGGGGCAGAACACCGTGCAGGTCTCGGACGCGGTCAAGGAGCGTCTGAAGGAGCTGGAGCCGGGGCTTCAGAAGAAGGGCGTGCGGACGCAGATCGTCGGCGACCAGTCGGTCTTCATTAAGGCCGCGGTCGAGGCCATCGAGACGCACCTGATCGAAGGCGGCCTGCTCGCCGCGCTCGTCGTCTTCCTCTTCCTCTGGAATTTCCGCTCGACGCTCATCGCGGCCATCGCCATCCCGACCTCGATCATCGCCACCTTCGGCCTGATGGCGGCGATGGGCTACACCCTGAACCAGATCACGATGCTCGCGCTCACGCTGATGGTCGGCATCGTGATTGACGACGCCATCGTCGTCCTTGAGAACATCTTCCGCTTCGTCGAGGAGAAGGGCTACGGCGCGTTCCAGGCGGCGATTGAGGGCACGCGCGAGATTGGTCTCGCGGTCATGGCGACGACCTTGAGCTTGCTCGCCGTCTTCGTGCCGGTCGGCTTCATGGGCGGCATCGTCGGCCGCTTCATGTCTTCGTTCGGGTTCACGTCGTCGTTCGCCATCGCGGTCAGCTTGCTCGTCTCTTTCACGCTGACGCCGATGCTCGCGGCGCGCCTCATCAAGCGCGAGGCGCCGGCCGAGGGGCCGGGCACGGGCGTCCCGCCGTCGGAGGGCGACGCCCCCGCGGGGCTGGCCGACGAGTCGAAGGTCGTGGCGGGCGAGCCCGGCGCGCTGGCCTCCGCGTACGAGACGGCCGGGCAGGAGGCGACGGACGCCCCCCCTTCGGAAGAGGCCGCGCGGGCGCACGCCGCACACGAGCTGCACGCGCCGCACTCCTCGAAGGAGTCGCGCTGGTACAGGCCGATTGACCGCACCTACACGGCCCTGCTGCGCTTCTCGATGGCGCACCGCTGGGTGATTATCGTGGCGTGCGTGCTCGTCATCTTCAGCATCGTCCCGCTCTTCAAGTTCGTCGGCAAGAACTTCCTGCCCGTGGACGACCAGTCGCAGTTCGAGGTCAGCGTGCGCGCGCCCGAGGGCTCGACGCTCGCCGCCACCTCCGCGCTCGTCGAGAAGATCGCGGCCGACATCCGCAAGCTCCCCGGCGTCACCGACACGCTCGTCACCATCGGCGGCGGGCAGCAGGGGATCGTCAACTCGGCCTCCATCTACGTCAAGCTCGTTGACATCAAGGATCGCAAGGAGACGCAGAACGACCTGATGCTCGACGCGCGCGAACTGCTCGGGCGCTACCCGAAGGAGCTGCGCACGAGCGTCCAGCAGGTGGCGGCCATCTCGGGCGGCGGCAACCGCAACTCCGACGTGCAGTACGTCATCGGCGGCCCCGACCTCCAGAAGCTCACCGAGTACTCGCAGCAGCTCCAGGAGAAGATCAAGACCATCCCGGACGTGGTGGACGTGGACTCGACGCTCATCGTCGGCAAGCCCGAGGTGCGCGTTAACATCGACCGCGCGCGGGCGGGCGACCTCGGCGTGAAGGTCGGCGACATCGCGCAGGTCTTGAACGTGCTCGTCGCGGGCCAGAAGGTCTCGACCTACAACGAGGGCACCGACCAGTACGACGTGACCGTCCGCGCCGTCGGCGAGTCGCGCACGAGCCCGCAGGCGCTCGAAAACCTCTTCGTGCAGTCGTCGAAGGTGGGCTGGACGAACCTTTCGAACCTCGTGCGGGCGGAGGAAGGCACCGGCCCCTCGGCCATCGACCGCCTCAACCGCCAGCGGCAGGTGACGATCCTGGCGAACGTCAAGCCGGGCGGCTCGCAGGCGGCGGTCATCGACCAGATGAACAAGTTCGTCAAGGAGCTGAACGTTGACCCCTCCTACTCGACCGGCCTCGCCGGCCGCTCGAAGGAGCTGGGGCGCGCGGGCTACTACTTCATGCTCGCCTTCGTCCTCTCGTTCATCTTCATGTACATGATTCTGGCGGCGCAGTTCGAGTCGTTCATCCACCCGGTGACGATTCTGCTGACGCTGCCGCTCGCCATCCCGTTCGGCATCCTATCGCTTCTGTTGACGGGGCAGTCGGTGAACATCTTCTCCGGCCTGGGGCTCCTCCTGCTCTTCGGCGTGGTGAAGAAGAACGCCATCTTGCAGATCGACCACACGAACGAGTTGCGCTCGCACGGCATGGAGCGGCTCGAAGCCATCATCCAGGCGAACCGCGACCGCCTCCGCCCCATCCTGATGACGACCGTCGCGCTCGTCGCCGGCATGCTGCCCCTGACGCTCTCGACGGGGCCGGGCGCGGGCACGAACCGCTCCATCGGCGTGCTCGTCGTCGGCGGGCAGAGCTTGTGCCTGCTGCTGACGCTGCTCGCGGTGCCGGTCTTCTACTCGCTCTTCGACGACGTGGCGCGGAGCCGCATCCCCTCGCGCGTGTGGGCGCGCGCCGCGGCCCCCTTCGCGTGGGCGCGCCGCCGCGCCACCACCGCGACGCAGACGCTCTTCGGGATGATCGGGAGACACTAAAAGGGTCAGTCAATGACGGGTGTGAATCTTATGTCCACGCGCAATCATAAATCGATTTTGAGTCTCTTAACTCTGTCGCTGTTCGTCGCGCAGGCGGCGCCGCTGCGCGCACAGGAGACGGCGCGTTTCGCCGGCTCGATGTTTAGCGGGCAGCAGACGACGCAGCAGCCCGCGCCCTCTTCGAACAACCCGCCGCCCGCGACGGGGGCGCCCGCGCAGGGGCCGCAGACCGCCTCGCCGACGCAGTCGCAGACGCAGCAGTCCGCCAACCCGGCCGCGCCCGCGCAGGGCCAGCAGCCGGCGCAGCCCGCGGTGCCCCCGACTGCGCCGGCCGACACCAGCCTGCCCGCGCCGCAGGCGCCCGCACAGTCTGCGCCCGCACAGCCGCAGCCCGGCGCGCCCGGCGGACAGGTGCAGTCGCCCGTCGGCCCCCCGGCGCCGGGGCGCGAGAGCGTGCCGGTCACGCCCGACGCGCGGCTCAACGTGCCGCAGGTCGCGCCCGACTTCCGCGCCGAGGAGGGGCCATTCCCCGCGCTCGAACGCGTCGGCGTGGACATGGGCGAGCAGCGCGCCCTCTCCGTCCGCGAGATCATCCAGATGGCGCTCGAAAACAACAAGGACATCGAGGTCGCGCGCGAGAACGTGCGCGCCGCCGAGTTCGATTTACAGGCCGCGCGCGGCGTCTACGACCCGCGCTTCCAGACCAACTCCTACTACGAGCGCACCGAGACGCCCGCGGCGAGCTTCCTGTCCGGCACTTCGTCGGGCTCGGTCACGCAGACCGGCTTCTTCAGCACGTCCTCCGTGCAGGGCCTCACGCCCCGCGCGGGCGGCGGCTACCGCGTGGACTTCGTCAACAACCGCGTCACGACCAACAACCTCTTCGCCGCGCTCAACCCGCAGTACCCGACCTCGCTCACCTTCAGCTACACGCAGCCGATCTTCAAGGGGCGCGACTTCGACCAGAACCGCCGCCAGATTGAGATCGCCAAGAAGAACCTGAGCCTGACCGACGTACAGTTCCGACAGCGTGCCACCGACGTGATCATCGCGGCGCAGCGCGCCTACTGGGATTTGGTCTACGCACTCCGCAACCTACAGATTCAGCGCGAGGCCGTGCGCGACGCGCGCCAGCAGTTGGAGCACAATCGGCGCCTGGTGGCCGAGGGGATGCTCGCGCCGATTGACGTGGTGGCGGCCGAGGCGCAGATTTCGGGCTTCGAGCAGAGCGTCTACTCGGCACTCGACGACGTGGGCCGCGCCGAGAACAACCTGAAGAACCTCGTCGCCGAGAACCGCGCGGCGCCGATCTGGAACGTCTCGGTCGTCCCCGTCGATCCGGTTGACCTCACGGCCCCCGCGGCGAACCTGGCCGACTCGATGCAGGCCGCCCTCAAGAACAGGCCGGAGCTTTCGTCCTCCGACGTGGCGCGCGAGATCAACGAGATCGAGCAGCGCTTCGCGCAAGAGCAGACGAAGCCGCAGGTTGACCTCGTCGCCAGCTACGGCATGATCGGCCTCGCCGGCCCACAGACCTCCTCGACCGGTGCCAATCCGCTCACCGCGCAGAACGCGCAGATTCGCCAGCGCATCAACGAGCTGTCGGGGATAGCCGGGCTCCAGCCTTTGCCGGAGCCGACCGTGCAGCAGTTGCCCGGCGAGCTGGTCGGCGGCGAGGCGCAGTCGCTCACGAACCTCGCGCTGAACCGCTTCACGAACTTCCGCGTCGGCGTCACGGTCAACCTGCCGTTCCGCAACTCGACGGCGAAGGCGCAGTACGGGCGCACGCTCGTGGACGCCGAGCGCATCCGCACGCAGCGCGAGCAGTTGGAGCAGCTCATCCAGGTGGACGTGCGCAACGCCTTGCAGCAGTTGCACACGTCCGAGTCGCGCCTGCGCGCGGCGGCCTCCGCCCGCTCGGCCTCCGAGCAGCAGTACGCCTCCGAGCAGCGCAAGCTCGACGCCGGCCAATCGACGGTCTTCCTCGTCCTCGAGAGACAGACGCAGCTCGCCACCGCCCGCGGCAACGAGCTGCGCGCGCAGACCGAACTCAACAAGGCCATCGCCGAACTCCAGCGCGCCACCGGCAACGCGCTCGAACAGAACCGCGTCGAGATTCGCGTGAGGTAGGGAAGTTAGTTCGAAGTTAAAAAGTTCAAGGTTCCAAGTTGGAAGCATCAGCCTTCAACTCGGAACCTTGAACTTTTTAACTTCGAACTAACTCTTCGGCAGCCTGACCTCGGCCCAGAGCGGCCAGTGGTCGGAGAGGTCTATCTCCTTGTCGATGCCGGAGGAGCGCGCCTCCAGGCCGCGGAGCCAGAGCCAGTCGAGCTTGAGCTGGACGACGAACGTCCGCCAGGTCGTGTCGTCGTCGGCGAAAGGCGTTTTAAAACCTTCGCGCGTGAAGAGGCTGCGGGCGGCCTTCACGTCCTTTCCCTTGATCGTGTTGAAGTCGCCGAGGACGATGGCGCCGGCCGCCTCCGGGTGGAGCCGCAGGTCTTCGAGCACGGCCTGCCAGTGCTCGACCTTCTTCTCGACCGGCATCCGCGTCTCGGCGTGGACGGAGTAGACGCGCACGTTCGTCTTGCCGATTTGCACGGTCGCGCCGACGGCGACCCGCCGCCTGCCCTCCGGCCCCTCGTGCGTGAGCAGGACGCGCGTCACGTCCGCGAGGGGGAAGACGCTGAGGATGGCGACGCCGGTCTCCTCCTCGCCGTCGTCGTCGGCGTCGGGCGGCGCGGCCCACGCGTAGCGCATCCCCATGCCTTCGGCGAGCTGGCGCGCGGTGTTGACGTTGCCCGTGCGTCGCTTGTTGCGGTCAACCTCTTGCAAGCCGATGACCTGCGCGCCGCCGATCTCGGGGTCTTCCTTGAGGAGCTTGATGAGCTGTTTGAGGTCGTCGCCGGCGCGGTAGCGGATGTTGTAGGAGACGACCTTCAACTCGGCCGGCGCGGTCGGCTCACTCCCCGGCTTCACCTCGCCGCCGACTTCGAGCAGCGCCGGCCCCTTCGCGCCGTCGTGCGCGCGCGCGCGCCGCCCCGGCGGCAAAAGGCAGAGCGCCGAGACGACGAGCAGGAAGACCGAGGCGGCGAACGCCGTTTGCAACCTCTCGGGTTCTCCGCCCGGGCTTCTCATCTCGAATCTCATCGCCTTCACCCTCCGACTTCCAGCCGCAGCCCGTCGCGCGCCTCCAACGTCTCGCCGTCCCAGAGCCGCTTCGCCTCGGCCGCGAGGTCAACGCCGTCCCACTCGGGGTAGAGGTGCGAGAGCAAGACCCGCCGCGCGCCGGACATCTGCGCGAGCCGCATCGCCTCCGACAGCTCCAGGTGCAGCTTGTAGGGCTTCTCTCGGAAGAAGGAGCACTCCAACAGAAACAGATCGACTGCGCGCGCGAAGCCCGCGAGCGCCTCCGTGAAGCCCGTGTCGGAGGTGTAGACAAGCGACGTGCCGTCGCGGTCTTCGAGGCGCAGCGCGAGGCTCTCGCTCGTGTGCGGCGTCGAGAGGGTCGAGGCGTTGAGGCCGGGCAGCAGCTCGAACTCCGAGCGCGGCGCGACCTCCCTGACCTCGACGGGGAAGGGCTGCTCGAAGAGTCTGTACGCGCCCGCCTCGTCGAAAACTTGCAGGAGCCTCTTCGTCCCGCGCGGGCCGTAGATGAAGAGGGGCTTGCGCCGGCCGGCGGTCTGCGGCGCGTACTTCGTGCCGAAGAGGAAGGGGGCCAGGCCGCCGACGTGGTCGAGGTGGAAGTGGCTGACCCAGACCGCGTCTAAGTCCGCCCAGTCCAGCCCCTCTTCCGCCATGCGGTGCACGGCCGGGCCGCTACAGTCGAGCAGGAGCGTCCCCGCCGCGGCCTCGACCCAGTGCGCCGACGCAGACCTCCGCGGGTGTGGCACCGAAGTGCCCGACCCGAGCACCGTGAGCCTCATCTGCCTCTTGTCCTTTCGGGGAGATTGCAAAGGCTATCAGAGGGGAAGTCGGAAGGCAAAGAGGAGCGTGAACTGTGAACCGTAAACCGTGACGAGATAAAAACCGGCCTTCTCCCGTCACGGTTCACGGTTCACGGTTCACGCTTTACTTTTGCCTTCGCTTTGCGCTACACCTTTCCGCGGAGTTCTCAAACTTGCCGGTCGGTCGAGAAGGGCGCTTTTGATGCAGGGCGTGGTTTCGCTGCTGGACGACCAGCACTACGCGCGGGTCGAAGCCATCTGGGAGGAGTTGGGGCAGAAGTTCGACGTGCGCGGCCTCTACGTCACGCCCTACCCGCACTTCTCCTTCCAGGTCGCCGAAGCCTACGACGAGTCGGCCTGCGCCGAGTTCCTGCGCTCCCTGGCCGCGCGCACGCGCCCCTTCCGCGTGCGCACCGCGGGCCTCGGCATCTTCACCGTCGCCAGCCCCATCCTCTACATCTCGGTCGTCCGCAGCCCCGCGCTCTCCGCCCTCCACCGCGAAATCTGGGACGGCGTGCGGCAGTCGGTGCCCGGCGCCGTCGCGCACTACTACCACCCGGACGAGTGGGCGCCGCACGTCACGCTCGCGCACGGAGACATCGACCCCGACAAACTGGCCGAGGTCGTGCGCTTCCTCTGCCGCCGCAACTTCCACTGGGAGTTCAACGTCACGAACGTCTCCATCATCTACGACACGGGGCGCGAGCAGGGCGTCCGCTGCCGCTTCGACTTCAAGGGGGAGTGACTTATGAGTGAGGTCGTGTACGGGGGAGGGGAGTCGCTTGAGCTGGACGCGCTGGCCGTCTACTCGCACCCGGACGACGCGGAGCTGACCTGCGCGGGCACGCTCTTGAAGCTCAAGTCTCTGGGGCGGCGCACCGGCGTCGTGGACGTGACGCGCGGCGAGATGGGCACGCGCGGCACGCCCGAGCAGCGCTTCGAGGAGGCGCGCGAGGCCGCCTCGATCATGCGCCTCGACGTGCGCGTCAACCTGGAGCAGCCCGACGGCCACGTCTTCGTCACCGACGAGGCGCGCACCGCCTTGGTGCGAGTCATCAGGTCGTACAAACCCAAAGTCATCCTCACCGCGCACTGGGACGACCCGCACCCCGACCACGCCGCGACCGCCCGGCTCGTGCGCGAGGCGGCGCGCCTCGCCTCGATGCGCCGCTACGACGAGTCGGAGGGGCAGGGCTCAGTCCCGATGCCCGCGCTCGCGCACGCCGCCTACTCGCGGCTCGTCGCGCCCTCCTTCATCGTGGACATCTCCGAGTTCGTCGAGGAGAAGCTCAGCGCCATCCTCGCCCACCGCTCGCAGTTCTACGACCCCAAGTCAAAAGAGCCCGTCACGCGCATCAGCGAGCAGGGCTTCCTCCAACAACTCGAAGCGCGCTGGCGCTACGCCGGCTCCCTCATCAACGTCGCCGCCGGCGAAGCCTACTACGTCCGCGAGGCCCTCAACGTCGCAGACCCCGTCGAACTCCTGACGCGACCGATGAACATCTACTCTTAAGAAGGTTTAAAAGTTCAGCCGCGGAAGGCGTCGCGCAGGAGGGCGTTGAAGCGCTCGGCGTGCTCCTCCTGGGGCATCATGCGGCAGCGGTCGAAGACTTCGAGGCGGGCGCGGGGGTTGAGCGAGAGGAGCTGGCCGGCCTGGTCGATGGGGTTGGTCGTGTCCTGCTTGCCCCACGCGAGCGTGAGGGGCCGGCGCAGGCGCGCGAAGGGCTCGCGGATGTCCGTGTTGAGGTAGCCGGAGAGGAAGGCGGTGGCGGCGTACTGCGCGCCGGGCAGGTGGCTGACGGCGTAGTAGTGCTCGACGAGCCGGGGCGTGGCGAAGCGGCGCTCGTAGAAGAGCTGCTTGCGCGCGTAGTCGCGCACGCCGCGCTCGCTCGTCACGGCGTTATAAAAGGACGTGCCGAGCACGGGCGAGTGGAGCAGCCCGTAGAAGGCCGCGCCCGTCACGCCCGGCCGCGCGCTCAGGTGATCCGCGCCCGTGGGCGAAATTAGCACGAGCGAGTTGAAGAGTTCCGGGTGCTCGTCGGCCGCGCGCACCGCGAAGGCCGCCGAGAGCGTGTGCGCCACGACGCCCGCGGGCCGGCCCACGACCTCGCGCAGGAAGTCTGAAATCAATTCGACGTAGAGTTCCGCGGAGTAGGGCGCGTTGGGCGGCTTCTCCGAATAGCCGAAGCCGAGGAGGTCGAGGGCGTAGACGCGGAAGCCGCGCGCGAGCGGCGTGAAGTTGCGCCGCCACATGAAGGCACGCGCGCCCGCGCCGATGCCGTGGACGAAGAGGACGGCCGGCGCCTGCTCCTCGCCGGCGTGCCGGTAAAAAATCTGCCCGTGCTTCCAATGGTACGTCCCCGCCTCGCCGCCGACCGCGCCCGTCTCCGGCTCCGGCGCCTCGCGCGCCACGGCCGCGTTGAAGGCCGCCAGGGCCGCCACGCCCGCCCCCGCCGCGCCGCCCGCGAGCAGTCCCTTCCAGAATGTGCGGAGCTTTCCCATGAAAAGACGTGAACCGTGAACCGTAAACCGTGACAAGAGCGTAAACCGTAAACCGTGACAAGAAAGAACGGCTTTTATCTTGTCACGGTTTACGGTTTACGGTTTACGTCTTCTTAGATGAACGCGAAGTCGAACTGCTCCTGGTGAACGTGCTCGTCGGCGTCCACGTCGATGGGGCCGAGGTAGGCTTCGATCTCGCTGAGCACGTCGCGCTCGGTGGAGCGCAGCGCGCGCGCCACTTCGGGGTTGATGCGGAGCGTGGTCTGCTTGAAGCGCTCGCCCTCGTTGGAGCGCGCGAGGCTGCGCGCCTCCTCCAGGATTTCGTAGCAGATCGTCTGCGCCGACTTCACGAGCCCGGCGCCCGTGCAGTACGGGCAGGGCGAGCAGAGCGTGCGTTCGAGCGACTGCTTGACGCGCTTGCGCGTCATGATGACGAGGCCGAAGTCGTTGTACGAAAGCACCTTCGTCGGCGACTTGTCGTGGCGCAGCGCGTCTTGCAGCGCTTGCAGCACGCGCGCGCGGTTGCGCCGCTCCTCCATGTCGATGAGGTCGAGGACGAGGATGCCGCCCAGGTCGCGCAGGCGTACCTGGCGCGCGATCTCTTCGACCGCCTCCATGTTGGTGCGCGTGATGGTGTCTTCGAGGCGGGTGCCGCCGCGGCCGACGAACTTGCCCGTGTTCACGTCGATGGCGACGAGCGCCTCGGTCTGGTTGATGACGAGGTAGCCGCCCGACTTGAGCCAGACGCGCGGCTTGATGGCCTTGTCGATCTCGGCCTGCACCCCGTAGGTTTCGAGGATCGGCTCCTCGCGCGTGTGGAGCTTGACGCGGTTGACCAATCTCGGCTGGATGCGGTTGATGAACTCGACGACCTCCAGGTACTCCTCCTCGGCGTCCACGCGGATGGCGGTGAAGTCGTCGGAGAGCTGGTCGCGCAGCAGCCTCTGCACGAGGTCGAGGTCTTTGTGCGCGAGCGCCGGGGCCTTCGCCTTCTCGGCGTTCTTGCGGATGTCGCGCCAGGTGCGGATGAGGTAGCGCGCGTCGTCGCGCAGGTCTTGCTCGCTGATGCCGACGCCCGCCGTGCGGACGATGAAGCCGCCCGAGGGCACGTCCTCCTCCTTGACGATTGACTGGATGAGCTTGCGCAGGCGCTGGCGCTCGGAGTCGCTCTCGATCTTGCGCGAGACGCCGACGTGCTCGATGGTCGGCATGTAGACGAGGAAGCGGCCCGGGAGCGCGATGTGCGAGGTGATGCGCGCGCCCTTCGCGGCGATGGGCTCCTTGGCGATCTGGACGATGATCTCCTGCCCCTCGCGCAGGAGGTCTGTGATCATCGGCTGGCGCTCGCGCCGACTGCGCCCGCCGCCGCCGGACTCGCGCGGGGGCCGCGAACTGTCGCGCCCGCCCTCGCGCCCGCCCTCACGACCGCCTTCACTACGGTTGTCACGCCCGCCGTCGCGGCCGGCCGGGCGATTATCCCCGCCGCGGTTGTCGCGGCCGCGGTCACTGTCGCGGCTGCGGTCGCCGCCGCGCCCGGCGTCGCGCTCGCGGCCGCGCCCGCCGCGCTCGCTGCGTTCGCGGCGCTCGGGACGCTCGGGGCGCTCCGCACGCGGCTCGGCCTGCGGTGCGGGCGGCGGCGGTGCGGGCGGCGCGGCCTCGACGACGACCTCCGCGCCCCCGTTGTCGTCTTGGGCGGAGACTTCGGCCGCGGCGTCGTGGCCGTTGCCGTTACCGTTCTCCTGCTCGCCGCCGGGGCCGGTGCCCGGCTTGCGGCGGCGGCGCCCGCCGCGGCGCGCGAACTCGCCGCGCGGCGGGCGCTGCGTGATGCTCGCCTCGGCGTCCGCGCCGTCGCCCTCGGGCGCGCCCTTCTTGCCCGACTTCTTACTCGACTTCGAGCCCGACTTGGTCGAGCCCTTCGCGGCAGACTTCTTCGACGCGGCCTTCTTCGAACCTTTCTTCGAAGCCGCGGGGGCCTCGCCCTCTCCGGCGGCGGCCTCCGAGCCCTCTGCGGCCGGGGCTGCGGCCGTCTTCTTCGAGCCCTTCTTCGGAGACTTCGACGCGGCCTTCTTCGAGCCCTTCTTCGAGGCCGCGGGGGCGGGCGCCTCTTCGTCGTCGGCGATGCGCTCGAACGACTGCGCGCCGGCGGCGAAGGCGTCGGCGCCCGTCTCGTCCTCGACGAACCCGGCGACCGTGGCGGCCACCTCGGGCTGGACTGTGTGGAGGCGCGCGTGCGTCTCCTCCTCTTCGTCGTCGGCGATGCGCTCGAAGCCGCCGCCCGCCGCGACGCCGCCCCCGAGGAGCGAGCCGACCTCGGCCGCGGTCGTCGGCTCAATGTCGAACTCGACGGCGCGCGTCTGGTCGGAGAGGCGTTCCTGAAGGCGCGCGTCCTTGAAGGTCGAGCCCTCGTCGGCGGCCGACTCCTCCTCGTCCACGATGCGCTCGAACGAGTCGGCGCCGGCGACGAAGGGCGTCGAGAGGTCTTCGCCCGCGGGGAAGGAGACGCCCGGCGGGACTTCGCCGGTGCTCGATGCCGGCTCGGCCTCGGCGCGTTCGCCGCGGCGGCGCTTGCGGCGGCGCGAGCGCCCGCCCGCCTCCTCGGCGGCTTGCGGCGGCTGCGCCTTTGCGTCGGCCGCCTCGGCCGCGGCGGCGACCTCCTCCTCTTCGTCGGCCGTGAGTTCTTCGATCCCCGCGGGCGCGGCGGCCACCGCGGGCTCTTCGTCCTCGGCCTCGCCTTCGGGCTCGGCCTCGGCCTGCGCCTGCTCGGCGGCGCGCTCGCGCTCGACGCGGGAGCGCTCGATGCGCTCGACCGCGGCGCGCTGGGCGGCCTCGTCGTCGGCGCCCTCGGACTTCTTCTTATCGACGACGATGCGCTCGAACTCCTCCTCCTCGTCGAAGAAATCCGAGACGTAGAGGAAGGCGTCGCGCTCCAGCCCGATGTCTACGAAGGCCGACTGCATGCCGGGCAGGACGCGCATGACGCGCCCCTTGTAGATGTTTCCGACGATCCCCTGGCTACTCTCCCCGCGCTCGATGTAGAACTCGGTGACGCGCCCGTTCTCGACGATGGCGATCTTCTTCTCGCGCCCGTTGACGCTGACAATCATCTCTTTGGGCATCTGTGTGAAACCGTCTCCTGGAAGGTGTGGGCCGCGCGGCGTTGCGCGCGGGACTCTGGTGGTGTGGAGCCCGAAGGGTCGGGCGCGTGAAGAGCGCAAAGGCCCCGCGGGCCTGCGCTGCTGCGCGGAAGGAGGTTGGAGGCAGAGGTCTTAACGCTTGAATTCCTGAGCGCGCGCGTGCCTTCGCGGGCGCCCGCGCGCCCGGCTGCACCGCCGCACTCGCCGCCCGCGCTTCGGCCCCTTAAGGCCCCGCGCGCGCGGAAGCGTTCCGAACTGTTCACCTGGAAACTCCGTCCGCCGAAGGGCCGCACGCGGCGCGTCGGGCTCGAAAGGCGCGCGCCTGACGGCGGCTTCCTCCGGCCTTCGCTGCCCGGCCGGGTCGTGCACGCGTCGGTGTCCGTCGCGCGCCACGCCCCCGGCCGTCCGGCGGCCCTGCGTAAAACTTTTCAAACGGGGCGTCGCGCGCGGCGCGCTGTGGAACCAAGTCCGGCGCGCGCGCGGGGCGGCCCCGCCAAAATCTTCGACCCTGTCTACTGGGTTTCTCGCGCGACGCCACCCGCGTCTTAATACTCACGCTGTCAGCGCGCGCCGTGCCGGAAGGTTTTAGGTTCAGGCAGTCAGGACAGGCGGGCTCAGTATAAACGACCCGTCGGCGAAAAGGCGAGCGGGGAAGGGTTGCGGCCTGGGGATGACTTCGGAGTTTAGCCGAGGACGGCGTCGGCGTCGGCGGTCAGGTCACCCGCGGACGCGACCGTTATGCTCTCGCCGCGCCTGACTAATCGCGTCTCCTGATAGGCTCCGTTGAGAGGGCGCGTGTAGACCTCGATGAGTTCTTCCGGCAGGTTGACGAGCCACATCTCGGGGACGCCCGCGCGCGCGTAGAGGGGGGCTTTGACCTTGCGGTCGTAGTTGATCGTGCTGTCGGAAACTTCGACGATGAGAAGTACGTCGCCGGGCACCGGCTTGGCGTGCGCGTAGAAGTCATCACGCCGCCTGAGCAGGGAGACATCGGGCACCGGCTCGGAGTAGTCGTTAATCTCTACGGGATTTTGTACCCAGACCATTGCGACTTTCCTCGCCTGGTCTCCTAGAAGCTCGGTCAGCCTCCCGACACAGGCGGCGTGGCGGCTGCCGATTAGATTCATCTTGATGATCTCGCCTTCGATCAGCTCGACGCGGTCGTCCTCCCGCAGGACGCCGGCCGCGGCGAGCCTGTAGTAATCCTCGATGCTGAACTGTAGCTTGCTGACTTCGACTGACATGGCTTTCAGCGCCTTTCTGACGTGCCAGAGGATAACACGTCGTTGCAGGCGGGCGGCAAGGCTTCCGCCTCGCGCCGCCTCAGTTGACGAAGCGGCGGAGGCGGATGCTGATGGCGAAGCCGATGGCGACGGAGGTCGAGAGGATGGCCGAGAGTCCCGCGCTCATTAAGGGCAGGGGCACGCCGATGACGGGCAGCATGCCGAGGGCCATGCCGACGTTGATGAAGATCTGGAAGGCGAGGCCGCCGACGATAGCCATGATGACGAGCATCCCCGTCCGGTCGGGCGCGCGCCGCGCCCCGTGGATGAGTTTCGTCAGGAGCACCGCGTAGGCCAGGAGCAGGAGCACGCAGCCGGCGAAGCCCGTGTTCTCGGCCGTGACGGCGAAGATGAAGTCGGTGTGCGGCTCGGGCAAAAACTTAAGCTTGCTCTGCGAGGCGTCGCCGCGCGTCTCCGAGCCCCACAGCCCACCCTTGCCGACCGTCAAGATCGACTGCCAGGTGTGGTAGCCGAAGCCGCGGCGGTCGGCGTTCTCGGGGTCGAGGATGACGTTGATGCGCTCCTGCTGGTAGGGCTTGATGGCGCCGGTCTTGACGCCGGCGACCCACGCCGCCGGCACCGAGGCCGTGCCGAGGACGAGCGCCGCGATGACGAGCCACATCCGCACCGAGGAGAGGAAGAGGACGACGGCGAGCAGGGGGAAGTAGGTGATGGACTGCCCCGCGTCCGGCTCAAGCAGGATGAGGCCGACGGGGAGCGCGAGGATGGCGATGCCCATCAGCGTCTCGCGGACGGTCAGCGTCGAGCCGCGCGGGCGCCCGTAGTAGCGCGCCAGCATGAGCACCGTCGGAATCTTCATGAACTCCGAGGGCTGGAACTGGCCGAGGCCGGGGACGCCGATCCAGCAGCGCTGGCCGTTGATCTTGAGCCCGATGCCGGGGACGAGCACGACGACGAGCAGGACGAGCCCGAAAACGTAGAAGGCCGGCGCGAAGTGGACGAGCTTGCGGTAGTCTGTGAAGGAGACCGCCAGCATCACGACCGCCGAGATGCCGAGCCCGATGAGCTGCTTCTTCCAGTAGCCGACGTCGGGCTGCGCGTTGTAGATCATCCACGTCCCGAACAGGGCGATGGCTAGCGCCAGCAGCGTCAGCAGCCAGTCGAAGTCGCGGAGTTTTCGCTTTTCGAGTATCGCAGCCATTTGAGTAAAGTGATGAACGATGAATGATGAGTGATGAATGAAAGGCAGCCGGCTTTTAATTCATCACTCATCATTCATCGTTCATCATTGGTGCTGTGCGGCCGCCTCGACCGTCGGCGGCGCCGCGGGCGCGAGGTCGGGGTGCGCCTTCGAAAGATACGTCTGGTAGATGTTGTGGACGGCCGGGGCGGCGAACTTGCCGCCGAAGCCGACGTTCTCGATGAGCGCGATCATGGCGATCTCGGGCTTCTTCGCCGGGGCGTAGGAGACGAACCAGGAGTGATCCTTGTTCTTGCCCGTGTCCTTGCCCAGGCCGACGACCTGCGCCGTGCCGGTCTTGCCCGCCACGTCGAAGCCGGCGATGCGCGCGGCCGTGCCCGTGCCGTCCTCGTTGACCACGGCCCACATGCCGTCCACGACGAGGTCGTGCTGGTCGACGGGGATGTCGAGGCGCTTCGGGTCGGGGTGGTCGAAGGTCTGGCGCGGGCGCTCGGGGAAGGGGCCGGCGCCGGCCACGGCCCTCGCCTCTTTGAGGAGGTGGGGCACGTAGAGCCGGCCGCCGTTGGCGACGGCCACCTGCGCCCGCAGCATCGACAGCGGCGTCACGAAGTCGTAGACCTGCCCGAACGAGGCGTAGACCGTGTCGATGTCCCTCCACTCCTTGTCGCGCGGGTTGAAGCGGGCCTTGAACTCGGGCGAGGGCGTCCAGCTCACCAGCTCGTGCGGGAGGTCGACGCCCGTCCGCTTGTTGAGGTCGAACTCGTCGACCATCTGCATGATGCCGCCGATGCCCATCTTGAGGCCGAGGCGGTAGAAGTAGGCGTCGCAGGACTTCTTGATGGCGAGGCGCAAAGGGGGCGAGCCGTGGCTGCCCATGCAGCGCGTGAACTTGTTGCCGATGGTGATGCCGCCGCCGCAGACGAGGTTCGAGTTCTTGATCGTGATCGCGCCCTGCTGGAGGCCGGCGGTCGCCATCAGGATTTTCCAGGTCGAGCCCGGCGGGTAGCGGCCGCGGATGGCGCGGTTGAAGAGCGGGGTGAGCGGGTCGCGCAGGAGCGCGTTCGCCTCCCTGCGCCCCTCGGGCGTCCCGATGCGCTGCGAGAAGAGGTTCGGGTCGAAGGTCGGGTAACTCGCCAGGGCGAGTATCTCGCCGCTCTGCGGATCCATGGCGACGATGACGCCGCGCTTGTTGGGCGAGTTGCGGAGCTGCTCCTCGGCCGTCAGCTGCAGGTCGAGGTCGATGGTCGTCACCAGGTCTTGGCCGGGCTGCGGCGGGACGAGCGAGAGGTCGCGCTGGATGCGGCCGCGGCTGTCCACCTCGACCTCGCGGTAGCCGTCGCGCCCCCTGAGGTAGCGGTCGTAGGTGGACTCCAGGCCCTCCTGCCCGATGATGTCGCCGGGCCGGTAGGGGTTATCCCTGACGAAGGGGTTGACGTCGGGGTCTTTGAACCTGGGCTGCTTGAGCTGCTCGGGGCTGATCTCGCCGACGTAGCCGAGGACGTGCGCGAGCGTGCCGTTCGAGGGGTAGCGGCGCTGCGGCTGCTCCCGCACGAGGAGCATCGGGAGTTCGAGCGAGTGCGCCTCGACCCAGGCGATGTCGGCGGGCGTGGCGCCCTCCTTGACCGTCACCTCCTCGAAGGCGGGCTGGCGCTTGGCCTCGTCGAAGCGCTCGCGCAGGAGGCCGGGGTCGAGGCCGAGCCCGTCGGAGAGCGGCTCGATGAGGACGTTCCAGTCCTTGCCCTTCATGTCCTCGCCCGCGAGGAGGACGTTGTAGGTCGAGCGCGAGTCGACGAGGAGCTTGCCGTTGCGGTCGAAGATGGCGCCGCGCGGCGCGGGGATGCGCAGGCGCCGGATGCGCTGGTTCTCGGCGCGCTCGGCGTAGTAGTCGCCCCGCACGACCTGCAGGAAGTAGAGGCGCGCGCCCAGCACCACCAGGAGGGCGATGACCAGCGCGTTGATGATCGCCATCCGCCCCTTCAAGTTTTGGGTCTCGTCTTCAAACTTCATAAGGCACTTCCGGTGAACTTGGATGCCGGTTGTTGGGTTCTGGGTGCTGGGTGCTGGGTTGAAGTCTTTATCCAGCACCCAGCACCCAACAACCCTAATACTTTCTCCGCCCCAGCCCGCGGCGCGCGAGGCGGCGGCGGAAGGCGAAGGCGCGGCGCTGGCGGCGGCTCGTCGACTCGCTGAAGAAGTAGTCGAGGACGAAGGCGATGGCCGTCCCCGCCACCGTCGTCCAGATGACGCTGTAGGCCATCGTCTCGGCGATGGGGCCGGGCGGGTTCGCCGGCTGGCCGAAGAACTGGTGGAGCAGCAGGTAGACGGTGGTGTTGAAGGCGGCCGCGCCCGCGATGACCGGGATGCGCAGCAGCGGGTTGTCGATCATCACCCGCGTCACGAGCGCCGCCAGCAGGTAGGCCGTCAGCGTCATCGAGAACCCGCGCGCGCCCAAGAGGCCCCCCGACAGGGCGTCGGTCGCCAGCCCCACCACCGTCCCCAGGATGACGGCCTGCACCGCGTCCCGCTGCAGGGCGAAGTAGACGACCACGGCCAGCGTCAGGTCGGCGTACACGGCCGGCCGCCACACGGTGCTCAGCCCCGTCTGTGCGACGAGCGCCAGGGCGACGCAGATGGCGAGTTTCCACTTCATAAGATGGTAAATGGTGAATGGTAAATAGTGAATGGATGAAGAAAGCTTCCAGTCACTATTTACCATTTACTATTCACTATTCACCTGGCCTTCCCCTTGTCCACGTTCGGCAGCGTCCGCTCGGGGGCGGTGCGCTGCGGGGGGTGGTAGTTCAGAATCGCGACCTCTTGGAGCGAGTCGAGGCGTGCGCCCGGCTTGACCCGGATGGTGTGCGGGGTGGTGGCCGAGCCGGGGATCACTTCTACCACCGTGCCGACGTTCAGGCCCGGCGGGTAGATGCGGTCTTGCCCGGTGGTGACCACGTAGTCGCCCTGGTTGACCGTCTCCAGCCCCGAGACGTAGCGCATCTCGAGCAGCCCGTTCTTGCCGTAGCCGCGCACCGACCCGAGCGCGTTCGACTGCCCCAGCTGCCCGACCACCGCGCCCGCGGCCGAGCGCTCGTCCGTGATGAGCATGACCTGCGCCGAGACGGGGCCGACGCCGACGACACGCCCGACGATGCCCTCCGGCGTGACGACCGGCATGTCCAGGTCGACGCCCGAGGTGCTGCCGCGGTTGATGACGAGCGAGTTGAACCAGACCGAAGGGTCGCGCGCCACGACGCGCGCCGGGATCGCCTGGTAGGACAAGTCCTTCGTGAAGTCGAGCAGCTTCTTGAGCCGCTCGTTCTCGTCGCGCGCCTGCCGCGCCTCGCGCAGCTCGTTCTCGGCCTGAGCCAGGCGCTCGCGCAAGCTCTCGTTCTCGGCCTGCGCGTTGCGCAGGTCGCCGAGCCGGCGGAAGAAGCCGACGCCCGCCCCGCCCACGCCCGTCGTCGCCGTCTGGACGGGCGTGAAGAGCGACTGCGCCCAGGCGCGGACGACGGGCTGCCCCGTCTCAGCGTCCTTCGCGTTCCAGCTCATCAGCCCGAAATTGACCAAGAGCAGGACGACCAGCCAGAGCGGCGCGCGCTGCCTGATCTCCTTCTGCGTGCTCCGAACCATTTGGTGAATAGTGAATAGTAAATCGTAAATGGTGAAGAGCAGTTCTATTTACTATTCACCATTTACCATTCACCAACCTTACATTCCGCCCGTCAGGTTGTTGTCCCAGCGGACGCGCTTGAGGAGGTCGAAGTCCGAGAGCATCTTGCCGGCGCCGAGCACGACGGAGGAGAGGGGGTCGTCGGCGATGGAGACGGGCAGGCCCGTCTCGATGGAGAGTCGCTTGTCGAGGTTCTTCAGGAGCGCGCCGCCGCCCGTGAGCACGATGCCGCGCTCGACGATGTCGGCGGAGAGTTCCGGCGGCGTGCGTTCGAGCGCCACGCGGACGGCGTTGACGATGGTCGCCACGGAGTCGGCCAGGGCCTCGCGCACCTCCTCGTCGGTGATGGTGATGGTCTTGGGGATGCCCTCGATCAGGTTCCGGCCGCGCACGTCCATCGAGAGCGGCTCGTCGAGCGGGAAGGCGCTGCCGAGCTGAATCTTGATGGCCTCGGCCGTGCGCTCGCCGATGAGGAGGTTGTACTTGCGCTTGATGTACTGCGTGATGGCCTCGTCCATCTCGTTGCCGGCGACGCGCACCGCCCGCGAGTAGACGATGCCCGAGAGGGAGATGACGGCGATGTCGGTCGTGCCGCCGCCGATGTCCACGATCATGTTGCCGTGCGGCTCGGTGATGGGCAGGCCCGCGCCGATGGCCGCGCACATCGCCTCCTCGACGAGGTAGACCTCCGAGGCCTTCGCGCGGTAGGCCGAGTCCTCGACCGCCCGGCGCTCGACCTGCGTGATCTCGCTGGGGATGCCGATGACGACGCGCGGGCTGACCCAGGTCTTGCCGTTGTGCGCCTTGCGGATGAAGTGCTGGAGCATCTTCTCCGTGACTTCGAAGTTGGCGATGACGCCGTCCTTCATCGGGCGGATGGCGACGATGTTGCCGGGCGTGCGGCCGAGCATCTCCTTCGCCTCTTTACCGACGGCCTCGGGCGTGTTGGTGACCTTGTTGATGGCGACGATGGAGGGCTCGCTGACGACGATGCCGCGCCCCTTGGCGTAGACGAGCGTGTTGGCCGTGCCGAGGTCGATGGCGAGGTCGCTGGAGAAAAGGCTGAAGAGTGACTTGAATGCCATTCGTTACTGTTTACGCACCTCTGACTTCTACTTGATGCGCCCGTGCCTTCGGACTCCGGGGGCGCGGCCGCTCGGCGGCCTTTTCGCCCTCCGGATGCACTTCGGGCGTCCCTGCTCCCTTTGTCTTCGCCACGCGGCGTGGAACGAAATAACAAAGATACAACGAACGGGGCAAGAACGCTAACCGACACAAACCTACGGGTTGGCCTGGGAAAAGCTCGGACTCTCTGGCTTGAGTGTTCCTTCGAGCGGGGGGGGTGCTTTCCGGCAAGTTCTCAAACAATGCTTTACAGCATATAAGGGAGTTTGTCTACAACTTTTTTGATGAAGGTCTTTGGGAAGGCGGGGAAGAGGTCTGAGGCGTGTTCCGGGCGCGCCCGCTCAGGCGTCCTGGGCGGCCTCGGCGGCGTGGCGGACGCAGTTCTTGCGGGCGGCCTTGGCCTCGTACATGGCGGTGTCGGCGCGCGCGATGAGCTGCTGCGGCGACTGCGCGTGGGCGGGGAAGCAGGCGACGCCGAAGGAGGCGGTGAGCTGGAGGCGCAGGCCGCGCCCGCCCGTGAAGGCGTGTTCGCTGACGCGCTGGCGGACGCGCTCGGCGACGCGCAGGCCCATCTCGATGTCGGTCTCGGGGAGGACGACGACGAACTCGTCGCCGCCGTAGCGCGCCACCACGTCCGTGTCGCGCACGCAGGCGAGGATGACCCCGGCCATCTCCATCAGGACGTGCGAGCCGACGAGGTGGCCGTAGTGGTCGTTGACCTGCTTGAAGTCGTCGAGGTCGAGGAAGAAGGCCGCCACCTGCGACCCGTAGCGGCGCGCGCGCTTCAGCTCGTTGACGAGATATTGTCGCAGGTAGCGCGCGTTGTGCAGCTTCGTCAGGTCATCGGTCTGAGAGAGTCTTTCCGCCTCGGCCACGCGGGCCGAGTTCGAGAGCGCCGCCGCGATGGGCAGGGCGAGGGCCGAGAGCAGGGAAGCGTCGGAGGACGAGAAGCGCCGGGACTGGACTCCCTCGCGCACGGCTTCGAGGACGCCGACGACGCGCTCACCCGAGGCGAGCGGGACGGCGAGCGTTCGGCGCTCGCCCTCCTTTCGGCGGACTGGTTCGGCCGTGGCCGCGGCCTCGCGCGCGGCCCTCGACTCTGCGCCCGCGAGCGCCAGCGCGTCGCCCATGAGCGTGCGCCGCCAGTCCTCCTCGGGGATGGTGCGCTCGCTCTCGGTCAGGCCGCGCACAGCCAGGGGCTCGAAGGGCGCGTCGCCGAAGCCGGCCGCCTCGCCGCAGAGGTAGACCGTCCAGCGGTCGGCCGCGACGAGCGCGGCGAGTCCGGCCAAGGCGGCCTGCGCGGCCCCGCGCTGGTCGGCCGCGAAGTGGAGCGAGGCGACGACCTCGAAGGCCGCGCGCAGGCGCTCGACGCCCAGGCGTTCCGGGAGCAGGAGGCTCGCGGGCGTGACCTCGGGAACCGCGTCGCCCTCGCCCGCGGGTTCGTCTTCGGTGCCGCGCTCCTCCACGTCGCGCAGCAGCGCCGAGATTTGGACGGGGCCGGCGGCGACGGCGTGAAAGCCGAGGCGCTTGAGCGTCGCCTCGCCCGTCGCGCCCGCGCCGCGCCCAGTCCCGTTCTGCGGCTCGCGGCGGCAGGCGACGAGCGGGACGCCGGGCCAGACTTTGGCCGCGCCCGCGGCGCGCTCGTGGAGGTCGGCGAGCGCCGCGTCGGCCGCGAGGTCGAAGAGGACGGCCAGGGGCTCTTCGCCCCAGCCGGCGCGCGCGCGCTCGGCCTCTTCCTCCACGGACGAAGCCCCGCCCGGGGCCACGACCACGACGCACACCCCCGCGTGCCGCAGCGCCTCGAAGAGCGTCCGCGCCGGGTCTGTGTCCACACCGCTCAGGAGAATGACGTAACGCATAAGCGAAAGGATGAAGGATGAAGGCGGAAGGATGAAGGATGAAGGATGAGAACGCCGCTGTCAGACGTTCATCCTTCCGCCTTCATCCTTCATCCTTTTTTTCTCAGCCCCCCGGCGGGAGTTGGAGCTTGAAGGAGTTGCGGTTGCCCTGCGTGTCTGCGGTTTCGAGTTGGACTTCGCGGGCGCCGCGCGGGGCGTTGATCTGGAGCTGGAAGACTCCGTCGCGGGCGGCGAGCGTCTCGCGCCCCGAGCAGCGGACGGTGTTGCCGGCCTGCGTGCGGCCGCGGACGAGATAGATCTGGCCGGCGACGTACTCTATCTGCACGTCGGAGACGGTGACCTCTTCGCCCGACCCGCCGGGGCCTTCGACGACGAACTTCTGCGGCTCGCTCCAGTCCGAGACCTGGCCCGACTGCGCGACGGCCATCACGCGCCAGAAGTAGTTGCCCTGCCGCACGTCCTCGACCGTGATCTCGTTGGCCTGGAGCTGGTCGCGCTCGACGAGCTTGCCGGCGGGGACGAAGAAAGGAGAGGTGGCGACCTCGACGCGGTAGTGCGCGGGCGCGCCGGTCTGCGGCTTCTGCCACTTCAGCGCGACGTTGGTGCTGCCGCCGCCGCCGCGCGCGGCCAGCCGCTCGAGGTTCTTCGGCGTGAGCGGCAGGGGCGCGGCGAGCAGCTTCTCCTTCTGCGAGATTGTCCCTTGCGTGTTGACGGCGACGTACTCGCCCGCCTTGAGGGTCGTCGTGTCGCCGCCCGAGGTGGTCGTCTCGACCGCGCCGGTGCCGACGCGGATGGCCTCGGTCTTGTCATCGCGGACGTGGAAGCTGGCGTCGGTGTCGGCGTTGAGCTTGTTCTCGGAGAGGTGCGTGCCGACGATGTTCTGCGCGCCCTCGGCCTGCTGCTCGGTGCGGACGTTGATCTGGCCGCTCTCGACGGCGACGCGCACCTTCGTCGCCTTGCCGTTCTCGGCCGAGGTGTTCTCGGCGATGGTGACGACGGAGTTGGGCTTGACGAAGAGCGTCGAGCCGTCGGCGAGCGTGATGCGCGCGCGGCCGTCCTCCTGCGTCTGGACGAGGTCGCCGGGGAAGAGGCGCGTGTCGGCGCGGGCCTGCACGCTCTCGCGCGTGTTGGCGCGCACGACCTTCACGCCGCCTTCGAGCGAGACGAAGCGCGCGCCGGTCGGGCCGGACTCGGACGAGGCCGCGCCCTTGAAGGGGTTGCCGTAGAGGTAGACGTAGAGCGTGGCGGCGCCCGCCGCGACGGCGAGCGACGCGACAAGGACGGCGATGTAGATGAGCCGTTTCTGGACGACCCACCAGTCGCCGTCGAAGCGGCTGACTCTGGTGACCATGTGGGTGACTTTCGCAGTTTGTCTCGGAAGACCCGGGGCGTGCGGATACCTTTGCCCGCGGGCACGGGGACGGAGGGCATGACGGCCGTCCCACATCGAACTTAGCAAACGGGGGAGGGAAAAGGCAAGTAACTTTTAAAGGCAGTAGGCAGTAGGCCGTAAGAAAGGTGCTGGGTGCTGGGTGCTGGGTGCTGGTTAAAAGCCTGTTCCTACCCAGCACCCAGCACCCAGCACCCAAAACCCTCTTAACTGCCTACTGCTTTTCCCCGGCGCCGAGGCGGCCCTGGTCGTCGTCGAAGGGGGAGTTGAAGCCTTCGGGCAGCTCGACCTCGACCTGCTCCTCGGGCGGGGTGGGCCAGATGAGCGAGGCGGCGACCGAGGAGAGCAGGACGAGTGCGACGAAGCCGAGCGAGGCGAGGATGACGGCCTCCTTGGTGACGTTGAAGCGGTGGACGACGTAGCCCTCCGAGAGCATCTTCACGCCGACGAACATGAGCACGATGGCGAGGCCGAGCTTGAGGTAGTGGAACTTCTCGACCACGCCCGCGAGCAGGAAGTAGAGCGAGCGCAGGCCGAGGATGGCGAAGACGTTCGACGTGTAGACGATGAACGGGTTGGTCGTGATGCCGAAGATGGCCGGGATCGAGTCCACCGCGAAGACGAGGTCGGAGACCTCGACGATGACGAGGACGAGGAGCAGGAGCGTCCCCATCTTCTTCCCGTTCTCGACCGTGAAGAACTTGTCGCCCTCGAAGCGGCGCGTGATGGGGACGAGCCGGGTGGCGAAGCGCACGAGCGGGTTGTCCTCGGGGTTCGACTCGGACTCGTCCTCCCTGAGCATCTTGAAGCCGGTGTAGATGAGGAAGGCGCCGAAGAGGTAGAGAATCCAGTGGAAGCGCTCGACGAGGGTGGCGCCGATGCCGATCATCGTCATGCGCATGACGAGCGCGCCCAGCACGCCCCAGAAGAGGACGCGGTGCTGGTACTTCGCCGGCACCTTGAAGTACGAGAAGATGAGGAGGAAGACGAAGAGGTTGTCGACCGAGAGCGACAGCTCGATGACGTAGCCGGTCAAAAACTCCAGCCCCGTCTGCCGGTTCGTCTTCCAGAAGACGATCCCGGCGAAGCACATCGCCAGCGTCACCCAGACGATGCTCCAGACGGTGGCCTCTTTGTAGGTGACGGCGTGCGCCTTGCGGTTGAGCACCCCCAGGTCGAGCGCCAGCATCACCAGGATGAAGAGGCCGAACCCAGCCCACGCCCAGATAGGATAATCCATGATGCGGGGAAGAATATCAGTAGAGAGTAGCCGGTAGCCAGTAGAGACAGTTTTCGGCCTTCAGTTTTCAGCCCGACCTGCTTGCTGAAAACTGAAGGCCGAAAACTGTCTCCCGGTTGAGTCGGTGTTTCGGTTCGAAGACGCGAGCCGCGCGGACGCTGACCCGTGGTTCAAACCGAACCGCTGCCGGAGAGGGACGGGCCGGAGCGCGACAGCAGGCCGTGCAGTCGTATCCGGGTCTGGGCGGCTACGATCCGCGTCAGTTTCCCGGCGCCGCGCAGTCGCCAGCCCAGCGGCCTCGGCTGTTCGAGGCGTTCGCTGACCATCAGGAAGGTGACGGCGGCCATCCCGGCCAGATGCCCTTGCGACAGCAGCATCGGGAAGAGCATCAACGCCCAACAGGAGCCGACGCACCAGACCCCGTGCGTCACCCCGAAACGGAGCGCGTCGAGGTCCGCGGCGGCGCCGAACGCCGCCAGCTCACGGTGCCGGTGGCCGCGGTTAAGGCAGCGCTGTTTGACGGGCGCACACTGCCACACGAAAGCGACAACGCCCGCCACGACCGCCGGCAGGTACGACCGGGGCATGAGCAGGCTCGACGTCAGCCTCGCCCCCAGCAGGACGCCGCCCGCCGCCATCCAGACCGCGGCGTAACCGACCACGAACAGCGTGACGGAGCGGGCGCGCCGGCGTTTGAAGCTGCGCTCGAGGACGTGGCGGATCGGCGTCACCAACATCGGCGACATCATCGCGACCAGCATCAGAGCCCAGCCCGCCGCCAGGGAAGAGACCGGGTTCATCGCCAGCAGCATCCGGAACGAGGCCGCCGACACTCCCGAGTCTGTCACCGGGCAGTGAGCGAGGGCCGTGGCGCCCCCGGGGTTAACCAGGAGCACCGCCCACGCCGCCGCGCTGACGAGCAGTATCGAGGCGTTGACCCGCGCGCTCTCGCGGGCGCTTATCCTCATTGCTGCCCCTGGCGGTAGACGCTGACCCGCCCCACGGTGATGTCCGCGCTGTCGGCGACGGACTGGTTGGGCACGATCCTCACGTCGAGCGTGTTGACGTCGAGGGCGTCGTCGACGAACAGATTGTCGATGATGTTCGTGATGTCCAGCACGAAGGTCAGGCCCTCGCCGCCGTGCGCGCCGTCCTTTAACGAGGCCCGCCGGAGTCCGAAGAGGGCCACCGTCCCCGCGTGCTGTTGGTTGACGGAAACGTTGAGCTTATACGAGTCGCGGGTGCCCCGGACGTTCTCGAGCTGGAGGTAGACGTGATCCGGCGGGCTCGTTTCGGAGGCCGCCGACAGACTCGCGGAGACCTTCCCCCGGACGTCGGAATCGAGCCTCACGACCGCGCGAGCCCCAGAGCTCTTTATCTGAAGGGCCTGATTGTTTGACCCGACAAGTTCCGAACTGTCGCCGGTGTTCATAGCTGCTCCCGGTGCCGCGTTCGCCGCCGCGTTCGCCGCCCTCAACTTCGACAACCTTCGGGCGAGTCTGACGGCGGGTTGGGGCGCAACGGCCACCGACAGGTCGTCGTAAGTATAGTCCAACTGGGAGAGGCTGTTGACCATCTCCGGGGTGTAGACCCAGGAACTGCCGTCCGGCATGGGCATGGCGAACTCCCGCTCGCCGACCGCCGCGGGGCCGTTAAGCCAGTTCGGGTCGGCCGGGTTGCTGTTCCCGTTATTGTTCCAGGCCGCCCACATCCGGTCGATGTTGCCGTGGTGCAGGTAGAAGACCGGGTCGAGTGCGGCGATGCCCGGGTCACTCATCAGGCCCCAGGTCTCGCCGTCCGGAGAGTTGCCGCCGACGTCGACGTGCACCTGGTTGTGCGGATTGCTTTCGAGGTTGCCCGAAACGTCTCCCTGGTGTGAGAACCCCGTCTCCGGCCCGCCGAACCCGGGCAGCGGGGTGGCGGGGTCGCTCCCGGTATACACGTCATTGCCCTCGCAGCCCTGCGAGACCGGGGGGATGGGAATGAAGATGTTGCCGTCGTTGTTGGGGCCGTAACGGGCCGCCACGAAAAGGGGATTCGGGGTCGTCCCGTCCGGCAGAGTCTGCTGGGTGAAGGCGGGCGGAATCTCGTATTCGTCGTCCGGCCCGAAATAGTTCCAGTACGGCAAGGCCCAGTCCGCGGGGCCGCCGAGGCCCACCACCGCCGCGCGGATTTGCGCCTCCAGCGCTATCAGGTATCCGCGATGCCAGGGGGGGAAGTACCAGCTCTGGTGCTGACACTGATCCCAGTAGGTGTCCCGGACGTCCTGCGCCGGAAGCGGCGCGGTCGGGACCGACGGCGGGGCCGGGATAGACCCCCAGCCGGGGAAGCCGGATTCGCCGATGTACTCGCCGTGAATGGCCGCGAAGAACCACCAGCTGCTCGTATCATCCAGAGCACGAAACTGCATGACGCCGACGCCTTTGGCGTACCACAGAAGGTCGGGGTTGTTGAAAGTGCCGCCGTTATTCCACGCGTTATTTCTTGTGTAAGTTGCCACGTGGTGAGTTCTCCTTCGTGAAGTAGCGTGACGGAACGGGACGGAACGAGGTGGAACAAGGCGGCTTATATCACCAAACAGGACGGTAAGGCAATCATAATGTGTGGCGAGCCCCGCGCCGGACTCCCGGTGCTGCTATTTGCGCGGCGCGCGGGGGGTCGGATACAATTCGCCTTTTGCGGGGAGCGCCGGGCGCCCGTCCTACGCGGCCCGCGCGCGCCAGAGAAGTCCGAATCCCAACGCCTCCGTCACTGAAGAAGGTATCCGGTAATGCTCAAGTTTTTCACACGCATGGAGAGGACGCGCAGTTACGTCCTCATGTTCTTCGCGTTCCTGATGGTGCTCGGCATGGTCGTCGCCGGCGTCTACAACCGCCCCGGCGCCGTCGTCGCCAACCCCTTCAAGAGCCGCGAGGTGCTCGCCAAGGTCGGCTCCGACGAGGTCACCGTCGCCGACTACACGCTCCTCAAGAAGAAGATCGAGTCGCAGTTCGGCGGCGCCGGCATCAGCCTCGCGCAGCTCGGCATGACGAGCGACCGCCTCCTCGACCAGGCCATCAACAGCCGCGTCTCCCTGCAGGAGGCGCGCCGCCTCGGCTTCGGCGCCTCCGACGAGGAGGTGCGCGACGAGATCGCGCGCCAGTTCAGCGACCCCGCGACGGGCAAGTTCGACGTGAAGCTCTACAAGGACTACGTCGTCCGCAACTACGGCAGCGTCGCCCTCTTCGAGCAGAGCGTCCGCGACGCGCTCGCCGTGCAGAAGCTCCAGGCGTTCGTCGCGGCCGGCGCGCAGGTCTCCGGGGCGGAAGTCCAAGACCAGTACAACCGCGAGAACACCGAGTTCGACCTCGCCTACGTCACCGTCGACGCCGAGGGGGTGGCCAAGAAGCTCAACCCCTCGGACGAGGAGCTGCGCCAGTACTTCGACGCGCACAAGACGGACTACCGCTTCCTCGAGCCGCAGAAGAAGATTCGCTACCTCTTCGTCAACCAGGAGAAGGTCGGGCAGAAGCTCAGCATCCCCGACGAGGACTTGCGCAAGGAGTACGACGCGCTCAAGCCCGAGAACAAGATGGCCGGCGTCCGCGTCCAGCAGATCGTCATCAGGGTGGCGCGCCCGGAGCTCGACCAGGAGATGCTCAAGAAGGCGACCGAGATCGTCGGCCGCATCCGCCAGGAAGACCTGACGGCCCCCGAAGAGGTCTTCGCCGAGCAGGCGCGCGGCAACTCCGAAGACCCCTCGACGGCGCCCGGCGGCGGCTGGCTCCCCAACCCCGTCAAGCGCAACCCGAACCGCAAGCCGAGCCCCGCGGGCGCGGCCGGCAACGTTAACGAACTCCTCCAGAACACGCTCGACTGGAAGGAGGGGCAGGTCGGCGACCCCTTGAAGACCGGCAACGCCTACTACATCTTCCGCCGCGGCCCCGTCGTGCCGAAGACGTTCGAGGACGCGAAGCCCGAGCTGCTCGTTAGCTTACGCAACCGCCGCTCGTACTCGGTCGCGCAGGACGTGGCGCGCAAGGCCAACGACCGCCTGAAGGAGACGCGCGACCCGCAGAAGGTGGCGCAGGAGTTCGCCGCGCAGGCCAACATGACGCCGGCCGAGATGGTCAAGGAGACGCCCTTCGTCAAGCCCAGCGACGACGTGCCCGAGATCGGCTCCAGCCCGCAGTTCGAGGAGAAGGTTCAGCCGCTCGAAGAGGCGGGCGCGGTCGGCGACTTCGTCGGCGTCAAGGGCGGCTTCGCCATCCCGCAGCTCATCGAGAAGCGCGACCCGCGCATCCCCGAGTTCGACGAGGTGAAGGGGAAGGTGGCCGACGACTTCAAGACCGCGCGCGCCGGCGAGCAGCTCGAACAGACGGCGAAGGAGATCGCCGCAGCGTCCGGCGGCGTGGACGCGCTCAAGGCCGCGGCCGAGAAGGCGGGCCTCAAGGCGCAGGACGACGACGCGTTCAAGCTCGGCCGCCCGCTCGGCACGGCCGGCGCCGACCCCGCGCTCGACGCGGCCGTCTACCAGCTCAAGGCGGGCGAGGCGACGAAGGCGCCGGTCAAGGTCGGCGACCGCTGGGTCGTCGTCGCCGTCAAGGCGCGCCGCGACGCCAAGCCCGAGGAGTTCGAGAAGCAGAAGACCGAGCTGACCGAGCGCGCGCTCGAAGAGCGCCGCAACCAGCTCTTCGAAGACTTCCTCGTCGAAGCGCGGCGCAAGCTGGAGGAGAAGGGGAAGATCGAAATCTACCGCGACGCGCTCGCGCAGCTCGACGAAGAAGAGCCGGCGGCGCTGCCGCGCCGGCCGCCCATCAACCTCCCGCCGCTCGACAACACGAAGTAAGAGCCGCCCCCGACCGACACAAGAAGAGGCCGCCCGCTTTCGAACGGGCGGCCTCTCTGCTTCTACGGGAAAGGGTGTTGGGTGTTGGGTGCTGGGTGTTGGTTAAAGACAGGTTCTTACCCAGCACCCAGCACCCAACACCCTCTTAAAGCGACTTGAGCACGTTCCCGATCTCGGCCTGCGGGATGTCGAGGCGGAGCTGCACCTCGTTGCCCCTGTTCGTGACCTTCATGCCGTCGACCAGCCCGCGCGTGAAGGCCCACTTCGGGCCGGCGATTGAGATGAAGCCGGGCGCGATCTGCCGCAGCGCGCCGACCACGTCGAAGAGCTGCTTGGCGTCGGCGGCCGTGCCCGCGCGCAGAGCCGTCATCAGCTGCAGCCCCGCGGCCGTCGAGCCTACCGTCCCGTAGAAGCCGCGCACCGAGGCGATGGCGCGATCCACGTTCGGCGAAAGCCCCGTCTCCACGCCCGCGAACGCGCCCGCCGGGACGTTGCCGGCGAAGGCGAGGAAGTCGCCCGCGCCGCGCGGGAAGTTGAGCACGCTCATGTCGGCGCGCCCGCGCCCCGCCTGCGCGTCGATGGCGGCGCGCACGTCCTCGGGCTCGCCGAGCGCGAGCGTGTTCTGGTCGAGCACGGCGAAGGCCAAGTCCTTCACGCTCATCTTCGCCAGGCCGAAGAGCTTGAGCCGGTCGTTGACGGCGGCGACGTAGACGGTCTTGCCGCCGTAGGCCTGCTCGGTCAGTCCGCCCTTCGCGGCGGCGCGCGCCGCGGCGACGAGCGCGTCGGGGCGGAAGCGCCCGCGCGCGACGGCCGTCGTGTGGTCGAACTTGGTCGCGCCCGAGGGCAGCGCGACGATGCGCGTGCCGACGGCGAGCGTGTCGAACTCGCGCGCGTCAATGCCTGTGCGCGCCTTGAACTCTTCGACGTCGGCCGTGACCTGCGCGAGCCGCGCCTTGTCCGAGGCGAGCGAGCGCGGGATGACCTCGTTGAAGAGCGCGCGCACGTCGAGCGTGAGCACCGCGTCCGAGGCGGGCAGGGGGAGCGGGGCGGTGGCGGCCGTCCTCGCCGTCTGCGCGTGGGCCGCCGCCGAGAGGAGCGCGGCGAAGACGAGCGCGAGTGTCGAAGCGTAAAAAGTCCTTCTCATAAAACCTTTCATCCCTGGTTCGCTTTGTTCGAATGCTTTAGGGGGAGCGGTGCGAGATTCGGATGCCGGTTCGAGGCCCGCTGGTTGGCCCGAGACTCTCAAGCGCCTTCAGTCGTCGCCCTGCGCCGGCAGGGTCTCGGGCTGCCTCTGCTCCTCCTGCCTCGTCCAGTCGCAGATACGCTGCTTGTCCTCTTCGGAGAGTCGCGCCGAAGGGTGGAGCGGCAGGTATGACTTGAGCGGCATCTCGCCCGACTCGACCTGCTCGCACATCTCGTGGAGCTTCCGCTCGCGCTTGCGCTTCGGGTAGGTCGCCCACTCCGAGAACGAGAGCTGGCGCCGCCCCTCCTCGACGTGGCTCTTCAAGAACCAGGAGACCGGCGCGACGTTCGAGTACCATGGCCAGTCCGTCTCAGACGAGTGGCAGTCTTTGCAGGAGCGCCGGAGGACGGCCTCGACCTCGGGCGTCATCTGCGTGTTGGCGCGCATCGCCTTGCGCTCGTCTGCGGCCGGGTTCGTCCGGTCGGGCCTGTAGGCCTGCGCCCCCAGGAAGAGCAGCGCGAAGACGAGCGCCGCCCACTTCAAGACCTTCCTCAAACGTCCCATCACAATGACGGGCGCCGCACGCGTCGCGTTAACAGCGCCCCACGCCTTTCGGAAAATTCCCGCCGCAGATTTTTCGTCTGAACGAAGTGTTTCGATGTTAGCATACGCGCGCCGACACCCGCGAACCCGCGACCAACCGAGCGCCGCCACGCTTCAAGACAACCTGTATGCAACCGACGCGACCGGGCAGTACCGCCCGCGGTAGCGGGTGGGTCTGTCTAATCCCAGCGTCCCGTGTCGCCACAACCCACCCGCTACCGCGGGCGGTACTGAATTACTTGCCATGAAGCGCCTCGACAGTCGTGGGGAAGTGCAGGCGGCGCTCAGTCTGCTTACACGCGCGCTCGGAGCGCGCGGTTCCTGGTTTCTGCGCGAGGGGCGCGAGCGCGGCGTGTTCGAGCTGCGCCGCGGCGAGTGGGAACTGCGCGTGGCGGGGGGCTCGCTCGTCTTCTCTTACTGGGGCGAGTCGGGCGCGCGCGCGTGGCGCGTCGCGGCGTGGCGCGCGGAGGGCGAGGGGTTCTGCCTCGAAGCGTCGAAGAGGACTGGCGCGGGCCGCGCGCTTCTGTGGCTCGTGCCGCGCGCGCTCGTCTCGACGGGGCGCGAGACGGTTCGGGAGGCGCGGCGCGCGGAGTGCGAACGTCTGGCCGCGCTGGTCTGCGAGTTCGCACGCGCGCGGGTCGAACACGCCTCTCTGAGTCAGGGCGCGCGGCGCGGCGAGCCGGGACGCTGGGCGCGCGTGCTTCTGAGGATGAAGGCCGGCGGGTGCGAGCGCGTCGCGGTCTCGGCGCCGGTCGTGCCCGCGGGCGCGGAGCTGGTCGAGAGCTTCGTCACGTCCGCGCTGCTCTGGTTCCTGCGGCCCGGCGAAGGCGAACGCGGCGCGCGCCGCCTGTGGCTCGTCGCGCCGCGGGCGCTCGCGGCCGCGGTCTGTGAAAGACTCCCGCTGCTGCGCGAAGGCCTGCGCGACTGCGTCTCGGTCTACGAGTTGAGAGAGGACGGGCGCGGCCTGACGCCTTTGCGCGCGCCGACGCTCGACGAACTGCTCGACACGCCTTCGACCAAACTCCCGCGCGGCCCGGAGCGGGCGCCGTCGGAGTTGGCCGCGGGCATCATGGCGCTCGCGCCCGCGGAGATAGACTTCGTGCGCGCGCGCCACGGCGAGACGCTGCGCTTCCGCGGGCTCCCCTTCGCGCGCGTCAGGCGCGTGGCCGGGCGCACGCACCTCTGGTTCGGCGTCGGCCACCGCCGCGAGTTGTTCGGAGAGGGGGGCGAGGCGGACTTCCGCAACCTCCTCGCGGCGCTCGAAGAGCACAGGCGCGCGGACGCGCCCGAGCGCCGTCACGCGCTCTACCGCGCCGCGCCCGAGGCCTGGCTCGAATCGCTGCTGCGCCGCGACGTGACGCGCCTCGACCCCGGCCTCCGCCTCGCGCCCATCCACGCGCAGTTCCGCGCCGCGCACGCTTCAGGCGCCGCCGCGGTTCGCCCCATAGACCTCCTCGCGCTCCGGCGCGACGGCCGCCTCGTCGTCGTCGAATTGAAGGTCTCGGAAGACGCCTCGCTCGCGCTGCAGGGCGCGGACTACTGGCGCCGCGTCGAGGCGCACCGCCGCGCCGGCCACGTCGCCCGCGCGCGCCTCTTCGGCGACGCCGAACTCGCGGACGAGCCGCCGCTCCTCTACCTCGCCGCGCCCATGCTCCGCTTCCACCGCTCCTTCCAGACGCTCGCCCGCTGCCTCTCCACGCGCATCGAGACCTACCGCCTCGACCTCAACGAAGACTGGCGCGCCGGCCCCCGCGTCGTCCGCCGCTGTGCCTTGACGTGAGAGGGAAAAAGATTTACGCGGCGGCGCGGCGTGCATATAATTCACGCTCCCCGGTTCGAACACTGCCGGCGCGAGTCCGAAGCTTTCACAGGAGGACTCCCCGGTATCCACACGTCACTTGCGACACGGAGGACGCCATGAGACCGCACGCCCCACGTCTTAGCCGCACGCTCTGGCCCACACTCGTCCTTTCGTCAGTCGCGGCGCTGTCGGTCGCCTACCTGATTGCGAGTCGCCGCGAGGCGCCCGCGCCCCCGGCCGCCGCCGCGCAGACTCAGCCCTCCGGTGAGACCTACGGGCGCTTGCCCATGAGCTTCGAGGCCAACCGCGGCCAGGCCGAAGGCTCCGTAGACTTCCTCGCGCGCGGCGAAGGCTACTCGCTCTTCCTGAAGAACTCTGAAGCCGTCTTCGCCCTGCGGAGTAAAGAGCCCGACCCGCGGCCGAAGGTCTTGCGCATGAAGCTTGTCGGGTCTGACATCTCCGCGCGGGCCGAGGGCGCGGACGAGCTGGAAGGGAAGACCAACTACCTCTTCGGCGACGACCCTTCGCAGTGGCAGACCGACGTGCCGACCTACGGGCGCGTGCGCTACGCGGGCGTCTACGCGGGCGTCGACCTCGTCTACTACGGCAACCAGCGGCAGTTGGAGTACGACTTCCGCGTCGCGCCCGGCGCCGACCCGCGCGCCGTCGCGCTGAAGTTCGAAGGCGCGGACGCGGTCGAGTTGGGCGCGAACGGCGACCTGCTCCTCAAACTCGGCGAGACGTTCGTCCGCCAGCCAAGGCCCTTCGCTTACCAGGAGAGCGCGGGCGCGCGGCGCGAGGTCGAGGCCGCTTACGCCGTCGGCGCGGACGGGCTCGTCCGCTTCCGCTTAGGCGGCTTCGACCCGGCGCTGCCGCTCGTCATCGACCCCGTCTTCGCCTACTCGACCTTCATCGGCGGCTCCCTCGGCTGGGACGTGGCGGTCGACCCCGCGGGCAACGCCTACGTCGCGGGCTCCACCGTCTCGGACAACTTCCCCACGGTCAACCCGCTTCAGGCGGCGCGCGGCGGCTTGAGGGACGCGTTCGTGAAGAAGATTAACGCGGCGGGCACCGCCGTCGTCTACTCGACCTACCTCGGCGGCCGCGATGACGACGAGGCGCGGCGCATCGCCGTCGACTCCGACGGCAACGCCTACGTCAAAGGCGTCACGGTCTCCGACAACTTCCCCACCGCCAACGCCTTCGACAGCACATACAACGGCGGCGGCGACGCCTTCGTCTCGAAGCTCAACCCCTCGGGCTCGGCGCTCGTCTACTCGACCTACCTCGGCGGCGGCGGCAACGACGGCGCGCCCGACCATCTCCTCGGCGACTTCGACTTCGCCAGCGGCATCGCCGTCGACTCCGCGGGCAACGCCTACGTCACGGGGACGACCGGCTCGACCGACTTCCCCACGGCCAACGCCATCGACAACACGCTCGGCGGCGGCGGCGACGCCTTCCTGACCAAGCTCAACGCCGCGGGCTCGGCCCTCGTCTACTCGACCTACCTCGGCGGGGGCGGCGGCGACAGCGGCATCGACGTGGCGGTCGATTCCGCCGGCGACGCCTACGTCACCGGCACCACCAGCTCGACCGACTTCCCCACGGCCAACCCCCGCCAGGCCACGCTCCGCGGCCCGAGCGACGCCTTCGTGACGAAGGTGAACGCCGCCGGGTCGGCGCTCGTCTACTCGACCTACCTCGGCGGCGGCTTCGGCAGCGAGTTCGGCCACGCCATCGCGGTCGACGCGGCCGGCAACGCTTACGTCACGGGGGAGACATTCTCCATTGACTTCCCCACGACGCTCGGCGCCTTCCAGACCTTGCACGGCAACGTCAACGGCGGCCCCCCGCAAGACGCCTTCCTGACGAAGTACAACGCCGACGGGTCGGCCGTCGTTTACTCGACCTTCCTCGGCGGGGGCGGCGCCGGCGGGGAGACAGGCTACGGCGTCGCGGTCGATTCGGCCGGCAACGCCTACGTCGCCGGCAACGTGAGCTTCCCCTCCAACTTCCCGACCACCAACGCCCTCCAGTGCAGGAGCGACAACAACAACGAGGACGCCTTCCTGACGAAGTTCAACGCGACCGGGTCGGCGCTCGTCTACTCGACGCTCCTCGGCGCCCGCAGGGCGAGGGGCGTCGCGGTCGACGCGGCGGGCAACGCCTACGTCACCGGCGCCGCGTTCGACCTCTTCCTGCCCGTGACGAACGCCCTCCAGAGCGTCCCCGGCCCCGGCGGCGCCTTCCTGGCGAAGGTCAACGACGCCGCGGCCACGGCCTCCGCGTTCAGGTTCAGCCAGGCGATCTACTTCGTCGACGAGGACGTGACCTCGGCCAACCTCGTCGTCCAGCGCACCGGCAACCTCTCGGCGCCGGCCACCGTGGACTACAGCACCAGCGACCGCCTGGCCTCCGAGCGCTCCGACTACAGCACGGCCGTCGGCACGCTGCGCTTCGCCGCGGGGCAGAGCGAGGCGACACTGCCCGTGCTCATCAACGAGGACTCGTTCGGGGGCGACTCGGACAGGGACGACTTTAACGTCGTGCTCTCGAACCCGACGGGCGGCGCGGCGATCTCGTGCCCGGAGGGGACGGCCACCGTCCGGATCGCCGACGAGGTGGAGCCCCAGACGAACGCCATCGACGACCCGGCCACTTTCGTCGGCACGCACTACCACGACTTCCTCAACCGGCAGGCCGACACGGCGGGCCTCAACTTCTGGGCCGACCAGCTCACCGCCTGCGGCGCGGACGCCGCCTGCGTCGACCGCAAGCGCGCGGCCGTCTCGACCGCCTTCTTCCTGTCCATCGAGTTCCAGCAGACCGCCTTCTACGTCTTCCGCGTCTACAGGGCGTCGTTCCCCGACTCGGCGGCGCGCCCGCGCGGCATGCCCCGCTACCGCGAGTTCCTGCGCGGCCAGCAGGAGGTGGGGCGCGGCGTCGTCGTCAACCAGGCGGGCTGGGAGCAGGTGCTCGAAACGAACAAGGACGAGTTCGCGCGCCGCTGGGTGCAGCGGCCCGACTTCCTCGCGGAGTTCCCCGCGGACATGACGTTCGACGCCTACGTCGCCAAGCTCGCCGCCAACTCCGGCGTGACCCTGACGCCCACCGAGATCAACGTCCTCTTCGAGGGCTGGGACAGCACGGTCAACGGCCGGGCCAGGACGCTCAGGCGCGTCGTCGAACTCGGGTCGGTCTACAACCGGCAGTTCAACGCGGGCTTCGTCTTCTCGCAGTACGTCGGCTACCTGCGCCGCAACCCGAACGACGCGCCCGACATCGACTACACCGGCTTCGACTTCTGGCTCGCCAAGCTCGACAGCTTCAGCCTCCCCGGCGAGGACGTGCGCGACCCGCAGACGGCGCTCACGCGCGCCAACCGCGCCGAGATGGTGCGCGCCTTCATCCGCTCGACCGAGTACCGCCAGCGCTTCGGCCTGCCGTAGACGGTAAGAGGGTGCTGGGTGCTGGGTGCTGGGTGCTGGGGAAGAATAGGCTTCTACCCAGCACCTAGAACCCAGCACCCAGCACCCTCTTACCGCTTTTCATCATGAGCATCTACAAGCCGACGAAGGAGGAGGTGCAGGCGGCGGCGGGGCGGACGGTGCCGGACGTGATCGCGCGGGACTTGCGCGTGCTCTTCTGCGGCATCAACCCGGGGCTTTACACTGCGGCCGTGGGGCACCACTTCGCGCGGCCGGGCACCCGTTTCTGGCCGGCGCTCCACCTCTCGGGCTTCACCGAGCGGCGGCTCTCGCCCTTCGAGGAGGGCGAGCTGCTCGCGCGCGGCCTCGGCATCACGAACGTCGTCGCGCGCGCGACCGCGGCGGCCGCCGAGCTGGCGCCCGAAGAGTTCGGGCGCGGCGGCCGGCTCCTCCGGGCGAAGGTGAAGAAGTACCGCCCGCGCTTCCTCGCGGTGCTCGGCGTCGGCGCCTACCGCGCGGCCTTCGCGCGCCCGAAGGCGGGCGTGGGGAGGCAGGACGAAAAGCTTGAGGCCGCCGCGGTCTGGGTGCTCCCCAACCCGAGCGGCCTCAACGCCAACTACCGCACCGAAGACCTCGCCCGCCTCTTCCGCGAACTGCGCGAAGCGGTCGAGCGCGAGCTTTAACTCTCAGACTGTGTCTTCCTTGAAATACGAACGACAGATTATTAATCCTCTCCTGCATCCTCCCGACGGTCTCTTCTTTCTTTACCGGCCTGCAAACGCTCGCGCGTCTCCTGTTCGAACTCCGTGACCAGCTTCTCCAACTGGGCTATCTTCTCCGCGGACTGCGCCTGTTGTTGAAGCATGAACTCCCTATACTGTTCTTCATTCATTTCGGTAAGCCTTTCCGGCGATCAACGCACGTGATGTAAGTCCGATTCAGGCTTTCAGCTTTTCGAGGAAGTGCTTGCGGAACTTGGAGACCTTGGGCGCGACGACGGCGCGGCAGTAGGGCTGCGAAGGGTTCCGCTCGAAGTAGTCCTGGTGGTAGTCCTCGGCCGGGTAGAAGGTCTCTAAGGGCACGACCTCCGTCACGACGGGCGAGTCCCAGACCTCTTCGGCCGTCAGCTCGGCGATGACCTGCTCGGCCGTCTCGCGCTGCTCCCGGTCGTGGTAGAAGACGGCCGAGCGGTACTGCGTGCCGACGTCCGCGCCCTGCCGGTTGAGGGTCGTCGGGTCGTGGATGGTGAAGAAGACTTCGAGCAGCTCTCTATAGGAGACGGCCGCGGGGTCGTACGTGATCTGCACGACCTCCGCGTGGCCGGTCGTGCCGTCGCAGACCTGCCGGTAGGTCGGGTTCGCGACGTGCCCGCCCGCGTAGCCCGACACGACGCGCTCGACGCCGCGCAGCTCTTTGTAGACCGCCTCAAGACACCAGAAGCAACCGCCGGCGAGCGTCGCCAGCCCCCTCGTCTGTTCAGTGCTCATCCTTGATGTAAACCGCCGTTACGAGTTTGAAGTCCGCGAAGATTATAACCCGCGCGCGGGAAAATAAACCCGGCCCTGCGCGCGTTTTCTGTCGTATAAAGGGTGATTCGCCGGTTCGCCTGTGGCAAGATGAGGGACTCAAGCCGCCGGCCGTTCGCGACCTTTTCCTTCGCTCCCGAAGAAAGACGCTGACACCAGATGCCCGACTCGACCGAACTGCTCCAACCACCCATCCAACAGAAAGAGCCCGGCCTCTTCGCCGCCGTGCGCGAGGCCGTGCGCGGCGCGCGCCCCACGTACGACTACACCGAAGGCTCCGTCGGCCGCGCCATCCTCCTGCTCTCCGTCCCGATGGTGCTCGAGATGTTGATGGAGAGCCTCTTCGTCGTCTGCGACGTCTACTTCGTCGGCCGCCTGGGGAAGGAGGCCGTCGCCGCGGTCGGGCTGACCGAGTCGATGATGGTCATCGTCTACACGCTCGGCATCGGACTGGGCATCGGCGCGACCGCGATGGTCGCGCGCCGCACGGGCGAGCGCGACCCGGAGGGCGCCGCGCGGACGGCGGCGCAGGTCATCCTGCTCGGCCTCGTCCTCTCGCTCGTGCTCGGGGCCTTGGGCGTCGTCTTCGCGCCGAGGCTGCTGCTGTTGATGGGGGCCGAGGCGCCGGTCGTCGCGGTCGGGAGCGGCTTCACGCGCGTGATGCTCGGGGCGAACGTGTCGGTGATGATGCTCTTCCTCATCAACGGCTCCTTCCGCGGGGCGGGCGACGCGGCCGTCGCGATGCGCGTGCTGTGGCTCGCCAACGCCATCAACATCCTCCTCGGGCCGTGCCTCATCTTCGGACTCGGGCCGTTCCCCGAACTCGGCGTGACGGGCGCGGCCGTGGCGACGAGCATCGGGCGCGGGACGGGCGCGCTCTACGCCTTCTCGAAGCTCTGGCGCGGCGGCGGACGCCTGCACGTCTTGGGCCGGTACTTCCGCCCCGACACTGCGCTCGTGCGGCGCATCTTAAACCTGTCGGGGACGGCGACCTTCCAGGTCTTCGTCGGCATGGCGAGCTGGATCGCGCTGACGCGCATCGTCTCGGGCTTCGGGAGCGCGGCCGTCGCCGGCAACATCATCGGGATGCGCATCATCATGTTCGCGCTGCTGCCTTCGTGGGGCCTGTCGAACGCGGCGGCGACGATGGTCGGGCAGTCGCTCGGGGCGGGGAAGCCCGAGCGCGCGGAGAGGGCGGTGTGGCGCGCGGGCTTCTACAACCTGCTCTTCCTCTCCTGCGTCGGCCTGATGTTCTTCGTCTTCGCCGAGCAGATCGTCGGCGTCTTCACGCACACGGCCGCCGGCCCCGAGGTGCAGGCGTACGGCGTGGACTGCCTGCGCATCATCGCGAGCGGCTTCCCCTTCTACGCCTACGGGATGGTCTTGACGCAGAGCTTCAACGGCGCGGGCGACACGCGCACGCCGACGCTCATCAACATCTTCGTCTTCTGGCTGTGGGAGATTCCCCTGGCGTGGCTGCTCGCCTTCCGCGTCGGGATGGGGCCGCGCGGCGTCTTCGTCGCGGCGGCCGTCGCCTTCTCGACGCTCGCGGTGGTGAGCGCCTACTTCTTCCGGCGGGGGCGCTGGAAGACGAAGCGCGTGTAAGAGGCGGAAGCCCGACCGTAAGGGAGGGCGTACGTGTAACAGAAGAAGGATTGACGAAGGAGTTCGTGACCTGCATGTTCGACAAACTGGTGGAGCAGAGGATACGCGAGGCGCAGCAGGCGGGCGAGTTCGACGACCTCGAAGGCGAGGGGCGGCCCGTCAACCTCGACGCGTACTTCAACACGCCCGCGGAGCTGCGGGCGGGCTACGCCCTCCTGAAGAACGCGGGCGTGCTGCCCGAGGAGGCGGCCGTCGTCAAGGAGCTGAACGAGACGGCCGCGCGCCTCGAAGAGTGCCGCGACGAGAAGGAGCGCGAGCGCCTGCGGCGCGTGCTGCGAGACCTCCAGCTCAAGCACGACCTGTGGATCGAGCGCCAGGGCGGCGGGCGCATTCGTTCCGAATTCCCCTGATTTCCCTCAGTTTTCCATCCCTTCCCGACCCCGACATTTTTCTGAAACCTTCCGCCGGGGTCTGCCACTAACTGTCGGTGTCGGACATGAAGCGGCTGGCAATGGGCACAATGAGTTTAGAGCTGGGGCCGCCGGGCGGGCGCGCGGGGGCCTTGATGAACAGCACGGAGGAACTGGTGGCGCGCGTCCGTGCCGGCGACGAGGAGGCTTTCCGCCTCATCTTCGACCGCTACTCGCGCCCCGTCCTCGGCTTCATCTACGACATGGTCGGCGACCGCGCCCTGGCCGAAGACCTCGCGCAGGAGACGTTCGTGCGCGCCTACCGCGTCCTCTCGACTCTGCGCGAGGAGACGAAGCTCTCGACTTGGCTCTTTGCCATCGCGAAGAACTGCGCGCGCGAGCAACTGCGCACGCGCCGCCGCAACGAGGGGAACGTCGAGCTCGACGCCGAGCCCGCCTTCGAGCTGCGCGACGAGGGCCGGACGCCCTCGGGCGCGCTCCTGGATAAAGAGCTGAGCGGCGTGATTCAGAGGGCGCTGATGAAGCTCGACGAGGACAAGCGGACGGTCTTCACTCTGAAAGTTTTGCAGCAGCGCAGCTACGAGGAGATCGCGGAGATCACGGGCTTCTCCGTCGGCAAGCTCAAGACAGACTTGCACCGCGCGCGCGCCGAGATGCGCAAGCGCATCGGCCCGTATCTTGGGGGTGAGCAGTGATGAGATGTGTTGATTGCCTCCCGCTGATTGAAGAGTATTTCGACGGCGAGGTCACAGGCCAGACTCAGGAGCAGATGGGGGCGCACCTCGCGGCCTGCGCCGACTGCTCGGCGGCCCTCGACGCGCTCGCCTTCGAGCAGGAAGCTTACGCGCGCTACGACCGCGGCGGGCTCGAAGTCACCCCCGACCTCTGGGCGCGCGTCAGCGCCGAGATCGCGCGCACGCCCCCGAGCAAGAGGCCGGCCGCGCCGCGACCCTTTCTGAGCCGGGCCCGCGAATACTTCGCCGCCGCGCTCGGCCTCTTCGCCGCGCGCCCCGCGCTCGCCACGTCGCTCGCGCTGCTCATCGTCAGTGCCGCCGTCGGCACGCTCTGGCTCTCGCGCGGGACGCGGCCGGCCCCTTCGAATCCGCAGGTCGCGCAGGGCACCCCGGCCCCTTCCGCCAACTCGAACACGAACGCGGTGGTCACCGAAGCCGTCGGCCCGGACGACAACCCGAAGCGCTTGAATCCTCTTATCGCTAACGGGGGCGACGCCGTCCTGCCCGCCGAAGAGCAGCGTGCGAACCCGCGCGCGGCCGAGGTGGCGATGTACGAGAGCAGCGCGCCGCGCCGCCCGGAGGTCAGCGTAGAAGAGTTGCTGGCGCCGACCCCGACGCCGAGGGCGGCCCCCGGCGTCGTCGTCATCGAGCCGGACAGGCACGTCGACGACACGCCCGCGATTCTCGTCAACGCCTCGGCCCCGTCGGGCGACGTCATCGCGTCGAACGCGCGCCCGCTCGACCCCGACGAGAAGGACGTGGCGCGCCACGTCGAGCGCGCGCAGATGCTCCTGCGCTCGATCAAGAACGCGCGCGCCGGCGACGCCGCGTCCGACATCTCATACGAGAAGAACCTTTCCCGCAAGCTCCTCGCCGAGAACGCCACGCTCCAACTGGAGGCCGAGGTCAAGGGCGACAGGGAGACCAAGCAGGTGCTCGACCGCATCGAGCCCTTCCTGCTGGAGATCGCGAACATGGGCGAGAAGCCCTCGCGCGAAGAGGTGCGCTCGATTCAGGAGCGCGTGCAGAAGAACGAGATCGTCGCCGCGCTCGAAGTCTACTAGGAGGGAAGACGGGCGCGCCCGGCACGGCTCACTCAATTCATAAAGTAAGGAAGACTAAAAGCCATGATTCACCCCGAACAGACTCATCGACGGAAGACGGGCTCGCGCCTCCTGGCCGGCGCCCTGGCCTGCGCGGGACTCCTGCTGGCCGGCGGCTCCGCGACCGCCGACGCCCAGCAGCAGAACGGGCCGCGCGGCTGGGCCGTGCAGACGGACAACCGCAACTGGTTCGTGCAGTCGGATAACGCCGCGGCCGTGGGCGTCTTCCAGCAGGGCAAGAGCTTCGCGGACGCGGGGCAGTGGGAGCAGGCGGCCTCGGCCTTCGACCGCTTCGTCGCGCAGTATCCGAAGGACAGGAACGTGGACGCGGCGCTCTTCTGGCTCGCCTACGCGCACAACCGACAGGGCAACCCGCGGGCGGCCGTTGATCCGCTCTCGAAGCTGCTCCAGACCTACCCGAAATCGCGCTGGGCCGACGACGCGAAGGCCCTGCGGGTCGAGGTCTACAGCAAGCTCGGCATGCCGCTGCCCGCGGCCGACGAGAAAGACGCCCAGGACGACCTGCGCATCATCGCGCTCAAGACGCTCTGCGAGAACGACCACCCGAGCTGCGCCTCGCACGCCAACGAGGTGCTGCGCTCCAGCCAGTCGGTGCGCGTGAAGGAGGCCGCCTACATCCTCCTGGGCCGCTACGGCGGGGCCGAGGCCGTGCCCATCCTCGTCGACCGTTCGCGCACGGAGACGGAGGAGAAGCTGCGCATGCGCGCCATCAGCGCGCTGGGCTCGACGAACGACGAGCGCGCCCTGGACGTGCTCCGCGAGATCGCGATGGGCGCGACCTACGCCGACATAAGTCCGACCGACTCGGCCATCCACGCGCTCGCCGCGCACGAGAACCCGCGGGCCGTCGCCATCCTCGGCGAAGTCGCCACGCGCGGCCAGAACCCGAAGGCGCGCACGCACGCCATCGAGCTGCTCTCGCGCCGCCGCGGCGACAACGTCCTGGACGAGCTGCTCCGGCTCTACGACGCCGTCCCCGACGTGCAGACCAAGAAGTACGTCGTCGCGGGCTTAGGGATGCGCAAAGACCCGCGCGCGCTCAACAAGCTGATCGAGATCGCGCGCACGGCCCCCGACACGCAGCTCCGCCGCCAGGCCATCCACTCCATCCCGAACCGCGGCGACGAGCAAGACCTCGACGTGCTGCTCTCGCTCTACGACTCGGAGCGCGACGTAGACCTCCGGGACAACCTGCTCTCGGCCATCGGCCAGTACCAGAACCAGCGCGCCTACCAGAAGCTCGAACAGGTCGTGACCAACCCGGCCGAGCCGCTCGACCGGCGCAAGGCCGCCATCGGCTACCTCAGCCGCAGCAAGGACGAGGGCGTGAAGCGCTTCCTCGAAGGCCTGCTCAAGTAGGGAACAGTAGGCAGTAGGCAGATAGCAGTAGGCAGTTGAGAGCCCCGGTGTCGAGAGCTGCCGATTAGCCTTCCAACGCCCGCAGCGTGGGGCGGCTGCCTACTGCCTACTGCCTACTGCTCTTAAGGAGTTCTTCCCATGCTCGCACTTCTGACCTTCATCCTCTTCGCCTTCGCGCCGGCCTCGGCCGCCGTGCAGCAGGAGCAGGGCTTCACGCCCGCGCAGGGCGCGACGCTCCAGGCCAAGGCCGAGTCGGCCAACGCGCAGGCGACGTCAGCGCGGCAGGCGCGCTACTGGACGGCCTACGCCTTCGACGTGCGGCCGGGCGTCGCCGTGGACGTGGACTACGTGAGCGACGACGGCCGCTTCTCCATCCGCGGCACCTGGGACGTGGGCGACGGCGGGAGGTACTTCGTCGGCGACGGCGTGTCGGTCTCGAACTACCCCGGCCTTGAGACGCGCAGCCTCGGCGTCTTCGCCTTGAGGGACTCCGCGGGGAAGGTCGAGCGCATAGATGTCTTCAACCTCGCGCGCCGGCACGAGTACGCGGGCTACCCCGTCTACTGGCTCGGGCGCGCGGCCAACGAGGAGAGTTTAGGGTTCCTGCGCGGCCTCGCCGAGGCGCCGACGCTCGGGCGCGACGACTCGCCGCAGAGCGAGGCCGTGTGGGCCATCTCCCTGCACGACGACCGGCGCGTGCCCGAGACCTTGCTGCACGTGGCGCGCACCTCGGCCGACGAGCAGGTGCGCGCGCGCGCCGTGCGGGGCCTGGGCCTGCCGCCCGTGGCCGCGGACGTGCGCGAGTACCTCGCGCAACTCACGCGCGACGAGCGCGAGCCGCTCGACGTGAGGCGAGCGGCCGTCAACGCCTACGGCCGCTCGCGCGACGCGCAGGCGCTCGCCCTGATGGAGTCGCTCTACAACTCGCAGTCGAACCGCGAGCTGCGCCGCGCGGCGCTCGCGCAGATCGCGCGCAACGAAGACCGGCCGGCGGCCGGCGCCTTCCTCGTCCGCGTGGCCCAGCAGGACTCGGACGTGGAGTTCCGCAAGACGGCCATCGCGCGCCTCGGCGAGATCGCCGGCGAGCAGGCCATCGCCGCTCTCAAAAACACCGCGACCAGCAACGACGCCGACACCGAGCTGCAACGCCAGGCCGTCTCGGCCATCGCCCGCCGCCCCGCCGCCGAGTCCGTCCCGCTGCTCATCAACATCGCGCGCACGCACGCCAAGCCCGAGATACGCAAACAGGCCCTCGTCCTCCTCGGCCGCACCGGCGACCCCGCGGCCGTCGAGTTCCTGAAGAGCGTGCTGACTAAGTGAAAGGATGAAGGCGGAAGGATGAAGGCGGAAGGAAAGCAGACTGTCTTTCCTTCCGCCTTCATCCTTCCGCCTTCATCCTTTACACTAGCGGCATGGCCGTCATGGAGATCACGGAGTTTCCGGAGCGCGTGCTGAAGGAGGTGGGCGCTGCGGTGGAGGAGTTCGACGAGGGTTTAGAGAAGCTCGTCGCGGACATGTTCGAGACGATGTACGCGGAGGAGGGCGTGGGGCTGGCGGCGCCGCAGGTCGGGTTGAGCCTGCGCCTCTTCGTGATGGACTGCGCGGGGATAAAGCTCGTCGCCGCCAACCCGGAGATCGTCTCGGTCGAGGGCGAGCAGGAGGGCGAGGAGGGCTGCCTGTCGGTCGGGAAGATTCACGCGCCCCTCAAGCGCGCCGAGCGCGCGCGGCTCCGCGCGCAGGACGTGAAGGGCGAGTGGTTCGAGCGCGAGGCGGAGGGCCTCGCCGCCCGCTGCTTCCTGCACGAGACAGACCACTGCGACGGCACGCTCTTCATCGACCACCTCTCGCCGCTCCGCCGCGACATGGTCAAGCGCCGCTTCCAGAAGATGAAGCGGTGGCGCTGACGGCCACGCGCGGTCTAGTGTGTGAGAATTTCACCACAGAGACACAGAGGCACAGCTTGTTGAGCTATCTGCCCCAAGCTGTGCCTCTGTGTCTCTGTGGTTAATTTTTCCAGCCTAAGCGAATCTCTCCAACAGCAGCAAGCCCACCGACACGACGGCGAGCGCGTACATGACGGGGCCGACCTCGCGGCCGCGCCCCGCGAGCGTGTAGAGGCCGGCGTGCGTGATGAAGCCCCAGAGGATGCCCTGCGTGATGGAGAAGGTGAGCGGGATGAGGATGACCGTGAGGAAGGCGGGCAGCGCGTCCTCTATGCGCCGGAAGTCGAGCCCGGCCACCCCGCTGAACATGAAGGCGCCGACGAGGACGAGCACCGCCGCCGTCGCGTAAGGCGGCACCATCCCCGCCAGGGGCGCGACGAAGAGGCAGGGCAGGAAGCACAGGGCCGTGAAGACCGAAGTCCAGCCCGTCCGCCCGCCCGTGTTGATGCCCGCCACCGATTCGATGTAGGCCGTCCCCGAAGAAGTCCCCAACAACCCTGCGCCCAGCGTCGCCCACGCGTCGACGATTAAGCCCTCGCGGAGCCGGCGCGGCTGCCCCTCCTCGTCGAGCATCCCCGCCGCCTGCGACACCCCGATGAAGGTCGAGATGGAGTCGAAGAGGTCTGTGAAGAGGATGGCGACGACGGCCGGGAGCAGGGAGAGTTTGAGCGCGCCGAGGATGTCGAGCTTGAGGAAGACGCCCTTGAAGTCGGGCGCGCTGAAGAGGCCCTGCGGCGCGGGCACCAGGCCGCGCGCCCACGCGACGAGCGTGACGACGAAGATGCCCGCGAGGAAGGCGAACGGGCTCTTCCACTTCATCAGCAGGACTGTGACGGCGAGGCCAAGAAGCATCAGCAGGGCGGGCTCGCCGAGACGGCCGAGCTTGACGAAGGTGACGGGGTCTGCGGCGATGAAGCCCGCGTTCTTGAGGCCGATGAAGGTGAGGAAGACGCCGATGCCTGCGGCCGTCGCGCCGCGGAGGTGGCGCGGGATGGCGCGCGCCACAGACTCGCGCACCGGCGTCAGCGAGACGAGCAGGAAGAGCACGCCCGCCCAGAAGACTATGCCGAGCGCGACCGGCCACGCCACCCCGCGCCCGAGGATGATGGTGAAGGCGAAGAACGCGTTGAGCCCCATGCCGGGCGCCACCGCGAACGGCAAACGCGCGTAGACGCCCATCAAAAGCGTCATCAGAAAGCAGAGCACGACGGTCGCCGTCAGCACGCCCGAGAAGGGCATGCCCGTCCCTTCGGTCGAGAGGATGGACGGGTTGACGACGACGATGTAGGCCATCGTGAAGAAGGTGGTCACGCCCGCGACCAGCTCCGTGCGCAGGTTCGGCTCGGCTTCTGTGTTCATTTGAAATTCGAGGGTGCGAATTTGAAATCTAACGGGCCGAGACTGTACCATCAAAGCCTCGCAGATGGACACACTCAGCCTTCAGCAGCCCGCGGGTACTTCGCCGCTCGAACACAGTCTCAGGCCGCACTTCGGGGAGCTGGCGCAATTCCATTCGACGAAGGCGCTCGAAGCTTCGACGCTCTACGCGCGGCTCAGGCCGGAGGTCGAGCGCGTGCTGGACGGGGTGGAGTCGGGCGACTTCACGCCGGACGAGACGCCGCCGCCGGCCTCGGGAGCGGTGCGCGCGACCGCCTGGAACATCGAGCGCGGGATCAAGCTCGACGGGATTATGCGTGCGCTCCGCGAGCACGAAGTGTTGGGGCAAAGCGACGTGCTGCTCCTGACCGAACTCGACTACGGCATGGCGCGCTCGGGCAACCGGCACGTGGCGCGCGAGATTGCCGAAAGTCTGGGGATGGCCTACGCGTTCGCGCCGTGCTACGTGAACCTGAGCAAAGGGAGCGGGCTGGAGAGCGGCGCGGCGGGCGAGAACGCGGAGGCCCTGCACGGGAACGCCGTGCTGTCGCGCTGGCCGATTCGAAGGGCGTGGTCGGTGGCTCTGCCGAACGGCAAGGACAAGATGAAGGGGCGCGAGAAGCGTCTGGGGAGTCAGCGCGCCGTCGTCTGCGACGTCGAGCACCCGGCGGGGACGTTCCGCGCCGTGAGCCTGCACCTCGACGCGCATTCGAGTCAGAATCATCGCGCGCGACAGATGAAGGTCGTGCTCGACTTCGTCGAAAGACTCGAACCCGCTTTACCCGTCCTCGTCGGAGGCGACTGGAACACTTCGACCTACAACTCACGCCGCGCGGTCTATTCAATCGCGGGCTTCTTCCGGCGGGTGCTGATGGGCGTCGGCCACGTCATCGAGAATCACTACCTCAAGCCGGAGCGCTGGTTCGAGCGCGGCCTCTTCCGCGAGCTGGCGCGGCGCGGGTACCTGTACGCGCCTCTGAACGAGCCGGGCGCGGGGACGCTCCACTATGACGTGAAGGACTTGGCGGCGAACACGAACATGGGCGAGTGGGTGCCGCGCTGGTGCTTCTGGTGGATCGAGTGGGCGCTCAAAGACCACGGCGGCCGCTGCTCGCTCAAGCTCGACTGGTTCGCGGGTTCGGGGATCGAGCCGGACGCGCAGGCGCCGCCCCGCGTCATCGGCAGTCTAAGAGGCGCGGCCGGCGAAGTCCTCTCCGACCACGACCCCATCGTCCTCGATTTTCATCTGACAGGGAAATGAGCAGCCCCGAAGGGGCGTAATGTGAAAGCCAGGGGCAACGCCCCTGGAAAGAAACGGGTGAAGTAATGAGCCCTGAAAGGGCGGAATATCTGCGCAGATATTCCGCCCTTTCAGGGCTTCTATTCTTTACCTGCAATTCACCAGGGGCGTTGCCCCTGGCTATTTCATTACGCCCCTTCGGGGCTGAAGCAAGCGCCTGCTAATCCTCTTCTGAGGAGAGCGCCTGATAGGCGGCGCCGGCGGCGATGCCGCCGAGGAGGTAGAAGGCGACGGTGAGGAGGTTCGTCTCGGCCGAGTTCTTCGCGGGCTGGCGGCCGAGGCCGAGCTGCTCCGGAAGGTAGACGGCGGCGAGGCCGGCGGCCAACCCCAGCGCCGCGCCGTTGCGCAGACCGTCCTCCGGGTCGCCGAAGCCGACCAGCCCGTAGAAGAGCGAGTTCGAGACCAGCTCGCCCACGAGCGCCGTCTCGTGCAGGGGGACGGGCGGCTCCACGTCCACCGCGCGCAAAGTCTTCGTGATGGCGCGCATGCCGACCACGTCCATCCGCGGCGCGTCGTCCACGAACCGCCGCGTCGTCTCGTGCACCAGTGTCAGCGCGAACGCGCCCACCAGGCCGCTCCCAAGAGCCTTCAGCATCCTGTTTCCGTCCTCCCGTCGGTCTGAGGTCACACCCTCTCTTAACCTTTTATTGTTGCGGAAGTGTCAAGCCTCTCCAGCTGGAACCAGTAGAAGCCGAAGGGCGCGAGCGCCAGTTGGTAAGGCGCGCCGCCCCTGACGGCGGGGAAGCGCGTCTTGCCGAGCATCTCGACCGGCGTCCAGCCCTCGAACTCCGCGAGGTCTAGCTCCACGGGCTGCGCGAACTGCGAGAGGTTGAAGACGCAGAGCACCTTGTCGTCGCCGTGCTCGCGGACGAAGGCGAAGATTTTGCGGTTCTCGGGCTTGACGAAGCGCATCGTGCCGCGGCCGAAGACGTGGTGCTGCTTCCGCAGCAGGATCATCTGCCGCATCCAGTTCAGCAAGCTGGTGTCGTAGCGCATCTGCGAATCGACGTTCACGGACTGGAAGCCGTAGACGGGGTTGTTGATGACGGGGAAGTAGAGCTTCTCGAAGTCGGCCTTCGAGAAGCCCGCGTTGCGGTCGGAAGACCACTGCATCGGCGTCCGCACCCCGTCGCGGTCGCCGAGGTAGATGTTGTCGCCCATGCCGATCTCGTCGCCGTAGTAGAGGAAGGGCGAGCCGGGCAGTGAGAAGAGGAGCGCGTGGAGGAGCTGTATCCGCCGGTGGCTGTTGTCTAAGAGCGGCGCGAGGCGGCGGCGGATGCCGACGTTCAGGCGCATCCGCCTGTCCTTCGCGTACTCGTTATAGAGGTAGTCGCGCTCCTCGTCGGTCACCATCTCTAAAGTCAGCTCGTCGTGGTTGCGCAGGAACATGCCCCACTGGCAGTTGCCGGGGATGTCGGGCGTGCGCTCCAGAATCTCGACGATGGGCTTGCGGTCTTCCTGCCGCAAGGCCATGAAGAGGCGCGGCATGATGGGGAAGTGGTAGCCCATGTGGAACTCGTCGCCCTGACCGAAGTACTCGACCACGTCCTCGGGCCACTGGTTCGCCTCGGCCAGGAGCAGCGCGTTCGGGTGCCTCTGCTCGATGTGCGCGCGCAAGCGTTTGAGGAAGCCGTGCGTCTCGGGCAGGTTCTCGCAGTTCGTCCCCTCGCGCTCGTAGAGGTAGGGCACGGCGTCGGCGCGGAAGCCGTCGATGCCGAAGTCGAGCCAGTAGTCCACGGCTTCGAGCATCGCCTTCTGCACCTCGGGGTTGTCGTAGTTGAGGTCGGGCTGGTGCGAGAAGAAGCGGTGCCAGTAGAACCCCTGCGCCGTCTCGCACCACGTCCAGTTCGACTTCTCGGTGTCGGTGAAGATGATGCGCGCCTCCTTGTACTTCTCGGGGCTGTCGCTCCACACGTACCAGTCGCGCTTCGGCGAGTCGGGCGAGGAGGAGGCCTCCCTGAACCAGGGGTGCTGGTCGGAGGTGTGGTTGACGACGAGGTCTGTGATGACGCGGATGCCGCGGTCGTGCGCGGCGTCGATGAACTGCCGGAAGTCTTCGAGCGTGCCGTACTCGGGCAGGATCGAGTAGTAGTCCGAGATGTCGTACCCGCCGTCTTTCAGCGGCGAGGCGTACATCGGCAAAAGCCAGAGGCAGTCCACGCCGAGCCACTCGAGGTAGTCGAGCTTCTCGGTCAGCCCCCGGAAGTCGCCCACGCCGTCGCCGTTCGAGTCGTAGAAGCCGCGGACGTATATCTCATAAAAAACGGCGTCCTTGAACCAGAGGGGGTCGTCGCGCAGTCTGCCCGTCTCGGCCATCAGTCTGAAACCCTTCCTTATTCGTGTTGTTGGTTTGCACTGAAGATAGCGGCACGCCGTCTCGGATGCAAGCAGGCTCCGCGGCAATAGCGTCAGAACCACCCGCGGTAGCGGGTGGCCCTTGGATATCCGGGCGGGCCGTGTCACAACAGGCCACCCGCTACCGCGGGTGGTTCTGACCCACTTGCAACGGCGCAAGTTTTTTCAACTCACACATTCAACCTTCAAAGCGCGCGGAGTCTCCCCGCGAAGACTCATTCCCGACATCGGTCGAAGAGCGGAGGTGTGTGCGATGAAGACCCGGAGAAGGTTTAAGGGGGCGTGGCAGTTCTTCACGGCGGCGGCGGTCGTCGGCGCCTGCCTTTCGGCGCAGGCTTTGAGGCCTCACGCGACGGTGGCGCAGCAGTTGGGCGCGGCGAAGGAGACGCCGAAAGCTTCGGACGCGCCGAAGCCCGTGCAGATAGATTTGGGCAAGGCCGTCAAGGTCTCCCTGCCGAAGACGGGGGAAGACCTGCGGCCCGTCTCGTTCAAGACCAACGACGGACGAGAGGGCTGGGTCGTGCGCATCCCGGGCGGCCGGCCTTTGGCGACGCCGGCCTACTCGAAGGGGCGCCTCTTCGTCGGCGGCGGCTACGGCTCGCACGAGTTCTACGCCTTCGACGCGAAGACCGGAAAGCTGGTCTGGAAGACGAACACGGGCGACGACGGGCCGACCGCCGCGGTCGTCGAAGACGGCCTCGTCGCCTTCAACACCGAGAGCTGCACGCTCGTCGTCGTGGACGAGCAGACCGGCAAGCTGGTCTGGCAGGAGTGGCTCGGCGACCCCTTGATGAGTCAGCCCGCGGTCTCGAAGGGCAAGCTCTACATGGCCTACCCCGGCAACGGGCGCGGCCACGCGATGCAGCAGAACGTCCTGGGCCAGACGGGGCAGAGCGCGGCCGTGGTGGTGCACGCGCCCGAGCCTCCGCAGAAGAAGGAAGGGAATCAGGACGGGCAGGAGAGCGGCAGCCACCGCCTGCTCTGCGCGGACTTGAAGACGGGCAGGCACCTCTGGGAGCGCGCCATCTCGGCGGACGTCATCTCGGCGCCGGTCGTCTCCGACGGCAAGGTCTACGCGACGACCTTCGACGGCACGTCCTACAGCTTCGACGCCGCGACGGGCGACCTCATCTGGAAGAAGGAGAACGCGGGGACGAGCGCGCCGGTCGTCGTCGCCAACCAGGTCGTCGTCACGCAGAAGGAGGAGCGCGAGGGCAAGGCTTACGAGTCGGTGCAGCGCCTGGACGCGCGGCGCGGCGAGGCGGCTTCGGCGAACCCGCTCGTGCGCGGCGAGGCCGGCTATCTCGGCAAGGATAAGGGCGGCGGCGTCGCGATCAAGCAGGAGGCGCAGTCCTCGCTCGACGCCTCGGTCGGCTTCGCAAGCACGCCCACGGCGGCGCAGCTCACCAAGGCGAACGCACACCTCGGCGTCAACACGGTGGTCGGCGGCTGGGCCTATCAAGGCTCGCGCGCGGCCTACAGCAAGGGGCAGATGCTCAACGCGCAGGGGCGCTACCTCAACTCGGTCAACGCCACGGACGGCCGCTTCGCGTGGCGCGCCGAGGTCTCGGGCGGCGGACTCACGGAGGACGCGCAGGTCTTCTCGCCGCCCGCGCTGGGCGAGGAGTTCATGTACCTTTCGAGTTCGCTCGGCCACCTACTCGCGGTGGGGCAGAAGGATGGCGGCGTCGGCTTCATCTACCACTTCCCCGAGCCGATGGTCTTCCAACCCGCGCTCGCCGAAGGGAGCGTCTACGCCGGCACCTCCGGCGGCCTCCTCGTCTGCCTCAAGACCGGCTCGCAAGACGCCGACGGCTGGTACGCGTGGGGCGGCAACGGCGAGCACAATAAGAACAAGTAAGCAGTAGGCAGTAGGCAGTAGGCAGTGAAAAGGTTTTGGGTGTTAGGTGCTAGGTGCTGGGTAGGACAAGCCGCTTTCCCCAGCACCTAACACCCAGCCCCCAACACCCTCTTCACCGCCTACTGCCATCTGCCTACTGCCTACTGCCTTCCTGTGGATATCCACACGTGGAGACTGTCGGGTGCCGGCTCGCGGGGGTTGTGGGTTGGGCGCAGAATCCGCGGCGTGCGGCGGGGGCGGCGTTCGCCGCGGCGCCCCGCAAAAAGGGGAGACAATTTTCGAAAGCCGTGTTAGTTTTAGCGCGCCCGTCTTTGTCGTCGAATGCTTTGGCGCAATTGGCGCAAGTCGAAAGGATGCTTCCCCCTCTGCGTCTAACCCCCGTCCTACTTCTCTGCGTAGCGGCGCTCCCACTCTTCGCAGCATGCCGGCAGACGGCCGCGCGCCCCGGCGTCACGTCGGCCGCGGCCGCGCCGCCCGCCGCCAAGCCCGCGCCCGCTTGGACTGACTCCGACTCTGACGGCATTCCCGACCCCATCGAGCTGCGCACCTACGGCGACCGCGAGAGCTTCCGCAAGTGGTTCACGGCCATCGCCGAGGAGCAGTTCTACGACGCGAGCAAAGAGTGGAACGAGAGCCAGCGCGACTGCGCCGGACTCGTCCGCTTCGCCTGGCGCGAGGCGCTGCGCGCGCACGACCGCGCGTGGCTCCTGAAGATGGGCGAGGCTTACGACCCCGTCGCGCCCGACGTGCGCTCCTACACTCTTGAGCGCAGCCCCGTCGGCGAGAAGCTCTTCCGCACCGCGGCCGGCTCCTTCTCTGAAGCAGACCTCTCGGACGGCACCTTCTCGGAGTTCGCCGACGCGCGCACGCTCAAGGAGTTCAACGCGCGCTTCGTCGGCCGCGACGCACGACAGGCCGAGCCGGGCGACCTGCTCTTCTTCCACCAGCCCTGGGTGCAGAAGTACCCGTACCACGTCATGCTCTTCCTCGGCCGCGCGCGCGTGGACGACGAGGGCGCTTCCGACTGGCTCGTCTACCACACCGGCTCGTCCGCCTCGGACGCGGGCGAAGTCCGCAAGGTCAGACTCTCGGTGCTCGCGCGCCACCCCGACCCGCGCTGGCGGCCCGTCGCCGCCAACAAGAACTTCCTCGGCTTCTACCGTCTGAAAATTCTTGAATGAAAACAGTAGGCAGTAGGCAGGTGGCAGTAGGCAGCCGCTCCGCGTCGCTAACGCTGAGGGCGGAACTATGCCCGACAGAAAAGAAAGTTCTTCAACTGCCCACGGCCTACTGCCCACTGCCTACTGATTCTCCGGAGGGCTTATGTCCCGTCGTTCTCTTCTGACAGGCGTTGCGGTCTACGCGGGCGCGCTGGCGCTCGTGCTGGGGTTCGTCGTGCTGCGCGTCAAGGCGCGGTACAGCTACGCGGCGGCGGTCGCGCCCGAGGAGGTGTCGAGCCCCTACGAGCGCACGCCGCAGCCGCCCGACCCGCACGCCAAGCCCTTCTTCTCGCTCCACACCAACCGCACCTACGCGACCACCGACCGCGCGCGCGTCTTCGTCAACTACCGCGGCGTCGAGGCTCTGGACTTCCGCGTCTACAAGGTCAAAGACCCCGTCAAGTTCTTCCGCCAGCTCGACAACCCGCACCAGGTCGGCGAGGACGAGGAGGCCGAGGTCGGCAAGAGCGTGGAGAAGAAGCCGACGTTCCTTGAGAAGCTGCGGCAGCTCAAGAGCTGGGGCTACGGCCACGTCAGGAACTACGTCCGCCAGCAGCTCCAGAACCAGTCGCGCAAAGGGTTCAACCAGCGCTTCCGCCCCGAAGAGGACGACACGAGCAACCGCACGCCCCTCAACGTCGCCACCGACTTCGCGCGCGTGCCCCTCTTGAACCCCGACCAGATGGTCTCCAGCTGGCGCGAGAAGCTCCCGCCGCTCGAAGACGTGTACGACCGGCGCATGATTAGCCTCGGCAGGCGCGACCCGGGCGTCTACCTGGTCGAGGCCGTCCACGACGACCTGCGCGCCTTCGGCATCCTCATCGTCACAGACCTCGCCACCGTCCAGAAGACCTCGAAGGACGGCTCGATGCTCGTCTACGCCGTCGAGCGCAAGTCGGGCCAGCCGCGCCCCGGCGTGCAGGTGCAGGTCATCCGCAAGAAGGCCGACGTGGTCAAAGGCGCCACCGACCAGCAGGGGCTGCTCAAGCTCCAGGTCGCCGAGAAGAAGCCGCCCGCGAAGGCGGGCGGCGGGGAGGAGGAAGAACCCGCGGAGGAGGAGACCCCGACCGAGGAGGAGTCGCAGATGTCGGACTCCTACCTCGTCATGGCGAGCCAGGGCGACAACTTCGCCATCTCCGACCTCGACTCCTACTACTTCAGCGGTTCCGGTGAAGACGAGGAGGGCGGCGGCGGCGACTTCACGAGCTACCTCTACACGGATCGCCCCGTCTACCGCCCCGAGCAGCACGTCTACTTCCGCGGCATTCTCCGCGCGCGCACCGACGACGGCTACAAGCTCCCGCCGGGCAAGACCGTCTCGGTCTCGGTCACCGACGGCGACGGCGCGACCGTCTACGAGCAGGAGCTGCCGCTCTCCTCGCGCGGCACCTTCAGCGGCGAGCTCGACCTGCCCGAAGAGACGCCGCTCGGCTACTACACCGTCAAGGCCGCGCTCGACGAGTACGAGGCCAACGGCAGCTTCGAGGTGCAGGAGTACAAGAAGCCCGAGTACAAGGTGAAGGTCTCGGCCTCGCAGGCGTACGCCCGCGCGGGCGAGCAGGCGCGCTTCACCGTCTCGGCCAACTACTTCTTCGGCTCGCCGGTGACGAAGGCCTCGGTCAAGTACTACGTCTACCGCTCGCGCTATTACGGCTGGTGGACGGGGGGCGGCGGGTCGGACGAAGAGGGGGACGAGTTCGGCGCCGACCCGACGGCCGAGGAGGGCGGCGGCGGCGACTACGGCTCCTACGGCGACGAGATGGTGCTCGAAGGCGACGGCAAGCTCGACGCGCAGGGGCAGCTCAACATCGACTACAAAGTCCCGCAGGCCGACGCGAAGGACTTCTGGGACTACAGCTACCGCCTCGAAGCCGAGGTGACGGACGCCGCCCGCCGCTCGATGAGCGCCTCGGCCTCCTTCATCGGCGTGCGCAGCAACGTCGTCGCCTACGCCTACGCCGACCGCTACGTCTACAACCAGGGCGAGGCCGCGCACGTCAACGTCAGCGCGCGCGACCGCGAGGGGCGGCCCGTCCAGACGCGCGTCAAGGTCGGCTTCTTCGAGCGCCGCTGGAAGAAGGTCGTCAAGAAGGACGAGAGCGGCTACGAGTACCCCGACTACGAGGTCGAGGAGAAGGAGCTTTCGTCCGTGGACGTGGACACGAACGCCGAGGGTAAGGGCGCGACCGACTACACGGCGCCCAAGCCCGGCAGCGTCCGCATCAAGACCACGGTCGACGAGGGCGGCAAGCCCGTCGTGATGGAGGCCGGCTACCTCTGGGTCGCAGACCCGACCGGCCGCTGGACTGACGTCTCCTACGAGGGCGATGAGGACATCCAGCTCGTCGCCGACAAGCCCTCGTACAAGCCGGGCGAGACCGCGCACATCCTCGCCAACCTGCCGAAGGAGGACGCGCACCTGCTCGTCACGACCGAGCTGGACAGCGTCCTCGCCGTCCGGCAGATGCACGTCGCCGGCCGCCAGGCGAGCATCGACATCCCCATCGAGCCGCGCTTCGCCCCGAACGTCACCATCAGCGTCACGTACGTCCGCGGCAGCGAGATGTACACCAAGGACCTCGACCTGAAGGTGCCCGCGCGCGACAAGCTGCTCAGCCTCGAGATTATCCCGAACAAGAAGGAGTTCAAGCCGCGCGAGACCGCCTCGTACACCGTCCTCGCGCGCAACGCCGACGGCTCGCCCGCCCCGGGCGCGGAGGTGAGCCTCGGGGTGGTGGACGAGGCCGTCTACAGCATCGCGCCCGAGTCGGTCGAGGACATCCGCCGCTCGTTCTACGGCCCGCGCTACAGCTCGGTCTCGACCACCTTCTCGGTCAACTACTACTTCACGGGCTACGCGGGCGAGAAGAAGATCGAGCTGGCGCAGCGGAAGAAGCCGAAGCACCAGTTCGCGGACATCAAGGACGACGCGACGGTCAACCCGCTCGTCAGGAAGATTTTCAAGGACACGGCCTTCTGGCAGCCCAACCTCGTGACGGGGCCGGACGGCAAGGCCACGGTCAAGTTCGACCTGCCCGACAACCTGACGACGTGGCGCGCGACGGCCCGCGCCGTCACCGCCGACACGAAGGTCGGCGTCGCCGTCGCGAAGGTGGTCGAGCGGAAGGACGTCATCATCCGCGTCGCGATGCCGCGCTTCATGACGGCGGGCGACACGGTCACGCTCTCCGGCATCGTCCACAACTACCTTAAGTCGGAGAAGGTGACGAAGATCAGCATCGAGGTCGCGGGCGCGAAGCTGCTCGACCCGGCGCAGCAGACCGTGACCATCCCGAGCCAGGGCGAGTTCCGCGTCAACTGGCGCGTCGAGGCGCCCGCCACCGGCGACCTGAAGATTCTCGCCAAGGCTTTGACCGACACCGAGTCGGACGCCGTCGAGACCGGCATTCCCATCGGCCCGCGCGGCCTGAAGTACACGCGGGCCGACTCGTTCGCCATCTCGGACGAGGAGGCCGACAAGACCGTCTCGGTGCGGCTTCCCGCGAACGCCGACCCGAACGCGCGCACCCTGCGCGTCGAGGTCTCGCCCACGGTCGCGGGCACGCTCATGGGCGCGCTCGACTACCTGACGAGCTACCCCTACGGCTGCACCGAGCAGACGATGTCCTCGTTCCTCCCGAACGTCATCGTCACGCAGGCCCTGCAGAACGTGCAGACGGCGACCATCAGCGACAAGAACGATCTGGGCAAGAAGGTGCGCAAGGGGCTGCGCCGCCTCTACGCCTTCCAGCACGGCGACGGCGGCTGGGGCTGGTGGAAGGACGACGAGACGACGCCGTGGATGACGGCCTACGTCGTGGACGGCCTGGTGCAGGCCGAGCGCGCCGGCTACGAGGTGGACGCCGACCGCCTGGAGAACGCGCGCGGCGCGCTGCGCAAGCTGCTCAACGCGAACGCGGAGGACGCGCTCGGCGACGCGCGCGCCTACATGGCCTACGCGCTGGCCGAGTCGGGCGACGCGGAGATGCGCTACCTCAACGACCTCTTCGCGAACCGCGCGAAGCTCGGCGCCTACGGGCGAGCGCTGCTCGCGCTCGGGCTGAAGGAGCGCAACGACGGCCGGGCGCCGACGGTCGCGGGCGAGCTCGAACGCGCGGCGAAGGGCAACGGCGCCGAAGCCTTCTGGGATAACGAGCACGGCTGGAGCAACACGGAGTCCACGGCCGTGGCGGTCAGGGCGCTCTCGCGCGTCCTGCCCGCGAGCGAGACTCTGCCGCGCGCGGCGCGCTGGCTCACGGGCCACCGCCGCTTCGGCTACTACTGGATGTCGACCCGCGAGACGGCCTTCGCCGTCTACGGCCTCATCGACTACGTGAAGGTGAGCAAGGAGCTGGACGCCGACTACTCGCTCGAAGTCTACGTGGACGGGCAGCAGGTCGCGCAGAAGCAGGTGACGGCCGCGGACGCGGGCTCGATGCAGGTCTTCACCCTGCAGCGGCGCGGCGCGGAGGTCGGGCAGGCGAGCGAGATTCGCGTCGTCAAGCACGGCCGCGGCGTCGTCTACCTGGCGACGAACGTCACGCACTACACGAACGACGAGCAGACGCAGGAGCAGGGTGTGCCGCAGCTCAAGCTGCGCCGCGAGTACCTGCGCCTCAACGTCACGGAGAAGTCGGACGGGACGATGGGCTGGGAGGTGCAGCCGCTCTCGGGCGACGTGCGCTCGGGCGACATCATCGTCTCGCGCCTGACGCTCGAAGGCGAGCGGGCGCGCTACCTGATGGTCGAAGACCCGATCCCCGCGGGCTGCGAGCAGGTCGAGGAGGTGAGCGGCATCGACCTCAGCCACACGGACAAGGACTGGAGCGACTGGTACAGCGAGCGCGAGTTCCGCGACAACCGCGCCGTGCTCTTCCTCGAAAACTTCGACGGGAAGGCGCGCTTCCAGTACGCGATGCGCGTGCAGGTGCCCGGCCAGTTCCGCGCCGCGCCCGCGCGCGTCGAGCGCATGTACGAGCCCGACGTGCGCGCCAACTCGGCCACCGCAAGTCTGACGATTCTGGACAAGTGAGAGCGCGCGCCGCGCAAAGGAAAGACGACGATGCTTAAAGAGTCATTCGCCGCCCTCGGGGCCTCCGCACGCGACCTTCTCCGCAACTGGGGCGGGCTGCTGTTCGTCGCCGTGCTCTACCTGCTGCTGCTGTTGAGCGTCTACTACTTCTTCGCCGTGGGCGTCGCCAACACCTGGCAGCTCTTCGTGACGGCCCTGACGGCCGCGGCCGCGCCCCTGCTCTTCTTCCTCTTCCAGTCGGCATCGGCGAACGCGGCCTTGCCGGAGTCAACGGCCGGCCGCGTCCTGCGGCGAGCGCCGCGCGACTTCCCGAAGGTGCTGCTGCTGTCCGTGCCGGTCGCGCTCTTCGCGGCGCTCTTCGTCTACCTGCTCTACAAGCTGCAGGGGTGGCTGCCGGCGGTCGCGGAGCCGCCGCGCGTCGCCTCGGTCGGCGGCGTCGCGGGCGAGCGGCCGGTGCCCCTGCACTGGCAGGACGCGCTTCAGTCTTCCTTATGGCTTCTGCTGCTCGGCGTGCTGCTGCCGCTCGCGGCGGCTCACCTCTGGCTGTCGGCGGCGCGCGCGGGGCTGAAGCCGACGCTGAAAGGCCTGCACCGCGTCGTGGGCCGCGCGTTCCTGCCGCGCTCGGTCTTCGTCTACGCGGTCGGCCTCTTCCTCTTCGGGCTGATGCCGTACTTCGTCCTCTTCACGCGCACGTCCTTCACGACCGGCTGGGCGGAGCTTCTGCTCTTCGGCCTGCGCCTCGCGCTCGCCTTCGGCCTGACGCTCTTCGGCTGGCTCGTCACGCTCGGCGCGCTCTCGCGCGTCACGCCGCCTGAGACGGGAGCGCCCGTCGTCTCGGAATCCGCGCCCGCCGAACCCGCTCCCGCGCCGGAGCCGCAACTGCAAGCCTGAGAAGTGATGAAGTACCCGCGGTATCTACTCTCACAAGGGGCGAAGGGCAAAAATGAAGACGGAGGCGGGCGGCGTCTCCGTCTTTCACTTCTGCCCTTCGCCTTTTGCCTTCTGCCTTTCGCCCTGCTCTCCGGCTGGCTCTTCGTCGGGCGCGACGCGCCGAAGCCGAAGCCCGCGCCTTTGGGCGTGGAGGAGGCGGACGAGGTCTTGCGTCGCGCCGCGCAGACCGCGCTCGGCGGGCGCGACGGCGCGGTGCTCGTGCTCGACGCGCAGACGGGGCGCGTGCGCGCTTCGGCCGGCGGGCGCGCCGTCTTCGAAGAGGCGACGCCGCCCGGCTCCGCCGTCAAACCCTTCACGATGCTCGCGGCGCTCCGCACCGGCGCGCTCGACGCGGACAGCCGGCGCTTCTGCCAGCGCCGCTACGAGCACGAAGATTTCAAGATCAACTGCTCGCACCCGCGCTACCAGACGGACTTCGGCCCCGTCGAGGCGCTCGCCAACTCCTGCAACTACTACTTCGGCCGCGCCGCCGAGACGCTCGACGCCGAAGCTTACGCGCGCACGCTGCGCGAGTTCGGCTTCGGCGCACGCACGAACGCCTCCGACGTGCGCGAGTCTTCGGGCCTCCTCCCGCGCGAGGCGCCGCGCGTGCCCGAGATGCTCGGCGAGAGCGAAGAGCTGCGCGTCACGCCCGCGCAGCTCGCCACGGCCTACGCCGCGCTCTTCAACGGCGGCGCGCTGCTCGAACCGAAGGCCGCGCGCGCCGAAGGCTTCACGCCGACGGTGCGCTCACACTTACAGGTCGAGCCCGCGCACCGCCAACTTCTGCTCGCGGGGATGCGCGGCGCGGTCGCCTACGGCACGGCCGCGCGCGCGGGCCTCGCGACGCTGCCCGTCTACGTCTTCGGCAAGACGGGCACCTCGACGCCGCAGGGCGGCTGGCGCGCGCAAGGGTGGTTCGTCGGCTTCGCCGCCGGGACGAACTCACAGGGCGACACGTCTGTGAAAGACGTGCCGGCGGATGACGTGAAACTCACCGTCCTCGTCCTCCTCAAACGCTCGCGCGGCGCCGACGCGGCCGAGGTCGCGCGCACGGTCTTCGAGGCTTACGCCCGCACGCTCGGGGTGAGGGAAGAGTCGAGAGAGGACGTTCGAGGGAAGCGACTTTCAGACGACGCCGACGAAGACGATAAGTCCGGCGAAGACGATGGACGCGGGGTGCGCGTCCGTCTCTCGCGCGGCGACGCGACGCTACGGCTCCCCCTCGAAGACTACGTCTTCGGCGTGCTGGCCGCGGAGGGCAGCGTCGAGACAGAACTGGAGGCGCTCAAGTCCCTCGCCGTCGCCGCGCGCACCTACGCCGTCCACAACCTCGGCCGCCACGCGCGCGACCGCTTCGACCTCTGCGACACGACGCACTGCCAGCGCTTCGTCGCCGTGCGCGACGAGTCGGCGCGGCCGGACTTCTACGAACTCGCGCGCCGCGCCGTGCGCGAGACGGCGGGCGAAGTCCTGCGCGACGCGCGCGGCCGCGTCGCCGAGAGCTACTTCAGCGCCGCGTGCGGCGGCCGCACGGCCGACGTTAAGAAACTCTGGGGCGCACAGGACGCGCCCTCTTACCTGCGCGGCGTCCCGGACGAGTCGTGCAACGTCGCGTCGGAAGCGTGGACGGACGTGATACCCGCGGAGCGTCTTCTCAAAGCCTTGCAGGCGGACGAGCGCAGCGACGTGGGCGCCCGGCTCGAAGGCGTGAGGGTCGTGCGGCGCGACCAGACCGGACGCGCCGAGCTGGTCGAGGTCTTCGGGCAGCGGCGCCGACGCCTGCGCGGCTGGGACTTCAAGATCATCGTCGGGCGCACGCTCGGCTGGAGCGTGCTTAAGAGTTCGCGCTTCGACGTGTCGCGCGCCGGCTCGGCCTTCGTCTTCCGCGGCGCGGGCTTCGGCCACGGCCTCGGACTCTGCCAGGCGGGCGCGCACGTCTCCGCCGCGCGCGGCGCTTCGTACAGGCAGATACTCACGCGCTACTTCCCCGGCGCGATCCTCGGGGAACTGCGGGACGCGGATTTCGAGTCGAGGCAGAAGCCCGACCGTGAGGGAGGGCGTACGTCTTTCATCAACGCATCGTATAGAGAGAACCCGGACGCCCTCCCTCACGGTCGGGCTTCTGCTGCCAACCAGCTCCGCAGCGAGCACTTCCGCGTGAGCTACCCGGCGCGCGCGGCGCGGGGCGAGGTCGAGGGCCTGCTGCGCACCCTGGAGGCGGCTTACGCGGACGTGTCGGGGCGGCTTGAGCGCGCGGGCGTGGGGGCGCGTGTGCCTTCGACGGAGGTCGTCGTCTACGAGACGACGGGCGACTTCGTCGGCGCAACGGGGCGGCCGGCGTGGGTCGCGGCCGTGACCGAGCGCGGGCGCATCCAGCTACAGCCGCTCGCAGTCCTCCGGCGCCGGGGGCTGCTCACGACGACGCCGCGCCACGAGTTCGTCCACGCCGCGCTCGAAGCCGCGGGCGCGGGGCGCGCGCCCTTGTGGCTGGTCGAGGGGTTGGCCGCCTACGTCGCGGGCGAAGGGCGCACGCTCGCGTCGGCGCTGCCGCGGCAGAGGCTTCCGATTGAAGAGGTCGAGCGCCGCCTCTCTGCGGTTACTTCGCAAGAGGAGATGCGCGCCCTCTACGCCGCGGCCTACGCGGAGGTCAGCGCGCTCATCCGCCGCGAGGGCGAGTCGGCCGTGTGGCGGCGCGCGTTGCGGTGAGCGGAAGAGGATTCCACCACAGAGACACAGAGGCACAGCTTTGAAGACAATAGTCAACAAGCTGTGCCTCTGTGTCTCTGTGGTGAAATCCTCTCGCTTTATGCTCAAGACCCGATTTGATTTGGCCCTTATCAAGCGTGATAATCCTCTCGCTCGCTCATGGAATTCAATAACCAAGCTCATCAAGAAAACTCGCGGAGGCGTTTCGCGGCGTTCGCCTGGTTCGTGACGGCGCTGACGCTGGCCGTCATCCTCTGGGGCGCGTTCGTGCGCGCGTCGAAGTCGGGCGACGGGTGCGGGGCGCACTGGCCTCTGTGCAACGGGTCGGTCGTGCCCGACCCGCAGTCCGCCAAGACGCTCGTCGAGTTCGCGCACCGCGCGACGAGCGGCGTCGCGTTCCTTCTGGTCGTGGGCTTGTGCCTGTGGGCCTTCCGTGCTTTCAGACGCGGCCACGCGGTGCGCTGGGCGGCGTCCGCGTCGGTGCTCTTCATCGTCACCGAGTCGCTTATCGGGGCGGGGCTCGTGCTGCTGAGGCTCGTGGGCGGGGACGCCTCGGTCGCGCGCGCGGCCTACCTGTCGGTGCACCTCGTCAACACGTTCCTGCTCGTGGCGGCGCTCGCGCTGACGGCGTGGTGGGCCGCGCGCGGCGTGGCGGAGAGGCCGCGGCTGTCCGAGTTCTTGAAGGGCCGCGTCGGTCTGGCGCTGGCGGGGTCGCTCGCACTCGGGGTGAGCGGGGCGGTGGCGGCCCTGGGCGCGACGCTCTTCTCGGAGGGCGCGGGGCCTTCGGTCAATGTCGAAGGGATGAGCGCGGCCGCGCGGCTCCTCTTCAGCTTGAGGAACTACAAACTGCACCCTTTGTTGGCCGTTCTGGTCGGAGGGTATTTAGTCTACTTCGCGTTCAAGACTCTGAAGTCGGACGGGGACGTGTGGGTGCGGCGCTGGGCGCGTTCTGTCCTGGCGCTGGTCGGGGTGCAGTTCGCGGTGGGGCTTGTGAACGCGGCGCTGCTCGCGCCCGTCTGGTTGCAGATCGTCCACCTCCTGCTCGCAGACCTGCTCTGGCTCTCTCTCGTCCTGCTCTCGGCCGCGAGCCTCGCGCGGCGCGCAGTCTCACCAGCGCACGTCGTAGCGCGCGAGGCCGGCGCGCCACTGGCCTTCGCCGAGGACGGGGAGGTGCCCGTCGTACGCTAGCGCGGCGTCGGCGGGGCGGCGGACGCGGTAGGTGTGGCCCGAGGGCGAGGCGACGTTGAGGACGACGCGGCCCAGGTGAGGTTCGAATGAGGCGACCGTGGCCGCGCGCCAGTCGGCGCGGCAGCGCAGGATGAGGCGCGCGCCCACGGGCAGCAGGCCGAGCGTGGCCGGCCCGACCTCGAAAGAAGAAAGAGAGAGGCCGTCGGGCGGCGCCTCCTGTGCGGGCGCTTCCGGCGGCCTCTCCTGCGTCACTTCCAAGATTCAGTCCTTACAGACTCAGACTTCGAGCGGCGTGTCCTCGAACGGCAGGTCGGGCTGCGACGGCGCGTCCTTGCCGGCGACGTACGCGCGCAGGCCCAGCATCACGATCATGAGCGCGGTCACGATCCAGAAGAGCACCCAGAAAATTGAGGGGACGCCCGTCGCCGCCGCCATGTTCGCCGCGTCCGTGTGCATGTCGGTGAAGGCCGAGGCGTAGAGCACGTTCTTCAGATCGAACACGGCGTTCAGGACGCACTGCACGGCGAGGAACGAGACGAGGAAGGCGGCCGCGCGCGGCCTCAGGTATTTCGCGGCGGCGAAGAGTCCGGCCGGAATCGCCAGACCCGCGGCGAGCGTGAACAGCCCCGGCAGGCTCCAGTTCCAGAGCGGGGCGAAGAGGCCGAAGACCGCCGCCAGCGCCAGCACCAGCGCGCCGCAGGCGTAGAGCACCGCCTTCGTCTTGACCCGCAGGCGCACCAGCCAGAGCATCAGCGCGCCGAACGTCATCGCGCCCAGATAGCCCGCGCTCGACACGAAGAGGCTGGAGAGCGTCCCGCCGTCGGTCGAGTAGACGAGGCCGCTGCCGTCGGGCGAGACCGTCAGGCTCTGCACGGAGTTCCCCGTGACGAAGGCGGCCAGCGCGTGCCCGCCCTCGTGGATGAAGGTAACGAAGATGCGGAACGGCCAGGCCAGGAACTCGGCGTAAGGGATGAACCAGAGCGCGAGGCTCAGGGCCGTGGCGAGCAGGAGCGTCGTGACCTGAGGGCGCGCGTCGCGTGCGATTTGGAATTTCATCTGTAAGTCTCCGGTGCGGGCTTCTTTCTTCACCCCAACTGATACGCCATTCTAACCGGAAGCGTTCGCGGAAAGGAAGGGCGAAACAGTAGGCGGTAGGCAGATGGCAGTAGGCAGTTGAAAGACAGAGGGATGAGCCCCGGAGGGGCGGCATGTTTGTAGTTTAAGTCGGGTTTGGGTATCCAGAACTCCGTCGGCGCGGCATGTGTATGTTGCCCCTGGTGGGGCTCGGGTTCTATTAAACCACGATTGCTATAAACATCCCGCCCCTAACCGGGCTCACACCGAACTGCCTACTGCCATCTGCCTACCGCCTACTCTCTCTTCCATGTGCCCGACTTGCCGCCTGTCTTCTCTTCGAGGCGCACGTCGGTGATCTGCATGCCCTTCTCGACGGCCTTGCACATGTCGTAGACGGTGAGCGCGGCGACCGCGGCGGCCGTGAGCGCCTCCATCTCGACGCCGGTCTGCGCGTTGGTCGAGGCCTCCGCCTCGAGGTAGACGCCGTCGTCGCGCAGCTCCGCGCGCACGTCCGCGTGCGTGAGCGGGAGCGGGTGGCAGAGGGGGATGAGGTCGGCCGTGCGCTTCGCGGCCATGATGCCGGCGATGCGCGCCGCCTCAAGCGGGTCGCCCTTCGGCGTCCTCCCCGCGCGCAGCGCCGCCACCGTCTCGGCCGACATCAGGACGCGCGCCGACGCCACCGCGCGCCGCGCCGTCTGCGCCTTCCCCGAAGTGTCCACCATCGCGACGCGCCCCTCGGCGTCAACGTGTGAAAGTTCGCTCATCGCCTCTACCTTTGAGCTTCCGTTCGAAGAAGTCCGTGGCCGCCGCGTAGGCGCGGAGCCAGTGGCGGTGGAGGAGGAAGTCGTGCACGTCGTCGGGGAAGACTATCTGCTCGAACTCGACGTGCTGCTCGCGGAGGCGGCGGACGAGGTCTACCGTCTGCGCGAAGGAGACGTTGCGGTCGTCGTCGCCGTGGATGAGGAGGACGGGCGAGCGCCACTTCTGGACGGAGCCGACGGGCGAGGCTTCGAGCGCGACCTTCTGCGCGTCGCGGCTGCTGTAGTCGATCCACGAAGCGCCCGAGATGCGCTGCGACCAGTCGTGTACGCCGTGCATGTCTACGCCCGCGGCGAAGACATCCGAGTCGCGCGCGAGCCCAAGGGCTGTTAAGTATCCGCCGTACGAGCCGCCCCACAGGCCGATACGCTTGTCGTCTACGTCAGCGCGGTTGCGGAGGTAGCGCGCGGCGGCGAGGACGTCCTGATACTCCGAAGCGCCGCGCGCGCCGCGCTTCGGTGCCATGCGGAACGCGCGGCCGTAGCCGATGCCGCTGCGGTAATTCACGGAGAGCACCGTGTAGCCTCTCGAAGCCAGGTACTGATTGAAGGCGTACGCGTTGTGGTAGTAGTACATGTAATGCCAGCCGAGGAGCATCTGCCGCGAGGGGCCGCCGTGCATGAAGATGACGGCCGGAAGCTTCTCGCCTTTAGGTGCGCCCGCCGGCAGGAAGAGCTGGCCGTGGACTTCGAGGCCGTCCTCGGCTTTGAAGACGGCCTGCTGCGGCTCCACGAGTCTGGACGAAGGGAAGTCACGCGGGAGCGCGCCGGGCGCGAGCATGCGGCCGGGGCCGCCCGCGAGCGGCATCGCGTAAGGCATCGCGGGCTTGCGCGCGTCCGAGCCGAGGTGGACGAGGGTGTTGCCGTCGCCCGTTACGACGGGGCTCCACTCGCTGCCCTTGCCGGACGTGAACGCGCGCGGGCTGCCGCCCGCCGTGCTAACGAAGAAGAGGTGGCGCCGGTCTATGTCGCCGCAGTTCGAAGAGAAGATGACGGAGCGCCGGTCGCCCGTGTAAGTCACGTCTTCGACTTCACAAGCGCCGGGCGTGAGCAGCTCGGCGCGCCCTCCCGAAGCGGGGACGCTGTAGAGGTGGCGCCAGCCGTCCTGCTCAGAGACGAAGACGAGACGGCCGTCCGCGCCCCACTGAAGAATCTCCTCGCCCGCGGGCGGCAGAGAGTCGTTCGCGCCGCGGCCGCTGCGCCAGACCTCGCGCGCCTCGCCCTCCGGATAGTCCGCGACCATGACGGCCCAGGGGTCTGGCTCGTCGCCGAGGAAGGTCGCGGGCTGGTTGATGTTCGTCGGCCTGCGCACGAAGGCGAGCCGCCGCCCGTCCGTCGACCAGCGCGGGGTCGAGTCGCGGTCGACGGTGGGCGAGACGAAGTCGATGCTCTTCTTGACGGTGTCGTAGACGCCGACGAAGCTGTGGTCTCCGCGCGCGCTCGTGAAGGCGACGAGGCGGCCGTCCGGCGACCACTGCGGCGAGCCGTTCGAGCCGCGCGCCTGGAAGAGCTTGCGCGGCTCGCCGGCCGCCGGGCCGAGCGTGTTGACCCACAACTGACCGTCTCTCTCGAAGACGACCTGCGGCCCCGTGGGCGAGGGCCTGGGGCCTTCGCCTTCGCCGAGCACGCGCACCTGTCCCGTCGTCCAGTTGGCCGCGAGCACCTGCTGCCTGACGCCTTCGGGGTCGCTCGTCGGGTTCGGCAACTCGCCCGAGCGGTTCTTGCCCCCGCCGCGAACGAAGACGACCCAGTTGCCGTCGGCGCTGAACGAAAGCTCGCTCAACTCCTGCCCGTCGTCTTTGTCGTAGCGCGTGAGCTGCCGCGCCTGGAACTGCGGCCCCTCGGCGACCCAGATGTTGCGCCTTCCTTCCGCGTCGAACGCCCAGGCGACGCGGCTCCCGCGCCGAGCGGCGACGAGGTCACTGGGGAAGGGCGAACTCGTAACCTGTTCGAGCGTGAACCCCTGGCCCTGCGCCGCGCACGGCAGCGCGCAGGCCGCGAGCAACAGAAGGCTTGCGAACGAGAGACGTAGAGTTTTCATCTTCAACCCTCAAAAGTAGGCGGTAGGCAGATGGCAGCAGGCAGCCGCCCCGCGTTCAGGAGGTTGAGAGTTTACCTCAAACTTCCCGACCGCGATGCCTTAACTGCCTACTGCCATCTGCCTACCGCCTACTGTTTTCAGCCGGGAAGGCGCACGACCTTGACGACACTGCCTGCCTCGGCGAGCTTAACTCCCGCGGGCACGACGACGAGCGCCGCGGCGCGCGCGAAGGCGACGAAGTCGGAGGAGCCGCCCCACTTCAAAGGCTCGGCGAGTAGCCGACCATCACTGTCGGTCGAGAGCGCGGCGGGCAGATAACTCGCGCGCTCGGCCGCGCCCTTCGCGGGACGCGCGAGGACGGCCCGTTCTTCGAAAGGTTCGGGACGGGGCACGCCCTGCATCACGCGCAGCGCCGTCCGCGCGAAGAGGTTGAAGGTGACGCTGACCGAGACGGGGTTGCCCGGGAGCCCGAAGACGAGCGTGCCCCTCGGGAGCCGCGCGAAGACGGTCGGCTTGCCGGGCCGGAGCGCCACGCGCTCGAAGAAGGTTTCGGCGCCGAGCGCGTGGAGCGCCGCCTTCGTGAAGTCGTAACGCCCCATCGACACGCCGCCCGAGAGCACGAGCATGTCCGCACGCGCCGCCGCCTGCTCTATCTCTCGACGCAACAACTCGGGGTCGTCGCCCGCGAACGGCAGACGTTCGACTACGGCGCCGGCCAGTTGCGCGTAGGCCGCGAGCGAGTAGCTGTTCGAGTCTCGTATCTGATCCTCGCCCGGCTTCTCTCCGACCTGAACCAGCTCCGTCCCCGTCGCCAGCACCGCGGCGCGCGGACGCCGACGCACGGGCACCGACGCGTAGCCGAACGAGGCGAGCACCGCCATCCGCGCCGCGTTAATCTCCTCGCCCGCTTCGAGCACGCGCTCGCCCTCTCTGATCTCGCTCGCGCGCGTGATGTAGAACTGTCCCGGCTCGGTCGCGCGCTCGATGGAGACGACAGAGCCGTCCTCCTCCTCGCGCGTCACCTCCACCTGCTGCACAGAGTCTGCGCCTTTGGGCAGGGGCGCGCCCGTCATGATGCGCACGGCCTCGCCCGCTTGGAGCGTGCCGCGCCAGCCGCTCCCGGCCGCCGCCTCGCCCACGACGCGCAGGCGCGCGGGCGTCTCTCGCACGTCGGCCGAGCGCACGGCGTACCCGTCCATCTGCGCGCGGTCGAACGGCGGCAAGTCCGTGTCCGCGAACACGTCCGACGCCAGCACGCGCCCCAGCGCCTCGGCCAAAGCTACGCGCTCCGCCCCCAGCGGCTCCGTCCGCTCGACGACGATTCTGACGGCCTCGGTGACAGGAATCATTTGTTTAAGTGATGAGTGATGAGTGATGAGTGATAAGAGAAGAACGCCGGGCCTTGTATTTTCTTATCACTCATCACTCATCACCCTTCGTAGCCTCCTTCCTGAAGCCTTCGAAGAGTAGACCGCCGAAGGGCGCGAGCAGCTCTTCGACGAGGGCGATGGCGGGGCCGGGGCGTTTGTCTGCGAAGAGCGCTTCGAAGGCGCGCACGAACCGCTCGGCGAAGGCGGCGTCGGTCGCGCGCAGGCGGCGCGGGATCGTCTTGCTGTGCGCCGACCACATCCCGCGCGCGCGGAAGTAGAACTCGGCCGCGTCCTGGTAGAGCCACGCGCCGGTCGCCACCAACTCTTCCGGCGAACGCGGGAAACGCACGTCGTCAACCCAGTCGGTCAGGCGGTACCGACGCAGCGTCAACTCCCCTTCGTCCCAGGGCGGCGGCCCCGCGTCCAGCAACTCGCGCGCGCGGCGCTTCAGAGCCTCCGAGAACTCGCCCGGCTCCGGAACCTCCAGGCCCTCCCACACCATGCCCATCAGCGCCGGCACCCCGCGCAGCCTGTCCCGCTCGAAGAACACTTCCAGCGACCCCGCGTCGTTCACGAACGCCTCCACCGGCCAACCCCCGTACACGAAAGACTCTCGGTACGCGTTCGGCAGACTCTCATAGACCACCACGAGGTCGAGGTCGGACGCGGGCGTCGCCTCCCCGCGCAGCACCGACCCGCCGAGGAAGATGACCCGCGCCCCTTCATACCTCTCCCGCCAGATTCCTCGGGCGGCTTCGACCGCTGAGACTTTCGGCGCGTCCATAAACACGAAAGTATTACCGACCCGTCAGCTTATCAAGGGCTGGGCAGAATTTTTCTGCGGATTCGCGCCTGGTGGTGCCAGGCGTGTCGGAGCGGGTGGTCTTCGATGACGAACTGCGCCGTCATCGGCGCGCCGAAGCTCAGCGAGAAGGGCGCCGCCGTGTCCAGCTCGTCGTCCGTGAGTGCGCGCACCGCCTCGGCCGCCTCGTGACTGTTCCGGCGCAGGAGCGCGAGCGCGTCCTCCTTCGTCACCCCCGCGTAGTCGCGCGCGTGTTGGGCGTTAATCTGGGCGACGACCTCCCACGTGACGTCCGTGACGGCGTGCCCGCCGGCGACGGCGCGTACGACCTCTAGCTCGACCGGGTACATGCTCGCGACGTGATGCACGACGACGCCGACCGTGCGGGTGTCACTGCCCGACACCGGCGCGCGCCACTGCTCTTCCGAGAGCCCTTCGGCGAAGGCTGCCAGCGCGGCGGCCCCCTCCTCGATCCGATCCGCAAGTAATTCAGCTCGACGACTCATGATGCCTCCTCCATTATGAATAACGGCGGGCCTTGGCCCGCTTGATTTCGCGACCCGTCAACGGTATACGCGTCGGGTGAGGTCTTGAAGACTTGACCGGGCGTCCCGTATTCTTGGCGCAAACGCCCGATTCCGTCAGGCAACCTGCATGGATGTCCTTTCCGAAATCTTGAGGGTCGTGAGGCTCGACGGGGCGCTCTTCTTCAACGCGGAGTTCTCCGCCCCCTGGTGCATCAGCGAGCCCCGTTCGTCGGCCATCGCCCACCACCTTTCCCCGGCGGCGGGGCACCTGATCCTTTATCACCTCTTGACGGAAGGGCGCGCCTACGCCATGTTGGCGGACGGGCGGCGGGAGGAGCTGAGCGCCGGGGACATCATCGTCTTCCCGCACGGCGACCCGCACCTCCTGGGCAACGGCTCGCCCGAAAGACCCGTAGACGCCTTCCAGACGTTCGGGAAAAATCTGACGGAAGGGTTCAAGCTCGCACGCTTCGGCGGCGGCGGCGAGGTCACGCGTTTCGTGTGCGGGTACATGGCCTGCGAGCCGCGCCTCAGCGAGGTCTTACTGGCGGGGCTGCCGGAGATGCTCAAGGTGCACGTCGCCGACGACCCTTCGGGCCGCTGGCTCGAAAACTCGATCCGCTTCTCGGTCGGCGAAGGTGAGGTGACGGACGCCGGCAGCGGGCTGGTGCTCGCCAAGCTGTCCGAGGTGCTGTTCGTCGAGACGCTCAGGCGCTACATCAACGCGCTGCCCCCGGGGCAGAAGGGCTGGCTCGCGGGCGCGCGCGACCCCGGCGTCGGCCAGGCCCTCGCACTCCTGCACAAGGAGCCCGCGCACCCCTGGACTGTCTCGGAACTGGCGAGGCGCGTCGGCCTCTCACGCACACGGCTCGCCGAGCGCTTCAGCCATTTTCTGGCGGAGTCCCCGATGGCCTACCTGGCCCGCTGGCGTCTGAGGCTTGGGGCGGAGCGCCTACTTTCGACCGACGACAGCGTCGCGGAGGTCGCCGCCGCGGTCGGCTACGGCTCGGAGGCGTCATTCAGCCGTGCCTTCAAACGTGAGTTCCAGCATCCTCCCGCCCGGTTCCGCCGCAAGCGCAGACGCGCACCGGCCGACAGCTTCGAGGAGACCCGCCCTCATTGAAAACTCCACACGGACTGTCCCCGGAAATTCTGAACGATACTGATACCGACTTGCGAATTGAAATAAGGCCCCTTCACGCTGGGAGCGCGGGCATCCCTGCCCGCCAGCGTGCGAAAGCGCGCTGACCGTCTCCCTCTTAACCTCGACGTTGAGGTGTAAAGTCTCACGGCTTTCGCGCTGGCGCGCTCAGGCGGGCAGGGATGCCCGCGCTCCCGGCGAAGAGCCGGCCTTATTTCAATTCGCAAGTCGGTATGAAAAGTCGAATGAAGCAACATAGGCCAGTCGATTGCTGCCTGCAATGCAATGCGCCATTTTCAATGGCTGCACGAAAAACGTGTGACTTTGGTAGCGACCTCGTTGCATTGGCGCTTCACTTCCGCCCAAGATTTGGTAGTCCTGACGGTCGGCAGGTGCTGGATCGTGTGCCATTTTTCAATCCCAATGTAAGAGGCCCGTTACCGTGACTTTCAGTTGACAATAACCCTTGACAAACTTCCGAGGGGGCATATTATATGGGCGCTTTTACAATGGGTGAGACCTCGCAACTCGATCACCCGTAAAATCAGACAGCCCCAGAGCGCATAAACGATTCCTGTCGCTCTAGTAAGTCCTGCAACTCTGCCCCAGGTAAATCCTCTCACTTCGTCGCCGACGCCCGAACGCCACGGCGCGGGCACTCGCCACCCGTCCGTCACCCACGCCGATGAACGTCCGCTTGACGTGGCCCATCCGAAAGGAGCACCCCAATGGCGCATTTCTCGAAAAGGAACCGCAGGAGGGAGAGGGAAGAACAGCAGGCCCTCAACAACCGCTTGGAGCTTGTGAAGGAGGGCTTCACACGCCGCGACCTCATCAGGATGGGCCTGATGACGAGCGCCGGCGTCCTCATCCCGAAGTCAGGACTCACCCACGCGCAGACCGCCCAGTCGAGCAGCTGGGGCGGCGGCGGCAGCTACGGCGGCGGGAGTAGTTGCTACGGCGGCTGCAACGTCGGGTGCAGCCCGCAGCCCGCGCAGGTCTTCGTAGACCCGCTCCCCATCCCGCCGGAGCTGCCCGCGCGCCCGATCACAGACCCCGGCCTACAGTTCGGCGCGCCTCCTTCTCTGTGCCCTAACAACGCGCCGAACCCGAACAACGGCGGCCTCCCCTACGAGGGGCGCGGCCAGTTCAACGGCTCGCTGCGGCCCGGCACCGACTGCTTCCAGTTCTTCAACCAGTACGCGCCGCAGCAATACTTCGTCCAGCGCCTCCGGGCCAACCCGAACTTCCGCTTCACCTCGGACACGAACATCCCCGCCCAGACCATCTGGGGCTTCAACACGGGCGGCTCCTCGTCCTCCGACGTGGCGACCTTCCCGGCCCCGACCATCGTCACGCGCTACCAGCAGCCGTGGGTCATCCGCCGCTTCAACGAGCTGCCCACGCAGAGCCAGAACGGCGGCTTCGGCGTTCCCGAGGTCTCCACGCACCTGCACAACTTCCACACCGCGCCCGAATCCGACGGCGGCCCCTGCCGCTGGTTCTTCCGCGGCCAGTATTTCGACCAATACTTCACGGCGCAGCAGGCCGGCTTCGCCTCCGACCACCAGCCGAACGGCGACATCAACGAGTCGCTCTCGACGCTCTGGTACCACGACCACCGCATCGACCACACCGCCGAGAACGTCTACAAGGGGATGGCCGGCTTCCACCTCATGTTCAACCAGTACGACACGGGGAACGAGACGACCGGCTTCCGCCTGCCGAGCTACCCGCAGTACGACATCCCCATCATGCTCGCCGACAAGCTGCTCGACCCCTCGACGGGCCAGCTCTGCTTCGACACCTTCAACTTCAAGGGGCTGCTCGGCGACGTACAGCTCGCCAACGGCGTCATCCAGCCCTACCTCAACGTCAGCGCGCGGCGCTACCGCTTCCGCGTCCTCGACGGCGGCCCCTCGCGCTTCTACGAGCTATTCCTCACAGACCCGCAAAGCCCTTCGACCGTCATCCCCTTCTGGGTCGTCGCCAACGACGGCAACCTCCTGCCGACGCCCATCCAGGTGACGAGCTTCCGCCTCAGCGTCGGCGAGCGTTACGACATCATCATCGACTTCAACAAGGTGAAGAGTCTCATCGGCAGCCACACCGCCGTCCGCCTTGAGAATCGGCTGCAACAGACCGACGGCCAGGGGCCGAGCTGCACCGTCCTCGCCGCCGGACAGGGCGTCTCCTGCGTCGAGTTCCGCATCGGCGCGGCGGCGACCGACAACAGCGTCGACCCGGCGACGCACCCGACCTTCTACCAGCTCCCCTCGGTCGTCACGCCGCGCCTCACGCGCAACTTCAAGTTCGACCGCAACAACGGCCAGTGGACGGTCAACAACAGGTTCGCGAGCTGCAACGAGCTGCGCTTCACCGTGACGCAGAACTCGGCGGAGAACTGGCTCATCCAGAACCCGCGCGACGACTGGCAGCACCCCATCCACGTCCACTTCGAGGAGCACCAGATACTCACGCGCTCAACCAACGGCGGGCGCTACTCAAGCTACAGCGGGTCGAGCTTCAACAGCAGCTACGGCAACGGCTGCGCCTTCCAGGGCGGGGGCGGCGGCATGAGCGCCAGCCGCTCCGGCGTCCCCAACGTCGAGGTCTCGCGCAAGGACGTGACGCGCCTTCAGGGCGACGAGGACGCGAAGCTCTTCTTCCGCTTCCGCGACTTCACGGGCGACTACCCGATGCATTGCCACAACGTCGTCCACGAGGATCACGCCATGATGCTCCTCTTCCAGGTGCAGCCCGGCGTCACCGACAACAACCAGAACCCATAAGGCGAAGCACACACGAGAAAGGAGCGGAGACTATGAAGAGAATGACACGCAGGGGCTGGCTGGCGTCGGTCGGCGCGGCCGGGGCGACCGCGGCGGGAGCAGTCGCCGCGGCGCGCGCGCAGGAGAAACAGGCGAACAACAATAACGGGCGGGCGGGCGACGCAGGCCGTCGTTACAACTTCCAGAACCTCTCGCCGCGCGAGTTGATTCAGCGCCGCCACCTGCCCAACGTCGAGCTTGTGACGCAGGACGGCAAGCGAGTCCGCTTCTACGACGACCTCGTCAAGGACAGGCGCGTCGTCATCCAGTTCATGTTCACGCGCTGCAAAGACATCTGCCCCGTCATCACGCACCACCTGGCCGAAGTGCAGGGGCTGCTCGGCGGGCGCGTCGGGCGCGACATCTTCTTCTACTCGATCTCTTTGAGTCCCGGAGAGGACACGCCCAAGGAACTCCGCGCGTTCGCCAGGGAGCACGGGGCGGGGCCGGGCTGGACATTCCTGACGGGTAAGCCGGAGGACATCCTCCACCTGCGCCGCTCGCTCGGCTTCTACCTGGACGACCCCAGGCAGGACGCAGACCTCAACAACCACTCGGGCATGGTCGTCGTCGGCACCGAGCCACTCATGCGCTGGGCGATGTGCCAGGGCGGGGCCAAGCCCGAATGGATCGCCACCGTCATCCGCACCGAGATGGACGCCCCGCTTCAAGGGGCCGTGGACGGCGTCAGGCAGGCCGACACGGCCATTCAGCTCAAGGGGACTGTGAACGAGAACAAGCAGGCCGCACCCGCAGGTCACATGCACATGAAATAGAGCCGCCCCCGGCGCGGCCCTGTTCCCTTCGCTGACGCAACTGGACGTGGCGGGCGTCACGCGCTCAGCGCGTGACGCCGCCGATTTAGGAGAGAGCAGGAGAAGAGAAACATCTTGACGACGCGCCCCCGCCCACATAACCTCTCGGCCACGTGACGAGCAACTCGGTCAAATTGTTACCCCAGTCGAGCCGCGCCGTACTGGTCTTGGCCGTGCTGTCGGGTCTCCTCCTAATACTCTCGCCCGACCAGCGCTTCGCGCCGGCCCGCGCGGCCGCTCCGGCGACGGCGGGGCGCCGGCCTAACGTGGTCGTCATCCTGATCGACGACATGGGATGGGCGGACGCGGGCGCCTACGGCAGCACGTTTCACCGCACGCCCAACATCGACGCACTGGCCGCGGGCGGCGTGAGGTTCACCGACGCTTACGCCGCCGCGCCGGTCTGTAGCCCGAGCCGCGCGGCCCTGCTCACGGGGCGCGCGCCCGCGCGGCTGCGGCTGACGGACTGGCTGCCCGGGCGGGAGGACAGCCCGGCGCAGAGGATGCTCCGCCCGGCCATTCGGCAGGCGCTTCCGCTCGAAGAGTTGACGCTGCCCGAACTGCTGAAGGGTGCAGGCTACGTCTCGGCTCACATCGGGAAATGGCACCTGGGCGGTCGCGGCTTCGGCCCACTGGAGCAGGGCTTCGCGGTCAACGTCGCGGGCGACCACCACGGCACGCCGGTCAGCTACTTCTACCCGTACCGGCGCGGCGAGGAGTTCACGCCGGGGCTCGAAGAGGGGAAGCCGGGCGAGTACCTGACCGACCGCCTGACCTCGGAGGCGGAGGCGTTCATCGAGCGCAACCGCGCGCGCCACTTCTTCCTCTACCTCGCGCATTACGCCGTCCACATCCCGATGCGTGCGAAGGCGGAGAAGGTAGAGAAGTACCGCGCGCTCGCGCGGGCCGGGGCGGCGCAGACGAACCCCATCTACGCGGCGATGGTCGAGAGCGTGGACGAGAGCGTCGGGCGCGTCGTGGGTAAGCTCCGGGAGCTGTCCCTGCTCGAAGACACGCTCATCATCTTCACCTCGGACAACGGCGGCCTCTCGGTCGAGGAGGGGCCGAACACGCCCGCGACTAACAACGCGCCGCTGCGCGCCGGCAAGGGCTACCTCTACGAGGGCGGCATCCGCGTCCCGCTCATCGTCCACTGGCCGCGCGTCGTGAAGGCGGGCGCGGTCTGCGGCGCGCCCGCCGCGGGCACGGACATCTTCGCCACCATCGCCGAGGCGGCCGGCCTCAGGCAGACCACGGGCGTGGACGGCGTGAGCCTCCTCCCGCAGCTTCGGGGCAGGTGCGGGCCCGGGCGCCGCGTCCTCTACTGGCACTACCCGCACTACAGCAACCAGGGCGGGCGCCCCGGCGGCGCCGTCCGCGCCGGCCGCTACAAGCTGATCGAGTTCTACGAAGGCGGGCGTGTGGAACTCTACGACCTCGCGCGCGACCCCGGCGAGGCGCACGACATCTCTGGAGAGCGGCCGGTCCAGACGCACTACCTGGAGTCGGCCCTCCGGCGCTGGCGCGCGCGCGTCGGCGCGCAGACGATGAGGCCGAACCCGGACTACAAGGGCGCGCCGAAGTCGGAACCCTAACCTTCAACCATCCGGATAAAGATGAAGAGATTCACACTCGCAATCCTTCTCGCGCTCGTGTGCGCGGCGTCCGCGTCGGCGCAGGTGCAGCAATACGAAGCCTACGTGCGCTCGCCCGGCGGGAGCGTCGAGGTCGGGTTCATACTCGACGACTCGGGCGCGCCCGCCTACTCGGTCAAGTACAAAGGCCGCGTGGTTGTGGTCTGGTCTGGGCTCGGCCTGGAACTCAAGCAGGGTGGAAGGCTTGAGGACGGACTGGATGTGGAGGGTCTCACGCGCCGCGCGCGCGACTCGACGTACGCGCTTACCGTCGGAAAGACCGCGCGTGCGCGCGACCGCTACAGGGAGATGACTGTCTCTCTGCGCGAGGAGGGGGGCGCGCGCAGACGCCTACAGATAATCTTCCGCGCCTACGACGACGGCGCCGCCTTCCGTTACCGGATACCGGCGCAGGCCGGTCTCGAACAAGTTGACATCGTGGACGAGAAGAGCATGTTTGCCTTCGAGGGCGACCACCCTTGCTGGGCGATGCAACTGCGCACGTTCCACTCGAACTACGAGAAGGAGTTCGACCGTATCTCGCTTAGTCAGATCAAGCCGGGCGCGCGCGTCGGGCTCCCCCTGACGATACAGCCCGAGGGCGGGCCGGTGCTGGCGATTGCCGAGGCGGGACTCAAGGACTACGCCGGCATGTACCTGCAAGGCGTCGAGGGCGCGCCGCACGCGCTCGTCTCGCGCCTTTCGCCGCACTCGAACGACGACGGCCTCGCGGTCAGCACGCGCGCGCCGCTGACGACGCCCTGGCGCGTCTTGATGATTGGTGACGAGCCGGGCCGCCTGATCGAATCGACTCTTATCTTAAACCTGAACGACTCGCCGGCCTTCGACGCTTCGTGGGTCAGGCCGGGCAAGGCGGCCTGGGACTGGTGGTCGGGGCAGTTGGCCGAGCCGGTCGCGAACCCCGGCATGAACGACGCGACGATGAAGCACTACATCGACTTCGCCGCCGAGATGGGCTTCGAGTACATGCTGGTGGACGCGGGCTGGTACGCGGCGAAGGCTTACGGCGACGACGCCGACACGAAGGCCGACATCACGAAGTCCGTCCCCGAGATAGACCTGCCCGGCCTCGTCGCCTACGGCAAGGCGCGCGGCGTCGGGCTCCTGCTCTGGCTCCACTGGATACCGGCCCGCGACCAGATGGACAGGGCGTTTCCGTACTACGAGCGGCTCGGCGTCAAAGGCGTGAAGGTCGATTTCATGGATCACGACGACCAGGAGATGGTCGCCTTCTACCACCGGATACTTCAGAAGGCGGCCGAGCACCACCTCCTCGTAGACCTCCACGGCGCTTACAAGCCGACGGGCCTCGCGCGCACTTACCCGAACTACCTGACGCAGGAGGGCGTGCTCGGCGCCGAGTACAACAAGTGGAGCGCGCGCGTCACGGCGACGCACAACGTGACGCTGCCCTTCACGCGCATGCTCGCCGGCCCGATGGACTACACGCCGGGCGGCTTCCGCAACGTCACGCCCAGAGAGTTCGGGCCGCGTGATAAGGGGCCGCTCGTGATGACGACGCGCGCGCACGGGCTCGCCATGTACGTCGTCTACGACAGCCCGTTGCAGATGGTCGCCGATTACCCGGGCGCCTACCGCGGCCAGCCCGGCGCGGAGTTTCTGAAGGAGGTGCCCGCGAGCTGGGACGAGACGCGCGTCGTCGCCGGCGTGATCGGTAAATACATCGTCGTCGCGCGCCGCCGCGGGCAGAGCTGGTTCCTCGGCGCGATGACCAACGAGGAGCCGCGCGAGCTGCGCGTGCCGCTCGACTTCCTCGGCCGCGGCCGTTACACGCTCAAGGCTTACGCCGACGGCGAAGGCGCTGCGTCCGACCCGAAGCAGCTCTCCGTTTCGAACGGCAACGTCAAGGGGGGCGACGCGCTGACACTCAAGCTCGCGCCGGGCGGCGGCTATGCGGCGCTGTTGAAGTTGACGAGGTAGAAGGAGGTGAGACTTCCGAGCCTCAAAGTCATCTTCGCGGCCGCGCTCCTCGCCGCTCAACTCGTCTGTGCGCCCGACACGCGGGCACAAGGCCAGAGACGCGCGCGGCCGAACGTCGTCGTCATCTTCGCCAGCGATAAGGCCGGCCGTGAGCCACAGAGAATATCCGCGGCCCGCGACTACCGCGCCGCGCCCTCAGACGACAGCAGGGCCGAGAGTTGGAGTCGCACGAGTTCCCACGCGTGTGTGAGGTTTCGCTCGCGGGTGAGCACGTTGCCGACGGCGATGCGGAGGGCGAGGCGTCCGCGCAGCCGCGTGTGCGTAAGGTAGACCGCCCCCGTCGCGTTGACGCGCGCGAGCAGCCGCTCGTTCAACTCGTCCAAACCTTCGTCGGAAACGTCGCCTCCGGGCGGTAGCCGCGCGCGGAAGCAGACCACGCCCATCACGACGGGCGCGAGCAGCTCGAAACGGCCGTCGGCTTCGACCCATTCGGCGACGAGCCGCGCGAGGCGGCACGACTCGCGGACGCGCGCCGTCAGACCCTCGCGCCCGAAGGCGCGGATGACGAACCAGGCCTTGAGCGCGCGGAAACGGCGCCCGAGCTGGATGCCGTAGTCCATGTAGTTCGGCACGGCATCGCCCGCGCGCTCGGCGTCGCCGCGGAGGTATTCCGGCACGAGGGAGAAGACGCGGCGCAAGGCTTCCGGCCGCCGCACGTAAAGCGTGCTGAAGTCGAGCGGCACGTACAGCCACTTGTGCGGGTTGAAGACGACCGAGTCGGCAAGTTCCACACCGCGCATCACGTGTCGGCCCTCCTCAAGGAGCGCCATCGCGCCGCCGTAAGCGGCGTCGACGTGCAGCCACAAGCCGTGTTCACGGCAGACCCCGGCTATCTCTTCGACGGGATCGACGCTCGTCGCCGAAGTCGTGCCCACGGTCGCGACGACGGCCAGGGGCCTGTGGCCCGCGCGCACGTCCGTCTCGACGGCCCGGCGCAACGCGCCGACGCTCATCCTGTATTCGTCGTCCGAAGCCACACGCCGCACGTTCGCCTCGCCCACCCCGAGCGTGATCGCCGCCTTCTCCAGCGAGCTGTGGGCCTGGTCGGAGGCGTAGAGCGTGAGCGCGGGGACGGAGGCGCGTCCGGCCAGGCCTTCGCGCCGAACGTCTAACCCGAGTTCTTCGCGCGCGGCGGCGAGCGCGTGGATGACTGCGACCGAGGCCGTGTCGTAGACCACCCCCTGAAACTCCGCGGGGAGGCCGAGCATCTGCCGCACCCAGTTGAGGACGACCGCTTCGAGTTCGGTGGCGGCGGGCGAAGTCTGCCACGTCATCGCCGAGACGTTGAGGGCGGCGGCCAGCATCTCGCCGAGGATGCCGGGCGCGGTGGTCGTGGTGGCGAAGTAGCCGAGGAAGTTGGGGTGCCCCCAGTGGACGATGCCGGGCATGACGACCCGGTCGAAGTCACGCAGAATCTCATCCATCGGCTCGGCCGCCTCGGGCGGGGCAGCGGGCAGTGCGGCCGCAATCTCTCCGGGCCCGCCTTCAGGCACCACGCGCCGGCCCTCGATCCCTTCGCGGTAGTCGGCGACCCAGTCGGCGACCTCGTGAAGCAGGCGTCGGAACTCATCGGCGGGCAGGTCTCCCAAATCCGTCACGTGTGGTTGATAAGACACTGCGTCGCGTCACTTCCCCGAAGGTGGGTTAGAGCCGGCGTGCCCGCCCACGCGCCACGCGCGGCCCGTGCCCTTGGAGAGCAGCCTGTCGCCGAAGGGGTAACCGCCGCGCGCGGCGCGCCAGTAGAGCGCCCAGTACGTGCTCAAGGTGCGCTCGGCGACCCACAGCGGCGCGTACAGGCAGAGCCGCGGCGGGAAGAAGCGCGCGGCCCCGTCGCCCAGGCCGCGCGCCGCCAGGAGCACCGCCCCGCACGCCACCGCCGCCGCCCCGCCGAGCGCCCAACGCCAGCCCGCCGCGCCCCACAGGAGCGCGAGCGCGGGCAGCAGCGCGACGAAAAAGGCAGTCTTGGCGCGCATCACGAAGTCCTCGTAAGCCTGACGCGGCCGCTGCTCGACCCACTTTGTGAAAGTCGGCGGGCGCTTCAGGATGAAGAAGTCGCGGGCGTAGACGACGCTCGCCCCGCGCGCGCGGAAGTGGCGCACGATCTCTTCGTTGTCGAAGAGCACGTCGCCGTCGTAATGGCCCAGCCTCCGCATCGCGCCGCGCTGGACGCCGAGCGTCCCCGTGTAATCGCCCTCGACGAGCCACGCGCGGTTGATGAGCATCCGCGCGGCCTCGGTCCGCGCCCAGAGGGGGAGCGGGCTCAGATAGTTCTGCGGGCGCACCATCTCGAACCGTCCGAGCAGACCCGCCATGCGCCGCACGTCTTCGGCCGTGTAACGGATGTCGTCGTCGGCCAGGATGATGCGCTCGTGCGCCGCGAGGTCTACGCCGGTGTGGATGCCGTTGACCTTGCCGTTGAGGTAGTTGTAACGCGAATCCACGGGCGCGTGGACGCACGCGTCACGCCACGCTTCGCCGTGCGCCGCGAAGACTTCGCGGGGCGACCCGTCGACGACCAGCACCTCGCAGCCCGCTCCCGTCAGCAGACGAAAGTAGTCCCGGAATCCGTCCGCCTCCGCGGCGTCGAAGCGGACGCGGCGGATGGTCAACAGGTACGTGCAGCACGTGCCGCCCGGGGCGACTGTTGCTGGTGAGTCTTCTACCTTCATCGCGCGGCGCGAGTTCGCTTCAGTCCGGAATCAGACATAGCCTGCGTCTGCGCGCCGTGAGTCGTCGTTCGAGTTCTCTTATTCGTGACTCACGCCTCGCGTTGGGCGGGCCTTTATCCCGACGTTACGTTATTACAAGCCCGATGCCACGTAATCTATACAAAATGTTTCTATTTTGCGTGAGCGATAAGCGCGGGCTTACGCGGAACAAGCGGGAATGTCACGAGCAAGCAGGGCGGTACTTCAATCTAACCCATTCGGCGGCGGCGCGGCCCGCGCGCATAGCGCGTATGCCGCCTGGCGCGAAGGGCAGCTCTGCCATCCGCTCGAACCCCTTCGAAGCCCTTCGCCACTCGCGCGACTCGTACACGAAGGCTTCCGCGCGCACGTCCTCGATTCACGGTTCCCGTGCGTCGGCGCGAAGGCGGCGTTCAACCACGATACGTACCGTTTCGGACTCTACGCCGAGATGAACTCTCCCGAAGCGACCAACGGGCTGGCTTACGACCTGTGGGAGTACGCGCGCGAGCGCGGTGCTTTTGAGACCGAGTACGCGACGTTTGTCGCCAGCTTCGCCGCCCCCGCCGTTGTCTGCGAGCATCAGTGGGAGAAGCTGCTCTGGTCGCAGCTCCAGAGTCTGCACGACCTCGACCGGGAGCACCACGCGTGGGATCCGGCCGTGAGCAGCGACCCGGCCGACCCGCAGTTCTCTTTCAGCTTCGCGGGGACGGCCTTCTTCGTCGTCGGGCTGCACCCGGCGAGCTCACGCCTCTCGCGCCGTTTCGCGTGGCCGACGCTCGTCTTCAACGCGCACGCGCAGTTCGAGCGGCTGCGCGAGCAGAACCGGTTCGAACGGCTGAGGGAGACGGTGCGCGCGCGCGACCAGAGGTTGCAGGGTTCGCTCAACCCGAACCTGAGCAACTTCGGCGATGCGAGCGAGGCCCGCCAGTACTCGGGCCGCGCCGTGGAGGAAGGCTGGCGCTGCCCGTTCAGCGCCTGGCCCGATCCCGAGGAGAAACAGGAGGGGTGAACCCACACCTTCCGCGAGGGGACGACAGCGCTATGACCACCCGCTATCACCTTGAACCTCAGACCGGCGTCGGCTTCCTCTTAGAGCGCGGCCGGCTCCTGAAGGTCATCGACCCGCGGGGCGAGCAGGTCTCGGACCTGACGGCCTTCGCGCAGGAGGATAAGTCCGAGTGGCTCTCCTCGGGGCGCACGATTGATTACGCCAACACGATCTACCTGACCGAGGGGCACACGCTCTACTCGAACCGCAGCCGCCCGATGTTCTCGATTGTCGAGGACACCGTCGGGCGGCACGACTTTCTCCTCACCCCTTGCAGCCGCGACACCTTCAGGCTGCTCTACGACCACCACGACTACCACCCGAGCTGCTTCGAGAATCTGTCCACGAGCCTCGCCCCGTTCGGCGTGTCGCCCGACACGATCCCGACGACGTTCAACATCTTCATGAACGTCGTCGTGCTCCCGAACGGCGAACTGCGCATCGACCCGCCGCCGTCGCGCGCGGGGGACTACATCCTTCTGCGCGCCGAGACGGACCTGATCGTCGGCGTGACCGCGTGCTCGGCCGAAAAGTCTAACAACTACAGTTTCAAGCCGATTGACGTGGAAGTTTATTGACCGTCGTCGCGTTGATGCGAGGGCGTCATCCCCGGGGAGTTCGTCCGCCCGGCGGTTGTGGGCGGCCGCCCGGCCCTGGCGGATGATGTAAAGATGGCGTAGCCCTCTCGGGGCCGATGGTAGGGCCTGCGTCAGCGCCGACGACGTCTCCAGGCTCGTCTCCCATGAGAACGTGTGAGCCGACCGTTATCTTCTGGACGTATCTCGGCCGTCCGCCGTCCACGCGTACATTCATCAAGATGCCCTTTTCAGGGTGCCGGAAATCCAGACGAGCAGGTTTGTGATAACGTCGCGGCGGTTCAGCTCGTGGAGCATCTCGTGCCGGCCGCCCGGATAGAAGTCGTGGGCGATTGACGCGAGGCCCGCGCCGCGGTAGCGCTCAAGGAGCGCGCGCACTCCTTCCAGCTTCTGCCCTACGGGATCGTCGCTCCCCGAGAAGACGTAGACGGGGAGGCCCTCTCGCACTTTCCGAAGCTCCTTCGGGTCGGCGAGCCGCGGGAACGCCTCCACGAAAGACTCCATCGAGCGGGCCGTCAGCGAAGGGAAGCAGAGCGGGTCGTTGACGAAGGCGTCCACTTCCGCTTCGTCACGGCTGAGCCAGTCGAAGGGCGTGCGCGCCGGCTCGAAAGGAGCATTCATCGACTTCAAAGGGTCTTCACCCGCGGGCGCCGTTTGAGCGAGGCGCGCCAGGCCGTCCAGCGTGCCGGAACCGGAGAGTACGAGGCCGCTGATTGAATGACTGTGGTCGATGATGAACTGTTGCGCGGCGAAAGAGCCCATGCTGTGGCCCAGCAGAATGTACGGCTTGCCCGGATACTCGTTCTTCGCAATGACCCTCAGAGAGAGCATGTCTTCGACGACCTGATTGAAGCCGCGGGGGCCGAAGTCGCCGAAGCTGCCGGAAGGCTTCGCCGTCAGGCCGTGCCCGCGGTGGTCGTTTCCGTAGACGACGAACCCCGCCTCGACCAGCGTCTCGGCCAGCTCCGCGTAGCGGCCCATGTGCTCGCCGAGTCCGTGTGCGATTTGGACGACGCCGCGAGGCTCTCGCCCGCCGCCCCACTTCACGCACGCGATGGGCAGGCCGTCGTCGCTTGTAAACTCAAATCTCTCCGGTTCCGGCCGAGTCATACGTCCTCCTCTCGGGCTGCTTAGACCGCCCTTCGTCAACTCACGGCCCGCTCTCGTTCCCGCCAATAACGCTCGCGCAGAACCTTCTTGAGTATCTTGCCGGAGCCGCTCTTCGGCAGCTCGTCTTCGGAGAACTCGACGCGGCGGGGAATCTTGTAGTTGGCTAGAGACCTTCGGCAGTGGGCGACAAGCTCGTCCGCGCCGAGAGACGTTCCCGGCTTCAGCACCACGCAGGCCGCGACCAGTTCGCCCCACTGCGGGTCGGGGATGCCGAAGACCGCCGCTTCGCGCACCGCAGGGTGTTCGTAGATGACGGCCTCGACCTCGCCGGAGTAGACGTTCTCGCCGCCCGTGACGATCATGTCCTTCAGGCGGTCGAGGATGTAGAAGTAGCCGTCCGCGTCCTGACGGCCGATGTCTCCCGTGCGAAAGAACCCGTCACGGAACGCGCGCGAAGTCTCCTCCGGATTGTTCCAGTAGCCGCGCATGACGTTCGCGCCGCGAACCACCAACTCGCCGGACTGCCCCGTCGCGACCTCCTTGCCCGACTCGTCCACGACTCGCACGTCGATGCCGGGACAAGGACGCCCGCAGGACTTGAGCCTGTCATCCGTGTGCTCCTGGTCACGTAGGGCCGTGAGAAAACCCGTCTCGCTCAGCCCGTAGCACTGAATCAGCTTGACGCCGGGCAGCGCCTCTCTCGTCCGGCGGACGAGTTCGGGGGCCATCGGAGAGCCGCCGTACGGCAGCTCCTTCAGGCTGTTCAAGTCGTACTTCCCGAGTTCCGGGAACTGGGTCAACATATTGATCATCGTCGGCACCAGCACCGTGCGCGTGACCCGTTCGCGCTCGACCGTCTCGCAGAAGCTTCGCGGGCTGAACTTCGGGATAGTGACCTGGCATGCGCCGAAAGCCGGGTAGGCGAACATGGCGGGGAAGTCCGCGATGTGAAAGAGCGGCGCGGCGTGGAGGTACACGTCGCCTTCGCTGTAAGGCAGCCAGTAGTTGCCGTGGTCTACGTTCGCGAGCATGTTCGCGTGAGTCAGCACGACGCCCTTCGGCTTGCCGGTCGTCCCGCTCGTGTAGATGAGGGCCAGGACAGCGTCGGGGTCGTAGACGGGGGCAGGAGCCGCGGCAGCTTCAACGTCCAGAGGCTCTACGTCGAGCACACGTTCCCACAGAGGCCGCACGGACGGGGCGGGCAGTGACGAGTGGCGAATCAGTCCCCGCGGGCTCGCGTCGGCGAGCACGTGGTCGATTTCCGTCGCCGAGAGCCGCGTGTTCAAAGGAACCGCGATGAGCCCGAGCCACGCGCACGCATAAACGAGTTCGATGTACTCGGGTTCGTTCGGGAGGAGAATCGCCAGCCGGTCGCCGACTCTGAAACCGTATCTGCTTAACGCCGCGGCAATGCCCGCGACGCGCTCGTGAAGCTCCAGGAAGGTCGAGCGCTTCCCACCCGACGAAAGCGCCGTCCGTTCCCCGTAGTATCGAGCGGCCCGGCCGAGTGAGTGAGTATGAATCATAGGAGGCGCTCCGCAGCAGCGGCAAACAACACGGCCCCCGCCGGAAGATGGGTGACCTCGATTACGGTGCTTTCGTGCCGCACTAGACTCAGCGTGTGTCCCATCTTCACTTTTTTGGCCCGCAGGTAATCGAGGGAGTGCGGGTTCGGCGCGGCCTCACAAGCGACCTGAGCGACGACCTCGACACCGGCATCACGCAAGGCGCGAGCCTTCTCTGGATTGTTCGTGAGAAGGCGGACTTGGCCGACGCCGAGTTCACGCAGGATTGCCGCCGACAGGCTGAAGTCTCTGTAATCGGCCTCGAACCCGAGCGCGTGGTTTGCTTCGACCGTGTCGAGACCTTCGTCCTGAAGCGCGTAAGCCTGCAACTTCGCCATCAGCCCGATGCCGCGCCCCTCCTGATGCTCATAGATCACGAGCCCGCGACCTTCCTCGGCGATGGCGCGCATCGCAATCTCCAGTTGCTCTCCACAGTCGCACCGAAGCGAACCAAGCACCTCGCCTGTGAAGCATTGCGAATGGATGCGGAGCAGCGGGGCACCCTCCGTCAGATCGCCGAGGAGAATCGCGAGCGCGGTTTCGACCCGGCGGCTTTCGTCCGAGGTCTCCCGCTCGAAGCCTATGGTCTGGAACACCCCCCACCTGGTAGGCATTCGGGCGGTGGCAACTCTTCGGAGCGTCCCGGTTTGTGCGACTCTCTTCATGATTCGCCCGCGCCAGCTGTGAGAACAGAACTCTCACTCCGTTCAGTTGAGAAGTCGCTTGCGAGCAGATCAGGATTGACGCCCTCAATGAGCCATTCGAGGAGCTCGTAATCTGCGAACACGCCTTCCAGAGCGAATGGGTCCTGAGTGAGATAGGACATCGCTTCCTCTCTGCGGACTGCGTTGTAGACAAAAAGCCCTCCCTTGTCGTCCGCCAGGGGACCCGCCAGGGCCAATTTGCCAGCGCTCTTAAGTGTCCGGTCATACTCCCAATGCGCCGGACGAGCGGTCGCGAGTCTTGATTTGTCGGCAGCGTATTTCGCGTAGTTCGCAAACAACCTTATTTGCGTATTTTGGACGCCGCTCCGGTCGGCAGATCGATTTGCTTTGATGAGAAGATCGAGATTCACTCCGCGAAGTCGCCATTCGGTGATTTCGTAACCGCTCAATGCGTTTGCCAGGGTGAAAGGGTCTTCCTTCGCGAAGGCCAGCGCTTCGTCTCTCGAAACAGCTTCGTAGACGAAGAGCAACCCTATCCGCCGACCCTGTTCATCCGTGAGTGGCCCGCCGACCGCGAGCTTGCCTTGTTCGCGCAGTCGATCCGCATATGCGAAGTGGGCCGCGCGGGCGCCGGCAATCTTGTCCAGGTCTCGGTACTTGACATAGTTGATGAACTTCATGGCGCGAGAGCCCCTTTCACTTAGAGCCCTGGAGCTTGTCCTCAGCGGAACCGAAAATTGCTCAGGTCGATTGAGACCAACAGTAGATCGCGAATCGGTTTGAGCCCCGGCCCGCGCAGGTACGCACGGCGCTTGGTCGGATAGCGGAAGCCCTCCACCTCCACGATGTCGTAAACGTATTGTGCGGCCGGAAACCCGCCCGCCACCTCGACGTTGTAGTCGTGCCGGCGCAGAAGGAGATCGTCGCCGAAGTAGAAGTCCTGTTCTTTGCTGTGGCTGGCGATCCCTTCGGGGAACCTCGCGCGCAGCCCGCGCCAGACCTCGTCACCTTCATGCCAGGGAGCGATCTCCTCGACCTCGAAGCCGGGCATTGCCAACAGGAAGGGAGTCGTCAGGTAAGTCCACCTCGCGTAGCCGCTGAAGTACGCACGTTGCAGCAAGTCCCAGGGCGTGTTCATGACGTGGCCGGCGAAAGAGGCCCTGGGGTCGGAGCGCTCCTCGACGACGGCGCCGCCGTTGGATTCGATTGCGACGCGGTCGGGCTTAAAAGCCACGCGCCAATCCGGCCGGCCGAACGGGCTGATGGACGAATTCTCCTCATGAACCGTGACCGTCACATCACTGGGAATGGGGGCCGGTTCGAAGCCCTTCATCGGCCACAGGCCCCCGCCGCCCATCATCGTAGCCGTCACCTCGGTGAGGCTGTTCCAGCGATCAAGGCCGCCGTGTGCCGCAATGGCTTGTTCGAGTAGTTCGTTCACCTGTTGCTCCTTCTATGCTTGTGCCGCGATATGATTACCTTAGTTGGCCGTCGCGGCCTCCTTCACTTTCGTGAAGTCCGGCCGACGTTTCTCAAGGAACGCCGCGAACGCCTCCCTGGCCTCCGCCGAGCGCGCCCGCGCGGCGAACTCTTCGTTCTCGTCTCTCATGGCCTGTTCGGTCTGCTCGCGTGAAGACCGCCTCAACAGTCTCTTGATGGCCCTCAGCGCTCCGGCCGGTTTCTCCGCCAACTTCTCTGCTGTTTCAATCGCCGTCGCCAGAAGGTTCTGGTCGGGCACGACGCGAGTCACCAGCCCGAGTTCCTCGGCCCGCCGTGCGTCGAAAGGCAGCCCTAACAGAATCAACTCGGCCGCGCGGAGGTGCCCGACCCGCGACGGAATCGAGAAGGACGACCCGAATTCCGGCACCAGCCCGAGATTGATGAAGGGCATCTGGAACTTCGTGCTCTCGCCCGCGTAGACGAAGTCGCAGTGCGTGAGCATGGTGGTGCCGCCGCCGACGGCCGCGCCGTGTACGGCGGCGATGAGCGGCTTGTCGAAGTTAATCAGCGCATGCTGAAGGCGAGCTTGCGGGCTCTCACCCGGCTCGGGAGGGTTCTTCAGGAAATCCTCAACGTCGTTGCCCGCGGTGAACGAATCTCCCGCGCCATCCCAGACCACGACACGTACACGGTCGTCCTTCGCGGCTTCGTCGAGGATGTCCGCGAGGGCGTTATACATTGCGGAAGTCATCGCGTTCTTCTTAGCGGGCCGATTCAACGTGACCCGCAGGATGCTTCCCGAACGCTCCGTTAAAATCTCGCTCATCGAACCCTCCTACTTCGCCGCCGCTTCCCTGCGTCCCGCCACGACGCCGCCCGTGACGAAGCCGTCTATCTGTTCGGGGGCGAAGCCTAGTTCACGGAGAATCTCCGCGTTGTGTTCGCCGAGTTCGGGTGCACGTCTGGCCGGCACCTTCTCGACATCCTTCACCTGCATCGGACTGCTGATCGTGAGCTGTAAATTACCCCCGGCGCCCTCCAGCGGGACGACGATGTCGTTCGCCCGGAGTTGCGGGTCGTCGATAACCTCCTCGGGGCCGCGCACCGCGCCGAACGTGACGTGGAGGCCGCTGAAGACCTCGTACCAGTGCGACATCGGCTGCGCGCCGAAGACTTCGTCGAGGATGGCCGTCAACTGCGGCCTGTGCTCCGCGAGCTGCTTAGGGTCTGTGAAACGCGGGTCGGTCAGGAGGTCTTCGCGGCCGATGGCCTGCGCCACCGCCTTGAATTTGTCGGGCGTGATGATGAGCACGAACCACGTGCCGTCGGAAGCGCGGTAAACGTTCTGCGCCGCATTCGCAGGGTGATGGCGGTCGTGCGGCGCGTAAAACTTCGCGCCGCCGAGCGCCGCCTGTATCGAAACGCTCGCCGACCACACGCCTTCGGCGAGCAGAGAGGTCGTGACGTGCGACCCCTTGCCCGTGCGCTCGCGGCGGTAGAGCGCGGTGACGATTGCGGAATAGAGGCCGACCGCGGTCGCGTTGTCACCGCTGCCGCCGACGGGCCAGGTCGGCGAGGCGCCGGCGTCGCGCGTCATCGAGAGCAGGCCGCTGCGCGCCCAGTAGGAAGTGATGTCGAAGCCCGGCAGGTCGGCGTCAGGCCCTTTGTCGCCGAAGCCCGTGAGGTCTGCGTAGATGAGGCGCGGGTTCCACTGCGCGACATCTTCGTATTCGAGCTTCAGTTTTTTTCGCGCGGGATGCGGCGTGTTGACGATGAGCACGTCTGCCCACTTGACGAGCCTCTCAAGAATCGATTGAGCGCCCGGGGATTTCAGGTCGAGCGTCATGCCGCGCTTGTTGCGGTTGGCGAGGTGCCATTGATAGGGCTCCTTCGCGTACGGCTGCGGCGGGGCGTGATTCCCGAGTCTCCAGAGGTCGCCGGAAGGCGGCTCCACTTTAATCACGTCGGCGCCGAAGTCGCCCAGTATCACGGCGGCGCCGGGGGCCGCGACGAAGCTGGAGAAGTCCACCACCTTCAAGCCCGAAAAGATGTTGTCGGTCGTCATCACTCACTCCTCGGTTAATGCGAAATATCAGGAGGCCGCGGGAGCACGGCCGGGTCACGCCCCCTTGAACTGCGCCGCGCGCTTCTGTAGAAAAGCCTGCGTGCCCTCTTTCTTATCTTCGGTGCCCGCGCAGAGGCCGAAGAAGGAAGCCTCAAGTGCGAGGCCCTCGCTCTGGCTCGTCTCCATACCTTTGTTCACCGCTTCGAGCGAGAACTTCACGGCGAGCGGGGCGTTTGCGAAGATTTGCTTCAAGATCGTTTCGGCGCGCGTGATGAGGTCGGCGGCGGGGACGACCTCGTTGACTAGTCCGATGCGGTAAGCCTCCTGCGCGCCGATCATCTCGCCGGTGAGGATGAGTTGCAGCGCGCGACCCTTCCCGACCAGCCGCGGCAGGCGCTGCGTCCCGCCGCCGCCCGGGAGGACGCCCAACTTAACTTCGGGCTGGCCGAACCTGGCGTGCTCCGCGGCGAGTCTGATGGTGCAGGCCATCGCAGTCTCGCACCCGCCGCCGAGCGCAAAGCCGTTGACGGCGGCGACCACGGGCTTGCCGAGATTCTCGACGAGGTTCAGAACGTCCTGTCCGAAGCGGCTGGACTCTTCCGCCTGGACGGCGCCGGCCGTGGCGAGTTCGCCGATGTCCGCGCCGGCGATGAAGGCTTTATCTCCCGCGCCGGTGAGGATGACGCCGCGCACCTCGGCGTCGTCCCGCGCGTCCTCGAACGCCGCACGCAAGTCGGCCCACGTCGCCTTGTTCAAGGCGTTCAGCACCTTGGGGCGGTTAAGGGTCACGTAGGCGATGCCGCCCCGCTTCTCGTACAAAAGATTCTCAAGTGTTGGTGCCGCCGACGAACTCATAAAAACTCTCCTGTCTCGGACTGTTGCCGGTTACACGAAGGCGCTGAAGCCCGTGACGGCTTTGCCCACGATGAGGGTCTGCATCTGGTACGTGCCTTCGTAGGAGTAGATGGCCTCTGCGTCCGCGAAGAAGCGCGCCACGTTGTAGTCGACGAGGATGCCGTTGCCGCCCAGCAGCTCGCGCGCCCACGAGACCGTCTCGCGCGCCTTGGACGTGCAGAACGCCTTGACGATAGCCGCCTGCGCGTCGTTCAGCTTGCCTTCGGTCTCCAGCTGCACCGAGCGGGCCAGCATGCACTGACACGCCACGATGTTGCCCAGCATCTTCGCGAGCAGCTCCTGGACGAGCTGGAACGAACCGATGGGCTTCCCGAACTGCAAGCGCTGCTGCGCGTACTTGAGGGCGTTCTCGTAGGCGCCCATCTGCGCGCCGGTGATCTCCCATCCGCTGCCATGCCGTGTGCCGCGCAGCACCAGCCGCGTGTCGGCAAACGTCCCTTTGCCCCCCTGAAGACGGTTCTCGTCGGGTATCCGGCAGTTGTCCAACGTGATCTGGCCGTTCTGGACGACCTTCAGCGCGATCTTGTTCTCAATCTTCTCGACGCTGAAGCCGGGTGTCGTCTTGTTCTCGACGATGAAGCCCTTGACCTGGTTGTCGTCAACGTCGCGCGCCCAGATGATCGAGAGGTCGCACCACGTCGCGTTGCCGATCCAGCGCTTCTGGCCGTTGAGCACCCAGGTGTCGCCTTCCCGCTTCGCCGTCGTCGTCAGGCCGCCGCCGGTGCCCGAGCCGACCAGCGGCTCGGTCAGCCCGAAGCAGCCGACCTTCTCCATGCGGGCCATCGGGGGCAGCCACTTCTGCTTCTGCTCCTCGGTGCCGTTCAGGTAGATGGAGTACATGGCGAGGCCGGTGTGGACGCCGTGGAAGGTACAGAACGAAACGTCGGTTCGCGCGATCTCCATGGCGGTCAGTCCGACCAGCAGCGGGCTCCCGCCCGGGCAGCCGTAGCCCTTGATGCCCATGCCGGCGATGCCCAGCTCCTTGTACGAGGGGAGCAGCTCGAACGGGAACGAGTCCTCGACCCAATACTTGTTGATGATGGGCTGGACTTTCGTCTCCATGTAGGCGCGCACCTTCCTCACGACCGCCAGCTCCTCGGCGGGCAGCGTCTCGGCGAACTCATAGAAGTCGCTGTTCGGCACCGGAAGCGGCTTCGGCGGTCTGATGTCTTTAGTCGCTGTTGTCATTTCAGTGCTCCTGCGTCAGTTAGTAACTGTCTTCTCCGGCGTCAACGGATGAGACGCGGCCGGTCGCCTCGTCTTCGACCTGAGCTACCTCAAGCCGGCGTAAGCGACCCCGGTCAGGTTCCCTTGCGCTAAGGTCAGCGCCCTCTTCTCAGTGCCGTCCAGTCTCGCGGAATAGACCGAGCCGCCGAGGTCGGAGAAGAACATCCGACCGCCCTTCAAATCGAGCGACAGCCCGATGGCCTCCATCAGGTCGCCGACGAGAACCTCCGGCCCTCCGCCGGGCTGCGCGTCCAGCGCCGCGCGGCTCACGGTGTTGCCCCGCGGCGGGTTGCCGCGGTCAGTCCAGTAGAGCATGCGTCTGCCGAGGTCGAGTTCGAGGTCAATCGGCTCGGGCAGGCGGTCGAAGAGCAC
>JAFAZX010000017.1 GCA_019239425.1 Acidobacteriota bacterium
GTGCTCTTCGACCGCCTGCCCGAGCCGATTGACCTCGAACTCGACCTCGGCAGACGCATGCTCTACTGGACTGACCGCGGCAACCCGCCGCGGGGCAACACCGTGAGCCGCGCGGCGCTGGACGCGCAGCCCGGCGGAGGGCCGGAGATTCTCGTCGGCGACCTGATGGAGGCCATCGGGCTGTCGCTCGACCTGAAGGGCGGCCGGATGTTCTTCTCCGACCTCGGCGGCTCGGTCTACTCCGCCAGACTGGACGGCTCCGAGAAGAGGGCGCTGACCTTAGCGCAGGGGAACCTGACCGGGGTCGCTTACGCCGGCTTGAGGTAGCTCAAGTCGAATCGGATGAGTCCGAAGATAAGGGAGAGTCATAAATGCCCTATATTACTGTCGGTCAAGAAAACTCAAGCGACATCAATCTCTATTACAAAGACTGGGGCGAGGGGCAGGCGGTCGTCTTCAGCCACGGCTGGCCGCTCTCGGCCGACGCCTGGGAAGACCAGATGCTCTTCCTCGCCGAGCGCGGCTTTCGGTGCATCGCGCACGACCGCCGCGGCCACGGGCGTTCCAGCCAGCCGTGGGCCGGTAACGATATGGACACGTACGCCGACGACCTTGCCAAACTCGTCGCGGCGCTCGATCTCTCGGACGCCATTCACGTCGGCCACTCCACGGGCGGCGGCGAGGTGGCGCGCTACATCGGCCGTCACGGCACGGGGCGAGTCGCGAAAGCCGTGCTCATCGGCGCCGTCCCGCCGCTGATGCTCAAGACCAAAGCGAACCCCGGCGGCACCCCCGTCGAGGCGTTCGACCAGATTCGTGCGGGCGTGCTCTCCGACCGCTCGCAGTACTTCAAAGACTTGAGTGCGCCCTTTTACGGCGCGAACCGCGAGGGCGCGAAGGTCTCGCAGGGGCTGCGCGATTCGTTCTGGTTGCAGGGGATGTTGGCCGGGCACAAGGCCGCCTACGACTGCGTCAAGCAATTTTCGGAGACGGACTTCACCGAAGACCTGAAGAAGATCGACGTGCCGACGCTCATCCTCCACGGCGATGACGACCAGATCGTGCCGATTGCCGGCTCGGCGCTGCTCTCCGCCAAACTCGTCCAAGGCGCGAAGCTCAAAGTGATTCCCGGCGCGCCGCACGGGATGTGCTCGACGCTGAAAGACCAGGTCAACGAGGAGTTGCTGGCGTTCTTCCAGCAAAGCAGTGAAGCGGCGGCGTAATCGGCAAGGCGACCGACCGCGTTTCATTCGACTCGGACGGAAGCCGCCGGGTCGAAACCGCGCTCGCCCTCGGCGATCTGACGGAGGACGCCCCGCTGCTGCGCATCCACTCGCAGTGCTTCACCGGCGAGGTGCTCGGGTCGCTTCGGTGCGACTGCGGAGAACAAATGGAGATTGCGATGCGCTGACGCAGGCCCTAATCCGTACGAATTGCTCCTCGCCGCGCTGAGGACGTGTGCGGGCATCACCGTCCGAATGTACGCCGACCGGAAACCGTGGCCCCTTCAGGGAGTGCACGTAGTGCTGTCATGGGCGAGAGTGCATGCCGAAGATTGCGCCGGGTTCGAGACAGAGGGCGGGATGGTGGACGGAATCGAAATGGAAATCTCCTTCTCCGGCGACCTGTCCGAAGAGCAGCGGCGGAGGTTGACGGAGATCGCCAACAAGTGTCCGGTTCACCGCACGCTGAGTTCTCCGATTCCGATTCACACGCGTCTGCGCGCGTAACTCCCGGCCGACATGAGCGTCGCGTGATTGTGAAAGAGGGATGAGCAGAACAAAAACCGTCATACCGATTCTGCTGGCGCTCGGGTTTTTGCTGGCCCCGAAATCCTCGCAAGCTCAGGATGGACTCCCGAGTCAGCCCTCCGAGGTTGCGTCTGGAATCGAAGGAGCCCCGGCAGCGCCTGCGGACAGCAAACCTGCGAAGGAGAGCCGCTGGTTCACAAGAATCGGAGTTGTCGGAGCCTTCTATCACTCCAATGCGAGGACGAGCAACAATTTCACCGTATCGTTCGATGTCGGTTATAACATCACCAAAAACATTGCCGCGTCGGTGACTGTCGGCGTTCCGCCAAAGCCGCACATCACGGGAGAGGGGGCGGTCGCGTCATTGGGCGTGCTCGGAAAAGTTCGATACGGGCCGGTCTTTTTCACCGGCTCCTACCGCTTCCCAAAGGTGGGCCGAGTTCGACCCTACGGCGGCGGCGGAGCGGCGTACGCAATCATCTTCAAGGAGTTCGACGGCAGCGTCACGCAGCTCGGCGTTCACAACAACTGGGGGTCGATTCTGCAAGGCGGTGTAGAATATGAAGTGAATAAGAAGTACGACCTCTTCTTCGACTTCAAAGAGATTTGGCTGGCGGTTGACGCGCACGGGCAGCTGAGCGGGAATATCCCGGTGAAGGCTCGCGTGAAATTGAATCCTTCCCTCGTTTCGATGGGGATTAAGTTTCACTTCCACTAAGTCGTCGCGCCCTGAAATGATGAATCAATGATTGAGCTGTTGATTGACCAGAGGCGGAGCCGTCTCACCAGCTTCGATGTCGGGCGCGTTCTGCCTTCCCGGAAGCGGCACATGGTCGGGCCGTTCATCTTCTTCGACCACATCGGCCCGGTCGAGCTGCCGAAGGGTTGAGGGGCTAATTGCCTGGCGCTTCGGCCGGTCTTCCCTGTGCCGGCGCGGGGCTCGTTCTTCGATAGTAGCGGCGGCTGATGAGTCGCACGTAGTTTTCCGTCTCTTTGTAAGGCGGAATCGTCTGGCCGTAGCGGATGACCGCGCCTTCACCGGCGTTATAGCCGGCCAGCGCGAGGTCAACGCGTCCGTGGAATAGTCGCAGCAAGTCCTTCAGATAGCGAGTCCCGCCCGAGATGTTTTGCGCGGGGTCATTCGCGTCAGTCACGCCGTAACGCGCCGCCGTGCCGGGCATCAACTGCATTAACCCTTGAGCGCCTTTCGGGCTGAGCGCCGTCAGGCGAAAGCTCGACTCCTGATGAATCACGCAATAGATGAGATACGGGTCAACGCCGTAGCGCGCGCCGTTCCGGCGAATCAACGCGTCAACCACGGCGTTGCCGGTCGTCCACGGAGGAGAGTTTTGAGGGAGCGCGGCCACGTCGGCGTCCGGCGGCGCGTCCGTTGGCGGTGGTCGCCGGGCCTCTGCAATCACCACCTCCGCCATCGCAATCTGTTCGCGTACCTCATCCACTTTCGCCCGCGCCTCGGTCACGTCGCCGTTCGTCGTCTCGTACTCCCGGCGTGTGATTAAGCCCTCCGTGAGCAGTTCCTTCCAGTTAGCGGAGCGCTCGGTGAGCTTCCGCAAATTGTCTTCATACAACGACAGGAGCTTTTGCAGGCCGGCCTTATGCTCTTCGCTCGCTTTGATGAAATCTTCCCTGAACTCCTCGACGGAACCTGCCTGTTGTACCCGTTCGGTCTGTGACTGTGCGTTCCGCCGGGCCGTCGGTTCCTGCGCCCGTCCGGCCCCGTGGGTTGTCAACAGGAGTATGACGGCGAAAGCGTATGTACGGCTTCTAAGCCTCATGTAAATTGACCTGCTTCGCCTCTTCGTCTTTCGGGTCGATGATGATGCGCGCGGCGCGGTCGTGCGTGAGCGCCGACCAGCCCCAATTCCACAGCGTCTCGATTCGGTTGCGCACCCCGCTCAGCAGCGCCAGGTGGACGCCCAGCCACGCGAAATAAGCCAGCGGGCCGTGTAGTGTCATCTTGTTCGGGAACTCCACGACCGCGGAGCCGCGCCCGATGGTCGCCATGAAGCCCTTGTCCCAATACTTGAACGGCTGACCCGGCTCGTCCAGTAAGCGGCGGGCTATCTGCCGCCCGACGTGCTCGCCCGACTGCATCGCCACCGACCCGAGTTGCGGCAGCACCTTACCGTCCGAGGCCACCTCGCCCATGTCCCCCACGACGAATATCTCCGGGCGGTCGGGGGTGCTCAGATCTGCATTGAGCTTGACGCGCCCGCCGCGCCCTTGCGGCAGTCCGAGCATGTCCGCGAGCGGGTTGGCGCGCACGCCGCCCGCCCAGACGAGCGTCTGCGTCTTGATCTCTTCGCCCGACTTCAAGCGCACGAAGGTCGGCCCGACCTCCGCGACGGCTTCGCCGAGGCGCAATTCAACCCGCCGCCCCTCAAGCTCTTCCTTTGCGTACGCGCGCAGATTCTCCTTGAACTGCGCGAGCACCTCCTTCCCTAAATCGACGATGATGACGCGCGCGTTCTCGGTCGCGAGCTGATGGTAGTCACGCGGCAGCAGGTTATAGAAGAGGTCGGAGAGCGCGCCCGCCGTCTCGACGCCCGTCGGCCCGGCGCCGACGATGACGAAGTTGAGCGCCCCGCCTTCAATCAAGTTCGGGTCGCGGTCGGCCGCCTCGAATCGCTCAAGGACGTGGTTGCGGAGCTTGACCGCGTTCATGAGTGTGTAGAGCGGGAAGGCGTGCTCGGCGGCGCCGGGGGTGTTGAAGTAGTTGACGGTCGCCCCGCCCGCCAGCACGAGGTAGTCGTAGGCGACCGGGCCGCCGTCCTCAAGTTGTATCTCACGGCCCGCCACGTCGATGCCCGCGACGGTCGCCATGCGGAAGGTGACATTCTCCTGATGCCGGAACATGCTGCGCACGGGCGCCCCCACGTCCTCGGCGTTGAGCAGAGAGGTCGCCACTTGATACAGGAGCGGCTGGAACGTGTGGTAGTTGTGGCGGTCGATCAAGGTCACATCGACGGGGACGTGCGCCAACTGCTCGGCCACCCCCAGCCCGCCAAACCCTGCTCCGACGATCACGACGTGTGGTCTCTTACTCATGAGCTTTTTCTTCCTTCGCGCGAACCCATCCGCCCGGTACGTGCGTTGTTAGAGCAACGCACGTACCGGGCGGAAAGGCTCAGTTCCGGCTGAATTAATGGGGCATCTGAAGGAACGGTGTGGGAACGTTGCCGGAATTGACGGGGGCGCGCCGTCTGTTGTCGGTATCGCTTCCGACATTTCAGGCGGTTCTACCATTCTCTAAACCCTGAATTCTTGACATTCGTCCGCACGACACTCGTGGCCGGCTTTGGCAAACGTATTGCTTAACGTTTCCCCGTAAGCCTTACTCGAACCGGCGTCGGCGAACTTCGCCGCCGCGGTCATCGGAGCGCCGGAGATATTTGATTGTCCAAGCTGAGGGCGGGCAACGGCAGTCGGCCCGCGCTCGAAGTGGGTGGGCCTCGTGTGACGCTTGGGGATAAGGCCCACCCACAACAATTCGATGGTCGCCGAAGAGAGCAAGCTATGAGTTCTGTCATAAGAGTTGTGAAGCGCGAAGCAAGAGTGGAAGCGAACGCTCGGCGGCTTGCTACGGATTCACCTTCGGCACAGTCCGGCGCGCCCGCAATCGTCAGGACGGTGAAAGGCTGGATAGAAGAGTCACGCGACCGGCGACGGGCCGAGTCAGATTACGCGTTGGGTTTCCTCAGGCAGGCGCGGGAGAGTAAATGCTGCCTGACAGTCCTCCTCGCCGTAGGCTTCATCTTCCTCTTTGCCCGTGGGACGGCTCGCGCTCAGGAGACCGCGGCAGCCTCGGGCGGGTCACTTACCCTCGAACAGGCGATTGACCTCGCGCTGGACAACAATCATTCGGTTAAGATCGCGCGGCTCGCGGTTGAAAGGGCCGACGAGGACATCTCCGTCGCGAAGACTTCCCGTCTGCCTTCGCTGCACGCCTACACACTCGTCTCGGGAAATCTCGCCCGCAATGAAAGAAGGATAGCGAATCCCGCGTCCGACCTTTTCCCCGGCCTCGGCCCTTTCATAACGCTGAACGACGCGCGCAAGCCCACGGCCATTTTCGCCGCCTCCGCCATCGAGCCGCTGTCGCAGCAGTATCGGATCGGCTTACACATCAAGCTGGAGAGACTCTCGCGCGACGTGGCCGGCGCGAAGCTGCGCCAGCAGCAGAACGAGACCGTTGACCAGGTGAAGAAGGCTTATTACGCGATCCTGCAAACGAGGAGCGCGCTCGGCAGCGTGCAGGAAGCCGTCAAGTCTTATCAGGAACTCGACAAGGTCACAGGCGATTACGTCGTGCAGCAGGCGGCGCTCAAAGCGGATCATCTCGTCGTGCAGACGCGGCTGGCGCGCGCCCAGTACGAAGAGCTTGAGCTGAGCACCCGGCTGGCGACACAGAAGGAGCAGCTCAACAGCCTGCTGGGCAGGGATGTCGGCGCGATGTTTGAAGTGGCCGACGTTCCGGCCTTCGCGTCGTTCGACACCGATCTCGCGACGGCCAGACAGACCGCCCTGGAGCACAGGCCCGAACTACAACAGGCGAGACTCGCCGTGGAACAGGCCACGCTGTCCCGCCGCATCAAGAAGTCGGAATACATCCCCGATGTGAGCGCCGGATTCACTTACCTCACGCCGCGCAACTTTTCCGATGTCGTCCCTAAAAACTTCGCCAACGTCGGCGTCGTGGTGAGCTGGGAATTTTTTGACTGGGGGCGAAAGAAGCACCAGCTCGCCGACGGAGACAGAGCGATAGAGCAGGCGAAGACCGGCTTGAAGGAGACGGAGGACAAAGTCCTGATTGATGTCGGCGACAAGCTGAGAAGGCTGCAACTGAGCGGTCAGGCGCTGCGCGTGGCAAAGCTGGCGGCGGAATCGGCGCAAGAGAATCTGCGCGTCAGCACGGGCAAGTACAAGTTTCAGGCGGTCTTGCTCTCGGACGTGCTTCAGTCGCAGGCGTCTTTGGCCGAATCCACGAACGAATACCAACGGGCCTTATTAGCATTCTGGACGGCGAGGGCGGAGTTCGAGAAAGCGCTGGGGGAGGAAAAATAGCAATGCCTGACGAGAGAGCAACCGCTACAAATGGAGTCGCGACCGAGACGGCGTCCGCCCCGAAGGTTGACGCCCAGGCTGCGGCGAGGCCCGTCGAAGTCGCGCCGGGCGACAACGGCCCGGCCAAGGCCGCGGCGGAAAGCCCTGCCTCCGCAAAGACGGAAAGCTCGTCGCCCGCGAAGCGCCGTTTGAGTTTTGGGGCAGTCGTCCCCGTGCTGGTGCTCTTACTGGCAGTCGGTATTCTCTTCGGCATTGCGGGCGGTTGGAACGGCTGGGTCGGGGGCGGTGGCACGCAGAAGACGGACGACGCTGTCCTGCGCGCGGACATTACCCCCTTGAGCACACGCGTATCGGGAACGGTTGCACAAGTGGCGGTCGCCGATTACCAGCGCGTGAAGGCCGGCGACCTGCTCGTGCAGTTGAAAGACGACGACTTCAAGGCACAGGTCGCGCAAGCTCAGGCCGGTGTCGCCGCGGCGCTGGCGGCGTTGGAGAACAACGCGAGGCAGAAAGAGTTGCAGACCTCCAGAATCATGCAGGCGCAGGCGGGTCTTCAGGCCGCCGGCGCCGAGGTCGCCCAGTCGGGGGCCGCGATAGAGGCCGCGCAGGCCGACGTGGCAAGCGCGCAGGCCGCGGTGGACGTGGCGCAGGCGAAGGTGCCCGACGCGCAGGCCGCCGTCGAAGCAGCGCAGGCCGACGCGGAACGGACACGCCTTGAGAGACAGCGTCAGGAAGCCCTGGTCGAGTTGGGCTCCGCGACCAGACAGAAACTTGAGCAGGTAGTCGCCGACGAGCAACGCTTCGCCGCCATCCTCGACAGCCGCAAGGCCGAGCTGACACAGGCACGCGCCTTCGTCGAAAGTCAGCGGGCGGCTCTTTCAAAGGCGCGCGCGCAGGTGTCGGCGCGTCAGTCGGAAGAGCAGCGTGCGCGCGCTCAAGTGACGAGTCGAACGGCGGAGGTGGATGCGCAGATCAAACAGCGCGGCGTTCTCGACGCGCAGGAACAGCAGCTTCAGGCAGACCTGCGCGCGAAGCAGGAGGCGCACACTGTCGCGCAGACCAATCTCGACTACACGCGGATCGTCGCGCCGACCGACGGCATCGTCGGCGAGCGCAAGGTGCGGCTCGGGCAGTTGGTTTCGCCGGGCAGCCAGGTCATCTCCCTCGTCGAGAACACCATCTGGGTGCAGGCGAATTTCAAGGAGACGCAACTGACGAACGTCGCCAAGGGCGACGGCGTCGAGGTAACCGTTGACACCTTCCCCGGCGTCGTGCTGCGCGGACACGTCGAAGAGATAGCCCCCGCCAGCGGGTCGCAATTCGCGCTACTGCCGCCGGACAACGCGACGGGCAACTACACCAAGATTGCGCAGCGCATCCCAGTCAAGATAGTCCTCGACCTCAGCCCGTCCATGGCGGAGCGACTCCGCCCCGGCATGTCAGTCGTCGCGGAGATCAAGACCACGGGCAGAAGCAAAGTCTGAGCGAGGAAGCGGGCATGAGCGTCGTTGTAAGCCAGAGTGCAGAGCGACTGACAGCGCCCGGCGCTTCGCGTTTGAATCTTGCGCGGGTTATCGGCGCGCTCAAGCAGAATCCGTACGTGGGAACCTTCGCCGTGTTTCTTGGCGCTGGACTTGTCACCTTGAACGGCCGCCTCATCAGCGTCGCCCTGCCCGACCTGCGCGGCGCGCTTGGGTTCGGAGTTGACGAGGCGAGCTGGATCACGACGGCCTATAACATGGCCCTGATGTTCATCGGGCCGTTCTCGGTCTACCTGGGCGGGCTCCTCGGCCAGCGGCGCGTGCTGCTCGTCTCGGCGGCGATATTCACGCTCTGCTGCGTCCTCCTGCCGTTCTCGCCGAACCTTAGCGTGATGCTCTTCCTGCAAGTAATCAGCGGCCTTTCGTCGGGCACCTTCTATCCGCTGGCGATGAGTTACGCGCTACCCGCGCTGCCGTTCCGCTTCGTCATCTACGCCATTGGCGTCTACGCGATGGACATCATCGGCTCGACCAGCCTCGCGCCGTCGCTCGTAGCCTTCTACACCGAACACCTGTCGTGGCACTGGGTCTTCTGGCAGAGCGCGTTGCTGGCGCCGCTGATGATGGGTTGCGTCTACCTGGCGATTCCAAACCCGCCCAAACGGCCCGGCCCGAAGCCGGCCTTGAGCTGGCGAGGCTTTCTCTACGTCAGCCTCGGGCTGAGTTTGATCTTCGGCGCGCTGGATCAGGGCGAACGGCTGGATTGGCTCAACTCGGGCGTGGTCGTCGGGATGCTCGCGGCCGGAGCTTTTCTGCTCGTCGCGGCCGTGGCTCGCAGATGGTCTTCGCCGAACCCGTTGGTGAATCCGATCTTTCTGGTCAGCCGGAACACGGCTATCCTGACCGTCGGCCTCTTCTCCATCCGTTTCGTGATACTGGCAATCGCCTTTCTGCTGCCGGCGACTCTGGGCGTGACCCAGCACTATCGCCCGCTTGAGACGGGGCGGGTGCTGCTCTGGTTAATCCCGCCGCTCGTGCTCATGGGGCTGATAGCGGCCCGCCTGATGCGCCGGGTCGATAACAGGTTGGTGCTCGCGTCGGGTTTCACGGTGGTGGCGGTGGCCTGCCTGCTGAACGCGCGGTTAACCAGCGCGTGGGCCGGCGACAACTTCTGGGTGCCGCAGCTCGTGATCGGCCTGGGACTCGCCTTAGCCTTCGTCGCCCTGGTCGGCTCCATCGTACAAAACATATTCGATTCGGGCGCCATCTCGAATCCCGTCAACCTACTCACATACTCCGCGTTCGTCCACACCGTCCGACTGTTCGGCGGGGAGGCGGGCACGGCCATCATGCAGCGGTTGGTGTCGGCGCGCGAGCAGTTCCACTCGAACATGATTGGCCTGCACGTAGACGCCGGGCAGTGGTTGACATCCGAGCGGCTGGCGGCGCTCGCGCATGCACTCTTCCCAAACTCGGCGGGCGCGGAGGAGGCGCAGGCGAGGGCCGCACTCGTGCTCGGCGGGCAGGTCAGACTGCAAGCCTACACACTCGCTTACGCCGACGCCTACGTCGCCATCGCTTTCGTCGCCGCGCTCACGGTCGTCCTCATCGCGTTCATGAAGCCGATGAAGATTCTCTTCGACGCAACCCCGCCGACGCCGAAAGAATGAGAATCGCGCGTCGTCGCCGTCTCGACGCACAACCCGCTGGGCGTCACCTTCGCGGCGGGCGTCTACACCTCCATCTTCGGCTCCTCCAAGATGCCGATCAACTCGCACTACTCGCGCGAGCTGTTCGCGCGCATCAAGGCGAGCCCTTACAGG
>JAFAZX010000018.1 GCA_019239425.1 Acidobacteriota bacterium
CGAGTTGTAGTGGATGGCGTTGGCGATCAGCTCCTTGCCCGTGCCCGACTCGCCGACGATGAGGACGTTGGCGTCCGACTTCGCCACCGACTCGATGGTCTCGTAGATGGTCTGCATCTCCTTCGACGAGCCGATGATGTTGAAGTACTCGGTGCGCGTCGCGAGGCGCTGGCGCATGTTCGTCGTCTGCTCCAGCAGGTCGCGACGCTCGAGCGCCTTCTCGACGAGGGGCAGCAGCACCTCGAAGTCGAAGGGCTTTTCGAGGAACCAGAACGCGCCGGCCTTCGTCGCCTCGACGGCGCGCTCGACCGAGCCGTAGCCGGTCATCACGATGACCTCGGTCGAGGGGTGCGTGTCCTTGACGTGCTTGAGCACGTGCATGCCGTTCATGTCCTTGTCGGGCAGTTGCAGGTCGCAGACCACGACGTGGTGCCCGCTGCCGTCGAACAGCTCGACGGCCCGCGCGCCGTTGCCGGCCGTGTCCACGGTGTAGCCCTCCTCGACCAAGTTCTGCTTGAGCGAGTCGGCCATCATCGGCTCGTCGTCCACCACGAGGATGCGTACTTCCTTACGTTCCACTTCGTCTCCCCCTATTGGATAAATGCGGGATGATGAGTGATGAATGATGAATTAAAGGCAGTTCTTAATTCATCACTCATCATTCCTAATTCATCATTTCTCCAGCGGCAGGCGCGCGCGTATGCGCCCGCCTTCGCTCGAGACCTCGCCCCCGTGGGCGCGCACGATCTTCGCCGCCAGCGCCATGCGCAGGCCCGAAGCGCCGGCCAGACTCCGGAAAGGGTCTTCGCCGTCCGCGTCCGCCTGCGCCGCGACGGCCTGCCACTCAATCAGGGCCGCGGAGCCGTCGCCGCTCAGGCGTACTTTCGACCCCCCGTCCGCCGCGGCGCTTTCGCCGAGGGCGCCCGCGGTGATATTCTTCAACGCCTCCGCCAGTAATACAGGGTCGAAGTCGCCTTCGAACGGGCCGCCGTCAAACTCGACGTGCGCCCCTTCGGCGGAGTCTCGGAGCAGGCGGGCTAGGTCTGTGCCCGGCTGCCGGCGCAGCTCCAGAGCGCGCCCGAAGCGTACGAGCACGGTCATGTCCGCCGCCGCACGTTCGAGCCCGGAGATCAGCTTCGCCAAGGTCTCCTGCTCGTCGGCCGGGCGCTCGGCCTTCTCCATGCGCTTGCGCAGGAACGTGGCATAGAGTTTGAGACCGTTGAGCTGATTTTTGAGGTCGTGCACGATCTGTACGGAGGCACTCCCGAGGTCGCGCAGCGTCTCAGCGTCTTGTAGTTCAGTTTTTAAAGGCTTCATGCCGCCTGTTCGGCCCTCCGCCGGGAAGAGTCAGGCGGGACGGAAGGCGTCGGGTACGCTCGGGTCATGTATTAATTAAACCCAAGTCCTGTTGTTTTTTGTGTCGCGTTATGATGCGCATCTTAACAAAAAAATTGAGTGTTTGCTAGTCATACGTGGGGACAAAGGGATGGGTGTTCTAACGGTGGACGGCGGTCAGGAGGCAGAACAGAGCATGCAGGAAGCAGGCGACGCGCGCGCCGTCGTTCTCGTGGTCGAGGATTTCGAGGATAATCGCTTCATGATGAGGCGTTTATTGGAGATGAGTGGCTACCGCGTGGTCGAGGCCGTCAACGGCAACCAAGCCGTCGAGCGCGCCGCAAGCGACCGCCCCGACATCATCCTGATGGACTTGAGTCTCCCGCAACTCGACGGGCTGGCCGCCACCCGCCGCATCCGCGCGCAGGAGAACTCGGGCCGCGTGCCCATCGTGGCCGTCTCGGCGCACGACTCGGCCGACTTCCACGCCGAGGCGCTCGCCGCCGGCTGCAACGAGTACGTCACCAAGCCTATCGACTTCGACCAGCTCGTCCAGCTCCTCGACCGCCTGACGGCGAAGTAGCCGAAGGCAATTTCGAGGGTTAAAGTTCTACTTCAGGCGAACGCTTCGTGAACACGAAAGTCGAACGCTTAAAACTAAATCCGGACATTCAAATAGCGGCGGGCTTTAAGCTGAATGCCGAAAGCTGACCTCTGATTGCTTCTCACATGCCCCGGCGGTTCTCGTCACTCTTCCGTCAACATCTCGACCCCTTCACGCGCGCGTGGGCCGATGAGGTCTACGCCGACCGGCGCACAGACCTCGCGACTCTGCTCACTTTCCGCGAGCTTGTCGAGCACGTCCCCGAAGTGCTCGAAGAGCTGGGCCGGCTGCTCGACGAGCGGGCGGACGCCGAGGAGATTTGCGAAGGGGCGCGGCGCCTGCGCGGGTACGCGCGCGTACGTTTCCACCAAGGCGTGCTGATTGACGAAGTGGCACGCGAGTTGATGCTTTTAAGGGGCACTTTATTTGAGTTTCTTTGGCAGGAGGCGCGCGGTCTGACGGAAGACGACCCGCGCCTGTTACGCGACGCGCTCCGGCGCGCGGAGATTTTCTTCGACGAGCTGCTAGTCGAGGCCGTCCTCGTCTACGCGTCGAGCCTACGCCCCGTCGTCCCGACACGCGGGTCTGTCTGGCCGCCGCCCCGCAGGCGCCGCCAGCCTTAAATTCTCCCTGCGGGAAGGTGAACGGACTTTGAAGTTTAAGAGGCGGCAAGGCTCTCTCGACATAAGAACTAAGCTCCTCCTCATGCTGGCGGCGCTCTCGCTGCCCCTGCTCATCGTCGGGCTTTATCAACTGCACAGCTACCGCGCCTCGCTCAACGACCAGTCGGCGGCCGTCGCGCGCGCCGAGGCGGACGCCGCGGCCGGCGCCCTCGAATCGTGGATCGAGTCGCACCCCAACCAGGCCGCAGACCCTTCAGCCTTAACCGCGGCCGACTCGCGCGAGCTTTTCACGCGCCTGACGCGGCGCGCGCGGCCGGGCGCGCAGGCGGCCGTCGCCGTCTACGACGCTCAGGGGCGCGCCGTCGCCATACGGGCGGGTGCGCCGCCGCCCGTGCCGACGGAGCTGCCTCCGAAGCCGCGCGCCGAAGTCTGGAGCGACGGCGTGAGCCGCGTCACTTTCGTCACGCGCACGCAGCCGACGGGCTGGAGCGTGGCGGCGGGCGTGCCCGCGCCGCAGGGGACGCCGAGCAACGGCTCCCTGCTGCTGCTCGCGACGGCCTGGGCCGTCACGCTGACGGCCTCGTTTGTGCTCGCCGTGTGGGCGGTCGGGCGGTTCACGCGGCCGATTACGAGTCTGGTCGATTCGGCGACCGCCATCGGCGAGGGGCATCTGGGCGAGCGCGCGCGGGTCGAGACGGACGACGAGGTCGGCGTGCTCGCGCAGAGCTTCAACGCGATGGCCGAGAGCCTCGAGTCGGAGTTCGAGGCCGTCAAGCATCAGAGCGCGTTCATCGGCGAGGTGCTCGACAGCCTGCCCATCGGCGTCGTCGTGCTCGACGCGAAGCTCTACGTGCGGAAGGTCAACGCCGCCTTCGCGCAGATAGCGGGCCGCGCCGCCGAGGAGTTGACGGGCCGCGGCCTGTACGACGCGGCGGCCGGGCTTTCTAAACTGAGCGACGTGGTCGAGGAGGTGCGTCGCACGCGCCGTGCGTTCGTCAACTACGGCCTGCCGCTCAGGCTCGCGCCGTCGGGCGACGAGAGTGTCGGGGGCGGAAATGTCGAGGAGGGCGCCGACGGCCAGAAGTTCTGGGACGTGACCGTCTGGCCCGTGACGGAACAGACTGAGGGGCGCGGCGATCTAATCCTCATCGTGTCGGAGGTGTCGAAGCGCGTGCGCGCCGAGCGCCTCGCGACCGCGGCCTTCGCCGCCGAGAAGGCGCGCGCCGCGGAGCTGGCGAGCGTCATCAACCAGATGGAAGAGGGCGTCGTTATCGTGGACTTGGCCGGCCGCTACCGCCTGAACACTTCGGCCGCGCGCGTGCTCGGCCGCCGCGCGGGCGAGTTCGAGGGCGGCGTCAAGGCGCTCATCGTCGACATGACCTTACGCGACGCGGGCGGCCGCGTGCTCGCGCCCGAGGAGACGCCGCTCTGCCGCGCGCTCGACCGAGCCGAGCACGTCTCGGCCGAGCAGTACAAGATCGTGCGGCGCGACGGCGAGGAGCGCGTGCTCTCCGTGAGCGCGACGCCCCTGCGCGGCGACGGCGGGCGCGCCGAGGGCGTCGTCGCGGTCTTCCGGGACATCACGGGCGACGTGCGCAAGCACGAGGAGTTGTCGGCCGCTTACGACCGGCTGAAGGAGCACGACCGCCTGAAGTCGGCCTTCGTCGCGAACATGAGCCACGAGCTGCGGACGCCCCTGAACGTCATCATCGGCCTCTGCCAGCTGCTCGCGCGCGACGCGGCGCAGCCGCTCGCGCCCCTGCAGTCCGACGCCGTCGCGCGCATGGAGCGCAACGGGCGCGCGCTGCTTGAGATGGTCAACGACATGCTCGACTACTCGCGGCTCGAGTCGGGGCGCTCGGCGCTCTACCTCGAACGCATCTCGCCGAAGGAGGTCATCGAGTCGGTCGCGCGCGGCTTCGAGCCGGAGGCGCGCGAGAAGAAGATAGACCTGCGCGTCGAGGTCTCCGCGGAAGTCGGCGAGGTGGGCACCGACCGCCGGAAGCTGACGCAGGTCGTCTCGTGCCTCGTCTCGAACGCCTTGAAGTTCACGTCGGCCGGGAGCGTGTCGGTGAGCGCCGGCGTGGCGGGGCAAGACCGGTGGTATATTGAGGTCACGGACACGGGCATAGGGATTTCGAGCGACGCGCTGGCCTACATCTTCGACGGCTTCCGGCAGGTGGACGACCGCCTGACGCGTTCGTACAACGGGGTGGGCCTGGGCCTGGCGATTACGCGCCGCATCGTCGAGCTGCTCGGCGGCGAGATCAAAGTCGAGAGCCGGCAGAACGAGGGCAGCCGCTTCCGCATCACCTGGCCGCGCGAGGCGCACCCGCGCACGGGCACCGGCTCGCTCGTCATGCCGCACGCCCAAACGGAAGAGCCGCAGCGCCGGCTGCGCGCCGTCTGAGAGAGGGATTGAGATGGACGAACGGGATAAGGCGATTGTGACCGCGCCGGTCGAGGCGCCCCGCTCAGTGCCGATGGGCGGCTTCGGCGAGGGGCGCGCGGAGCGCGACAATTCGCGCCTCGTGATCTACGGGGCGGTGGCGGTGCTCGCGCTGCTGCTCGTCGGCGGGCTGGCGTACCTGGCGACGCGGCCGACGCAGAAGCCGGGCGAGGAGAAGTTGGCGAACGCCGTCCGCCCCGGCTCGCCCGACTGGCCCGGCGACAAGGTGGTCTTGGACTTCGAGCCGGACGAGAACGCGACGATGGGCGCGAACGCCCTGGGCAACTACGTCGTGACGATGAAGCCGACGGTGCGCAACTTCACGGGGCGCACGCTCAACGGGCTCGAGTTCCACGCCGCCGGCCTCGACCTCAAAGGGAACGTCATCCGCGAGCGCACCTTCGTCACCGAGAGCGAGCTCGAAACGAACAAGACGGCCTCGCCCGCCATCGGCCTCAACTTCCCCTCCGACAACCGCCCCGCGCAGTTGAAGCTCGAACTGACGGGCGTGCGGTTTAAGTAGGAAAGATTAACCACAGAGACACAGAGGCACAGCTTGAAGAGTCATCTCTCTTCAAGCTGTGCCTCTGTGTCTCTGTGGTTAATTCTTTAACTTGACCCTGAGCCCTCGCTCACAAATAACTCTTCGAGCGGGTTGCCGACCGGTTGGACGGCGACGAGGCGGGCGCCGGAGGCGCGGACGGCGCGGAGGACTTCGTCGACTTCGGATTCGGTGGGGACTTCGACGCGCGCGCCGCCGGGCGTGGTCGTCAGGCGCGCGGAGCCGAGAGGCGCGAGCGCGGCTTCGAGGCGGGCGGGGTCTTCCGTCGAGACGACGACCTCCATCGGGCGTTCGCCGCCGACGCCGCGCAGCTCTTCGAGGCGGCCGATGTGCGCGAGGCGGCCTCTGCGCAAAACGGCGGCGCGGTCGCAGAGCACTTCCACGTCGGAGAGGATGTGTGAGCAGAGGAAGACGGTCGTGCCCGTCGTGCGCAGAGAGGCGATGAGGTCGCGCACCTCCCGGCGGCCGACGGGGTCGAGGCCCGACATCGGCTCGTCGAGGAAGACGACCGCCGGGTCGTTGACGAGCGCCTGCGCCAGCCCGACGCGTTGGAGCATGCCCTTCGAGAACTTACGCAACTGCTTGTCCCAGGCCTTCTCGTCGAGGCGCACGCGCGCGAGGAGTTCCGCGGCGCGGCGCCTCCGCTCGGCCGCGCCGAAGCCGAACAGCTCGGCGCAGTATTGGAGCAGCTCGCGCGCCGTCAGGTAGTCGTAGAAGTAAGGGTGCTCGGGCAGGTAGCCGATGTCGGCGTGCATCGCGGTGTCGCCGATGTCTCGGCCGAGGACGCGCGCGTCGCCGGAGGTCGGATACATCAGGCGCATGAGGAGCTTCAAGGTCGTCGTCTTGCCCGCGCCGTTGGCGCCGAGGAAGCCGAAGATTTCGCCGCGCTCGACCGTCAGCGTCAGCCCGTCGAGCGCGCGCACCTTGCGCTTGCGCAGGAAGCCGACCTGATAGTCCTTCGTCAGTCCGTCGATCTCGACCGCGGGTGTCATCTTGGAAATCTCGTGAATGGTGAATAGTAAATAGTGAATAGAAGAAGGCTTTTTCTATTCACTATTTACTATTCACCATTCACGTCCTTTCACCTCTTCGGAATCAGAGAGCCTTCGCCCAGCTCCACGTCACAGGTCGCGGGGGCGAGCACGTAGGGCACGTCGGAAGGGTCGAGCGGCGCGCCCGTCTGCGCCACGCGCAGTCGCGCGGCGCGGAGTTGCGGCGCGACCTCGCGCCAGTCCGCGGGGCAGCGGCCGGCGCGCGCGCGGAAGTCGTTGAGGACTTGCCGTATGCGGTCGCGCTCTTCTAAAGAATCGACCTGCGCCAGCCGCGCGACGGCGAGGGATTTGACCTGCTCGTCGGCGGCCTCCTCGTACATCCGCTTATACATCTCGCGCGCGACGGCGCGGCTGCCGCCCTGCGCGTTCATCTGCGCGGCCATGACGTGCATCCACGCGGGCGCGCCCGGCTGGCGCGCGCCCTCCTCGTAGGCCGCGCTCGCCTCCGCGAAGCGGCCGGCCTGCCAGTGGATGTAGCCGAGGTGGTGATAGAGTCGCCACTCCTGCGGGTTCTCGCGGATGCCGCGCTCGATGAGGCGGGCGGCCGCGTCGCGGTCTATGGAAGGGAGGACGACCGCGCCGAACTCGTAGGCCGCCATGAACTGCGGGTCGAGCGAGGTGGAGAGCTCGAGCATCGGGCCGAGGTTGCGTATGTTGAGTGCGCGCATGTCGTCGAGCGCGAGCGTGCCCTTGAACGCGCCCACCTTGCGCCCGACGTACTGGAGCGAGCGCAGCCAGTACCAGTCCGCGGCCAGCCCGTTGAAGGCGAGGCTCATGCGCCGCGCCGTCCCCGGCTTCAGGTACAACTCCTCGTAAGAGGCGAAAGGGTCTTCCGCCGGGCGGCGCGCGTCGAGCCAGCGCGCGAGGCCGCACGCGGCGGCGAGTCCCGCGACGACGAGCAGCGCGAGCACGGCGTCGCGCGCACGCTCGCGCCGCGCCGAGGCGGCGCGCGACGCGGCGAAGCTGTGGACGGTCGCACCCGTGGAAGTCATTTAAAGTTGCGCCGCTTGAAGACGAGGGTCGAGGCCGCGAGCAGGACGGCGATGTACGCGAGGCCGTAGAGCACGCCGCCCGCGAAGTCGGCCGCGCGCGGCGTCTGCCCGTGCGAGGCGGCCGTGATGTACGCGTAGTTCGAGAGGTTCGGCAGGAGGTAGTAGAGCGCCGCGAAGAGCACGCGCGTGCCCGCCGAACCGACCGTCGCCGAGAGGCCCTTCAGCTCCGCGCTGAAGTGGCCGATGATGAAGACGAAGAAGGTGAGGAGCGCCGAGAGCGCGGGCGACGAGAAGGAGGAGAAGAGGATCGCGACCGCGACCACGATCATCAGCTCGACGTAGATGAGCCCGACCGCCGGCCAGATGCGCAGGGCGAGCGCGTCCCAGCCGCTGCCCACGTAGAGGAGCGCGAGCGAGACGCCCGCGCCCATCACGAAGACGTTGACCGCGAGCGTCAGGCACAGGCCCAGGTACTTGCCCAGCAGGAACTCGCCGCGCCCGACCGGCTTCGAGAAGATGGCGTAGATGGTGCGCCGCTCGATCTCTTTGTAGACGAGTCCGACGCCGACGAAGATGGCGATGAAGACGCCGAACAGGAGCGCGGCCGAGAGCCCCATGTCCACGATGATCTTCGCCTCCTGCGCCGCGGAGAGTTCGCCGAGGAAGACGGCGCCGCCAGTCAGGATGAGGACGAAGAGGACGAGGTTGTAGAGGACGCGGTCGCGCACGGCCTCGCGGAAGGTGTTGCGTGCGATGGCCGCGACGCGGCGCGGCGCGCCGCCGCGGGCGTTCGCCTCGCGCGCGGACGTGGCCGGCGCGTGCCTCGCGTATGCCTCTTTCACTTCAGCCATCTGCATAGGAAAGATAGCAGACTCGGCGCTCACTCCGCCAAAGAGTTTCTCATGCTGGCGCGCCAGCCGGAGGCGGCGGCGCGCGGGAAGCGGCGCTCGTTCTCGTGGAGGACGGCGAAGACCGCGTCCTCCGGGCTGAGCTGCCCGGGGAAGGCGACGCCTTTGTCTCGCCGCGCGGCGGCGGTGGCGGCGTCGATGTCGTTCTCGATCAGCTCGTGCCAGGCGCGGGCGTGGCGCGGGTCAATGCCCATGGCCTTCGCCGTCTCCGCGTCGGCCTCGGCCGCCCGGCCCGCGCGCGCGAGGGCGGAGGCGTGCCGCACCCTTAAGAAGATGGATTTCGGGTAGACGCGCACGGCCGAGGCGAGCGTCCGCTCGGAGGCCGCGAGGTCGCCCGCGGCCTCTTCGGCCCAGGCGAGGTAGGCGTAACAGGTCGAGGTGTTGAAGCCGCGCGCGACGGCGAAGCGCAGGTAAGGCACCGCCTCCGCCTCGCGCTTCTGGAAGTAGAGCCAGACGCCGAAGTTGTAATGCGCCGCCGGGTCGTAAGGGTTCAGACGGACGGCCGCGCGGAAGAGTTCCTCGTTGCCGCTCGCCTGCGCCCGCGCGAGCGTGAGCACCTTCGCCGCCTGGAAGGCGAAGCCGCACGTCAGGATGAGGCTGAAGGCCGAGGCGGCGGCCAGCGCGCGCGGGCGGAAGAAAGGCAGCGCGACGGCCTCGGACTCTTTACTCTCAGCGCGTGAGTTCTGAAGCGCGAAGCGGAGGACGAGGGCGGCGAGGAAGAAGAAGACGAGGCCGCTGCCCGTCCAGCGGAAGGAGATGGAACTGGCGCCGGAACTGAAGGCGAAGGCGGCGAGGCCGGCGACCGCGCCGGGCACGAGCGGGCTGTGCGAACGCCGGAGAGCGCGCGCGGCGGCCCACAAGAGCGCGCAGCAGAAGGCGGCGAAGAGCGCGAAGCCGACCGCGCCGGTCTCGGCCAGGATTTGCAGGTACTCGTTATGCGCCGCGCCGGCCAGGTACTGCTCGTTGAGCAGGACGAGCGGCGAGTCGGGCTGGCGCGCGGCGAAGGCCGCGCGGGCTTCGGGGAAGGCCGTCTCAAAACCTCCCGCGCCCGCGCCCGTCAGGGGGTGCGCGCGCCACATCTCGACGGCCGACCACCAGAAGAGGAAGCGCACGCGCGTGTTCTTCTCGGCTTCGGAGGTTTCGCCGAGACGCTTCAGGACGGGCTGGTGGATGCTGCCGCCCTCGGCGAACGGCGTGGGGGCCGCTTGCAGCGCGAAGCAGAAGGCGAGGGCCGAGGCGAGAACGACGGCGCGCCGCACGTTGCGGGGCCTGTACTGGCGGAAGGCGCAGGCGCACGCGGCGAGCAGCAGCAGCCCGACGCAGACGGCGATGAAGGGGGCGCGCTCGGCGATCTGTAAGACCGCGAGCCACGCGGCCACGGCCGCCGCGCCGCAGAGGAGGGCCGCACGCGAGCGCCTGACTCTCAGCGCCAGCGCGGCGAAGAAGGGAATCGTGACGGCCATCGGCTCGCCGAGCCCGTGCTGGCGCAGGAGCGAGTCGGGCGTGGTCAGGTGCCCGACGACGTTGGCGACCGCGATGACGAGGACGACCAGCGCGAGCAGTGTGACGGCCGCGCGCAGCGGGCGCGTGTGCGCCGCCGCGCGGCTCACGAGGAAGAAGAAGAGGAGGTAGAGCGTCCACGTCGCGGCGTAGTGCAGGGCGGCGAAGCCGTTCGCGGCCCACGCGAAGCTGACGGCGCTCCACGCGACGAAGAGCCCGAGCGGCGTCAGCAGGCCCAGCTCCAAAGGCCGCGCGGGCGCCGGCCGCGTGTCGCGCCTTCGCGCGCGGAGCCAGAGGGCCGCGGTCGTGGCGGAGACGAGGGCGGCGGTAATCAACTCCTGCCGCCACGTGAGGCCGCCGTTGGTGGGCCGCGGGAGGCCGGGGAGGAATGGGGTCAGCAGGGCCAGCGGCCAGAGGGCGACGAAGAAGAGAAGGCCGCCGGTCTGCTGCCTTATCCAACGAGGCGCGCTGAAGGTCATGGTTCGGGTCAGGGCCGGGTCAGTTTAGCGGCGTGCCCCCGGCGGTCGTCGTCGGCGGGCTGGCGACGTTCAGCGGGTGCACGTAGATGACGCCGGGCGTGTCGGACGAGAAGTTGCGGGTGCCCGCGTTGCTGGTCGCGGGCGCGGCGCCGGCCGTGTAATAGGTGCCGGAGTTCGAGACGACGACGCCGAAGACGTAACCGCTCTTCGCGTTCGGAACCGTCGTGGCCGAGCCGAGGGCGCCGTCAATGATCTGCTGGTCAACGAGGTCGGAGAACGTCCCGAAGGTGCCGGCGCCGTAAGTCTCACGGTAGGACACTTCGGCGGTGCTGATGGTGCGTACGGCCGAGATGGCGGACGCCTCGTTGGACGCCTTGCGGGAGGCGAGGAGGTTGGGGACTGCGATGGCGGCGATGATGCCGATGATCGCGACGACGATCAGTAGCTCGATCAGCGAGAAGCCCTTCTGGCGATTTCTTGTTCGCACTTTTAATGCCTCCCGTCGTGCGCAGTGAGTTGGGGCGACTGCGTTGCGGATTGAAAGAAGGGCGGGGGCAGACTTTGCAGCCGAACCCCCGCCCCGGTGGAGTGTGTTGCTTGGGTTAGTTCCCGATGGGGGTGCCGCCGGCCGTCGAGTTCGGAGCCGTGCCGACCGAACCGGCCGTCGGGTTGGCGACGATGACACCGCTCTCGTCGCCGGCGAAGGTACGGGTTCCGCCGTTGGCCGTCGCGGGCGCCGCGCCCGACGTAAAGCCGGCCGCGTAGCCGCCGGTGGCCGCCGACGGGTTGATGGCGAAGAGGTAGCCGCTCTTGGCGTTCGCGACGTCGATGGCCGCCGCCAACTTGCCATCAATCAGGTTGTTGCTGGTCAGGTTAGTCAGGCTGCCGTAGCTGCCGCTCCCGACCGTTGACGAGTAGGTGGCCTCGGCACTGCTGAAACTGCGGAGGGAGGAGATGGCCGATGCCTCGTTCGACGCCTTGCGGGAGGCGAGGAGGTTGGGGATGGCGATGGCGGCGATGATGCCGATAATCGCCACGACGATCAGTAGCTCGATCAGCGAGAAGCCCCTCTGGCCTTTGTTCTTTAGCATCTGACGGTGCTCCTTAATTCACGAGGGAGTTACCGCTTAGTTGCCGATGGGGGTGCCGCCAGCCGTCGAGGTCGGGGCCGTGCCGGTCGAGCCGGTCGTCGGGTTCGCCACGATGACACCGCTCTCGTCGCCGGCGAACTTGCGGGTTCCGCCGTTAGCCGTCGAAGGCGCCGCACCAGCCGTGAAGCCGGCCGCGTAGCCGCCGGTGGCCGCCGACGGGTTGATGGCGAAGAGGTAGCCGCTCTTGGCGTTCGCGACGTCGATGGCCGCTGCCAGCTTGCCGTCGATCAGGCCGTTGGACGAGAGGCTGGTCATGGCGCCGTAGCTGCCATTACCGACCGTTGACGAGTAGGTCGCCTCGGCACTGCTGACGGTGCGGAGGGAGGAGATGGCGGACGCTTCGTTAGCGGCCTTGCGGGAGGCGAGGAGGTTGGGGATGGCGATGGCGGCGATGATGCCGATGATCGCCACGACGATCAACAGCTCGATGAGCGAGAAGCCTTTCTGGCCTTTGTTCTTTTGCATCTCTGTCACGGTGCTCCTTCGGAGAAAAGTTTGTTTGAGTGAAGATTCGTTCTCCCGCCCATCGGCCATCGTCTCAGGCTACGCGCCGTTCGCGCGGGACTTCTGACGCCGGTGCCTGAAACAAGGGCCGTGCCACGGTGCTTTTCATCACACTTTGCCCCGAATCGGCCGGTTTTCGCAGCGAAATTTGCAAGCGCACGCCGCCGCCGACGGTGACGCGGCGCGGCTGGTAACAAATTTCGTCAGCTGCCCGCTGCCGTAAATTGACAGCCAGTGTAAAAGGGAAAGGGTTGTGAGGAGCTTCAGAAAGCCGCCCGGCCTGTTCCAGAAATCGCGGCCGGCCTTAGGCCTCGGAGGCGCCGCGGCCGGCGGCGTCGGAGCGCAGTTGGGCTGTCATGCTGCGGATGCCGTGCTTGTCGAGGAGGTGGCGCAGGCTTCGCACGGAGAGGTGGAGGATTTCGGCCGCGCGCGTCTGGTTGCCGCCCGTGCGGCGCAGCGCTTCGAGGATGTAACTCTTCTCAAGGTGTTCGAGGTGCGCGACGAGGTTGAGGCCCTCCTCGGGCAGGCCCGACTCCGAAGGCGTGACCGTCGCCGGGTTGTAGTTGGTCACGGACTGCGGGAGCGACTCGGGCTGGATAGTGTCCGTGCGCTCAAGGGCGACGGCGCGCTCGATGGTGTGCTCAAGCTCGCGGACGTTGCCGGGCCAGGAGTAGGCTTCGAGGTGTTCCGTGGTGCGCTCCGAGACGTGCAGGTCTTTGCCGGTCTGCCGGCAGAACTTCTGGACGAAGTGGTCGACCAGCTCGGGGATGTCTTCGCGCCGCTCGCGCAAAGGGGGGAGCTCGATGGGGATGACCGAGACGCGGTAGAAGAGGTCTTCGCGGAAACCGCCCTGCTTGACCATCGCCGCGAGGTCGCGGTTCGTCGCCGCGATGACGCGCGTGTCGACGCTCAACTCTTCGTGCGCGCCGACGGGGCGGACTTTGCGCTCCTGCAGGACGCGGAGGAGCTTGACCTGCATGGTCGGCGACATCTCGCCGATCTCGTCAAGGAAGATGGTGCCGCGGTCTGCGGCCTCAAAGAGACCTTTGCGGTTCGCGGTCGCGCCGGTGAAGGCGCCGCGCGTGTAGCCGAACAGTTCTGACTCGAGCAGCGTCTCGGTGAAGGCGCCGCAGTTGATCGGCATGAAGGGCTTGTCGGCGCGGGGCGAGAGGTTGTGGATGGCCCGCGCGACCATCTCCTTGCCGGTGCCGCTCTCGCCGGTGATGAGGACGGTGGACTGCACCTGCGCCACCGTCTCGATCATTTGATAGACGGCCTGCATCTTCTGCGAGTGGCCGATGATCTGGTCGAGGCGCCCGCGCTCGCGCTGCGCGCGGCGGAAGGCTCGGTTCTCCTGCAGGAGCCGGAAACGTTCGAGCGCCTTCTCGACGATGAGCTTCAGCTCGTCCACGTCGAAGGGCTTCTGGATGAAGTCGTCGGCGCCGAGCTTGAAGGCCTCGCGCGCGGTGTCGACCGTGGCGAAGGCGGTCATCATCACGACGGCCGCGTCGGGCAGGAACTCGCGCAGGCGGCGCAGCAGCTCGATGCCGTTCATGTCCGGCATCTTCACGTCCGAGATGACGAGGTCGGCCGGCGCCTGCCGCAAAAGCTCAAGGGCCTTCGTCCCGTTCTCCGCACTGCGCACCGCGTGCCCCGCGCGCCCGAAGACGTGCGACAGCAGCTGCCGCATCCCCGGCTCGTCGTCAACGATGAGAAGGTTCGCCATAGTCTCCAGTGTAGAACTTAGCCCTGTTTGGCAGGCAGTTCTATCGTGATGGTCGTCCCGTGCCCCTCGCGGCTGCGGACGTTGATTGTACCACCGTGGTCGCGGATTATCTGGTAGACGATGGAGAGGCCGAGGCCCGTCCCGCCCGTCGTCGAGGAGGAGAAGGGTTCGAAGAGTCTCTCGACCTGCGCGGGCGACATGCCGCGCCCGGTATCCGCGAGGGTGATGCGGGCGCTGCCCGGCGCCGTGCGCCGCATCTCGGCGCGGAGCGTCCCGCCTTCGGGCATCGCCTTCAGGGCGTTGCGCGTGAGGTTCCAGAAGACCTGCCGGATGCCCTCGGCGTCGGCCATCGCCAGCAGGGGCTGCTCGGGCAGGTCTTCTTCGAGCCGGTGGCCGTCGAGCAGTTCCGGGCTGTGGCGCAGGAGCGCGAAGGTCTCGCGCAGAGGCTCGCGCAGGTCGCACTCGGCGAGCGAGAACTTGCGCGGCCGCGCGTAGGTCAGGAAGTCCGTGATGATGCGGTTGAGGCGGTCGGACTCGCTCAGGACGATGTCCATCAGCTCACGCTCCGGCGCGTCGGCCGGAAGCTCCGAGCGCAGCACCTGAATCGAGCCGCGCATCGCCGCCAGGGGGTTGCGTATCTCGTGCGCGATGCCGGCCGCCACGCGCCCGACGGCCGACAGGCGCTCCTGCCGGCGCGAGGTCTCCTCCATCGCGCGGATGTCCGTCAGGTCCTGGAAGGTGATGACGAGTCCGGTCGTCTCGCCGCTTTCGGCGTAGAGCGGCGAGATGTTGTAGCCGAGCTTGACGAGGAAGCCCTCGGGCGTCAGACACTCTGCCTCGTAACGCGGGCTCACGTGCCCCTCGGCCGCGGAGCGCAGAGACTCCTCGATGCGCACGCCCATGTCGCCGAACAGGATCGACACGTCCTGCCCGCGCAGGTCTGCGGCCGCGTAGCCCGTCATCTCCTCGGCCGCGCGGTTCACAGTGAAGACGCGCCGCTCGAGGTCGGTCGTAATAACCCCCGAGCGTATCGACTCGACGATGCGCTCGTGCAGCGCGCGCAGAGAGACGAGCGCGTGCGTCGCCTCGCGCATCTGCACCTCTGAGAGCGTCTGCCGCTCGGCGAGCCGCGCCGCCAGCAGCCCGACGACGAGGAAGGCCACGACGTTTAAGCCCGTCACCTCCGCCGTCTCGGCCAGCGCCGCCGTCGTCAGGCCGCGCCCGTTGCCCCCGAGCCAGCCCGCCGTCAGCCCCAGCATCGTCGTCGTGTAAAAGGCCGCGCACCCGACCGCCGTCACCAGAGCGCCGCGCGCGCCGAGGAAGATGCTCGCCGACGAGATGACGAGGATGTAGAGCGCCGTGTAAGGGGAGTAGAGGTTGCCCGTCACCCAGACGAGCCACGTCACGAGCAGCGCGTCGAGCGCAAACTGCGCCGTGGCCTGCGTCCGCAAGGAAATGCGCGTGAACCGCAGCGCCAGCGCGTAGGTGGCCGACAACCCCGCCACCACGAAGGCGAAGGGCAGCGCGCCGCCGAGTCTGCGCGTCTCCTGCGCGCCCGGCGCCAGCCCGCTCGTCCAGAGCACGCTGACGCCGAAGAGCAGCCCCGCCGCCAGCAGACGCCCCGCGATCAGTCGCCAGACCCAGACGCGCTGCAGTCCGGACTCGCCGCCGACCGTCTTCTCCACACGCGCCCTCATGGGGGCTAAGCCTAGCATAAAAGCCGCGCCGCCCCTGATTTTTGTCCCGGATCGCGCTGAACTCACGAAAAACACTCTGTAGAATCAACCGGGCCTTAACTCGAACACCATCAACATGATTACGTGACAAATATGCCAAAGAAGTTGCAATATTTAAACACGGTTTATTAAATGATTGATATTAAAGGGGTTGACAGCGAGGCCAGCTTCGGTTAAGCTGCGCGGCGAGACTGAAGTTTCCTATGAAGTCAGTCCCCAGTCTTTCTATTTCCCTCTTGCATACAAGTTGCGCATAAAGAAGTGAAAGACGGGTGCTGTCCGCGGTTCGTTGCAGGCAATCATGGAGCTAAGTCTCCACTCTCTCATTAATCTACGGAGGACAACGTGAAAAGATTTTTCTTCTCCCCAGTGGCGTGCTTGGTCATGTCACTCTCGCTCGCCCTCGGCATTCTCGTGGGCGACATGGGCGGCCTCAAACTCCTCACGACTGCGCACGCAGAGGACAGTACCTGTAGCGGAATGGTCTACGGCCAACAGGTGACCCTCGAAGAAGGGGTTGCCGTGAGCGGCATTGCCGTCCGCGACATCTACGTCAACGGCCAGTTGGTGCCGGAGGCCGTCATCGCCGGCCGCGTGCAGCTCGTGGACAGCAGCGTCGTGAACGCCTTGGGCGTCATCGTCGGCGGCAACGAAGTCCCGAACGGCGTCATCGTCGGCGGCCGCGAGGTCGAGGCGGTCAGCCTGAGCGGCGCGACCGTCAACGCCAGCGGCACCGCCGTCGGCGGCGAGTTGACGGGCGACGGCATCACGATCAACGACGGCGTCATCACCGGTCAGAACCTGCTGCTCAGCGGCACGACCATCGACGGCGGCTCCATCAGCGGCACCACCGAGGGCATCAGCGTCCCGCCCTCGAACTGACCGCGGCTGTCCGAGCGAGCGACGGCGGCAAGCATAGCGGCGGCCGCGTCTGAAGCCTTTCAGACGCGGCCGCCATGCAGTTTTCCGGGGGCGGCCGCGTCTCGGCCCGGCCCGCCGACGCTTCGGCTTTGACTGTGGCGGGCGCAGCCACTACACTTAAGCGCAAGGCCGGGGCGTCTCACCACGCAGGCAAATGCCCTCTCCGGCGGGACTCGCCCGAGATCGATGGAAAATAAACAGCGGCTTGACTATTACGTCTACTTCGTCGTCGCACTCGCCGTGGTCGCGCTCGCGCTCTGCCTCGGCACGATGTCGTTCTCGCACCTCGACCTGAGGTTCCTCCTGCTGGCGGCCGTGACCGTCTTCCTGAGTGCGCGGCTGGAGATTCAGATCCCGCACTCGGACGGCGGCCACATCACCATCTCCGACACCTTCATCTTCCTCACGATGCTGCTCTACGGCGGCGGCCCGGCGACGATCCTCGCCGGGGCCGAGGGCGCCTACTCCGCCATCCGCTTCAACGGCAAGTTCAAGATCGTCGCCTTCAACTTCGCGCAGATGCTGACCTCGACCTTCGTCACCGCGACGGTGATGAGTCGCATCTTCGGCCCGCCGGAGGCACTGCCGTTCGACGAGAATCTCGGGAAGTTCCTCTCGGCCATCTGCGTCATGGCCGTCGTGCAGTACCTGACGAACTCCTGGCTCGCGTCGGTGCACACAGCGCTCAGGGTGGGGCAGGGCGTCGCGCACACCTGGAGCAAGTACTACCTCTGGTCTTCGATCACGCACCTCGCGGGGGCCTCGGCCGCGGGCCTCATCTCGCGCGTCGTCGTCCGCTTCGGCTTCTCCTACGTCCTGCTGACCGCGCCGATCATCGTCATCGTCTACCTGACCTACCGCACCTACCTCAAGAGCGTCGAGACTTCGGCCGCGCAGGCCGAGCAGGCCGAACGCGAGCGCATGCGCGAGCACTACGCGCAGATGGAGAAGCTGTCGGCCTTGGGCGAGCTGGCGTCGGGCGTGGCGCACAACTTCAACAACACGCTGACCGGCATCCTCGCCCGCGCGCAGCTCCTCCTCGACACCAAGGACCTGAAGGACGTGCGGCGCGGCCTGCGCATCATCATCCAGACGGCGGAGGACGGCGCCAAGACCGTCAAGCGCATCCAGGACTTCGCGCGCCAGCGCCGCGACCAGGACTTCGTCCGCATCGACGTCGACCAGCTGATGCTCGAAGTCGCGGAGATCACGCGGCCGCGCTGGAAGGATCACGCCGAGGCCGCCAACGTCCACATCAAGCTCGTCCGGCAGATCGGCTCGAACGCCGTCATCATGGGCGACGCGGGCGAACTGCGCGAGGTGCTGGTCAACATGGTCTTCAACGCCGTGGACGCGATGTCCGACGGCGGCACGCTCACGCTCTCGACTTCGGACGGCGGCGACGAGGTCGTGCTCACCGTGGCCGACACCGGCACGGGCATGACCGAGGAGGTGCGCTCGCGCATCTTCGACCCCTTCTTCACGACGAAGGGCAAGGCCGGGATGGGCCTCGGCCTGTCGGTCTCGTACGGCATCATCCGGCGCCACGAGGGGCGCGTCGAGGTCGATTCGGAGGTGGGGAAGGGGACGACCTTCCGCATGACCTTCCCCGTCGTCGGCGAGTCGGACACGCAGCGCATCAACGACACGGGGCCGCTGCTGCCCGAGCGCACCGACGGGACGCTGCGCATCCTCGTCGTGGACGACGAGGACTACGTGCGCGAGCTGCTCGCCGACATCCTCGAACGCGAGGGCTGCGAGGTCTCGCTCGCGGGCGAGGGGCGCGAGGCTTTGAAGCTCTTCGACTCGTCGGACTACGACGCCGTCTTCACCGACGTGGGCCTGCCGGGCATGAGCGGCTGGGAGGTGGCGCGCGCCGTGCGCGAGCGCGACGGGCAGGTGGCGCTCGCCGTCATCACCGGCTGGGGCGACACCGTCACGCCCGAAGAGCAGTCCGAGGCGCAGGCCGACTGGATCGTGCCGAAGCCCTTCACCGTCGAGCGCATCGCCGGCCTCGTCGGCGAAATCTCCGCCCGCAAGGCCGCCGCCCACCACGCGGTCGGCTGACCGCGCGCCCGAACTCCACAATTTAAAATCCCCATAACACCTCCGCCGCTTGTCGCCGCACGCCTCCGCGTACTAAGCTTGCGCACAATCGCTTTTACAATTCGGAAGGAGGAAGGGCATGGCAGAGAACGTGCAGCCCGGTGCGGGCGAGCAGCGCGAAGAGTCTTCTTCGTCGGGTCTCCTACTCTCGGTCGATCCGTTGCAGGGGGCGAAGAGCTACAAGCTGGCGGGCGACGACGGCTCGGACGGCAGTGACAAGGGCGGGCTTCTGGGCGACGACGGCTCGGACGCCGACGGCAGCGACAGCGCGCTCGGCGGCGACGACTCCGACGCCTCTGACACCGACGGCACCGACGGCGGCGACAGCGACGGCTCCGACGGTTCGGACTCGGACGGCTCCGACGCGGGCGGCATCGCCGCCGACAGCGACAGCACGGACGCGCAGATGAACCCGCTCGGCATCGGCGACACCAACGTCGACGGCACGAGCACGGACTCCGACGGCACGGACGGGACAGTCGCGCCCGGCAATCCGCAGGACGTCTAAGCGGGCGCGGCACCGCCGCCCGACCACGACGGCACTGATTCCACATGAGTGTCGCGCAGACACAGACAACCCCGCCGGGCTTCGACAGTCTGGCGCGGATGCTCGAACCTTACGCCCCGGGGGAGTTCCTCGACTCCTCCTGGGGCGTTAACTTCCTGCACGTGCGCGGGCGCGCGGGGCGCTTCGCGCACATGATGCCCTGGGGGCGGCTGAGCGAGATACTCGGCCGCCACCGGCTCGACTTCCCGCGCCTGCGCGTCGTGCGCGACGGCAAGTCCCTGCCCGTCTCGTCCTACCTCCGACACCTTTCCGGCGGCCGGCAGAAGGCGACAGTCCCGCGTCTGAAGCACGCGGGGCTCGCGCGCCACCTGCGCGAGGGCGCGACCCTCGTGCTCGACGCGGTGGACGAGCTGTCCGAGCCGGTCGAAGAGTTGGCGAAGGGGCTTGAGCTCTTCTTCCGCGAGCGCGTGCAGGTCAACCTCTACGCCGGCTGGCAGACCTCGCGCGGCTTCGACCTGCACTGGGACGACCACGACGTTTTCATCCTGCAAGTCGCCGGGCGGAAGCGCTGGAGCGTCTACGGGCAGACGCGGCCCTACCCGCTCGTCAACGACCTGGAGAAGGCGCAGAAGCCCGAGCACGAACCCTTGTGGGAGGGGACGCTCGAAGACGGCGACCTGCTCTACATCCCGCGCGGCTGGTGGCACGTCGCGGTGCCTTTGGCCGAGCCGACGCTGCACCTGACGGTCGGCGTGCACAACCGCACGGGGCTAGACCTTCTGCGCTGGCTCTCGGACGCCGTGCGCGCGTCGGAGGCGTTCCGGCAAGACCTCCCGCACCTGGCTTCTCCGGCCGAGCGCGCCGCGCACAACGCGCGCCTGCGCGAGGAGCTGCTCGCCGCTTGGGACGACACTCTCGTCGAACGTTTCTACCAAGACCTCGACGCGCGGGCCGAGCCGCGCGCGCGCGTCGCGCTGCCGTGGGTCGCGACGCCGGACGCCGCGCCGCCCGAAGGCGCGACGGTCGTCCGCCTGCTCGCGCCGCGGCCTTTCAAGTTGGAGGCCGTGAACGGCGTCGTCGAGTTCGCCTCGATGGGACAGCACTGGCGCTTCGCCGAAGGAGCTCTGCCCGTCCTGCGCGCGCTCAACGAGCGCCGGGCCTGCACGGTCGCGGAGCTGTGCGAGGCCGCGCGCGTCGCGCCGGGGACGGTGCGCGTCTTTCTCTCGGAGCTGGCGCACAAGGGGTTCGTCGCCTTCGACGTTGAAGGGGGAGTGTGACGGAGTCTGACGCGGGGCAGTCGCGCTTCTTCTGTTCGGAGCTTTCGCGGCGCGCGGGCGAGCGGGTCGCGGGCACGGCCTCGACGGGCGCCGTCTGGCTCCTGCTCGAATACCCGCACGGCTGGGGCCGCCACGCGTTTCAGGAGAGCGCGCTGCCCGCCGAGGTCAAGCAGTTCTTCAAAGACGCGACGGCGCGCATACGCCACTCGCGCATCCTCTTCGTCAAGACCGACCGCGGCCGGCGCGACGCGCGCATGAACCTCTTCGTCATCCGCTGCCGCGAGCGCTCTCCCTTCGTCGTCCGCCTCCAGGTCGAGAAGTATTTCGACCTGCTCCGCTACGACCTCGCGGAGATCGCCTCGGGCCGCGACCCGCAGGGCGGCGAGGTCGGCGCGGGGCCGCTCTACCTCGTCTGCACGCACGGCCGGCGCGACAAGTGCTGCGCGAAGTTCGGCATGCCCCTCTACAACACCCTGCGCGAGCGCGCGGGCGAATGCGTCTGGCAGTCTTCGCACGTCGGCGGCGACCGCTTCGCGGGCAACCTCGTCTGCTTCCCGCACGGCCTCTTCTACGCGCACGCCACGCCCGAGTCGGCCCGCCGCACGGTGGAGGCTTACAACGAGGGGCGCATCCTCGCGGAAGGGTTCCGCGGCCGCGCCTGCTACTCCAATCAGATTCAGGCCGCCGAAGCTTTCGTGCGCGAAGAGGCCGGGCTGTCGGGCGTCGAAGACCTGCACTTCCTCTCCTCGCACGCGGAGGGAGCCGACGCCTGGCGCGTCCGTTTCGAGGAGCGCGCCGCCGCGCGCATCCACGAGGCGGAAGTCGTCCGCCGCGCCTCCGACTTCCGCGCCTTCATCACCTGCCACTCCGCCGACCCGCGCCCCGTCCCGCAGTTCCACCTCGAAGCGCACCACGTCCTGCCCGCGCCTGACGCGAACGAGGTCTGAACTTCGCCTGTTGTCCGTGCGTCTTTCAAAGTTATGAACGTCGCCAACAACGTCCTCGAATCCATCGGCAACACGCCGCTCGTGCGCCTGACGAAGGTCGTGCCGCCCGGCTCCGCGCGCGTGCTGGTGAAGCTTGAATGGGCGAACCCGACCGGCAGCATGAAAGACCGCATGGCGCTGGCCTCCGTCGAGGCGGCCGAGAGGGACGGGCGTCTGCCGCCGGGCGGCACCGTCGTCGAGTACACCGGCGGCTCGACGGGCGTCTCACTCGCGCTCGTCTGCGCCGCGAAAGGCTACGCACTCGAGATCGTCACCTCCGACGCCTTCAGCGAGGAGAAGATTCGCACCATGCGGGCCTTCGGCGCCAACGTCACCGTCATCCCGAGTGACAACCGGAAGATTACCGAGGCGCTGATTAAAGAGATGATCGCCACGGCGCGCGGCATCAGCGCGCGCCCCGGCCACTGGTGGGTCGACCAACTCGGCAACGCGGACGCCGCCGCGGGCTACCACTCGCTCGGCGAGGAGGTCTGGGAGCAGACGGGTGGCGACGTTGACGCCTTCGTCCACTCGGTGGGCACCGCGCATTCGATCCACGGCGCGACGAGGGCCTTACGCCGGCACAACCCCGGCCTACACGTCGCGGCCGTCGAGCCCTCCGAGTCGGCCATCCTGTCGGGCGGGACTTCGGGCTCACACAGGATCGAAGGCATCGGCATCGGCTTCGTCCCGCCGCTATGGCGCAGGGAGGAGGTCGACGAAATCCTGACGGGCTCGACCGAGGAGGCCGCGGGGATGTGCCGCCGCCTGGCCCGCGAAGAGGGCATCTTCGCCGGCACCTCTTCGGGGCTCAACGTGGTCGCCGCCCTCCGCGTCGCGGAGCGGCTCGGCCCCGCGGCCACGGTCGTCACGCTCATGGTCGACTCCGGCATCAAGTACGTCAGCACAGACTTGTATCGTTGAGAGGGGCGGAAAAATGGGAACGTTGAGAAGTCGAAGGCGTGCTCTGTTCTCGTTGGCCGACCCCGATTGAGTTGCGGAGAATGGCCCGGCTCGGCCGTACCCGTCTGAAAGGGGGAAGACATTTATGCGCTACGTCATGAAGCAGAAGTTCTTCAGCCTCGGCGACTCGTTCGCCATCAGGGACGAGCAGGGGCAGGAGGTCTTTCGTGCTCAGGGCAAGGTCATCAGCTTCGGCGACCAGTTGACGCTGCGCGACGCCTCCGGCGAGGAGGTCGCGTACATCAGTCAGAAGGTCTTCTCGTGGGGGCCGACCTACGAGATATACAGGGGCGGGCAGCTCTTCGCCGTCGTGAAGAAGAAGATGTTCACCTTCTTCAAGCACATCTTTACGGTGGACGTGCCCGGCCCCGACGACCTCGTCGCCGAGGGCGACTTCTGGGAGCTGGAGTTCGCCTTCAGCCGGGGCGGGCAGACGGTCGCCGTCGTGTCGCGGCAGTGGTTCTCGTGGGCCGACACCTACGGCGTGGACGTGGCCGAAGGCGAGGACGACGTGCTCATCCTCGCCAGCACCATCGTCATCGACATGGTGCGCGCCGACAGTCGAAGGCATTCGTCGTGAGGCGGAACTTCATGAGCCGCAATCGTCTTTCGACTTTCGTCGCGGCCCTCTGCTTCGGCCTGCTCGTCGCCTCGGCCGCGGCGGCGCAGGACAGGGCGTCCGTGACGGTCGGGCGTTACCGCCTGCAGAGCAACCCGTGGGTCAACCTGCACCAGCGACTCCTCTACGAAGCGGCCTTCAAGTGGGACAAGCCGCCCGCCGGACTCTCCGGCGAACAACTCAAGCAGTGGGCGAAGGCGGTCGAGGACTACCGCGCGTACGTCGGCCGGCGCAACCCGATCTTCAACGACGAGCTGATTCGTCTCAACACCGCCCTCTCGGGGACGAACACGGACAGGCTGCCGGCTTCCGTCCCCACGGCGGCGCAGAAGGTGCTCGAAGCGGCGATGCCGCTCTACCGCGCGGCGCAGTGGGAGGAGGACGACCGCGCGAACCGTTTCTGGATCGCCGTCGCCGAGCCGCTGCTCGCGTCGGCGGGCGAGGAGTTGGCCGAGGCGCACGCGAAGGTTTACGGCGTGCCCTTCCCGAAGCGCATCCTCGTGGACGTGACCTCGTTCGGGTGGCAGTTCGGCGCCTACACGGTCGGCGAGGGCGAGTCGGCGCACGCGGTCATCGCGAGCACGGACAAGGGCACGCAAGGGTTCGGAGCCCTGGAGTCTCTGATGCACGAGCCTTCGCACGCCATCGTCGGCGCGGACGAGGGCGCCATCGGCTCCGAACTCAAGCGCCTCTCGGCCGAGACGGGCTTGCGGCCGATGGCGAACCTCTGGCACGCGATCCTCTTCTACACCTCGGGCGAGCTGACGCGGCGCGCGCTGGCGCGGCGGGGCGTGGCCGACTACCGGCCTTTCATCCTCGACATGTACGGCCGCGGCTTCAGCGGCTTCCGTACGTCGCTCGAAACGCACTGGCAGGCGTACCTCGACGGCAAGGTCTCGCGCGAAGACGCGCTCCGCCAGATTCTCATCGAGACGGCGCCCCCGCCGAAGAAGTAAGTCTAACCACAGAGACACAGAGGCACAGCTCGTCGACTTCTGAAGATGAAGAAGTCAACGAGCTGTGCCTCTGTGTCTCTGTGGTTAAATTTCGGGGATTAGTTGACGGTGAAGCTCGCCGACTTCTGATCCTTCTGCTGGCCGCTGTCGTCGAGCAGGAAGACCTCGACCTTATACTTGCCCTTCGGGAAGCCGGCCGCGGGCGGCGAGAAGGTGTAGGTCGCCGTGCCGCTGCCCGGCAGGTCGAGCGTCTTCTCCAGCCCGGGGATGGGGCCGGCCGTCTGGCCCTCCACGTCTTCGAAGGCGAGCAGCCCCTTGACCTTGACCGCGCCCGGCACGTTCGAGACGGTCGCGACCGCGTAGACCGTGTCCTCCGGCGCGAACGTGCTCGTCGGGGAACTGGCCGTCTGATCCTTGCCGAGCTTGAGGTCGCTGATGTTGGCCGTCGAGGCGCTGAAACTGCACGCCACCGCGGCGAAGACAAAAATCCCTAAGGAGACCAACAGTCCCCCTCTCGCTGTACGCATCCTCACTCCTTTCATCCGCAAAACGGTTCGAGGGAAAATTTTGAAGCCGTTGCCGCCACACTCCTCGGGCACGCCTGGACGGCTGCACATACTAACACTTCGCGGCCGGTTTTTCCCCGCGCCCGAAAATTATTTCGCGGGAACCGAGGGACGGGCGGCGGTGTCGGTGTGACGCGTGCGCGCAAGTCGCGCGGGGCCGCCCCGTTCCAAAGGGCGTAACAAGGCGGAGACATCCCGTGGATGCCGAGAGGTCTGTTTATGAGAGCCCTTGTCCTGCTTTTCGTCACGGCCGCTTTCGCCGCCCCTTGCGCCCACGCGCAGGCGCCCGCGCCGGCCGGCGCCGCGCCGCACGCGAACGCCAAGCCCTCGAACCAGTCCCCGAGGAAGCGCCTGCGCGCGTTCGGCTCGGAGCGTGAGCTGAAGAGGTTCATGCGGAAGCTCGGGCGCGTGACGGTGAAGCACGAAGTGCCGGGGGCCGCGCCCATGCCCGTGGAGAAAGCGGGGGCGGACTATGCGGGCAGCGCCCAGCCGAGTGCGGGCGAAGCGGTGGCGAAGGCGGCGGAGCCGGCGGGCGACGAAGAGTCTGTCACGAACGTGCAGCACGCGGGCGTGGACGAGGGCGGCATCGTCAAGCTGCACGGCGATTACCTCGTCGTGCTCAGGCGCGGCCGCCTCTTCACCGTCGCCGTCGGTGGCGGCGCGCTGCGCCCCGTCTCCTCCCTCAACGCCTTCGGCCCGGACGTCGACCCGGAGTACGCCTGGTACGACGAGCTGCTCGTCTCGGGCGAGACGGTCGCCGTCATCGGCTACAGCTACGAGCGCGGCGGCACGGAGGTCGGGCTCTTCCGCATCGACCGCAGCGGCCGCCTGAGCTACCGCGCCACTTATCAACTGCGCTCGGACGACTACTACTCTTCGCGCAACTACGCGAGCCGGCTCGTCGGCGACAAGCTGGTCTTCTACGCGCCGCTCTACCTGGAGGCGGACGTGCGGAACCCGCTCGCGTCCTTCCCGGCGCTGCGCCGCTGGCACAAGGGCGCGGGCGAGAGCGAAGGTTTCCGCCGCATCGTCAACGCGACGCGCGTCTACCGCGGGGCGCAGAACCTGGGCGAGGTGGGCGAGCTCGCCCTGCACACCGTGACGGTCTGCGACCTCGCCCGCGCCGACATGAGCTGCGAGGCGACGGCGCTCATCGGCCCTCCGGGCAGCGTCTTCTACGTGTCGCCGTCGTCCGTCTACGTCTGGGCGAGCGATTGGTCGAGCGGCGAAGAAAACGATGAAGAGGCTACTGCCAAAACGTCACGCTCGATTCTCTACCGCATGCCGCTCGACGGCTCCGGCCCGAGCGCGCTGCGCGTCGCGGGTAGCCCCGTCGACCAGTTCTCGTTCCTCGAGAGCGGGGACGGCAACCTCAACGTGCTCGTGCGCTCCGAGGCCGGCGGCGACCGCATGTGGGACGCCGAAGCGGCGGCGGGGAGCGTGGCGCTGTTGCGCGTGCCGCTCTGGAGTTTCTCGGGTGGCGAGGACGCCGCGCCCGCTTCGAGCTACAGGCGTCTGCCCGACCCGCGGGGCGGCGGCGATGCTTTTCAGAACAGGTTCGTCGGGGACTACCTGCTCTACGGCAACGGCAACGGGATGGACACGCCGGGAGCCGCGAACGGTTCGAGCCTCTGCGCGGTGCGCTGGGCGACGGGCGAAGTCTCGACGGTCGCTCTGAAGCACGGCGTCGACAGGATCGAGGCGCTCGGCTCTGACGCGGTCGTCGTCGGCGCAGACGCGGAGGACTTGCACTTCACGAGCGTGCGCTTGGGCGGCGGCACGCTGGCCGTCGCGGGCACCTACACGCGCAAGGGCGCCGCGCAGGGCGAGACGCGGAGCCACGGCTTCTTCTACAAGCCCGAGGATGAGAACACGGGCCTGCTCGGTTTGCCCATCAGCAAGCCCGGGCGCTCCGGCTTCGAACAACTGTTCCAGTCGTCGGCCGCGGTGCTCTTCCTGCGCAACGAGTCACTCGACCTGAAGGAACTGGGCGAACTCGACGCGCGCCCCGAGACGGCGGCGGACGACGACTGCCAGATCTCCTGCGTCGACTGGTACGGGAACGCCCGCCCGCTCTTCCTGCGCGGCCGCGTCTTCGCGCTGCTCGGCTACGAGATCGTCGAGGGCGCGCTCGACGGCGGCCGCCTCCGCGAGACGCGCCGCATCAGCTACGCCCCGCGCCCGACGCTCAGCGGCCGGTGACGTTGACGAACTCTTTCTTCTCGGGGTCGACGGTGAGGATGGCGGAGGCGTTAGCGCCGATGCGCCGGTTCGGGCCGAAGGTGATGGGTGGGGTGACGCCCGTCTCGAAGTTGTATAAGCCTTCGAGCGCCGTGATGAGCTTCTCGCGGCTGAGGTCTTGCCCGGCGCGGCGGAGACCTTCGACGAAAATCTTGGCGGCGGCGAAGGCCGCGAGCTGCGAGGCCGCGTGGCGCGGGGCGAACTTGTACTTCTCGCGCAGCGCGCCGAACTCCGCCACGCCCTCGGGCGTGATGTCGGTCGGGACGCTGGGGAAGGCGACGAAGACCTTATCCTTGAAAGTCGCCGGGACGGCGTTCACGAGGTCTCGCCCGGTCAGGGCGGCGACGAGGAAGACGTTCGGCGTCCAGCCCGCGGCCGCGGCCTCCCTGATGAACGCAGCCTCCTCGCCGCCCGCCCCGACGAAGAAGACCGCGTCGTCGTTGCTGCCCTTCCACTTCCCGACGAGCTGCGCCATGTCCGCGGCGGGGGCAGTCCCGTAAGTCTGCGTCGAGACGTTCTCCCAACCGGCCAGCCGCGCCTGCTCCTCGACCGCCGCGCCCACGGCGCGGCCCGTCTCGCCCTCACGCCGGACGATAAGCACGCGCGCCTTCTTCAACTGCGGCTTCGTGGCGGCGAAGTTGACGAGCGCGCGCGCCTGCTCTGAGAGGCCCGGCAGTAAATAGAAGACGTAACGGTTGGCGGGCGAAGCGGACTGCGGCGTGAGCGTCGCGGGGCCGACGAAAGGGATTTCGTCCTGGCGCGCGAGTGCGGCGATCTCGGCGTCGGCCCCCGCGGTGACGCCGCCCACGACGGCGAAGACGTCCTCCTGCCCGGCGAGGCGGCGCGCGGGCTCCAACGTCGCCGCAGCCCCCGTCCCCGCGTCGGCCACGCGCAGCTCGAGCTTGCGGTTGTAGACGCCGCCGCGGCTGTTGACCTCCGAGAAGTATGCGTTGAGCACGTCGCGCATGGCCGCGCCCGTGTCGGCCAGCGCGCCCTGCGTGGGCAGGACGGTGCCGACGCGGAGGGTCGTGTCGGTGATGCCGGGGTCTTGGTCAGACTCGATGCGTTTGAGGTAGGCGACGAGGTCGGCCGCGTCTTCGGGCGAGAGCTTGTAGCGCGGCATCGCGACGAGGAGCGTGTTGCCGTTGGGGTCTACGCCGCCGACCACTGCGCGCACGAACGAAGCTTCGTCGAAGGGGCCGTGCTTGCGCCCCGTCGGGTGCGTGTGGCCGTAGGGCTTGAGCAGGTTGGCCCAGGTGAGGTTGCCGGCCGTGACGCCGCCCTCGGTCTTACCCTCGCCGCGCGCGCCGTGGCAGCCGGCGCAGTTGACGGTCGAGGCGGGCACGTCAATCTCGCCGATGACGGCCGTGAGCTCGCGGTTGGTGGCACTCTCGCCGCGCAGGTAGAGGGCCTTGCCGCGGCGCTCCTGCGGCGTGAGCGCGCGGGAGGGCTGCGGCGCGACTTGAACGCTCTGCGGCGTCTGTCGCGCGGAGCCGCCGACGGCCAGCGCGGCCAGCGCGAACGCGAGCCAGAGGATGAGGGCGGCGGGTCGGGCGGTTTTCTTCGTCATGGTCTAATTCGTCGTCGCGGCCGCCTTCGCCTCGCCCTTGTCGTTCGCCACGCCTTCGATGATTTTAATCAAGTCTTCGGGCTTCGCGAGGCCCAACGCCTTCTTCCAGAGACCGGTCGCCTCGTTGCCGATAATCCAGACGGTCTGGTGGTCGCCCTTCTCTTCGACGTACTGGCCGAGCCGGTAGAGCGCCCAGTCCACGTTCTCCTTCTTCCCTGTGAGGAAGACCCAGCCCGGCTTGGCGTGGAACTTCTGCGCGTAGTCCTTCAGCCGCTCGGGCGTGTCCGTGGCGGGATCGACCGAGATGGAGACGAGGAGCACGTCGCGCCCGACGCGCTCGCCGAGCGCCTCCTGCACCTTCGCCATGTTGCGTGTCATCGGCGGGCAGACGGACGTGCAGGTGGTGAAGAAAGGGTAGATGACGACCGTCCTCCCCTTGAGCACGTCCGTGTAGAAGCGCATGCTCTTCCCGTCCTGGTTGATTAGCTCAACGTCCGAGAAGTACTTCTGCGCGGGCGACTGCTGCTGCTCCTGCTCGGGCATGTGGTGGCCCGCGTGCGGGTCGGGCGGCGCGGTCTTCTGCGGCGTCTGCCCCGCGGCGGCCGTCGCCGCGAGCAGACACGCGAGCGCGGCGAGTAAGACTCTTCTGGTCACTGACTGCCCTCCTTGCTTGTCGGTTCGAGTCGGCCTTCGAGCGCGTCGTCGATGAGTTTGACGAGCTGGCTCGGCATGGAGAGTCCGTAGGCGCGCGTCCACTGCCCCTTCGCGTCGTTGCCGATGAGGACGGAAGGCGAGTGGTCTTCGCGGCGCGCGGACGAGGCGCCGAGCGCGCGCAGCAGCGCGTCAACCTGCGGCTTCGCGCCGGTCACGAACGTCCACCCCGCGCCCGCGTGGAACTTCTCGCCCCAGGCCTTCAACCTCTCCGGCGTGTCGGTCAGAGGGTCGACGCTGACCGAGATGAAGTGAACGTCTCGGCCGGAGCGTTCACCAAAGTCTTTCTGCACGCGGGCGAAGGTGGCGCCGAGCGGCGGGCAGATGGTCGTGCAGGTCGTGAAGATGAACTGGATCGCGACCGTCCTGCCTTTGACGAGGTCGCTGTAGAAGTGCACCGTGCGCCCGTCCTGGTCGAGTAATTCCACGTCCGGGATGCTCACACGCTGCGCGTCCGCCTCCGCGCGCTCCTCTTTCAGGGGCGGGGCATTCTCTTTCGGCGTGGCGGCGGCGACAGCGCGCAAGTCCATCTTGCACTTGGGACAACTGCCGGGCTTCTTCGACTTCACCTCCGGGTGCATCGGGCAGGAGTACCAGACCTCCTGCCTCTGCGCCCGCGCCCGGCCGCCCGCGGCCTGCGCCAGCGCGCGCGGCGCGACGGCGACGAGCGCGCAGAACGCGATAAGGATGACGAAAGCCTTGTGTCTCATCTCTTCTCCGCCCGCAGCGTCAGGAAGGGCGACTGATTATATTCGAGGTTCAGCGAAGGGCAGTTGAAGTAGATGTAGTAGACGCCCTCGGACGGCGGCGTGAAGCTCACCTCATAGACGCCGCCGCCGACCGGCTTCGACCAGAAGCGCTCCTGCCAGATGCCCGGCGCGAGGAAGGTCATCACGCCCACGTCCTTCAGGTCGTCACGCGGCTGGCCGGCGCTGCCCACCACCTTGAAGCGCAGTTTATAACTCCGGCCGACCGGCATCACGTCGTCGTCGACGAGCGGCTCGAACCTGACGGCCGACTCGCGTTGGCGGCGCTCCTCTGGACTCTCCGCGACGGCGATGTCGAAGCACTGGACGACGCGCGGCGAGTCGAGCAGCAGCGCCACGTCGAAGTGGCCCGAGGAGCCGAGCCGCACGGTCGTCGAGTAGACGCCGGGCGAGACTTCGCGCAGGCTGTTGTCCTTGACGAGCACCGCGCGCGGCACGCGCCGGTAGTTCTGGAAGCTGCCCATCGGCGCCGCCATGCCCTCGGCGTAGTAGTAGACCATCTTGTCCGCGGGGTTGGCGACGAGCACCGAGCCGCTCTCGGGCGCGGGCACGACAGCGTCGGCGGCTGCCAGCCCGCGCGCGGCGCCCGGCGTCATCTGCCCCGCGGGGAAGCGCGCGACCGAGGCCAGGCCCTTCGCCACGTCGTTCAGGCGGATCATCGAGACGTACTGGCTGCCGAGCGCGCGCACGTACGCGAAGTCCTTCGTGAAGGTGACCTGGTCGGGCGCCCGCTCGACGGGGACGGTCTGCACGAGGCGGTTGTTCGCCACGTCGACGATGGCGACCGAGTTGGCCGCGCTGTTGACGGCGAAGACGTAGCGCCCGTCCGGCGAGACGCGCAGAGAGCGCAGGCCCGGCCCGGACGTCAGCCGCGCGATGACTTCGAAGCGCCGACCGTCGATGACGGTGATTGTGCCGCCCGTCTCGTCCGCGACGTAGAAGGCGCGGCCGAGCGCCGAGTAGGCGAGGCCGGAAGGGCGCGCGCCGACTTTCACCTCTTTGACCTTCGAAAGCGTCCGCACGTCTACGACCGAGAGCGTGCCGGCCGGCCTGCTCAGGACGACCGCCTGCCGGTCGTCGTCCGAGAAGGCTATCTCGTGCGGGCCGGCCCCCGCCTTGACGCGCGCGACGACCTTCAGGGTGTTGACGTCTATGACGGTGACGACGCCGCCCGCCGGACTCTCCGCGCCGCCGTCGCCGACCCAAAGGTATCGGCCGTCCTCCTGCAGAGCGAGCCGCGCGGGCCGCCCGCCGACTTCGACTTTGGCGACGGTCTTCCAGGTGGTCGTGTCCACGACGGCGACCCGGCCCGCCTCGGGCGTGCTGACGTAGAGCCGCTTCTGGTCTGCGCCCAGCGCCCAGTCCTCGCCGGGGCTGTCCAGCTCGACCAGGGTCAGGAGCCTCATCGAGCTGAAGCCCGAGATGGGGTCGATGACGGAGACGTTCGGCTCGTCGTTGAGCGTGAGGATGAGATAGCCGTTCATGTCTATCTCGGGGCGCGTGCTGAAGCTCGGTTGCAGGAACGACTGCACCATCGCGCGGCAGCTCGGCGGCCCGCCCGAGGCGTCCGGCTCGTAGCGGCCGATCCAGGCGGCCGGGCGCAGGCCCGTGATGGGCGCGCCCGTGTTGGAATATGTGATCCTGTATTTGACGACCGCGTCGCCGCCCTCGACCAGTCCGCCCGGCTGCAAGGACTCGGCCCCGAACTCGATGGTCACGCCCTCGGCGCTGACCTTGCGCGGCCCGGCCGGGACGCCCCGGTTCTCCTGCGCGTGGGCCGCCAGGCAGGAGAGTGCGAAGAGCGCTAAAACGCGTAGCGAGGCGGCGAGGGCGGACGAGGGTTTTGACTTCATGAGTGGCGACTCCGTCCGGGCGTAAGAGTCGAGCTGTCTGTCTGGAGTTTGACGCCGGGTTGAGAAGGATTCGGTGACGCGCGCCGGGCCGCGGGCGGCGGCCGTTGACGCGGTCGGAATATATTGGATGGCGTGGGCGTTGTCAAAAAAATTCTCGCCACTGCGGGCCGTTTGTTCAAGTCCCTGTAACCTCCGAGTGGCAGGATGCAAAAATTATTGACGCGGCGTGACAAAGACGGTAGGCTCTCGGTGCTCTAAGGCTGGTGGCTCTACCTCAAAATCAATAGCAGGCGGTTTCCGACTCTCTTTCCGGCGACTTCTGTCGAAGCTTTTCGCCCGAAGGCGCGGGCGAGCTTCCCCTTTTGACGACTGCCCCGAACGCCTCCCGAACACAACTTTCAACAACGGCGCCGGAGAGATTTCACCTTATGGGAAAGGCCACTCTGATTGCCACACTTGCCGACCCGTTTTCGGAAAGCGGGGCGTGGCCCGACTGCGTCGAGTGGCTGGAGGTGCGCGCCGACCTCGCGGGCGACCTCGACCCCGACCAGCTCCGCCGGCACTTCAAAGGGCGTCTGCTCTACACGCTCCGGAGCGGGGAAGAGGGCGGCGCCTTCGCGGGCACGTCCGACGAGCGGCGAAGGCGTCTGTCGGACGCGGCACGCCGCTACGACTTCGTCGACCTCGAAGGCGAGCGCGACTGCTTACCCGACCTGCTCGACGAAATCCCGCCCGCGCGGCGAGTCATCTCCTGGCACGGCGTCGTGCCCGACGCGGCCGCGCTCCGCGAGAAGTTCGAGCGTCTGTCGGCGCACGAGGCTTTCCTCTACAGGCTGGTCACGACGCCTTCGAAGGCAAGCGAGGCGCTCGTGCCGTTGCTCACGTTGAAGGCGCTCGGCCGCGCGGACGTCGTGGCCTACGCCGAAGGCGACGTTGGAAGCTGGAGCCGTCTGGTCGCGCCGCGGCTCGGCGCCCCTTTCGTCTTCGCCGCGGCGGAGGGCGGCTTCAACGTCTCGAAGCTGATTGAAGATTACGGCCTGCCCGCGCTGCCCGACTGCGAAGAGATTTACGGCATCGTCGGGAACCCCGTGATGCAGTCGCTCTCGCCGCGCCTGCACAACGCGGCCTACCGCGCGCTGAACCACCCGGCGCTCTTCGTGCCGTTCCACGTCGAAGAGTTCGGGGAGTTCTGGCGCGAGGCGGTCAAGAGCCGCGCGCTGGAAGAACTCGGGCTCAGAGTCAAAGGCTTGACGGTCGTCTCGCCGCACAAGGAGGCGGCGCTCGCGGCGGCCCGGAAGCACACGCCGATGACGCGGGCCGCCGGCTCGACCAACCTCTTCGTCTCGAACGGGGGGGAGTGGGAGGCCGACACGTCCGACTCCGACTGCGTCGTCATCGCCCTGCGCGAGCGCGGGATCGCGGCCGAGGGTTTGAAGGCGGCCGTCATCGGCTGCGGCGGGGCGGGGCGCGCCGTCGCGGCGGGGCTGACGCGCGCGGGCGCGAAGGTCACACTCGTCAACCGCGGCGCCGCGCGCGGGCGTTACGCCGTCGAGCTCTTGGGCCTGCCCTTCGCGCCGCTCTCGGAGTTTTCGGGGCGCGGCTTCGCGCTCATCGTCAACGCGACGCCGGTCGGGCGCGACGACCTCCGCACGCCCTTCGACCTCTCGGGACTCGAAGAGGACGCGGTCGTCGTTGACCTCGCTTACGGCTCGGAGCCGACGCCGCTCGTCGTGGGGACGCGCGCGCGCGGGCGGCTCGCGGTTGACGGCCGCGAGGTGCTGCTCATACAGGTGCAACACCAGTTCCAGAGGATGACCGGGTTTGTGATGCCGGTCGGGCCGGCGCTGGAAGAACTCGGCGGCGGGGCCGACGCGCGCGAGCTGCTCGCCACGTAAGAGGGATGCGAACGGAAGAAGTCGAGCGATGGAGACTTTAAAGACTGCAAGGCTTGAGGGGCAGGAACTCGTAGACCGCGCGCGCGAGCTGGCGCGCGAGAAGTTCGCGCCGCGCGCGGACGCATACGACCGCGCGGCCGCCTTCCCCGCCGAGGATTTCGAAGACCTCTTCGCCTCGGGGCTGCACGCGGCGGCCGTGCCGAAGGAGTACGGCGGTGCGGGCCTCGGCCCGCACCGCGGCAACGTCTACACGCTCTGGATGATGACGAAGGAGCTGGCGAAGGCCGACCTCTCCCTGGCGCGCTGCTGGGAGGGGCACGCCAACTCGCTCGTCATCCTCGACGGCATGGCCGACGGGCGGCAGAAGGCGCGCTGGTTCGAGGGCGTCGTCAGTCGCGGCGAGAAGTGGGTCGCGTGGAGCGGCGAGCCGCAGGCGCGCGCGCCGGGCGAGAAGGTGCGCTTCGGGACGACGCTCGAAAAGGTGGAGGGCGGCTACGTCGTCGAGGGCAACAAGGTCTTCTCGACGAGCGCGACGGGCGCGCAGTGGGCCATCCTCCTGACGAGCACGGCGGGCCCCGGCGGCGCGCGCCACAGCAGCGGCCCGGCGGAGGCGACGCTCATGATGGCCTGCGACCTCTCCGACCCTTCGATCACGACCGACGGCTCGTGGTGGGACCCCATCGGCATGCGCGCCACCGCGAGTCACCTCGTCAAGTTCGAACGCACCTTCATCCCCGACGAGAATCTGATCGGCTACCCCGGCCAGTACCTTCTCGAAGGCTGGCAGACCTGCTTCATCCCGCACTACGCGGCGACGTTCCTCGGCGCCGCCGAGGCCGCGTACGACTTCGCGCTCGAATACGTCATCACGCAGAACAAAGTCGAAGACCCGTACGTCCAGCACCACGTCGCGCAGATGTCGATCAACGTCGAGACGGCGCACCTCTGGCTGCGCCACGTCGCGCAGCTCTGGGAGGGCGACCGCCGCGCTGAGGCGCAGGTGGCGGGCAGCCGCGCGCGCCACGTCATCGAGCACCTGGCGGAGGAGACGGTCAAGCACTGCATCCGCGCCTGCGGCGCGCGCAGCCTGAACCGCCCGAGTCCGCTGGAGCGCATCTACCGCGACCTCTCTTTCTACGTGCGGCACGACAACGACGACCACATCCTCGCGACCATCGGCAAGTCACTTCTCGGTCAGTCCCACGACCCCTCGTTCTATAAGCCTTGAGCGGACGAGCATCCGGGAGTTTTGCAGACGCTCGGCCGTGGGGAGACTCAGGATGTCTTACAAGCAGCGCGTCTACGGTCTCGGCATCTGGGGCCTCGGGCTCGGGTACTACCTCTTCTACGCGCCTTACAGCGGCCTGACGAAAGCGCTGTCGGGCGGGCTCGTCCCGGGCGCGGGGGCCGTGCCCGGCGCGGTGCTTTTGCCCGCCTCTGTGATGGCGACCGTCGTCGGCATGTTCGGCTTCATCACGGCGGCCGGGTGGTGGAAGTACGCCGGCCGCAGAGAGTTCTTCGGCGTGCGCGTGCCCCTCCCGCGGCGTCTGACCTTCCTGTCGGGCGTCTGTTTGGCGACGATCATGGGGACGACGACCTTAGCCTTCACCTTCGGCGGGGCCTCCATCGTCTTCGTGCTGGTCTTGCTGCGCGGGGGCATCCTCATCATCGCCCCGGCGGTGGACGCCATCTTCAGAAGGCGCGTCCGCTGGTTCTCCTGGGCGGCCATGCTGGTAAGTCTCGCGGCCGTCCTCGTCGCGCTCGGCGACGCCTCGCACTACACGCTCGGCGCGGCGGCGGTGGCGGACGTGGCCGCGTACCTCGCCGCGTACTTCTTCAAGCTCCAGTTCATGACGAAGCTCTCGAAGACGGACGAGCGCGGGGCGACCTTGCGCTACTTCGTCGAAGAGCAGATGGTCGCCTCGCCGCTCCTGCTGCTGACCTTGGGACTGCTGGCCGCGTTCGGGTCGGGCGGCGTGGCCGAAGGGTTCCGCCTGGGCTTCACCTCGTTCCTCTCAACCATGGCTGTCGTGCCGGCCGTCCTCGTCGGCCTCTCTTACGCCGGGCTCTGCGTCTGCACGACGCTCATCTTCCTCGACCGCCGCGAGAACACCTTCTGCGTCCCGATGCACTGCGGTTCGAGCATGCTGGCGGGCGTCACGGCCGCCTTCGCGCTGACCTTCCTTTTCGGACAGCCCGCGCCGAGCGCCGCGCAGCTCGCGAGCGCCGGCCTGCTCATCGTCGCGCTGACCTTCCTCTCGCCGCTCCACCACCGGGAGCTTTGGACGAACTGGCTCGCAAATCTATTCGGGCGCGCGCCTCGCCTGCCGCAAAGAGCGGAGCAGATGCCCGTCCTGCTGCTCTTCGTCTGTAGCGGCAACACCTGCCGCTCGCCGATGGCCGAGGCCATCGCCGGCGCCGAAGCATCCGCGCGGCCCGTGCGCGCTTCGAGCGCGGGGCTGTCGGTCAGGCCGGGCGCGCCGATGACGAACGAGGCGCGCGCGGCTCTGCAAGGACTCGGGGTCGGGGCCGGCGCGCACGCCGCGCGCCAGCTCACGGCGGAGCTGGCCGAGCGCGCCGAGAGAATCTTCTGCATGACGAATGCGCACCGCTCGGCCGTCATCAAACTCGTGCCCTCGGCCACGCAGAAGACGCACTGCCTCGACCCGGCCGGCGACATCGAAGACCCGATGGGCCGCGGGGCCGAGGCGTACACGGCCTGTGCGTTGCGCCTGCGCGACCTGATCCGCGTGCGCCTCGCGGAGTTCGGTTGAGGTTCTGAGATGAAGCCCCTGAGGTTCCACTGGCGACTGCCGCCGGGCGGCGAGAGGCCGGACGTCCCGTTCCCGCCCGCCGACCCGCGGAAGATGTCGATGCCCGACGTGGAGGCGCGCGTCGAGTTCTGCCGCCTCGCCGAAGCGTGCGGCATCGACTCGGCCCTCACCATGTTCGGCTACAACGCGCCCGACCCCGTGCTGCTCGCCTCGGCGCTCGCGCTGCGCACCGAGCGGCTCACGTACATGATCGCCTGCCGGCCCGGACTCACTTCGCCGACGCTCTTCGTCCAGCAGATAAACACCTTCTCGGCGCTGACGGGCGGGCGCGTCAGCCTCAACGTCGTGGCCGGCCACTCGCAGAAGGAGCAGGGTTTCTACGGCGACTTCCTCGCGCACGACGAGCGCTACGCGCGCGCCGAAGAGTTCCTGCACGTCGCGCACGCGCTCTGGCGCGAAGGCCGTTGCACGCTCGACGGCAGGTACTACAAGGTGGTTGACGCGCAGGTGGGCACGCCCTTCGTCTCGCCAGAGCGCGACTCGCCCGAAGTCTTCGTCGGCGGCAGCTCGCCGCAGGCGCAGAGGCTTGCCGTCAACTACGGCACCTGCTGGCTGCTCCTCGGCGACGCGCCCGAGCACATCCGCGCACAGGTCGGGCAGGCGCGCGCCGCCGGCATCGAAGTCGGGATGCGTTTCTCGATCATCCTGGGGCCGACGCGCGAGGAGGCCGTCCGCGCCGCGTACGAGATGGTGCGGGGCGCCGACACGAGCTTCGTCGAGCAGCGCTTCGGGCGGGGCGGCGACTCCGTCTCGATGCGCGCTGTGCTCGAGCGGCCGCGCGGAGAGGGCGAGGCGTGGCTGACGCGATACCTTTGGAAGGGGGCCGTCGCCTCGCACGGCGTCTCGGCCGTCGCGCTGGTCGGCGGCCCCGAAGACCTGGCCGCGGCCCTGCTCGAATATCGTGACATCGGGGTCAGCCAGTTCATCCTCTCGGGCTGGCCGAACGCGTCGGCGCTCGAAGACTTCAGCCGGGACGTTCTGCCGCTCGTGAGGGAAGGCGAGCGGCGGGGCTGAGGCGGCGCGCGAGAAGCTTTATGGGCGGCATCACACACTCGGTCGTCATCCCGACCTACAACCGCGCGAAGTACCTGACGGACGCGCTGCGCAGCGTCTTCGAGCAGGGCTGCGAAGGCGTGGAGGTCATCGTCGTCGACGACGGCTCGACGGACGGGACGCGCGAGGCGGTCTCGCAGTTCGGCGTGCGGTACGTCTACCAGGAGAACCGGGGCACCTCGGCCGCCAAGAACCTCGGCATCAACCTCGCGCGCGGCGAGCTCGTCTCGTTCCTCGATTCAGACGACGTGTGGCTGCCGGGCAAGATGCGCCTCGAACGCGAGCTTTTCATGAAGCACCCGGAGGCGGACGCCGTCGTCACAGACCACAACTCCTGGGTCGAAGGTCGTCTCTTCCTCGAATCCGGTTTGTGCTCCATCGGCCTCGAAGTAGGCCGTGGGCCAAGGATGCTCCCGCGAGATTTGGACGACTGGGTCGAGGGCAAGCTCTTCGCCACTTGCTGCCTCACGATGCGGAGGCCGGCGCTGCTCGAACTCGGGCCGGAGTTCTTCGACGTCTCTTTGCAGTCGTTCGAGGACTGGGACTTCGAGGTCAGGATGTTGCGCCGCTGCCGCGTGCTCGTCGTCCCGCGCGTGCTGGCGAGCGTGCGGAGGTTCGACGACGGCACGCGCGTAGACCGTCCCTTCTCGGGTCGCCCGCCGACGCCCGGGCAGCGCCGCACCATCCTCGAGCGCCGCCGTGTGGTGCTCGACAAGGCTGTGCGGATGGGCGGCTGGACTCCGGGCGTCGCGGAGAAGTTGGAGGCGGCGCGCGGCGAGCTGGCCGCGGCGCTCGACGCGGGGCAGACGGGAGTGACGCTCTCGGCCGAAGAGGTCGCGCGCTACGAGCGCGACGGCGCGGTCTTCCCCGTCCGCGTGCTCGACGAGGGCGAGGCCGCGCGCTGCCGCGCGGGCTTCGAGGAGTTGGAGTCGCGCGCGGGCGACGCGCGCGGCTACCTCGGCTGGACGCACCTCTTCTTCCGCTGGGCCTGCGACCTCGCGCTCAACCCTTCCATCCTCGACGCGGTCGAGCAGCTCATCGGCCGCGACATACTCGTCTACGGCACGCTCATCCTCTGCAAGCACCCGCAAGGCCCTTCGCGCGTCCGCTGGCATCAGGACGGGACGCACTCGGGCCTGCACCTTTCGCCGACGGTCACGGCCTGGGTCGCGCTCAGCGACAGCACGCCCGAGAACGGCTGCATGCGCGTCGTGCCCGGCTCTCATCGTTTGGGCCGCCTGCCGCACGCGCCGTCTTCGGCCACAGACAATCTTCTGAAGCGCAGCGACGAGGTGCAGGTCGAGATAGACGAAGCTTCGGCGCGCGACATCGTGCTGCGCGCGGGCGAGATGTCTCTGCACCATTACAGCATCGTCCACGGCTCGAACCCGAACCGCTCGGACGCGAAACGCATCGGCTTCATCATCCGCTACGTCACCCCGCAGTTCCCGCGGGCCGGCGCGCCGTTCGTGCGCGCGCGCGGGGCGGGCGACTGCGCGCACCTCGGGCCGCTGCGCGAGCCTTCTCTGGGAGAGTTCGAAGAGAGCTTCGAGGCGTGGGCGGCCTTCAGCCGCGAGTGGGAACAATCGCGCGGGGCGGGCGCGGAGAGTTCATGAAGATACTCGTCTGGTCGAGACACAGGTACCCGGCATACGCCGACGAAGGCTGCGGCCTGCGCGCGATGGCGTTCCCCTCCAACTCCGGCCAGTTCGTCACCGACTGCCTCGTCAAAGGGCTGGCCGAGCTGGGCCACGAAGTCTTCTACCTGCTCGACGGCGGGGCCGCGCGGCCTCTGCCCGAAGGCGTGACGCTCGTCGCGGAAGCTTCGCGTGAGGCGGAAGTCTTTCACAACGTCGAATCCGAGTCGAAGCCCTGGGTCAGGACGATTCACCTCGACGCGGGGCTGCTCGGGGTCGAACGCGCGGCGGCGCCGCCGAACTGGGTCTACGTCTCAAGGACGCTGGCCGCCTCCTACGGGAGCGAAAGGTTCGTGCTGAACGGCATCGACCCGGGCGTCTGCGTCTACTCCGAGTCGAAGGGCGACTACTTCCTCTTCGTCTCGAACATGGACAGGGCCGAGGGGAAGGGCTTGGGTCTCGCACTTTCACTTTGCGAGGAGCTTGGCTTCAGACTGGTCGTCGCGGGCGCGAGCCGCGACGCTTCCGTCATCGAGCGCGTCGCGGGGATGTGCCGCGCGGGCGGCGCCGAGTACGTCGGCGACGTGCGCGGCGCGCGCAAGGCCGAGCTGTTCGCGGGGGCGAGGGCGCTGCTCTTCCCGACGACTTTGAACGAGGCTTTCGGGCTCGTCGTCGCGGAGGCTTTGATGTCGGGCACGCCCGTCATCTGTAGCGACAGCGGCGCGTGCCCGGAGGTCGTCTCGGAGGAGGTCGGCTTCGTCTGCCGCACCCGCGCGGAGTACGTCGAGGCCGCCGGACGCGTCGGCCGAATCTCGCCGCGCGCGTGCCGCGAGAAGGCTTTGAAGGAGTTCCACTACCTGCGGATGGCGGCCGACTACGTGAAGCAGTACGAGCTGGAACTCGCGGGCCGCGCTTGAAGCGGAGGCAGTCATGAGCAACTCCCTTTCCACAGAGCAGGCGGGCCGGTACGAGCGCGACGGCTACCTCGCGCCGCTCGACGCGCTCTCGCCCGCCGAGGTGGGCGCGGCGCGCGCCTCGCTCGCGGAGTTCGAGTCGCGGGTCGGGCCTTCCATTAACTACCTGCACTACCGCCAGCTCCACCTCTTCTTCCGCTGGGCGTACGACCTGGCCGTTCACCCTTCGGTGCTCGACGCGGTCGAGGGCATTCTCGGCCCGAACATCCTCGTCCATTCGAGCACGGTCTTCTACAAGCGCGGCCGCGACCAAAGCTACGTCTCCTGGCACCAGGACGGCTACTACTGGAACGTCAACGTCCCGCGCTCGGTCTCGGCGTGGATGGCCCTGAGCGAGAGCGGCCCCGCGAACGGCTGCATGCGCGTGATCCCCGGCTCGCACGCGCGCGGTCGCCTCCCGCACGCGCAGACCGCCGTCTCCGGCAACAACATGCTGGCGAGCGGGATGGAGGTCGCCTCGGGCGCGGAAGAGAGTCGCGCGGTGGACGTGTCGCTCGCGCCGGGCCAGATGTCTCTGCACCACATCTACCTCGTCCACGGCTCGCGCCCGAACCCGTCCGACACGGAGCGCGTCGGCTACGCCGTCCGCTACGTCGCCACGGAGGTGAAGCAGACGCTCCCGCACCACGCAGTCTTGCTCGCGCGCGGCCACGACGACTATGGCCATTACGAGCTACGGGGCGGCCCGCCCCTCGGGACGGCCGAAGAGAGTCACGCGGCGCACGCGGGGCTGCTGCGCTGGATCGGCGAGATGCGCGAGCGGGAGGTCAGGTAGGAGGTGCGCGTGTCGAAGAAGAGGTTCCTCCTCATCGGCTCGGCCCCCTACATGCCGGAGTGGTGGGCGCGGCGGGGCCGCGCGCTCAGGGCCGAGGGCTACGTCCTGGCGGCCATCAACAACGCGTGGCGCGTGCCCGAAGAGGCGCCCGACATCTGGATTCACCCGAACGACTACTACGCGAAGTCGCCGAGGGAGATGCACCCGCCGGCCGCGGCCGTCGAGCGGATGTGGGAGGTCGGGGCCGACGTCTACCGCGACCGATACGGCGCGCCGGTCACGTACAGCAGGCGCCACGGCGGGACGATGCTGCTCAACGCGCTGACGTGCCTGCTCAACATCTCGGTGACGGAGGGGGGCGGCGAGATCGTCATCAGCGGCTGCGACCTAAACTACCCGGCCGCCGGGTCGCACTTCTACACGGGGGGCACGCCCGACCCCTTGCGCGCGGGCGTCGACTGGATTCGCGAAGACCTGCTCGACATACACGAGAGGCAGTTGCCGGCGCTGCGCCGCGCGGGCCACGTCCTCGACGTTTACAACGCCAGCCCGCTGCTCGAGTCGGTTCTGCCGTTCCCGAGGATTTAGCGCGAGAGTTGAGTAGGAGCGGGAGAGCGGTTTAACCACAGAGACACAGAGGCACAGCTTGAAGAGGGATGACTCAACAAGCTGTGCCTCTGTGTCTCTGTGGTTAATTCTGAGACGGGACGTTACGGGGCTTCTTCGCCGCCGCCGCCGGGCGTGTCCTCGGCACCGCCGAGCGGACTCTCCTCGCCGCCGCCGCCGGGGGCCTCTTCGGCGTCGCCGACAGGGCCGCCGCCGGGGCTCTCTTCGCCGCCGCCGCCCGGGAGGTCTTCGCCGCCGCCGGCGGGCGTGTCTTCGGCAGACCCGCCCGGGGTGCTTTCGGCGTCGCCGTCGGGCTCCTCGGCACCGCCGGCGGGATTCTCTTCGCCGTCGCCGCCCGGATACTCTTCGCCGCCGCCGTACGTGGAGGCGTTAATCACCGCGACCGGGAAGAGGTTGCGGACTTCGGGGTTGGTGCTTAGCATCTTCTACTCCTTTGCGCCATTCGTTGGTTAGAGAGAACGTTTAGATACCGGGCGCGGCGTCAGAGGTGACGACGCGGCGCCCGCGACTCAGCGTTGCGGAGAAGGCCGCCGGTTGAACTGAAGGCTTCGCCGAATGGGGAAGCAACTTAGTACCAACCGCCGCCCCTTGTCAACGAAAACCTTCCGCCGCGCCGCCGCTTCGACAAATTCTCGACGCCCGACGCCGTTGTTGTTACAATCGCCGCGCACCAGAGAAGTCGGGACGTACACCTTTCAGCCAGCCTTACCCGCGCGCTCTCAGATAACACCGGCAGAGGTCTTAACGCGATGCCCTTAGCCGAAGTCTCGCCGCCCGCAGAGGAGAGTCCGACCCCCGTCTCGCCGGGGCCTTTGCTGCGCCGCGTCGCGGACTTGAAGACGAGGAACGTCCAGCCCGAGACGGTTCGACGCCTCGCGCACGCGCGCGTCGTCTTCGCCGACTACGAACGGCTCCGACAGGACTTCCCGCAACTGCGCGACGAGAGCCTCGAACGTTCGCACGCGGAACTCCAAAGCCTCGCCGGGTCGGAGAGGCGGCTCGCCGTCCGCCGCATCATCGACGCGTGGCTTCTGCGGAACGTCGCCTTCATCTCCGAGAAGCAGGCGCGGCAGGAGGCGGTCAACACGCGCATCGAAGTCACCGCAGAGACGGCCACGGCCTTCCGCCCGCCGCACTACGGCCGCGCGCTCGTCTACTCTTTGGCGGAGAGCCGGCCGCACGCCGCGGACGACCCGGAAGCGGGCGAGGGGCTGCTCGACGTGAAGGGCACGGGCGTCGGGCCGAAGGCCGAGCCGCACTTCGGGCCGCACGGCGACGGGCTGATGAAGCTCTACGACGCCTTCCGCGAGGTGGCGTTCCAGAAGTTGATGGACTTCGTCTTCCGCGCCGAGGGCGTGCCCTACACGACCGTCCCGCTCTACGCCGCCATCGACGCGGGCTTCGACTGCAAGCACACGGTGCGGCCCTTGCCGGCGGGCCTCCTCGTCCGCCGCGCGCACCGTCGGCCCGTCTACCGCTGGGGCACGAAGGAGCCGGACTCGCCGGCCGTGCCGCTCGAGCTGAAGATAGAGTTCCTCCTGCGCCGCTACGGCATCACGTCTGTCAGCCCCGCGACGACCATCGACATCGCTGAGCGCGGCGGCGGCACGCACATTAAGTACGGCTTCTTCAACGTCACCTACAGCCCCGAGAAAGTCGAGCGGATCAAAGGCCTCACCGGCTTCAAGGGCGAGCCGCAGCAGTTCGACGGCGTCTGCATGCAGTTCACGCGCGACGTGGAAGCCGACCCGCCGCGCGCGGAGATCATCGACCTCGGCGGCTACTTCGTCAGGGAGAGGTTCGAGAACCCGCTCGTCAGCCTCGTGGCCTGCCGCATCATGCGCCTCGGCGAGATCATCGGGCAGACGGACGCGCGCTTCACGCAGCCCGAAGAGAGGTTCGTCAAAGCCTACAGGTTCGACGCGCGCGGCGGGCCGAAGTTCAAGTCGCCTCTGCTGGCGGGCGTCGACCCCTCGCGCCCCGAGCCGCAGATGACCGACGTGCGCGTGCTCGCACGCGACCTCGCCTTCGAGTACCGCGCCGGCCGGCTCGACGGACAGGGCGTGCTCGACACCCTCGACGCTTACGTCGAAGACGTCACCTCACGCTGGCATTAGTCCGGAGGAGAGTCGCGCATGAAGATTCTGCTGAGGAGCATGTTCCCGTGCCCCTCCGTCGACCGCTGGCGGGCCTTCGAGGCGCTTCTCAAACAGTGCCTCGACGAGCTGGGCCACGAGGTCATCGAGCTGCACCTCGACCCGCTCTTCCCGCCCGACCCGGCGGACGTTGACTTTAAGATTTACGCGCACAAGACGCGGCGCGAGGTGCCCGGCGCAGACCTCTTCTACAAGGAGATGCACATGCGCGGCCTCTTCACCATCGACGCCGAAGGGTGGGGCGCCGACCACTCGGCCGTGCGCGAGCCGCCCGACCTCGACGCCGGCGACGCGGCCGAGGCCGAGAGGTTCGTCGCCCGCATCCGCGAGCAGTTCGTCTCGAACGGGCACTCGAAGCAGCGGCAGCCCGAGCTGCGTTCGATTCCCGAAGAGTACAAGCCGTACCTCCTCGTCCCGCTCCAACTGCCGACCGACGACACGATCATGCACCACTCGCCCGTGAGCGTCGTCGAGTTCGTCCACGTCGTCTCGGACTGGGCCGAGGGGGCGGGGCAGAAGATTCTCTTCAAGCTGCACCCGGGCGCCGTGTACCCGGAAATCGCCGCCGCCGTCGAAGCGCGCAGCGCCGCGAACCCTTACGTCAACCGCCTCGACGCAAACATCCACAGCCTGATCCAGGGCGCAGAGGGCGTCGTCGTCATCAACTCCGGCACGGGGTTCGAGAGTCTGATTCACGGCAAGCCGGTCGTCACGTTCGGGAACTGCGACTACAAGTCCGTGACGTTCGCGGCGCGGCGGGACAACCTGGATGAGGCGAGGGAGTACGTCGCCGGCTACAGGCCGGGGCAGCGCCTGCGCGGCATCAAGTTCGTCCACCACTACTACACGCGCCACGCCTTCGACGTTTACGCCGACGACCGCGCGGAGGTCAGGCGCCGCCTGTTGGACTACCTGAAGTCTCACCTGTCCTGAGTTCACAGTGAAGGGATTTCACCGCAGAGACACAGAGGCACAGCTTAAAGACAATAACTCAACAAGCCGTGCCTCTGTGTCTCTGTGGTTCAAATCGTCTCGGCTACGCTCAACAGCAAGCAGCCATAAGCGAGACGGCCAGCCTGAGCACCTCGCGCACCCAGCTCTCAAGCCTGTAGTCGCCGACGAGCGCGGCTATCTCCTCGCGCTCTTCGAAGAGTTGTTCCCTCTCGCCCTCAAGCCGCCGAAGGTGCTCGGCAATCTCGGCCGTGCTCTCGGCCAGACGCACGTAGTGCGGGTGCGTCGCGGCGAAGTGCGGCGCCCAGCCGACCGGAGTGGAGACGACGGGGAGTCCCGTCGCCAGCGCCTCGAACAGGGGCAGCGGCCCGGCCTCGGTGCTGCTCGTGATGACGAGGCAGTCCATCTGCCTGTAGAGCCGCGGGTACTCTTCGATGGGGTTCGACTCGCGCGGGTGGTGCAGGCACTCCACGCCGGACGCGCGCAGCCGCTCGGCGTGCGCGTACAGGTCTCTGCCGACGAGCACGGCGCGCGGTCGCCCGCGTGCCGTGTCGAATTTTAAGAGAGACTCGACGAACCAGTCGCAGCGCTTCCGCCCGTGCGCGTCGTGGCGGCCCACCCAGCCGGCGGAGAAGCGCGGCGTCGGCTCGCCCCGAACGTCGAAGATCGAGAGCGCGCCCAGCGGCCCTTCGTGCGTCGGCACACCTTCGAGCGCGACGCCCGCCCCCTTCAAGATTCGTCTCTGCGAAGGGTGCGCGAGCGCGAGCGCCCCGGCCTTACGCACCGCGCGGCGGTCGCCCCACGGCGCGTAGATGTCCGAATGTGTGTAGAGGTCGTGGACGCAGACGACCGTCCGCGCAAGGTCGGGCGAGGCGACGGCCTGGCTCGGCGAGATCGAGACCCACACGTCCGCGTCGGCCGCAGGCTCGGTCGAAGCAAAGACTTCGAGGCCGTCGGCGCCGGCCCGCTCGAAGTGCCGCTTCAAGTCCTCGAAGACCCAGCCGCCGCCGTCGGCGAAAACGTTGACCCTCACCAAGTCAGAACCTCAGCCCTTGCGGGCGATGTAGAAGAGCCAGTTGTCGCGGCACCGCTCGTCGCGCGCGACGAACGAGCCGTCGAGCCCGACGACCTCCACGTCGCCGAAGCCCGCGGCTTCGAGCTGCGCGATCTGGCTCTCCTTGTCGATGTAATAGGTCATCAGGCGGAAGCGGTCGCCGTCATTGACGATGGAGTAGTGCGGCAGGTGGCGCTCGTGCTTGCGGTTGCGCAGGTGGTTGTAGACGTTGAAGAGGTAGCGGCCGACGCGGGCCGTGTTTTTCGTGACGAGTTCCAGGGGGCGGCGCGCGCCGACGAAGCCGCCGAAGTCGAAGGCCGAGGGGAGACGGCCGTCGCGGTTGTGCGAGGAGAAGAAGAAGACCCCGCCCTTCCGCAGCACCCTGTGGACTTCGCCGAGGATGCGCAGGCGGTCTTCGTGGTCGAGGTCGTCGATGGCGTTCCAGCAGAAGTAGACGACCTCGAAGGTCTCGTCGCCGAAGCTCAACTGCCGGCCGTCGCAGAGCAGGAGCGCGGCGTCCGGGTACTTCGCGCGGCAGGCGTTGAGCATGTTGGCCGAGTAGTCGATGCCGACGTACAGGTCGCTCAGCGCGCGCAGGTAGGGCGTCGTCCGCCCCTGGCCGACGCCGATGTCGAGGACGGGTTGGCCGCGCATCTTCCCGGCGAGGTGCGCGAAGATGACCTCTTCGGCCTTGTGCAGGGAGGTCTTGCGTGCGTATATCTCGGCGCGGCCGGGCACCTCGTAGTGCATCTTGTTTCGGAGAAACATCTCGTCACTGTTCAAGGGCACGCCCTCCTTATCCGCGCAGGGTGAACTCCAGCCGCCCGACCTCGCGGACGCTGTCGGCCCAGGTCATCTTCCAGTCGTAGGCGCCGCGCAAAAGGTCGTACTCGCCGAGCCCCAGCTCGCACGCGCGCCTGACGCCCGCGTCTATCACGAGCCGGCCCGGCGACCACTGCTCGAACTCGGGGAGGAAGCCGCCGTTCCAGGTGCAGAGGCTCGAAGCGCCGTTCATGCTGAGGTCGATGCCGACGACCTCCTCTCCGCGCAGGAGCGCGAAGACGCGCATCTGCCTTCGCGCGAAGAGGGGCGGTAGCGCGAGCCGCGCGAACGTGAGGTTGGCCTGCTTTTCGAAGCAGCTCCTTTCGCCGAAGCGCGCGAGGTGGAGGCGGAGGAACATCTCCGGCAGTTCGGAGGGAGGGAACTCTTCGGGCGTCAGCTCGCGCACGCGCAGGCCGTCGGCCGCGGCCTTGCGCTGCGCGCGGAGCAGGGCCTTGCGGAAGGCGCGGCTGCGGCCCTTGAGGAACTCTTCGTAAGAGCCTGGCAGGCGCAGGTACGCGTACTCGCGCGCGACGCCGAAAGCCTCTTCGGCCTCGCCCGCTTCGAAGAGGAGGCGCGCGGCGCGCGCGGCGTTCGAGCTCTTCCGAATCCACCAGAGGCTCAGTCGCCCGTAAGCGCGCGGATGTGTGAGCGCGTGGCGCAGCAGAGCGGTCGCGGCTTCCGAGTCGTCGGCTTCGGCGACGATGTCGTTGTAGTTGCTCATGGCGCTCGGGAAGACGGCCTCGTGCGCGGCGGCGTCCACGGCGAGCGGGAAGAGGGCGGCGAGGGACGGCCCGCGCCTCGCCGTGATGAGGTGCGGTTTGAGCGAAGGGTTGACGCGGCAGGCGGCGGCGTACCACGCGTGAGAGCTGAAGGCGCGGTTGCAGGGCGTGCGTTCGAGGAGCGCGTCCCACTCCGCGGCGAGCGCGTCTATCTCGCGCAGGTCTTCGACGACCTCGCAGGCGAGTGCGGCGGCGGCCCGTGTGTCGGCGGTGTGCATCGCGCTTGCCTCGGTTCAAGCCGTCGCGTCGCCGTCCACGCACGCGAGCCAACGGCCGCGGCCGACCTCGTGCGCGTCGAGGTGGTGCATGCGGCACCCGTTCCAGACTTCGCGGCCGGGGGAGAGCACGGGACTCTCCGGCAACTCCCCTTCGGCGTACTCTTCGACCGTCAGGGAGTTTATCGCAAAGGCGCGGACGCGCGCGCCGTAGATGGGCGAGCAGTCCTGCGCGAACCTGACGAGCCGGCCCGCGTGCGAGACGACGCGGCCGGCGGGCCGCGCGCGTTGCCGGTCGCCCGACAACAAAGGCGAGCGCGGGTGCTGTGACCACGGGCCGCTTAACTCTTCCGCGTGATAGAGGCTGAGCGTGTCGTGCGTCTTCGGCTCGGTGCAGGCGTACAGCCACCAGCGGCCTTCGTGTCGGAAGGGGGTCGGGTCGGCGCAGGCGCCTTCGACGAGCGTGCCCACGCGCTCCCAGCCTTCGGGGAAGCTGCGCGCCTTGTAGAGCGCGACGCGGTTGAGGCCGAGCGTCTCGGGCGTCATGTAGAACTCGCCTTCGTGTTCGAAGACGTGCGGGTAGGAGAGGTGGAAGTCTTCGGACAGGACGATGCGCCGGTAGCGCCACGCGAGGCCGTCGTCGCTCTCGGCCAGGCCGATCTCGCCGAGGCCCGTCAAGGCGTTCAAGACCTCGAAGAACATGAACCAGAGACGGCCGCGACGAATCATGAAAGGGTCTGCGACGAAGAGGGCGGGCACGTCCGACACGTCCCGGCGCGTGATGACAGGGTTGCGCGCGCCCTCGGCCGGCGCGAGGCTGAGCGGCGAGTCGCCCGCGTAGACGCCGATGGCCCATTCCTGACGCGGCGCGGGGCGCGCGAGTGGCGGCCCGCCGGCCGCCCCCTCAACGCGCCCCGCCCCTTCGCCGCCCCGAGTCCCGTGTGTGCTCTCTTCCAAGCGCATCCGGGCGCGAGCTAACGCTTCTGCGTGCCGCCGCCGCCTCCCCCACCGACGGCGTTGCCGCTGCCACTGCCGCCGCGGCTCTGCGTAGACTCCCTACGTTCGTCCCCCGTCGCCTGCACCTGCGCCCGGCTCGTGATGCAGCCGTTGGACGGGTCTTGCATGCGGTCGGCCGTGCAGGCCGCGGGCGAGTTCGAAGAGAGCGCGATGACGGTCGTGCCCGCCTGCACCTTGGTCGTGTTGACGCTGAAACTCCAAGTCCCGTCCGCGCCCACCGTGACGCCGGGGCCGAGCGCCCGCGGCGCGCCGCCGCCCGCGGGGACGGCGTAGACGGTGATGGTCGGCCTCGTCGTCATGCCATTCTGCACCATGTAGGCGCCGCTGACGGCGACCTCGTGACTCTGCTCGTCGACGACGGCCTTCTGAATCACGGCCACCTCTTTGCGGACGCGGAAGATGCCCCACGTGCCGTTGTTGCCGAGGTCGTTGAAGGAGCTGTAGAGGTAGTCGCCCGCCGTGCCCTGCCGGCCGCCGGCCTGCGCCAGCACGATGTTCGACGCCTGGAACGGCCACATGAGATAACCGCCGTAGTTCTGCGACAGGGGGTTGAACCCGATCTGAGTCGAGTCGTTGACGAAGGGCTGCTCCTGCCAGGAGTGGCCGTGGAGGTCGAAGACCTCCATCTGGTTGTAGCCGCCGCCGAAGAGCACGTGGAAGCGCACGGGCGTGCCGGCCGCGGCGCTGAAGACGGGCGTCTGCGGGTCGGCGGGCGTGGCGGAGCTGAGGTTGGAGATGAGCCAGTTGGAGACCTTCGCGGTGCTGTCGCCGCCGGGGAACCCGCCGGAGCCCAGGTTCGACGCCGTGACGGGGGCCGCGACCGGGTAGCGGTAGCCCATGAACTCCGAGCGGTAGTTGAAGGCCGCGAAGAGCGGGGCGACCATCTGCTGCGTCTGGATGTTGTTCTGGAAGACGAGCACCATCTCGCGGAAGGAGGTGCCGTCCTTCTTCATGATCGTCGCCGCCGCGCGCGTCGAGGCGTCTTCGACGAAGGTCGAGTCCGCGGGCTCGATGATGAGCGCGCCGACCAGCCCCGTGATGTCCTGCATCAAGGGGTCTGCCGGCAGGAGGTTGACGGCGCCGAACTCGACGGGCGTCGCCGTGCCGTCGGCCGCGATGGTGCCCGCGTACCACTGGTAGGTGGCGGACGCGCCGGGCGCGACGGTCTGGGTGGAGTTGAAGCCGATGTTCGTGTCGCCGGAGCTGGTGATGTTGGAGGTCAGGAGCTGCGGCGAAAGCCCGACCGAAGTTGAGGCGTTCAGCGTCGGGTTGACCGAGGAGAGGCCGGCCCTGCCGAACGGGCTGTTGATGAAGGCGTTGGCCTTGTAGCTGACGAGCGTCTGCGGCGTGGTGCCGCCGCACGGCGTCGTGCCGAGGCAGTTCCTCAGCACGACGTTGATGCACTCGCCGGCGTGCGCGCGCAGGATCAGGGGTTCGATGGGGACGCCCGCCTTCAACGTCCCGTCGGTGTTCAGGTCTTCGTTGCGGACGTAGAGGAGCGCGTTCGGGTCGGCCAGGGGGAAGGTCTGGTTGAAGCCCTGGGCCGGGGGCGTCGTGCTGCCGTTGAAGGCCTGCCCGCGCGAGTTGTAGACCAGTTGGCCGCCGGGCAGCGCCTTCGCGGCCGAGACGGCCGTGACGTTGTACGTCCGCTGACGGGAGTCGGTCGGGCAGCTGACGTTCGCCAGCGGGCTGGCCTTCGGCACGCGGTTGTCGGGCAGCGCCAGAAGGTTCGGGGCGGGCTGCGTGTAGGCGCGGAAGATGCCCCACACCCCGTTGACGAGGCCGTCGGCGCCGCCGCTCGGCTCGTAGAGGTAGTCGGCGAAGCTGTTCTGCCCGCCCGCCGGGAGCGTGGGCACGTCGAAGAGCATCTCGAAGTGCTCGGAGATGCCCATGCCCTGCGCGGCGACGAAGCCGGAGTTGGAGATCGAAGGCTCGGGGTGCCAGCGGAAGCCGTGGAGCCTGAGCGGGTGGCCGACGAGGTGCGCGCCGACGAGCGTGCGAATCTGGACGCGGTCGCCCGCGTACGCGCGCAGCAGCGGCGTGTAGGGGTCTGTGCCCTGCGGGCAGCCGCTCGACGCGGCCGTCGCGGCGGTCGTGCCGGCGTTCGGGTTGCAGCCCGCGATGAGCTGGTTCTTCGGGAACTTGAAGCAGCCGGCGCCCGTGCAGCCGGGGTTGATGAGTTGGGACGAGCTGGGCTGCGAGTTGAGGCTCGTGTCGCCGCGCGCCATCGAGCTGAAGGCGTAGGCGAGGTCGGTCGCCTGCGGGCTGCTGCCCGCCGTGCCGACGCGCAGCGGCAGAGGCTCGTTGCGGTAGTTCACCGAGTAGGTGCCGCTGTTGTTGGTCGGGCTGATGACGGTCGGGCTGATGTTGCTGCCCGGCGCGGAGATGACGTTGGCCGAGTCGGCCCAACTGGCGTGCATCGTCGGGTTAGCCACCGGCAGCTTCAGGGAAGTGCCGCTGCCGGTCTGGGTGATGTTGTAGAGGTCGCACGCGGTCGAGGGCTGCGGCTCCGGGTTTATGACCGACCAGCCCGTGCTCGTCTTGATGGCGAAAGCCTTCGACGAGAGCGTGACGCCGCTGTTCCCGAAGGCGGCCTTCGTGTTGGCGCCGACGTTCGGGGTGCCGAGCGTCGTCGGGCAGGTGCCCGGCGTCGGCGCCGTGCCCGAGGGGCTGGCGTTCAGCTCGGTCTGGACGTTGGTGGCGTAGTTGGCGTTGGGGCCGGAACTGGCGTTGGAGAAGGTGAAGGGGAAGAAGGTCGAGGCCGGGACGGTCGGCTTGCTCACGCTGGCGGCCGTGTAGGCCAGCGCCATGTCCTGGAACTCCAGCGCGAACTCGCGGTAGCTCTCCGACTGGTTGGCCGTGACGATGACGGCCTGCCAGGTCGTCGGCCCGCCGTCGTCGCGCAGCAGCGTGCCGTCGGCGCGCTTCGAGTTGGTGTCGTAGAGCTGCCTGCCGGTCGTCGCGTCGAACCACTTCGAGCCCTCCGGCTCGATCAGCATGCCGCCGTAGAGTCCGGCCTGCTGGTGCGTCGAGGGGCCGTAGTGGTCGTGCGTGAAGACGGTGCGCAAGGTGCGGTCGACGCCCTCGTTGTTGAGGAGCGGGTCGGTGTCGAAGCGCTGGATGGTCGTCTGCGCGCCGTCCCAGTCGGGCGGCGGCGTGAAGCCCGGCGGGACGTAGGCCGCGTAGGACTGCGCGAAGGTCTTGATGGTGAGCTGCTTCTGCGTTGAAGAGACGAACTGGGCGAGCGGGTCGAACTGGTAGAGTCCGCCCTCCTGGTTGACGGCGAAGATGCGCTCGCGCACCTCGTCCGAGCTGAAGGTACCGTCCTCGTAGTTGAAGCCGTTGGCGGCGCCGTCCGAGCTGGTCACGTCGAACTTCACGAGGTGGATGTGCTGGCCGATGATGTCGGTCGGCGTGCGGACTTGAAAGTCGTCCATCTCGTAGTAGTTCGGCACGAGGTTGGTGTGCCAGAACTCGATGGTCTCGCCCGTGTTCGAGCGGAAGAAGAAGGGCTCGGGCGGCTTGACGCCGCGGTAGATGTCGGCCGCGTCGTTGAGCAGCGCGATCATCCGCTGCTGCGGGTAGTGCCAGCCCTTCTTGTTGAAGACGGTGTCGGTCTGGATGGCCGCGGCCTTGTAACGGCGCGTGTTGATGGTGGAGTTGCCGTTGTCGTCCACGCTCGGGTCGGAGTAGGGCGCGCCGGGCGCGGGCGGCAGGCCGTTGAGGATGAAGTTGCCGGGGTCGCCGTCGGGGAGGACGGTCGGGTGCGCGCGGCGCGCGTGCGCGCGCATGGCCGCCTCCTCGATGGCCGTGCCGTTCTCGGGGAGCTGGAAGGCGACGAGCGCGCCGTCGATCATGCCGTAGTTGTTCGCGGCCGTCCGCGCCTTGTGCTCGTCGTAGAGGACGAAGTCCTTGGTGAAGTCCCAGCGGGTGTGGAACTCGCGGAAGATTTGGCCGCCGAGCACGATGTGGCGGGGCAGCCCGCCGTCGAGGTACTTCTTGCTGCCGTCCGCGTTGAGGTCGGGCTTGCCCGGCTCGGTCTCGGCCCAGCCGAAGTCCATCGGCGGGTGCGGCGGGCGGTGGCCGGCGATGCCGGGGATGAAGAAGGGGAAGCCGGGGTTGCGCGTGTAGAGGGGGGCCGGGTCGGTCGAGCTGGTCTTGACGACGACCCTGCGGCCGGACATCCACTGGTCGGGGACGTTGGTCGAGCTGCCCCAGATCGCCTTCAGCTTAGTCCACACGGCGTCGGGAACCTTCACGCTCGGGTCGGGGTCGTTCTTAACGGTCAGGCGCACCTTGGCCGGGATGGGGGCCATGCCGATGGTCGGCAGCGGCACGATGGCCGGGATGGGCGTGCCGGCGCTAATTTCGGCGTCGGGCAGGGCGCGGTTCCAGACGGGGTTCGCGGGGTCGGTCGTGACCACGGGCCGCCCCGCGGCGTCGAGCTTCGTCCCCGCCTCGAAGACGTCGTGGACGCGCCACATCGCCCACATCCCCTGCGCGAAGTGCGGGTAGAAGTGGCAGTGGAAGATCGAGTCGCCCACCGTCTTGTTGCGGTTGCCGCTGCCGTTGTAGACGATCTCCATCGTGTAGGCCGAGCCGGGGTTGATCATCTGGCTGTCGAGGTAGCTGGAGTTGTCGTTGTTCGGCGAGTGGAGCCACTGGTGCGCGTGCAGGTGGTGGACGTGGTTGGCGCCCGTGCCCGCGTGCAGGACGCGGAACTTGGTGTGGTCGCCCATGTAGCTGTGGTAGACGTTCGAGGGGTCGTCCGGGTAGAACGCCTTGGTCGCCTTCGGCCCCGGCGGCGGGTTGGTCGCAACCTGCGTGACGCACTTGCCGCCCGGCGGGAGCGTCAACGGGTTGCAGGGCGGCGCGGAGGTGGAGGGCGTGTAGTTGGCCGGCTTGTCCACGACCATCGCCGGGTCGCCCACGGCCCACGCCGAGAGGAAGAACTCCTCGAACTTCATCTCGACGGCGTCGAGGCCGCCGGCCGGGCCGACGCCGAGGCGGTTCGAGACGATCTCGGCGCCGATGCCGCCCGTCCCGTAGTTGATGGCGAAGAGGTCGCGCACGGCGTTGTAGGAGGTGCGGAGCTGCGGGTCGGGGTAGGAGCTCGACCACTGCGTGAACGCCTGTACGGGGACGGAAGGGTTGTGGTAGTGGATGGTGAACTCGCGGTACGGCTGCCGGCGGTCGGGCGTGGCCGGGTTGTTGCGGAACGTCGGGCTGGTGTTGGTGTAGGGGAAGCGATCCGCGTTCGGGCCGGTGATGACGGCCGTCAGGTCTGTGTGGTAGAGGATGTACTCGCGCCTCTCGCCGAGGGGCTTGTCCTCGGGCTTCTTGTGATCCTCGTCGCAGGGGTGCTGGACGTCGGTCATGCGCACCATCATGAGGACGGGCGTGCAGGGGCGGCCGGCCACGGGGTAGTTCGACGGGTAGAGGGCGTTGTAGTTGATGACGGGGTGGCCGATGGCGTCGGCACTGTTGCTGTTGGCGTCGTTCGGCTCCCAGACGTATAGGTAGTTCTTGGGGCCGTAGCTCCACGAGCCGACCGTGACGGTGACCGGCACCTTGATGACCGTCGCGGTCTGCACGGTCTGCTTGAGCTTGTTGACGGTGGTCAGCGTGTAGAGGTCGCGCGGCTGATCCTCGACCACGGCGCGCTCCTGCACGCGCTGCGCGTTGAGCTTCGGCGTGAGGAACATGTGGACGCGGTCGTTGTTGGGCAGGTCGTCGTCGGTGAAGGTGGCGAGTTGCAGGTCTTCGCGCGTGACCTGGCTGCGGTAGTACTCGGCCCCCTCCGGCTCGACGTTGACCGCGCCGAAGAGGCCGGCCTGGAGCTGCCCCGTCTCGTCGCCCGCACCGCTCGAAATCATGAAGGTGCCCTCTTCGGCGGCGTAGTATTTGTAGACGAGCGTCCGGCCGGGGGCGGCGAAGCTGCCGATGTTCGTGCAGGTCGAGCCCGGGTTGCAGGGCGGCACCGCCGGGTTGACGCCGACGAAGGAGGAGTCGCTGTCGATGCCCGGCCCCGCCCCGATCAGGCTGCGGGAGAAGAGATTTAAGCCCTGTATGTGCAGGCCGGCGTTGCGCGTCTTGACCGTCGAGGTCGTGGTGGACGTGGGGTTGAGGAGGTTCGTGAAGGTGATTTCGAGGCAGTCCTTCAGGTTCAGGCGCAGCACGATGGGGCGCGCGCGCTTGCCGCTGCGCAGCCGCACCTTGCCCGCCTGAAGGTTGCCCACGCTGCCCGCCACGTCGTTGCCGTTGGTGTCGATGCCGAGCGAAGAGGGAACCACGTCGCGCCTGAGGGCGAAGATCATCCCCTGCGGCATCGTCGCGCCCAGACGGTTCAGCATGTACGGCTGGTCGAGCGCGACCACGTCGGCCTTAATCGTCTCGCGGCACTCGTTCGGCGCGACCTCCTGCACGGGCGCGGGCGCGGGCGGCGCGTCTGACATCGCCTCGGGTTCGATTAAAGCCGAGGCGGCCGGGTCGCTCATCTCCGGAGTCAACGAGGGCGTGGGCGTGGCCTCGGCCGCCGCGTCCGCGTCTTTCGAGACTGAATCCTTCGAGTGCTTCGCGTTTGAATCTTTCGTCTCGGCGGCGCCCACAGTCACGTTCTGCTCGGGCGCGGGCTTCTCAGGTGCCGCGGCCGTCAACGCCGCTGCCGTTTCGCCCTGGGCGGGGGCGTTCGCAGACTGAGCCCAAGTCAACGCGGACAGGGAAAGGATTATGAGCAGGAACGTCAGGCAGCGTGTAAACAGCGCGGGGCGCAGGAACTTGCGGGTCATTGTTCCTCCGTGGACAGATAAGTGAAGCTGAAGTTGCCGAGAACCGGCCGCTGACTTCTGTGACGGCCGGTTGGGAAGTTAAAGGTTGTCGATGTTGGACGCCAAAGGAACCGGCGTCGAAGAGGTAAGGAGCAAGCAACCCTTAGAAACGAAGACGACGGGAGCGTAATCCTATCCCGTTTGCCTGTCAACAGAATTTTCAAGTCATGCGTAATTCATACGTGACCGTCGGTTAGGAGACGTGCCCCGTAGGTCGGGCGGTCGGCAAAGCCGCCGCCGGATGAGATGAAACGAATCCGTTTGGCGCCCCATAAGATATGGGGCAACATCAGCGCGCGGACGTGTGGAAGGCCCGCGCGGTAAAAGTCCACACCTCAACGCCCGAAACCCGAGAGGACTGCCGTGAGCGAATCGCCGATCCTGAACCGCAAGCTCCACTGCCTCCTGATAGGCGTCGATTGCTACATGCCCAACCGCCTGCCCGACGGCGGCTGCTACCAGAGCCTCGCCGGCTGCGTCCGCGACATCGGGCGCGTCGAGACTTTCCTCAAGAAGCTCGGCGTGCCCGACGCGCAGATCACGAAGCTCACAGCCACCGACACGGGCGCCGAGACTCCTTCGGAGCCCGAAGACCGCTGGCCCACCTACGAGAACATCGTGGCCGCCTTCCAGAGACTCATCCGCGACGCGCGTGAGGGCGAACAGGTCTACGTGCACTACTCGGGGCACGGCGGCCGGACGGTGACCGGTTTTCCGGAGTTGAAGGGGGCGGACGGGCTCGACGAGTCGCTCGTGCCGACCGACATCGGGCGCGCGGGCACGCGCTACCTGCGCGACGTGGAGATGGCCTACCTGCTTCAGCAGATGGTCGAGAAGAAGCTGGTCGCGACCATCGTCTTCGACAGTTGCCACTCGGGCGGCGCGACGCGGGGCCTGGGCGGCGCGACCGCGCGCGGCATCCCGAGCATCGACACGACCGAGCGGCCGGCCGAGAGCCTGGTCGCCACGCGCGAAGAGTTGGCGCGCGTCTGGCGCGCCGTCCCGCCGGGCCGCACGCGCAACGCCGAGCTGGGCGCGCGCTGGGTGCCCGAGATGGACAGCGTGCTCCTCCTGGCCGCCTGCCGCGCGAACGAGGTGGCGAACGAGACCGAGTTCGCCGAAGGCGAGCGCAACGGCGCGCTCACCTACTGGCTGCTCGACTCGCTCAAGCAGGTCGGGTCGGGTCTGACCTTCAAGATGCTCCACGACCGCATCCTCGGGAAAGTCCGCGCGCAGTTCCCGAGTCAGACGCCGCAACTGCACGGCGACGGCGCGCGCGTCGTCTTCGACGTCAACCGCGCGCCGCGGCCCGCCTCCGTCCGCGTGCTAGAGGTTGACCGCGCGAGGTACAGACTCAAGCTCGAAGCGGGGAAGGCGCAGGGCGTCGGCGCCGGCTCGAACTTCGCCGTCTACGCGGCGCAGGCCGCGGACTTCACGAACGCCGCCGAACGCCTCGCGCTGGCGAGTGTGACCAGCGTGGAGGCCACGACCTCCTGGGCCGAACTCGCGGACGGCGGCGACCTCTCCTCCGTCGAAGAGGGCGCGCAGGCAATCCTGCTCGACGCGGGCGCGCTCAAGCTGCGGGGCCGCATCCGCCTGGTGAAGCAGGACGGCCTGCCTGCTTCTTTCAGTCAGGAGGCGGCGCTGCAGAAGGCGGCCGCGGAGATCGAAGGGAGCAACTGGGTCAGGGCGGCGAAGGACGGCGAGGGCGCGGACTACCAGGTCGCGGTCAACGCGAACGGCGAGTACGAGGTCTGGGACGCGACCGGGCAGTTAATCAGCAACCTCCGCCCGGCGCTCAAGGTCGAAGACGCGGACGCCGCGGCCGGGCTGGTCAAGCGGCTCGTCCACCTGACCAAGTACCGCAACGTGAAGCTCATCGACAACTCGGACGCGCACGCCACGCTGGCCCGCCAGCTCACGGTCGAGCTTGAGGGCGCGGAGGCGCCGGGCGGCGAGTACGTCCTCGAAGTAGGCGAGTCGGCCACGCTCCGCGTCACGAACAACTCGCCCAAGGTTCTCAACCTCACCATCTTCGACCTGCAACCCGACTGGGGCGTTAAGAAGGTTTATCCATCCGACGCCGACTCGGAGATTTTAGACCCGGGCCGTTCGCTGGAACTGCCGTTGACCGACGTGAGCCTGCCCGAAGGCTACGCGGAGGGCGTTGATGCGGTGAAGGTCTTCGCCACCGTCGAGCCGACCAGCTTCAACTGGCTGGAGCTGCCGGCGCTCGACCAGCCGAACGTGCGCAGCCTCAAGCGTTCGCCGTCGAACCCGCTCGAGCAGTTGATGGCGGGCTTCGCGGCCGACGCGCCGCCGCCGAACCTACGCGCCTTCAACCTGAACGCGCCCGCCGCCGCGACCTGGACGGCCGCGCAGCTCGAATTCCGCGTGCGCCGCCCCGTGCAGGCGCCGCGTCACGTCAGGGAACCCGCGCTCTCTCTGCTCCAGGCCGCCATCGAAGAGACCTCGGCCGCGGGCGTTCGGAGGGCGAGGGCCGCGGGCGGCGCGCCGGCGACGCGCGCGGGCGTGGGCGACACAGACATCGAAGCGGTCACGGACTACTGGCTCGACCCGCCGCCGGCCGGCCAACGCTCGGTCATCGACACCGCGAAGTATTGCGCGGGCGTGTTGGCACGCATGGGGAAGGAGTTCTGGAACGCCTGGCACGGCGACCGGGCGGAGTACGAAGCCTTGAAGGCCGCGCTCACGGCGAGGTTCACCGACTGCGACCTGAGGTTCGTCGAGGCGCTCGCCAGGTACCTTGAGTTCTTAGAGTCGAAGGGCGAGGTGCCTTACCGCCGCTGGCAGAACCTTTCCGACTTCGTCGTCGAAGGTAAGCTGCCGGCGGACGCGTCCGTCGGCGTCGTCGCCGACTGGGGCACGGGGCAGCCCGAGGCCGTCGAAGTGCTGAGGCAGGTCAAGCGGCACGACCCGCGTGTCGTCGTACACCTCGGCGACGTCTACTACGCGGGCACGGCCTACGAGATGGAGAACTACTTCTACCTCCCTTGGCGGCAGGTTCTTCAACCCGAGACCTCGGGCGTGGCCTCTTTCGCGCTGCCCGGCAACCACGACCTCTACTCGGGCGGGCGGCCCTTCTACGACCTCCTCGACAAGTTCGGCCAGCCGGCCAGCTACTTCTGCCTCCGCAACGAGCACTGGCAGCTCATCGGACTCGACACGGCGCTCCACGACCGTCTGGGCGGGCCGCCGACCTCGCTCGAACCGTCGGAGCTTGACTGGCTGCGCGACAAGGTAGAAAACTCCGGCGGGCGGCGGACGATTCTGCTCTCGCACCACCAGCTCTTTTCGACCAACGAGAAGTTCGGGGGGAAGAGCTACAATGAGAACCTGTACGGCCAGGTCGCGCCGCTGCTGCCGCGGGTCGACCTCTGGCTGTGGGGGCACGAGCACGACCTCGTCGTCTTCGGCGACCACATGGGACTCCGGCGCGGGCGCTGCGTCGGCGGCAGCGCCTTCCCCGTCGGCAAGTACGAGCAGCCGGCCGTGCCGCAGAACCCGGACGTGCCCTTCAACCGGCAGGTCGCGCTCGGCAAGGGGTCGGCCTTCTACCAGCACTGCTACGCCGTCGTCAGGCTGGACGGGCCGCGCGCGACCGCCTCATATTACGAGGACAGCGAAGGCGGGAGGCTCCTCTTCGAGGAGGAGCTGGAGTAACAGGCGAAAGGCGGTGAAGCTCTATGCCGAGCGCCATCTACGAAAACTTCGACCTTGTCATCACGCGCAAGCCGGACGGGACGTACAGCGCGGACGCGCGCGACACCCCGGGCGGCGACGCCTCCGTCACCTTCACTTTCGGCGGCGCGCCGCCCGAGGTTCTGGGCGTCGTCACGCGCAACTTCCAGCTCACGCCCGCGCCCGCCGCGCCGCCGCCCGCAGCCGCCGGACAGCCGCCGGGCGCGAACGGCGCGCCCGCCATCAAGGACGTGGGCAAGTACCTCTACGGCGCCGTCTTCCGCGACGCGATGCTGGCGGCCCTGCGGCTCGGGCAGGAGCGCACGCACCGGCGCAACACCTTCCTCCGCATCCGCCTCAACCTGACGGACGTGCCGGAGCTGGCCGGCCTGCCGTGGGAGATGCTGAGCAGCGAGAGCGACAACCTCGCCCTCTCCGTCCGCACCTCGGTCGTGCGCTACCAGGAGCGGGAGGGGGCGGGCGCGCCCGAAGACCTCCTCGTCAAGGAGAAGCCGCTGCGGATGCTCGTGGTCATCTCGAACCCGGACGTGCCGGGCGCGCCCGCCCTCAAAGTCGAGGAGGAGTGGAAGCGGATTAACGACGCGCTGCAGCCGCTCAGGGAGCAGAACCTCATCGAGCTGGAGCGCCTGCCGCGCGCCACTTTGGAGGAGTTGGACAACCGGGCCTACGACCAGGCGCGGCCCGTGCACATCTTCCACTACATCGGGCACGGCGACTTCGACGCGGCGGCGGGCAAGGGCCTGCTGCTCTTCGAGGGCGACGCGGGCGGGGCGAAGGTCAACTACGTGGACGGCGAGCGGCTCGGCATCAGCCTGTCGAGCTTCCTCTCGCTGCGGATGGCCGTGCTCAACTCGTGCAAGGGCGCGACCGTGTCGGGAGCCGACTCGTTCGCGGGCGTGGCGCAGAAGCTCCTGCTCGGCGGCGACGTGCCGGTCGTCGTCGCGATGCGCCGGGAGATTTCGGATGACGTGGCCGTGGCCTTCGCGCAGGTCTTCTTCAAGTGGCTCCTCGTCAACAACCTCCCCGTGGACGCGGCCCTGACGCGCGCGCGCCTGACGATGCGCGACGTGGAGTACAGCCGCGCGCGCGCCGTCGCGCCGAGCGAGTGGGCCACGCCCATCCTCTTCATGCGCAACCACGACGGCTACCTCGTGGACTTCCAGGGCCGCGGCCGCGTGCCCGACATCACCGGCCTCCAGCCGGGCGGCGTGCCGGGCGTCGACCCCGCGGCCGCCGAACACTACAAGACCGTCCTGGCCGCCCTGACGAAGGGCAAGCTCGTGCCCTTCCTCGGCCTCGACGTGAACCTCTTCAGCCGCGAGGCGGTCGAAGACTGGCTGCCCGAGAGCGGGACGCTGCCGAGCTACCGCGAGCTGGTCAAGTACCTCGCGACGAGCTCGAAGCACCCGTTCCCCTTCATCCCGGCCCTGGCCGACGTGTCGCAGTACGCCCTGCTGCACAGCGACGACGAGGGCACCTTCTACGACACGCTCGCCGACATCTTCCGGCGGGCCGGCGAGCCGACGGGGCTGCACAAGTTCTGGGCGCGGCTGGCGAAGCAGAACGACCTCCTCACGGGGGCGGCGAAGGCGAACGTGGACGACGAGACCCGCAGGTTCCTCATCGTGTCGTGCACCTACGACAACCTGCTCGAAGCCGCCTTCAAGCAGGAGCTCGACCGCTTCCACGTCGTCAGCTACGTCGCCTACGGCGAGAACCAGGGCAAGTTCCGCCACACGGTCTACGCGAAGCCCGCCCCGGACGCGGGCGAGCCCGTGAAGCAGTCGCAGGTCGTCATCGACATCGCCAACAACTACGCCGGCCTCTACGACCAGTCGCCCGTCATCCTCAAAATCCCCGGCACCGTCGGCGAGGCCGCGAAGCCGCCCTTCGCCATCACCGAGGATCAGTACCTCGACCTGCTCTCGAAGCGCGAGCTGGCCGGCATCCTCCCGTCGCAGCTCCTCACGAAGCTGCGCAACAGCAGCCACCTCTTCCTCGGCTGCAACGTCCGCGAGTGGAGCCTGCGCGCGCTGCTCTACCGCATCTGGGAAGACCACCAGGCGCACTACGCCTCCTGGGCGGTGCTGGATCGGCCGGGCGACATCGAGAAGAAGTACTGGGGGGCGTGCAAGGTGCGGGTCATCGAGCAGGGGCTGGCCGAGTACCTCGACGGCCTCGGCAAGAGCTGCCTGAGCCTCCTGCCCGAGTCTCAGCCGCTGGGAGGTCGAGCATGAACGCGACGCAGACGACCGGCATCGCCGGCCCGGCCGCCAACGTCATGAGCACCGCCTCGGTCGCGGGGGAGGTGGCCGTCGCCCGCAAGCCCTTCGTCGGGCTGGTGCCCCTGGCCGAGGAGGACTGGAAGCTGCTCGCGGGGCGCGACGACGAGGTCAGGGCCATCATGACCAACCTGCGCGCGGCGCGCCTGACGGTCGTCTACGGCGCGAGCGGGGTGGGCAAGAGTTCCGTCCTGCGCGCGGGCGCCGTCGCCTCGCTGCGCGCGCTCGGCGAGCAGGAGCTGAACGACTTCGGCACCCCGAGCTTCGCCGTCGTCTACCTCAACGTCTGGGCCGGCGACCCGTTCGTGCAGTTGAACGAGAGCCTCCAGGAGGGCATCAGGCACGCGCTCGCGGTCGAGACGCTCGCGCCGATCCCGGTGGCGAGCGACCTGACCAAGATGCTGCTCGCGTGGTCTCAGAGGTACGGCCTGGAGCTGCTCATCATCCTCGACCAGTTCGAGGAGTTCTTCCTCTACCACGGCGACGAGCAAGGCCCCGGCACCTTCGCGCACGAGCTGCCGCTGGCCGTCAACGCGCCCGACCTGCGCGCGCGCTTCATGATCTCGATGCGCGACGACTCGCTCCACCTGCTCGACCGCTTCCAGGGCCGCCTGCCGTCGCTCCTGGAGAACCGCCTGCACGTCGCGCCGCTGACCCGCGCGCGCGGGCGGCAGGCCATCGAGAAGGCCGTCTCCGCCTACAACGAGACGCAGCCCGCGCCCGAGAATGTGACGCCCGAAGAGGGGCTCGTCGAGGCCGTGTTGGAGCAGGTCAGCATCGACAACATCGGCGTCGCCGGCGTGGCGAAGGGCGCGGCCGCGCCGACGCCGGCGCCCCCGGCCGCGGCGCGCGCCGCGGCGCCTTCCGTCTCGGTCACGGACGGCGTGGACGCCCCGTACATGCAGCTCGTGATGTCGCGCCTGTGGGAAGAGGAGAGCGCGCTCTGGAAGTGGGGCGACGGGGCGCCGCGCTCGCTGCGCCTGAAGACGCTGACGGACTTGGGCGGCGCGCAGGCCGTCGTCCAGCAGCACCTCGACAAGGTGCTGCGGAACTTCACGTCGCAGGAGCGCGACATCGCCGCCGACTGCTTCCACTACCTCGTCACGCAGAGCGGAACGAAGTACGCGCTCACCGCGGACGAGCTGCACGACTTCACGCACCACCCGGCCGAAGAGATCGGGGCGCTGCTCGAGAAACTCGCCGACGCGAAGTACCGCGTCATGCGGCGCATCGACAAGAAGACCTTGAAGGGGGCGCACACCGCCTACGAGGCGCACCACGACCGCCTCGCGGTGGCGATGCTCGCCTGGCGCGCCCGCAAGGAGGAGGTGCGCGCCGAGCGCCGGAAGGCGCTCATCGCCCTGAGCGTCCTCCTGTTCATAGGGCTCATCATCCTCCTCTTCGTCCTCACCGGCGGCTACCTGCTCCACCGCAAGGTGGCGGAGGAGGAAGTGGTCAGCGCTACCAAGGAGGCGCACGACGAGGTGAAGGCGGCGCAGAACAACGCGAACAGGATTCAGGAGAGCGCGAACATCGCGGAGGAGCAGTTGGCGAACGCCAACAAGGCTGATGATACCGCCGAGGACAAGCTGAGGCTCATACGCGACTCGGTGCCCAAGTTCGTCTGCGGGAACGTGGAGGCAAAGCTGCGGCAGGACGCGGAGCTGATCAAGCAGAAGCTCAAGATAGACTGCACGCAGCTGGCGCTGATGAAGACCGCCGGGGCAGACGTGCAGCCGAACCCGCGCATCTACATCCAGATTCCGGGCGAGGAGCAGGCCGCGGCGGCCGGCGACTTGCGGGCTTGGCTCTCGCGCGAGAAGCTGGGAGACCGCAAGGCCGTCGTGCCGAGCATCGAGAACGTCGGGCCGCGCAACCTGCGGGGCTCGCAGGTGAGGTACTTTCACAAAAACGTGGACGAGGTCGATCTCGCCGGCCAGATCGCCCTCAGGCTGAAGAAAGTCTGCGTGGACGTGACGCCCACGTTCGTCCCGGGCCACGAGGAATCGAAGGGCATCCGGGATCGTCACTTCGAGCTGTGGTTCACCCCCGACGCGCTCAACGACCTCTGCCTCCCATCGGGCAAGTGAAGAGCGCGCGCCGAACGCCCCCGCACCGCCATGAAGATCGAGACCATCGTCCAGTCGGGACACTACCTCCCCATCAACGACCTCGCCTTCTCGCCCGACGGCCGCCTGCTCGCCACGTGCGGCGCGGACGAGTCCGTCCGCCTCTGGGACGTGGCCGCGGGCTGCGAGGCCGCCGTGCTGCGCGGGCACACGGGGCCGCTCTACAAAGTCCGTTTCAGCCCCGACGGCCGGCTCCTCGCGAGCTGCGGCTGGGATCACACCGTCCGCCTCTGGGAGACGGAGACGCGCCGCTGCCTGCACACGCTCGAAAGGGAGGTGTCGAACGCGCACATGGGCGTGAACTGCGTCGCGTTCAGCCCTTCGGGGCGCTACGTCGCGGCGGGCGGCATGGCCGTCGGAAAGCGCCCCACGCCCGTCTGCATCTGGGAGACGGCCTCGGGCGCGCTCTCCCGAAGGTTCGAGGTGGCGCAGGGCGTCCACGGCATCGCCTTCAGCCCGGACGAATCGGTCGTCGTCGTCTCGGGGTACAGCGACGACTATCGCATCGGCGTGCATGAGGTCGCGACGGGGAACGAACTCCTTTCGTTGTCGGAGGAGGAGGGGCCCGAGGCGGAAGACGTGTCGAGCCCCGTGCCCGTCGCGGTCTGGCGTGACGGCCGGACGCTTCTCATCGGGCGCCCCGGGGAGGTCGGGCTGTTCGACCTGGCGTTAAGGGAAGAGACGGATCGTCTGCCCGTCGGGGGCAACGTCTACGACCTGTCGACGCGCGCGGACGGCACACTGCTCGTCGCCGGGTCGGAGGGCTTCAGCGTGTGGGACGTGGGCGCCCGAAAGAAGCTTGAGGAGATCGCGGTGAAGGCACGCCGCCTGAGCCCCGACCGCCGCCTGCTCGCGCGCGCCGACGGCAGACACTTGGAGTTGATAGACCGCGAGACGGGCCGAGTCATACGCAGGCTCGGCACGCAGCTCGAACTGCCGCAGACCAGCGGCAATATGCAGCGGCAGTTCGCGCTCGCGGCCGACCCTCTGCTTCCCGTCATCGCGAGCGCGGCGCCCGACGGCCTCGTGCGCCTCTGGGACTTGCGGAGCGGCGGCGGGCCGAAGACCGTCAAAGCGCACCGCTCGTCCATCGAGGTCATCGCCTTCCACCCCTACGGCGAACTCCTCGCGACGGCCGGGGACGACGGCGTGAACTTCTGGCGGGTCGCGGACGGCTCTCTCGTTCGCGAGGTGCCGTTCGAGGGCGGCGTCAGAGCGCTCGCCTTCTCGTGGGACGGCACGTGGCTGGTCGTCGCCCAGAGGAACCTCGTCGCGTCGGTGGAGACGGACTCGGGCGAGGTGCTCGCGACGGCCTCCTTCCCCGACACTGAGGTCTTGGCGGTCGCCACAGCCCCTTACGGAAAAGAGTGCTTCGTGGGCACGTTCGATCAGCTCTTCATCTGGCGCCCGACACGTTCCGAACAAAGCTCCGTCATGAAGGACACGCTCCCCCTCGGCGCCCTCGCCTTCGGCGCCGACGGAACGCTCGCGATAGCCGCGGGCTACAACAAGTGGATGGGCTCGAACACCCGCGGGGTGGTGAGTCTCTTAAACCCCGCGGTCGGCTTCGCGCGCAACCTGCAAGGCCACGCCGGAGAAGTCCGGGCCATCGCCTTCGGCCCCGACGGCGATGCTATCGCGACCGGCGGCGCGGACGGCAAGCTCGTCCTCTGGGACGTGGAGGGAGGGGAAGAGCGCTTCAAGGTCGAGGCGCACGCGGGCGACGTGACCGGCGTCGCCTTCACTTCCGACGGCCGTTTCGTCGCCAGCATCGGACTCGACTCGGCCCTACGCCTCTGGGACACTGCGAGCGGGAAGCTGGCGGCCACTCTGATTTCACTGAACGAAGAGGACTACGTCGCGGTCACCGACGAAGGCTTCTACAGCGCGACGAAGGCCGGGCTGCGCTCGGTCATGTTCCGGCTCGACGGGCGCATCTTTCCCTTCGAACAGTTCGACCTGCAACTCAACCGCCCCGACCGCGTCCTCTCGCGACTCGGCTTCGCCGCGGACGACCTCGTCGCGGCCTACGCGCAGGCGCACGAGCGGCGCATGAAGCAGCTCGGGTTCGCGGCCTCCGACCCTTCGGAGTTGGAGGGCTTCGAGCCGCCGCGGGTCGAGTTCCTCACGCCGCCGCCCGTCGGCGTCTCCGCAGAGCGGCACATCAAACTCCGGGTCGCGCTCCACTCGCCGCGGCGGCCTCTGGACAGGCTGCACGTCTACTGCAACGACGTGCCCGTCCGCGGGCGCGCGGGCGTCGACTTGAGCGACCTCGGCTCCGGCGGCGAGTTGGACGTCGAAGTGGAACTCGCTTCGGGCGACAACAAGGTGCAGCTCTGCGCCGCGGACGCGGGCGGCGTCGAGTCGCGCCGGGAGACGTTCCGCGTCGTCTACGTCGACCCGGAGCGGAAGCCGAACCTCTACGTCATGACCGTCGGCGTCTCGCGCTACGCGCGGCCTTCGTACGACCTTGAGTACGCCGCCAAGGACGCGCGCGACCTCGAAGCCGAGCTGAAGCGCTTGCAGCGCCGCTTCGGCAACGTCGAGAGTCTTGTGCTCGCGGACGAGCGCGCGACGCGCGGAGCCATTCTCGAAGGCCGCGCCTTCCTTGAGCGGACGCGGGTGGACGACCACGTCGTCATCCTCTTCGCCGGCCACGGCACGCTCGAAGGCGCGGACTACTTCTTCCTGCCCACCGACTTCGACCCCGAGTCGCTCGCGGACACGGCGGTCTCGTACGAGGAGATACAGGGGCTGCTCGACGGCATCCCCGCGCGGAGGCGTCTCATCCTCCTCGACACGTGCCACTCCGGCGAGCCGGAGGAACTGCCCGCCCCGACCGAACGCACGGCCCTCGGCCCCGACGTGCACGAGGTGCGCTCCTTCCGGCACTTCTCCCTCGCGCCCCGGCCCAAGGGCGCGCAGAGGGACGGCCGCGTCAACTTACTGGAGAGGCTCCCCGACCTGTTCGCAGACCTTCGTCGGGATTCGGGCGCGTACGTCATCGCCGCCGCGGGCGCGGCCGAGTACGCGCGCGAGTTCGGCGAGCTGAAGAACGGCGTCTTCACCTCCACCGTCATCCAGGGGCTCCGCGAAGGCACGGCCGACCGCAACGCGGACGGGCTCATCACCGTCTCCGAGCTGCACCGCTTCGTCACCCAGAGCGTCGCCGCCCTCACCGGCGGCCTCCAGCGTCCCATCTCCCGCCGCGAAAACCTCGCCGACGACTTCCCAGTGCTCTAGGAAGGGAATCGAACCGGCGGTATCTGTCCCGCTTCGGGAGAATACTTCCTGGGGTATGATGGCCTCGCTGTAAGAGGGATTCTGGTTCGGCGTGGAGTCTGACGACACGGCCACTCGGGAGATGCAGACCGGCAGCGGTGAAGAGACGTCCGGCGTCGCGCCCCGGCTTCCAGGCTTAGGCCGCGGCCGGGTCGCGCTCCTGCTGGCCGCAATCGCGCTCGGCATCCTGCTGCGCGTCCCGGCGCTCTACAACTCGGCGTTCGACCTCAACTCCGACGAGGCGGTGAACGCGCTCGTCGTGAAGCACATGCTGGAGGGGCGCGAGTTCTCCCTCTTCAACTGGGATACGACCTACTACGGCATCGTCGAGGGCCTCTTCTCAGTCCCGTTCGTCGCCCTCCTCGGCTACGAGCCTTTGGCCTTCAAGCTGTCGGCCCTCGTCGGGTTCCTCATCCTGCAAGTCTCGGTCTTTCTGCTGGGCCGACGCCTCTACGGGGCGGGCGCGGGGCTCGCGGCGGCCGCGTTCCTGTCCGCCTTCTCGCCGATGCTCATCGTGTGGAGCACTCTGGCGAGCGGCGGCTACTGCCTCGTCGTCGGGTGGGGCACCGTCACCGCGCTCTACGCCCTGCGCCTCGCACGGCGGCCTTCCGTCGCGAGGGCGGCGGTCTTCGGGTGGCTGCTCGGTTTCGGCCTCTACATCTACCAACTCTATCTCGTCTACGTGGCGACGTTCGCCGCCGCGCTCGCCCTCGCCGCCGCGTGGGAACTCGCGACGCCCGCGGGGCGCGACCGCGCGGGGCGCCTCCTGAAGTCGTCCGGGGCCGGGAGAGTCTTCAAAGCACTGCTCGCCTTCGCGGTGAGCTTCGCCGCGGGCTGGGCGCCGACAATCATCGCCCGCCTGGGCGGGGCGGCGGCGAACAAGCAGCCCGCGTACAGGCTCGCGACGCCGGGGGTGATCGGCGCCAACGTCGAGTTGTTGGTGCGCCGCTGCATCCCGGCCCTCTTCGGCGTCAACCCGTTCGGCGTGCCCGAACTGTTGAGTCGGTCGGGGCCGAGCTTCCCCCTCCTGGCGGAGGTCGGTTATCTCGGCTTCTTCGCCGCCGCGTGGTTGTGGGGCGTCCGCTCCGTGCTCAGACATGAAGGACGCGGGGGACGTTTAGTGCCCGCGTCCCTCGTGCTGCTCCCGGTCGTCGACGTGCTGCTCTTCATCCTGAGCCCGAACCCGCAGGACACGCTTTCGCACCGTTACCTGCTGCCGAGCCTCACGTCGTTCACAGTGCTGGCGGGCGGGATGGTCGTAAGCATCGGGGGCCGTTCCCGTACGTGCGCGCTCCTGCTCTCCTGCCTGGTCATCGCCTTCGGCCTCTCGAAGTCCGCCGCCTGGTTGGTGGGTCAGAACTACCTGACCGGGAACTTGCGGCTGGTGCGAAAGCACGAACCGCTCGAAGACGTTTTAGACCTGCTGAGACGTGAAGGGGTGCGCGGCGCGTTCGGGGACTATTGGACGGCGTACAAGGCCACCCTCCTGAGCCGCGAAGAGGTCACGGTCGCCTCCATCAGCATCTGGGAGCGCAACCCCGAAATGACCCGCGCCGTGCGCGCCCTGCCGACCGCGGCCTACATCTTCGACGCGTCCTCGCGTCATGACCTGGCCTTCGGCGAGCGCCTGCGCGACTACCAAATCCCTTACACGAGGTATCTCGTCGACAAGTACGCGGTCTACGTGAGCCCTTCGGGGCAGAGTCTCGGGAGGGCCGAGTTAGGCCCGCTCCCTCACTTCGCGTCCTCAGTCACGGCCGAAGACGCGCCGAAGGTTTTAAGGCCGGGCGAGTCGGCGCGCGTCAAGATCAGGGTGACGAATACGTCCGACGGCGTGTGGTCGGCCGACGGCGGTGAGATAGGAGAATACAGAGTCACGGCCTCGTCCCGCTGGCTCGTCGGCGAGCAGGCCCTGGCCGCGGAAGGGGCAAGGGCTTTCTTCCCGCGCGACGTTCGTCCGGGCGAGACGGAAGAGCTGTGGGTGCCGGTCGTGGCGCCGTCGAGCGACGGCCACTACACACTCGTTCTGACTTTAGTGCAGGAGAGGGTGGCGTGGTTCTGTGACGTCGGCGGCGGCGAAGTCAGACTGCCGATCCTCGTCAATTGACGGCCGTGTCGCCTGTGCGGGCCGCCTGGTCAACGACGTGCGGCCGCAGCACGCTGTAAAAATCCTCTTCGGCAATCAGGAGTTGTTCGCTCTCGGTCAGGAGCTGGCGCGCGCCGGGCCGCGGGCGGCAGAGCACGATGAACTGGAAGGCGAACAGGCGGGGCCAGACCGCGCAGAGGAGTCGGCTCAGGAGCGTGAGCGGCGGGCCGAGCCGCCCCCCGAAGACGGCGTCGAAAGGGACGGGGACGGGGAGCACCTTCTCGATCTGATAGCCGCAGTCCTCCAACATCCTCACGAGCGAGCCGCGCGTGAACAGACGCCTGTGCGTGATGTCGAGGATGCCGCGCTCGGCGTAGGTGAACTTGCCGAGGAGGAGGTTGAGCCGGACGGTCACGAAGGCGACGTTCGGGGTGGAGAGGATGACCGGCGGCGGCACGGCGCCCGCGGCGCGGCGGCTCTGGTACGACTCGCGCAGCTTGAGCAGGAACTGCTCCGGCTCGTTCAGATGCTCGATGACGTCGAGCAGCAGCACGAGGTCGAAGTCGGAGAGGTTGACCGGGCACTCGTCCTCGTCCAGCCGCGCGCTGATGAACGCGCTCATCGCGTCCGGCGGCGGCGGCGACTGGTCGAGGCCCGTCACGCGCGCCCCCGCCTTCTCACACTCGCGCGCGACGAAGCCCGCGCCGCAGCCCACGTCGAGCACCTTGCGCGGGTTGACCTTTCGAATCAAGTCCAACGCCATCCGGTGCGAAGAGTAGGCCATGCCCGTCTTGTCCGCGTAAGAAGTCCGGTCGGGATTCCGGTACTTCAAAGAGCAGAACATGCCCTTCTGTTGCAGGCGGAACTGGAGCGTCGCCTTGAGGACGTCGTAGGCGTACTTCAGACCGTTGACGTAACAGTGCTCGTCGCCGTAGTGGGTCGGGATGTTCATCTCGGCCACACGGGCGCGGGCGTGGAAGGCCTGGAGCAGAATCTCCGTGTCGAAGTGAAAGTCGTTCGTGTTGATCTCGAAGGGGACTCTCCGCAGGAAGGCCGTCGCGTAGCCGCGCAAGCCCGTGTGGTACTCCGAGAGGCTTTCTCCCGTCAGGAGGTTCTGGAGTCGCGTCAGGATTCGGTTCCCGACGATCTTGTAGGCCGGCATCCCGCCCCGCCGCGCCGAGGCGGCCGACCACATCCGCGTCCCCAGGACGACGTCGGCCCCCGTCCGCCGCCAGACCTCGATCACGTCCGGGAGCAGCGTCGGCGAGTACTGGCCGTCCCCGTGGAGCAGGACGGCGAAGTCGAACGCGCAGTCGACGGCCAGCCGGAACCCGAGCTTCTGATTCCCCCCATAGCCCTGGTTGACGCCGTTGCGCAGCACGGTGACGTTCGTCACGTCGTGCTCCGCGACCCAGCCGAGCGCGGCCTCGACGCCCGCGTCGCCCGAGGCGTCGTCGAGCACGAGGAAGTGAACCTCGTCCGTGTTCAGGAGTTCGAGGGGGATGCGTTCGAGGACGCCGCAGATGTGGCGCTCGGCGTTGTAGGCGAGGATGAGGACGAGGACGCGGCCCGCGCGTCGCGTCGTGGCGGGTGGCGGCAGCTCAGTCATACGCTGGACACTTCGGAATTGACGCCGTCGAGGTAACGCCTGACGACCGTCTCGGCCGGGCCGTCGTCCTTCAGGCGTCCCGACTCGATGAGCAGGGCGCGCCCGCACAGGCGTGTGACTGACGAAGGGTCGTGGCTCACGAAGAAGATGGTTCGCCCCTCCTGGATCACGTCCTGCATCTTGCGGTAGCACTTCTGTTGAAAGGCGGCGTCGCCGACGGCCAGCACTTCGTCGAGGACGAGAACCTCCGGCTCGAAGTGCGCGGCGACCGAGAAGGCCAGCCGCAGGTACATCCCCGACGAGTAGTGTTTGACCGGCGTGTCCAGAAACTCCTCCAGCTCGGAGAAGGCGACGATCTCGTCGAACTTGCGCCTGATCTCGCCCCGGCTCATCCCGATGATCGCGCCGTTGAGGTAGACGTTCTCGCGGCCGGTCAGGTCGGGGTGAAAGCCCATGCCGATTTCGAGCAGGCTCCCCAGCCGGCCGTAGATGTCCACCTCGCCTTCGGTCGGCCTGACGATGCGCGAGAGGATTTTGAGCAGGGTGCTCTTGCCCGCGCCGTTGCGGCCGACGATGCCGACGACCTCGCCCGGGAGCACTTCGAAGCTCACCTCGCGCAGCGCCCAGATGAACGCGTCCCGCCCCGGCCTCTGCCGGCCGCCTTGCGCGGCCCGGCCGAGCCGGTAGCTCTTACTCAGACTTCTGACCTGGACGATTGGCCTCATCAGCCCTCAGATGATGTCCACCAGGTTCTCGTCCGCGCGCAGGAAAGAGCGCACCGAGTAGGCGAGGAGCAGCAGCGTGACCACGCCGGACACGGCCATGCCCGCCCAGTCGAGCGGGAGCCCGAACAGCGCCGAGCGGAACCCCTCGATCACCCCGGCCAGGGGGTTGAGCGAGTAGAGCAGTCGCCACCTCTCGGGCACGAGCCTCGAGGGGTAGATGACCGGCGAGGCGAACATCCACGCCTGGAGCAGCACCGGCAGCAGCGTGGCGTAGTCGCGGCGCCTGACGATCCGGGCCGAGAACCACAGGGCGACGCCGACCGCGAGCAGCGTCGCCTGCAAGACCAGCACGGGCAGCAGCAGAATGCCCCGGCCCACCCCGACGCCGTAGCCGAGCATCAGCAGTAGCAGCACGACGAACGAGACGAGGAGGTCGGTCAGCCGCACCCCGGTCAGCGCCAGGTGAATCAGCATCCTGGGGAAGAAGACCTTCGTCAACATCTGGGCGTTGGGGACGAGGCCGTTGCCGGCGGTCGCGACGGCGCTGGAGAAGAAAGTCCACGGCACCAGCCCGGCGTAAGCGAAGAGCGGGTAGGGCACGCCGTCGGAGGGGACGCGGGCCAGCCAGCCCATGAAGACCGTGAAGACGAGCGCCATCAGCAGCGGCTGTAAGACGACCCACGCCGGGCCGAGCGCGGTCTGCTTGTAGCGCACCTTGAGGTCGCGCCAGATGAGGAAGTAGAGCAGCTCGCGGTGCGCCCACACCTCCCTCAACTCCGACGAGATCGGCGCCCGCTCCGGCCGGATTTTAATCAGAGGCTCTTCGGGCAGAGGGCGCTCGGCCCGGACGCGCCCGCGCGAGGTAACTACTTCCTGACCTGGTACGGCCGCGCCTTGCCGATGCGGAACGATGGTGACTGCCTCCACGATTTCTACGGAGCTTGGGGCGGTGATTATACCGAATGCGGCGCGACGCACAAACAGAGCAGTCGATTCATTTCAAGGTGTGTGAAAGCATGCTCGCGACGCGCCTGCGGTACACTGTCTCAGATTATTCAAAGCCGTTGCAGCGCGAGACCGCACCTGACCATCAAGCGATTAAACATGACCGCTCGCATTTCACCATTCTCCAAAGGGGCGCTCCGCTTTTACCTCCGACCTTTGACGGCGCCGCTCCTCCTGGGCCTGTTCTGTTTCTTAGTCTACAACGCGAACCTGCGGCAGATCGGCGCGGGCGACACGCTCCCCGCGCGGTATCAGCCGCTGATCCTCTGGCACGACGGCACGCTCGCCCTCGACGCGGACGCGCGCCTGGTGGCGCACGGCCATTCGATGATCGCGCCCGGGGCGCGGCCTGCCTACGCCGACGGTCAGGTCACCTACTTCGAGCCGACGACCTACTGGATAGTTCGCACACGCCATAATCGACTCGCCTCTCTGTACCCCGTGGTGACGCCGCTGCTCGTGGCCCCGCTCTACGTCCCCGCCGTCATCTGGCTCGACGCGCACGGCTGGGAGCAGCCGCAGGTCGACCGTGTGGCGGAACTGATGGAGAAGCTCTCGGCGTCTTTGCTGGCCTCGGTCGCGTGCGTCCTGATGTTCCTGGTGCTGCGCCGCGAGGGCACACGTTGGAGCCTCCCGCTCGCCGCGGCCTTCGCCTTCGGAACCAACACGTGGATGATCTCCAGCCAGGCCCTCTGGCAGCACGGGACTGCGGAACTCCTGCTCGCACTGGCGTTGCTGCTGGCCGTCGCCCGCGCCTCGCCGGCGCGCACGGCGCTGCTCGGCGCCGTCTGTGTACTCGTGGCGGCGAACCGCCCGCCGGACGCGCTGTTGGCCGGCGCGTTCGTACTCTCCGCCGTCTGGGGCAGCAGGCGCAACGCCCTGTGGCTTCTCGCCGGCGCGGCCGTCCCTTTGGCGGCACTCCTGTATTACAACCTCCACTTCATCGGCCACTATGCCGGCGGGTACGCACTCGGCAAGGCACCCGATGAAGTCTTCTTCCGAAGGGACTGGTCGGGGTTGTTCGGGTTGCTGGTCAGCCCGACGCGCGGCCTGCTCGTCTTTACGCCGTTCCTCGTCTTCGTCCCCGCGGGGCTGATGCAGCGCCTGCGCACGCCGGGCACGAGAGGTCTCGCCGCGGCGCTCAGTCTGGCCGCCGCCGCACAGCTCTTAATCTACTCGCAGACGGACTGGCGCGCGGGTGTGTCCTGGGGGCCGCGCTACCTGACCGACCTTCTGCCGATCTTGGTGTGGATGCTCGCGCCCGCCCCGCTCGTCCTGCGCCCGCGTGCGCGCGTGCTGCTCGTCCTGGCGATGGCGGCGTCGGTCGTCGTGCAGTTCATCGGGGCCTTCTGGTATACGACGGCGAGTGACGAACTCATCTACGCCAAGAACTCGGCGTCCATGCGCGGCGCCTGGGACATTCACAACGTTCCGTTCCTCACCGAATTGAGTAACCCATTCGTGCGCGGCCGGCTTCAGTGCGATGCCGTGGCCTCACTCGACCGTGTCGGGCGGACGGTGCTTCAGGGCGCCGGGGAGGTGCCCCAACTGGAGACCGGGGCCGTGCTCGAAGGGTGGGCGCTCGCCTGCAAGAACAGGCCGTCCGAACTGCTGGCGTTGATAGACGGGGTCGTGGTCGGCTCGACCACGGACTTCCTGCCGCGTACGGACGTCAACGCAGTGACGCACACCGAAGCGCCCTCGGGCTGGCGCGTCGTCGCCAACACGCTGGGCGTCTCGACGGGCGAGCACGTGCTTCAGCTCGCCGTCCGCATCGGGACGAGAGGCGACATCCGCGTCGTCCGTGAACAGCGCGTAGCCGTGAATGCACAAGAGACCGCCGCGCTGCCGCAGCAGGCGGCGTCGGCGGCCGACCTCGATGCGTTGGCAGAGCGCGCGGCGTCGCTCTTGCGGGAACATCAGAGCGGGGAAGGGTTCTGGCTCACCTCGCACACGACGGGACTTCGTTACGAAGCTCCGCAAAGGGAGATGAACACCTACCTGACTTCGATGCTCGTGGATTTGCTCACGCCGGTCGCGCGGCGGCGAAGTCTCGAAGACGTGTTGGAGCGCGCACGCCGACATCTCGCGACCCAGATTGAGGGCGACGGATTAGTACGCTACCATGGGCTGCCCAACAGCCCCGCCATCGGCACGCTGGGGTGTGTCATCACCCCGGACGCCGACGACACCTCTTTAGTCTGGAGAATCGCCGGCCGCGGCGTCGTCGACCCGAGACGGCAAAGCATGCTGGAGCAGCTCGCTCGCTACCGCGACGCGAGGGGCCTATACCGCACCTGGCTCGCCCCGCGGGAGGAGTATCAGTGCATAGACCCCGGGCGCGACCCAGACCCGGCGGACGGCACCATCCAGATGCACGTGTACCTGATGCTGCGCGAACTTGACCCGCCCGCCGCGCGGAACCTTTGCGGCGCGCTCCGGGGTTCGTTCGGGGACGAGGACATCTGGGTTTACTACGCCAAGGCCCCGCTGGTGCCGTACCTCCGCAGCGCCGAGTTGCGGCGGCTCGGCTGCGCGGTTCCGCTGCCGGCGGAGCGGCTGGTGCTTCCGGTCGCGGGGCAGGAGGTCTGGGGCGAGGCGGTGCGCCTGCTCGTCCAAACGACGGCGTCGCCGCGGGACGCGGACGCGCGGCAGGCGATTCGCGGCCTGCTCGCGCGCCTCGGCGGCGAAGACTTCGCACAGCTCCGCCGCACGCCGCCGCTGATCTACCACAACGACCTGAGCGCGTCCGTCAAACGGTTCTACTGGTCTGAGGATTTTGGTTACGCGCTGTGGCTCCGGCTGTACGAAGCATCCGGTGTCGAAGCCGGAGGGCTTCACCGACCAACGTCATGATTTCTCAAAAGCCTTTACGGCATTACGCGCGAGTCATGCGACACTTCGCGTCCACGCGGGCGCTGGAGGTGCTCGCGCTCCAAGCCTCCCCGATTCTCGGGGGTTTCCTCGGCGGCTTCAGCCTCGAACGGTGCGGCCTGCTCCGGCCGGGGTTACTACTCGCGGGCAGCGTCGCGCTCACGGCCCACGTCTTCGTCTTCAACGACTGGGCCGGGCACAGCAGCGACGTTCTCGACCCGCGGCGGGCGACGCACGTCTTCTCCCGGCGGGGCATCAGCGTGCGTCAGGTCGCGCGGGTCGCGGTCGCCCTCCTCATCCTCGCGAACGTCGCCTTCGCCGCCGTAGGCGGCCCGGCCATCCTGCTCGGGGCCGCCATCGCGGCCCTCAGCCTGCTCTACTCGTGTTCGCCGAGGTTCGGCAAGAACACGCCCGTCGTGGCGTCGCTCAACCACCTGCTCGGGGGCATGTTGCACTTCCTGCTCGGCTACACTCTCACCCGCGACCTGGACGCGAGCGGCCTCGTCATCAGCCTCTTCTTCGGCCTGGTGTTTGCCGCCGGCCACCTCAACCAGGAGGTGCGCGACTACGAGGGCGACCTCCTCAACGGGATTCGCACCAGCGCCGTGGTGTTCGGCTGTCGGCGGGCGTTCCTCGCGAGCCTGTGCATCTTTACGGTCGCCTACGCGTTAATCGCCGGCTTGGCCGAGGTCGGCATCCTGCCGAGGCTGCTGCTCCTGAGCGCGCTCGTGTGGGCCTTGCACGTCGCGTGGTCTCTGCGGGCGCTCCGGCGCGGGCTGGGGTTCGAGACCGCTTTGTGGATGCAGCGACGTTACCGCCTGCTCTTCGCGTTCATCGGGCTCGCGATGCTGGTCAGGTGAGCGGTCGCCGTCGCGTGCGAGCAGCGGGTCGATCACGCGCGCGAGGCGGCCGAAGACCCCGTCCCAGGTGTACTCGTCCAGCACCTTCCGCCGCCCCGCCTCGCCCAGCCTGCGGCGCAGTCCCGCGTCGGCCAGCAACTCGGAGACGGCCCCGGCCAGCTCGGCGTGGCGGCCGAACCTGACGAGGAGGCCGTCGCGCCCGCGCGACACCACGTCGGGGACGCCGCCCGCGTCCGCGCCGACGACGGGCTTGCCGTAGAGCCACGCCTCCAGGTAGACGGTGCCGAACGAGTCCGCGCTCGACGCCATCACGAACACGTCGCAAGCCGCGTACGCGTCCTTCTTGGTCGCCTCGTCGGTCATGCCGAGGTAGAGGATGCGCTCGCGGACGTGCTCGGGCTGGGACGCGAGGTCTCTCTCGAAGTCTCCCATCGAAGGCCCGATGAGGACGAGGCGCGCGTCACCGCCCGCGGCCCACAGGAGTTTCATCGCCTCCACGAGGTCGGTGGCGCCCTTGGCGCGCGAGAGCGTCGAGACCTGCAAGACCAACTGGCCGTCGAGGTGAAAACGCTCTCTGAAGCGCCCCGCCTCGCCCCCCGCGAACTCCCGCGGGTCGATGCCGACGCCGACGCGGTGAATCTTCGAAGGGTCGAGGCCGCGGGCCGCGAGGGCGCGGCTCTCGGCCTCGGTGGCCGTGACGATGGCGTCCGCCCCCTTCAACAGTCTCAGCTGCGGCCCCGTCAGGTAGCCGGGCGACGGCCCGCCGCCCGCGACGCCCGTGTGCACCAGCGGCACGCAGACCCAGGGGACTCGGTGAAGCCTTGCGAGCCACGCCGCCGGGTAGATGAGGTGCGTGTACGGCAGCACGCCCGCGATGACGATGTCGAACTCGGGGCGGTTGCGGAAGACCTCTTCGAGATATTGGGGGACGAAGACGTAAGGGCTGCCCGAGAGTAACCTGACTATCTCAAACGGCAACCAGCTCACGGCCCGCAGCACCTTGAACTGAAGCGGGATGTTCCTGAGCGCGAACCGCCGTATCGTCAAACCCTCGTGCGTTTCGAGTCCCGCCCGCAGCCGCTGCTTATGTGGACTGTGGAAGGATTCGGGGTGCCACGCGTCGGTGGTGAAGACCGTCACCTCAAGGCCCCTGTCCGCCAGCCGCCTCGCCACGTTGTAGAATAGGCGCTCGGAGCCGCCCGGGTGCGGCCAGAAGCGGTGGACGACCAGCAGCGCTCGCTTGCGGGCAGACATCGTTCGCCGTCGTTACAGAGCGCGCGCCGGCGCGCCGGGAGGGCAGTTGGGCGGGAACAAGGTAACCATCATCATCCTCACCTGGAACGGGCTGGCCTACACGAAGCGCTGCCTCGAGACGCTGCGCGGGCGGACGGCCTTCAACGATTACGAAGTCGTCGTGGTGGACAATGGTAGCACAGACGGCACGGTCGAATACCTGAGGTCGCTCCCGTGGCTGCGCCTGCTCGAGAACCGCGAGAACCTCGGCTTCGTGAGGGGCAACAACCGGGCTCTGGCCGAATCGGTCGGCGACTCCGACTTCGTCCTCCTGAACAACGACACGGAGATCGTCCAGCCCGACTGGCTCTCAAGGCTTCAGGCCACGGCCTACGGCGCGCCCGAGGTCGGGATCGTCGGCGCAAGGCTCCGCCGGCCCGACGGGATGCTCCAGCACGCGGGCACGTACATGCCCATCGAGACCTTCTGGGGGCAGCAGCTCGGGGCCGGCGAGAAGGACGTCAACCAGTTCAACGCCGACGCCGAGGTCGAGGGGGTCGTCTTCGCGTGCGCCTACATCAAGCGCGAGGTCTACGAGCGGGTCGGGCCGCTCGACGAGGACTACTTCAGCTACTTCGAGGACAGCGACTACTGCCTCAAGGCCCGGAGCCAGGGATTCAAGGTCTTCTGCTGCGGCTCGGCCACAATCGTCCACCACGAGAACACTTCGACCAAGGTCAACAAGGTCTCCTTCGAGCACCTGTTCCTTGAGTCGCAGAAGACCTTCAGGCGGAAGTGGCAGGCGGCGCTTGAGTCCTCGCGCTACACGCTGGAGGTCAACTGGCATTCCCTGCTCAACTTCCCCACCGGCTACGCCAACAGCTCGCGCGAGCTGGTGCTCGAACTCGACCGGCAGGGGGTTCGGGTCAACTACCGATACCTGTACGGGCCGGGCACGGCCTTCGCGCGGCCAGAGCCGGAGCAGTCGACCTCATACATGGTCAACGTCATCCGCGGGCGGCGGGTCAACCCCTCGGGCGTCCACGTCTCCTACGGCCAGGGGGACAGCTTCCGGACGGACTACCGCTCGTACAAGATCGGCTACACCATGCTCGAGGTGGACGGGCTGCCGCGCGAGTGGGTGAGGCGCGCGAACCTGATGGACGAAGTCTGGACGCCCTCGTCCTTCAACGCCGACACCTTCCGTGCGAGCGGCGTCGAGAGTCCCGTCCACGTCATGCCCCTCGGCGTGAACCCGGCCTACTTCAACCCAAACATCGAAGGCTATCCCGTCCCCGGCGTCTACACCTTCCTCTCCGCGTTCGAGTGGGGGGAGCGGAAGGCGCCCGAGGTTCTGCTCCGCGCGTTCAACGACGAGTTCCGCGCGGGCGAGCAGGCCGTCCTCGTCTGCAAGGTCTATAACCAGGACGCCTCGGTCAACGTCCCGCGCCAGGTGAGCCGGCTCGGGCTGAAGGACGGGGGCGGGAGGGTCGTCTTCTCGATCAACGAGGTGGTGCCGGCGCACCAGCTCGGCGCGCTCTACCGCTCGGCGGACTGCTTCGTGCTCCCCTCGCGCGGCGAGGGCTGGGGGCTGCCCGTCCTCGAAGCGATGGCCTGCGGACTGCCCGTCATCGCCACCGCCTGGAGCGCGCAGACCGATTTTATGAACGACCGCGTTGCTTACCCGCTCCGCGTCGAGGGACTCGTCCCCGCCGAGGCCAAGTGCCCCTACTACGAGGGCTTCAACTGGGCCGAGCCGTCTTACGAGCACCTGCGTCAGCTTCTGCGCCACGTCTTTGAGAACCGTGAGGAGGCGAGGCTCAAAGGCGCGCGGGCCTCTGCGGAGGTGTTGGGCCGTTGGACTTGGCGGCACAGCGCCGAGAAGATCATCCGGCGGCTGCGCGAGGTCGGTTGAACGCGTCGCACACGCTCAGCCGCTCACGGCCAAGACCGTGTACTCGTCGTAAGGGTAGACCTCGCGCGCGAGGGCGGGCTCGGACATCTCCTCGCCGTCGGCGTTAGAGAATGTGAAGCGGTGGATGCCGAGGCCGCTCTGCTCTGACATGAACGCAAGCAGCCTCGCGGGGACGGGGCGGACGAGGGTCGGGTCGAGATAGAACTTCCGCAAGGCCGGGAGGTGGTCGATGTTCGTCGCGGACGCGACGAAGAGGCCGCCGTGCCTCAGCTTTCTTTTCACCAGCCCCAGCAGCTCCGCGGTCTGTTCGTTCGTCAGCCGCTCGACCACCTTCCACGCGAAGATGCCCCCGTATGAAGCGTCTTGCGAGTCGCGCAGGTGTTCGAAGATGTCCGCGTGAATCGCCGACAGCCCGCGCCCCTTACACAAGCTCACCATCGACGCGTCGGGGTCTACCCCCACGGCTTCGATGCCGCTTGCGGCGAAGGCCGCGAGCAGCTCGCCGCGGCCGCAGAAGAGTTCGAGCGCGACGTCGTCCTCGCGCAGCAGCTCGCGGAAGAGCGACAGGCTGCGGCGGGCGAAGGGTTGCGGGTCAAGGAGTCTCTCTTCGAAGGCCGCGCGGTCGAACACCGCCGCGGGGGCGCGCCCGTCTTCGCCGGGGCGGTTCGTCGCGTCGAGCCTTCTTTCGTAGGCGTACAGGTCTTCGGCCATGAGCTGGAGCACGCCGACGACCGAGTTGTTGAAAATCTCCTGGTAGCGAAAGTGCATCCTGACGGCGCGCATGATGAGGGTGGCGACGCGCGCCTTCACCTCGACCTTCCACCCCAAGCGTCGGGGTCGGGGCCGTGCGTCACCATCAGTCTTGCCGTCGGCCTGCGGCCCCGCCGCCGACGCGAACCTGCCCGTGACGATGCCGTCGGCCTTCAGCCTCGCCCGCTCGATCTCGCCCATGATGTACCTGGCGTCTGGCAGGCCGTAGACCCGCCGCCGGATCAGACCCATCAGGGCCTCGACGTCCACGTCCGTCGTCTCCGGGGTGTTGATGTCAGCCACCGGCTCCTCACCTCGCGTCGATTCGGTTGCAAGAACTACTTCCCGGTCATAATCCGCCCCGCCCCCTCTTCTGGCAAGTTTCCCTTGACAGGTCACGGGCGGGGTCTATAATGCCAGCCTTCAAAGTAAAGGCAACGACCTTCCGGCGCCGTGCAGGCTTCCGCGGGTCCTCATCAACCTCTAACGAACTCAAACAGGGTCGCGCTCTTCACCGAGTTTTTCAACACTCGCAAAACCCTCGCCGTCTGTCTCGCTCAAGCCGTGGCGTCTTCACTTCCGGGCGCTGCGCCATCTCACACACAGGAGGTCATCCGCCGTGACTCCACATAAGACCGAGCTCCTCGTCCTGGAAGGCAGCAAGGGGGGCGGCGACAAGCGCGCCCGACACGTCTTTCTGGTGGAGCAAGCGGGTTCGGACTTCACCTTCCACATTCGGGATGAGGGGCAGCACGAGAGGCTGTGCCGGATTCTGGAGGAGAAGGGCGAGGGCGAGCGCCCGCCGGCCATGGGTGTGACGTCCGGGCCGCCCTCCGAGTTGAAGCGGGAGTGGCACTACTCGTGTCTGATCGAAGTCCTCAGCCTCCAGCTCGACAAGGACGACTTCAAAAGGGAAGAGAAGGCCGTGGTCTTCCTGAAGAGACTCATCAACAGGAAGGGAAGCGGCGACCACTACGACAGGCTCCGCAAGGTGCTGAGCCGTGAGACGCGCGCGCGCCTTAAGAAGGAAGATGCCACCGACGGCGAGTTGCTCGACATGGCGGTCGGAGATTTGAACGGCCTGTCGGTCGCCGACCAAGAGTGGGGACTTTCCGAGAAGACCCCGACGAAAGAAGAGAGAGACCTGCTCGCCCAGCTCGAAGACGACAAGGTGGCCCATGACAGGCTGAAGAACCACTTCGGATTCTGCTCGCGCTTTAAGGACTCCATCAAGCCGCTCGGGGAGCGAATCAGGAGCGGGCGAGTCCTGGCCGCCCTCTCCTGCAAAGGCAGGGTCTGGAGCCTCACCTTTCGCAGGCAGGAGACCGGCTACGGCTACGCCCCCTCCAGGAGGTTGGACAGGACGCTCAACTCCATCGAGGAGGTTTGCAGCACCCTCTACGAAGAGATCTTCCACGCCGTCGGCCGGTGCGAGGACGCCCACGACCGTGGGGAGGATTCGGAGTGCGGCGATGGGACGAAAGGGGCGGGGGGCGATAAGTCCGGGAAGAACGATCCGCCTTACCGCGAGCTGATCGACAAGCACAGGAATAAGAAGCTCCCGGAGATGGGAGGGCTGATCGTCGTCGCCGGTTCGACCAACTCCGCGAAGAGCCTCATCACGCGCGGCCTCATCCACCTCTACCTCGGGAACGTGCTCAAGGGCGGCGGCGGGCGGCGCCCGCACCTCGTCACCTTCGAAGACCCGATTGAGAAGTATTTCGCCGACCCGCTGGCGCCGGCCGGCCCTAAGGATTCTCCGGAGGCGCGGGTCGACTACACGCCGCGCCAGCAGAGGGACGACACCTCAGGCCTCCGGGACGCGCTGCGCGACGCACTGCGGCAGACGCCGAAGGTCTTCTTCGTCGGCGAGACGCGCCGCAACCGGGACTGGCGCGCGCTGATCGACTTCGCGGGCACGGGCCACCTCGTCGTCACCACGGCCCACGCCGGCTCGCTCATCGAGGCGATGCACAAGATACTCTTCGCCACCCAGGCGAAGACGCCCGCCGACCGCAACGAGGTCGCCAGCCGCATCCTCGCCGTCGTGCAGCTCAAGCGGGCCGAGGTCACGCTCAAGGGGGCTAAGAAGAAGCCCGGCAAAAGTCTGAGCGTGCTCGTCCCGGCCGTGTGGCGCCGCGTGCCGCGCGGCGTGGACTCCCTCACCGCCGAAGGTCTCGCCTCGATCCTGCCGCACAGCCACAGCCCGGAGGGCCGGCCCTGCAGCTCCCTCGGCCGCAAGTACTTCGCCGGCCGCCTGCTGCAACTGGCCGGCGAGCGCCTCGCCGGCGAGCGCTTCGGCGACGAAAAGTTCGCGGACGACCTCAAGGCGAAAGCCACCGACTGGGACTTACAAGGAGCCTGACATGCCCAAGACTTTACGGTTCGGCATCGAGTCTCTGGACAAGCTCATCGGCCCAGACCTCGGGCTCAACATCGTCCGGGTGGTGAAGGGCGAAGGCGGCAAGGAGAAGGTGGACTCGGGCGCGACGACCAGCATCTGTCTCAAAGGCCCGGACGGCACCGGCAAGTCCGTGCTCGCCCTCCACCTCGCGGCGCGCTACATGGCCGACTGCGGCGAGGAGTATGGGGCGAAGGCGAAGAAGCTGCCGAAGGTTCTGTACATCTCGACCGACCTCACGCACAGCATGGCGCAGACCGTCTGGGACAACTTTGACCTCCGCCGCCCGACGCGGCGGGGGGAGCCGTTCGGCACCCACGAGCGGATGCGCCGGGAGGGGCTGGCGCGCCGGAAAGTGCAGCCCGCCCCTGTCGCGGAGACGCTGGAGTTGCTGGAGAGGACGCCCGGCCAGATGAGCCGCGTGCTGTCGGGCGAGAGCCTTTACGCGATCTACTTCGTCGACCTCGCGCAGACGACGGCCGGCGACGACTGGGGCTTCCTCCACAAGCTCCTCTCGGTGCTGGAGCAGCGCGACGCGTCGCTCCCGCGCGACCTCGTGCTGCTCGACGCCGTCGAGGGCTTCGAGACGATGGTCGGCGACCTCAACGCCTTCGGCGACAAGTCCACGCGCCGCTCCCGCATCGCGCAGGTCATGCGCCTGGCGGCGAAGAAGTGCCACCTGCTCTTCGTCGTCGAGGAGGTCAGGCACGAGCGTCTGCCCGAGGAGTTCGTGACCGACGCCGTCATCCGCCTCCGCAACGTCGAGATCAACGGCTACCTCCGCCGCACCGTCGAGGTCGAGAAGACGCGCGGGCAGACGCACGCGCGCGGCCAGCACCCCTTCGTCATCCGCGACGGCAACGGCTCGACCACGGGCGACATGCAGTACGAGAACTACGACGACCCGCGCGTCTACAAGGCCGGCATGGAGCCCGGGGCGAAATCCCTGCCGCCCCCGGAGGGGGGGAGGGCCGGAGGGAAGAAGCCGGCGAAGGACAAGGGCAGGACGCAGAGCTACGTGCAGGTCTTCCCCTCGATCAACAAGCTGAGCCGCGAGCTGATGGAGCAGCGGGGCGAGCGGAAGATGGAGCCGGAGCCCGACAAGTACGCGGCCTTCGGCATCCCCTACCTCGACACCATCCTCGGCGGCGAGGGCGACCTCGGGCGCAGCCCGGACGGCTCCGACACGCGCGGGCTGCCGTGCAGCAGCGTGACGGCCCTCATCGGCGACGCGCTGACCAGCAAGGGCGTGCTCGGGCGCGCCTTCCTCAGCCGCACCTTCTTCCACTTCGCCTGCGCCCTGGCCGAACGCGTCAAGGGCGCGGGCCTGGTGCCGCGCGGGCGGGCGGCACCCGGGCAGGCGCGCCCGGACGGCAAGCTGCGCAAGGATTTCCGGGGGGGCGTGGAGGCGGAGGCGGGGAAGATGTTGGAAGAGGGCTTCCTGCCCGGCGTCGCCCTGATGATGACGACGCAGGACAAGCACGTCGAGTCGCTCTCGAGGGAGTTCATCCGCTGGCTCAATCCGAAGAGCCTCTTCAACGTCAAAGGGCGGGCGTACTTCAGCGAGGACTTCGAGCAGGTGCTCAAGCTCCTCATCGAGCGGAAGACCATCTGCCGGCGACTCGAAGTGCACGACATGAGCTCGCCCGTGCTGGCGCACGTCTTCAAGCGCAACATCGAGGCGGCGCAGATCAAGCTCCTCGGCCGCGAGCGGTTCGAGCAGATGAATGTCGACGACCGCTTCCGCGAGTCGTGGCGCATCCGGATGGTCATCGACGACTTCAACGCCTTCCGCAACACCTTCCCCGACATCCACAACGACCCGCTGCTCGTGCCCTTCCTCCTCTTCCAGATCGGGCGGGAGGGCATCTCGACGCTCGTCATCGACACGCAGAGCGGCAAGCCCGACATCGCGCTGGCCGAGCGGTTCGAGAGCTCGCTGCGCGAGGCGGCCGACTACCGCCTCTACACCTGGCGCATCCCCTTCTACGGCGAGACGCGCATCGCCATCACGGCCATCCCGCCGCTCTCGACCAACAGCCGCGGCCTCATCCGCGAGCTGAAGGGGCAGGGCATGCACGGCCTCACGCGCACGGACGAAGACCGCGAGGACATGCAGCTCACCGTCGACCCGCACTTCGAGCTCTACGCCGGGCTGGAGCGCGGCCTCCCGCACCCCGTCCCGCTCGAAGTCCGCCTCTTCACCAGCTCGCGCACGCTCGGCCGATACATCGAGGAGGAGAACGTCTTCTTCAAGGAGATGTTCGTGCCGAACGCGCCCCGCACGGACGTCATCGTCGGCTTCGACCCGCCCGACTACGAGGCGCTGCGCGAGTTCTGCTACCTCCAGCGCGACACGCGGCTCAACCACACGCTCGTCTTCCAGGTGGACGAGTTCTGGCTGACGTGGCTCACGCGCCTCTCGCGCAGCCGCAAGAGCAACGTCCTCCAGAGGCAGTGGCAGTACCTCGACACCGTGACCGTGGACGGCAACGGCCAGCCGGACCCGGCGGCCGACGCCTACCACCTTTTTCAGGAGACGCAGCCCTACGACCCGCCCCCGGACGAGGGCGGCGTCCGCGGCGGGCAGTCGCCCGAGTCCGCCCGCCGCGGCGAGCTGCGGCGCCGCGACTTCTACGACGACGAGCGGCTCGAATACGGCTTCGGCCAGGCCGCCCGCAAGGACGCCGCCGACTTCGAGGAGGTCGACCGCGTGCCCTTCCTCTGGGACTTCGCGTTTCTCCTGTGCCGGGAGAACCTGTGGGAGGAGTACCTCGCCGGCGAGACGAGCACCAACAAGGCCGGGAGGCGCGTGAACGTCGAGGAGGTGTGGGCGAACATCCGGAAGGCCAAGTACGTCTACGGGCCGCGCCGGGAGAAGGGCGTCTCGTGGCTCAACTTCCTCGGGGCCTGCAAGGAGGTCGCCGAGTACCACTCGGCGCGCACCTCGACCGCGATCCCCGCCTTCGACTTCACCACGAGCGACGGCGAGTCCTTCTCCTGCCTCTTCCTTGAGATATGGGCCTCCGAGACCTACGACTGCCGGCGGCAGTACGTCGGTGAGGAGAACGCCTTCCGCTTCGCGCGCGCCCTCTCGCGGAAGCTCTGGAAGTGGAGGTACGTTAACGAGGACAAGGACACGACGAGCCTGCTCCGCGCGCTCGTGCAGGAGAAGGGCAAGAGTCTCACCGACCTGCTCTATGACCGGAAGCACGGGGCGACGCCGGATAAGAAGGTGACCGGCTACTCGCTCGAGCTCTACAAGTCCTGGCTGCTGCTGACCGAGGTGCTCGACTTCAAGGAGCTGGCCAACACGCCGAACTACCTCTCCTTCGGCTTCCCGCGGCAGCGGCAGGCGAACCCGCAGGCGGTCGCCGCGCACCACTGGTATCAGAGCGCGTGCGACCTGATCGACCAGACCGGCTCGGCGGAGGGCCTGGTGGCCGCGCGCCTGCCCGGACACTTCTCGGTGCGCGGCGACTGGTTCCTCAGCGTGGCGGGCGGCAGCCGCTCCGGCCGGCTCGCGCACAGGGCCTTCGACCTGCTCAGCAGCCGGCGCGCGAACATCAAGCGGCTCCAGCTCGGGCTGGGCCTGCCCGTCAGGCGGATCGTGGACGACGACGACGACCTCATCAACGTCCGCACGCGGCTGGTCTCGACCGACCAGACGACGGGGAGGCTCGACAACGTCTCGTACCTCGACTTCCTGGCGATCAGGGGGCAGACGCTTAAGGGCAGGTACGAGCGGCAGGGGCTGGGCGAGGAGTTCTACTGGCTCTGGCGCAGCAGCCTCTACGGCTACGCGCGCTATTCGAGGGTCTGGCAGAAGTGGCTCAACCGCATGGCGGGCTGGTGGAACACCATCTACACGCGCCACAAGACCGGCTGGACGCCCGGCTTCGAGGTCTACCAGCAGATCAACAACTACCTCTACCCCGACCCCGACAAACCCCGCATCGACGACCCCGCCTTCTTCGAGAAGTACGAGAGCTGGCGCGACTTCCCGCGCTTCAGGGACATCCTGCTGACCGAGCTTCAGCAGGTGAGCTTCGGCAGCCGCTGAGGCGCGCGCGCCCACACGACACGGCGAGGCGGCGGACGGCTCGCGTCGCCGCCTCGCCCTGAGTGTCGGGCGTGCGGCTCACCCGGGCAGGGCGCTGCAAGACTGGTAGGCGCCGGTCGGGTCGATGGCGTCCTTGCCCTGCTCGATGTGTTTGATGACGCCGTCCTTGTCCACGGTGAAGGTGGCGCGCGTCCCGACCTGGTTCTCTTCGTCGAAGATGCCGTAGTCGCGCACGGTCTTCCGCTTGAAGTCCGAGAGGAGCGGGAAGGTCGCGCCGATGTCCTCCTTGAAGCGGCGGTTGGCGGCGAAGCTGTCCACACTTATCCCTAAGACCTGCGTGTTCGTCTGCTCGAATTTGGCGATATCAGCCTGATACGCCTTCATCTCCTTCGTTCAACCGCCCGTGAAGGCCAGCACGTAGAAGGCGAGCACCACGTTCTTCTTGCCGCGGAAGTCCGAGAGGCGAACCTTCTGCCCCTCGGTGTCCGTCAGCTCGAAGTCGGGCGCGCGGTCGCCGACCTTCAACTGCGTCTGCGGCGCCGAAGGCTGCTGCTGCGCCGCGGAGTTGGCCTGCGCGCCGGCCGGAGGGTTGTTGGAGTTGACGCCCGACTTCTGACACGTCAGGCCGAACAGCGACAGCGCGGCGACAGTCATCACAATGGCCTTACTTCTACGCATTGAATCGACCTCCTCTTAATCGAGGATACTATCACGTATTGACAGGCGCGGGCCGTCGCCGCTAACCTGTGGGCGCGGCGGGCGGGTGTGCCGGCCGCGCAATGAAGATGGTCAGTCAAACGAACAGAGCCTATCGCCACTACTATTATTACGGCTCGCTCTCCGCGAGGGGGGACGGGGCGGCGATGGGCTGTCCGGGTGTGACGACGATCTAGCACCACCCGAGAACAGGATTCCAGAGAACCGGCCACCATCCTTCCGACGCGGGAGGGGGTGGCCGGTTCTCTTTGTCTCCGCCGCGCCGCGGCGGAAGTTGAGCGAGGCTTTATGACGACTACGACATTTCCGGAGCACACGCTTCTGCAAGACCACGCGGACGCGCGCGCGGTCGCCGCCGAGACAGAGGCGACCGAGGCGACGGCGGACAGGAACTCCATCGTTCGGCTCGACCCAGACCACCCGGGCTTTCGTGACGAAGAGTACCGCGCCCGGCGCAACCGCATCGCGCGCATCGCCCGCGAGTACGTGCCGGGCGCGCAAATCCCCGACGCCCCTTACACCCCCGAGGAGCACGGCGTGTGGCGCGCCGTCTGGGAGGCCCTGGGGCCGGCGCACGCGCGCCACGCCTGCGCCGAATACCTCGAATGCGTGAGGCGACTCGAACTGCCAAGTGAGCGCATCCCGCAGATGCGCGAGGTGAGCGCGCGCGTCGAGGCGCTCAGCGGCTTCCGCCTGGAGCCGGTCGCGGGGCTGGTCGAGCCGCGCGTCTTCCTTGAGTCGCTGGCGAACGGCGTCTTCCTCTCGACGCAGTACATACGCCACCACTCGACGCCGCTCTACACGCCCGAGCCGGACGTGGTGCACGAGATCGTCGGCCACGCCGTCACCCTGGCGAGCGAGCGCCTGGCCGAGCTGAACCGTCTGGTCGGCCGCGCGGTGCGCGCGACCGATTCCGCCGAAGAGCTGGAAAGGCTGTCGCGCGTCTACTGGTTCACCGCCGAGTTCGGCGTCCTGCGCGAAGGCGGTGGGGTGAAGGCTTACGGCACGGGCCTGCTCTCGTCGGCGGGCGAGTTGGAGGCGATGCACTCGGCGGAGCTGCGCCCGCTCGACCTCGAAGCGGCGTCGCGGCAGGAGTACGACCCCACGCACTTCCAGCCGGTGCTATTCTGCGCCGATTCTTTCGAGTCGATGTATGATGCGCTCCGGGAGTACCTCTTAAGCCGGTCGTGAAGCGGGGGAGTGCCTTGTATGAAGAAGACGGTGCGTCCGGGTCGTTCGCTGTCACTCGTGTGTCTGCTGCTGGCGCTGACCCGCCTCGCCGCGGCGCAGGCCGCGACCCAACCCGCGGCGAGGAACTACCCGGAGCCCGCGCAGGGCGACTACCGTGTCCGCGACTTCAAGTTCAAGTCCGGCGAGACGCTGCCGGAGCTGAGGCTGCACTACGCGACGCTCGGCGCGCCCGTTCGGGACGGGCGGGGCCTGGTGCGCAACGCCGTGCTCGTCATGCACGGGACGGGCGGGGCGGGCGCTAACTTCCTCACGCCGCAGTTCGCGGGCGTGCTCTTCGGGCCGGGCCAACTCCTCGACGCGACGAAGTATTTCATTATCCTGCCCGACGGCATCGGCCACGGCGGTTCGAGCAAGCCCTCGGACGGACTTCACGCGCGCTTCCCGCACTACACCTATGACGACATGGTGCGCGCGCAGTATCAACTGTTGACGGAGAAGCTCGGCGTCAACCACCTGCGGCTCGTGATGGGCACGTCGATGGGCGGGATGCAGACCTGGGTCTGGGGCGAGACCTACCCGGACTTCATGGACGCGCTGATGCCCTTAGCGAGCCTGCCCGTCGAGATCGCGGGGCGCAACCGCGTCATGCGCCGCATGATCCTCGACGCGATTCAGAACGACCCCGCGTGGGCCGGCGGCGACTACAAGGAGCAGCCGAAGGAGGGGTTGAGCGCGGCCGTCAACATCCTCCTGATGATGACGAGCAGCCCCTTGCAGTGGCAGAAGCAGGCGCCGACGCGCGCGGCGGCCGACAAGTTTTACGAGGAGCGCCTGAAGGCGCAGCTCGCGCGCGCGGACGCCAACGACATGCTCTACCAGTTCGACTCGTCGCGCGAGTACGACCCTTCGCCGAAGTTAGAAATGATTAGAGCGCCGCTCGTCGCCGTCAACTCGGCCGACGACCTCGTCAACCCGCCGGAGCTGGGCATCATGGAGCGCGAGATCAAAAGGGTGAAGCGCGGCCGCTACGTCCTCATCCCCACGAGCGACGAGACGCGCGGCCACGGCACGCACTCCCTCCCGGCCGTCTGGCAGAAACACCTCGCGGCGCTCCTCGAAGAATCGTCGAGATGAGTATGTCCTGGGAAGCTGCAAAGGGCGGCGGACATTGGTGGGACGCGGCCATCCGCAGGGCGGAGCACCTCGCCGCGAACGCGGACGCGACGAAGGAGCTGCTGACCTTCTACGCGGAGCTTCTGCGCGCGCAGAAAGAGATTTACGACTTCCTACGCTCCCGCCAAGGGTGGCTCCCTTCCGGCGTACTTGGGGATGACCTGGCCGTAGTCCGCGAGGCTCTGCCGTGGCTGCTCAGGGCCGTCGAATCAAATGGCCCCGCGCCTCTTGCGGAAGAGTCTCGCGCCCTCGCACGGGCGGGCGTCGAAGAGGTCGGCCGCGTCATTCTCGAAGAGTGGCGCGCGCCGACGGGCACGCGCTTCTTCGCGAAGGCGCTCTTGCAGCCTTACGCGCGCTGGCTGGCGGAGTCGGGCGGACATCCTCTTGATAGGGATTTGGAACGAGGCGCGGGCCGCTGCCCTTTCTGCGGCGGAAGGGCGCAGGTCGGCCTGCTCCGCACGAGGGAGCCTTCCGCGGACGGCGGCGGGCGCGAGCTGCTCTGCGCGACGTGCCTGAACGTGTGGCCGTTCGGCCGCGTCCTCTGCGCCAACTGCGGCGAGCAGCGCCCGGCGCAGTTGGGCTACTTTCACACGCCGGAATACGAACACATCCGGATAGAGGCCTGCGACACCTGCAAGCACTACCTCAAAGGCGTCGACCTGACGCGGCTCGGCCTCGCCGTCCCGCTCGTGGACGAAGTCGCCGCCGCCCCGCTCGACGTGTGGGCGCACGAGCACGGCTACGCGAAGGTCGAGCTGAACCTCGTGGGGCTGTAAGCAGCCCTTCTACTTTTAGCCTCCCGGCTCAAAGAATGCCTTGACACGCACACACGCGAGGCATAACCTTCACCCGTCGCCTAACCACATATCGCCCACACTGACGACGCCTGCCTTCGGAGGAGTTGAACGGCATGGATCGCAGAACCTTCATCAAGACGACCGTCGCCGGGGGCGCCGCCGTCTCGGCCTTCGGCTTCAACCTCGCGCCGGTGCGCGCGCAGACGCAAGCGCTCAAGATCGCGCGCACCACCGAGACGCGCTCGACCTGCCCCTACTGCTCCGTGAGCTGCGGCGTCATCATCCACACGCTCGGCGACAAGGCCAAGAACGCCATCCCGCAGGTCGTCCACGTCGAGGGCGACCCCGACCACCCGATCAACCGCGGCACGCTCTGCCCGAAGGGCGCCTCGCTCGAACAGGACATCCTCAACGAGCGCCGCCTGCTCAAGCCGCAGGTGCGCCGCCCCGGCTCCGACCGCTGGGAGGACATCTCCTGGGAGCAGGCGTTCGACGAGATCGCGCGCAAGGTTAAAGACACGCGCGACCAGACGTTCGTCGAGAAGGACGAGAAGGGCTTGACGGTCAACCGCTGCGAGGGCATCGGGTGGATCGGCGGCTGCACGGACACGAACGAGCTGAATTACCTTGCGGTCAAGGCGATGCGCGGGATGGGGGCCTGCTACTTCGAGACGCAGGCCCGCGTTTGACACGGGCCGACGGTCTCCAGTTTGGGGCCCACCTTCGGACGCGGCGCGATGACCAACGGCTGGATCGACATCAAGAACACCGACATGATGTTGATCATGGGTGGGAACCCGGCCGAGAACCACCCCTGCGGCTTCAAGTGGCCGGTCGAGGCGAAGCTCCGCCGCAACGCGAAGATGATCGTGGTCGACCCGCGCTTCACGCGCACGGCGTCGCAGGCCGACCTCTTCCTGCAAATCCGCGCCGGTTCGGACATCGCCTTCCTCGGCGGCCTCATCAACTACGCGATCCAGAACAACCGCATCGCGCGCGACTACGTCCTCCACTACACCAACGCGGCCTTCGTCGTGAAGGAGGGCTTCAAGCTGCCCGACGACGGCCTCTTCTCCGGCTTCGACGCGCAGGGCGCGACCTACGACAAGGCGACCTGGAACTACGAGGCGGGCGGGAACGTCGGGCCGAAGGAGGCGCAGGCGACGGGCGCGGGCTCGTCCGGCGGCACGACCTCAGCCTCCGGCGGCAGGACTTCGAGCGAGACGACGGGGGGACAACAAAAGGCGGGAGAGGAGCCGGCGAAGAGCTTCGAGAACAAGTCGCCGCACGTCTCTTCCAAGCCTTCGACGCCGCCCGACAAGGGGCAGTCGGCCGCGGGCGGGCAGATGAACGCGCAGACGGGCGGCGGTCACCAGGCCGCCGGCCCGGTCGGCGCGGCGGCGCAGGGCGGCCCCAACCCGCCGCCGCAGCTTCCGCCCAACACGGCTTACGACCTCTCGCTCCAACACGAGCGCTGCGTCTTCCAACTGCTCAAGAAGCAGTACGAGCGCTACACGCCGGAGATGGTCGAGCGCATCACCGGAATTCCGAAAGAACAGTTCCTGAAGGCCGCGGAACTCTTCACCTCCGTCCGCAAGGACGGCGACATGAAGAAGGCCGGGACGATCATCTACGCCGTCGGCTGGACGCAGCACACCTTCGGCACGCAGATCATCCGCACCGCGGCCATCCTCCAACTGCTCCTGGGGAACGTCGGCCGAGCGGGCGGCGGCGTCAACGCCCTGCGCGGCCACTCCAACATCCAGGGCGCGACCGACATGGGCGGCGTCTTCGACGTCTTCCCCGGCTACCTCAAGGTTCCGGCTCCGACCGACACAGACCTCGCCACTTACTTGAAGCGCACGACGCCCACACCTTCGAAGCCCGACGCCTGGGACTCTTACAACTACTGGTCGAACACGCCGAAGTTCATGGTCTCGTTCCTCAAGGCGATGTACGGCGACGCCGCGAAGAAGGAGAACGACTTCGCCTACCACTTCCTCCCGAAGATAGACCGCAAGTATTCGTGGACGGAGATGTGGGACTACATGTACCGCGGCCAGGTCAAGGGACTCTTCGCCTTCGGCATGAACGGCGTCGCCATCGGCCCGAACTCGCGCAAGAACATCGAGGCGCTGAAGAGGGCCGACTGGCTGGTGGTGTGCGAGCTCTACGCCGAAGAGACGGCCGAATTTTGGAGCGCGCCCGGCATCACGAAGGAGGAGCAGAGGCAGATTCAGACGACCGTCTACCGCCTGCCCGGCGCGGGCTTCGCCGAGAAGGACGGGACGTTCGTCAACTCGGCGCGCTGGCTCCAGTGGAAGTACGTGGCTGTGCCGCCGCCCGGTCAGGCGAAGGTCGACCAGGAGATTCTTGCGCGCATCTTCCTCAAGGTGCGCGACCTCTACCGGAAGGAGGGCGGCAAGTTCCCCGACGCGATTCTGAACCTCTCCTGGTCTTACACGACGCCCGAGAACCCCTCGCTCGCGGAGGTGGCGAAAGAGATTAACGGCCGGGCCCTCGCAGACCTCACGGACGAGAAGCAGCCCGGCGTCACCGTCAAAGCGGGTCAGCAGCTCCCGGGCTTCGCGTGGCTCAGAGACGACGGCACGACCGCGTGCGGCAACTGGCTCTATTCGGGTTCGTGGACAGAGGCCGGGCCGCAGATGCAGCGGCGCGGCACCGAAGACCCTTCGGGACTCGGCGTCTTCCCGAACTGGGCCTGGTCCTGGCCCGCCAACCGGCGCGTGCTGTACAACCGCGCGTCGTGCGACCCGGCGGGGAAACCTTTCGACATGGAGCGCCGGCAGGTCTGGTGGGACGACGCGCAGCAGAAGTGGGTCGGCAACGACGTGCCCGACTTCAAGGCCGACTCGAACCCGCAAGACCACATGGGGCCGTTCATCATGAACCCCGAAGGCGTCGGGCGCATCTTCGCGCCGCTCGCCGCCTTCGCCGACGGGCCGCTCCCCGAACACTACGAGCCGGTCGAGAGTCCCGTCGCCAACCCCCTGCACCCGCAGCAGTCGAACAACCCCGTCGCCAAGAAGTACACGTCCGACATGGACAAGTACGGCACGCCCGCCGAGGGCTTCAACGTCGTCTGCACGACCTACCGCCTGACCGAGCACTACCACTACTGGACGAAGAACAACCCGATGAACGTCCAGCTCGTGCCCGAGCCTTTCGTCGAAGTGCCCGCGCAGCTCGCCGACGAGATGGGGCTGCGCGGCGGCGAGAAGGTGAGGGTGACGAGCGCGCGCGGGCAGTACGTGGCGAAGGCGATGGTCACCCGCCGCATCAAGCCGATGATGATCGACGGCAAGAAGACTTATCAAATCGGCATCCCGATCCACTGGGGCTACCGCGGCATCAAGGAGGATGAGGGCAAGACGGCGCTCGACCCCGCCAACCAGCTCTCGCCCGCGGCGATTGACCCGAACGCCTACACGCCGGAGTTCAAGGGCTTCCTCGTGAAGATCGAGAGGGCTTGAGATGAGCGACGAAAGGGTTCTGCAAATCCAGCAAATCTCGGCCCACCCCGGCCCCGTCCCCGGCCGCGGCACGCAGCGCGCCGTCGAGGTCTGCAAGTACGTCGACGTGACGACCTGCATCGGCTGCAAGGCCTGCGAGGTGGCCTGCGTCGAGTGGAACGACCACCCTTTCCGCGAGACGACCTTCGACGACACGTACCAGACGATGCCCTCGACGGATTGGAACTACTGGAACCTCATCAAGTTCGTCGAGCACGAGAACGCGGGCGCGCTGATGTGGCTCATGCGCAAAGACCAGTGCATGCACTGCGCCGACCCCGGATGCCTGCGCGCGTGCCCGGCCGACGGCGCCATCGTGCAGTACACGAACGGCATCGTGGACTTCCAGCAGGAGAACTGCATCGGCTGCGGCTACTGCATCTCGGGCTGCCCCTTCGACATCCCGAAGTTCAACGAGGGGACGAAGAAGGTCTACAAGTGCACGCTCTGCTCCGACCGCGTCGGGCAGGGGTTGGAGCCGGCCTGCATCAAGGCGTGCCCGACGGGGTGCCTGCACTTCGGCACGAAAGGCGACATGCTGGCCTTAGCCAACACGCGCGCGCAGCAGCTGGTTCAGATTTCGGGCTTCAGGAACGCGGGCGTCTACGACCCGCCCACGGTCGGCGGCACGCACGTCATCTACGTGCTGCACGACGCGACGCAGCCCGAACTCTACGGCGGGCTGCCGTCGAACCCGGTCATCCCGCCGAGCTACACCTACTGGAAGTGGCTCGCGAAGCCGGCGGGTCTCTTCGCGGCCCTCCTCGGCATCTTCGCCGTCTTCTTCCACCGCGTCACCGTCGGGCCGAAGCGGCCGCAGCCCGAGCCCGTCGTGACTGAGCACCCGGACGAGGCCGAGACCAAGAGGAGTGAGCAGCCATGAGCAGTTCGGCCGAACGCTTCGACGAAAGCGCGCGGCGCGAGGCGGGCCGCCGCGGGCGCACGGTCGTACGCCGCGGCGAGTTGCTGCGCCACCCCGTCTACACGCGCGTGCTGCACTGGCTGGTGGCGATCTCCTTCGTCCTCTCGCTGCTCTCCGGCTTCGGCATCTATTCGCCGTGGCTCTTCCGCTGGCTCACGCCGCTCTTCGGCGGTGGGCCGTCGGCGCGCTTCCTGCATCCGTGGTTCGGCCTCGCGTTCGACCTCTTCTTCTTCTTCCAGTTCCTCAACTGGCTCGCCCCGATGGCTTGGACGGCCGCCGACCGCCGCTGGGTGCGCCGCGTCAAGGCGTACGCGACGAACCGTGAGAAGGTCGAGGCCGAGGACGTGGGTTTCTTCAACGGCGGTCAGAAGCTCTACTTCTGGGCCATCGTCGCGAGCGGCCTGCTGTTCCTGGTCACGGGGCTGCTGCTGTGGTTCGACGACGCGGTGCCGCGCTGGCTCGTCGCGCTCTCTTACGTCGTCCACGACCTCGCGGCGCTCGTCATGCTCGCCGGGTTCATCGTCCACGTCTACGAGGGGACGGCCGCGCAGCCCGGCACGTTCCGCTCGATGACCGACGGCACCGTCACCGACGAGTGGGCCTGGACGCACCACCCCGCCTGGTACAGGGACGTGACGGGGCGCGACCCGCGCGAGGATTACGAGCGTGCGCGCCGCCGCCAGTCGGGGCGTGAGCGCGCCGCCGCGGCTTGGGAGCGCGAGCAGGACTTGCGCGAGCGCGGTGGCGAGGGCGGCGACGTTTAGTCCATACTCGAACTCATGGAGACAGCCGAAGGCGTGAAGGGGGGCTTGCCGCCGCTCGACGAACTGCTGGAGGAGTGCGGCCGCCTGCACGGGCACATGTGCGCGGGGCAATTGCTCGGCGCGCGGATGGCCGTGCTGGGCTGCCGGCTCGCCCGGATCGATGACCCGCGCGGCGCCGACCGCAAGAAGCTCATCGTGTGGGTCGAGATAGACCGCTGCATGGCCGACGCCGTCTCGGCGGTGACGGGCGCGCGCCTCGGCAAGCGCAGCCTGAAGTACCTCGACTACGGCAAGGTCGCGGCGACGTTCCTCAACACCGAGACGGGCGAGGCCGTGCGGGTCGTGGCCCTGGAAGAGTCGCGCGCTCTGGCCGACGCGCGCCACCCCGAGATAGAGAGCAAGAAGGAGCGGCAGTTCCGCGCCTACAGGGAGGCGGCCGACGAGGAGCTGTTCAAGGTCGAGCGGGTCGCGGTGGATTACGGCGAGATGGACGCGCCCGGTCGCCCGCGCTCGCGCGTCCTGTGCGAGCGCTGCGGCGAGGGCGTCAACGACGGGCGCGAGGTGCGAAGCGGCGGCCCCGCCCTGTGCCGCCCCTGCGCCGCGGGCGGTTACTACCGAAGACTCTAGCCTGAAGGCTCTAGCCGAAGAGCGCCTCCGCGTGAAGCTCTACGAGGTTCCGCCCGCCTTCGGCTGCTCCGCCCGGAACAACCACCCCACTTAATTCGGCGCGTGCAACCGTCAGACATCTAAACATCGGCCGGACTTGAAGAGCCGAGTTACGGCCGAGACCGACTTCCGGGGAGGAGATTTAAAGATGATAACGGTTAGACGGGCGGCGGAGCGCGGCGGCGGCGACCACGGCTGGCTGGACACGCGCCACACCTTCTCTTTCAGCGACTACTACGACCCGCGCCACCTGGGCTTCCGCACCTTGCGCGTCATCAACGAAGACCGCGTGGCTCCGGGGCAGGGGTTCGGCACGCACGGCCACCGCGACATGGAGATTCTCTCCTACGTCGTCTCCGGGGGCCTGGGCCACCGCGACAGCACGGGCAACGCCGAGGTCTTGCGCCCGCACGAGTGGCAGCGGATGAGCGCGGGCACGGGCGTCCGCCACAGCGAGATGAACGCCTCGCAGACCGAGCCGGTGCACTTCTACCAGATTTGGATTCTGCCCGAGGAGCAGGCCATCCGGCCGGGCTACGAGCAGAGGCTCTTCGCGCCCGAAGAGAAGACCGGCCGGCTCACACTCGTCGCCTCGCGCGAGGGCGCCGAAGGGTCTTTGAAGATTCACCAGGACGTGCGGGTCTACAACTCTCTGCTGCCGGCCGGCGCCGAGGTCGTGCACCGGCTCGACGAAGGCCGGCACGCGTGGGCGCAGGTCGTCCGCGGCGCGGTCACGCTCAACGGCAGCGCGCTCGGCGAAGGCGACGGCGCGGCCGTCAGCGGCGAGACGGATTTGACGATCAGGGCGGGCGAGGACGCGGAGGTCATCCTCTTCGACCTCGCGTAAAGGGGGGAGGTTTCGATGGGCGAAGATGTTGGAGGGGGGGCGGCGGCCGGGCCGTCGCTCGAACGCCTGCGCGCGCTGCGCGGCAAGCTTCTGCACCTGCACAAGGTTTTGCTCGACTCGGAGCGCGCCGAGTACGAGGCGGCGCACGGGCGCGTGACGGCGGGCGAACTGCTGCAACTCGCTCTCAATGACAGGCAGTTTGCGTGGCTGCGCGGACTCTCCGAGCTGGTCGTCCTGATTGACGAAGCCCTCGACCCCAAAGAGCCGGCGGCCGTCCCCGGCGCGGACGCACTGCTTGCGCAGGCGCGGAAGCTTCTGAAGCCTTCGGAGGAGGGGAGCGAGTTCGCGCGCAGGTACTTCGCGGCCTTACAGCGCGAGCCCGAGGCGGTGCTGGCGCACAGGGAGGCGACGCGCCTCCTGTCGGACGCAGGTTAACTGGGCCGTGCCCGGCTTTGAGGGCCGTCTACTTCTTGGGAGGCGGCAAGGCCCTCAACAACTCGTCAGCCAGTGGGGCCGCGGCCGACGGCTTCGAGACGGACTTGAAGTACGCCTGGAGCTCACGCCGGTCGGCGTCGGACAACCCATACGGGTCGAGCAGGCCGTAGACCTTCTGCCTAATCGCGGGGGGCGTGCCTTCGAGGTTCGAGAGGAAGACTCCAGGCTCGCTCTTCAACTCTTTGGTGAAGAAGCCCTGGAGGTCTGCCCCCGTGGCGCCGTCGGCCCAGTCCGCGGAGGCGAACAGGTGTGGCAACACGCTCTTGTCCCCCCTGCGCGCCAGCCTGATCACCAGGGATGCTGCCCAGTCCCCGCTGAATTCGTCGTAGGGCGGCTTTTTAGCCAGACTGGACAGGACGACCTGTTTGTTCGCCGAGTAATCACCGCCGAGGTGACACAGCGCGAAGGCGATCAGAACCCGGTTGCGATCCCGCACCGGCAGCGAGGCGGAGAGTCGGTTCAGCCTGTAGAGCGTCTCCGCCTGCGGCCGGCTGTTGAGCCTGGCCCAAGCCTCTTCGGCGCGGCCTTCGTGAGACGCGAAGGCCGCCACGTCGGCCAGCAGGCGCTCGTCGGCTTCCCGCGCGGACGGCGCGGCGCTGGCGAGTTGCGCCGCCTGAGGCCCCTTCACCTGGGCCGTCGGGGCGTAGCAGCCCATGAAGTACCTGCAGGTCAAGACCAGCAGGCAGCAGCATCCGACCAAAATCTTAATCGGCATCTTCTATTCACCTCCCGGTGGCGAAGTGTTCGCCTGAAAGACGTGTTATGCGTCACTTCCCCTCGGGCGGCGCGTTGGCCTTCTCGTGGCCCACGCTGCCCGGGGAGTTGCCGTCCTCGTCAGGACTCCCGAATCCCGCGTTGCGTAACTCGGGGTATAGGTACTCGCCGGTCGTAGAGTCTTTCTGGTCCGCCATCGCGTTCAGCGTCGGCGCGTCGCCGATGAAGATGTTCGAGATGGGGTCGCCCTCTGTAGCCAGGTCGTTGACGGTGGTGATCAGCGCGTTGATGTCCTCGTTATGCACCCTGACGCATCCTTGCGTGGGAGTGAGAGGCTGCTGGGGGTCGAGGGCCTGCGCGAGGGGCCGGCCACCGCCATGTATATATATCGAACTTCGTTCGTTGTCCACGACTTCTCCGCTCACCGGCGTCATGGTGATGATGCCGGTGCCGAACTGGGTCTCCGACGGCCGCGCGGCCACGCCGGCCGTCCCGCCCTGCGTGGCGTTCGCGTTGCTGCCGTTATAATTAGGCAGAGGTTTGTAGACACCGAAGGGGGTGTCGGCCCCGGCCTTGGTTCTATCCGACCCGTTCATCCCGACGGCCCGGCCCTCGACGCGGTTGCTGCCGTCCCGCACCGTCCTGTCGAAGCCGTCCCGGTTATAAACGCTGACGCTGGCGCTGCCGTCCCCGCCGTTGCTCCTCGGAGAGACCACCACGACGATGGTGGAAAGTCCGTTCGGGTCGACTGCCACCGTCGGCCGGTTCAGGACGTAGGCGTACCTGTTCCAGGTCTGAGGGGCGGCGGGCTTGGCGCTCCCGGCCAGCGGATCGACGCCGGTGAAGCGGCCCTGCCCGGCCGAGTAGTACCGAGCCTTCGCGTAGTCCAGACCCACTCCCGCGTCGTGTTCGTAGCCCGTGAACTTCTGCCGGGTCGTGTCGCCCCTGTAACCGCGCTCGTAAGTCCGCCAGGCGGTCTCGCCCTTTATCTCCTCGCCGAAGGGCAGGTAGTCGTGGCGCGACACGCCGGCCAAACTCCCCGTCTTATCGACGAGCATGCGCGGCGTGCCCAACTGGTCTGTGACCAGCCACCTCACGTCCGCCCCCGAACTCGTGGCCGCCGCGCCGCCGCCGCCCCACGCCTCTATCTCGACGATGCGGCTGTAGGAGGCCAGAGCCCCGTTGACGAGCACGCGCACCTTCGACGTCGTCACCGCCGCGAAAGTCACCTTCCGCCAGACCTTGTTGTTGCCGCCGACGCTCCCGCCGGAGACGGTGGCCCACGCCGAGCCGTTCCAGTACTGCACCTCGAAGCTCGTGATGCCGTACTGCGAGAAGGTCGTGGCTTCGGTCGGCTCGGAGGGGCTGCCGACGTTGTCCTGTAAGGTGTAGACGTCCACCTCGTCGATCTGCTTCGCCCCAGTGAAGGCGACCTCCACCCAGTCGGGGTAAGAGTCGCCGGTCGCGTCGTTCCAACCGCCCTGCCCGCCGTTCCAGCCCAGGCCCTTCCGCTCGCCGTTGTTGACGGAGGCGGCGGGGAAGGCCGCGCTGTAGGTCGAAGAGGCCGTGGCGACGCCGCCGTTCGAAGAGGCGGCGTAGTTAGCCCGCCGCGCCTCGTAAGCCTCAAGCTCCACCACACGGCTGAAGCTGTTGAGCGCGCCGCCGACCAGAACCCTGACGCCGGTCGTCGTCACGGCCGGGAAGGTGAACCGCCGCCAGACCTTGTCGTTGCCGGTGACGCCCCCGCCGGGGACGGTCGCCCACGCGGAGCCAGTCCAATACTGGACTTCGAAGCTCGTCATGCCGTAGAGGCTGAAGGTCATGCCTTCGGTCGGCTCCGAAGGATTGCTCACGGCGTCCTGCACGGTGTAGACATCTATCTCGTCAACCGTCTTCGCGCCGCCGAAGCTCACCTGGAGCCAGTCCGGGTAGGAGCCGTTGGTCGCGTCGTTCCAGCCGCCGCCCGCGCCCCAGTTCGCGCCGCGGTGCTCGCCGTCGATGGCCCCCGCGGCCGTGAAGGCCGCGCTGTATGAAGTGGAAGCGGTGGCGGAGGCGCCCGCCGACGCCAGCGCCACGTTGACCTTCGGGGCGACGGCGGCGCCGGCCGGCGCGGCCGTCACGAGCAGCTCGCCCGCGCGGTAGCCGTACTCTTTCAGCGGCGAAGCTGTCGCGCCGTCGGGCGCGTACTCGGCGAGCAGCTCGCCGCCGGCGCCGTAGACCTGCCAGGCCTCTTCGCCGGTGCCGACCGCGCGCTTGACTCTCTGGCCGTCGGCGTCGTACGCGTAGCCGGCCGCCTGCAACTGACCCGAGACGAACTGCGCGCTCGTCAGACGCCCTTCGGCGTCGTACGTGCGCGTCCCCCCGCCGCCCTGTCCGCCCTGGTACGTGTCGAGGGTCATGTTGCCGGCCGCGTCGAAAGCGATCTGCCCGGCGTACCCCGCGGGCACGCCCAGGCGGTTCGTGTTCGGGTCGACGGCGAACTGCGGCGCGGCGACGCCGTTCGTGCCGGCGAGGTTGACGGTGCGGTTCCCCCAGCGGTCGTAGTCGTACGACTGAACCCAACCGTCTGCACCGCCCCTCCCTTCGCGCGCCCTCCGCAGGCGGTTCAAGGCGTCGTACTCGTAGAAGAAGGTCGAGAGGGAGTAGTTCGAGACCTGGTCGTCGTCGGGGATGTAGACGTCCTGCTTGGCGAGGTCGCCGTTGTTGTCGCTGCCCGAACCGGCCCAGGACTGTTCGGAGTAGTGGTTGATGAGCGCGCCGCGGTTCCAGTTCTCGCGGTTGGCGAGGTCTGTGAAGGCGTACGTGCTCACGCGGATCTGGCTGAGCTGCCCGCGCGAGTTGTAGAAGTGTTTGTTGTAGACGGGCTGCGCGGTGCCGAAGCGTTCCTGGTTCACCCCGCCCAGCTCGTCGTAGACGACCTGCGAGGCGTACGTGCGCTCGGCCCCGTCGCCGAGCGTGCCCTTGAAGGCGGGCAGGGAGCCGTTGTCGCCGAGCCGCCCCGCCGCCTCGTACTGGTATTCGACCTTGTGCCCCGAAGGGTAGACGAGCGACTTGGGGTCGCCCGCGAGGTTGTAGTCGAGGAGCGCCGTGTACGCGCGCCCCCACTGCCCCGCGACCCAGAACTGCTGCTTCTGCCGCACGGGCCGCCCCGCCGCGTCGTACTGCTCGACGGTGTTGAGCGACACCTGCGCCGCCTCACTCTTCCAGGGCAGCCCGAGCCCGCCCGCGGCCCCGTCGTAGTAGCGCATCACGTCCGGGTTGAGCGCGGGCGTGTCGTTGTAGTCGGTCGTGACGTTGCGGTTCAGCGCGTCGTAGGTGTGCCTGACCTTCAGGTTCGACTGCGCGCCGGGCTGGCCGACGAGGCGCGCGTCCATGCGCGCGAGGAGGTTCCCGTTCTCGTCGTAGCGGAAGGCGAGCGACCACTGCGAGTTGGTGGTGACCGGGTCGGCGTAGGCGGGGAAGTCGGGGTCATTCGAAGGGTTGGTGATGAGTCCCTGTTCGGGGTAGCGCGCCCTGACCACCCGGCCCAGCGAGTCGTAAGCGAAGAAGCGGCGCTGCGTGACCGGCTGCCCCGAATGCTGCCCGGCCTGCTCGACCATGCGCAGCCGACCGAGCGCGTCGTAACGGTAGCTCGTCAGGTAGCCGTAAGCCGCCTCCGCGTGCCCGGGGAAGGGGGCGAGCGAGACGGTCGAAGCCTCGGCACCTGATTCCGCGGCCGTGACCTCCCACACCTGCGTCAGCCTGCCGAGCGCGTCCGTGCGGCTGACGCGCTCCTTGCCCGCCTGATCTCTCGACAGCACGCGGTCGCCGCTGAAGTCTGTGTAGACGGAGGCGCCGTCGGGCCGCGTCGTGACCTTGCGCACGCGGCCGAGCGCGTCGTAGGTCGTCTCGGCCCACTTGTCGGTCGAGAACTGGGCCGCGCCCTCCGCGGCGCGGTAAGGCATCGAAGAGCGCGCCACGCGGCCGAGCGCGTCATACTCCTTGTCCACGTTGAGCCAGGGCCTCGCCGCGTCGTAATTCTCGAAGGTTGCCTTGCGGTAGAGTCTGCCCAGCCCGTCGAAGAACTGCTTCGACTCGACGCGGCGTGTGCCGTCGAGGTCGGTCAGCACGCGCACGTACAGGTTGCCCGCCGCGTCGCCGTACTCGTAGACGGTGCGGCCGCCGTCCGGCCGCACCACCCCCTTGAGTCGGTCGAGCGGGTCGGCGGCGCCGCCCGCGCCCGCGTAGACGAAGACCGTCGTCCTGTTGTTAGCGTCGGTGGTCGAGGAGGGCAGGCCGCTGCTGTAGTCGTAGACGGTCGTCGTGACGAGCGACTGGTGTGCGCCGAAGGGGACTGAGGCGTCGGCCTGCGCGGCCGCCGAGGCGGCCTTGGTCGGGAAGGCGAAGGTGTTGGCGGCGGCGGTATTCGTGCCGGCGAAGGAGTCCTTGTAGGACATCTCCGAGAGATTCCCTCGCGCGTCCCAAAGCTTCCGCGCGTTGCCGAGCTGATCGTATTGCGTATGCGTCTCGACCCAGGCGTTCGCGGTGTCGAGCCAGCTCCTCGTGGTCGTCGGGTTGCCGCGCGCGCTCGTGCCGGGGTCGCCCCACTGCGGCACGGACGAACAGGGCACGGACTGCTCCGGGTCGCACGCGAGCAGCGGGAAGGAAGATTCGTCGTAACGCGTCTCGCTCTTCGCCGTAAGCGTCTCCGTGCCGTCTGCGGGGTTGACCGCGTAGACCTGCCGGGCCGAGACGAGACCGCGGATGTGCACGCCGCCCGCCGCAACGTAGTCCACGCCGTTGGCGCTTGAGAGGTATTCGTTGTGCGTGTGAGTGACGGGGCGGGGCGGCGTCGCGCCGACGCCGTAGTCGTAGGCCCAGGCGTCGGTCTGGTCGTTGAACTGGTCGAAGCCCACGGCGCCCGTCTGCGGGTCGAGGGCCGACTGCTTCGAGACGAGGTTGGCGCCGCCCGGCTCCAGCGTGGTCACCGTCTCGACCACGCGCGGGTCGTTCGGGGGGGCCGCGTCGGCGCTCCCGCTCCACCAGCTGAGAGGGGCGCGCTGCCTCCAGGCCTGCTCGACCCGGCGGGCCGGGAGCGCCGAGGCCGCGCCGCCCGCCACGTCGAAGTATTCCGTCTTATACTCGCGCCCCTCCTGCCAGCCCGAGTAGTCGGTGGGGTGCTGTGCCAGCGAAGTCAGGGGTGTGCCGTAGAAGTAGTGCGTCGAGCGCGCCAGCAGCACGCCCGAGGCGTCGAGGGCGTCCACCGTCCTCGCGCCCGCGTCGGTCGTGTAAGTCGTGCGGCCTTCGAGGTGTGTCCCGTCGGAGTAGACGCGGCGCTCGACGACGCCGCGGAATATCTGGTCGGGGCCGTGTGCGAAGTAGTCGCCGAAGTCGTACTCGATGGCGCCGCCCGTCGGCAGCTCCACGCGCGCCAGCTCGCCGTAGGCGTTGTAGAAGAGTTTGTAAGCCCTGCGGGCGACGCCGTCGTCGGGCAGCCAGACCGCGGACTTCCGCTGCGGGTTGAAGGCGGTCGTGGCGCTGCCTTGCAGGTCTGGGAAGAGCTGGGCCACGGTGCGCGGCGAGGGCGCGTCGCCGGCGCGGTTCGTGCGCAGCACGTTCTCGAGGTTGGCGTAGGAGACGCGCACGACGCGCTGCGCCCCGCCGAAGCCGCCGTAGACGATCTGGTCGCAGAGGCCGTAGGGCGCCACGTCCGACACGCCGTAGTTGATCGTCACCACGCGCCCGAGCGAGTCGGTGATGGTCTTCACGCGCGTCCCCTCGTACGTGTAGGAGACGCGGTTGCCGTTACGGTCGCGCGTCCAGCTCACCTTGCCCGCGTCGATGCGGTAGACCGTGCCGTCCCTCAGCTTCAGCACGCCCGAAGGGTAGACGGTGGTCGGGGCGCCGCCCGTCCAGTCGTAGACTGGCGTGTCGGAGATGAAGGTCGCCGCCGTCCCGTCGGCGGTGACGAAAACGGCGCCGCGCAGCGCGCCCTGCGAAGGGTTGCAGGAGAAGCCGAGCGGCCTCCCCTCGTTGAGCTGGTCGCGCAGCTCGAACTCGGTGCCGTCGCCCGACGTGAACGTCAGTCGCGTCAGCGCCAGCTCGCCGCAGGTCACGCCGCCGCTGCGCCCTTTGAGGGTGCCGGGGCCGTAGTCCTGCGTGCCGCCGAGCCACGCGTTCGGGTCGGGGACGAGCACGGGTTCGCACGTGTTGGTCAGCTCGCAGTTGGGTGGGGGCTTGACGCCCTTAACGCGCCAGTGCTGCTCGACCTTGAGCGTGACGACGGCACCGGCGGCCCCGCGCCCGCCGTTCTGGAGCAGCGGGAGGGCGAAGCTGAGGTTGCCGTTGTAGAGGTTCACGTTCTCGAACCCGGAGAGCGGGTACGAGCCGGCGGGCGCGCCGGGCGAGAGTGCCGAAGGCGTCGAGCCGTCGGTCACGCTGTTGGAGGTCTGCGCCAGTGCCCCCTGTGCGAGCGCGAGCGCGAGCAGGGCGGCCGAAAGACACGTGCGCGGCAGTGAGTACGTGCGGGCGCGGGTCGGGGAGACGTGGTCAATGATAGTCATACGCTTCACCGTAAATGTTGCGTGGCGGCGCAGAACCATCTAATGAAATGTCATGTCCGCCGGCAGGCGAGGGGCTGCGCGGCGGCCGTTGGCGTGTGCGTGTTAAGGAGTCACTTCGAGGCGGCAGGCCCAGCCCGGGTGCGCCGCTTCGCGCAGCACGTACGAGCCGGGCGTCAGGTCGAGCAGCTCTGTCCAGTCGGACTGCCCGCCCCGGCCGCGCACCTCGCGCAGACTGTTCCCGGCCGCGCGCGTCAGACGCAGGTCGAGCGGCGCGTCGGTCAGGTTATCCACGACGAGATAGACGCGGCCCTTCGGCCTGGTGAGGGCCGAGGGCTGGAACCCGTCGGGGCCGACGGTGATCAGTTCGGTCTCTACGCCGCGCCGCGTCCCCGAGGAGGAGGCGGCGCGGGCCGCCGCGGCGGTCGGGGGTCGGCCGCCGCCCAGAAGGGCGCGGGCCGCGCCGGCCGCCGTGACGATGAAGGCGATGATGAACAGGAGCGCGAGGGCGCGCTTTACGGGCGTGTTTGGCGCCAGCCAGGACGGACTTGACATGTGACTTCGGACTCCGGCCGCAGAGGTTGTGAGGCGTGATGGCGGCCACGCCGAGTTGCACGAGGCAGTGAGAGGGGCTTAAGGATTCAGGGCCAAGTGACCGGCGAGGGGCGGCCGTCCGTGACCCGACAAATCCGCAACCTTACTCCCTGATGTTTTCTGCTCCCTGTGAATTGCGCGGGAAGGTACTCCCATTTTATATGCATGTCAACACAAATTTTTCAGCGTGTAGGTAGCACATTAGATGTCCGGTCGTAGTAGCACATGAGATGTCCGCTTTCAGGCGGTAACGAGTAGAAGCTCTCTGGCTGGAGGAGCCAGCCATGCGCCACTACCCGGAGGCCGCCGTGGAGCGGGCCATGAAAGTACAGGA
>JAFAZX010000007.1 GCA_019239425.1 Acidobacteriota bacterium
GTCCAAATCCGCGACGACGAGGGCGTCCTGGTCGCGCGGGGCCTGGGCGATGATCTGGCCGCGCGGGTCGCAGAAGTAGCTCTGGCCGTAGAACTCGCCGATGTCCCAGGGCTGCTCGTGGCCGACGCGGTTGATGGCGCCGACGAAATAGCCATTGGCAACGGCGTGCGCCGGCTGCTCGAGCTTCCAGAGGTATTCGGAGAGGCCGGCGACCGTCGCCGAGGGGTTGAAGACGATCTCGGCGCCGTTGAGGCCCAGGCACCGCGCGCCTTCGGGGAAATGGCGGTCGTAGCAGATGTAGACGCCGACGCGCGCGTAGGCCGTGTCGAAGCAGGGGTAGCCGAGGTTGCCGGGGCGGAAGTAGAACTTCTCCCAGAAGCCCGGGTTGACGTGCGGGATGTGGTTCTTGCGGTACTTGCCGAGGTACTTGCCGTCGGCGTCGATGACGGCCGCCGTGTTGTAGTAGACGCCCGCGATCTCCTCCTCGTAGATGGGCACGACGATGACCATCGAGTGCTTCCGCGCGACCTCCTGCATCAGCTTCGTGGTGGGGCCGTCGGGGATGCGCTCGACGGCCTCGTACCAGCGCGTCTGCTGCTCGGCGCAGAAGTAGGGCGTGGTGAAGACCTCCTGCATGCAGAGGATTTGGACGCCCTGCGCGCCCGCGTCTTCGATCATCTTCAGGTGCTTGTCGAGGTTGGCCTTCTTGATCTCCTCGATGGGGGCGTCCGAGGGCGCGGCCGTGGTCGCCTGTATCAGTCCGCATTTGACGGTGCGTGCCATGAAATGAAAACCTCCGTAGAGCAGTGAATAGTGAATGGTGAATGGTGAATAGTGAATGGTAAATGGTGAATAGTAAGAGCCTGTTTTATCTATTTACCATTTACCATTCACCATTCACTAGCCGACCTTCTCCCAGGTCTTCGTAATCTCCGACATCTTGCGCTCGTCCACGACGTACGACTCGAAGTAGCCGCAGCGCGTGCAGATGAGGTGTTCGACGGGGCTGGCCGACGTCAGCCAGGAGGTGCGGACGTAGACGCCGCCGCCGCCGTCGCCGCCGTCGCTGATGCCGTTCAGTTTGCGGTAGACTGTCGGCGTCCCGCACTTCACGCAGAGCCCTCTCCTCATCTTCTAGCCCTCGCGCTCTCAAGCTCAAGTCATTCGGCGGCGACGGCCACGACCTCCGAAGGGGCCGCCGCGGGCGGCGCCAGCCTCGTCAGCCCGTAGTGCGCCGCGAACGCGACGCCGAAGCCCACGAACCAGGCGTAGTCGTAGAGCACGCGAAGCGCCGGCACGAGCAGCCCTACCCACGCGAAGAGGCAGCCCAGCAGCGTCGCCAAGACCGCGCGCCAGTTCCAGCCCGAAGTGTACGTGTAGACGCCCCTCTGGCGGTAGAGGTCTGCGAGCGCTAGCTCCCGGCGGCGGACGAGCCAGTAGTCCGCGATGAGCACGCCCGCGATGGAGCCCAGGCCGCCCGAGTAGCCGAGCAGCCACGAGAAGATGTAGCCCGAAGGGTCTGCCAGAAGCCGCCACGGCTGCATCAGGATGCCGACGACGCCCGTGATGAGTCCGCCCAGGCGGAAGGAGATGAAGCGCGGGAAGGCGTTCGCGAAGTCGTTCGCGGGCGAGACGACGTTGGCCGCGATGTTGACCGAGAGCGTCGCCACCACGACCGTGAACATCGAGACGGCGACGATGACCGGGTGCTCGAACCGCCCGACCAGCTTCACGGGGTCCCACACGTCCGCCGCCCCCATGTCCGGGTAGATGACCATCGCGGCCGAGGTGATGAGGACGCCCATCGCCGCGAAGACGGTCATCGTCGAGGGCAGGGCGACGACCTGGCCGACGGCCTGCTCGCGCTGGCTGCGGCCGAAGCGCGTGAAGTCGGGCATGTTCAGGGAGAGCGTGGCCCAGAAGCCGATCATCGCCGTCAGGGAGGGCACGAAGATGGGCCAGAACTCGCCCAGCGTTTTAAAGTGCGAGGGTTGGTTGAGGATGTGGCCGATGCCCTCGGCGCGCCACACGGCCCACGCGACCAGCAGCGCCGTCATCACCAGCACGAAGGGCGCGGCCCAGTTCTCGACCCGCCGGAGCAAGTCCATCCCGCGGTAGATGATGTAGATGTTCATCCCCCAGAAGACGAGGAACGAGAGCCACTCGGTCGTCGTGTGTCCGCCGAAGCCAGGGCCGAGCAGCGTGTGCCAGCCGGGCACGACGGCCTTCATCAGCACGTCGATGGCCTGCCCGCCAATCCAGGCCTGGATGCCGAACCAGCCGCAGGCGACGATGGCGCGCATGAGGGCCGGCAGGTTCGAGCCCAGCGTGCCGTAGGCCGCGCGCGCGAAGACGGGGAAGGGGATGCCGTACTTCGTCCCCGGATGCGAGTTGAGGAGGATGGGCGCGAGCACGATGGTGTTGCCGAGCAGGATGGTGATGAGCGCCTGCCACCAGTTCATCCCCGCCGAGATGAGGCCCGACGCCATCATGTAGGTCGGGATGCAGTGGGCCATGCTCACCCACAGCGCCGCGAAGTTGTAGGTCGTCCAGCGGCGCTCTTCGACGGGGACGGGCGCTAGGTCTTCGTTGTAGAGCGGGCTCCGCCCGATCTCAGCGCGCGCCTCCGCGCCCAGCTCGACGCGCCCGTCCTCGTGCCTGATGACTTCGCTGTCAGTCGCCGCCTGCGTCATGCCTTCACCCTTCACCCTTCGCCGCCTACTCCAGCGCGAACTTGACCGAGACGCGCGCGCTCACCTTGATGAGCCCGATCTCTAATGTGCCCTCCGAGTCGGAGGAGTCGCCGCGGACGAACGACACCGTGTTCGCGCTGTAGTTCGGTAAGGCGCCAGACTGGCCGGGCACCTCCTCCTCGATGGTAATGGCCTTGCCGATTCGCTGGCCGACGGCGCCGGCGAGCGCGGCGGCCTTCTCCTGCGCGGCCTTCATGGCCTGCGCCCGCGCCTCGTCGCGGTACAGGCGCATCTTCGAGGTCGAGAAGGTGATGCTGTTGACGCGCGTGACGCCGTAGTCCAACACCTCCGAGAGCAGCGCTTCGGCTTGCGTGATGTCGCGCAGCGTGAAGACCAGGTCCTTGCGCACCGCGTAGCCGAGCGTCGCCTTCGCGGCGTCGCCGCTCTTGTAGCGCGTCTCGACCTTGACGTAGTCGGTCTGCGTGTCGGACTCGGCCACGCCGTGCTTGCGGACGAGGGCGACCAGCCCCTTGAGGCGGTCGTCCACCTGCGTCTTCGCCGTCTTCAACTCCTTGTGGAACGCCAGCAAGGTCACGTCGTACCTGACCTCGTCGGGCATGACGTTCAGCTCGGCCTCGCCCGCGACCGAGACGTGCGGCGGCTCCAACTTCTCCTGTGCCGCGGCGGCGCCGGCGAATGAGACGAGGGCGAGTGCGGCCGCGGCCGCGCGCAGAAAAGGCTTCATCTTCTCCTCACGCTGTCGAAGGGTTCGGTGCCTCACATCGTCACGCAGGTGCCGCGCTTCAGGAACTGGCCCGCGCCGGCCTTGCCTTTGAACTCGTTCTTCTCGACGACGACCCGGCCGCGCGAGAGCACCGTCTCGACGACGCCTTTGACCTGGCGCCCCTCGTAGGCCGAGTAGTCCACGTTCATGTGGTGCGTCGCGGCCGAGATGGTCTGCACGGCCTCGGGGTCGAAGACGACGATGTCGGCGTCGGAGCCGACGGCGATGGTGCCCTTGCGCGGGAAGAGGCCGAACATCTTGGCCGCGGCCGTCGAGGTCAGCTCGACGAAGCGGTTCAGAGAGACGCGCCCCTGCGCGACGCCGCCGTCGTAGATGAGCGACATGCGGTGCTCGACGCCGGGCGCGCCGTTCGGGATTTTGGAGAAGTCGCCGCGGCCCAGCTCCTTCTGCTCCTTCATGCAGAAGGGGCAGTGGTCGGTGGAGATGACCTGCAGGTCGTCCGACTTCAGGCCCTTCCAAAGCTCGTCCTGGTTCCACCTCTCCCTGAGCGGCGGCGTCATGACGTACTTCGCGCCCTCGAAGTCTTCGCCGTAGTCTTCGACGGAGAGGAAGAGGTACTGCGGGCAGGTCTCGGCGAAGGCGGGCAGCCCGCGGTCGCGCGCCTCGCGGACTTGATTCAAGGCGTCGGCGCAGGAGAGGTGGACGATGTAGACGGGCGACTCGGCCATCTCGGAGAGCGCGATGGCGCGGTGGACGCCCTCGGCCTCGGCGACCGTGGGCCGCGTCAGCGCGTGGTACTTCGGGGCCGTCCTTCCTTCCGCCAGCGCGCGCTTGATGATCTCGTTGATGACGATGCCGTTCTCGGCGTGCATGCAGATGAGGCCGCCGCGCTCGCCCGCCGCCGACATCGCGCGGAAGATGGTCGCGTCGTCGGCGAGGAAGACGCCCGGATAGGCCATGAAAAGCTTGAAGCTCGTCACGCCCTCGTCCATCACCGTGTGCAGCTCCTCGGTCTGGTTGTCCTCGAACTCGGTCGTGATGAGGTGGAAGCCGTAGTCGATGACGCACTTCCCCTCGGCCTTCTTGTGCCAGTTGTCCACGCCCTCCAAGAGCGCCTGCCCCTTGTACTGCACGGCGAAGTCGATGATGCTCGTCGTCCCCCCGTGCGCGGCGGCAATCGTCCCCGTCCGAAAATCGTCGGACGACTCCGTCCCCCCGAACGGCAGCTCCATGTGCGTGTGCGGGTCGATGCCGCCCGGGATGACGAGCTTCCCCGCCGCGTCGATGACGACATCGGCCTCCACGTCCAACCTCGCCCCGATGGTCGAGACGGTTTCACCTTCAATCAGAACGTCTGCCCTGTAGTCGTCTACCGCCGTGACGACGCGGCCGTTGCGAATCAATGTTCTCATCAACTTTTCCTCAGAGGGTTGCCAAAGCCGCGTCGAGCGCCTGAATCAGTTCGTCAATCGTGTCCTTCGTCGAGTTGAGCATGACGCCGGTGCGGATGACGTTGCCGTAGAGGCCGCCTTTGCCGATTACGATTTGTCCCACGAGAGTTTCGGGCCGTTATAGGTGACCGAGACGGAGTTCAGAATATTTCGACCGATGATCCCCCAGTCTTGTTCGACAAGCAGGAACTGGCCGCGAAAAGTCAGGCCGAGAAAGACCATTTCTGCGTGGACGGCGTGAGCGACGCTTGAACCATTTTCAAAGCCCACAAGTTCGTAGCTGCTCGCGGAATAATCCAACTTCAATTCGTCGGCGACAGCTCTTGGTAACAGCGTTACATCGGCGCCCGTGTCGAGCAGCATGATGACCCCGGCTTTCATCATTCCACCGTCGGGGTTGCGGAGATTCACCAGCGCCACGGGCGCGGGCGGAGAAAATCGGGTCGAATCGTAATCAGGCATCTGGCTACGGCTCGATGACCTCCATTTCAAAGTCCGCTGTCTGTTCGGGGCGTGCGAGGTGCGGACTGCGAAGATGGAGAACATTCTTCCCAAGCTCAACGTCCGGGATGATCATGTAGACCTTCGTCCCGTCAGGTAAGCGAACGTCGGCGTTGATTACGATCTGGCCGTTTTCTACGACGCCTTCCAAATACATAAACTCGACCTCCTTCACAGGCACAATGAGTTACGCCACCTAACTCAAAGTGTAGCCAACGCACCGTCGAGGGCGTTAATCAACTCGTCGATCGTGTCCTTGGTCGAGTTGAGCATGACGCCGGTGCGGATGACGTTGCCGTAGAGGCCGCCTTTGCCGACGAGGACGCGGCGGCGCTTGGTCTCTTCGAAGACTTTGAGGACGGACTGCGGGTCGGGCTCCTTCGTCTCGCGGTCTTTGACCAGCTCAATCGCCTGCATCAGTCCGAGGCCGCGCACGTCGCCGATGACGGTGTACTTCTCTTTGAGCTCTTCGAGGCGCCGGCGGAAGTAGGCGCCGACCTCGGCGGCGTTGCGGCGCAAGTCCTCCTCTTCGATGACCTTAATCACCGCGAGCGCGGCCGTCATCGAGACGGGGTTGCCGCCGAAGGTCGAGAAGGTGAGGCCCGGATACTTGTCCGCGACCTCGGGCGTGGCGACCGTGATGCCGACGGGGACGCCGTTCCCCAGGCCCTTGGCCGAGGTGATGATGTCCGGCTCGACGTTCCAGTGCTCGATGCCGAACCACTTGTCGCCGGTGCGGCCCCACGCCGTCTGCACCTCGTCGGCGATGAAGAGGCCGCCGTGCTTGCGCGTGATCTCGGCCACGCGCTCGAAGTAGCCGGGCGGCGGGACGATGAAGCCGCCGACGCCGAGGATCGGCTCGGCCATGAAGGCCGCGATCTCTCCGGTCGTCTGCGTCATGATCAGTTCTTCCAAATCCTCCGCGCAGGCCAGCCCGCAGTTCTCCGGCGAGAGCTTGAACGGGCAGCGGTAACAGTAGGGCGCGCGCGCGTGGACGATGCCGGGGATCTGTGCCGGCAGCGGGCGCCAGGTCGAATGGCCGACGGCTGTGAGCGCCGTCGCCGAGCGCCCCGAGTAGCTGTGGCGCAGCACGACGATCTCGTGTCTGCCGGTCGCGGTCTTGGCGGCGTGGATGGCGGTGTCGTCGGCCTCGGTGCCGCTGTTGGTGAAGAAGGATTTCCGGAGCCGTCCGGGCGTGATCTGGTGGAGCTTCTCGGCGAGGTCGGACTGCGGCTTGTTGGCGTACAGGGTGGAGGTGTGCTGGAGCGTCTTCACCTGCTCGACGACGGCCTCGGTCACCTTCGGGTGCGCGTGGCCGACGCTGACCGTGAGCACGCCGCCGAAGCAGTCGAGGTAGCGGTCGCCCTTGTCGTCCCAGACGTACTCGCCCTCGCCGCGCACGAGCGCCAGAGGCTCCTGGTAGTACATCGCGACCGCGGGGAAGAGGTACTGCTTGTGCTTCTCGACAATCTCGGAGCCGGTCGGCTTGGTTTCGGTCGCGTTCAGTTGCGGTTCGGCGGTGCTCATGTCTCTCTCTCCGGAGGTGTGTGAAAGGTTGACGGCGCTTCAGGCCGACTTTTGTCTGTAGGCTTTGGAGTCGTTCTTGATGCGGAAGAAGATGAAGTAGGCGCCCCACGCGATTGCGGCGAGCATGGTCAGCACGGCGACGATGCCGCCGAGCTTGGGGCCGAACGCGCTTTTAATCGTGCGGTCGATCCAGGACGAGTTCAGGAAGCCGAGCACGACCGGCGCGAGCCCCAGGAGCATCAGCGCGTAGACGCGCAGCACGCGCGCGGGCGCGAGCGGCGCGCGGCCCGTGACGTCGAAGTATGACTCCATGCGGCCGTAAGAGTTCTCCTGCCGCTTCGGCCGGATGACGTACGTGCCGAGCGGGACGAGCGGCAACATCGCGGCGACGACCCAGCGCGTCGCCTCCCACTTTCCATCTCCGAGGTCGCGATAGTCGAGCAGCGTCGTGCCGAACCCGTTGAAGGTGTTGAAGGAGGGCGCGCTCAGCTCCTTCATGCGCTCGGTCACTTTCCTGATTTCGTCGACGCTGTGCTGGAAGACCGCCGTCCCGACCGGCGCGCCGCAGTTGGAGCAGAGGGTGTTCACGTCGGCGTCTACGTTGACCGTCTGGCAGGCGGGGCAGTTGACCGTGACCCGCCTGGCTTCCGTGCTGGTGCTCATCTGTGTCAGCCTGATTTAGGGCGGGCCCGCCGTCGCGTCGCGCGCGGGCCCATAGCCGTTTAAGCCTCAGCGATTGCCCGCCACACCTCTTCCGTCACGCCCGGGGTCGTCGTGTAGAAGTGCAGCTCGTCGATGCCGTTCTCGGCGGCGACGGCGGCATGCGTCCTTATCTCGGCCGCGGTGGCGAGCGCGATCTCACCGGCCATCGGGACGATAGTCTTCGCGTTTGCGCCCGCCTCCGCCCATGCGCTCAGGGAGACGTTATAGTTGCTGCGCACTCCCTGCCCGATTCGCCCTTGTTCGTTGCGCCAGTATGCTTGCGGGTAGGTCTTGTCGCTGTGGCGGAAGAAAGCCTTCCACGGTAGGTTGGGGAAGCTACGCTTCGCGCGGTAGTGGGAGGTCGTGCCGAAATGCCTGTCGGGGAAGGCATCGCGAATCGTCGAACAGAACTCCTCGGCCAGTCCCGCCAGTTCGGCCTTATCCCAGAAGTTATTTTTCTGATCCTTATCTGCCTCCGGGTCGACGATGAAGCCGTCGAGCCCCTGCCTCATCAGCTCGACCACCTGATTGGCCTGGCCGAGCGCGGCCCTGCGGTTGATGGGGGGCCACCGCCAGCCGTAGACCTTGATGTTCAGTTCGTGGAAGGCACGGATGGCCCCCGCGAAGCTCGCGGCGCTGTTGCTGGTGCGGATGGCGACGGCGCTCGCGCCGATTGAGCGCGCCCGGTTGACGAAGCGGTCGAGGTTGCCGAGCCCGACCGTCCACAAGACTTTGTTGGCAGTTGGCATTAACTCTCTCCTGTGAGTGCGGTGTTGAGTAGAGAACCTTGTCGTGAAGGCGGGGCCGCGCTGCCCGCACGGGTCAGTACAGGTTCCCCTCGCGCTTGCGGCCGGTGTAATCGACGTAGACGACTTTCAGCTCGGTGTAGAAGTCGAGCGCGGTCGAGCCCTGCTCGAAGGCGCCGACGCCCGTGGCCTTGATGCCGCCGAAGGGGACGTGCGCCTCGCCGCCGGTGGTGGGCGAGTTGATGTGCGTCATGCCGGTCTCGATCTCGTCCACGAAGCGGAAGACGCTCGCCGCGTCCTGAGTGAAGATGGAGGAGGAGAGTCCGTACTCGCTGTCGTTGGCGACCTGCAGGGCCTCTTCAAAATCCTTCACGCGGAGGACGGAAAGGACGGGGCCGAAAATCTCCTCGCGCGCGATGCGCATGTCGTGGGTGACGCGGTCGAAGACCGTCGGCTGGATGAAGTAGCCTTTGCGCAGGCCGGCGCCGTCGGCGGGGCCGCCGCCACAGACCAGCTCCGCGCCGTCCTCGCGCGCCACGTCCATGTAGGAGAGGACGGACTTGAACTGGCTCGCGTCCACGATGGGGCCGACCTCGGTCTCCGGGTCGCTGCCGTCGCCTAAGCGGTAAGCCTTCGCGCGCTCCGAGATGCGCCGGACGAATTCGTCGGCGACCGTCTCGACGACGACGGCGCGGCTCGTCGCCGTGCAGCGCTGGCCCGTCGAGCCGAACGCGCCCTGCGCCGTCGACTCGACGGCGAGCGCCATGTCCGCGTCTTCAAGCACGACGACGGGGTTCTTGCCGCCCATCTCGCACTGCACGCGGACGCCGCGGCGCGCGGCCTGCTCGTAGAGTTTGACGCCGACGCCGTTCGAGCCGGTGAAAGAGATGGCGCGCACGGCCGGGTGGCTGACGATCTCGTCGCCGGCCTCGGAACCCGAGCCGAGGATGAGGTTGACGACGCCCGCGGGCACGCCCGCCTCGGCCAAAAGCTCCACGATCCGCACGGCCGTCGCGGGCGTGTTCGTCGCCGGCTTGAAGACGACCGTGTTGCCCGCGACGAGCGCGGGGGCGAGCTTCCAGACCGGGATGGCGACGGGGAAGTTCCAAGGGGTGACGACGGCGACGACGCCGTGCGGCTGTTTGACGGTGTAGGCGAAGTTCGAAGGAAGTTCGGAAGGGATCGTCTCGCCGTTCATGCGGCGCGACTCGCCGGCGCAGAAGTCCGCGACGTTGATGGCGCGCTGCAGCTCGCCGCGCGCCTCCGAGAGGGTCTTGCCCTCCTCGCGCGTGAGCAGGGCGGCGACCGACTCCTTGTGCTCTTCGAGGAGCCGGGCGAAGCGCGCCATGACGCGACCGCGCGCCGGGGCGGGCGTCGAGCGCCAGCCGCGGAAGGCTTCCGCCGCGGCCTCGACGGCGCGCCGAGCCTCCTCGCGCGTCGAGAGGCGAACGACGCCGAGGATGTCCTCTGTGTTCGCGGGGTTGATGTTCTGGGTCGTCTTCTGCGACGAAGACTCGACCCACTCACCTTTGATGAAGTTGCGGTAGGTGTCCATGCGTTGACTTGTAAATTTGAAGTACGCCGGCCCGTCAGGAAGTGTCTGCACGCGGGCGCGGCCGTCAGGAGACCGCGGCAATATACCACACGCCGCCCGCCGGGGGAGGGAAAAATGAGGAGAGGCTTACCCATTTTTCGCCGCCGTCCGCTATGATGTCCGGCGTCTTTGGCATAGCGGTCAGAACCACCCGCGGTAGCGGGTGGCCCTTTGTTAATCACGAGAGCCGTGTCGCAACGCGCCACCCGCTACCGCGGGTGGTTCTGACCTGTTTACCTGCGAAGCTTAAATGACGGCTAACCCAACAAACTTTCAAAACCTGCGTGAGCTGCTGGAGGCGCGGGCCGGGGCCAGGCCCGAGAAGGTCTTCCTCTTCTCGGAGGCGGACGGCCGCCGCTACACATACGCGGAGTTCGACGCGGCCGTGAACAGGACGGCGCACATACTCCACGCGATGGGCGCGCGCAAGGGCGACGTGGTGAGCCTGCTGCTGCCGAACGGCGTCGAGTACGTCATCGCCTACTTCGCCTGCTTCAAGCTGGGCGCGCTGGCCGGGCCGGTCAACTCGCTCCTCAAGACGGAAGAGGCGGCCTACGTCGTCGGCAACTCCGAGGCGAAGCTGATTCTTTACAACACACAGTTCGAAGCGCAGGTCTCGGAACTGCGGCGCGCGACGCCGACGCTCCGCGAGGCCCTCGTCTTCGACGACGAACGGCCGGCCACGGAGGGACAGTCGGGCGAGCCGGGCGCGTGGGGCGAGACCGGGCTGGCGCGCGACGACGAGGCCATCATCATCTACACGTCGGGAACGACGGGGAAGCCGAAGGGCTGCCTGCTCACGCACGGCAACCTGCTCGCCAACCCGCGGCAGATAGTCGAGTGGCTGGGCTTCGGCGAGGACGACCGGCTCATGACCGTCATGCCGCTCTTCCACATGAACGCCGTGACGGTGACGACCGTCAGCGCGCTCTACGCGGGCGGCTCGACGGTGACGTGCGAGCGCTTCTCGGCCTCGCGCTTCTGGCAGACGGTCGGCGACTACCAGGTCACCTCGTTCGGCTCGGTGGCGACGATGCTCTCGATGCTTCTGAAGACCTACCCCGAAGGCGTGCCCCGGGGCCTGAACACGGAGAGGCTCCGCTTCGCCATGTGCGGCTCGGCGCCCGTCCCCGAAGAGGTCATGCGCCGCTTCGAGGAGACCTTCAACTGCCTCGTCGTCGAAGGCTACGGCCTGTCGGAGTCGACCTGCCGCTCGACCTTCAACCCGCCCGACCGGCGACGCCGCCCCGGCTCCTGCGGCCTCGCGATAGGGAACGAGATGCGCGTCGTGGACGAAGACGACAACGAACTCCCCGACGGCGAGGCCGGCGAGATCGTCATGCGCGGCGAGAACATCTTCAAAGCCTACTTCAGGAACGAGGAGGCGACGGCGCGCGCCTTCCGCGGCGGCTGGTTCCACACGGGCGACGTGGGCTTCCGCGATTCGGAAGGCTTCTACCACATCATCGACCGCAAGTCCGACATGGTCATCCGCGGCGGCGAGAACATCTACCCGCGCGAGATAGACGAGCTGCTCTACAAGCACCCCTCGGTGGCCGAGGCCGCCGCCTTCGGCGTCCCCGACCCGCTCTACGGCGAGGACGTGGCCGCCTTCGCCGTGCTGCGGGAAGGGCACGAGGTCTCGGGCGAGGTGCTCGCCGCCTACTGCCGCGAGCACCTCGCCGACTACAAGTGCCCCAAGGCCGTCCGCGTCGTCGACGCACTCCCCAAAGGCCCCACGGGCAAGGTGCTCAAGCGCGAGCTGCAGGCGCTGTGGCGAAAGCAGGAATAGGGTTTTGGGTGCTGGGTTTTAGGTTTTGGTCTTTACCAGAACCCAGCACCCAACACCCAAAACCTATCTACCTATGGCGAAGCTTAAAGACAAGGTGAAGAACGCGCTCGACGAGGCGAGGATGCTCGTGCTGGGCGCGCAGGTGCTGGTCGGGTTCCAGTTCCGCTCGGTCTTCGAGCAGGGGTTCGACAAGCTGCCCCTGCCTTCGCAGCTTCTGAAGCTGCTCGGGCTGGGGCTGCTGCTCCTCGCGGTCGCGCTCATCATCTCGCCGGCGGCCTACCACCGTCTGGTCGAAAGGGGCGAGGACACGCACGAGGTGCATCGCTACACGACGAAGCTGATGGCGTGGGCGCTGCTGCCCTTCTGCTTCGGCATCGGCATCGACCTCTACGTCGCCGTGCAGAAGGTCGTCGGCTGGAAGACGGGCGCGGCGGCGGGGGCCTTCGGGACGCTGACGGCGGCGTTCTTCTGGTACGGGCTCGAATTCTACATGCGGCGCGAGCGGGCCGAAGAGGTCGAAGCGGCGAAGGGGAGGAGCGAGATGTCGGAGGCGCAGGGCGAGAAGCCGGACGAGAAGGAGAGGCTGTCTAACAAAATCAATCACGTACTGACGGAGTGCCGCGTCGTGCTGCCCGGCTCGCAGGCGCTGCTCGGCTTCCAGTTCATCTCGGTGCTGACGGAGAGCTTCGACAAGCTGCCCCCGCTCTCGAAGTACATACACCTCGCGAGCCTCGGCCTGAACGCTCTGACCATCGTGCTCCTGATTACGCCGGCCGCTTACCACAGGCTGGTCGAGCGCGGCGAGGAGACCGAGCACTTCCACCGCTTCGCCTCGAAGGTGCTCGTCGCGGCGCTCGTCCCGCTCGCGCTCGGCCTCGCGGGGGACATCTACGTCGTCGTCCAGAAGGTCTCCGACTCGCAGCTCGTCTCGGTCGTCGCGGCGCTCGTCGTCCTCGCGATCTTCTGGGAACTCTGGTTCGGCCTCACCCTCTACCGCCGCACGCAGCGCCTGTACGCGGACTGAATAAGGGGTGTTGGGTGTTGGGTGCTGGGTGCTGGGTAAAAGCAAGTTCTTCCCCAGCACCCAGCACCCAACACCCAACACCCATCATATACGGAGGAAGACTTTGAGACTGATAACCGCCTTCTTCTTAACGTTCGTGTTGCTCGCGTCGGCGGCCGTCGCGCCGCGCGGGTTGGCGAAGTCAGACGCGGGGCAGAGGGAGCAGAGAATCGCCGCGGCGGCCGAGGCCCTGCGCGGACAGCTCGTGGCGACGCGGCGCGACTTCCACATGCACCCGGAGCTTTCGAACCGGGAGGAGCGCACCTCGCGCGTCGTCGCCGAGCGCCTGCGCGCGCTGGGGCTGACCGACATCAAGACCGGCGTCGGCAAGTACGGCGTCACGGCCCTGCTCGTCGGAGGCCGACCCGGCCCCGTCGTCGCCGTGCGCGCCGACATGGACGCGCTCCCGATTCAGGAAGTCAACGACGTCCCCTACAAGTCGCAGACGCCCGGCGTCAAACACGCCTGCGGCCACGACGTGCACACGACCGTCGAGCTGGGCGTGGCCGAAGTCCTGAGCAAGATGAAGGACGAGGTGCGCGGCACCGTCAAGTTCATCTTCCAGCCGGCCGAGGAGGGCGCGCCCGCAGGCGAGGAGGGCGGCGCGAAGCTGTTGGTCAAGGAGGGCGCGCTTGAGAACCCGCGGCCGCAGGCCATCTTCGGCCTCCACACCGAGCCGAACCTGCAGGCCGGACAGATCGGCTACCACTCCGGCCCCGCCATGGCCTCGTCCGACACCTTCTACATTACGGTCAAGGGCAAGTCCGCGCACGGCGCGCAGCCGCAGCTCGGCGTGGACGCCATCGTCGTCGCCTCGCAGTGTGTGCTCGCGCTCCAGAACATCAGGAGCCGGCGCATAGACCCCCTGGAGCCGCTCGTGATTACGGTCGGCACCATTCAGGGCGGTGACCGCTTCAACGTTATCGCCGGCGAGGTGAAGATGTCCGGCACGATGCGCACCTTCAGCGACCAGGTGCGCGAGCGCGCCATCGGAATGATGCGCGAAGAGCTACAGAACATCGGCGCCGCCTACGGCGCGGCTGTCGAACTCCAGCTCGGGGACGGCAACTCCGTCACGTACAACGAGCCTTCGCTGGTCGAGGAGACGCTGCCGACCATCCGCCGCGTCGTCGGCCCGCAGAACGCGCTCGCCCTCAAGCCCTTCATGCCCGCCGAAGACTTCTCGGCCTACCAGAAGGTCGTCCCCGGCTTCTACTACTTCCTCGGCGTCGGCAACCGCGAGCGTGGCATCACGGCCGGCTGGCACACGGCCGACTTCGACGTGGACGAAGAGAGCCTCGTCGTCGGCGTCAAGGTCATGTCGAACGTCCTGCTCGACTATCTGGAACGACACGCGGGGCAAGGCGTTAAGCAGTAGGCAGACGGCATTGAACTATAAACATTCCGCCCCTCCGGGGTTCAACCCGAACTGCCTACTGCCATCTGTCTACCGCCTACTATGTTCTTCACAGACTCTTACAGGGCGATGCGCCGCGGCGAACGGGCGCTGGCGGTTCGGTACTTCGTCATCTCGGTTCTCATCATCGCGTTCATAGGGCTTTCGGTCGGGTTCTTCATGCTGCGTCGTTTCGAGGCGTCGGTCATCTTCCACCCGGAGCGCGCGGCACTAGAAGGCATGTGGCGCGTGCCGCCGGGGGCGGAGGAGGTCTGGTTCAGGAACGCGGAAGGGCTGCGGCTCTACGGCTGGCTCTTTCATGCGAAGACGCAGCCGGCGGCGGGGGCCGTCCTGTACGCGCACGGCAACGGCGGGAACGTGAGTTACTGCGGCTGGGTCGGCGAGGGGCTGTCCGCGCGCGGCTTCGACGTGCTCGTCTTCGACTACAGGGGCTACGGGCGGAGCGAGGGCGAGCCGGCGGGCGAGGCCGGACTCTACGCGGACGCGGAGGCCGCCTACGACTTCCTGACGAAGGAGCGCGGCGTGCCCGCGGGGCGCGTGGCGCTCTACGGCCAGTCGCTCGGGACGGCGGCCGTCGCCGACGTGGCGGCGCGGCGCGAGTGCGGCGCGCTCGTGCTGGAGTCGGGTTTGAGTTCGGCCGCCGACATGGCCGCGGTCATCATGCCCTGGCTCCCGCGCTTCGTGCGGGGGTTGACGAAGAACAAGCTCGACACCGTCTCGAAGCTGCCGCGCGTCCGCTGCCCCGTCCTCGTCGTCCACGGCGGACGCGACACCGTCATCCCCGCCGCGCAGGGCCGAAAGCTCTTCGAGGCCGCGCCCGAGCCGAAGCGTCTGACGATGGTCGAGCGCGCGGGCCACAACGACCTTTCCATCGTCGGCGGGGAGAAGTATATTGACTCGCTCGCAGATTTCGTACGCGCTTCCATACGTCCGGAGAGATGAGACCGAGAAAATCCTTCTCACCACAGAGACGCAGGGACACAGCTTTGAAGAGAACAGTCAACAAGCTGTGTCCCTGTGTCTCTGTGGTGAAATGCAGCGCGCTCCTTGTGGCTTGTCTCGTACTCATCTCGGCCGACGCGCGCGCGCAGGCCCCGCTGCGCTGGGGAGCCGACCCGAGCGGCGGCGCGCCCTACGTCTTCACCGACCCGAAACACCCGGACAAGTACGTCGGCTACGAGCTGGAGATGGTCGAGGCTCTGGCCGCCGCGATGAACCGCAAGCCGGAGTTCGTCCCGACCGACTGGCAGACCATCGTCACCTCGCTCGAGCGCGGAGAGTTCGACGTCATCGTCAACGGGCTGGAGCCGACGGAAGACCGCGCGCGCGTCATCCTCTTCAGCAAGCCCTACTACATCTTTCAGCTCCAGCTCACCGTGCGGAAGAACGAGACGCGCATCAACGGCCTCGAAGACTGCCGCACGCGGACGGTCGGCACGCTCGGCAACACCGCCGCCTCGCGCCTTTTGGAGAAGGAGAACATCCCCTTCAAGGGCTACGAAGACCCGGTCGGCGCGTACCGCGACCTGGAACTCGGGCGCGTGGACGCGGTGCTGATGGACGTGCCGATGGAGGCCTTCTACGCGCGGCCGAACCCGCGCCTGAAGCCCGCGGGCGAGCCCTTCATGCGCGGCGCGTACGTGATCGGGCTGCGCAAGGGCGACGACGCCCTGAAGGCGGAGGTCGACGCCGGGATCGATAAGATCACCCGGGACGGAACGCTCGAACGCATCCTGCGCAAGTGGGGCCTGTGGAACGACGCGCAGCTCGACCTGCGGCCGAAGCCGGCGGCAGATGGCTCGCCCGGCGAGTCGACGCCGGAGGAGGTCAAGTACGAGATCACCTCGTCCACCTTCAACTGGTCGGAGGCCCTGTGGCGTCTGACGCGCGCGGCCCTGGTGACGGTGCTGCTGAGCCTGGGCGCGATGGTCATCGCCGTCACGCTCGGCCTCGTGCTCGCGGTCGGGCAGTCGCGCGGGCCGGCGTGGGTGCGCGCCCTCTCCACCGTCTACGTCGAGTTCTTCCGCGGCACGCCCGTCCTCGTCCAGCTTCTGTTCCTGTACTTCGGGCTGCCGCGCGTCGGCCTGGCGATGCCGGGCTGGCTGACGGCGCTCGTCGGGCTGGGGCTGAACTACGCGGCCTACGAGTCGCAGGTCTACCGCGCCGCGCTCGAAGCCATCCCGAAGGGGCAGTACGAGGCGGCGTACGCCCTGGGCATGTCGCCCGTGCTCGCGTTCCGCCGCATCGTGCTGCCGCAGGCCTTGAGGATCGCGCTGCCGCCGATGACGAACGACTTCGTCTCGCTCTTCAAAGACACGTCGGTCGCCTTCGCCATCTCGGTGTGGGAGCTGGCGACCGCCTACCGCGAGCTGGCGAACGCCTCGGGCGAGTTCATGCTGCTCGGGGCCATCGTCTCGGCCTTCTACCTGCTGATGAGTCTGCCGCTGGCGCACCTCGCGCGGCGTCTGGAGTTGAGATTACAGCGGCGTCAGGCTTTGCGCGCGGTCGAAGCGGAGGTGGCGGGATGATACGCATCGAGGGTTTGGGGAAGGTCGCGGGCGAGACGCGCATCCTGCGCGGCGTGAACCTGGAGGTCGCGCCGCGCACGGTGCTCGGCATCATCGGCCCTTCGGGCTCGGGGAAGACGACGCTGCTGCGCTGTATGAACGGCTTCGAGCGGATCACCGAAGGCTCGCTCGAGGCGGGCGGCGTGCGGCTCGAAGCCGGGCTGAACGAGAAGGAGTACCAGCGGCGCGTCAAGCAACTGCGCCGGCAGGTCGGGATGGTCTTCCAGCACTTCTACCTCTTCCCGCACCTGTCGGTGCTGGGGAACGTCTCGGAGGCGCCGGTCTATGTGCTTAAGCGTCCGCGGGCGGAGGTCGAGGCGCAGGCGCGGCAGTTGCTGGAGGCGGTCGGCTTAGGCCAGCGCGCGGAGCGCTACCCCGAGTCGCTCTCGGGCGGGGAGCAGCAGCGCGTCGCCATCGTCCGCGCGCTGGCGATGAGGCCGGAAGTCCTCCTCTTCGACGAGCCGACGAGCGCGCTCGACCCGCGCCGCAGCAACGAGCTGGCCGGGACTCTGCGCGGCCTCGTCGAGCAGGGGCAAACGATGGTCATCGTCACGCACTCGATGAAGTTCCTCGAAGACGTGGCCGACCGCGTCCTCTACATGGAGTCGGGCGAGGCCGTCGAGCTGGGCGACACCGCCCAAATCCTCAACGACCCCCAAGACCCGCGCACGCGCGACTTCATCCGCCACGCCGATTGAGTAATGCGTTACTTGAGTGGAGATGTGAAAGGATTTCACCACAGAGACACAGCTTCGGGCACGTAGTTCAGGAAGCTGTGTCTCTGTGTCTCTGTGGTGAAAAGCTCTGGAAACATTCCGTCCCCGTGGGGGAAATAGTTCATGCGAACATTCAAGATGGCCGTCGCACTCGCCACCATTTTGTGCGCCGTCGTTACCAACGCGCAGACGCCCGCGCCGACGCCGGAGCCGCCCAGGCCCGTGCCCGCGTGGCTCGACCGGCGCGTGCGGGCGGAGGTGGCGGGCTTCAAGGGGAACGTCTACCTGTACGCGAAGAACCTCGACACGGGCGCGGTGTACGACTTCGGCGGCGACGAGCCGGTGCGGACGGCGAGCACCATCAAGGTCGCCGTCATGGTCGAGGCGTTCGCGCGCGTCGCCGAGGGGAAGGCGAAGTGGTCGGACGAGCTGGTGCTGACGAAGGCCGCGCGCTACGCCGGCTCCGGCGTCTTGAACGAGTTGACCGACGGGCTGCGCCTCAGCCTGCGCGACGCCGTGACGCTGATGATGGAGCTGAGCGATAACACCGCCACCAACATGGTGCTCGACTACCTTTCCACCGACGCCGTCAACGCGCGGATGGAGTCGCTCGGGTTCAGGCAGACGCGCATCATGCGCCGCGTCGGCGGCGGGGGCGTGAGCAGGGAAGGGCAGCTCGAAGCCAACAAGCGCTTCGGCCTCGGCCGCACGTCGCCGCACGAGATGGTCACGCTGTTGGAGAAGCTCGAGCGCGGCGAGGTCGTGAGTCCGGCCGCCTCGAAGGAGATGATCGAACTGCTCAAGCGCGAGCAGGGGACGGACGGCATCTGGCGCAACCTCTGGCGCGTGCCGAAGGCGACGAAGTCGGGCGCGCTCGACGCGCTGCGCTCGAACGTCGGCGTCATCTACCACGCGCGCGGCCGCATCGCGCTCGCCGTCACCTGCGACGACATGCCCGAACCCGAATGGACGGTCGACAACCCCGCCCTCCTCCTCATGTCGCGCCTGTCGGAACTGGTCATCGACGGGCTCGGGAAATAAGCGCCGCCGCGAGCGGACGTTAAGCGGTGAGGGGGACGTAGTCGTATTCGCCGACGCCCTGTAGGACGAGGAAGGTCGCCGACGACTCGCCGTCGTTGGCGACGAAGTGGGGGCGGCGCGGCCGGACGGAGTAGGTCTCGCACGGCCCGAGCCGCACCTCCTCCGACGGCCCGCGCAGGAGGAGTCTGATCCGCCCTTCGATCACGTAGAAGGTGTCCTGCACGTTCGAGTGGTAGTGCCAGGGCACCGCCTGCGTCGGCGAAATCTGCAACTCGCTGATGCGAAACCCCGGGCGCTCGGCGTGCCGCGCGCGGCGCTCGACCTCGTAGAGTGGGCTCGCGTCACTGTAAGTCTCCATCGCAGACACCTCCCGCCCACAGTTCTTATCTGAAAGAAGCGGGGCGCGTCAACGGTCTCGTTTGGGGGCGCGGGCGCCGCAGGCTTAAACTGGGCGCGTGGCGAACCCTTCGAAACGTCTGCCGGAGAACGTGCCGGGCGACTTCTACGTGGACGAGTCGTGCATCGACTGCGACGCGTGCCGCCAGATCGCGCCTGACGTCTTCCGAGACCACGGCGAACAGTCGAGCGTCTACCAACAGCCGCGGACGGAAGCCGAGGTGCTCGGGGCGCTCAAGGCCATCGTCGCCTGCCCGACCGCCTCCATCGGGACGACGCGCGACTACGACGCGCGGCGCGGCGTCGAGGCCTTCCCCGAGCGAATGGACGAGAACGTCTACTACTGCGGCTTCAACTCCGAGTCGAGCTTCGGCGCGTGGAGCTACCTCGTCGTTCGTCCGGAAGGCGAGGGCGGCAACGTCCTCGTCGATTCGCCGCGGTTCACGCGCCCGCTCGTAAAGAAGATCGAGGCGCTCGGCGGCGTCCGCACGATCTTCCTCACGCACCGCGACGACGTGGCCGACCACGAAAAGTACGCGCGCCACTTCAAGGCCGCGCGCGTCATGCACAGGGACGACAACGCCGCGCGCTACGGCGTCGAGCACGTCGTCGGGGGGGAAGAGGCTGTGCGCTTAGACCGAGACCTCCTCGTCATCCCTACGCCCGGCCACACGCGCGGCCACGCCGTCCTGCTCTACCGCGACAAGTACCTCTTCACCGGCGACCACCTCGCCTGGTCGCCCGCGCGCCGGGCGCTCACGGCCTTCCGCAGCGCCTGCTGGTACTCGTGGCCCGTGCAGACGCGCTCGATGCGCCGCCTCCTCGGATACCGCTTCGAGTGGGTGCTGCCCGGCCACGGCCGCATACACCACGACACGGCTTCCGCGATGCGCAGACATCTGGAAGACTGCGTGAGGTGGATGGAGTCTTTCGGCTAGGGGGCGGGTTCGGGCACGGGCGGCTTTTCGGCCGGCAGTCTGAGACGGCCCGCGGCCGCGGGGAAGAGTATCTTGAGCTTGGCCGGGTCGACGCTGCTCCCGCTCACGAACTTCCACCTTCTGCCGCCGTCGGCCGAGACGCCGATCATATAGGTTTCGCTGACCATGACGCCGCCGGGCGTGCGCGCCCTCAGCTTCCCGGGCACGACCGCGTAGGTCTCGCGGCCGACGTTCAGCACCTGCGTCGGCGCTTCGTTGACGTAGGAGAGTAGCTCGAAGCCCTGCGCCTTCATCTCCGCGACGCCCTGTCGCAGAAAGGCGATGAGCTGTTCGCGCCCGCCGACCTTCGCCAGAAGCTTCGGGTGCGTGTAGTCGGCCAGGCGGGCGAAGTCTCCTTCGACGAAAGCCCGGCCGCACTCGTCGGCCTGCGCTTTCAGTTGCGCGGCCGCGGCGGCGCCGAGCCGCGCCTGACCGGCGGCGGTCGCGGCGGTCATAGAGATAAGGATTGTCGTAAGGATGACTTTCATCGTGCGTATCGGCCTGCTTAGGTTAGGCGACTGACGGCGGCGGCGGTCGAAGCTTTCGGCCTCAAGGCATCTCGGCGAGCTTGGCGCGGAGGTCTTGGGTCTCCTGGCTCTGCGGCGCGATGCGCGAAAGCTGTTCGACGGCCTCTGAGAGGAGCGCCTTGTCCTGCTTGCGGAGGGCGGCGGCGGCGATGTTCTTCCAACTGTTGAGGTGGTCGGGGTCGAGCGCGATTGACTTGCGGTACTCGGCGACGGCGCGTTCGTAGTCGCCGCGGTTGAAGTGCGTGTTGCCGAGGTCTGTGCGCACGTCGGGCGAGTTGGGCTTGACGGCGAGCGCGCGCTCGTAGAAGGTCTGCGCCGCGGCGTAGTCGCTCGCGTCGTACTTGGCGTTGCCCGACAGGACGAGCGCGTCGAAGTCGTTGCCCTTCAGCTTGACCGCGCGGTCGGCGTAGAGCGCCGCCTTGTCGTTGTCGTGCAGGCCGTAGAAGACGCGCGCGGCCTCCAACTGCGTCTGGAAGTCCTGCGGCGCGCGGTCGGCCTTGTCCATCGCGCCCTGCGCCTCGGCCGAGGTCGAGGCCGGGGAATCGCCGCCGCCCGCGCCGGGGACTTCCGGGTGGCCCGGCGGCAGCTCGCCGCCCATCTGGTCGGGGCCGAGCGGGCGCGCGTCGCCGCCGCCGGCCGCCGCCGACCGCGCCTGCGCGACCTGCGCCCGAGGCTCCGTGATGGCGTTGGTGATTAAGAACCCGACGATGAAACCGAGGACGATGCCGAGCGCGCAGAGGAGAAGATTCTTAGACATATAAGGTGACCCGGCGGGATGATAGCACACGCCCGACGCTGCCGCCCCGGCGGGGCATCGCCGGCGCGGCCGTCGGCAACCAAAGTGGGGGCGAACGACAGGGCGGGGGCTGTATCACGGGCGCCGCGCGCGCCACTGTTATGAAGGGCAAAGCAGGTTGCCGACCCGCGCGCATTTGGTTATTATTCGGGGCGCACACGGTTTGGCGTCATCACTCGGGAAATTGCCCCGCGGGCCTCTTTCGTTCCGTTTCGGTTCGCCGCCCCTTTCATCAAAATGTCAGCCATCGAAGAGACTAACGTTCTACCACGTGGCGGCACGACCGCGTCGAAGGAATCCCCCTCGGCGACGGAGAGGGTCGTGCTCGCGGCCGTCGGCGCGGTCATCGCGCTGTTGCCCCTGGTGCTGAGCAAGGCCCTGCCCGGCACCTTCGGCGAGGGCCTCTACAGCCCGACATACGCGGTCGCCACCCTCATCGTCACGGGCTGCGTCGCCTGGCTCGGGGGTAAGCAGACGCTCGACCTGCTCAGCTCGGTGCGCTTCGGCATCGTCCTGCTGGTCATGCTCGCCGCGGCCTGCATGGTCGGCATGCTCATCATGCAGCAGAACGTGGACGGCTTCGACAAGTATTTCGCCGCCCTGACGCCCGCGTCGAAGTTCCTCCTCGGCAAGCTCGGCATCTTCGACATCTACCACGCCTGGTACTTCAACGCGCTGCTGCTCGTCCTCTCGCTCAACATCGTGCTCGCCTCCATCGACCGCTTCCCCGGCGCGTGGACTTTCATCTCGCGCAAGAAGCTGGACGCCTCGGCCCACTGGCTGCGCGGGCAGAAGCCGAGCGCGACCGTGATGCTGAGCGCCGACAGTCAGGAGGAGGCCGTCAAGCGCGTCGCCGAGGCCTTCCGCCGGTCGCGCATGAAGCCGGTCGTGACGGAGAAGAAGGGGAAGACCTACGTCTTCGGCGAGCGCGGCGCTTGGAACCGCCTCGGCGCGTACGCCGTCCACGTCGCCCTGCTGACCATCTTCTTCGGCGGCTTCCTGACCTCGATGTTCTCGGTCAACGGGCAGATGCCCCTGGAGCCGGGCGCCACCTCGAACGAGCTGACCGAGACGGTCTTCGACCTCGACCAGCTCTCGCGCTCCGTGCGGCAAATCCCGTTCGATGTCGAGTGCACGGACATCGAGCAGAAGCTCATCCGCAAGGAGGGCGCCATCAGCTCCGACAACACGCTCGACTGGCTGACGCGCATCAAGATTAAAGACCCCGAGCGCGGCGAGACCGAGGCGCTCGTCCACCTCAACCGGCCCTACGACTACCGCGGCTACCGCTTCTTCCAGGCCAGCTTCATCGCCGACGGTAAGGCGCGCAACATCAAGCTCCAGGTCACGCCGCAGGCGGGCGGCCAGCCGCAGGAGCTCGTCATCCCGCGCGACGGCGCGGCGACCCTGGCCGACGGGACGCGCGTCGAGTTCAAAGACTTCGCGGCGAACTTCACCGTCGGCGGCAACAGCACGGAGACGGACGGGAGCGTCTACAACCTCCCGGCGGCGACGCTGGCCGTCACGGCGCCCGGCGCCGCCGCGCCGACCCGCGCCTTCGCCTTCACGCCCGAGATGGCCGAGCGCGCCCCGTTCGCGCGCCAGCCCGTCGCGGGCTACACGTGGCGGCTCGTCGATTTCGAGAAGGCGCCGCGCGCCCACATCCTCGCCGTCCAGAAAGACCCGGGCTCGAACGTTGTTTACGTCGGCTTCGCGCTGCTCGCGCTCACGCTCAGCGCCGTCTTCTTCTTCTCGCACGAGCGCGTCTGGGCGCAGGTCGAGGGGAAGGGGGACGGCCGCTTCGAGGTGGTGACGGGCGGCAACACGAACAGGAACCAACTTGGCTTCGAAGACCGCTTCTGGCAGCTCGCCGCGTCAATCGGCGGCGAGCTCTCGGACGCGAAGTCGGCGAAGCCGGCGAGGTGATAAAGCGATGAGCGAAGTTTTGAAGCAGCCGGCCGTCCTCGGCGCGCCGGAGGTGAACTTGAAGGGGGCGCGGCTCTCGTCCTACCTGCCCGCGGCCATCGCACTCGCGGGCGCGGTCGCGCTGATGCTCCTGCGGATTCAGTGGGGCCCCGCCGGCATCGTCAGGTCGGACAGCGGGCTGATGCTGTGCGCGCTCGCCGCGTACCTCATCGCCGCCGTCTTCTACCTGACGAACCTCTACGCGCCCTCGACGACCTTCGAGAAGATCGGCCTGGGCAGCGCGACCGTCGGGGTGATGATGAACCTCGGGAGCTGGCTCGTCCGCTGGGTCGCCTACCGCGAGCACGACGTGGCCATCTGGCTCCAGCAGGGCAAGCCGCAGGCGGAGTGGCCGTGGGTCTTCCGCAACATCCCGTTCGCGAACCTTTACGATTTGTCGCTCGCGTTCGCCTTCGGCGCGGGCATCACGACGCTGCTCATCGCGCACCGGAAGAACTTCCGCTTCCTCGGCGCGGTCTCTCTGCCGCTGGCGTCGCTGATCCTGATCCTGGCACGCTTCATCGGCAGCGAGATCGGCGGCCTCCAGCCCGTGCTCGACTCCTACTGGCGGCCGATTCACGTCGGCATCGCGTCGCTCTCGTACGGCATCGCGCTCGTCTGCTTCGCGACGGCGGTCGTCTACCTCCTGAAGGACGGCGTGAAGACCGAGGCGATGGCCGTCTGGTCGAGCATCTTCGGCGTGGCCGTCATCGCGACCGTGAGCAAGGGGAGCGTGCTGTGGCTCGGGTCGGTGGGCTGGGGCTTCGAGACGGCCAACTTCGGCTCCTACGGCTCGGCCATCTTCATGCCGCCCCGCTTCGCCATGCCCCTGCGCGCGGAGGTGCCGTACGTCGGCTGGCTGCTGGTCGGCGCGGGCATCCTGCTGCTGGCCGTCGTCGCGCTCTTCTGCCGCTACCTCTACAGGGACGACCAGAGCGCGCAGAGGCTCGGCCATCACGTCCTGAAGGCCGCGCTCCTCTTGCAGGCGCTCGCCATCGTCGTCATGGTCTGGCAGGTCAAGTCCGTGACGAGCGTCGTGGCCTGCGCCGACGGCGCGCGACCGGCCGGGACGGCCTGCGTGAGCCGTCAGGGCTACTACATGTTCTGGAAGGAGATGGCGCAGAGTCAGGGGATGCGTCCCGAAGAGGTGCTGCGCGTCCCGCGCGCCGAGGCCGAGCGGAGGGCCGCGGCCTTCGTCCAGGAGAATCAGGGCCAGTTCTTCCTGAGCCTCAACGCCAACCCGGTCGAGCTGGCGATGCTCATCACCGCGTTCGCGGCGACGCTCTTCGTCATCATCTTCAGCTTCCGCACGGAGAGGCTGCGCGAGGCGCTGCCCGACAAGGAGAAGATCGACAGCCTGATGTACAAGACGGGCGGCGTGACCTTCGCGGGCCTCGCCCTGCTTTTGATGACGGGCGCGATCTGGGCGAACGAGTCGTGGGGGCGCTACTGGGGCTGGGACTCGAAGGAGACGGGCGCGTTCGTGGCGTGGCTGACCTACGGCGGCTTCCTCCACGTGCGCATCTCGCGCGGCTGGACGGGGCGCGCCGCGGCCTACTTCGCCGTCGTCGCCTTCCTGCTCATCGTCTTCACCTACCTCGGCGTCAGCTACCTGCTGCCGGGCCTGCACTCTTACGCGTGAGGAGGGTCTTGGGTGCTGGGTGCTAGGTGCTGGGTAAAACCTGTTCTTCCCGAGCACCCGGCGCCCAGCACCCAGCACCCCTTTTATGAACAGAGAGAACTTCCTCTTCGCGGCGGTCGGGCTGCTGCTCGGGTACATCGTCGCGTTCCACCTCGTCGTGTACGTGAACCAGAATCACGCCGCGCCGGCCGCGGGCGTTGCGGGCGCTTCCGCGGCGGAAGGGCTGCCGGCGGATCACCCTTCGGTCTCGGGCGAAGGCGGGGCGGAGAGGCGGCAGCTCCTGGCGGACGCGGAGCGGGCGGCGGGCGAGGCGCGCAAGACGCCGGACGACTTCGACGCGCAGGTCAAGGCCGGCGAGGGCTACTTCCGCGCGGGCAGCTTCGAGGACGCCATCGACTTCATGACGCGCGCCAACAAGCTGCGCCCCGACGACTACTCGACGGTCGTCCGCCTCGGCAACTTCTACTCGTCGGCGGGCCGCTTCGAGGACGCGGCGCGCTGGTACACGGCCGCGCTCGCCAAGCGCCCCGAAGACTGCGACGCGCGCTCCGAGCTGGCGCTCACCTTCTTCCTGCGCAAGCCGAGCCAGCCCGAAAGGGCCGTCGGCGAGCTGCGCCGCTGCCTCGACAAAGACCCGAACCACGTCCCGAGCCTGCACAACCTCGCGCTGATGCTCATGGAGACGAAGCAGTACGCCGAGTCTGAGGCCACGCTCGCGCGACTTGAGAAGTTGGACCCGACGTACGAAGACCTCCCGCGCCTGCGCGAGCGACTCCGCGCCGCCCGCGCGGGCGCGCAGCAGAAGTCGCCGACCGACTGACCCGGACAAACCCGATGAGAGCTGGACGACGCACACTCCTTCTGTGGGCCGCGTTGTTATCGAGCACACTTCTCGCCTCCGCCGCGCGCGCGCAGGGGCCGCCCGTCGCCGCCTGCCAGCCGACCCCGACGCCCGTCGTCGTCAAACCTGACGCAAACGCCGCCGCGACCAACGACGCGGGCGGCATCCGCGTCTTCCTCTACGACGCGGAGAAGAAGCCGCTCGCGCGCAAGCGCTTCTACCTCCTCCGCCGCAGCGCCTTCTCGGCGGGACTCGACTGGGCTTCGATGCCGAAGCGCGCCGACTTCCTCCAGGGCGCGAGCCCGCAGCTGCGTGAGTGGCTCGCGCGCCACGACTGCGACTCGCTCTACTGCCCCGAGTTCGAGGCGGAGTTCCCCGAGGCGGTCAAGACCGTCCCCGAGTTCAAGCGCGCGTACGACGACGGCCTGCGCAAGTACCGCAGCGAGAAGCTCGCGCTCAAATGGCTCACCGTCAACTTCCCCTTGAAGAACGTCCGCACCGAATACTACAAACGCAAGAAGGCGTGGCTCGACCGCGCGGAGCAGCAGGCGGGCGCCGTCGTGTCCTTCATGACGGACGACAAGGGGCGAGCCATCTTCACGGGCTTCCAAAGGGGCGACTACTACATCTCCAACCTCTTCCCCTTCGACGAGGGCGGCCCCGTCTGGGACTGCAAGGTCATGACGCTCCCGCCCAACCCGCGGCAGCTCTGGGCGGTAAGCTACGTCCTTTCGAACAGTAGGCAGTAGGCAGATGGCAGCAGGCAGTTCTTACCTTAACTGCCTGCTGCCTACTGTTCCGAAGATTTCTGTTGTCAGCCTTTCGTCGTGTGTGCTACTACAAAGCGCGGCAAGCTCTTCAACCGACGGATGAAGCGAACGACACTGACGCTCCCCCTTCTGCTCGTGGCGGCCCTCGCCGCCGTCGTCTGCGCGCGCGTCTCCGGCGCGGGCGGGGAGCCGCAGCGCAGGCGGGCGACGACGCAAAGGCGCGCCGCGCCCGCGCAAAGGCCCCGCGTCGATTACACGCGCTTCTCGCACGCGACGGCCGCGCACCGCAAAGACTCCTGCGCCTCCTGCCACAAGAACCCGAGCGACAACTGGGCGCAGGTGCGGGACGCTTCGTCCTCTTTCCCGGACATCACCGACTACCCCGAGCACGACTCCTGTCTGAGCTGCCACCGCCAGCAGTTCTTCCGCGGCGCGCGCCCCGCCATCTGCGCCGTCTGCCACAGCGTCGTCTCGCCGCGCAACGGCGCGCGCTTTCCCTTCGCCAACCCGGCCGACGCCTTCGCGCGCTCCGAGAAGGGGAAGGCCGAGGCCTCCGAGTTCTCCATCAACTTCCCGCACGACATACATCAGGACGTGATGGCGCGCGCCGACGCGCCGGACGGGGCGGGAGTCCGCTTCGTCCGCGCGGCCTTCAAACAGGAGACGCCGAAGCCCTCGAAGCCGAACAGCTGCTCCGTCTGTCACGTGACCTACTTCAAGCCGGCGCCGCCTTCGGCCGCGCCCTCGCCCACGCCGGCACTCCCGGCCGGCCTCCTGAAGACGACGCCGACGGGGCACGACTCCTGCTTCAACTGTCACTGGCAGGACGGCGGCGAGAAGCCCCTCTCGAACGACTGCGCGGGCTGCCACAAGCCTCTGCCGAACAACTCGACGCGCCCCGAGCCGAAGGGCAAGGACGCGGACGCGCAGTTCGCCGCGCGCGAAGGGTTCACAGACCCCTTCGTCGTCAGGAAGCTTCTGCGCAGGGACTCGGTCATCTTCGCCCACGACGAGGAGCGCCACCGCGAGATCGACTGCGCGACCTGCCACACGCGCATCCCATCGCTCAACACGCTCGACGAGACGACGCTGAAAGTTCCGATCCTTTCGTGCGGCGCCGGCACCTCCTGTCACGTCGGCGCGAAGCCGAAGAAGATTCTCAACGAAGAGGTGGACAAGAAGCTGGCCGACCCGAGCTTCCAGTGCACCAAGTGCCACTTCAACCTCGGGCGCGAGAAGCCGCCCAAGTCACACCTCGACGCGACGGGGAAGTAGTCCCATGAGAGGCGGACAGTGAGCGAAGCCGAAGCAGAGAGAAGGGAACGGCGGCGCGGCCCGCGGGTGCTGGCGGCGTGCGCCTTCGCGTCGTTGCTGCCGTTCGTCCTCGCCTCTTACAACCGGACGCCCGCGTCCCCTGCGTCTCCCGTCGCCGCACCGTTAGTTGCGGTCGAGCCGCAGGGCGGAGACGCGTCGCGCTTCTCGCATTCGCTTGAGAAACACTCGTCCCTCGCCTGCGCCTCCTGCCACGAGCGTCCGGACAACTCGCCGACGCCGCGCTGGCCCGGACACAAGGCCTGCACGGACTGTCACGTCCAGCAGTTCGTCACGCAGGGCGGGCAGCTCTGCCTCAACTGCCACACGAACGTCGAGGGCAACAACCCGCCGCTCAAAGCCTTCCCCGGCCTCGCCGAGTTCAACATGCGCTTCGACCACGCGCGCCACGCGGCGGGCGGCGGGCGGCCCGAACAGGGCTGCGCCTCCTGCCACCGCCCCCTGCGGCGCGCGGCAGCGCTCGGCATCCCCGCCGGCGCCCCCGCGCACGAGAACTGTTATAGCTGCCACACGCCGCAGGCGCGCGGCTCCGCGGGCGACATCGCCTCCTGCTCGACCTGCCACACGCGCGGCGGCTACCGGCGCACGCCGACCACCGCGCGCGCCTACTCGGTCAGCTTCAGCCACGCCACGCACGGGGCGCGACAGGGGATGCGTTGCGACGACTGCCACCAGGTGCGGGCCGGCGCGGGCCAGGGCCGCCAGGTCACCTCGCCGCAGCCGACGCAGCACTTCGGCTCTGCGCGCGCGCAGAACTGCATGACCTGCCACAACAACCGACGCGCCTTCGGCGGCGACGACTTCGCCGACTGCAAGCGCTGCCACAAGGGGCAGACCTTCCGGTTTTGAAGCTGTCAGCGGTCAGCCTTCAGCTCTCGGCCAGACAAACCATGCAACCTTTAACGGAATCCACTTATCGAAGCGAGGGTTTGGCTGAAAGGCTGAAAGCTGAACGCTGACAGCTTCAAAAAGTTTGACAAGGCCGGAATGCGCGTCTATAAAGGGCGAGGCCAGTCTCTCCCGCCGCGAAGCTCTTTTGACGACAAGGCAGGGCTTGAAACCCGAGGACAGATAAACATGAAACTCTTCATCGCGTCGGCCGCGCTCGCATGCTTTCTGTGCGTGATGGGCTGCAACAACGGTGCGCTGCGTTCGGGCGCGGCCTCGCTCGCCGCTGCGGTCGAGCAGGCGCCGAAGGACACTTACGTGCTCTCGACCGACTCCAAGAAGGACAAGACGAAGAGCCTCCCCGTCCCGTTCAGCCACGTCAACCACACGACCAAGAACTACAGCGTCGACGGCACCAAGCCCATCGGCTGCGTCGAATGTCACCACACAGACCAGCCGGCCGCCGAGGCCGCCAAGCACCCGCCGCTCAAGTCGGCGCACCCGGCCGACCGCACCGTGACCTTGACGGCCGAGACGGTCAAAGACGCGAAGACGCCCGAGGTGCCGACCTGCCGCGCCTGCCACGCGCAGGAAGGCGACAAGCCGAAGCTCCTGGCCGCCATCCCCGAGGTCACCTACGAGGGCGACACAGACCCGACCGTGCTGACCAACGAGCTGGCCTACCACAACAACTGCAACGGCTGCCACGACAAGGCCACGGAACTGCGCAAGCTTAAGACCGCGCCCACCAACAACGAGTGCGCGAAGTGCCACACCGGCGCCAAGTGAGCGCGCCTTCGAGTCGGAGCGTTGACGCCCGCCCGAGTCGTGTGACTTGGGCGGGCGTTTCTGTGTATCATCGTCCGGCTAACAACTTCCCGTTCCGGAGTCCTGACTGATGCGAAAGCCATTCATCCCCGCCGCCTTTCTGTCCGCCCTGTTCCTGACCTCGTGCGGAGGCGGCGCGCCGGCCCCGTCCGCCGCGCGCAACGCGAACGCGACCGCCAGCGGCAACGCGCAGACGAGCATCCAGCACGGCCCGAGTTCTTCGAACCCGGGCGTCACCGCCTCGCACGGCGGCACGACGGGGGCCGCGCCTTCGGCGGCGGACGCGGCCTCGGAGCGCGCGCTCGTGGACACGAAGGAGCTGGACGCGCGCATCAAGTCCGCGGCCGAGAAGGCCAGGGCGTCCGGCGCCTCCGCCTCCGACAAGAAGGCCGCGGCGGACGCCTACCTCGCGCGCGGCAACGTCTACTGGAGCGGCGGCAACCCCAAGCTCTACAAGTACGCGCTCGCGGACTTCAGGAAGGTGCTCGCCTACGACCCCTCCAACGACGAGGCCAAGCAGAAGATCGACACCATCGTCGGCATCTACCAGAGCATGGGCCGGCCCGTCCCCGAAGTGCCGGACGAGCCGTAAGGCGAGTAGGCAGTAGGCAGATGGCAGTAGGCAGTTAGCGCATAGGCAAAGTAGTTGAAGGAGTCGGGGGAGGCGAGTTGCGAAGCTCGCCTCCCCCGACTCCTTCAACGCCCTTCTTGTTCTTAACTGCCTACTGCCTACTGCTCTGCTTCACCCGATCTTGATGCCGATGGATTCGAGGAACTTGGTCGGGCGGTCGCCGCCGATCATGGCGAAGATGAAGTCGTTGGGGAGGGTGGCCTTGACCTCGCCGGTGCGCGCGTCCTGGAGCACGACCTCGTCGTCGCGGATCGCCTGGATGGTGGTGCTGAAGAAGGCCTTGATCTTCCCCTCGTCGATGCAGTCGTAGACCTGCAGCTTGTTGCCGAACTTGAGGTCGTTCTTCATGTCCGAGCGGATGACGAGCGTCACGTCGTTGATCTCGGAGTCGGGGCGGAACGTGATGCGGTCGCCCTGCCGCGTCGCCACCAAATCCACCGCCGCCTCGACCGCCGAGTTGCCCGCGCCGACGATGATGACGCGCTTCCGGCGGTAGGCCGAAGGGTCGGTCAGCTTGTACTTGACCTTGTCCTCCGTCCGGCCGTCGCGCGTCACCTGCATGTTCTCGCCCTCTATCTTCAGACGCATCGGCGTCCCGCGGTTGCCGAGCGCGAGCACGACGCGCCGCGCCCTGTACGTCACCTGCTGCTTCGTCTCGACGCCGCGCTCGGTCTCGACGACGAAGTAGTCTCCGTCCGCCGCGCGCCGCACGGACTTGCAACTCTCCTGCTCGTTGACGCGGACGCCGGCCGCGTGCATCGTGCGCACCCAGTCCGAGAGCAGCTCCTCGCGCTGCAACCCAGCGCCCTCAGGGCGGATGCCGCCGCGCGGCTCCATCGTCTCGGGCTTGAAGAAGACGTACTTGTTCGCGGGGTAGGCCTCGATGGTGGCGAGCACCTTGTCCTGCTCTATCGCGGCGTACCTGAGGCCGAACCCCTGGGCGGTGACGGCGGCCGAGAGGCCTGCGGGGCCGACGCCGACGATGAGGAGGTCGACCTCGGCCTTCGGCTCGGGCGGCGCGCCGCCTCTCAGCTCGTCGTGGATGAACTTGACGCAGTCGGAACCCTCGTTCGTCGCGTTCTTGATGAGCGGCGTGCCCGACACGTCGCCGACGATGTAGCAGCCGGGCACGTCGGTCATGAACCGCGCGTCGCGGTTGGGCACCTTGCGCGGCGGAATCTTCTTGGTCGTGTTGACGACGATGCAGGCCTTCGGGTTGACGGGGCACTCGACCTGGCAGGACGTATCCTCCATGCACTGGTCGCTGGCGACCGGCGTGGCGACGCCGCCCACGATGGCGAGCACGTCGTGCGGGCACGCGTCCACGCAGGCGTGGCAGCCGATGCAGCGCTCCGTGATGACGACGGGGTGCGGGTAGGAAGGCCCGTCCGGGTCGTACTTTTCGAGCTGCTCCGCGGTGAGCTTGATGCGGCCGTCGTCCTCCTCCGGGTGCGGCGGGAGCGGCTCTTCCAGCAGCAGGCGCGCGCGGCGCGAGTCGCGCAGCGCGAAGAGGACGCCCAAAAGCAGCAGCACCAGCGCGACCGAGGCCCAGCCCCACCACGGCAGTCCGCCGAAGAAGCTCTTGCTCGGGTCGGCCGTGAAGACGTTGACGGCCGATAGCAGCGACAGCAGCGCGATGATGACGAGTAGCTGTGATCTCTTCATACTAAGAACAGTAGGCAGTAGGCAGTAGGCAGCTGGCAGTTAAAAGCATGCTTCAGGAAATTCCGGTTTGACTTGCAACATCCTTAACGCGGAGCGAACTGCCTACTGCCTACTGCCTACTTTTTCAATTCGTCGTCAGATTCGGCGAGGCGGCCGAGAGGTCGTTCAGGAGCGCGCGCCCCCACTCGCGCCGCGCCTGTGGGTGCTGGACGTGGCAGGAGATGCAGTTCGGGCGGTCGGCCGCCAAGACCTTCTCGAACTTGCCGCCGCGGTCGCCGTTGTGGCAGGTGGCGCAGGTCTGGCGCGGCGTCTCGCGGTCGAGCGGCGCGAAATTATTGTGGCAGGACGAGCAGGACAGCTCGCCGTCCTTGCCCGGCAGGCCGCCGACTGCCTTGACGCGGTGGATGTGCAGCGCGTGGAACTCGGCGCTGCGGCGCAGGTCGTCGGGGTCGCGGTTGGCCGAGCCGGGGCCGACGAGCAGCGAGCCGCGCACGGTCTGCTCGATCTTTCGCAGCGCGGCGGACTTCTGCGCCCACTCCTCGTCCGCCAGGCCCATCCAAGTCCACTTGCCGTTCACGACCGGGTAGCCGTACGTGCCGCCGTGCGGCGTGCCGACCGCGCGGCCGTTGTAGGTCTTCTTGTTCGAGTCGGCGTGGCAGGCCGTGCAGGTCTGCAGGCTCGCGACGTTGGGGCGGAACTCCGTCCCCTGGTGCTCGACGTGGCAGTCGTTGCAGCCGATGCCGGCCTGCACGTGCGGCTCGGTGACGGTCGCCTTGAAGCCGGACGCCTGGTGGCAGGACGCGCAGTTCTTCTCCACCTTCGAGGTCAGCGCGTGGCAGGTCGTGCAACTGCCCGCGTTGACGCGCGCGGCGATGGGCGGCTGCGAGCGGATCGTGCGCGAGGCGTGCGCGGCCGAGACGGGCGCGGGCGCGTAGGCTTCGGCGTAGACGTAAGCCGCGACGGCCGAGAGCGCGAGGATGAGTGCCGTGCCCCAGACGAAGACGGAGACGGGCCACGGGCGGACGAGGTCGCGCGTCGGCGTCCAGTTGAAGCGCGCCTTGCCGAGCACGCGCATCGGCTTCTGCGGCCGGAGCGGCGAGACGCGCTGCATCTTGCCGGCCTCGCGCTTACGCTTCTCCCAGAAGACGTTGAGCGCCTGCGAAAGCTCGGACGTGCCGGTCGGACGCTTCTTGAAGGGCGTCGGGCCGGTCGGCGTCTCGATGCGGTGCATCGAGTCCGAGACGTTGGTCGTGACTTCGAGCGTGACGGTGAGGCGCAGGGCGTCGGCGACGCGTTTGACTTCGAGGAAGAAGGGGCCGATCTGGATGAGGTCGCCGTCGGCGAGCACCTCGCCCGTCTCGGTCGCGACGACGCGGCCGTTGAGGGTCGTGCCGCTGGAGCTGCTGAAGTTGTAGAGGTAGAAGAGCCCCTCCGCCGACGTGATGCCGGCGTGCAGGCGCGAGACCGAAGGGTGGTTCAAGACCACCTCGCAGCTCGGCAGGCGGCCGATCTTCAACCCGTCGGTGACGAGGGTCACCGGGTCGACTTCCAGGTCGTCGCGCTCGACGATGAACCGGCTGGACTGTGTCTCCATAGGCGATTTGAAAGTTCAAGTCTGAACTTCGAAAATTGTTCAGCGAACCACGAAGAGAACCACCTGGACGATGTGGACGAGCATGAGCGCCAGCATGAGCGAGGTCGCGACGACGTGCGGCGCGAGCCAGAGCTTGAGGAGCTGGTGGAGGTAGATGAGCGAGTCCACGCGGCGGAGCGTGACGGTCGCCTCGACGGCTTCGAGCAGGAGTTGGCGCGACTCGGGGTCGAGGCTGCGCGCCTCCTCCTCGTAAGTCCCGCGCGCGGCGGCGAGCAGCGCCGTCAGCTCCTCGCGCTTGAGGTACTGGCGCAGGAGGTAGCCGAATGAGAAGACGCGGCCGCGCACCTTCTTGCGGATGAACTCGCGCAGCGCCTCGTTGCTGCGCTGCCCGATTTCGGCGAGCGTCTCGCGCAGCTCTTCGCGGCGCGCGCGCAGGTCTTCGACCAGCAGCGGCTCGCCCTCGATGCTCGTCATGATGCGCGGCGCGACGAGGTAGACGATGGTGCCGAAGAGTCCCGTCACGATGACGGCGTCGAACGTGACCATCAGGAGGGAGGTGAGCAGCCCGCCCGTCGTCTTCCCGCCGTGCAGGAGAAGCACGAGACCCGCAGCCACGCCGAGGTAGACGTGCATCAGCATCCAGTAGCGCAGCGCGCCCGCGCGCCTGCGGTAGACCTGCCGGCGCAGAGGGTACGTCATCACCGCCGCGATGCCGACGAGGCCGACGAGGCCCGTCACCCAGCGCACCGTCAGCCACGTCCCCGCGAGACGTGTGTCAATGCCGAAGCGTTCGAGCGCCCAGACGGAGGCGCCGGTCAGCGCCAAGACCAGCAGCACGCCGAAGACGTGCCAGAGGGTGGCGACGGGGTCGCGCCGGTGTATGTTGCGGCCGATGGCGTGCGTCTGGTCGCGGAAGACGAGGCCGATGCGCCCGTTGACCTCCGAGAAATACTCGCGCGGGTTGACGCGCACGAGCGCGCCCGTCGGGCAGTTCTCCTGGCAGGAGAAGGCTTCCGACTTCGCGCCCGGCGGGTTCAGCTTCGTGCCGGCGCAGAGGTTGCACTTGGTGGCGAGCAGGTTCTCGGTCGCCGTCACCGGCTCGGGCTCCTTCGCGGGCGCGAGGCTCAGCCAGCCCTTGAGCCTCCCGGCGAAGGTCGGCGGCTTCGACACCTCTGCCTTGCGCGGGATCATCGTGATGGCGTTGTAGGGGCACTGCGTGGCGCAGTCGCCGCAGCCGATGCAGGTCTTGGGGTCGATGTCGATCTGGCCGTTGGCGAAGCGGCCGATGGCGCCGGTCGGGCAGCCCGTCAGGCACTCCGGGTCCTGGCAGTGCATGCAGACCGAAGGCACGAGCACCTTCTCGCCCGAGACGCCGCCGTAGTTCTTCGGCCGGCTGATGTGGATGCCGCGGCGCAGCAGGCGCGACTGGCCGTGCACCTGGTGGCAGGCCATCGAGCAGTTGCCGCAGCGCACGCACTTGTCCATGTCCATCACGAGCAGGTTCGTGCCGTCCACGACGCCCGTCCCGATCTCGCGCTCGGTGGCGGCGACGAGCGGCTTGTTCAGCCTCGAAGTGACGGTCACGTCGTCGTCGGCGAGCGAGAAGTCGGAGAAGCCGCGCAGCACCGTGTCGCGCAAAGCGGGGTCTGCGCGCAGCGGCGGCATCGCCACTTCGAGCACCTCCGTGCGCTGCAGGACGACGGCCGTGTAGGCCCACTTCGCGTCGCGCTCGATGCCTTCGAGGCCGAGGCAGTTGCCGGCGCCGAGGAAGTCCACGCCCACGTCCTCCGTCAAGCCCTCGACCGTCAGCTCGCTCACCGTCCCGCCGTAGCCGAGGCCGCGCACGCGCCGCACCCACCCGTTCTTGATGAAGAACGTGCGGTCGATGGAGTCGCCCTCGCGGAAGAGGACGTGGTGCTTGGCGTAGACCATGAAGCGCGCCGACTTGCCGAGCTTGTCGAGGACGGCGGGCGGGAAGTCCTCGCCGGCCGACTGCCCGATGTCGATGAGCGTGCGGCTCAGGCCGTGCTTGCGGTAGTTGGCGTCGAGCACCTGCCCGAACTTCGGGAGCTTGCGCAAAAGTCGCAGGGCCGGGCGCGTCACCTCGAGCACGCGCGCGGGCGCGCCCTCGGGCGCGCGCACCGTCGCGTTGCGCGGCACGCCCGCGAGGATGGACATCTCGCCGAAGCTGACGCCCGGCGGGATGGCGGCCACCTTCCGGTCGGCCCCCGTCTCGCGGTCGCGGACGAACACGTCAAGGCTCCCCTCGACCGTGATGAAGAAGGTGTTGCCGCCCCAGTCGCCCTCGCGGATGACCTCCTCGCCCGGGGCGAACTCGTAGAGGTGGATGTACGGGCCGACCTTCTTGCCCTGGTAGTTCCGCCCGTAGGCGATGACTTCGAGGTCGAGCTCGTGGCGGAAGTGTCCGTCGTGCTTTTCGAGCAGGTCGGAGATGATGTCAACGCCGCGGATGGCTTCGAGGACGGTCTGGTGCTTCTTGATCTCTTTGGGCATGGGCCTGAAACGAAGGCTTTAGAAATGAAGGTGCGACCTGCGAAATGAGTCGGCATTATAGCACCCGGCGGCGAGAATAAAAGGTCGAAAGCTGGGAGCGCGGGCATCCCTGCCCGCCAGCGTGCGTCAGCACGCTGACCGTCTCCCTCTTCACCTCGACGTTGAGTTGTAAAGTCTCAGCTTTCGCGCTGCGCGCTCAGGCGGGCAGGGATGCCCGCGCTCCCAGCTTTACGCGGCTTTTTTGGAACCCCCGCGGGCGGGGCGGCGTGTAAGGGGACGTGCCGGGCGGGGGAGAGTGTATAATTCCGGCGCGAGGTCTCCCCGGCCGGTTTCGAAACAAGGCAGGCCCCACTTTCCGGATGAGCGCGATCTCCTCCACGGACGAGCTGGTCTTCTCCGTCGCATCGGCGGGGGCGCCCGTCCGCGCGGAGGCGGCGGTCGGCGAGATGACCGACCACGGGCTGCTTGAGGCGACGAAGACGGGCGACGACGCGGCCTTCGCCGAGCTGGTGCGGCGCTACCGCAACCAGATCACGAACTACGTCTACCGGATGACGAACGACTACGACCTCGCGGTCGATCTGGCGCAGGAGACGTTCATGCGGGTCTACGCGGCGGCCGAGCGCTACCAGACCTCTTACGCGTTCTCGACCTACATCTACCGCATCGCCACGAACCTGGCGATCTCGGAGCTGCGCCGCCGCAAGCGCCGCCGCCTCGTCTCGCTCTCGACCTTCTTCGGCGAGCGCGAGTCGCCGAACGACACCTGCGAGCTGGACATGCCCGACAAGGGGCCGCTCCAGGACGTGACGTTCGTCGAGGACGAGAGGCGCGCGGCCGTGGCGCGGGCTATCGCGACGCTGCCCGAGAAGTACCGCGCGCCGCTCGTGCTGCGCGACGTGGAGGAGCGCAGCTACGAGGAGATCGCCTGCATCCTCAGCATGAACGAGGGCACGGTCAAGTCGCGCATCAACCGCGCGCGCGGCTTCCTGCGCGACAAGCTGCGGGCGTACCTGTAAGGAACTGTTTTATGTCCGAGTGCAAAGCTTTCCGACGTGAGATCGACGGGGCCGCCGAAGGGGGCGCGCCGAGCACGGGCCTGCGGGCACACGTCGCCGCGTGCCGCGCGTGCGCCGAAGAGCTGCGCGAGCGCGAGTCCGTGCGCGCGCTGGTCGGCGGCCTGGGCAGAGTCCCCGCGCCCACGGACTTCGAATTCCGCCTGCGGGCGCGGATGGCCGCGGCGAAGGCGGACGGCCGTGGCAGGCGCTTCGGCGGCGCGCGCTGGCTCTACGGCTTCGCGCCGGTCGCCGTCGCCGCCTGCTTCGTCCTCGTCTCCGCGACTCTCTATTTCAGGCAGGCGGCGCGGCCTACTTCAAACGACGCGCCCGTCGTCGCTTCCTCGCCCACGCGGGGCGCAGAGCCAGTCCAGGTGGCTCCCGTCAACGGAGCTTCGGACATTCCCGTCGCGCCGGCAGCCGCCGGCAATCGCGCTACCCAGTCGAGACAGATCGAGGTCGCCTCTTCTTCGAAGCCTCCGAAGTCGATGCGCCAGGCGGGCACGCGTTTCAGGCAGCCGCGTGAAGTCGTGCTCAAGGACGAACCGCGGGCGAGCGAGGCGCAGCGCACGGAGGAGTTCAGCAGTACGGCGGCGCCGGTCATCACCCTGAAGGCCTCCAACGAACCCCTGCGCGTGATTCTGAGGGACGAGCGCGGGGCCGAGCGCGTCGTGCCGATGCGCTCCGTCAGCTTCGGCTCGCAGGACTTTCTCTCTCGCGGCGCGGCCGCCAAGCCCGCCGCCGCCGTCGAACCCGGAGGTGTCTGGTAGTAGCCCGATGAAGTACACGGACTACATACGTGCCATCGCCGAAGGCGCACGCGGCACGCGCGCAACGCTCGCGCTCTGCCTGTTTCTGCTCTGTCCCGCCGCCGCGCGTGCACAAGAGGTGACGCCGCCCGCGCCCTCAAGAATGACGCCGCCGCCGGCCGCCCCTGTGGCCCCGGCCGCGCCCGCTGCGCAGACGAGACCGAAGACTCCCGCGCGCAATCCGCGCCCCGTGCTCGCGCCGACCGCGCCTGCGCCCGCCGCGCGAACTCCGCCGCCAAACGTAGCGCCCGCCGCGCCGCTGGCTCCTCGCATGCCGCGCGAGGTCGTGACGGTCATACACCGCCTGAGCGGCTGGAAGCTGCTCGCGTGGCTCGCGACGAGCGGGCCGCCCGCGCTCGAACTCGACGAGTGGCCTTCGGCTTCTGACTCGCACACGAACATCGTCGCCGGCTACGTCTACGGCGACGGCCGCAGCGTCGTCGCGCGGCTCCCGCAGGCGGAGGTCGAGCTGGAAGCCTTCGAAGCGCCCAGCACGCCGCCGCCCTTCCTCGCGCCGGCCGCAGACCGCGCGCCGGCCGAGCCGGAGTACACGCTCGTCACCCCCGACGGCAGGCACGTCGAGGCGAAGTTCATCGGGGTCGATTCTTCGACCGGCCTCGCGATGCTGGAAGCGGGCGAGCCGCTCCTCAAGGGCGAGCCCGAAGGCGACCAGGGCGACACGGACGACCCGATGGTCGGGCAGCGCGTGCGCCTCTACGCGCCCATCCCGGCCGAGGCCCCGGCGGCGCCCGCCGCGCCGAACGCGCCTCCGGCGCCGCCGCCGAATGCGAGCTACATCTACCTCAGCATCGACCAGAAGGAGGGCCGCCTGACGCACCTCGTCCGCGCGCCCTCGGGCAGGCTTTCGAGCGTCGTGGTGAGCGCGGACGTTTCGCCCGAGTGGGTCGGCGCGGTCGCGGCCAACGAGCTGGGCGAGGTCGTCGGCATCGTCTCGCAGAGCCGCGACGGCGAGACGCGCGTCGTCCCGATGACGACCGTGCGCGAAGCCTGCGCGCGCGTGCTCAAGCTCCGCGGCACGGTGCCGCAGCCGTGGCTCGGCGCGCGCGGCGACGCGGCGGCGCAAGCCCCCCTGTATAAGTGGAAGGACTTTGGCTGGCCGCAGGAGTTCGCGCGCTCGTTCATCGTGAAGAGTCAGGGAATCCTGCTCGACTCGGTCGCGCCGGGGACGCCGGCCGCGCTCGCAGGACTCCGCGCCGGCGACCTCATCACGAGCGTCGGCCCGCGCGCAGTGCGCAACAACGAAGACTTGTCGATGACACTGAAGGAGGCCGGCGTCGGCACCGTAGTTGACTTTACGGTCTGGCGCGCGGCGACGCCCGAGCCGCTCAAGGTTTCGGTCGAGCTGAAGGGCGTGAAGAACCCGGCGCAGGCGACGGCCGAGGCGGAGCGGAGCGCCCTGCGCGCGAGCCTGCTCGGCTCGCAGCGCGAGATACGCGAGATGCGCGCCGCCGAGCGCCGCCTGCGCGGCCAGTCCGCTGAGGCTCAGGCGCGCGCCGGCGAACTCACACTCATCGCCCAGCGCATCGCCGCCGCCGAGGAGCGGAGCAAGCGCCTGCGCGAGCAGTTCGAACAGGCGCAGCAGCAGCTCGTCTTCAGCCAGAAGGGGGCGCAGGTGCTCTTGGGGCCGCAGGCCCTCGCGGGGCCGGAGGCGCGCGCGCGCGACATCGCCGTCACGACGCGGCTCAGGACGTACGGCCTGCACGCCATCGGACTCTCTTCGCGCAGCGCCGCGCCGCTCGGCGCGCAGGGCGGCCTGCTCGTCGTCGCCGTCCAGCCCGAGAGTCCCGCGGCCGCCTCCGGACTGTTGCCCGGCGACCTGATCGAGACGGTCAACGGCTCGCCCCTCTGGCGCTTCGAGCTGCGCCGCCTGACCACCGAGCCCGACGCGGAGCCGGCCGTCCTCGGCCTCATCCGCGGGCGCGAGCGTCTGAACGTCAACTTCCCGCCCGCGCCGGCCCCCGAACGGCAGCGTTAGTTTTTCCAAACCCGCCCTCACCTGTGCTACTCTTGTCCCGCCGCTCGTTCAATTCAGACAGGTGAGCTTCTCAAACAGCCATGCTGCAAGAGGCCGTCGAGTTCTACCATCAGCTCCTGCGGGATAGCGAGATCGCGGAGTCGTCGCGCCGCATGCTGGACGAGGGGCTGGAGCACGCCCGGCTCATCTTCGGCGGCCGGCGGCTCTCGCCCTACCTGCGCCCGCACTTCGTGACCGAGGCCGACTTCGCGCGCGTCACGCGCATCTGCGAGACGGTCTGGTCGGCCATCCAGAAGGTGAAGGACGCCGCCGTCGAGGACGAGGGACTGCTGGACGAGCTGGGCGTGACCGACATCGAGCGCGAGCTGGTGCGCATCGACCCGGGCTACCGCGCCGTCTCGCCGACCGCGCGCCTCGACTCCTTCCTCACGCAGGAGGCGTACAGCTTCGTCGAGCTGAACGGCGAAAGCCCGGCCGGCATCGCCTACGCCGACGCCGCCTACGAAATCTTTTCGGGCCTGCCCGTCATGCGCCGCTTCGCCGAGCGCTACACGCTGCGCACCTTCAACGGCCGGCCGCTGCTCCTGGAGACGCTGCTCGAAGCCTACCGCGAGTACGCGGGCTCAAACGCGAAGGAGAAGCCCGCGATTGGCATCGTGGACTTGAAGGGGCTTCCCACCCAGAAGGAGTTCGAGCTGTTCCGCGACTACTTCGAGTCCGAAGGCCACCCCGCTGCCATCTGCGCGCCGGAGGACTTGGAGTTCGGGGGCGGGCGCCTGCGCTGCGGCGAGTTCGAGATCGACCTCGTCTACAAGCGGCTGCTCGTCAACGAGTACCTGCCCGTCATCGACAAGCACCCGGCGCTGCTCGACGCGTACCGCGCGGGCGCCGTCTGCCTCGTCAACAACTTCCGCTCGAAGATGATTCACAAGAAGGCGCTCTTCGCGGTGCTGACCGACCCGCGCCACGCGCGCCTCTTCACGGAAGACGAGCTCGACACGATCCACGCGCACGTCCCCTGGACGCGCAAGGTGCGTGAGGGGAAGACCGAGAAGGACGGGGCGGAGATCGACCTGCTCGACTTCGTCCGCCGGAGCAGCGGCCAGCTGGTGCTCAAGCCGAACGACGACTACGGCGGGCACGGCATCTACATCGGCTGGAACTCAAGCGAAGAGGAGTGGGAGGCGGCGCTGCAGGAGGCGCTCGAGAACGGCGACTACCTGGTGCAGGAGCGCGTCTCGACGGCGCGCGAGACCTTCCCGGCCTTGGCCGACGACGGCTCGGTCGTCTACGCCGAGCAGTTGGTCGACCTAGACCCGCTGCTCTTCAACGGCCGTGTCGGCTCGGCCTTCACGCGCCTCTCTTCGAACGAGCTGGCGAACGTCACGGCGGGCGGCGGGATGGTGCCGACCTTCATCATCGACCGGAAGGGCTGAAGTCTGAAAATTCCCGGCGGCCGGAGGAGTCAACCAGAGATGAACTTCGTCAACAGCCAGGAGCCGTTCGAGGAGCGCCGGCGCTTCGAGCGCTCGCGGCTCATCATCGACGTCTTCTACAACGGCGACGACCTGACGGGCGTCGCCAGCACGCAGGACATCAGCCCCGGCGGCTTCTACATGAACACGCAGGCGGAGCTGCCCGAGGGCTCCGTGCTCACCTTGCGCCTGCCGCTCGCGGGGCGCGACGTGGTCTGCAACGGCGAGGTCGTCTACAGCAACCCCGGCCGCGGCGTGGGCGTGACCTTCCAGGGGCTTTCCGAGGAAGACCGCGCGCACATCGAGTCCGCGCTCAAGCAACAGTAGCCGCGCGCACGGACGCGCCGGCCGAGGAGAAACTTCCCGATGTCGGAAGCAAATGAGAGATACACACTGGGTATCGAGGAGGAGTTCCAGATCGTCGACCCGCAGACGCGGGAGCTGCGCTCGCGCGTCGCCGAGATGCTCGAAGAGGGCAAGATGATGCTCGGCGAGCAGGTCAAGCCCGAGATGATTCAGGCGCAGATCGAGGTGGGCACCGGCGTCTGCCGCAACATCCAGGAGGCGCGCCGCGACATCACGCGCCTGCGCTCCATCGTCTCCGGCCTGGCGCGCAAGCAGAACCTGGCAATCGTCGCCGCCTCGACGCACCCCATCTCGCAGTGGACGGCGCAGGAGATTTACGACGACCCGCACTACAAGCTCCTCATCGAAGAGCTGCAGATGGTCGCGCGCTCGCTGCTCATCTTCGGCATGCACGTCCACGTCGGCATCCCCGACCGCGAGCGGCAGATTCACATCATGAACGCGGCGCGCTACTTCCTGCCGCACGTCCTCGCGCTCTCGACCTCCTCGCCCTTCTGGCTCGGCATCGATACGGGGCTCAAGTCCTACCGCTGCGAGGTCTTCAAGAAGTTCCCGCGCACGGACATCCCCGACCACTTCGACACGTACGCGTCCTACGAGCGCTACGTCAAGTTCCTGCTCGACACCAACAGCATCAGCGGCCCGAAGAAAATCTGGTGGGACGTGCGCCCGCACCCGTTCTTCCCGACGCTCGAGTTCCGCATCTGCGACATCCCGACGCGCGTGGACGACACGGTCGCCATCACCGCGCTCTTCCAGGCCATCGTCGCGCGGCTCGACAAGCTGATCGAGAAGAACCTCGGCTTCCGCCTCTACCGCCGCATGCTCATCCAGGAGAACAAGTGGCGCGCGGTGCGGTACGGGCTCGACGGCAAGCTCCTCGACCTCGGCAAGCAGAAGGAGGTGCCCGCGCGCGACCTCATCCGCGAGCTGCTGGACTTCGTAGACCCCGTGCTCGACGAGCTTGAGTCGCGCAAGGAGGTCGAACACATCCACACCATCCTCGAACGCGGCACCTCGGCCGACGAACAGCGCCGCGTCTTCGAAGAGACGGGCGACCTCAAGTCGGTCGTTGACCGCCTGATGGAACTCACCATCGAGAACGTCCCCGACGAGTGGAAGGACTAGGCGGACGAAAGATTAACCACAGAGACACAGAGAGACGGCCTGTTGAGGATTACTCAACAGGCCGTCTCTCTGTGTCCCCGCGGTTAACTCTTCTCAGCTCGCGCGGCGGTTGTGTTCGAGCGCGAGGATCATAAAGTTTTCGAAGAGCAGGCGGCCGTCGCGCGACTCGTTGGGGTGCGCCCACATCGTGCGCGCGCTCGCCTCCTCGCGCAGCAGCCGCTTGCGCTCCTCGGGCGCGAGGTTCGGGTTGACGCGCTGGAGGTTCCTGGTCAAGTCCTGAAAGGATTTTTCGAGGTGGAACTGCACGGTGTAGATGAGCTGCCCCGAAGTGCGCTTGACCATCATCTGGTTGCGGCAGAGGTACGAGGTCGCCAGGAGCTGGAAGCCTTCGGGCAGGCGCGGGAGCTGGAGGCCGTGGTTCTGCCAGACGCGCAGGATGCGGCCCTCGGTCGTGTAGTCCTGCCAGACGCCGGCCTCGCGCTCGTGGATGCCCTGGAAGATGGGGTCGTCGGGCTCGGTGATGCGGATGAAGCGGTACTGGTACTCGAAGCTGCGCCCCTCGCGCTGCGCGCCCGGCTCCTTGTCGTCGAGCGTGACGCAGGGCACGCCGAAGCAGAGGCCGACGAGCTGGTGGCCGCCGCAGATGCCCAAGATCGGCGTCGTCGTCCGCACCGCCCACGCGCCGAAGCGCCGGAGCACCTCGGGGTTGTAGTAGTCGAAGTCCGACAGCGTCCCGCTCAGCACGACGGCCTCGGGCCGGAACTCTTCCGCGGCCTCGACCGCCTCGGAGAGGTGCGCGACTTTGACCTCGGGCTCCTCGACCAGCCGCGTGATGTTGTTGACGATGTTGTCGAGGGCGAGCCCGGAGATGTAGCGCTCGCGCTCCAGCTTCGCGGCGGCGGAGTCGCCCCACTCGCGGCGCGCCGTCTCCGACAGGTCGGACTCGTCGCGCAGGAGGTCGTTGACGACGAGGACGCGGATGCTCTTAATCCGCTTCTCGAACGGCTCGTACGGGCAGAAGGGGCGCTGGCTGTAGGGGAAGGGGAGCGCGTCGAGCTGCTCGTCCGGTACGTGCTGGCTAGTCTGTGAAGTCATCTGGAAAAAGTCTCAAACCCCCTTGTCGGTCTCTTTAGATGCGCGGCGTGCGCTGTTTGGTGTTCTGGTTGAAGGCGGGGACGGCCGTGCCCGCGCCCGCCTCTTCGATCTCGCGCCTGACCTCTTTGAGGGCCGCCGAGCGCACGCGCGCGCGGAAGGAGGGCGCGCGCCCCTCGGTCAGGTGGTCGGCCAGAAGCAGCGTCCGCTGCCAGGCCGACTCAAGCTCGTCCGCGAGCCTTGAGATTTTGGTGATGTCGTACGGCACGGCGACGCGCGTCAGCCCCGCGCGGGCGAAGACCGAGAGGTAGCGCGCCGTGGCGAAGTCGGGGCACGAGACGCGGCGGCGGCCGACCTTCAGCTCGATGCCGAGGAGCGTGTGCTGCACCTCGACCGCGGCGTTCTTCGCGGCCGCGGGCACGGCATGGGCGCGCGTGCGCAGAGGCAGGATGCGCTCGCGGTAGACGCGCGGCGGCCACTCCTCGCCGAGCCGTTCGCGGACTTCTCCGACCAGCGCCTCGACCGAGCCGGGGCGCGGCGCGGCGGCGGCGCCCGCTTCGGTCGCCGGGAAAGGTTGTGCGGTCTCGGCCGCGGCCCTCATTCTGATAGTGCTCGCGTGCAAAAACAAAAACCCCGAAGGGGCGGCCCGCGCGACCCGGGCCGCCCCTTCGGGGCCGACGGCTACGGGGTCAGCGCAAGGACGAGATGACGCTCCACTGCGCGGCGCGGAAGGCGTTGATGACGCCGTCGGGGAAGAGCCCGAGGTAGAGCACGCCGCCGACGGTCAGCACCAGCGCCACGGCCAAGCTCGCCGGTATGCGCGGCGAGTGCCACTCGGTCGTGCGCTCACGGAAGAACATCACGACGACCAGGCGCAGGTAATAGTATACAGAAATCGCCGTGTTTAGCACGCCGATGATGACGAGCCAGAGGTACCCTTCGGACAGCGCCGCGCTGAAGACCACCACCTTGCCCATGAACCCGGCCGTCAGAGGCACGCCCAGCAGGCTCAGAAGGAAGAGCGAGAGCGTCAGCGAGAGCGCCGGCGACTGGAAGCCGATGCCGCGGTAGTCCTCCACGTCGGTGCGCCGGTCGCCGCTGCGCGCGATGAGCGTGACGACGGCGAAGGCGCCGAGGTTCATCACGGCGTAGACGAGCAGGTAGAAGACGACCGCCGCCACCGCGCCGTCGCGCCGCGTGGTGTCAACGGCCGCGCCCGCCGCCACGAACCCGGTGAGCGCGTAGCCCGCGTGCGCGATGGACGAGTAGGCCAGCATCCGCTTGACGTTCGTCTGCACGAGCGCGACGACGTTCCCGACGCTCATCGTCAAGATCGCCAGCAGCCACAGGGCGTCGAGCCAAGCCGAATGGAGCTGCGCGCCGGTGGCGGACTTCGCCGTCGCCGCGGCCGCGACCAGCGGGAAGGCGAAGAGGAAGACGCGCATGAAGGCGGCGAAGCCCGCGGCCTTCGGCCCGGCGGCCATGAAGGCGGTGACGGGCGTCGGCGCGCCCTCGTACACGTCGGGCGTCCAGACGTGGAAGGGCGCGAGCGCGACCTTGAAGCCGAACCCGATTAGAAGCATCGCCGCGCCCGCGAACAGCAGCGGCGGGTAGAGGCTGTCGTTGATGCGCTCGGCGATGACGGAGAGGTTGGTCGTGCCGGCCATCACGCCGCCCGGGATGGCCTTCGCCGTCGCGCCGTAGACGAGCGCGATGCCGAAGAGCAGGAAGGCCGAAGAGAACGAGCCGAGGATGAAATATTTCAGCGACGACTCGTTCGAGCGCACGTCCGAGCGGCGGAAGCCCGCCATGACGTAGGTCGCGATGGAGAGGATTTCCAGCCCGAGGAAGATCATCACGAGGTCGTTGCCGGCCGCCATCAGCATCATGCCGACCGTGGCGAAGAGCAGGAGCGTGTGGAACTCGCCCGCGGGCAGCCCCTCCCACTCGACCCAGATCATCGAGACGAGCACCGTCAGCGCGGCGACGACGACGAAGACCAGCGTGAAGGAGAGCCGCAGAGGGTCGAGGGCGATCATGCCGCCCCAGGGCTGTGCCGTCGGCTGCACCGCCCCGGCGTCGCCCCACAGCCAGACGGTGGCCGCGGCCGCGCCCGCCAGCCCGGCCAGCGAGAGCGCGCCCGTCACCCAGCGCTGCGCCTTCCGGCGCGTGAAGGCGTCCACCAGCATGACGACGACGCCCGCGACGGCGAGGATCAGCTCGGGCGTCAGAATCCCGAAGTCAACGTCGGGCGCGGACGGTTTGATGACTGCTAAGGTCAGGTTCATCGTGTCCAACTCTCGTTCTTATCTGCCCCCGGCCCCGGCGGCGGGGCGCGCGGCGAGGAGCGCGTTGACGCGCTCGCGCACCAGCTGTTTGTAGACGGTGATGTCCTGCGGCATCCCCTGCTGCGCCTTGCCGCTCGGGCGCCCCTCGGCGTCGAAGAAGACGACGACGGGGACGCGGTTGCCGGTCTTCTCGTACTGCGCGAGGGCCACGCCGCCGGGGTCGCGCAGGACGGGGACGGTAATCCTTCGCTCCTTGACGTAGTAGCGCAGGACGTTGTTCGAAACCTCCTTCGGGCTCTCGACGCTGACCCAGAGGAAGCGGACGGGCTTACCCGTGTACTCGACCTTCAACTCCTCGATAGCCATGTGCTCGTAGAAGCAGGGCACGCACGACGTGGAGCCGAACGAGACGACGAGCACGTCGCCCTTCATCTCCGCCGTGTCGTAGAACTTCCCGTCCAAGCCCTTGAGCCGGAAGCCGTCGCCGTTCGCCGCGGGCGCCGCCGTCCCCTGCGCCCGCGCGCCGGCGGCGGCGAGCAGAAGCAGAAGCGGAAGCGCGAAAGCTGTTCGACCGTGAAGCCGCATCATTCTTACTTCGTCGCCTCCCGCGCCTCGGCGTGGAAGACGCCCTGCGAGCCGGCGGCGACGACGCGCGCGCGCACGTACTCGACGCTCGCGCGCGCCCGCGCGAGGAACGGCCGCGGGTAGGCGCCCATGTAGAGCATCAGCACGAGCAGCGGCGCGAGCAGCCCGACCTCGCGCCAGTTCAAATCAGACAGCCGCCGGTTCGCCGGGTTGGTCACGCGCCCGAAGAGCACGCGCTGCAACATCCAGAGCATGTAGACCGCCGCCCAGATGACGCCCGTCGCCGCCAGCATCGTCACCAGCCAGCTCCTCGTCACGTTGTGCACCGCCGGGTCTGAATTCCAGAAGCCGAACATGATGAGGAACTCACCCACGAACCCGTTCAAAAGCGGCAGCCCCACCGACGAGAGCGACGTGAAGACGAAGAGCGTCGCGAAGAGCGGCATCGGCTTCGACAAGCCCCCGAACTCCGAGATCATGCGCGTGTGCCGCCGCTCGTAGATCATGCCGACCAAAAGGAAGAGCGCGCCGGTCGAGACGCCGTGGTTGAGCATCTGGTAGAGCGCGCCCTGCATGCCCCACTCGGTGAAGCTGAACATGCCGAGCACGACGAAGCCCATGTGGCTCACCGAGGAGTAGGCGACGAGCCGCTTCACGTCCGGCTGCACCATCGCCACCAGCGCGCCGTAGATGATGCCGATGACGGCGAGCACGATGAAGAAGGGCGCCGCCTTACGCGACATCTCCGGGAAGAGCGTGAAGTTGAAGCGCATCAACCCGTACGTCCCCATCTTCAAAAGCACCCCGGCGAGGATGACCGAGCCGGCCGTCGGCGCCTCGGTGTGCGCGTCGGGCAGCCACGTGTGGACGGGCCACAGCGGTATCTTGACGCTGAAGGCGGCCGCGAAGAGCGCGAAGAGGACGAACTGCTCGCGCGTGGCGACGCCGCCGACGGTCAGCGAAATCTTGCCCTGCTGGATGGCGTCGTGCAGCAGCACGTAGTCGAACGTGCCCCCGTTCACGCCGGGGATTTGGGAGTAGAGGTACCAGAGCCAGATGATGCCCGCGAGCATCAGCAGGCTCCCGAGCGCCGTGTAGATGAAGAACTTGACCGCCGCGTAGAGCCGGCGCTCGCCGCCCCACGCGCCGATGAGGAAGAACATCGGGACGAGCGACGCCTCGAAGAAGAGGTAGAAGAGGAGCAGGTCGAGCGAGACGAAGACGCCGAGCATCGCCGACTCCAGGAGCAGCATGAAGGCGAAGAAGGCCATCGGCCGCTTCTCGACCGAAGTCCACGAAGACAGAATCGAGATGGGCATCAGCAGCGTCGTCAGGATCACGAGCCAGAGGCTGATGCCGTCCACGCCGACGTGGTAGTGCGCGCCGATGGCCGAGACCCACGGCACGTCCTGGACGAAGTGGAACGTGCCGCCCGGCCCGAGGCCGACCGGCTGCGTGAGCAGCAGCAGCGAGGCCGCGAAGGTCACGAGCGAGAACCCGAGCGCGATCCAGCGGTAGTGCCTCTCGTTCGCATACGGCGCGAAGAGGCCGTGCGCGGCGAGCGCGAGCGCGCCGACGAAGGGCAGAAGGATGAGTACGGTGAGCAGGTATGGCTGCATGTTCTTTTACCGTGCGAGCTGCCAGGCGTTCCAGGCGAAGTAACCGAGGACGGCCAGCGCGCCGACCAGGATGATGGCCGCGTAGGAGCGCACGAACCCGGCCTGCAAGTAGCGCAGCACCCCGCCGAGCGCGGCCGTCCCGCGCCCGAGCCCGTTGACGATGCCGTCGATGGCGCCCACGTCGATGATTCGCCACAGCCCCTCGCGCGAGCCCGTCTTGATGGGCTCAATGAGGGCCGCGTCGTAGACCTCATCCACGTAGTATTTGTTCTCAAGCAGCCGCGGCAGAGGCATGAGCGGCCTCTTGCTGAAGACCACCCAGCCGATGCCGATGCCGAGCAGGCCGACGAGGATGGAGATGCCCGTGAACAGGCGCTCCTGCGAGACCTCCGCGGGGTCGGGCGCGTGCTCAGACGGCGCGGCCGCCGCGCCGTGGCCCGCGGGCGCGCCGCGGCCGGCCTCGCCCTCGCCGACCGACTGCGGCAGCGAGCCCTCGTTACCGTGCGCCGAAGGGGCTTCGGCGGTCGTGCCCGCGGCGTGTGTTGCCGCGCCCGCGCCGTGCGTCGCCACCTCGCCGTTTTCGGGCGCGCGCGCGACAACCGGCTCAAGCGTCTGCTCGAAGTAGTTGGCGACGGCGCCGCCGCTCAGCGCGTAAGGGATGCCGACCCAGCCGCCGACGACCGAAAGCACCGCGAGCACGACCAGCGGCACCGTCATCGTCCACGGCGACTCGTGCGGCTCGACCGGGCCGTGGTGGTGCTCCTCCTCGTGCTCCTCTTCTTCGTCTTCAAAATCTTCAACCGCGTGGTGTGAGCCGTGCGCGTCCGCGTGGTGCGCGTGACTGTCTATCGCGTCGCCGGGCGCGTGGTGCGGGCGGTCGCCCTCCGAAGGCGCGTGTGCGTCGTGCGGCGCGCGGTCTTCGTCATGAGCGTGCGCGTGTGCCTCGTCGCCCTCGCCGCTGGCGTGCGCCTCGCGGAAGCGCTCGGAGCCCCAGAAGGTCATCACCATCAGGCGCGTCATGTAGACGGCCGTCAGTCCCGCCGTGACGATTCCGACGACCCACAGGAACTTGCCGATGCCGGCCGTGCCCGCCGTCTCGCTGCTCCAGGTCTTCCACAGAATCTCGTCCTTCGAGAAGAAGCCCGAGAGCAGTGGGAAGCCGCTGATGGCGAGCCAGCCCGCGGCCATCGTCGCGAAGGTGACCGGCATGTACTTGCGGAGCCCGCCCATCCGCCGCATGTCCTGCTCGTGGTGCATGCCGTGGATGACCGACCCCGAGCCGAGAAAGAGGAGCGCCTTGAAGAAGGCGTGCGTCATCACGTGGAAGATGGCCGCGACGAACGCGCCCACGCCGCAGGCGAGGAACATGTAGCCCAACTGCGAGACGGTCGAGTAGGCCAGGACTTTTTTAATGTCGTTCTGCGCGATGCCGATGGTCGCGGCAAAGATCGCCGTGGCCGCGCCGATGACGGCGACGATGAAGAGGGCCGTCGGCGCGTGCGAGAAGATGGCCGAGCAGCGGACGACCATGTAGACGCCGGCCGTGACCATCGTCGCCGCGTGGATGAGCGCGGAGACGGGCGTCGGGCCGGCCATCGCGTCCGGCAGCCAGACGTACAAAGGTATCTGCGCCGACTTGCCCGTCGCGCCGATGAAGAGCAGGACGGCCGCCGAGGTGATGCCGCCCGCGAAAATCCAGTGCCAGCCGAACGGCTCGATGCCCATCCCGCCGATGGTCTTGAGCGCGCTGACGACTTCCGGGCCGCCGCTCGTGCCGAGCACCTGAAGCGGCTTGTCAAAGTAACTGATAGACGGGTGGCCGGCGCCCGAGGTCAGCCAGAAGACGAGCATGATGCCGAGGACGACGCCCCAGTCGCCGATGCGGTTGGCGACGAAAGCCTTCTTCGCCGCGTCGCCCGCCTCCTTCCGGTCGGTGTAGTAGCCGATGAGCAGGTATGAGCAGAGCCCGACGCCCTCCCACCCGACGAACATCAAAAGCAGGTTGTCTCCGAGCACGAGCGTCAGCATCATGAACATGAAGAGGTTCAGGTACGCGAAGAAGCGGTAGAACCCCTTGTCGCCGTGCATGTACCCCGTCGCGAAGAGGTGGATGAGGAAGCCGACGAACGTGATGAAGCAGGCGTAGACGCCCGAGAGCCTGTCCATCGCGAAGCCGTAGTCGGCGCGGAAAGTCCCGACCTGAATCCACGTCCAGAGGTGGCTGAAGACGGGCGCCGCCGCGGGGTTCCGCAGCGCGCCGCCGCCCTCGCCCGTGAACGCGACGAGGAAGGCGCAGACGGCCGAGACGGCCACCGACCCGCACGCCACCGCGCCGACGAGCGACTCGCTGCGCACCTTCCGCCCGACCAGCCAGCAGACCAGGGCGCCCACGAGCGGCGCGAACACGACGACGGAGAGAAGATGATTGGTCATAAGCAAGTGATGAATGATGAATGATGAATGATGAATATGATTACGTTGAAAGATTCATCATTCATCATTCATCATTCATCATTCCCCTTAAAGTCTCAAAACGCTCGCGTCGTCCACGTCGAGCGACTCGCGGTTGCGGAAGATGGCGATGATGATCCCGAGGCCGACGGCGGCCTCGGCGGCCGCGACCGTCATCACGATGAAGACGAAGAGCTGCCCCGTCACGTCGCCGAAGTAGCTGGAGAAGGCGACGAAGGTCAGGTTCACGGCGTTGAGCATCAGCTCGATGCACATGAACATCTGGATGGCGTTGCGCTTGATGATGACGCCGACCACGCCGATGGTGAACATCACGGCCGAGAGCGCTAGGTACCACGTCAAAGGGATCATCGCTCCTCCTCCCCCGCGGACGTAGAGGGCGCGGCCGCGTCGCCGCTGCGTATCTGCTCGCGCGCGTAGGCGCGGCCCGTGGCCGCCGTGTCGCCGGGCTTAATCGCCACGTCGCCGCCCGCCGTCAGCACCGCCGGCTCCTCATCGACGTTCCCCGGCGCGGCGAAAAGCGGCGTCCGCCCCTGCCGCGCCAGCGTGATGGCGCCGACGAGCGCCATCAGGATGAGCACCGACGTGACCTCGAAGGGCAGAAGGTACTTCGTGAACATCCCCGTCCCGATGGAGGCCGTGAGCCCCACGTCCGAGCCCGAGGTCGTTTGCGCGGGCGTCGGCGCGCTGCTCCCGAGCGAGAGCATGAAGGCCGCCTCGCCGACGAGCACCGCCGCCAAAAGCACGCCGACGGGGATGAGGTAGGTCAGCCGCAGGGGCCGGCGCACCTCCTCCTCGACGTTGAGGAGCATGATGACGAAGACGACGAGCACCATGATCGTGCCGGCGTAGACGATGACCTGGATGGCGGCGATAAACGGCGCCTGCAAGGTCAGGTAGAGGCAGGCCAGCGAGACGAAGACGCCGACGAGCGAGATGGCGCTGTAGAGCGGGTTGCGCTGCGCCACCATCGCGACGGCGCACCCCAGGGCCATCGCGCCGAAGAGCACGAAGAGCAGTTGCGGGACGGACGGCAGGAGGTTGAACATCTCTCAATCAACTCCAACGGAAGTAGAGGACGGTCGCCGTCAGGATGACGTTGATGATGGCGACCGGCAGCAGGAACTTCCAGCCGAAGTTCATCAACTGGTCGAAGCGGAAGCGCGGCAAAGTCCCGCGCAGCCAGATGTAGAGGAAGAGGAAGAAGACGACCTTCAGAAGGAACCACACGATGCCGATCCACGGGAAGACGTCCACGAACGGCCCCTGCCAGCCGCCCAGGAAAAGGGTCGTGGCGAGCATCGAGACCGTGAACATGTTGACGTACTCGGCCATGAAGAAGAGCGCAAACTTCAGGGCCGAATACTCCGTGTGGAAGCCCGCGACCAGCTCGGTCTCGGCCTCGGGCAAGTCGAACGGCACGCGGTTCGTCTCGGCGATGGCCGAGATGAGGTACGTGATGAACCCGATAATCTGCGGGCAGGTTCCGGCCTTCCAGAAGCTCCAGATGTTCCAGTTCAGCACGCCCCCGCCGCCGCCCTGCTGCACGACGATGTCGTAGAGGTTGAGCGTCCCCGACATCAGCACGACGCCGACGAGCGAGAGACCCAGGCTCAGCTCGTACGAGATCATCTGCGACGCCGCGCGCAGGCCGCCCATCAGGCTGTACTTCGAGTTCGAAGACCACCCGGCGAGCGCCACGCCGTAGACGCCGACCGAGGTGATGCCCAGCACGTAGAGCAGCGCGATGTCGAAGCGCGCGATGACGAGCGGGAAGGTGCCGAGGAAGGGCAGCCACACCTCCGGGCCGAACGGGTAGACGATGATCGGCATCAGCGCCGCCGTGATGGCGATGATGGGCGCCAGGAAATAGACGAAGCGCGTCGAGGCCGAGGGCGTGATCTCCTCCTTGAAGATGAACTTCAGGAGATCCGCGAAGGGCTGGAACATCCCGCCAGGCCCGACGCGGTTCGGCCCGAGCCGACCCTGGATGAACCCCAGCACGCGCCGCTCGGCCAGAACCGTGTAGGCCACGATCATCAGCACGACGACGAACCCGACGTTGATGCCGACGAACTGCGCCAGCGCGCGCGCCCAGTCCGCCCCGATTTGGTTTGAGAGCCAGTCCATAAGAGTTAAGTGATGAATGATGAGTGATAATTGATGAATTAAGAACCGGCCCCGGGGCCGTATTCATCACTCATCACTCATCATTCATCATTTCCTTTTCAGTCTCCCGCGGCCGACGCGCGGCGGAGCGCGGGGTCAACGGTAATCTGGTAGAGGGGGGAGATGAGCACGCTCTCGGGCTCGGGGTTGCCGGCGGCGAGCAGGTGGAACTGCGGCACCTTGCTCGTCAGCACGCCGAGCTTGAAGAGTTCGTGCCCGACCGGGGGCGTCTGGTCGATCTTTTCGCCCGACGCTTCGAGCGCGGCGACCGCGTCCCGCAGGTTCCCGACGAGCGAGGCGCCGTCGCCGCCCGCGTTGAGCGCGTGCCTGACCTGGACGGGCTGCGACTCGTCCTTGAGCAGCGGGTAGCGCAGCCCTTCGTAGGCCGGGACGTTGCGCGCGATCTCAAGGAAGATGTTGCTCGAAGACATCTGGAAGCCGAGGTCTCGGCCGAGCGCCGCGGCGAGCTGCGAAGTGATGGCCCAGTCGGGCTTCGACTGATGGACGGGCGAGATCGACTGGCGCACGCGCTGGACGAGCCCGCCGTTGTTCGTGAACGTCCCGTCAACTTCGGCGAAGGAGGCGGCGGGGAAGACCACGTCGGCCGCCGCGGCCGTCTCGGTCAGGAAGAGTTCCTGGACGATGAGCAGGTCGAGCTTGCCCAGAGCCTCCTCGCGCCCTTCGAGGTGCGCGGGCAGGAAGCCGCCGGCGACGTAGAGGGCGCGCACATCCGCGCCCGCGGCGTCGAGGATTTCGAGCGGGTTGTAGGCGCCCGACATGAACCCGAGGTCGTGGACGCCGACGCTGTTGTTGAAGAGCGGCAGCGGGTGGAGGAGGAAGCGGCGCCCCTCCTTCTCGCCGAAGGCCGAGGGGAGGCGCGCGAGCACCGTCTGCGCCTCGGCGCTCAGCTCGCCGCCGAAGAGGACTACGCAGTCGCCGGCCGTCTCGCTGATGAGTTGGCTGGCCCGTGCAATCTCGTCCGATTCGACGCCGAGCTTGCGCGCCGCCGCGTCCGCGTCGCCGGGCGAGGCGAGCGCGAGCACGGCCGCGTCCTCCGTGCCCGGTCGGACGTGTATGAACTGCGCGGCCTGCTGTTTCAGACGGATGGGCGCGCTGTTGACGATGACGAGCTTCGCGCCGCCGTTGCGGACGGCCTGCCGGATGGCCCTTCCGGTGAGCGGCTGCAACTCCTCGGGCTCGCCGCCGATGAGAAGGATGGTCTTCGCGTGCCTTATGTCGCGGTGCGTGGCGAGGGGCGCGGACAGATTCTCGAAGAAGGGGACGAGCGAGAATGCCTCGGTCGCCGTGTACTTGTCCGTGCCCAAAACCTCGCGCGCGAACTTGAGCAGCGCCCAGTTCGACTCGTTCGTCAGGCGCGGGCTGCCGACGACGCCGACCGAGTTGCCGCCGCTCGCGTCAATCACTTCCTTCAACTTCTCGGAGGCGAAACGGACGGCCTCCTCCCACGTCGCGGGCACGAGCCGGCCGCCCTTCTTGTAGCGGACGAGGGGCGTGCGCAGGCGCTCCTCGTGGTTGACGAACGGGTGCGCGAAGCGGCCCTTGATGCAGAGGAACTCGCCGTTGTGGCCGTTGACGTAACGGTCGCGCGCGACGACGCGCATCACCTCGCCGCGGCGCGAGCCGACCGAGAACTGGCAGCCGTCCGAGCAGAAAGAGCAGGTCGAAGTCGTGCGGTTCAGCTCCCACGGCCTTGTCTGGTGCCTGTAGGTGGCATCAAGCAAAGTTCCCGTCGGGCAGACCTCGATGCAGTTGCCGCACTGCGAGCAGTTGAGCCAGCCGCCGTAGGTGCCGATGACGGTGTGCGCGCCGCGGCCGCCGGCCTCGATGGCGTCCTCGCCCATCCACTCGTCGCAGACGCGCGTGCAGCGCTTGCACAGGATGCAGCGCTGCGAGTCGTTGGCGACGATGGGCGAGAGGAACTTCTCCGGCGCGTAGTTCTTCCGCTCCGTAAAACGCTCTTCGAGGTTGCCCCAGTCGAAGACCATCTCCTGCAACTCGCACTCGCCGCCGCGGTCGCAGACGGGGCAGTCGAGCGGGTGGTTCGCCAAAAGGAACTCGACCATCCCGCGCTGTGCCTTCTCGATCTCCTCAGACTGCGTCGTCACCACCATCCCGTCCGTGCAGGTGATGGTGCAGGAGGTCTGGAGCTTCGGCATCTTCTCGATGCGGACGAGGCACATCCGGCACGAAGCCTGGAGCGCGAGGTCTGCGTAGTAGCAGAAGGACGGGATCGAGTGCCCGTTCTCCCGGCACACGTCGATGAGCCGCGCGCCCTTCTCGACCTGCAACTCCTGGCCGTTGACTGTGACCTTTATCAATTCTGCTGGCATTTGCTTAAACCAAAGTCGCTCACCTGATGGTGACTTCGAGCGTGTAGGCGGCCGTCGCGTCGGTGCCGACGTGGATAATGTACTGACCCGTCTCGGGCAGGCTGCCGCTCCAGTCCTTGACGCCGTCCGCGCCCTCGATGATGTCGCCCGTCGGGGCGTAGATGGAGAAGCTTGTCTTGCTGCCGGCCGCGAGGTGAACCGTCATCGTCTGGCCGCCCGTCGCGCGCAGGTAGTACTCGTGCGCGGTGCAAAGCCGAACGGTGTCCTTGATGACGGCGGTCGTGCGGCCGCGCGCGAACCGAACCTGCTTCTGTACGTTCCGGTCTGTGCCGCGGCATTGAAACGCCGCCGTCGCCCCACCCGCGGGCACGGCGACCGCCGTGGCAAGACAGCCCATGAGGGCGATTATGCGAATGAGTCTTCTCATCTTCTCTTATCAGTTCAGGCGGTCGGCAGGCCGTCCTTGACGTGGCCGTTGCCGTTCAAGACCTTGCGGCGGAAGTCTTCGGGGAACTTCTTGATGGCCGACTGGATGGGCCACGACGCGGCGTCGCCGAGCGGGCAGAAGGATTTGCCCTCGATGTTGTCCACGATGTCGAGGAGGAGCTGCGCGTCGTCGGGCCGGCCCTCGCCGGACTCGATGCGCTTGAAGACTTTGACCAGCCAGTCGGTGCCCTCCCGGCAGGGCGTGCACCAGCCGCAGGACTCGTGCTTGTAGAACTCGGTCAGGTTCTTCGTGGACTCGAAGATGTCAACGGTCTCGTCCATCACGATGAAGCCGCCCGAGCCGACCGACGAGCCAGCCGCGACCAGCCCTTCGTAGTCCATCCGCACGTCCTTCCCCACGATGTCCGCCGCGGGCATGATGTAGACGCTCGAGCCGCCCGGGATGACCGCTTTCAATTGCTTGCCGCCGAGAATCCCCTGACAGTCTTCGAGGATGAACTTCTCCATGTCGTCGTAGCCCATCGGCAGCTCGTAGACGCCGGGCCGGTTGACGTGGCCCGAGACGCTCCACACCTTCGTCCCGCCGCTCTTCTCCGTCCCGAGCTTCTGGTAAGCCTCGCCGCCCATCTTGATGATGTCGGGCACGGCCGTCAGGGTCTCGACGTTGTTGACGACGGTCGGGCAGCCGTAGAGCCCGGCGACCGCCGGGAAGGGAGGTTTCATGCGCGGGTGGCCGCGCAAGCCTTCCAGAGAATTAAGGAGCGCCGTCTCCTCGCCGCAGATGTAGGCGCCCGCGCCGGTGTGCGTGTAGATTTCGCAGTTGAAGTCGGTGCCGAGAATCTTCTCGCCGAGCAGCCCGGCGGCGCGCGCCTCTGCAAGCGCCACGTCCATAATCTCGATGAGGTAGCGGTACTCGCCGCGCGTGTAGACGTAGTTGGTGCGCGCGCCGAGGGCGTAGGCGGCAATCAACATGCCCTCGATGAGCATGTGCGGGTCGCGCTCCATCAGGTAGCGGTCTTTGAAGGTGCCCGGCTCCGACTCGTCGGCGTTGCAGACGACGTACTTCGGCTTCGGCGAGTCTTTGGGCACGAAGCCCCACTTCATTCCCGTCGGGAAGCCCGCGCCGCCGCGCCCGCGCAGGGCCGACTTCTTGACCTCGCCGATCACGTCGTCGGGCGACATGCCGTTGAGGACTTTTTGCAGCGCCTCGTACCCGCCGTTCGCGCGGTACACTTCGAGCGACGCGGAGTTGTCCAAAAGCACCCGCCGCAGTTGTAAAGGCTCGCAGCCAATTGCACCGATAAACATAATCTTCTTCAGCGGACGCCGTTCGACAGCTCGCCGCCCTGGCACTTGTTAATAATCTCGTCAACCTTCTCGTCGGTCAGGTTCTCGTAGTAGTCGAAGCCGATCTGCATCATCGGCGCCGTGCCGCAGGAGCCGAGGCACTCGACTTCGGAGAGAGAGAACATGCCGTCCTCGGTCGTCTGGCCCGGCTTGATGCCGAGCCGCTCCGTGCACTTCGCCGTGACGCGCCCCGCGCCCATGATCTTGCACGAGAGCGTCTTGCAAACTTGCAGGTGATACTTACCGACCGGCTCGGTGTTGATCATCGAGTAGAAGGTCGCGACCTCCCAGATGTCGGTGATGCGCACGCCGAGGCGGTCGGCCAGGTAAGCCACGCCCGGCGGGTCGAGGTAGCCGCCGCGCTCGCGCTGCACGATGAACATCAGCGGCAGGATGGCCGAGCGCTTGACCGGGTACTTCGCCAAATGCCTGTCCATCTCCGCCTCGACCTCCGGGGAGAAGACCGCGATCTCCTGCGGCACCTTCGCCTCCTGCGGCAGCGGGTTGTTCGGTGTGAATTGACTGCTCATTTTTGATTTTTGATTTTTGATTTGCGTCCGGCGGCAATACAGGCTTTCCGTCTCAAAGCCAAATCGCAAATCAAAAATCTAAAATTACCTGTCTATTTCCCCGAGCACGATGTCTATCGAGCCGATGACGGCGACCACGTCGGCGACCATCTCGCCCCTGACCATGTCGGGCAGGGCCGAGAGGTTGATGAATGACGGGCCGCGGACGTGGACGCGCGCGGGCTTGGGGCCGCCGTCGGATTTGACGTAGACGCCCAGCTCGCCCTTCGAGCCCTCGATGGGCTGGTAGACCTCGCCCGCGGGGACGTTGAAGCCCTCGGCGACGATCAGGAAGTGGTGGATG
>JAFAZX010000076.1 GCA_019239425.1 Acidobacteriota bacterium
GGTCACGAAGTCGCCGACGCGGACGGGGCGCTCGAAGAGGATGATGAAGCCGGAGGCGATGTCGCCCGCGATGAACTGGAGGCCGAAGCCGATGCCGATGGAGAGCGCGGTGAAGGCCACGGCCAGCGAGGTGAAGTCGGCCTGCACGGCGATGCGCAGCGCGACGACGAGGCCGACGGCCATGATGAAGTAGTGGACGAGCCGGAGGATGGTGAACTGCACGCCCGGGTCGAGGTGCTTGTGTGTCGCCATCCGCCGCTCGATGAAGCGGCGCAGGTAGCGCGAGACGATGACGGCGATGACGACCACCGCCAGGCCGAGCGTCAGCGTCGCGATGGAGAAGGGGAAGTTGCCCACCTTCCAAGGGTAGTTGATCCAGTCGCGCACCGGCTCGCTCAGACGCCAGAGCCGCTCCAAAACGTTCTCGCCCTGCCACAGCACCAATCCCAACATCTCTGCTCGCGCCCCCTTGTCTAACTAACCCTCAAAAGCCGAAGCCGCCCGCACCTCGTTTCAGGGGGCGGGCGGCTTCTTAGAGTGAAAATGTTTTTGGCGGAGGGGACAGGACTCGAACCTGCAAGCCCGCAAGGGCGGCGGTTTTCAAGACCGCTGCATTACCAAATTATGCTACCCCTCCGCGCTCTTACCCTCAAAATATAACCCGCGTTGGAAGGGAAGGCAAAACGCTCAGCCACGCGCACGTGTGTCGTGGTGGTTGAAAATTTTTCAGAGGGGGTGAACCGACTCCGGATTTTTTGTCGCGTTAATGGTCGGGCAGGGGTTCTGGCCCGGGCGAGCAGGGGTGGCGAGTTCAGTCGCGGAGGTGGGTGATGGCAGGGAAGTGGAAGAGGCGTCTGTCGAAGGCCGCGGGGTACGGCGTGGCCGTCCTCCTGGTCGTGGCGTGCGTCGGCATCACGGCGACGGTCGGGTGGCGGCCGTTCGTGGGGCCGAAGGCGAGGCCGCTCACGGCGAGGCGCTTCGAGGCGACGCCCGCGAGGCTTGAGCGCGGGCGCTACCTCGTCGAGAGCGTCTCGGCCTGCTTCGCCTGCCACACCACCTACGATTCGAAGGAGCCGGCCAAGTCCTACGCCGCGGCGACGAACAAGGGCGGCGGCGGGACGTTGGCGGCGGACGGCGCGCCGTGGCTCGTCGCGCCGAACATCACGCCGGACGCGGAGACGGGCGCGGGCCTTTGGACGGACGACATGTTCGCGCGCGCCATACGCGAAGGCATCGGCCACGACGGCCGCGCGCTCTTCCCCGCGATGCCCTACCAGAACTACCGCAACTACTCGGACGAGGACGTGGCCTCCATCGTCGTCTACCTGCGCTCCATCCCGCCCGTGAAGAACAGGCTGCCGCAGTCGGAGATTCCGTTCCCCGTCTCGAAGCTCATCAACACGGTGCCGGAGCCTCTGGAAAATTCCGTCGCCGAGCCAGACCTTTCGACTCCGGTCAGGCGCGGCGCGTACATGATCAAGGTCGCCGACTGCGCCGGCTGCCACACGCCCCGCGGCGACAAGGGCGAGCCTCTGCCGGGCATGGCCTACGCCGGCGGCAACCCCTTCGAAGACGGCAAGGGCGGCGCGGTCACGCCGATGAACCTGACGCCGGACGCGACCGGCATCTCCTACTACGACGAGGCGCTCTTCGTGAAGGCGATCCGCACGGGCCACGTCGGCGCGCGGGCCTTGAGCCAGCACATGCCGTGGTGGGTCTACCGGAACATGACGGACGAAGACCTCAAATCGATCTTCGCCTACCTGCGCACACTCAAGCCGGTCAAGCACCGCGTGGACAACTCCGAGAAGCCGACCTACTGCAAAATCTGTAAGCAGAAGCATGGGCTGGGGGAGAGGAACTGAAAAGCAGTAGGCAGTAGGCAGATGGCAGTAGGCAGTTCAGTAGAGAGGCGACCGATAGTTGTTTTGCAGGTGCCTACGGCCGACAGAAATTAAACCACAGAGACACAGAGGCACAGCTTTAAAGACATATCGCTTCAAGCTGTGCCTCTGTGTCTCTGTGGTGAAACCTACTCTCGCTAGCCGCCCGAACTGCCTACTGCCATCTGCCTACTGCCTACTGCGGAGGCGCGGGCGGGGCGGGGTTGACGCCGCGGCGCTGCTGCTGTTCGAGGTGGCGCTGGCGGCGCTCTTCGCGGAGGATGCGGTCGCGCTCGGCCATCGCGCGGCGGCGCGCTTCGGCGGCGCGCTGGAAGATGTCGCGCCACTCTTCGCGCGTGAGCGGCTGGGCCTGGAGGTCTCGGCCGCGCAGCGCCGGGTCGTCGGCGGCCTCGGGCGGCAGAGGGGGCATGCCGGGGGGCGGCGTGCGCGGTTCGGGAGCTTCCGCGTGTTCCGCAGGGGCCGGCGTGTTCCTGGGGGCGGGCGTCGCGCGCTTCTGCGCGGCGGCGGGCGTGGCCGCGGGCGTCGGCGTGGCCTGTGCCGACTGCGTGGAAGGCGGGACGAACTCGGGCGTCGTCGTCTGCGCGGTCGGCTGCGGCGTGGGCTGTGCGACGGAGGCGGTCTTCGAAGCGCCGCGCAGGTACGCGTAGCCGAGCCCGCTCACGAGCGCGAGGCAGACGAGGCCGAGCACGACGTAGAGCGCGCGTCTCGAACCAACACGCGCGTCCGCGTCCGACGTCCTGACGTGTGTGACGACAGACTTGCCTTCGGCCGCTTCGACGGAGGTCTGCGCGGCGGGGCGCGCGTTGGTGCGCGCGGACGCAGGCCCGCCGCCGATGAGCGTCGCGGCCTCCTGCGCGACGGCGGGCCGCGTCTCGCCCGCGCCCATCAGGCGCGTCTTCTGCTCCGATGCGGCGGTGTTGACGAGCGTCGAGGCGGACGCCGAATCTGAACTCTCCGAGACGGCGCGCGCGGACTCGCGCAGAGCGGCGCGCATCTCTTCGGCCGAGGCGTAGCGGCGCGCGGCGCTCAAGGCCATCGCGCGCGCCAGCACTTCGGAGAGTTCGGAAGGGACATGCGCGGCCGTCTCGCTCGCCGGTCGCAGAGGGTCTGTCTCGCCGTTGAGCACCGCGGTCGCGCGCGTCAGGGCGTCGGGCGGCGTCATGCCGGTGAGCAGGTGATAGACGGTCGCGCCCAGAGAGTAGAGGTCGCTGCGCGGGTCTGTGCCCGTGCCCTGCATCTGCTCGATGGGTGCGTAGTTGAAGGAGTAGCCGAAGAGGCTGCCCGTCTGCGTGACGCGCGTCTGGAGCGGCGTGCCCTTGGCGAGTCCGAAGTCGAGCAGCACGACCTGGTCGCGGCCGGTGAGCTTCAGGTTCTGCGGCTTGATGTCGCGGTGAACCACGGGCGGCTCCTGCGTGTGCAGGTAGTCGAGCGCGTCGAGCAGCTGGTCGGCCCAGGCCAAGACCTGTTTCGGCGGGAAGCCGGCGCCGCGCGCCTTCAACATCTGCGAGAGGTCTTCGCCCGCGATGTACTCCATGACGAGGAACTGCCCGTCCGCCTCCTCGAAGTGGTCGCTGACGCGCGGGAGCGCCGCGTGGCGCAGGCGGTTGAGGAGCCGCGCCTCGCGCTCGAAGGCCTTGCGCAGCGTGGGGTCGTCGAAGAAGGTCTCTTTGAGCGCGACCGTCGAGCCGAAGCGGCGGTCGGTGGCGACGTAGACGGCGCCCATCCCGCCCTCGCCGATCTGCCGCTCGACGGCGTAACGGTTCTGCAAGACTGTCCCGGGGGCTATCATCCGCGCAATCGTAAATCGTGGATGGTGAATAGTAAATGGTGAATAGTAAATGGACTGAAGCAGTCACCATTTACTATTCACCATTTACTATTCACGAGCGAAGCACTTCGAGCATTGCCTCGTGGACGAGGCCGTTGCTGGCGGCGATGGGGGGCTTGTAGATGTGGAAGGGCGAGCCGTCGTAGCGCGTGACGCGCCCGCCGGCCTCTTCGACGAGCAGCACGCCCGCCGCCACGTCCCAGGGGCGCAGGCCCTCCTCGTAAAAGCCTTCGAAGCGGCCCGCGGCGACGTAGGCGAGGTCGAGCGCGGCCGCGCCGTCGCGGCGCACAGACTGCGCCTTCATGATGAAGTCGCGGAAGTGGCGCGAGAAGTCCGTGCGCGTGCGCACGTCGTAGGGGAAGCCCGTGCAGATGAGCGCGCGGTTCAGCTCGTCCGTCCCGGAGACGTGCGCGCGTCGGCCGTTGAGCGTCGCGCCCTCGCCGCGCTCGGCCGCGAACAGCTCGTCGCGCGAAGGGTCGTAGACGACGCCGACGACCACGCGCCCTTCATGCTCGAGCGCAATCGAGACGCAGAAGACCGGGTAGCCGTGCGCGTAGTTGGTCGTGCCGTCGAGCGGGTCGATGATCCACTTGTGCGCGGAGTCTTCGCCGCCGGCCTCCGTTACGTCGCCCGACTCCTCGGTCAGAATCCGGTGGCGCGGGTGGTAGCTGCGGATGCGCTCGACGATGAGGCGCTCGGCCGCGAGGTCGGCCTCGGTGACGAGGTCGATGTCCCCCTTGTTCGACACCTGCAAAGCCCGCCCGAACTTGTCGGCCAGAATCTTCCCGGCCTCTCTCGCGGTTTGGATGGCGAAGTTGAGCAAGTCACTTCTCCTTGAGTATCGGCACGATCTCGGTCTGGATGGGCTGGCCGGTGACTTCGATGTCACGGTCTGAGACGTAGACGTTGATTTCGGAGCGGACGCCGAAGCGGCCTTCGAGGTAGATGCCGGGTTCGATGGAGAAGCAGGTGCGCGCGATGACGCGGCGCGAATCGCGCGTTTCGAAGTCGTCGATGTTGGCGCCGTTGCCGTGCCCCTCTTCGCCGATGGAGTGCCCCGTCCGGTGCGTGAATTGCTCGCCGTAGCCGGCGCGACGGATTACGCCGCGCGAGACGTCGTCCACCTCGGCGGCGCGAATCGAGCGCCCCTCGCGGAAGGCCCTGCGGACGAAGTCGGTGGCGGAGTCGCGCGCCTCCTTCACGATGTTGAAGACCTTCACGTACTCCTCGGGCACGGTCTCGCCGACGTAGCCGACCCAGGTCTGGTCGGCGACGATGGAGCCGGGCCGGTCGAGCTTCTCGGAGATGTCGAAGAGGACGAAGTCGCCGCGGCGGATGGGGGCGCTGCGCTCTTTAGTCGGGAAGTAGTGCGGGTTGGCGGTGTTCGCGCCGACGGAGACGTCGCCCCCGCCCGCGGTCATGCCTTCGGCGGCGAGGCGGCCGGCGATGAACTGCTGAATCTCGTACTCGGTCGGCGTCTCGTTGTTTCTGACGCGGCGGGCGATCTCGTCGAAGCCCTCCATGATGACCTTGTGGAGCTTGTCGGCGGCCTCGCGGTGCGAGGCGAGCTGTTCGGGCGTGAAGGTGGCCTCGAACTGCTGGACGAGGTCGGCGCTGGTGACGACCGAGACGCCGCTCATCGAGCGGACGAGTTCGACGGTGCCCGCGTCCACGCGCGCGACGTAGGGGATGTCGCCCATCGGCGAGTACTGCATAGCGACCTTCTTGAGCACGACGCGCTTGCTCTTCAGGCCGCCGGAGGCGAGCGCGTCGCGCAGCGCGGCGTGCAGCTCCTGCCAGCTCGCGTAGATGACCTTGCGGCCCGGGAGCGCGTCGAGGCGGTAGCGCTCGATGGAGTGGACGACGCGGACGGGCTCGCCGACCACGGGGACGTAGTAGAACCAGCGGCGCGTGGTGACGCCGCCCGCGGGGAGTTTAAGGATGCGGTAGGCGAGCGGGTCGCTGCGTCGGAAGTCGTAGAAGAGCCAGCCGTCGAGGTTCGCCTCGCGCAGCGCCGCCTGTATCTCGGCGACGCGTTTGACCTGCTCATCGCCGGGCTTCGCGTCCTGCGCCCGCGCGGCCGTCGAGATGAAAAGTGCCAGCGCGAGGGCGGCGAGTGTGTAGTTAGTTCTTCTCATAAGGTTCTTATAACTCAGAAGGAATTAACCACAGAGACACGGAGGCACAGCTTTGGGCCAATAACTCAACCAGCAGTGTCTCTGTGTCTCTGTGGTGAAGTTCTCATTCATAACCAGCCTCTCACTCGTAAAGTCTGCGGAGCGTCGCGCGCCAGGAGGCGTGGGAGACGAGGTCTGTGCTGTCGCTGAAGAGGTCGACACTTCCGATGGGCCGGCGCGCGGCGATTCGGCGCACGCGCTCGTCCCCGATGCGTTCGAGGATGCGCCCGGCGAAGCCGTGCAGCTCGATGACGCGGAAGGGGCGGCCGAAGAAGTCGCGCGGCTCCGTGGGGAGCGGGTCGGTGATGCCCAGGCTGTTGTGCATCTCTGCGACGAGCTGGTAGACCGCGGCCAGATGTCGCTCGCGCTCCTGCCACGTCCCGGCCGAGAGCGCCGCGCCCAGGTGCGGCGAGAGCGCCCCGGCGCACGACAACTGTTTGAAGGCCGTGCCGAACCACTTCGGGTAGGGCGCGTAAGTCCTCTCCGACAGGAAGCACAGGCGCATCAGGTCGCGGACGAGGCGCGCGCCGATGAGGGCCGAGCCTATCTCGTCGCCCACGAACCCGGCGCGCCCCATCAAGTGCTCCTCCTGCCCGACGCGCGCCCAGGCGGCGGCGAGCTGGTAGAGCCAAACGTCGCGGGGGTAGTAGGCGAATCTTCCTCTTATCTCTTCCAGCCCCACCTCGTCATGGAAGACGCCGCCCGCGCCGACGGTGCGGAGCTTCTGTTCGGGGAAGGTGAGCCAGTCGGCGGGCTCTATCTCGCGTTCGATGTCGAAGGCGAGGTAGTTCCTGAAGAACCCGCGGGTCGTCATCAACTCGACCTTGTGATTGACGGGGCCTCCGTCGAGCGCGCTCAGGTGCTGCGTGCCGTTGTCGTTCGGGTCTGGCTCGGTGAAGCTCGTCGGGTAGCCGCGGAAGCGGTGCGGGAGCTTGTGGCGCAGCGCCTCGTGTATTGCGTCATGCGCGGCGGCGAAGTCTTCACCCCTTAAGAAGAGGTCGACGCGCGGCCCCCAGCCGTGGTCGGCGCTCATCTCGGTGTCGAAGCCGAGGACTTCCGAGCCGGTGCCGAGGAGGGCGGCCGCGTAGCGCAGGGCGGGGAACTCCGCCGCGAGGACGGGCCGGACGGCCTCCTCGAAGAAGAGCCTGCTCAGCTCAAGACCTTTGACGAACTCGGGCATCAGTTTCAGTAGCGCGAGCCGGGGCGCCGCTCGCCGAGTATATGATAATTCCTCTCGTCGATGGCCGTCTGCACGGCGCGGCGGTCGACGTAGAGCGAGATGTGCGAGAAGTTGTAGGCGGCTACTCCTACGTGGAAGAGGACGCCGCAGACGAGGACGGCGGCGGCGAACCCCCGCCAGCGCGGCCGCGCGAGCAGCCTCTCCCAGCAGTAGAAGGCGTAGAGCACGGGGACGGGCAGTGTCACGTAGAGGTGGTTCGACTGCGGCGGCTTGATTGAGAAGAGGAAGCTCGCGTAGAGCAGCAGGACGTTGAAGAGCGCGAGGTACTTGATCGCGCGCCAGTCCTTCTGTGCGTGCGTGCGCAGGAACCACGAGCCGATGAGGGCCGCGACCTGCACGACGCCCAGGGCTACGAGGAAGAGCGCGAGCGGCGCGAGCCACGGCTGCTCTTTGACGACGGCGAGGCGTTCGCCCGTGTGCGCGCCGAGGAAGCGCGGCACCTCGAAGCTCGCGAACGAGAGCGTGCGCGTGAGGATGCCCCAGAGGGCCGAAAGGTTCTCGGGGTTGAAGCGGACGGACTGTGCGGTCGCGCCGGCCGCCGGGCCGTACTTGAGATAGGTCGGGACGAGTAAGGCCGCCAACGGCGCCGCGCCCAACGCGAACCAGGCGAGCGCCTTGAGGCCGAGACTGATGCCCTCCTTAAACTGAAGGAGGAGCGCCGCGACGGCGTAAGGCGCGAGCACGACCCAGGACATGTGCAACTGCATCGACCAGAGGAGCGCAAAGCCCATCGATGCGTTGGCGAGCCACGCGGGGACGAGGCCGCGCCGCGTGAAGGGGAAGAGTTCGAGCGCGCCGACGAAGAAGAGGATGCCGCCCGCCAGCATGTACGAAGGGTTGTAGATGACTGTCGAGAGGTTGAGCGTCCACGGCGAGGTCAGGAGCCAGCCCCAGACGAACCAGCGCGGAAGACGGGGCAGCCTGCGGCAGCAGTACCACGCGAAGAGGCAGAGGGTGGCGTACGAGACGAGGCCGAGCAGGACGTAAGGGGCCTCGGCGAGCGGCAGCACGTGGAGCGGCAGGCCGACGAGGAGCGCCTGCAAGGCGCCGGGGAGCTGTATCTCTCCGAACAGCACGTCCGGCCCGAAGTAAGGCCACGCGCCCGTCGCGTAGAACTTCAGGCCGAGCAGGTATATCTGCTTCGTGTCCGCGTCCTGAAACTGCCCGCACAGCCCGAACCCCAGACGGAACAGGAGAGCGCACGCGAGCAGCGCGACGAACAGCCAACGCCGCGCCTCCGGCCTCATGCTTCGCGCTTCATGCGCCGCGTCACCTGTCGGATTCACTCGGCTTCCATCTTAAGGGGTGTGGGCCGCCCGCGGAAGCGGCCCGGCCCCGGGGCGCCGGGTGCATGACGTTGTGAGGCGTGCGAGTTGCCGGGTGAGAGAGTCCAACGACACGCTTCCGCAATTCGCACAACCGTCGCCTATTGTTCACAGTCGAGTTTCAGATAGTGAACGTCAATAAAACCGTCGGCCAATCTCTTCAACGGCCCGCGTCTTTCTTCAGGGCGAGCCACGTCCACACCGCCGCCAGCAGATCGATCAGCCCGAACACCAGCAGAGCCTTCGGGGCCGCGGCCAGCAGCACGAAGGCGGCGAAGTAGATGATGACCGCGCCGCGCGCCCACACCGTCCACCGGATGAAGACTGCCAACCCATGTCGCGCCGCCTGGACATAATAGAAGCTCAGGCAGAGCACGAACATCCCGTTAATCCTGATCCAGACTTCGTTCGTCGTCGGTGCCCCGAAGAGCCGCAGGAGCAGGTTCGGGACGAGCAGCAAGAGCAGGCCCAGGACGCAGAGGTAGACCCCGAAGACGAACAAGCTTCTGGCCGCATGACTCATACCTTCAACCTTCAGTATCTCTGTGCAAAGAACTCATAGCCGCCCGCCGCCCGCATCGGAGAGGTCATTTCCCGCTTTGATAATACTCAATCTCTCTGACCGTCGTGGAGACGTTCCGGCGGTTGAATCTTTCCTCCCTCGCCTCCCTCCGTCTGACCCAATCTCCCCGCGCGTTGAACTCGTAGTCGCTATACGTCGCCCTCTCGTAAGCATTGCCCTTGCCGTCGTAATACACAAAACTCGAAGGCACCCTCTCTTCACCTGAGTAGCCGTAAACCCGCCTGGTTGAGACTTGGCCGTTTCCGCTGTAGTCGGTGACCTCAGTCAGCCGCCCTTTATCGTCGTAAGTGTACGCCGTCCTGTAGATGACCTTCCCGCCGGGGCGGACGAGAGAGCTTTCGCTCTCCCTGCCCGACGCCGGGTCATACTTGAAGAGCATCCGCGGCTCGCCCCTGTCCTCTTCGGAGTTCGAGCGCGGCACCATGACAGGGGGCGGGGGCGGGGGGCTATCTTTACCGCGTATCTCCTGCGACTTCTCCGTCCGACTCCCGCCCTGGCCGTAACTGTAGTCATACTTTATCTCGTCGCTGCCGCAGTTGCCCGGGTAGACGGAGAGCTGCATCAGCCTGCCACTCTGGTCGTAAACTCTCGTCTCCTGACGGCAGCGCGAGTCGGCCGGGTAGTCCCACCCGGCGACGGGCGACCACCAGACGAAGACCTTCTTCACGGGGCCGGCGAAACCGTCGTGCTCCCGGTCTGACTCCCTTCTGGTGGACGGAGTTTGTGTGCAGGCGAGAAAGAGTATAAGCGCGAGGAACGTGTACCTCATAGCATCTCCTTGGACACCCGCCGCCGGGTGAGCCGCTACACCACGCCCGGCGGCGCTGCACTTCGCAGACTACTCTTCGGACTGTATAAGCTTCACCTTGTTGACTTCAATATCCCAGAATGACGTAAGCCAAATCTCTTTCTCCAATTCAGCGCCGGCTTCGTTAATCCTTAAGCACAGCTTGAAAATTATGTAGCCGAACAGAAAAAGTCCCAAATCTCCCTTCCACTTATTCAGGTAGTCGACCACCTGCGGGTGACGTTCTTTCAACCCTTCCCTCTCATCCCGGTCGGCCTTGAGAATCCTTTTCACCGCACGCCTTAAATCGATAGGCTCCATTTCAGGGGCGAGCTTCTGTATCGCTTCGAGGTTCGGCAGGAACGTTATTCTGACGACTTGAGTTCTTTCCTCGTCAATCCCTTTTTGGGGGTCAAAGAAGACTCCGTCGACCTCGTACATCGAATACCCCCAGTAGAAGGGTTCGATCTTGTCGATCCTTTCCTCGATATTCTTGACCTCGTCATAATCTTTCAAAAGTTGATATATCTTTGCCCTTTTGGATTCGTCCAGAAAGTGTTCTCTGACTTTTTGGAAATCGAATCCTTCGATCAAAGACTCGTACAGCATGCCTTGATACATGGCCTTCTTCGGCAGGTATATCTCGACAAAGACCCCCGGCACGTACGACTGAAACTGGTATGGCATACCCGACTTGTTAATCATAACGCCCCCGTTACGCGAAGCCGCCGGACGCCCGGCATCACCCGCCGCCCCGCGCGACTGATTTACATGACAAGGTTCGTCTCGGCGGTCGCGTGCATGTGCTCGTCAGATTTCGCGCCCCGGTTTCAGGCGCGGATACATCCCGGCGCACCTCTCTCCGTAACGGGTTGTGAAAAGCCGACCCGTGCGGGCCGACTTCGTGACGGGAAGGCAGGGGCCGAACAGTTCGGCTTGATAGTAAGGCGGGCGCGGCGGAGCGGGCAAGACGGCGGGACGAGGACTTACGCCCCCGAGGCGCGGGCCTCCTCTTCGGCGCGTTTGCGGGCGAGGCCGGCGCGCGCGTCGTAGCGTATGAGCTGCGGGAGCAGGAGCGCGAGCAGCGCCGTGCCGGCGACGCAGAGCACGCCGCCCGAGAGGACGGACGCGCGCACGCCGAACAGACGCGCGACCGTGCCCGACTCCGCGTTACCCAGCAGCGGCCCCGTCGTGTAGCTGATCACCTCGATCCCCGCGAGGCGACCCCTGAGTTGGTCGGGTATCGTCTGGTTCCAGATGAGCGCGCGGAAGAGTCCCGAGACCATGTCGGCCGCGCCCGCCAGTGCGAGGAAGAGGAGCGCCGCCCACAGCGTCGGCGCCAGGCCGAAGCCGACGATGGCGAGCCCCCACGCCGCCGCCGCGAGCACCACACACAGCCCGTGCCGGTTGACGCGATTCGTCCACCCGGAAGTGAGCGTCACGCACATCGCGCCGAACGCGGGCGCGGCGTAGAGCAGCCCGACCGACCCGCCGCCGAACCCCTCGGCCACCGCGGGGAAGAGCGCCATCGGCATCCCGAAGAACATCGCGTTGATGTCGATGAGGTAAGTCCCCAGAAGCTCGGGCCGGCTCCGCGCGTAGCGCAAGCCCTCGACTACGGAACGCAGGCTGGGACGTTCCGCGCCCGCGGGCGGCGGCACCGCGCGCATCGCCCAGAGCGCCGCGAGCGAAGCGGCGAAGGTCACGAAGTCTATCGAATACGTGACCGCCGGCCCCGCGGTCGCGACGAGCAGCCCGCCGAGCGCGGGGCCGCCGATCATCGCGACCGTCCCGCCCAGGCTTCTTAAAGCAATCGCGGCGGGCAACTCCTCCGCCGCGACGAGCCGCGGCACGAGCGCGTCGAGCGAGGGACGCTGCAGGCCGTTCAGCGCCGCGAACAGCGCCGCGCAGAGGAAGAGCACCCAAACGCGCGGCTCCGCGAGCGTCGAGTTGAAGACGAGCAGAAGCGTCCCCACCGCGAGCAGAGCTTCGGTCAAACGCACCATGCGGCGGCGGTCAACCGCGTCGGCCAGGGCGCCGCCGACGAAGGCCATCAGGAAGATGGGCACGAACTCCGTGACGCCCAACAGCCCCGACGCGAGCGTCGAGCCGGTGAGGCGGTAGACCTGCCACGGCAGCGCGACGAAAGTCATCATCGAGCCGAAGAAGGAGACGGCCTGGCCGGCGAAGAGCAGGCGGAAGTCGCGCGACTCGCGCAGCGGCGTGATGTCTAAAGCGAACGCGCGCGCGCGATTCTGCGCGCGCCCGGCCGAAGCCTCCGAAGGGTCGGGCGTCAGGTGCGTCGAAGGTTGTGAGGTCGGCTCTTCCACGTCCGAAGGGTTTTAAGGGGCGGCGCGCCCGGCCTCTCTGCGCGCCTTCTTCTCGGCCTTCTTCTCGGCCTCGGTGCGGTGGATGGCCTCCTCGGCGGCGCGGCCCGTGCGCGAGAGCCGGACGTAGAGCAGGTAGGCGACGATGGCGGCGTTGAAGAAGAGGACGAGGCCGCGCAGGTGCGTCGGCTGCTCGACGAGTTCGTAGAGTTCGATGGGGATGTAGATGCAGCCCGAAAGGATGGCGAACCATTCGGCCCACGCGCGCATGTGCCAGAGGCCGTAGGCCTCGACGAAGCGCACGACCGAGTAGGCGAAGGCGAGCGCCGCGAGCGACCGCAGCCGCGAGTCGTTCATGTGCGCGGCGGCCTCGACGAAGACCCGCGGGTAGTGGCTCGCCGGGTTGAGGTGCGAGTGGCGCACGAGCCTCTCGGCCAGGTCTTCGAGGTCGCGGTGGACGAGCGCCAGCAGCCCGAAGCCCGCGAGCAGCACCAGCGTCCCCTTCAAAGCTTCGAACGCCGCCACGGCGCGCACGCCCGCGGCGATCTCGGTCACCGTCCTCGGCTTCGGCACGTAAGCTTCGGCTTCCGACATCTTCAAACCCCGGCCCGCACTAGACGAGTATCTTCATGAGGACGACGGCCAGCGGCGGCCCGGCCACCGCCGTCAAAGCCGTCACCCCGAGCGCGACGAGCGCGGGCGCCCAGCCGGCCCCACGCGTCCCCGCATAACGCCTCCGCGCGATGAGCCAGTTCAAGAGCGCCGCCACGGCGAAGTTGCCCGCCAGCACCAGGAGCGCGTACGCGACGATGACGTACGTCCCCGTCCGCTCGCTCACGCCGTTCAAGCCGACGAGCAGCATCAGCCCGCCCACCGCCCCGAACAAGACCAAAGTCGCCAACGTCACCGCGAACGTCGCCACAATCATCCAGCCCCACGGCGTCGGCCTCAGTGTTACCGCGTGGTTCATTAGCTTAAATCGTAAGCCTTCAGAAATTCGTCCCGAGGGATGTTCGCCTGCGAGCAAATGGAGCGTAAGGTTGAGCCTTTAATCTGTGAGTGATTAGGCATGGTCAGTGGCGTCCGCGTGCCGTCCACATTCTCGCGCACTAAAGCGATATGTTCCCGTTCGCGCACGACAACGAAACCGAGCAGCCCTAGCGCTTTTATGACTCGGCCTTTCGGCGCGTCAACGGGAAACTTCCCCACTAGACGGCTACTCCCATCTCTTCGACAAAAGCCTCAAGCACCGGTGGGTCGTCGTCTAGAACCTCCGGGCCGAAGGTCGCCACGTGGAATCGTATTGCCGACTCTACGTCAGCTAGCGCTTCCTCGCGGCTATCACCTTCGCCGACAACGACACCCTTCAGTCCGAGTGGATATGCGACATATCCGTCTGGGTGTTTCTCAACGATGATTTTTACTTTCTTCATTCCTTCGTCCAATCCTTTACCGGCAAATCCGCGAGTACCGACGATAGATCATCTTTGGCGAGAACCAGCTCGCAAATCTTTCTTTCATGTTCGCCAGGCACTCCTGTCATCACGTCAACGTGAATATAATCCTCATTTTCGTGATGGTCTATCTGGTGAAATTGTAGCCACCGCTGTGACATTTCACACGGCACACGTAATTTCTTTCGACTATCTCGTTTAGCGGCCGCAACTCTAAGGGGATAGCGAATTACCTTATCGCTCATAACATTCCCTAGCCATAACCATATCTCATTCTTTGTTGCCGCCTGTGAGTAGGGGAATCTTCAGGCCCTTCGTGCGGGCGGTCGCTTCGGCCTCTTCGTAGCCGGCGTCGACGTGGCGCGCGACGCCGAGGCCGGGGTCGTTGGTGAGGACGCGGTTGAGGCGCTTCGACGCTTCCGCGCTCCCGTCGGCGACGGAGACTTGGCCGGCGTGGAGCGAGTAGCCGATGCCGACGCCGCCGCCGTGGTGGAAGGAGACCCAGGAGGCGCCGCTCGCGGTGTTGAGGAGCGCGTTCAAGATGGGCCAGTCGGCGACGGCGTCCGTGCCGTCGCGCATCCCTTCGGTCTCGCGGAAGGGCGAGGCGACGGAGCCTGTGTCGAGGTGGTCGCGGCCGATGGCGACGGGGGCCTGCAACTCGCCGCGGCGGACGAGGTCGTTGATGGCCTCGCCCATCTCGGCGCGCTCGCCCAGGCCCAGCCAGCAGATGCGCGCGGGCAGTCCTTGAAACTGCACGCGGTCGCGCGCGAGGCGCATCCAGCGTTCGAGCGTTCGGTCTTCGGGGAAGAGCTCGAGCGCGAGGTCGTCCGTGCGGCGTATGTCCGCAGGGTCTCCAGAGAGTGCCACCCAGCGGAAGGGGCCTTTGCCTTCGCAGAAGAGCGGGCGGATGTACTCGGGGACGAAGCCGGGAATCTGGAAGGCGTCGGCGCACCCCGCGTCGAAGGCGAACTTGCGGATGTTGTTGCCGTAGTCGAAGGCGACGGCCCCCGCGCGCTGTAAGGCGAGCATCGCCTCGACGTGGCGCGCCATCGATTGGGTCGAGCGTTCGACGTATCCTCGCGGGTCGTTACGTCTCAGCTCGTCCGCCTCTTCGAGAGACATCCCCGCGGGCACGTAACCGTTGAGAGGGTCGTGCGCGCTCGTCTGATCCGTGACCGCGTCAACCTTGACGCCGCGCCGGACGAGTTCCGGCAGGACTTCGGCGCAGTTGCCGACGAGGCCGACCGAGACGGCTCGCTTCTGCTCGACGGCGTCTTCGCAGATGCGGAGCGCCTCGTCTAAGTCGAGGGCCAGGCGGTCGCAGTAGCCGGTGCGGATTCGCTTCTCGATGCGCTCGCGCTCGACCTCGACGCCGAGGAAGACCGCGCCGTTCAGTGTCGCCGCCAGAGGCTGCGCGCCGCCCATGCCGCCCATGCCGCCCGAGAGAATCAAACGTCCCGAAAGGTCTCCGCCGAAGTGGCGGTCGGCCATCGCGGCGAAGGTCTCGAACGTGCCCTGCACGATGCCCTGCGAGCCGATGTAGATCCAGGAGCCGGCCGTCATCTGGCCGTACATCATGAGTCCGCGGCGGTCGAGCTCGTTGAAGTGTTCCCACGTGGCCCAGTGCGGCACCAGGTTGGAGTTGGCGATGAGGACGCGCGGCGCGTCGACGTGCGTGCGCAGCACGCCGACCGGACGCCCCGATTGCACCAGCAGCGTCTCGTCCTCGCCGAGCCGCCGGAGCGTGGCGACGATGGCGTCGAAGCATTCCCAGTTGCGCGCGGCGCGCCCGATGCCGCCGTACACCACGAGGTCGCCGGGCCGCTCGGCGACTTCGGGATCGAGGTTGTTCATGATCATGCGCAGCGGCGCCTCGGTGAGCCACGAGCGCGCGCTCAGGGTGCTGCCGCGCGGCGCGCGCACCACGCGCGCCTTGTCGGACCTGGACCTGTCGATGTCGTTCATGTGTTCATCCGTCCCTCATGGCCGCGCGGATCCTGCGGACCGCCTCGCGGTATTGGGTTTCGATGCGGGCTTCGTCGGCGTGCCGGCCGTCGCGGATCACCCAGGACCCGCCGACCATGACCTGCCGCGCCTGCGGCGCGCGCGAGTCGAACACCAGCGCGCTCAGCACGTCCTCGCTCGATTG
>JAFAZX010000004.1 GCA_019239425.1 Acidobacteriota bacterium
GCATTTCAAGACTCACAAGAAGGACAACCACTCGCGGCGGGGGCTGCTCAAGATGGTCTCGCAGCGCAGGAGCCTGCTCGACTACCTCAAGCGTAGAGACATCGAGGGGTACCACGAACTCATCAGCAAGCTCGGCCTGCGCCGCTAAACAGGTAGGCGGCCGGAGGCCGAGCGCGCCCCTTTGGGTTCGCCGCGAGTAAGTGTACGAGGACGAAATCCTCTTTAACAACGCCCCGCGTCCAGTGACAGGCGGGCGGGAGTGGCCGAACGTGACGGCCTGGGCTCCCGCGCGCGGACTTCGGGGAGCAGCCTTTGGCGGACTAGCAGAAGGCGGCACCGGCTTCACGGTTGGAGCGGGTGCCGCTTTTTCTTTTCAGGAGTAGGGCCGCGTCCCCGCCTCACGTAGCGGGGGCGCTCAGCCCGACCCGACTGAACGAACATTTCCGGGCGCGGCGCGGCGGATGAGACTCCGCGCAAATCCACAGGCCGCCGCTGCCAGGCAGGCGGCCCGCCCGAAGGAGAAGAGAATAAAAATGGCAGCCAAGAAATTACTGAGAGAGAAGATCAAACTGGGCGACCGCGAGCTTTCGGTCGAGACCGGCCGCGTCGCCAAGCAGGCGCACGGCTCCGTCATTGTCCGCTACGGCGACACGATGGTCCTGGTCGCGGCCATCGGCGCCGCCTCGCCCCGCGAAGGCATCGACTTCTTCCCGCTCACGGTCGAGTACCGCGAGCACAACTACGCCGCGGGCCGCATCCCCGGCAACTACTTCCGCCGCGAAGGCAGGCCCGGCGAGAAGGAAGTCCTGACGGCGCGCATGATCGACCGCCCCTGCCGCCCGCTCTTCTCCGAAGGGTACCGCAACGAGACGCAGGTCATCGCCTCGGTCATCTCGGCCGACGACGAGAACGACCCGGACGTGATCGCGATCACGGGCGCTTCTCTGGCGCTCTACCTCTCGGACATCCCCTTCCCGCAGCCCATCGCGGGCGTCCGCGTCGGGCTGATTGACGGCCGCTACATCATCAACCCGACCTACGACGAGGTGCGCGAGTCGCGCCTGAACCTCGTCGTCGCCGGCACCGAGGAGGCCATCGTCATGGTCGAGGCCGGGGCCAAGGAGGTCTCGGAGGAGGTGATGGTCGAGGCGCTGATGTTCGCGCACAAGGAGATCAACCGCCTCTGCCGCTGGCAGAAGGAACTCTACAAGGCGCTCGACATCCAGAAGCGCCCGGTCGAGGCGCCCGTCCTCAACGAGGAGATGATGGGCGAGATCGAGCGCAACTACGCCGAGCGCCTGCGCCAGGCGCTCGACACCGCCGCGCAGGGCAAGATCGAGTCCTACGCCGCCGTCGACGCCTTGAAGAAGGAGGTCGTCGAGTCCTACCCCGAAGACTCTCCAGAGCAGCGCCAGCAGGCGAAGAAGATCTTCGACCACCTCAAGGAGAAGATTTTCCGCGAGGACATCCTCGGCAAGCGCCGCCGCCCCGACAACCGCAAGTTCAGCGAGATTCGCCCGATTGACATCGAGGTCAACTGGCTCCCGCGCGTCCACGGCTCGGCCCTGTTCACGCGCGGCGAGACGCAGGCGATTGTGACCTCGACGCTCGGCACCAAGGAGGACGAGCAGTTCCTCGACGACCTGGAGTCGGGCGAAATCAAGCGCCGCTTCCTTTTGCACTACAACTTCCCGCACTACTCGGTCGGCGAGGTCGGCCGCTTCGGCTCCACCTCGCGCCGCGAGATCGGCCACGGGGCGCTGGCGCGCCGCGCGCTCGAACCGGTGCTGCCCAGCGAGGCGGAGTTCCCGTACTCGCTCCGCATCGTCTCGGACATCACCGAGTCGAACGGCTCTTCGTCGATGGCGACCGTCTGCGGCGGCTCACTCTCGATGATGGACGCGGGCGTGCCCATCAAGTCGGCGGTCGCGGGCGTCGCGATGGGCCTCGTGATGGAGGGGAACCGCTACGCGATTCTCTCCGACATCGCGGGCGCGGAAGACCACTACGGCGACATGGACTTCAAGGTGGCGGGGACGCGCGAAGGCATCACCGCGCTCCAGATGGACATCAAGATCGGCGGCATCAACGCCCAGATCATGGCCGAGGCGCTGGAGCAGGCGAAGAAGGGCCGCTTCCACATCCTCTCCATCATGGAGCAGGCCATCGAGGCCCCGCGCGAGGAGCTGAGCCCGTACGCGCCGCGCATCATCACCATCAAGATCAACCCCGACCGCATCCGCGACGTCATCGGGCCGGGCGGCAAGATGATCCGCTCCATCGTCGAGGAGACCGGCGCCAAGATCGATGTGGAGGACGACGGCACCATCTTCATCGCCACGGCCGACGGCGAGGCCGCGCAGGCGGCGGTCGCACGCATCCGGGGCCTGACGGCCGAGGCCGAGATCGGCGAGCAGTACCTCGGCACCGTCTCGCGCATCGTCGATTTCGGGGCGTTCGTCGAGATTTTCCCCGGCACCGACGGCCTTCTGCACATCTCCGAAATCGCCGAGCACCGCGTCCGCGACGTGCGCGACGAGTTGAAGGAGGGGCAGCAGATTCTCGTCAAGTGCATCGGCAAGGAGGGCAACAAGATCAAGCTCTCACGCAAGGCCGTGCTCAAGGACGAGAAGCAGAAATCGGGCAGGGGCGAGAGCGCCCAGGCCGCCGGCCAGGGCGACTCGGACTAGTTCGGGATGCCCCCGCGTTTAATTTTTGAGAGAAAAAGGGTTCGCCCCGCGGGGCGGCCCTTTTTTATCTTGACAGTTTGGCATGGGCGCGGGTTTAATGGGCTGCCGAAACTGGAACTCAAAGGTTATTCGGAGTCTCTTCCCTCTGCGGTAAACCGGAAGAGGTTTCGCCGCAAGTCTTTCAGATAACGGGCAGATGCGGGAACGGGCGAGGCCGGAGGCGACGCGCCGATGGCCGGTTTGCCGTCCCCGCCGCAGGTCTCCGAGCCTCCGCCCGGTTTACAGATTCGCCCGAATTGCCCCGAAGTCATTCGAGTTTTTGAGCGCAGGCCGAAGGGGATTGGGTTCAAGTAGGAGGACGACCCCGTAATGAGGCGTCAAGCATTCCGCACAACCGCTCTGATGCTCGGCGTCATGCTCGCAGCGGCGCCCGCAGCGCGGGCCGGCACCATCACCTACGGCGAGATGGTGCGCACGGCCGGCGACGGCGGCCAACTGCGCACGGCCACCGACGTGCGCCTGCGTGTCGCCACGCAGGGCCAGTCCGTCGCGCAGGTCGGCTCGGCGCAGGGCGGGGCGGCTTCCTCACAGGAGCAGCAGGCCGCGGGCCAGCAGACGCAGACACCCGGCGGCGGCTCGACGAACGTCACCGCGCCCGCCGACCCTTCGCTCTCGCAGAGCGGCAGCAAGGTCGAGACCGTCGACCTCGGCGACGTGACCGGCACGGTCTGCGACTGCGGCGAGATTCCGCCCAACCCGCTTCCCAAGGTCGCCGGCGCCTTCCCGTGGTGGACTTTGGCCGGCATCCCGCTCATCTGCGTGAGCGGCATCTGCGCCGGCGGCGACGAAAACCCGCCAACCGGCCCGACCCCGACCCCGACGCCGCCCACGAACCCTGTGCCCGAGCCCATCTCGCTCTTCCTCTTCGGCACGGGACTGCTCGCCGTCGGCGCCGGCGCGCGCCGCCGCTACGGCCGCAGGCAGGGGGCGGAGTTGAACATCAGCGCGACGACAGAGGAGGTCTAACAGATGAAGAGACCGAGAACCTCCTTCACCGCCCTCCTGGCCCTGGTTGCCTGCGCCGCGCTCCTGCTGGCGGCGGGCGCCGAGGCCAAGAAGCAGAAGAACAAGAAGAACGCGCCGCCGACCACGGGCCGCATTGAGGTCTCGACGCAGCCCGGCGGCTACCCCATCAGCATCGACGGCCAGCCCGCGGGCGAGACCACCGACTACGTCCGCGCCATCGAACTCGAACCCGGCGCGCACTCGGTCGAGATCGTCTTCCCGAACAACACGCGCTGGGCGCAGACCTTCAACATCGTCGCGGGCCGCAAGAACTGCATCGCGCTCAACTACCGCCCGCGCACCATCGAGATTCCGGCCATCGCCGCCAGCCCTTGCCCGTACCCCGTGAACGTCACCGCCCCGACGCAGGTCGCCGACGGCGACGTCGTGACCTTCACGGCCGACGTGGGCTACCAGGGGCCTTCGGCGCTCAACTACACCTGGACGGTCAGCCCGCCCGCGGCGCGCATCATGTCGGGCGTGGGCACGCCGACGATCACGGTCGACACTTCGGGCCTCGGCAACAAGCGCGTGACGGCGATCCTCGTCGTGGACGACGGCTCGGGCGACCGCTCCTGCCGGCAGACGGCGCAGGCCGCGACCGGCGTCGGCGCGCTCCCCAAAATCGAGCCGCCCAAGCGCTTCGACGAGTTCCCGTCCATCGCGCACGACGACGACAAGGCGCGCTTCGACAACCTGGCCATCGAGCTTCAGAACAACCCGGGCGCGACCGGCTACGTCATCGCCTACGCGGGGCGCAACAGCCGCGCGGGCGAGGCCGACCGCATGACCAAGCGCGCCTCCGACTACCTGACGACCAACCGCGGCATCAGCCGCGACCGACTCGTCGTCATCAACGGCGGCCGCCGCGCCGCGAACAGCTTCGAGCTGTGGATCGTGCCGCAAGGGGCCGAGCCGCCGCGCCCGACCCCGAGCCAGGACTGAACGCCGCGCGAACCCGGACGGGCACGAGCGCCGTGCTCCCAAGAGGGGCGCGGCGCTTCTCCGTTAAGGATGAAGGCGGAAGGATGAAGGATGAAGTAAGGACTGCCTGCCTTTCATCCTTCATCCTTCCGCCTTCATCCCTTCCCGTGTGGCACGCTCTTTTCTATAACCCTCGTGCGGGCGTCCGAAGGCGTACGGTTATAAAACGTGTGGCGGCCCGCAGACCAATTTCGTTGTGTAGTTTCAGAACTTTTACCTCGCTTGGAAGCCCTGACGGGCGCAGTTAAGAAGAGACAATTTCTAGGAGGATTCAGAGACAATGGCTGAAGGGGACAGCTCAAGCAACACCGGCGTGGTCGCCATCCTGGTGATTTTCCTGATCGTCGTCCTGTTCGCGTTCTTCGCCTGGCGCGGCGGACTGTTCGGCGGCGGTTCCAAGAAGACCGACGTCGACGTGAACATCAGCGCCCCGGCCACGAAGTAGCGCGGGCGGCAGACGCTTACAAACGGAGGAGGGAGGGGCGACGCCCCGCACGGCGTCGCCCCTCCCTTCTTTTCAACTGCGCCGTGCGGCTGCTACCATGAGGGTAAATAGTGAATCGTAAATAGTGAATGGAAGGCTGCGCCCATACGCTCACCATTTACCATTCACTATTTACCATTCACTGGAGAAGAACATTGGCAGCACCGAACATCGAAACCATCGTGTCGCTCTCGAAGCGGCGCGGGTTCGTCTTCCCCTCCTCGGAGATTTACGGCGGCCTGGGGAGCGCCTGGGACTACGGCCCGCTCGGCGTGGAACTCTGCAACAACGTCAAGCAGGCCTGGTGGCGCTGGATGGTTCACGAGCGCGACGACATGGAGGGGATCGATTCGAGCCTCATCCTCAACCGGCTGGTCTGGAAGTACTCGGGCCACGAAGAGACCTTCAGCGACCCGCTCGTCGACTGCCGCGAGTGCAAGACACGCCTGCGCGCCGACAAGCTTGAGGCCGACGCCGCGGGCAAACTCAAATGCCCCAACTGCGGCTCGACGAACCTGACCGAGCCGCGCGCCTTCAACCTCATGTTCCGCACGACCATCGGCGCCGCGGCCGTCGAGGACGACCCGAACGCCCTGGCTTACCTCCGGCCCGAGACGGCGCAGGGCATCTTCATCAACTTCCTGAACGTGCAGACGGCGATGCGCCGGAAGATTCCCTTCGGCATCGCGCAGATCGGCAAGTCGTTCCGCAACGAGGTGACGCCCGGCAACTTCATCTTCCGCACGCGCGAGTTCGAGCAGATGGAGATGGAGTACTTCGTCCGCCCCGGCGAGGACGAGCGCGTCCACCAGGAGTGGATAGACTACTGCCACCAGTGGTTCCTCGATCTCGGCATCTCGGCCGCGAACCTGCGCTTCTACGAGCAGCCTAAGGAGGAACTGGCGCACTACGCCAAGCGCACCGTGGACATCCACTACCGCTTCTTCCCCGAGCGCGAGGACGAGGAAAGGCAGTGGGACGAGCTGATGGGCATCGCCAACCGCACCGACTTCGACCTCAAGGCGCACTCGAAGAAGCCCGAGGACGCGGAAGGCAAGCGCCTCAACCCCGACGCGACCGACGACCTCTCCTACTTCGACGAGGCGACGAAGGAGCGCTACTACCCTTACGTCATCGAGCCGGCGGCCGGCGTCAACCGCACGGTGCTCGCCGCCCTGATGGACGCCTATAACGAGAGGACGACCGACAAGGGCGAGAAGCGCGTCATCCTGAGCCTGCACCCGCGGCTCGCGCCGATTAAGGTGGCGGTGCTCCCGCTGGCGAAGAACAAGCCCGAGATCGTCTCGATGGCGAAGAGCATCAAGAAGGAGCTGCAGCCGTCGATGCGCGCCGTCTACGACGACACGGGCGGGATCGGCAAGCTCTACGCGCGCCAGGACGAGATCGGCACGCCCTTCTGCGTCACCGTCGACCACCAGTCGCTCGAAGACGAGGCCGTGACGGTGCGCGACCGCGACACCTGGAACCAGGAGCGCGTGAAGGCGTCGGAGCTGGCGGACTATTTGAAGAAGAGACTGGGCATCAAATGTTAGTAAATAGTGAATGGTAAATAGTAAATGGTCGAAGGCATTCGTCTGCCATTTACTATTTACCATTCACCATTCACCACGTTATGGCGATAGTCAAAAAGAGAAACGAGCAGACCGAGTCGCGGCTGCTCCTTGAATCGGACGAACCCGTCGAGCTGCCGCCCGCGGAGGTAGACGAGTCGGCGGTCGTCCTGCAGTTCGAGCAGTTCCGCCAGTACGTGCCGGAGCTTTTGGAAGAGCTGCGCGACGGGACGGAGGCCACGCCCGTCCCCGTCATGATGGACGGCTCGACCTTCGTCGTCCACGGCGACACGCGCAGCTTCTGGGTCAAGCTCTGGCACGCCTCGCCCGAGCTGACGCGCATCGAGCGCGTGCAGATCATCAGTTGCCTGCCTTCGACGCGCGGCGTCCACATTCTCGTGGACGACCCCGAAGAGTATGACGAGGCGGACGACCTCGACGACGACGATGAAGACTACGAGGCGGGGGACGACATCGCCGGCTACGACGACGACGACGAAGACGAAGACGACGAAGCCCCCGCCGCGCCGCGCGCATAGAGAACCCGAGGTTAACCACGGAGACACAGAGGCACAGCTAAAGACAGAAGCTGTGTCTCTGTGTCTCCGTGGTTAAATTTTCGATGACTTCTCCCGTCCCCGAAAAAATCCTGAGGCTGGCGCGCGCCGTGCGCGAGGCGGGCGGGCGCGCGCTCATGGTCGGCGGGTGCGTGCGCGACCGCCTGCTCGGCCGCGAGGTGAAGGACTGGGACGTGGAGGTCTACGGCGTCGAGCCCGCCTCTTTGCGCGAGCTGCTCGGCCGCTTCGGCCGCGTCAACGTCGTCGGCGAGGCTTTCACCGTCTACAAGCTCGGTCAGGATTTGGACGTCAGCCTCCCGCGCCGCGAGCGCAAGACGGGGCGCGGCCACCGGGCCTTCTACATCGAAGGCGACCCCTCGATGTCTTTCGAGGAGGCCGCGCGCCGCCGCGACTTCACCGTCAACGCCATCCTCGAAGACCCGCTCGAAGGCGAAATCATCGACCCGCACCGGGGGCTCGCGGATATAAAGGCGCGACTGCTGCGCGCCGTCGCGCCCGAGACCTTCGTCGAAGACTCCTTGCGCGTCCTGCGCGCCGCGCAGTTCGCCGCCCGCTTCGGCTTCGAAGTCGAAGCGCAGACCGTCGAACTCTGCCGCTCCATCGACCTCACGGATCTGCCGGCCGAGCGCGTCTGGGGCGAACTGGAGAAGATTCTCATCGTCGCGCCGCGGCCCTCGGTCGGACTCGAATGGCTGGCCCGCCTCAACGTCACGCCGCAGCTCTTCCCCGAACTCGAGGCTTTAAGGGGCGTGCCGCAAGAACCCGACTGGCACCCCGAGGGGGGCGTCTTCATCCACACCCTCCTGGTCTGCGACTGCGCGCGTCAGTTGAGCGAAGGGCTCGACTACCCGCGGCGCGTGGCCGTGATGCTGGGCGCGCTGTGCCACGACTTCGGTAAGCCTTCGACGACGGTGTTCGTCGAGGGGCGCTGGCGCTCGCACGGGCACGCCGAGGCCGGCGTCGCGCCGACGCTCGCGTTCCTCGACCGCCTGAAGCTCTTCACGCTCGACGGCTACAACGTGCGCGCGCAGGTGTTGGCGCTCGTGCGCGAACACCTCAAGCCCCGCGACCTCTACCGCGGGCGCGACGAGGTCGGCGACGGCGCCTTCCGCCGGCTCGCGCGGCTGTGCGAGCTGGAGCTGCTCTACCGCGTGGCGAAGGCCGACATCCTGGGGCGCAACGCGCCTTGGGTGCCGCCGGAGAAGTGGCTCGACACGGAGGCGCAGGAGTGGTTCATCGCGCGCGCGCGCGCGCTGTCGATTGAGCGCAGGCCGCCGGAACCTATCCTGCTCGGGCGGCATCTGCTGGAGATGGGGCTCAAGCCCTCGCCGCTCGTCGGTGAGATACAGCGCGCCGTCTACGAGCTGCAGCTCGACAACCGCGTCCGCACGCTCGAAGAGGCGAAGGACGCGGCGCGGAGGTTATTGGGGCATGAAGCGCAACCTTGACCTTCTGACGTCCCCGGGTTTCGTCGCGGGCCTCCTGCTGCTGCTCGCGAACGACTTCCTGCTCAAGCCCGCCTTCCACGACGCCCTCACGGGCAAGCTCTCGGACTTCGCGGGCCTCTTCGTCTTCCCGCTCTTCTGGGCTGCGCTCACGCCGCGGTGGCGCCGCGCGGCCTACGCGCTGACGGCGCTCGGCTTCGTCTTCTGGAAGTCGTCTTACGCGCAGCCCCTCATCGACGCATGGAACTCGCTCGGCCTCCTGCGCGTGGCCCGCGTCGTCGACCCGACAGACCTCTGGGCGCTCGTCGCCCTGCCCGCCTCGTTCGAGTACCTGCGCCGGCGCGGCGCGGCGGACTCCGGCCCGTCGCCTTTCGCGCCGCGCCGCGCGGCCGCCCTTGCCGTGCTGCTCCTCTCGGTCTTCGCCTTCGCCGCCACGCAGAGCGCGGGCGACCACATGATCTCGGAAGACCGCGAGTACAAGTTCGACATGTCGAAGGAGGAGCTGACCGAGCGGCTCAAGCGTGACGCCGAGGTGGCGTACGTTTCCGCGAGGGATGACCCCGACGACTTCAGCCTCAGCACGCGCACGAAGGTGTGCGGCGAAGGGGTCTTTGCCTCGTTCAAGGTTGAGCGGCGGGGACTCGGGTCTTTGCTGAAGGTCTCGTACCTCATCTACAACTGCGAGCAGGGGCCGCGCGGGCAGGAGGCCGCGCTGGAGGCGGAGGCGGTGCACGCCTTCGAGCACGACGTGGTCGAGAAGCTGCGCGCGCCGGCCGGGCCGTGAGCGGCGGGCGTCTGTGACTTTCGCGCGCCGCGTGTTGTAAGATGGCGCTTAACATTCTGCCCCGGCTTTACGAACAAACAGACCACGGAAGACGGCCGCCCGCCCCTCGCCCCGCGCGGGTCTCGGCCGCGCCCCGGACTGAATTCATTTGAGGAAGAGACAGCCATGATCGATTTCGAGTTGACCGAAGAGCACCGGGCGCTCGTCCAGACCGTGCGCGAGTTCGCGCAGGGCGAAGTGGCGCCGCACATCAAGGAGTGGGACGAGAAGCAGCAGTTCAACCGTTCCGTCCTAGACAAGATGGCCGAGCTCGGGCTGCTCGGCGTCTGCATCCCCGAGGAGTACGGCGGCGCGGGCTTCGACTACGTCTCGCTCGGCCTCGTCTGCGAGGAGCTGGAGGCCGTCGACACTTTCCTGCGCGTCATCATGTCCGTCCACACGGGCCTGAACTCGATGTCGCTCTACGCCTGGGGCACCGAGGAGCAGAAGCGCAAGTACCTCGTGCCGCAGGCGAAGGGCGAGAAGATCGCGACGTACGGTTTGACCGAGCCGGGAGCCGGGTCGGACGTGGTCGGCTCGCGCTCGACCGCGCGGCGCGACGGCGGCGGGTGGGTTTTGAACGGCGAGAAGATGTGGATCTCTTTGGCCGACGTGGCCGACAACTTCCTCTTCTTCTGCTGGACGGACGAGGAGAAGCGCCGGAAGCGCGACCACTCGGGTATGTCCTGCTTCATCGTCGAGCGGGGGATGCAGGGCTTCACTTCGGGGACGATTCACGGCAAGCTCGGCATCCGCGCGGGCAACACCGGCTACTTCTCTCTGCAGGACGTGCGCGTGCCCCAGGAGAACATGCTCGGCGAGGAGGGCGAGGGTTTCAAGATCGCGATGTTCGCCTTAGAGCAGGGGCGCTACACCGTCGCGGCCGGCGCGACCGGCCTCATCCGCGCCTCGCGCGACGCGTCGGTCGCGTACGCCTTAGAGCGCGAGACGTTCGGGACGAAGATCGCCAACCACCAGCTCGTCAAGCAGAAGATCGCCGAGATGGAGGCCGACTACCAGATGTCGCACCTGCTCTGGCTGAAGGCCGGCTGGCTCAAGAACGAAGGCAAGCCGAACGGGCGCGCGACCTCTTTGGCGAAGTGGCAGGCGACCGTCCGCAGCGAGAAGGCGGCCTCGATGGCGATTGAAGTCCACGGCGCCAACGGCTACTCGAACGACTACCCCGTCGAGCGCTACCTGCGCAACTGCAAGGCCGCCGTCATCTACGAGGGCACCCGCGACATCCACACGCTCATGCAGGCCGACTGGGCGCTCGGCCTCAAGGGCGAGAAGCCCGCGCGCAAGACGCTCCCGCCATACCAGCAGGCAGTAGTCAGTAGACAGTAGTCGGTAGAAAAAGCAGGCGGCGCGCTCCGGTTTTAAGCCGGGCGCGCCGCTTTGTCTTTCTACCGACTACTGTCTACTGATACCGGCTTGCAAATTGAGATAAGGCCGGCTCTTCGCCGGGAGCGCGGGCATCCCTGCCCGCAAGCGCGCGAAAGCGCGCTGACCGTCTCCCTCTTCATCTCAACCTTGAGACATGAAGTCTCCCAGCTTTCGCGCTGCGCGCTCAGGCGGGCAGGGATGCCCGCGCTCCCAACTTTAAGCGGCCTTATTTTATTCTGCGAGTCGGTATGACTACTCCCTAAAAATTTTCGGGGCGGCGGCGCCGGAAGGGTTGGGGCCGCCGCCCCGTGTTGAAGCTCAACGGTTTTTGGCGGGTGAGTTGAGCTTCAAGGTCGGGGCCGGAGGGGGGAAGGGGAGGCGCCTCCGGCCCCGAGAGTGTTCAGCGCGCGTCGATGGTGACGACCTCGGCCTCGACGGCGACGCCGCGTGCGGCGCTCAACTCTTTGCGGAGGCTGCGCTCGCGCTTCGACTCGGAGAGCGTGCGCCCGGTGCCGTCCGCGCCCCAGACCGCGGCGAGGTAGAACTGGTCGCCGTACCTGTGGAAGACGAGCCGCGCGCGCCCCTCACCCTGGTTGTTCTCCCTGCCGGAGTTGGTCGTCGTCGAGGCGCCGTCGTCCGCGCCGCCGATGCGGATCAACTGCTCGTCGTCCGTCATCGAGCTGACGGTGTAGGCGCAGGCCCGGACGAGGCGTCCGCCCACGTGGAAGTCGAACGGCACCTGCGCCCTCAGGCCGTTCACAGACTTGGCGGCCGCCGGCAGCGCCGCCAGCGAGAGCAGGAAGCTCAGCGCCAACGCGCCCACGCACACTTGCCTTCTCATGGTCTTCTCCTCCTGTGTCCCTTACCCTTTGGGGCGAACTCTGTGTCTCTCTCTCCGCCTCGCGTCGAAAGCTCATTCGCCGCAGGCCAGGCAGATCTTCTCGGTGCCGCCGTCGAGAGCTTCGCGCTTGTCGTCCAGTTCCAGCGTCTCCGCCTCGGCGGTGGGCGGGCCGATGTATCTCGCCCCGTCGGTCTCCACCGTCGTGACCGAAGCCGAATTCAGCATGAGGAGCGTCGTGAAGATGACCGTCAACATGGCTTCTTTCCTTTCTCGAAAGTTGTGAGGAGCGCCGAAGCCCGTCCCGCCTTGTCCATCCTGTTTCCGCCCGGCTTCGCTGCTCGAACGAGGTCTCCGAACGCGACCCGCTTGACGCCCGTCTCTTATGACAAGCCGCGTGCCGCGGTCGGCCCCGCGCGAAGGCGTGCGAAAACATTAGGTTTTATGCGGAAGTGGGGGCGCGGGGCGGCGCCCGCGGGCTATCCGAAAAGATAGCCGCCTATCCGTCGGGTTAGTCTGCGGGGCGCGCGCGAAAGGGTAGTGACTTTTGCACGGCGAAATGTTATTTGTGCCTTCCGCAACATGAACCCGAGAGCCGTCTTCATCGCGGGGCCGCTGAAGGGCTCGGCCTTCGAGCTGGGCGAGGGAGCCCTGTCCGTCGGGCGCGACTCGACGAACGACGTGCGCCTCCCGGACTCCCTGCTCTCGCGCCGCCACTGCCGCATCGAGCGCGCGGGCGAGGGCTTCGTGCTCAAAGACCTCGAAAGCCTCAACGGCACCTTCGTCAACGGCCGGCCCGTGCGCGAGCAGGCGCTCGCCGAGGGCGACCGCGTGACGGTCGGCGAGTCCTGCTTCGTCTTCCTCTCCGGCGAGGGCGAGACCGCGGGCGCGCCCTCGCACCTCGTCACGCTCAGCGACCGACACATGGAGGCGCACTCGACCGTGCGCCTGAAGGCCGAGGAGGCGCGCTACCTGCGCCCGCCGCAGGAGGGGGGGCCGTCGGAAGACGCGCTCGCGGGGATCGTGCGCGACCTCGCGCTCCTCGTGCGCGTCAGCACCTCGGTCAACTCCGTGCGCGAGACCGCGGAACTACAGCGCGAGCTGCTGCGGCTCGTCTTCGAGGCGGTGCCCGCCGAGCGCGGCGCCATCCTGCTCGTAGGCCCGGACGGCCGCGTCGTCTCCGAGTTCGGGCTCGACCGCACGGAGGGCGGCGCGGGCGCGGTCGAGGTGAGCCGCACGATTCTGCGGCAGGTCTTGGAGGAGGGGGCGGCCGTGCTCGCGGGCGACCTCTTCGAGGGCGGCTTCGACGACGTCGAGAGCATCAGGGCCGCGCGCCTCAGCTCGCTCCTCTGCGCGCCGCTCGTGCTCTACGGCCGCGCGCTCGGCGCCGTCTACCTGACGACCGCAGACCCCGCGACGCGCTTCGACGAAGGCCAGCTCGAACTCGTCACGGTCATCTGCCGCATCGCGGCGGTCGCGCTCAACAACGCGCGCCACGTCGAGCAGTTGGAGAGCGAGAACGACCTCCTGCGCGCCGAGGCGTCGGTCGAGCACGGCATGGTCGGCGAGAGCCCGGCCGTGAAGAAGGTCTACCAGTTCATCGCGCGCGTCGCGCCGGCCGACACAACCGTGCTGGTGCGCGGCGAGTCGGGCACGGGCAAGGAGTTGGCCGCGCGCGCGCTGCACCAGAACAGCCCGAGAGGCGTGCGGCCCTTCGTCGCCATCAACTGCGCGGCCCTGACCGAGACGCTGCTCGAATCGGAGTTGTTCGGCCACGAGCGCGGCGCGTTTACGGGGGCGCTCGCGCAGAAGAAGGGCAAGCTCGAAGTGGCCGACGGCGGCACGCTCTTCCTCGACGAGGTCGGCGAGATGCCGCACGCCATCCAGGCGAAGCTCCTGCGCGTGCTTCAGGAGCGCGAGTTCGAGCGCGTCGGCGGCACGCGCACCATCCGCGTGGACGTGCGCGTCGTCGCCGCGACGAATCGCGACCTGGAGGAGGCCGTGAGGAAGGGCGGGTTCCGGCAGGACTTATACTACCGCCTCAACGTCGTCTCCTTCGAGATGCCCGCCCTGCGCGACCGGCGCGAGGACATCCCCCTGCTCGCCAGCTACTTCGTCGCGAAGTACGCCGCGAAGTTCAAGCGGCGCGTAACGGGGCTTTCGCCGGAGGCGCGCGCGTGCCTCGTCAACTACGACTGGCCGGGCAACGTCCGCGAGCTGGAGAACGCCGTCGAGCGCGCGGTCGTCCTCGGCTCGACCGAGCGCGTGCTCCCCGAAGACCTGCCCGAGACCGTGCTCGACGCCGCCCCAGACCCTTCGGCGCAAGGCCCCGACGCGGCCCAGCCCTTCCCCCGCTACCACGACGCGCTCCGCGAGTCCAAGCGTCAACTTATCCTCCGCGCCCTCGAACAGTCCGCCGGCAACTTCACCGAAGCCGCCCGCCTCCTCGGCGTCCACCCGAACTACCTGCACCGCCTGATTCGGAATCTGAACCTGCGGCCGGAGATAAAAAAGTAGGCAGTAAGAAGGTTCTGGGTGTTAGGTGCTGGGTGCTGGGTAGGACAAGCTGCTTTCCCCAGCACCCAGCACCCAGCACCCAAAACCCTCTTCACTGCCTACTGCCATCTGCCTACTGCCTACTTCTTTCCCTCTATCAATTCCCCTCGCTCTCTGGTAGTATTCCGTTGCCTTTCCAAGCGTCCAAGCGTTCATTTCACGACGGCTTCAGCCTTTAGTTTCGGGAGTCTTTTTCAATGCCGCAGGAGCTTAACAGCGTCAACCTGTCCCTCGATTTCCTGAGCGTGTGCGAGGCGGCGGCCATCGCCTCGGCGCGGACGATGGGGCAGGGCGACCGCAAGTTCTCAGACCACGTCGCGGTCGAGGCGATGCGCGAGAAGATGGACGGCGTCCCGATGCGCGGCCGCATCGTCATCGGCGAGGGCGAGCGCGACGAGGCCCCCATGCTCTTCATCGGCGAGGAGGTCGGCGAGGGTTTTCATAAGGACGTCGACCCGGAAGACTTCCCCGAAGTGGACATCGCCGTTGACCCCCTGGAAGGCACGAACCTCTGCGCGCTCGGCGCGAACAACGCCATCGCGGTGCTCGCGGCCTCGGAGCGCGGCGGGCTTTTGAACGCGCCCGACATCTACATGGACAAGATCGTCGTCGGCCCCTCGTGCCGCGGCGCCATCGACATCGACGCACCCGTCAGGGACAACCTCAAGAACATCGCGCGCAAGCTCCAGCGCGACATCGAAGACCTGACCGTCATCGTCCTCGACCGCTCGCGCCACCGCAAGCTCATCGCCGACGTGCGCTCGGCCGGCGCGCGCATCCGCCTCATCGGCGACGGAGACCTCTCGGCCGGCATCTCGGCCGCGGTCGCGGGCACGAACATCCACGCCCTGATGGGCATCGGCGGCGCGCCCGAGGGCGTGCTGACGGCCGCGGCGATGAAGTGTCTGAACGGCGAGATACAGGCGCGGCTCGTCTTCGACCCGGAGCGCCTGGACGTGGACAAGTCGAAGGTGCCGCCGGCCGAGACGGTGCTCTCGCGCCTGCGCGAGATGGGCATCAACGACCCGAACAAGGTCTACGACACGAACGACCTCGCGCCGGGCAAGAAGATCATCTTCGTCGCGAGCGGCGTCACCGACGGCTCGCTCCTGCGCGGCGTCCGCTTCTTCGGCTCGGGCCGCCGCACGCACTCGCTCGTCATGACGACCGAGTCGCGCCACATACGCTTCGTCGACACCGTCCACGTCGAGGGCGGCCCCGACACGGTGATTAGATTCTAATGATGAGTGACGAGTGATGAGTGATGAATAAGAAGCAAGCTGCCTTTTATTCATCACTCATCACTCGTCATTCATCGATTCCCGAAATGCCGCAGGCGATCTCCGAGTACGTCCCGCAGTTGGTGCACGACGGGGAGTCTGCGCGGAGGTGGCGGCGCGCGCGTCGGGGGTGGGCGGCGGCCGTGGGCCTGGCGGCTTTACTGTTGGCCTTGATAGTCGGGGCGCCGCTCTTGAAGGCGGGCGGGATGGAGTCGGCGGCCGGGGCCGCGTACGGCGCCTTCGCGCTGGTCTGCCACCAGATGGACGAGCGCTCGTTCCACCTGTTCGGCTTCAAACTGGCCGTGTGCGCGCGCTGCCTCGGGCTCTACGCGGGGGCGCTCGTGGGCGCGCTCGCCTACCCGCTCGCGCGGCCGCTGGTGCGCAGGGACTTGCCGCGGCCCGGCTGGCTGCTGGCGGCCGGCGTGCCGACGACCGTCGACTTCGCGCTCGGGTTCTTCCGTGTGTGGGAGAACACGCACGCGTCTCGTTTCCTGACGGCGTCGCTCGTGGGCGTCGCCGTGGCCTTCTACTTCGTGCCGGGCGTGGTCGATCTGGCGCTCACGCCGCGCAATCAACTCTTCGGCCGCGGGCGCGAGCGGCGGCCGAAGCTTCCCAACTTTCTCCCAAACGAAGGTGTAGACGGACATGAACGACAAACTTAAACCGGCGATAATCGGCGGCGTAATCGTGGGCATCCTGTCGGCCATCCCGGCGGTCAACTATTGCTGCTGCATCTGGGCGCTCGTCGGCGGGCTGCTCGCCGCGCACCTGTACATCAAGGCTTCGCCGAACCCGGTCACGCCGGCCGGCGGCGCCCTCGTCGGCGCCCTCGCCGGCGGCATCGGCGTCGTGCTCATCATCGTCATCGGCATCCCCCTCAACCTCATCCTGGGCGCGGCGATGATGTCGATGATGGGCGGGATCATGCAGAACGCAGACCCGAGCCAGGCCGCGCAGTTCCGCGAGGCGATGGCGGCCAGCGGCGGCGTCACCGTCTTCAACGCCATCAAGGGCGCGGTCATTTCGAGCGTGGTCGCGGTCATCTTCTCGGCGGTCGGCGGCCTGCTCGGCGTCGCCATCTTCGAGAAGCGCAAGGGCGGCCCCGGCATGCCCCCGCCGCCCCCGCCCGCGGCCGGCGGCTACGGCCAACCCGGCGGCGGTTACGGTCAGCCCGGCGCTGGTGGCGGCTACGGCCAGCCGGGTGGCGGCTACGGCCAGAACCCGTAAGGGGAAAGGATGAAGGCGGAAGGATGAAGGATGAAGGCGCGGCCCCCTCGCCGCGCCTTCATCTCTCCCGCTCGATTTTCTTCATCCTTCATCCTTCCGCCTTCATCCTTTGGCGGCCGGCGTACCTTCGGCTACAATCCGTGCATCCAAGCGGGCGGCGCGGCTGGTTCGGGCGCGCCGTTCGTCGTTTGCGCGGGCCGACGGGGCCTGCGCCGTGTCAGCACGAGATTGATAAAGATGACACTCGCCGCCCTGCTCCAGGCCCCGCCCGCCACCGACACGCTCTTCCGCAAGTACATCGGCGAGGCCGTCACGAAGACCGCCGCCAACATCAGTCCGCTCTACCGGCTCGACGCCTTCGACTGGACGGTGCTCTCGGTCTACTTCGCCGTCCTCTTCCTGCTCTCGCTCTACGGCGCCTACCGCATCAAGCAGGTCATCGACTTCTGGCGCTACCGCAAGGTCGAGCCCCGTCCGAAGGCGCGCTTCGCCGAAGCCGAGCTGCCGCGCGTCACCGTCCAGCTCCCGCTCTTCAACGAGGTCTACGTCGTCGAGCGCCTGCTCGCGGCGGTGACGGCGATTGACTACCCGCGCGACAGGCTTGAGATACAGGTGCTCGACGACTCGACCGACGAGACGCGCGAGACCGCGGCGCGCGCCGTCGAGCGCTACCGCGCCGAGGGCTTCGACGTCACGTACGTCCACCGCGAAGACCGCACGGGCTTCAAGGCCGGCGCGCTCGAGAACGGTTTGAAGTCTGCGAAGGGCGAGCTGGCCGCCATCTTCGACGCGGACTTCGTCCCGCGCCCCGACTGCCTGCGCAAGCTCGTCCACTTCTTCACCGACCCGCTGGTCGGCTGCGCGCAGATGCGCTGGTCGCACATCAACGGCTCCTATAACCTGCTCACGCGCCTCCAGACGATTCTGCTCGACGGACACTTCGTCGTCGAGCAGACGGTCAGGAACCGCACGGGCGGCTTCTTCAACTTCAACGGGACGGCGGGCCTGTGGCGGCGCAGGGCGATTGAGCTTTCGGGCGGTTGGCAGCACGACACCTTGACGGAGGACACGGATCTCTCGTTCCGCGCGCAGTTGATGGGCTGGCGTTTCGTGTACCTTCTGGACGAGGACGCGCCGTCGGAGGTGCCGGTCGAGATCAACGCCTTCAAGGCGCAGCAGCGCCGCTGGGCGAAGGGCGTGACGGAGGTCGCGCTCAAACTCTACCCGAGGATACTTCGTTCCAAACTCCCGGCGCGCGTGAAGCTCGAGATGTTCTTCCGCCTGACGGGGAACGTCAGCTACCCCTTGATGATTCTGACGAGCCTCCTGCAGTTTCCCCTTCTGCTCGTCAGGTATAACCAGGGCTTCCAGCACCTGATGCTGCTTGACCTGCCGCTGCTCTTCTTCTCGACCGCGTCGGTCGTGCTCTTCTACGGCACGGCCATCTGGTACCTCGACCGCGAGCGTTCGCGCAAGCGCCTCCTGCACCTGCCGCTCGTGATGGGACTCGGCATCGGGCTGGCCTTCTCGAACGCGCGCGCGGTGCTCGAAGCGCTCTTCCGCATCAAGACCGAGTTCGTCCGCACGCCGAAGTACAAGGTCGAGTTGGGCGGGGACGCCACCTGGAAGCGGAAGAAGTACAGGCGCGGGCGCGGCTGGCTCCCGGTCTTCGAGCTTGCGTTCGCCGCGTACTTCCTGCTCGCCATCGCCTACGCCGCGCACATGGGCATGTGGGGCACCATCCCCTTCCTCTCGCTCTTCTGCTTCGGCTACGGCTACATGGGCGTGATGAGCCTCCTGCAGACTTCGGGCCTGCGCCGCCTCTTCGACGCCCTGCGCCCGCGCGTCACAGGCTGAGGAGCGCCCACACGACGAAGAGCGGCACCCCCGAGAGGAGCGCCAGCCGTGACCACACGCCCCGGTGCGCGAGGTTGAGCGTGTAGCCCACGCCCGTCAGCTTCTCGACGACGAGCGCGGGGTCTTCGGGGTTGTAGTAGGTGAGCCCGCCGTGGCGCCAGTGCCCCTCGTCCGCCGCCCTCTGCACGTACTCGTCGCCCGTCAGTTCGTCCAGCCCGTTGTTGATGGCAATCATCCGCCAGATGTAGTAGCCCGCGCCCGCGAGCATCAGCCCGACCGACGCGAGGACGGCGGCGAACGCGTACGGCTCGAAGCGCTTGAACTCGGGTATCGTGGTGGAGAGGAGCAGCAGGGCGATGGCGAGGAAGAGCGCCGCGATGAGCGCGCGCACCAAATCGATCAGGCGCATGTTCGCCGCGAGGAAGCCCTCCTTGCCGCGCAGATACTCCTCCGTGTTCGTCGCCGGCAGGGTCATCTTCGCCTGCACGAGGTCGCGCTTGAGCACGACGAAGACGACCTGCAGGTAGAGGCCGAGCGCGGGCAGGAAGAAGACCGACGAGAAGGTCTTGCGCGCCCAGTCGTCCGCCGCGCCCGAGGCGTTCCAGTGCGTCGGCATCATCTCGGGCAGCCGCGGGTAGAAGTGGCCGAGCAGCGCGAACGTGGCGAGCGTAAGCAGGGCCACGCAGACCTCGACCAGGGGGTACGTGTAGTCCCCCAGCCCCCGCGCCCGCACGGACGAGGCGAAGCGCGTCCCCACCGCGGGGACGGCGAACGGGCGCATCTGCCGCGCGTAGCGCGCGTAGACGAAGAACGCCGCGGCCGTCGCCCCCAACGTCGCCAGGCCCGAGAAGAAGGGGCGGCCCAGGCTCACCGAAAGGTAGTAGCCGAGCGCGCCCGTCAGCAGGAAGACGCCGCCGAGCGTCTGCCAGTAGCGGCGCAGCACGCGGCGCCCTTCGCCGCGGTAGGTCGCCTCGTCCACGCGCACGCCGAAGAAGGCGCGCTCGCCCCGCATCGCGGGCAGCCAGGCCAGCGCCGCCAGCGCCAGCGCCTCGCCCGCGAGCAGCCCGATTGCAGCAGTTCTGTCGTCGCCCATCTCACTTCGCCCCTTTCAGCAGAGCGCGCAGCTCGCTCTGCACGAGGTTCATAATCTCCACGCGCGGGAGCCCGGCCAGCACCATTCCCGTCAGCGCGGCGCGCAGCGGCTTGCGCAGCTCCTCCTCGCTCTTGTCGCGCGCCGTGCGCGACGCCACGGTCGCGCCCGCGCCGTGCCGTATGCTGAGCAGCCCCTCCGCCTGTAGCTCGCGGTAGGCGGTCGCCACGGTGTTCAGGTTGACGCCGAGGTCGGCGGCCAGCTGGCGCACGGGCGGGAGCTGCGCGCCCTCGGCCAGCTCGCCGCGCGCGATGAGCGCCCTGATCTCCTCGGCCACCTGCGCGTAGATGGGCCGCGCGTCCGCCTCGTCGATGGTGATGAACATGTCGCCGCCTCCGCCCCTTGAATTGTACGTTGTCACTATACACCATACAATTTCGCCGTCAACCATTTTTTCGAGGCGCGCCCGTCCTTGACCCGCCCGGCCGCGGCCCCGTACTATCGCGGCTTCAAGCGGGTCGGTTCGCATCCGGAATCAGATAACATCTCCGAGAGAGGAAATTCATGTCGAAGAGAATCCCCCCTGTTCTCGCGCGGCTGGCCGTGGTCTGCCTGTGCCTCGCCTCCCTTACCCCGAGCGCCCTCGCGCAGTCGCAGGCGACGACCGGCGACATCGAGGGGCGCGTCACAGACCCCAACGGCGCGGTCATCCCCAACGTCACGGTCAACGCCAGGAATCAGGCGACCGGACTCCAGCGCTCCGCCAACACGGACGCCGAGGGCATCTACCGCATCATCCAGCTCCCGCCGGGCGCTTACACCGTGACGATCACGGGCGCCAGCGGCTTCCAGTCCTGGACGGGCGAGAACGCGGTCGTGACCGTGGGCAGTAAGACGCCGGTGGACGCGCAGCTCTCGCTCTCCGGCGCCGACACCGTCAACATCAACGTCTACTCCGAAGGGCAGACGGTCGAGACGACGCGCACGTCCGTCTCGACGACCGTCAACGAGCGCGCCATCCAGAACCTCCCCATCAACGGCCGCAACTTCCAGGACTTCGCCACGCTCTCGCCCGGCGTCATCCGCGACCCGCGCGGCGGCGACCTCTCGGTCGGCGGCCAGCGCGGCACCTTGAACAGCCTCCAGGTCGACGGCGTCGACAACAACAACACCTTCTTCGGACAGGCGCTCGGGCGCGGCGGCGTGCGCCCGCCCTACCAGTTTTCGGAAGAGTCCGTGCAGGAGTTTCAGGTCAACCAGAACGGCTTCTCGGCCGAGTTCGGGCGCGCGGGCGGCGCCGTCATCAACGTCGTCACCAAGTCGGGCACCAACGAGTTCCACGGCGGCCTCTTCGAGTACCTCCGCGACGAGTCCCTGAACGCCAACGACCCCGTCCTAAAGGCCAACCAGTTCCGCGCCGGCCGCCCGAACAAGCGCCCCGCCTCGCGCATCAACCAGTTCGGCGGCCGCATCGGCGGCCCCATCGTCAAGAACAGGGCCTTCTTCTTCTTCACCTACGACGGCCAGCGCTCGGACATCCCGCAGGTCTTGGACGTGCCGAACATCGCGACCGCGCCCGCGGCGGCGCAGGCCATCCTCCTCCCGAAGCTCAACACGTACCAGGTCGGTCGTAACCAGGACGTCTTCCTGGGCAAGTCCGACATCTCCCTGAACCAGAGCCACCAGCTGACGCTGCGCTACAACCACCAGGGCTTTACGGGGCAGAACAACGAGAACAACGGGACGCTCTCGGCCGAGGAGCACTCGGGCGACAGCCTCGTCAAGAGCGACACCTTCAGCGGCCAGCTCTCCTCGGTGCTGACGAAGACCGTCGTCAACGAGTTCCGCTTCCAGCTCGCGCGCGACAAGGAGCCGGGCCAGGCCAACGTGGACGCGCCCGAGGCCGTCATCAACACCAACTCCGGCAACCTCAACATCGGCCGCAACAACTTCAGCCCGCGCGAGACGACCATCAAGCGCTTCCAGGTCATCGACAACGTCTCGCTCGTCTCGGGCCGGAGCAACTACAAGTTCGGCCTCGACTTCAACTTCGACCGCGTCCTCAACTTCTTCCCCGGCATCTTCTCGGGCACCTACACCTTCTCGAACATCGCCGACCCGCTCGCGCCCGGGACGACGCTCAACGGCTACCAGGCTTTCGCGCGCAACCTCCCGATCACTTACACGCAGAACTTCGCCGGCCCCGGCACGACCGGCGCGACGACCAAGCCGAACCTCTCCGAGTACGCCTTCTTCGTGCAGGACGACGTGCGCGTCACGCCGAAGCTGACCCTCAACCTCGGCGCGCGCTACGACTACGAGGGGCTGGCCTGCCCGCCGGTGACGAACCCCGACCCGCTCCTCATCAACCACGGCGTCAACACCGGCAACTGCCCGAAGGACAAGAACAACCTCGCGCCGCGCGCGGGCTTCTCCTACTCGCCCGACGACAAGACTGTCTTCCGCGGCGGCTTCGGCCTCTTCTACGGGCGCACGCCGGCCATCGTCCTCGGCACGGCGCACTCGCAGAACGGCATCAACGTGACGGGCGTCACGCTGAACCCCACGCAGATGGCGGCGCTCGGCCTGCGCTACCCGAACGTCCTGTCGGCGGTGCCCACCGTCGGCGGCGCGAGCCCGAGCCTCTACTACTTCGCGCCCGACTACGTGATGCCCTACGTCGAGCAGGGGCGCTTCGGCGTCGAGCGCGAGCTGGCGAAGGGGTTGAGCCTCTCGGCCACCTACCTCTTCTACAAGGGCGTTCACCTCACGCGCACGCGCGACATCAACCTCGCCGCGCCCGTCGCCTTCAACGCCGCGGTGCAGAACGGCGGCCCCACCTACACCTTCCAGCGCTTCACCGCGCCGCGCCCCATCTCGCGCACCTCGGGTACTTCTTACGCGCGCATCAGCGTCTTCGAGAGCGCCTCGCGCTCGCTCTACAACGGGCTGGCTTTCCAGGCGACGCAGCGCTTCACGCGCGGCTTCCAGTTCATCGCCGCCTACACCTACTCGCGCGCGCACGACGACCGGCCCGACCAGACGACCGTCGTCGTCGGCGCCGACGACGCGAAGATCGTCGAGAACCAGATCAACCCCTCGCTCGACTACACGCGCTCGGACACGGATCTGCGCCACCGCTTCGTCTTCAGCCCCGTCTACGACATCGGGAAGATTAAGTGGAGCGACAACGCGGTGGCGCGCGCCGTCTTCAGCGACTGGACGCTCTCCGGCATCGTGCAGGCGCAGTCGGGGAGTCCCTACTCGGCGCTCGTCGGCAACGACCCGAACAACGACGGCAACCGCGCGAACGACCGCCTGCCGGGCACCGTGCGCAACCAGTTCACGACGCCCTCGGTCTACCAGTTCGACGCGCGCGTCACGCGCAACATCCCTTTCACCGAGACGATGAAGCTGCGGCTCATCCTCGAAGCCTTCAACATCTTCAACCGCGCCAACGTGGTGACGGTCAACACGACGGCCTACAACTTCGCGCTCGCGAGCGGCGGCCTCTCCGGCACGCTGGCGGCGCCGAACTTCGTCACGGCCTTCGGCACGCCGCGCAGCTTCTCGTCGCCCGCCTCGGGCACGACGACCTTCGCGACCCCGCGCCAGTTGCAGTTGGCCGTGAAGTTCGACTTCTAAAGGCGGAAGCCCGACCGTGAGGGAGGGCGTGCGGCTGTCATAAAAGGAGGGATGACGAAAGACACGCTGTCTTTCGTCATCCCTCCTCTCGCGTTTGACTAACGCCCTCCCTCACGGTCGGGCTTCCGCCTCTTAGCGCCGGCCGGAGTTCAGTATCCGCAGGAGCGCGAGGAAGATGTTGAAGGCGTCGAGGTAGAGGTCGAGCGCGCCGGCGATGTACTCGTTCGTGGGGTAGCGCCGGATGATGTTCGACGTGTCGTAGAGCACGAAGCCCGAGAAGAGCAGCAGCGTCGCCGCCGCCACGGCGAACCCGAGCGCCGAGGCGCCGAGGAAGATGTTGACGACGCCCGCCAGGATGACCACGATCAGGCCCGTCATCAGCATCCCGCGCATGAAGCTGAAGTCCTTCTTCGACACGAAGACGTAGGCCGTCAGGCCCCCGAAGATGCCGACCGTCAGCAGTCCCGCTGCCGGAATCGAATCCGGGTTAACCTGTCGAATCATCGCGATGAGCGGCGAGATGACGACGCCCGTCAGCGTCGTGAAGCCGAAGAGCGCGGCGAGGTTCAGGCCCGGCACGTGGCGCACGGCCTGCGCCCCCAGCACGCCGCCGATCATGACGATGAACATGATCCACGGATGCTGAAAGGCGAACATGAGCAGAGGCTTAAATGAAAGCCCCGCCATGACGCCGCCGACGGCGAAGAGCGTCGCCGCGAAGAAGAGCGCGTAGACCTTGCGGATGAAGCCCATCCGCTCCTCCACGCTCGCGCGCGCCGCCGTCTCCACGCCGTAGCCGCCCCACGCGCCCGGCTGTTGCTGCCCGTAAGGTTGATTCTGCGACTGAAAGTCTCTCATCTAAGTTCCTTCTCCGAAGGGGACAAAACCGAACGGCGCGCGCCCTTGTTCGCGCGCCGTCAACTTAGATGTTACCACGGGGCGCGTGGCTGTACGCCTCCCGCGGCGACCTCCCGAGGGCCGACTTTCAAAGCGGGTGCGTTAATGCTTAAATTGGCCGGTGCCGAGAATCCTTCTGATCGGACTCGCGGGGCTGGCCGGGACGCTGTGTCGCTACTGGCTCTCGGGCGTCATCGCGCGCCGCTACGGGGAGACGTTCCCCGTCGGCACGCTCGTCGTCAACGCGCTCGGCTGCCTCCTCATCGGCCTCCTCTTCTACCTGCTGCAGGAGCGCTACGTGGTGGGGCAGACCGCGCGCACGGTCGTCCTCGTCGGCCTGCTCGGCGGGTTCACGACCTTCTCGTCCTACGGGCTGCAGACCTTCATGCTCATCCGCAACGGCGAGTTCGCCTACGCCGCCGCGAACGTCTTCGCCTCGAACCTGCTGTGCCTGGCGTCGGTGTGGGGCGGGTACACACTCGGCAGACTGCTCGGAGGGATTTAGATGAACGTCCCCGAAGACGGCTACCTGCTGCGCATCTTCGTCGGCGAGAGCGACCGGTACGGCCGCAGGCCTCTCTACGAGGAGATCGTCCTGAAGGCACGCGAGGCGGGTCTGGCGGGCGCGACGGTGCTGCGCGGCGTGATGGGCTTCGGCAAACACAGCTTCATCCACACGGCCAAAATCCTGCGCCTCTCGGAAGACCTGCCGATGGTCGTCGAGATCGTGGACTCGCGCGAGAACGTCGAGAGGTTCCTGCCCGTCCTCGACGGACTCATCACGGACGGGCTGGTCACGCTCGAACGCGTGAGCGTCATACAGTACCGCGGCTGACGCGGGGCGCGGGCCGGTCTGTTCGATGAAGACTCAACCGAATCCGAAGTCGCCGGTCGCGGCGGGGACGAAGTCGGGAGGGGTGCCGCCGATCCTCTTCGTGCTGGCGGCGGCCCTCATCTGGAGCACGGGCGGGCTCTTCATCAAGGCGACGCCGCTCGACGCCTTTCAGCTCTCGTTCGGCCGCACGCTGCTGGCGGCCGTGACGGTGGCCATCCTGACGCGGCGCGAGGGGTTCCGTATCAACGGGCTGACGGTCGTCTCGTCGGTGCTCTACGCGGCGCTGCTGTTGCTGTTCGTGATGGCGAACAAGTTGACGACCGCGGCCAACGCCATCTTCCTGCAATACACCGCGCCGGTCTACATACTCATACTCGAACCGCTTCTCTTTAAGGAGCGCTTCCGGCGGGCGGACGTGTTCGTCGTCGCGGCGTGTCTGGTCGGGATGTCGCTCTTCTTCGTCGGGCAGCTCCGGCCGCAGGACTTTGAAGGGAACCTGACGGCGCTCGCCTCGGGCCTCTGCTTCGCGCTCTTCCTGCTCTCCCTGCGCCACCCGCGCGCGAGCGGCGTCAACCGCGCCGCGTCGGTCATCTACGGCAACCTTCTGCTGAGCCTCGTCACGCTGCCCGCGTTCGTGCAGGGCGCGGGCGCTTTGACGTTGAAGGACGTCGCCATCGTCGTCTACCTCGGCGTCGTGCAGGTCGGGCTGGCCTACACGCTCTTCACTTTGGGGATGGCGCGCGGCGTGCGCTCGCTCGACGCGGGCGTCGTCGGCTACATCGAGCCGATGCTCAACCCCGTCTGGGTCTTCCTCTTCCTCGGCGAGCGCCCCTCGAACTGGGCCGTCACGGGCGGCTGCATCATCATCGCCGCCGTCTTCCTCCACACCGTCGTCTTGGCGCGGCGCGCCAAGACGACGTGATGAGTGATGAGTGATAAGTGATAAGAGGAAGACAAGGCCCGTTGTATTTTCTTATCACTTATCACTTATCACTTATCACTCACCTGAAGTCTTTGATGAGAACGACGCTCGTCGTCTCGACGCTGCGGGTGGCGACGAGGCGGTTGTCGCGCGACCAGTCGAAGGAGGAGACGTTGTCGGAGGTGAAGTTCGTCAACTGCACGGGGCGGCCGCCCGCGAGCGTTTGCAGCCAGACGTTGTTCGTCCCCGTCCGCGCGTCGAGGTAGGCGATGCCGCGGTTGTCCGGAAGCCAGACCGTGTTGGCGCGGAAGGTCGGCGCGACCTCGTACGTGTGCGTCGGCTCGCCGCCTTCGATGGGGATGACGGCCAGGCGGTTCGCGGCGAACTGCCCCTCGCCGTAGGTGCAGACGAAAGACTTGCCGTCGGGCGAGACGAAAGGCCACGACGCCGGCTTGCTCGTGAGTCGCACCGCCTCGCCGCCCGCAATCGGCACCTTCCACACCGCCGGCTCCTGCCCGCCGCCCACCGTCGCGTAGACGACCCAGCGTCCGTCCGGCGTCACGTGCGGGAAGTTCTCGCCGCGCCCCGAAGTTAAGCGAAGAGGGTTCCCGCCGTCCGCGTCCATCCGCCAGATGTTGAAGGGGCCGCCCGCGCGGTTCGAGACGAAGACGACGTAGCGCCCGTCCGAAGAGACCGAAGGCCCGTAGTTCGAGCGCGCGCCGGCGGTCAACTGCCTCTGCCCCGTCCCGTCGGCGTTCATCGCCCAGATGTCCCACCCGCCGCCCGCCATCGAGGCGTAGACGATTCGCCCGTCCGGCGCCCACGAGAGTCCGTAGTAGCCGTCGAACTTCCCGGAACCCGTCGTGATCTGCCGAGCGCGCGCGACGTCGCCGCCCGGCGCCACCCACACGTTCGGCACGCGGTCGGTCTGCACCGTGACGAGCGCAGAGCCGTCGGCCGTCAGGCTCGCGCCGAGGTACGTGTTCAGGTCGTTCGTCACGCGCCGCATCTCGCCGGACGGGAGGGCGAGCAGCCAGATTTGCGCGGGACTCAACTCCGCCTCCGCCGCGCTCACGACCAGCCCCGAGCCGTCGGGCAGCCAGGACAACTGTCGCACGTCCGCCCAGCGCGCCTCGGTCACGCGCCGCTCCGCGCCGTCGGAGACTTGAAAGGTCGTGACGCCGAGCGCGGGCGAGCTCCCGTCGAACAGCTCGGTCGAGCCGTAGATGCAGGCGACGTTCTTCCCGTCGGCCGACCAGGCGGGCAGGACGACGAAGTCTGGCGCGCCGCGTTTGACGACGGCGCGCTCGTTCGCGCCGTCCGCGTCGGCGACGTAGAGCGTGATCTCGCTCCCGACCCGGCCGCGCACGTAGGCGAGGTGTCGCCCGTCCGGCGAGAAGGTGACGGGGCCGCCCGAGCAGTCTTCGAGCACCCTGACGGCCGGGCCGCCGAGCACGGGCACGCGGAAGAGCGCGGGCGGGTGCGGCCCCTCCTGCGCCGCGCCGTAGTAGAGGTGTTGACTGTCGGGCGAGAAGACGAGCGCGCCGTAGAACATTCCTTCGGCGGGCGCGACGATCTGCTGCGTGTTGCTCGCGGCCGCGACCTGCCTGACCCAGACGCCCTGCCCCTGCCGGCCGGGTTCGTTGGCGACGTAGGCGAGGTAGTTCCCGTCCGGCGAGATGACGGCCTCGTTCACCGCGCCGGTCACGGGCAGGCGCGTCAGCTTCATCGTGGGGAAGGCCGCGGGCGCGTTCTTCCTGGACGCGCGCTCCACGTCCGGCACGACCGAGATGCGGTAGAAGGCGTAGACGAGCGCGGCGACCGTCACGAAGACCGCCGCCGAGATGAGGACGGCCGCGCGGACGGGGTGGCCTTCGGGCGCGGGGGCGGAGGCGTCTTGAATGTTGATTGATGAGGTTGACGGGGTCGGGCCGTCAACGTCTTCGGGTTCGGGGGGAGGGAAGTACCCGGCCGCGTCGCCGTGCGTCTGACTGACGACCGCGCGGCTCTCATCCGTCCGCGCGGAGGCGAGGGCGTGCGCGGCCTCCGGCTCCTCCCGGCGACTCTCCTTCACCTCGACGGCGAAGCGGTAGCCGCGGCGCGGGACGGTCTCGACGAAGGCGCCGCCGCCTTCGGGTTCGCCGAGTGCCTTGCGCAGGGTGAAGACGTTCTGCGCGAGGGTCGCCTCGCCGACGAAGGTGTCGGGCCAAATCTCCTTGAGCAGCTCCTCCTTCGACATCACGCGCCCGGCCCCGCGGACGAGCGCGAGCAGCGTCTCGAACTCCTTCGGCGTGAGGCGGACGGGCCTGCCTTCGCACAGCAGAAGGCGCTCCGAGGCGTCGAGGGCGTATCGGTCGAACTCGTACAAGTGCTTGGACTGCCCGGTCATAACCGCTTTTGAAAGTTCTTTGATAACTCTTTGAAAACTATTTTGGGGCGCTTTGACCCGCTTTTGATGATCGCCCCGGCCCGGCGGCGCGTTTCTCCACGCGTCTGCGGGTGACGCTCCTTATACGAGCGGACGAGACGAGCGAACGAGACTAAATGGAGGATGTATGAAAAAGCAACTTTCGAGAGCACTTCTGGGTCTGGCCGCGGCGCTGATGCTGACCGCGTCGGCCGGCGCGCAGGTTCTACGCGGGGTCGTGGTTCGCGTCCCCTTCGACTTCGTGGTGGGCGAGAGGCGGATGCCGGCCGGGCTCTACACCGTCCGGCGCGTGAGGTCTGACGCGGAGACCACGCTCGTCATCCGCGGCGAGGGCGGCCGCACGGCGGCCGTCGTCCTGACGAACACGGGCGCGCCGCAGCCCCTCGGGGCAGGGCTCGTCTTCCGCCAGCACGGCGACAGCTACTTCCTCGCCGAAGTCTCGATGCCGGGCGCGGCCTCCGTCCGCGAGCTGCCCAAGTCCAACGCCGAGCGCCGGCTCGAACGCGAGCTGGCCGGGCGGAACGGCGGCGACTCGAAGACCGTCACCGTCGTCGGCAGTGTGCAGTGAAGGTCAGTAGGCAGTAGGCAGATGGCAGTAGGCAGTTCGGACAAGTAGATTTCCGAACTGCCTACTGCCATCTGCCTACTGCCTACTGGTTTATGCCGTCAGCCGACGGACGACGCGCAACAGCTCGTCGGGGTCTACGGGCTTGGGGATGTGGACGGAGAAGCCTGCTTCGAGGGCGCGGGTGCGATCCTCGTCCATGGCGTGGCCGGTCAGCGCGATGGCGGGGACGGCTTCGAGGCCGGGCATGCGGCGCAGCTCGGCCAGGAGCGCGTAGCCGTCCGTGCCCGGCATGCTGATGTCGGAGATGATGAGGCCCGGCCGGCGCTCGCGCGCGCGCCGGACGGCCTCGGCGGCCGAGCCCGCGCCGAAGACCTCGTAGCCTTTGTGCGTGAAGAGCATCTCCAACAGTTCGAGCGTCTCGGTCGAGTCGTCCACGACGAGCACGGGCACGCCCTCTTCGGACTCGGGCACGACTTCCGGCTCCGGCTCGCCGACCTCTTCGGTCGCGACGGCGCGGGGCAGGCTGAAGGTGAAGCGCGAGCCGCGCCCCTCGCCCTCGGACTCAGCGATGGCCCAGCCGCCGTGCAGCTCGGCCAGCGCGCGCACGATGGCGAGGCCCAGGCCCAGCCCGCCGTACTGCCGCGTCGTCGAGCCGTCGGCCTGGCGGAAGCGGTCGAAGACGTGCGGCAGGAACTCCGCGGGGATGCCGACGCCCGTGTCCGTGACCTCGACGCGCGCCTCGCCCCCCTCGCGCCACACGCGCACGCGGACGCGCCCGCCGCGCGGCGTGAACTTGACGGCGTTCGAGAGGAGATTCCAGACGACCTGCTGCAAGCGCACGGGCGCGCCCTGCACGACGAGCGGGCAGTCGGGCAGCTCGACCGAGAGCTCGATGTCGCGCGCGGAGGCGTCGGCGCGCACGGGCTCGGTCGCGAGGTTGACGACGGCGCAGAGGTCTACGGGCTCCCACTCGATGCGCAGCTTGCCCGAGACGATGCGCGAGATGTCGAGCAGGTCGTCCACCAGGCGCGCCTGCAGCCGCGCGTTGCGCTCGATGGCGTCCAGGCCCTGCGCGAGCATCGCGGCGTCGCCGGCCGCGCCCGAGCGCAGGAGGTTGACCCAGCCGAGGACGGGCGTCAGGGGCGTGCGCAACTCGTGCGAGAGGGTCGCGAGGAAGATGTCCTTCATGCGGTTGGCCTCGACCAGCTCGCGGTTGACGCGGCTCAGCTCGGCCGTCCGCTCCTCGACGCGACTCTCGAGTTCCCGGTTCAGCTCTTCGAGACCTGTGCGCGCCTCGCGCTCGGAGAGCAGGAGGCGGCGGTGCTCGATGCCGCGCCCGACCGTGTGGATGAGTTCCGCGATGATGCAGGGCTTGGTCAGGTAGTCGTAGGCGCCGTGGCGCAGCGCGGCGATGGCCGACTCGACCGCGGCGAAGCCCGTGAGCACGACGACGATGGTCAGGGGCGCGCGGGCGCGGGCCTCCTGCAGGAGCGAGAGGCCGTCGCCCTCGTCCATGTGGAGGTCTGTGAGGACGAGGTCGTACTCGGGGCCGCGCTCGAGGAGTCCGACGGCCTCGCGCCCGCTCGAGGCCACGTCCACCTCGTAGCCTTCGAGGCGCAGCACCTCGCTGATCGTGAGGACGATGTTCTCCTCGTCGTCCACGACCAGCAGCCGCGCGGGCGGCGCGGCCGTCTCGGGCGTTGTCGTCTCTTCAGACATAAGGCTGGGTGTTGGGTGTTGGGTGCTGGGTGCTGGTTCGGACATGACTCTCAGCCAGCCTCTAACCCTTAGCCTCTGATTTGACCAAATCCATCGCGAGCCGCAGGCCGTCGGCCAGGCGGCGGCGGGTCGTGATGTCCTCCATCTCGACGCCGAGCTTGACGAGGTCTGCGGCGACGTGCGCACTGACGCCCGTCACGACCGTCGCGGCCCCGAGCAGGCGCACGGAGCGGACGGTGTTGATGAGGTGCGCGGCCGTGTAGGTGTCCACGACCGCCGCGCCCGTGATGTCGACGAGCACGACCTGCGCGCACTCGCGGCGCACGGCGTCCAGCAGCGCCGAAGACATCTGCGCCGCGCGCTGGTCGTCGAGCGTCCCGACGAGCGGCACCAGCAGGATGCCGTCCCAGATTTCGACGACGGGGCTCGAAAGTTCCGTGATCTGCTGCCGCTGCTGCCGGTGTTCGAGCGCGCGGCGGACGGTGCGCTTGAGGTCTTCGATCATGCAGGGCTTGACGAGGTAGTCGTAGACGCCCTGCCGCAAAGCGTCGATGGACGACTCGATGGAGGCGTAGCCCGTCAGGACGATGGTGACGACCGAGGGGTGGCGCTGCTGCATCTCGTGCAGCAGCGTGCTCCCGTCCATGTCGTCCATGCGGAGGTCTGTGAGCATGAGGTCGTACTGGTGGCGCGCGGCCAGCGCCAGCGCCTCGTGCCCGTCCGACGCGGTCGCCACCTCGTAGCCCTCCTGTTCGAGGATGGCCGCGGTCGTGATGCGCACGTTCTCCTCGTCGTCCACCACGAGGAGGTGCTGGCGCCGCGGGGCCGCGCGGCCGGCGGGCGCCGCGCCCCTCTCAGAGCTTCTTTCCGCCATCGGCCTCCGAAAGAGTCGGCGAGTCCACGGGGAGGATGACGTTGAAGGTCGTGCCGACGCCCTCCTCGCTCGTCGCCTCGATCCGGCCCCCGTGGTGGCGCACGATGTCCTGCGTGACCCACAGGCCCAGGCCCGTCCCCTTCGAGCGCGTCGAGAAGAAGGGCTCGAAGATGCGCGCGAGGTCTGACTCGGAGATGCCGCGCCCGGTGTCGCTGATCTGAACGGAGACGGTCGGCTGCAAAGCCTGCTCGTAGACGGAAGTGCGCACGCTGATGCGCCCGCCCTTCTCCATCGCCTGCTGCGCGTTCAAGAGCAGGTTGAGGAAGACCTGCCGCAGCTGGTCGGGGCGCGCGCGGATCTTCGGGAGCTGCGGGTCGAAGTGGCGGACGACCTCGACGCGCGCCTGCTTCATCTTCTTCTCGACGAGGATGAGCGTCTCCTCGATGAGCTGGTTCGGCTCGACCCACTCGACCTCGCCCGAGCGGCGGGCGAAGCCGAGCATCTGGCGGATGATGTGCGAGACGCGCTCGGTCTCCTTGCGCGCGACTTCGAGGAACTTGGAGTTCTTCTCCATGTCCTTGCCCGTCGTGAGCAGGTAGAGCGAGTTCTTGATGGCCTCCAAAGGATTGTTGACCTCGTGCGCGATGGAGGCCGCGAGGCGCCCGACCGCGGCCAGCTTCTCCGACTCGAAGAGCTGCTGCTCGACCCGACGCCTCTCGAGCTCGCGGATCTCGGAGAGGTCGTGGAGCACCGAGACGACGGCCGTCACCTGCCCCTTCGCGTCCGCCACCTCGGCCGAGGTGATCTCCATCGGGAGGCGGTTCGAAGTCTCGGGGTCGATGAGTTCGATCTCGGCCTGCCGGCCCGACTCGGCGCCCGAGGCGAGGGCCGAGATGAAGGACGTGAGCTTGACCGAGTTGTTGCGCACGGCGCGCAGGGCCGGCCACGGCATCTCCTCGCGCTCCTGGAAGAGCAGCTCGGCGCGCTGGTTGAAGAGGATGAACTTGCCCGAGGTGTCGCAGACGGCGATGGGCTGGCCGACGTGTTCGAGGATGAGGTCGAGGCGGTCGCGCTCGCGCCGCGCCTCACTCTCGGCCTGCTGGAGCTTGACGAAGTTGCGGGCCAGCTCCTCGTTCGCGCGGCGCAGGTCGGTCACGTCGCGGAAGATGGAGACGAGGCCGATGCGCTCGCCGCGGCCGTTGAGGGCGGGCGTCGAGATGACCTCGAAGTGAATGTCCGCGCCCTCGATGGGGTCGACGAGGATGAGGTCGCGGCCGACCACCTCCTCGGAGGCGACCGCCGCGCTCGACAGGTAGGCCGAGAAGAGCAGGTCGTTCATCTCCAGCGCGCGGCGCTTGCCCTCGCTCGCGTCGCGGCGGTCGCTGAAGAGCTCCTCGGCGCGCCGGTTCTGGAGGAGGATTTCGTTGTCCATGTTGGTGAGGACGATGGGGTCGGCCACCGACTTCATGATCGACTCGACCCACTGCCGCTCGCGCTGGAGCTTGCGGACGGAGGAACTCAAACGCTCGACGTGCGCGGTGTGCGAGAGGATGGCGCCGATGCGGTCGGCGTAGCGCGTGAGCAGGTCGAGCCGCGTCCCGGCCAACTCCTCGCGGCGCGCGCCGACGTAGAGCGCGCCGGTCGAGAGCGACTGCGGGAGCCAGAAGCGCTCGGTGCCCTCGCCGCGCAGCCCGCCCGTCGTCGTCTCGCCCGCGGCGCGCGGCTCCGCGTGGAGATGGCCGCCGAAGAGCGGGAGCGCGAGCACGTCCGTCTGCGCCCCGAGCTGTCTGAGGAACTCCGCGGCCGCCTCGTCCGTGCGCGCGAGCCAGGCGGGCCTCCCGTCGTGCACGATGCGCACCTGCGGCGCGTTCGAGTCGAGCGGCAGCTCGAGCCCCGCGAGCGCCTCGTCGTCGGCGAACCCGGCGGCGGCGCGCACGCGCAAGACCCCGCGGGGCCGCTCGACCAGGGCGACGGCCGCGGACGCGCAGCCCAGCCCGGCCGTCAAAGTGTCGAGCACGAGCGAGGTCTGCTCGTCGAGGCTCTGCGCCGCGAGGAGCTGCGTCGTCATCTCGAAGAGCAGCTCGTACTGGTGCAGAGACAAAAGGCCCCGCGCCCCCTCGGCCGGGGCCGCGAACGCCTGCGCGAGCTCTGCCGTGCGGTGTTCCATAGAACAGTAGGCGGTAGGCAGTTGGCGGCAGGCAGTCGCTCCGCGTTAAGAGAGGTGAATTTTCACTCCGGCCTTTCGCGGCCGGACTCTCAACTGCCTACTGCCGTCTGCCTACTCCCCTCAACTCCTGTCCACGTCCACCGAGACGCGGGAGCGGCCGGTGTCGGCGAGCGGCTCGGCGCCGCCGGGCGTCATGGCCGGGCGCGAGACGGCGGGCGTCAGGCCGACGGCCTCGGCGTACTTGAGATAAGTGTCGATGGAGGCGACGACGACGCGCGCCTCGACCGTGATCAGGTCGATGCCGACGAGCGAGATGCGGACCCACGCGTCGATGACGATGCCCTTGTCCAGCACGCGGTCGAGCACGTCAATCAGGCTGGTTCCGCCGGGTGCCCTCTCAACAGCCATTTGAACGGTTCCTCTCTTCGTGAAACTGGGTTCTGGGTTCTGGGTTCTAGGTGCTGGGGAAGAACCGGGGTTTAACCCAGCACCCAGCACCCAGCACCCACCACCCTACTTCCTTCCTTTGCGCGACGCCCGCGACTTCGCGCCGCGCGCCACGCTTTCAGAGCGCGCGGGCGCTTCGCTGAGTTGCCTGAGCTCGCGCTCCAGCGCGGCCACGCGCTCGCGCAGCTCGGCGTTCTCGGCCTCGGCGACGGCCGCGCGCGTCGTCAGGTTCGTGTCGTAGCGCCACCAGTTCAGGCCGATCTGCTCGGCCTTGTCGATGGAGCAGACGAGCAGGCGTATCTGCAACGTCAGCAGCTCGACGTTCGCCAGTGAGACCTTGATGTCGCCGGCGATGACCAACCCCTTGTCCAGAATCCGGTCGAGCACGTCGACCAGCCCCGGCGGGCGCGCCGTGATGAGGCTCGTTCTCTCGCTAGACAATTAGCGTTTCTCCGTTGGGCAGCTCAGATCAACTTACCTATCGGCCCGAGGTCGATATTCAACTCTTCGTCTTGCAGGCCGAAGTGCTCTTTGAGTTCGGCCATCTTCTCTTCGAGCTTCATCAGCGCGAGCCCGAGTTCCTCGACCTGCTCGGGCGCGAGCCCGCCGCCTTCCATCCGGCGGACGGCCTGCTTTTCGAGCAGCCGCCGGATGAGTTCGATGAGCGTCAGGACGAGCTTCGCCAGGCCCTGCTCGACCGACGCGGCGTCGATGTTGACGCGCTCGGGCAGCCGGTCGGCCACGCGCCGGAGTTCCGCGACGAACTCCGCCGTGTGCTCGGTCTCGACCTCCGGCTCGGCCGGGGTTGGGGAATCAAGGGGGGAATGCTCCACAAGAGTACCTTGTCCGCGCTCGAAGTGTCCACAACTGATTTCGGTGGCGCGTATTGTAGCAGACGGATTTGGAAAGCAGACAGTAGGCAGATGGCAGTAGGCAGTTGAAAACCTTCCGGCGGAAGTCGCGATTCAATCTCTCAACTTGCGAAACGCGGGGCGACTGCCTACTGCCATCTGCCTGCTGCCTACTGTTTAATGTCGCTGAAGCTGTAGGGAGGCCAGGGGCCGCTGGTGAGTAATCTTAAATCAGGCCGTGCGGCGGCGAGTGTACGTAAGCGGTCACGGTACTCTTCGACGCGCGCGCGTTCGACGAGGTGTGCGGCGCGGACGAAGATGGCCTCGGAAGGACTCAGCCGCGCGGCCGTCTCGCGCGCGAGTTCGCCCACGCCCGACGCGAGCCACGCCGCCGCCTCTTCCGCGCGACGCCGCGCGCCCTCCTCGCCCAGAAGCTCGCGCCGCTTCTTCAGAAGGAACGCCGTGCCCGCGCCCGCCGCGCTCGGTGCTGTGCCGACCGCGTCGCCCTCAACTTCCGACTTCCGACTTCCGACTTCCGACTTCTCCAACAACTTAACGCTCATCTCGACGCACCCGCGCACGCGCGCGAGCGCGGAGGCGAGGGCGGTCTCGTTCGACGTAACGTACTCTCCGAGGCGCTCGGGCGCGGCGCGCGTGCCGAAGCGGCAGGGGAGCGGCGTCGTGTGTGCGAGCGCCGCCGCGTTCACGCGGTTGTGCGCCCGCAGGTTCTCGGCGTCGACGTTCGTCGCGCCCTCTTCCGCCTCGCTCACCACGGCCGAGAGCACGCCCAGACTCAACACGCGCACGCGCGCGCCGCCCACGCCGGCCAGCCCCTCGAACGCGGCCCCGCTTAAATCATCCCCGAGGCAGTAGACGTACAGACTCATCCTCACCCGCCCGAAGGCTTCGCGCGCCGGCTCAGAAGCTCCACGCGCCGCTCGCGCTCGCCGAGCACGCGGTCGACCGTCTCGACCGACCCGAGCAGGAGGTTCAGGCCGAGGTAGACGAGGTCGACGTCCGCCACCGCAATCGTCACCTCGCCCGCGATGACCAGCCCTCGGTCGAGCACGTGGTCGAGCGTCTCCAGCAGCGACAGCTCCTCTTCCTCGTCAAGCTCAAACTCTTCGTCTGCCATCTGGGAAGGGTGTCGGGTGCCGGGTGCCGGGTTCTGGTTTTGACTAGAACCCGGCACCCGGCACCCAGCACCCCTTTACACCTGCCTTTCTTCCGCCACCGCGAAGTTGTACGCGGGCCAGGGGCCGGTCAGCTCGAAGCGGAAGCCGAGCGGCGTGTAGCGTTCGGCCAGCCCCTCGGCGGCGGCGCGGAAATCGCCGAAGGCTTCCGCGGAGACGAGGAAGGCGAGGCGCGCGGCCAACTCGCCCTGCTCGGTCGCCTCGTCCTTGAGCACGCGCAAACGCACGGCGCCGTCGCATGTTTCTCCGAGCGTCTCTTCGACCTCGCGCGCGACGCGGCGCGTCTCGGCCCGAGCCTCCTCGTCGCGCAAACCTTCGATCTTCTTGCGCAGCAGATACGCCTGACCCGGCGTCGAGGCGTCGGCGCGCTCGGCCATCTCGCGCAGACGCGCGCTCAGGCGCGTCACCTCCTCGCGCAGACGCGCGCGCTCGACGTAGACGTTCAGGCCCCACTCCTCTCGCCCCCCGAGCCGCGCGAGCACCTCGCGGAACTGCGCGGCCCGCTCCCCGAGCATCAACTCGACGCCCTCGCGCCGCAGGTAGATGGCGCCGAAGCGTAGCGGCACGACCGCCGCGCGGCGCGCGAAGTGCTCGGCCACGCGCTCGTGCCGCAGGGCGCGCGTCGCCGTCCACGTCGCGTCCGAGAGGCGTGCTTCGAGCGCGCCCTCGCCGTAAACGTCCAGCGGCACCGCGCTCACAACCGCCGCCAGGCCTCCGGCCTCGACGGCTCCGAGCTTATACTCGTCCTCGATGGCTTCGGGCAGCGCGGCGTCGAAGAGCGGCGCCAGCGCCTCGCGCTCCCCGACGCAGTAGACGTACAGGCCGCGCCATTCGTCCGCTTGATTCTGACTTCTTTTACTCTTCCTCTCGCTCATCGGAATTTCAAATTAAATTCGTTGCCAGCCGCGGAAGTGTTCGAGCAAACCGTCACGGCCGCGCACCTCGCCGGGGCGCTCGGGCGCGAGGAAGAGTTCGACGCCGGGGAGTCTTCGGCCGAACTCCCTGACGACCGGCGTCTGGGCCTTGCGCCGCGCCGCGCAGAAGTCGCAGGCGCGCGCGGCCTCTTCCGAGAGGACGTTGTTGACGACGAGGCGGCGCATGGGCACGCGCAAGGCTTCGAGTCGCGCGGCGAGGCGCGCCGTCTCTTCGAGGCTCAGGCGCTCCGGGATGGCGACGCCGACGAACTCGCAACTCTCGGCGTCCGTCAGCAGCGCCGCGACGCGCTTGATCGCTTTCGAGAGCGCGACCAGCTCCTCGGCCACGCCGCCCCAGCGTACCACGTTCTTGTATTTGAGGAGCAGCTTGATGAAAGTCCGCACCCACGCGAGCGCCACCTCGGGCAGTTCGAGGAAGCGCAGGAGGTGACCGGTCGGCGCGGTGTCCAGGACGATGGTCGAATACTCCCCCTCGTCGATGAGGTCGCTGACGGTGGAGAGGGCGGCGATCTCGTCTATCCCCGGCGGCGCGAGCGCGACCAGCTCGCGCATCGCCTCGCGGTCGAACTTCACCTCCCAGCGCGAGCCGCCAGTCAAGGACTCGAACAGCTCGTCCGTCCAGCGCCGGTAGCGCTCCTTCAGCTCCTCGAAGCGCGCCGCCGGGTTGAGCTCCATCGCGTCCAAATTCGGCGCGCCCGCCAAGCCCCTCTTCAACTCGCCGACCTGTTCATTAAAACTGTCGGAGAGCGAGTGCGCCGGGTCGGTCGAGAAGACGAGCACGCGAGACCGAGGGTCTGTCTCCGCGAGCGCGAGCGCATAAGACGCCGCCGCTGTCGTCTTCCCCACGCCGCCCTTCCCCCCGAAGATGACAAGCCGCTTCGGTTCGAGGCGGAAGCCCGACCGTAAGGGAGGGCGTACGTCATCCATCATGCGCTTTGAAGGGAGACGTACGCCCTCCCTTACGGTCGGGCTTCCGCCTGTGACTTCCCACAAGTAGCGCGCGAATTCGCGCAGCGCTTTCGTCCCGCGCACCTCGGAAGGGAAGAGCGGGACGCGGTGCCGGCGCAGCGTCTTGAACTCCTTGTCGGTCGCGTCGAGCCAGCGCGTCTGCATCGAGGCGCGGGCGCGGCAGAAGGGGCAGGCCCTGTGCCCGCGCTCGACGCGGTTGACGACGATGTCCGTGACGGGTGCGCCCTCGGCGCGCAGAGACTCGAAGTAGCGCGCCGTCTCCTCGAAGGCCATCGCCTCGGGGATGGTGACGAGGACGAAGCTCGCGCGCGCGGGGTCGAAGAGCATCGCGCGCACCGCCGCGACGCGCGCCGCGAGGTCGCGCAGGAAAAGGTCGACCTCGTCCTCGCGCACGTGGCCGCGGCGCGCGAAGTGCGCGACCATGTAGCGGTGCTTCTCCGACATCACGTCGAGCGCGCCGACCCAGCGCGCGAAGACCTCCGGCAGCCGCAGCATCCGCGAGGTGTGACCCGACGGGGCCGTGTCCACCACGACCCGCGCGAAGCGGCCGGCGCGCTCGACCTCGCTCAGCTCGAAGAGCGCCATCACCTCGTCCATGCCGGGCAAGGAGAGGTCGAGCAGGTCGTTGATGTCCGCCTCGTCGAGGATGGTGCCGCGGTCGGCGATCTCGGCGAGCACCGCGCGGTGCCTGCCCTTGAACTCTTCGAGCGCGGCCGCCGCGTCCATCTCGCGCGCGAAGAGGCGCGGGGCGTCCGCGCGCCGGCCGCGCCGCGCGACCTCGGCCATGCGGTCGCCGACCTCAACGTCAAGACTGTCGGAGAGGGAGTGTGCGGGGTCGGTCGAGAAGAGGAGGAGGCTCTCGGCGGGCGCGGCCGCGTCGAGCAGCGCGAGCGCGGTGGCGGCGGCGGCCGTCGTCTTGCCCGTGCCGCCCTTGCCGCCGAAGAAGAGGTAGCGCGTCGGGGGGAAGGGGAGTTTCTGATCTTTGATTTTTGATTTTTGATTTGCGACTGAAGCCATGGAACGAACCCCGCGCCTCTCCAAATCAAAAATCAAAAAATTCTTTCAGCGCCCGCCGCCGGGTTCGTAGAAGTCGCCGCCCGCCTCGTCGCCGCCGGACTCGATGACCATCGAGGAGGTGTCGGCGGTGTGCACCTGGCCCAGGGCTTCGAGCTGCCGGGCCTTGATGGTGCGCAGGCGCGCGAACAGCTCGCGCTCGGCCTCGGCGTAGTCCTCGTCGGATATCTCCTCCAGCTCGTAGCGCAGTTGCAGCTCGAGGAGCTGTTCCTTGATGACCGACTCGTCGTTCAACTCCTTGTCGGCGAGCTGCTGAATCTGCCGCATGATGAACTTGAACCCATTCACCGGCGCCAGCAGGATGTCGTCAATCAGGAACATGGCTTCGTCTCTTGCGGTCTCGGTTCAGCGCCGCGCGGCGGGGCGGCCGGCGCGCCGCGACAGGTGCAGCAGCCACATGATAAAGCCGAAGAACATGCCACCGACAAAGTCGATGAAGAGCCGATGCTGTACCGACAGGTACTTGTATGTGTCGCCGCTCAGGAACCCGTAGGCGCTCGTGAGGGTAAACATCAAGAGGCTCCAGAGCAGGCCGGTCGTCATGAAGAACCAGAAGACTGACCAGCCGCCGCTCGCCTCGGCGCGCTCCAGCTTCCCGCGCCACCAGCCTTGGAATGCACAGAGCGGATTCCGCACGATAAAACTCCTCCGCCGTTCAGGCGGCGCCCTCGCCGCGCTCCAGCTTCAGGCGGATGTGGACGAAGTTGTAGGGGGGCCACGGCCCCGTGTACTTGAAGGAGAGCTTGCCCTCGTACTTGGCGGCGATCTCCTTGACCTTGGCGTCGAACTCCTGCTCGCGGTCGCGCTCGATGAGGAAGGCCGCGTTCATAATCATCTTGTCGCCGATGGGCTTGTTGGCGCGCGAGGCGACGGCCGTGTCGCGCAGGTAGTCGTAGACCTCGCGCACGTACGCGTCCGACTTCTCCGCCAGGGCCGTCTCGACCAGCCGACCCAACTGCATCCGCGCGAAGTAGGTCGAGCCGCCGCGCGAGGTGATCTGCTCTTTGAGGTTCCGAATCTCCTCGCTCTCCTCCTCCAGCTCCGTGATGACGCGCTCGCGATCCCAGTTGACCTTCAGGCCGAACTCGACCTTGCCGGCCATCTTCGCCAGCACGTCGCGCAGCGCGTCGTAGGTGCCGCGCATCAGCTCCATGATGTCGTCTTCGGTGCGGAACAGGACGCCGAAGGCCATCGGGAGCACGGTGAACTCGCGCATGACGGTCTCGTTCACCTGCTCGTGCGCGAAGACGTTCTCGCGCGTCGGGTCGTAGACCTGGATCGGCGTGTTCGAGACGACCGCGGCCAGCCCGTCGTGGTGGACGGTGTAGACCTCGTCGCCGCGGCCGCCGATGCCGATGGGGCCGAAACTGCGCGGCTCCTTCGTCTCGATGATGCAGTAGACGTACTTGCCTGCTTGCGCGGGCGCGGCGTTCGGCGTCTCGTTTTCGGCGCTCATAGTTTCCTGAAATTGTTCGGGCGGCTTGGGAGATTGCTGTCGCGCGTATAATAGTAGGCGGCGCGTCGGCGGCGCAACTACTATCCGCCCCGCCCTCGGTGTTAGAATCCTCGCCCGAGAACCCCGCGCCGCGCGGCAGCGTACTGGGTATGGGTTTTGGGGGTTGGGTGCTGGGTGTTGGTTAAAGGCAAGAACCCAGCACCTAAAACCCAACACCCAGCACCCCTTCTGGAGACAAAGATGAGCGATCAGCGAAACTGGCTTGAACGTTTGGGCGACAAGATTCCGGGCTACTCGGGTTACGTCGCCAAGGAGCGGCGCCGCGACGCCGACAAGCTGCACCGCGAGCACCTGGCCGAGCGCCTCCGCGCCGCCAAGCAGCCCCTGAACGACGTGATGCGCGAGCTGTCGTCCACGGGCCGCCTCTTCGAGGTCGGCCCCGTCGACCGCGTCCTGAAGAAGCTCGACCAGATCGAGAACCGCGTGCGGTTCGCCACTTACGGCTACGCGGGCTTCTTCGACGCCGTCAAGATCGAGGAGCCGCAGTTAGACCGCATCTATCAGTTCGACCTCGCGCTCGTCGAGAAGGTCGAGGCGTTCGAGCGCCACGCCCGAGAGCTTTCGTCCAAGGGCTCCACGGCCGACGGACTCAAGGCGGCGGCCTCGGAGCTGGAGCGCGCCGCCGACGATCTCAACCAGACCTTCGACCAGCGCTACCGCGCCATCGAAACCTTCGGCCCCGACAACACGCAGGGGCAGCCGATGTTTAGCTGAAGGGGTGCTGGGTGTTAGGTTCTGGGTGTTGGTATAAGACATAACCCAAAACCTAACACCCAACACCCAACACCCTTCCTATGCAAGAGAGTTGTCCAAACTGCGGCGCGGAGTTGTACGGGGGGCAGCAGTTCTGCCGGCGTTGCGGGACGCCCGTGGGTTCGGCCGTGGGGGGCGAAGCGCCGACGCAGCTCTTCGGCGCCGGCGCGCAGGCCGGCGTCGCGGCCCCCCTGGCGGGCACTTCGCCGCTCGGCGCGGGCGGCGGGCCGACGGACTCCGTCGCGGGGCAGCGCCCGACCGAGTATCATCCGCAAGCGAGTCAGCCGACGACCGCGCTCGTCGGCGAGCCGTTCGGCTCAAGGCCGCTCGCGGTCGGCGGCCCGCCGCGGCCCGCGCCGAAGCGCAGGGGGCTTTGGGTCGCCGCGCTGCTCGCGGTCTTCGTGCTCGGCGCTGGGCTCGCCTCGGCCGCGGCCTTCCTCTGGTGGCGCGCGACGCACGCTGGCACGGTCATCAGGGTGGTGAAGACCGGCCCACCGCCGCCCGGCGCACCCGCGCCGCCCGACGTGCCTCCGATTCCCGACATGCCGGAGATACCGTCCGACCTCGGCCAGCGCATACAGGAGGCTTTGAAGGCGCACGGCGTGCCGCTCCCGCTCGACGAGTCGGGCGCGGTCGTCTCGGGCGACGATACGACCATCACACGCACCTTCAATCTCGACTCCGACGGGTCGTTCGCGGCGCACGTCGTCGCGGGGAACGTGACGGTCGTCGGCTCCGAAGACACGGACGCGGCCGTCGTCAAGGTCGTCAAGCACGGCGGGAGCGTGCAGGAGCGCGCCGCGGCCCGCGTGCTCGCGGCCGAGTCCGAAGAGGGCGTGACGCTCTTCGGCGCCGCCGCGCCGGGCGGGCCGGTCAGCGTCTCTTACGAGATCACCGTCCCGCGCAAGGGCCTGGGCAAGCTCCAGCTCTCCACGCAGAAGGGCGACATCAAAATCAGCGAGTTCGACGGCGACGTGGACTTGAACGTCGCGAACGGCAGCGTCAACGTCAGCTCGAACGGCGCGGTGCACAGCCGCGTCGTCAACGGCAAGACGAGCGTCACGTACGCCGGCCGCCACGAAGAGGCGCAGGAGTTCTCCGTGGTGAACGGCGACCTTGAGGTCTCTCTGAACGGCGAGCCGGAGGTAGACCTCACGGCGGCTTCGACGAACGGCCACGTCGAGGTCGACGCGGCGCTCCCGCTGAAGGCGGACAGGCGCGGCTCGGGACAGAAGGTCGAGGCCGAACTCGGCGGCGGCGGCGCGCCGCTCAACGTGAAGGTGGTCAACGGAAACGTCAGGATAAGGAAGTAGGCAGTAGGCAGATGGCAGTAGGCAGTTGAAAGCCGTACTGGCATGAACTCTGTTCAGTCCTTCAACTTCCGTCACGCGGAGCGACTGCCTACTGCCTACTAACTCAAGGAGCGTAAATGGCAATCGAAGTCATACAGTTTTTCGACCAGACGGGGCAGCAGATCGTGGCGCGCGTCCCGCCGCAGGGGGCGACCGACATCAAGATGGGCGCGCAGCTCATCGTGCAGGAGAACCAGTCGGCGGTCTTCTTCCGCGACGGCAAGGCGCTCGACACGTTCGGCCCCGGCCGCCACACGCTGACGACGATGAACGTGCCGCTGCTGTCGCGGCTGCTCTCGCTCCCCTTCGGCGGCACGTCGCCCTTCCAGGCCTCGGTCGTCTTCGTCGCGCGCCACACGTTCCAGGACATGAAGTGGGGCACGAAGGAGCCGATCCCTTTCCGCGACACCGAGCTTTATATGGTGCGGCTGCGCTCCTTCGGCAAGTACTCGTTCCGCGTCGCAGACCCGCAGCTCTTCGTCGCTTCAATCGTCGGCACGCGGGGCTTAGTCTCGACGCAGCAGCTCGGCGACTACCTGCGTGACATCATCGTCTCGCGCCTCACCGACCTGCTCGGCGAGAACGTGAAGACGCTGTTCGACCTCCCGGCCTACTACGACGAGCTGGCCGCGGGCGTGAAGGCGCGCGTCGCCGAAGACTTCAGCAAGCAGGGGCTCGAGCTGGTGGACATGCTCATCTCCGCCATCACGCCGCCCGAGGAGGTGCAGAAGAAGATCGACGAGCGCGCCTCGATGTCCGCGCTCGGCGACATGGGTCGCTACATGCAGTACAAGGCGGCCGAGTCGATGCCCGACGCGGCGAAGCAGCCGGGCGGCGCCGCCGGGACGGGCATGGGCTTAGGGATGGGCTTCGGCTACGGGCAGATGATGGCGAACGCCTTCGGCGGCGGTCAGGGACAGCAGGGGCAGGGACAGCAGGGCGGCGGGCAGGGCGGCGCGGCCCCGCAGATGGTGCCGTGCCCGAAGTGCCAGACGCCCAACCCCGCGGGCGCGAAGTTCTGTAGCAACTGCGGCGCGAACACGCAGGTGCAGCAGGCCGCGGGCGTGCAGTGCCCGAACTGTCAGGCGCAGGTGCCGGCGGGTTCGAAGTTTTGCAACAACTGCGGCCAGTCGGTCGAGCCGAAGGCCTGCAAGAACTGCAACAACCCCCTGCCGCCGGGCACGAAGTTCTGCGGCAACTGCGGCACGGCCGCCTGAGTCCGGGCGGCCGCGCCCGCGGTGTGAAGCGAATGATGCGGACAACGCTTCTCCTCGTGCTGTTTGCTCTGTTCTACTCCGGCGTCGCGGCGGGGACGCCGGCCCGGCCGTACGACCGAAAGCTCGACGAGTACGGCAACATTCGTTGGGGCGACGAGAAGGCGCGGCTCGACAACTTCGCCATCGAGATGCAGCTCGAACCGTCGGCGAAGGGCTACATCTTCTGCTACGGCGGGAGGCGCGGCAGGGCGGGCGAGGCGTTGCGCCGCTGCAACCGCGCCAAAGGCTACGTCAGCGGCTACCGTCACGTCGAGGCCGGCCGCATCATGACGCTCAACGCAGGCTTCCGCGAAGAGTTGACCGTCGAGCTTTGGGTCTTACCGCCCGGGGTGACGCCGCCGACGGCCTCCCCCACCGTAGACCCCGCCGAGGTAAAGCTAACCAAAGCCAAACCCCACCGTTCGCGTCCTAAAAGATGAGCCGAACCTGCGACTACTGCCAGGGCGTGATGGGAGAGGGGGCGGCGAAGTGCCCGAACTGCGGGGCGGCCGTCGGCCCGCGCGAGGCGCCCGACATCCGCTTCTGCCCGCACTGCAGGCGGCGACTGCTCGCGCTCGGCAGCCCCGCCTGCAACTACTGCGGCCGCGCGCTCCCCGAAGAGTACGTCCGCGCCCGCGACGCCCTCTGGCAGAAGGTCAGCAACGCCACGCCGGAGGAACTCAAAGAGCTTGAGCGAGAGAACAACGACGAAGCCCTCAAGCGCGCCCTCAAAGCGCTCCTCGATCTCGACAGGAAGAAGTAGACAGTAGGCAGCAGGCAGTAGAGAGTAGAGAAACAGAAGCGGCGCGTCTCAACCTTCCGGTCGGGCGCGCCGCTTCTAAATCTACTGCCTGCTGCCTGCCGCCTACTGTCTCTCCTTCGCGTCTTGCAGAATCTCCAGGGCGCGTTCGAGGGCGCGGTCGCGGCCGTGGCGGAGGTCTTCGCGGGTGGGTTCGACGATGACGTCGGGGCGCAGGCCCGAGCCTTCGAGGCGCGTCCCCGAGGCCGTGTGGTAGTCCATCTCGCTCACGTCGAGGACGCCGCCGTCGGGCAGGCGGTGGCGGCGGCGGATGCCGAGCACGCAGCCGCAGGTCTGCTCGCCGATGACGGACGCGCGGTTCGTCTCGCGCAAAGAGGCGGCGAAGACCTCGGCCGCGCTCGCCGTGCGCGCGCCCGTCAGCAGCACGAGGGGGCGGCCGAAGCGCTCGAACGTGTCGGGCGTCGAGACGAGCGCCGCGCGCGTGTAGGGTTCGAGCCAGACGGCGCCCGTGCGATCCGTGAAGCGGCCGAGGCTCAACCCCGGCGGCAGCAGCGTCGAGGCGAGGTCGGCCATCGACTGCGTCTCGCCGCCGCCGTTGTCGCGCAGGTCGATGACGAGCGCGCGCGCGCCCCGCAGCTCGCCCTTCAAAGCGCGCGCGAACTGCGCCGCGACCTCGGGCGTGAAGATGTTGAAGCGCACGAGCCGGACGCCGTGCTCCTCGCCCTCGACTTCGAACGAGGGCAGGCGCAGGCGCGGCTCGCGCCGGAGCGTCGCCTCGCGCTCCTTCCGGTCGCCGGGGCGCACGTAGGTCACGAGCACGTACGAGTCGGGCGCGCCGTCGAAGAGGTGCGCGACGGCGACGAGGCGGGCCGAGGCCGAGTCGGGCGCGCTCTGTTCGGTCAGCCTGCGCGCGAGGAGCGACATGACCGGCTCGCCGTCAAGCGCGAGGACGGCGTCGCCCGCGCGCAGGCCGGCGCGCCGCGCGGGCGTGTCGCGCTCGACGTCCGTGACGACGACCTGCCCGCCCAGCTCGCGCACGCCGACGCCGATTGAGACGTAGCGGTGCACGCGCCAGTCCGTGCTCTCGCCGGGCGCGTAGACGCGCGTGTGCGGGTCGCGGAGGCTGCCGAGCATCCGGCGCAGGAGGGCGTAGAGTTCCGTCTGCCCGCGGGCCTCGGCCGCGCGCGGCCGCAGCTCCGCGCGCACGGATTGCCAGTTGACGCCGTGGAACGAAGGGTCGAAGTAGCGCTCGCTGACCTGCTCCCAGACCTCGTCGAAGATGCGCAGACGGCCCTCGGGCGTCGAGGCGTACTCGGCCCGCCGCGCGCCACCTACCGGTGCGAGCAGCAGGAGCAAGAAGAGATTAACCATAGAGACACAGAGACACAGCTTGAAGACAACAGACTTCAAGCTGTGTCTCTGTGTCTCTGTGGTTAACTTCCTCATCCTACACCCTCAACTAAAAAGTGTATTACGACTTCGGCGGCTTGCGGAAGTTATAACGCAGAAGGACGCGGACGGGCACGGCCTCGCCCTCGCGCTGCGCGGGGCGGAAGTGCATCCGCCTGACGGTCGAGACGACCTCTTCGTCGAGGCCGAAGCCGGCCCAGCGCACGACGCGCACGTCCGAGACTTCGCCGTCGGCGCCGATGTCGACCAGAGCGTCCACGGTCGCCTCGGCCTCCGCGCGCGAGGCGGCGTCCGTGTAGGCAGGGCGCAGGCGGCGGAAGGGCGCGGGCTCGCGCAAATCTTTATTGGCGGCCGCGCCCTCGTCGGTCGAGAGGTCGATGACGGGGGCGTGTGCGGCGTCGGGCGGGTCGAAGCGCTCGCGCTCCTCGCGCTCGGCCTCGACGGCGACGGCCCCGGCGTAGAGCACGGCGCTCTTATCTAAAGCGGCGAGCAGCGCGGCTTCGGCCTCCGCTGCGGTGCCCGCCTCGGCCGCGGGCCGCTCCCAGACGACGAGCCGCCCCGTCCGGCTGCTCACGACGAAGACGGAGGCGTAAGCCTCGTAGTAGACCGGGCGCGCGGACGAAGAGCGGCGGACGGTCTGCACGTCGCCCGTGACGAAGAAGTCACACCCCACCGCCGCGCCGAGCGTGCGCGCCTCTGCGAGCGTCAGGTTGAGCGAGCCCGCGTAGCCCACGCCGCGCGCCGCCGCGGCGCTCATCCCCCGGTCGAGCGGCGCGAGCGAAGCCCCTTTGACCTTGACCGAAGCCAACGCCTTCGACAGCCGCTCCGCCACGCGCGAGGCCGTCGGCGTGCCGCCCATGTCGAGCAGGGCGACGCTCACGCGGCGGTCGTCCTGCGCTGGCGCGGCGTGAGCCGGCCGGAGTGCGATGAATAAGACGAGGAGGGCGAGTCGAAACTTCATTTACTCTTTCGGGTCGGGGCGCAAAGGGTCTGCGTAGACGCCGGGCGAGCTGTCGGGGATGAGTCGCGCGCCGCAGGTGCGCTCGTAGAACTCGGCGGGGCCGACGCCGCCGATGACGGCGTAAGCATAACCCAGCTCGCGCAAGGCCCGTAGCGCCGCGAGCAGCAGCGCGCGCCCCAGCCCGCGCCCGCGCTCCTCTTCTATGACACCCGTCGGGCCGAAGAAGTTCTTGCGCGTGCACTCGTAGGCCGCGAAGCCGACGAGACGCCCTTCGCGCAGCGCGACGAAGACCGTCGCCGGCTGGCTGACCAGCCCGACCGAAATCTCGTCCGCCCAGGCCCGGCTGAAGTTGTCCCGCACGAACGCGCGCACCTGCGTCAGCTCCCACGGCCGCGCGCGCCGCACGACCAGCCCCGCGGCGCGCAGCCCTTCGAGCGCCGGCTCACACGGCGGCACGCGCAGGAGGTTGACGAGCATGTCGGGCACGGCGCTACTTGTCCCTCCTCAAACCGAGGTGTGCCTGCATGAAGTCGAGCGAGGCGCGGACGATCTCGCGCGAGCGCTCGCACGGCGTCTGGTTGTCGAAGCCGTGGACGCCGGCCGGGTGGTTGTAGAGCGCGAGGGCCGCGTTCTTCTCGACCGCCTCGCGGACGAAGCGGTCGATGGAGTCGTTCAGCGTCGGTATCTGGTCGAGCCCCGCCCGCGCGACGAAGAGGGGCGCGAGGCCGTCCGCGCCCGCCGAGAGTTGCGCGAGCGGGGAGAAGCGCTCCAACGTCCCGGCCGGCTCGTAGGGCGTGTGCATCGGCGACTGCCGCACGTCGAGGAAGGCGTAGAAGGCGACGAGGCAGCGGACGTGGGAGGGCCGCTCGCGCATCGCCGCGCTCAGCAAGGGGCCGCCGCCCGAGTAGGCCGCGAGGCAGATGCGTTCCCCGTCCACGCCGAGCGCGTCGGCGTTGGCGCGGACGTAATCGACGGCGGCCTCCACGTCCGACTCCGCCTCTTTCAGCAGAGGCTTTGGGTAGCCGAGCCTGTGCGTGAAGGTGACGCCGGCCATGCCGGAAGCGGCGGCGAGACGCCCCCAGGAGTTGAAGATGCCCCAGTCCTTCGCGCGCGACTGCGAGCCGGCGCCGCCGTGTATGAAGAGAACGGCCGGGCGCCGCTCGCCCGGCGCGAGTCCGTGCGGCGCGTAAACGTCCATGAGGAGGTTCGGGTCGTCGGCGTCCGTGTACTTCAGGTTCGACCTGACCGCGGCCTCGTCCATGCCGGGGACGCTGTACACGACCGGCTTCATCACGAGGTCGCGCAGGCTCGGGCCCTGCGGCTTCGGCTGTCCCGTCCGTTGGTCTGACATGGCGGTACCGACTCGTTCGGTCAGCTCGCGACGGCGTCGGCGCTCGGGTGGCGGTGGTAGAGGGCGTAGACCTCTTCCTTGACCTCGGGCGGGAAGCAGACGCGGTAGAGGCGGTAGCTGCGCAGGCCGCGCACGGCGTCGCTGACCTCGCTGATCTCGCGCACGCGGGGGCGCGCGTAGCCGTCCTCGCAGTAGATGAGCGACTTCGGCTCGGCGCCCTCGGCCGTGTAGTAGGAGTAGTAGGGCACGTCGCCCGCGTGGTCTTCGATGAAGTAGTAGGCCGGGTCGAAGCCGCAGCGCGCGACGACGCCGCGGGCCGTGTCGAGGAAGTCGGCGCGCTCGCCCTCGGGCATGTCGAGGTCGATGGCCTTGAACAGACGCCTCCCGACGAAGCGGCGGCTGAGGTCGCGCAGGGTCGGGTCTTCGGCGCGCTGCCACTGCTTGATGTGGAAGGTGACTTCGGCGTCGTCCAGCTCGAGGTGGTCTGAGAGCGCGAGCGGCGCGCGGCGCAGGACTTTCTCGAAGGCCGTGCCCGGCGCACACCAGACCCGCTCGCCCGCGCTGATCAGTTCGAGCGCGCGCTTGAGGGCCGAGCGCAGCACGGCCTCGGCCGAGCGGAGCGTCCGGTGGAAGTAGACCTGCCGGAACATATAGTAGCGCGCCTGCAGGTACTCCTCGACCGCGTAGAGGCCGCGCGCGGAGACGTAGATGCGGTCTGAGCGTTCGTCGACCTCGATGGCGTTGATGATCCATTCGAGGTCGTAGTAGCCGTACTTCGCGCCCGTCATCAGGGAGTCGCGCAGGAGGTAGTCCATGCGGTCGACGTCGAGCTGCGACGAGACGAGCTGCGCGAGGAAGGCGGGCTGGAACGTGCCCTCGATGATGGAGGCGACGGCCGCGGGCAGCCCCGGCGAGAAGTCGCGGAGGATCTGCCCGACCTCGGTCTCCTCGCTCAGGACGGCGCGTCGCGTCCACTCCTCGTGGTGGAAGTGCAAGACCTTCTCCATCACGTGCGAGAAGGGGCCGTGACCCGTGTCGTGCAGGAGCGCCGCTGCGCGCGCGGCGGCGCGCGCCTCTTCGGGCACGCGGTAGCGCTCGGCGAGGCGGTCGAGCACGCGCGTCATCAGGTGGAGCGCGCCTAAGCTGTGCGCGAAGCGCGAGTGCTCGGCGCCCTGGTAGGTGAAGAGCGCGAGGCCGAGCTGCTTGATGCGGCGCAGGCGCTGCACCTCGAACGAATCGACGAGGCGCACCATCAGACGCCCCTCCGCGCTGTCCGTCCGCAGCCGGATGATGTTGTGCACCGGGTCCCGGTAGATGCGCTCGCTCACGATGGCGGGAGTCTATCACAGGTGAAAGGATGAAGGCGGAAGGATGAAGGATGAAGTTCAAACTCTCTTCCCTTCATCCTTCATCCTTCCGCCTTCATCCTTCCTAGTATGGGTCGCCCACGATCCGGCCGTCGCGGACGGTGACGGTGTAGAAGCCTCGGGCGGGGAGGCGCGTGAGGTCGAAGGCGGAGCCGGCGGGGAGGCGCCAGAGTTTGTAGCCGGTGTAGGTGAGCGGGCGGCCCGGCTCGCAGACCTCGGGCGGGTGGTCTGCGCGGACGAGGTAGACGGGGCCTTTGCCCAGGACGCGGGCGCGGCCGCGGCGGTCGGCGACCACGGAGGTCTCGCGCTCGACGGCGAGGCTGGTGATGCGCTTGTATTTCTTGTCTTTGAGCTGGCGCGCGAGGAAGGCGAGGGTGCGGCCCATGCGGTCGCGCTCGACGAAGTGCGTGTCGGTGATGAAGCCGCGCAAAGGGGGCCAGTCGAAGAAGTCGTAGGTGAAGGTCACGTCCTTGTCGTAAGGGTCGCGCAGGGATTCGGCCGAGCGGGCGCTGCCGCCGGAGCAGGCGTCGTAGGAGACTTCGCCGAGGATGGCGAGGCCGGCGCTCGTGCCGCCGACGCCGCCGCCGCGCGCGTGGACTGCTTCGACGGCGCGCTCGACGCCCGTGCCCTTGAAGTAGCGGACGTAGTTGCACTGGTCGCCGCCCGCGAAGAAGACGACCTCCGCGTCCGAGACCGTTTTGACGACGGCCTCGCTCTCCGAGTCGGCGCGGTCTTTGATGACGAGCGTCTCGACCGAGTCCACGCCGTTCATCTTGTAGACGAACTCGTTGTAGCCGTCCTCGCCCGAAGAGCGGAGCACGACCACGTCCACCTTCGTCCCGCAGCCCGCGCAGCCGCGCACCTCGTCGATCATCCACTGGAAGGCGGCGGCCACGTCCGTGCCACCGCCCTGCAGGTGGTACGCGGGGCCGTGGAGCTTCGGCCGCACGTCCGCGGCCGAGCCGGTCAGGTAGCGCGTCTCCTTCGCGGCGACGGAGGCGCAGGCCGCGAGCAGGAGGAGCGCCGCGAGCATGAAGGGCGCGCACCTCTTCCGACCGAGCCGCCTCACGGCTTCTTGTTCTCCTTGATGTAATCCTCGATCTTCTTGCGCTCGGGCGCGTCGGGCTTCTGCTTGAGGTACTGCTCGTACTCGGCCGCCGCGCGGTCTTTGAGGCCGGCGACGTTGTAGAGCGTCGCGAGCCGCAGGTGCGCTTCGGGCCGCCCGAGGCGCGCCGCCGCCTCGAGGTGCGGGACGGCCTTCGAACCCTTCTTGAGCTGGAGGTAGGTTTCGCCCAGAAGGAGGTTGGCGTCCGCGGAGTCGGGCTGCGCCTCGACCGCCTTCGAGAGCGGCCCGACCGCCTCTTCGAACTTCTTCTGCGCGAGCAGCACGCGCCCGAGGTTGAGGAGCGCGAGACCGAAGGCGGGGCGCTCTTCGACGGCGCGTCGGTAAGCCTTCTCGGCCTCGGCCGCGTCGCTCCGCATGAGGTGAACCGTGCCGAGTTCCGTCCACGCCTGGAAGTCCTTCGGGTCGGCGGCGACGAGCTGCCCGAGGAGCGCGAGCGCCTCTTCGTACTTCTTCTCGTCCATCGCCTTCTGCGACTTCTCGAAGAGAGACTTGTTGGCCGGCGTCCGCTTGTAGAAGTCGGCGGCCGAGACGGTCTGCGCGCGCGCGGGCTTGCCGTCGGCGCGCAGCGCGAGCGTGATGTCCTGCCGGAAGTCGTTCTTGTAGACCGACTGGACGCGGACGCGCACGCGCGCGACCTCCGCGTTCTCCGCGAGCACGACCACGTCGTACTCGCCGTCGCGCAGGTTCATGAAGCGGTAGCGGCCGTTGCTCGTCACGGTCTGGCGGTCGATGGGGGTGCCGTTGATGATGTAGAGCAGGACTTCGAAGCTGAGCGGCTTCTGCGAGCCGTTCGGCGCGGCCTCGATTCCCTCGACCTTGATGTCGCCGTAGAGCGTATGCTCGCCGCGGTCGCGGAGGGCGTCGTTGCGCTGCTGGGCGCGCGCCGCGCCGCAGAGCAGGGGCGCGGTGAGCAGCGCGAGCAGCGTCGGGAGCAGGAGGCGGGGGGCGTTTAAGTTTCGCATCAAGGGTTTCTCCTCGGTCGTGCGCCCGGGCTCAGGGCTTCGTGTTCTCTGCGATGTAGCGTTCGAGCCGCTTGCGCTCCGGGTAGTCGGGGCGCTTGGCGAGAAACTTCCGGTACTCCTCGGCCGCGCGGCCTTTGTAGCCGGCGGCGTTGTAGAGCGTCGCGAGGCGGAGGTGCGCCTCGGCCCTGCCCTGCGGGTCGAGGCGGAGCGCCTCGTTGAAGTAGACGACGGCCTTCGAGCCCTTCCTGATTTGCAGGTACGCCTCGGCGAGCAGGTAGTTGGCCTCCGCCGAGTCGGGGCGCGAACGGACGGCGCCCGCGAGCGGCTCGACCGCCTCCGCATACCTCCTCTGCGCCGACAGCAGGCGGCCGAGGTTGAGGAGCGCGAGCGTGAAGCCGGGCCGCGCGGCGGCGGCGCGTCGGTAAGCCTCTTCGGCCCCGGCCGCGTCGTCCTGCATGAGCCGCGCCGTGCCGAGTTCCGTCCACGCCTGGAAATCTTCGGCGTCGGCGGCGACGAGCTGCCCGAGGAGCGACACGGCCTCCTCGTAACGCCTGTTGTCGAGCGCATGCTGCGCCTTCTCGAAGAGGGCTTTGCCGGCGGGCGTGCGCTTGTAGAAGTCCGCGGCCGAGACGGTCTGCGCGCGTTGCGGCCGCGCGCCGCCGTGCCGCTCGCGCCATTCGAGGTTGATGTCCTGCCGGTGGTCGGTCTTGTAGGCGGACTGCACCCAGACGCGTATGCGCCCGATCTCCTCGCCTTCGAGTTCGACGGCGAGGTCGTAGCGGCCGTTCTGCAAATTGAGGAAGCGGTAGCGGCTGTTGTTGTTGACAGCTTGGCGGCTGAGCAAAGCCCCGCCCTCCGCGTAGAGGACGACTTCGAAGCTGATGGGCCTGACGCCCTCGGCCCTGCTCTCGTCAACCTTCAGGTCGCCGAAGAGCGTGTGGCCTCCGGCCTGTGCCGCGGCCGGCGCGGGCAGCAGGAGGAGGGCGAGCAGCGCGGCGAAGGCGGCGAGCGCCCGCTCGAAGTTGATCCGTCTGGACACGGACACGGCCCCCTTCGGGAGAGGTGTGCGGCCATTATCTTGCGGCGCCGGTTAAAACGGAAGCGGGCCGGAGTCCGAAGGCCCCGGCCCGCTCGAAGTCGCGCCGCGCCAGGCAGCGGCGGCCGGGGCCTCCTAGAAGGAGTACCGGAAGCCGAACTGCATCACGCGGCGGTCGCCCTGGATCGCCGTGAAGTTGGAGAAGTTGGTCGGCGCGGGGCCGCTGGACGGGATGTCGGTCAGCCCGTAGCCGTCACGCGTCGCGATGACCGAGCCCATGCGCTGGGTGTTGGTGACGTTGAAGGCCTCGAACCGGAGCTGGAGCTTCTGGTTCTCGCTGATGTTGACGGTCTTGGCGAGGCCCATGTCGAGGACGACGTAGCCGGGGAGCCGGAAGACGTTGCGGTCGCCGGTCTCGCCGGGCCTCGCGTTGCGGAAGCTCTGGTACGCCTGGTCGGGGTTGCAGCCGAAGAGCTTGGGCGCCTGCGTGTCGCCGCGGGTCGCACACGCCTGGATGGGCCGCGTCCGCACGCCGAAGCTCTGGACGTTCCAGTTGGTCGCCCAGGTGAAGGCGTCGAAGGGCGCGCTGATCGGCTGGCCGGAGTTCCAGCGGAAGATGCTGGAGAGCTGCCAGTCGCCGAGGAACCCGTTCGCCCAGCGGTTGCCGCCGAGCGAGAGCCAGTGGTTCCGGCCGACGGGGAGCTGCCACACCGAGTTGAAGTTGATGATGTGGCGGACGTCGAAGTCGGAGACCGCCCAACTGTCGTGCTGGCGGATCGGGTTGATGATGAAGGCCCCGCCGTAGCTGCCGCTCGTCTGGAGGCCCGAGGCGTCGTCCATCGACTTCGACAAAGTGTAGTTGAAGTCCATGGTGAGCGCGTCGCCGAGGCGCTCGCGGACGGAGAGCGTCCCGCCGTGGTAGATGGAGTTGCCGACGGTGCTGAACGAGGAGAGCGCGCCGTACTGCGGCTGGTAGAAGAGCACCTGGTGCCCCAGGTCGAGCAGCGTGAAGTCGATGTCGGCCTGCGTCGTCGTCCAGTCGTTGTCGTTGGAGTTGAAGGCGTCGGCGTAGATGCCCCGCGTCGCGTTCGACTCGCCGAAGGCCGCGGTGAAGCCCGGGATGCTGCCGAAGAGGTTCTCGAAGTACGGGATGGTCGGAATCTGGTTGACGGGTACGCCGTTGCGCCGGAAGTCTTCGAGCATCCCGGCCGCCGTGTACCAGTCCATCCCGGACTTCGGGTCGCGCAGGTTGTTCGGCATCATCACGTCGCGCGAGACGAGGAGGTCGCGGCCCGTCCGCCCGATGTAGGACGCCTGCACGACGAGCCCCTTCGGGAGCTGGCGCTCGAAGGTGACGTTCCACATGTAGTTGGTCGGCGACTTGATCTCCTCGTCGAGCGAGGTCTCGATGACGAGGGCCATGTCGGCCGGCCGCGCGCGCGGGAAGGTCAGGCTGTTGCTGATGTTCGGGGCCACGAGCGGGAACGTGCGCACCGGCTGGTTGAAGCCGGTGAAGAGCGGGCACGGGTGGGTCGTCGTGTTGCAGAAGCTGAAGGGGCTGTTGACGCTCGACGCGAAGCCGAGCGAGTTGAGCTGGTCGAAGCGGGTCGCCAGCACCTGGCCGAGGAAGTCGTTGGTCATGGCGAAGCCGCCGCGCAGCACCGAACGGCCGTTGTCGCCGAAGAGCTTGCCGAGGAAGCCGCTCTTGAAATTCGGCGACCAGGCGACGCCGACGCGGGGCTGGAGGTTGTTCCAGTCCCACGGGTACATGTAGTCCTTCCCGTTGGCCGGGCCGGAGACATCCATCGTGAGCGTCTCGATGTAGTTCTGGCCCTGCTCGGCGGCGGCCAGCCGGCGGCGGAAGTACTCCGACAGCGCGATGTTCGGCTTGGTCTCGTACCCGTGCGTCTCGTAGATCGGGCGGCTCAGGCTGTAGCGCAGGCCGTAGGTGAGCGTCAGCGTCTGCGAGACCTTCCAGATGTCCTGCCCGTAGGTCTCGTACTCCTCGGTGGCGAACTCGCGCTCGGTGGGCGCGCCGGCCGGGAGGAGTTTCCCCCCCTTGTCGTAGGTGAGCCGCGCCGTCCAGCTCGTCAGGCGCCCGAGCAGCGCCGAGGACGCGTTCTGGATGACCGTGTTCTGGGCGCTCAGCGGGCGCAGGGGCGAACTCGTCGGGTAGAAGCTCCGGATCGGGGTCGAGAGTAGGGAGCCGGAGGTGTAGCCGGAGGGGTTGCTGTAGGCGGTGTCGAAGGCGCCGCTGAAGCTGGTGCGGCGGTTGCGGACGATGCGGAAGTTGCCGCCCGTCTGGATGCTGTGGTTGCCCGCCACCCACGAGAAGTCGTCCGTGAAGTTGTGCACGGGCGTCGTGCGCTTGAGCGTGCGCGAGTCGTTGACGGGGAAGAAGACGAAGCGGAAGAAGATTTCGTTCTTCGCCGAGTCGCCGAGCTGGGTGAAGGCCTCGCGGGTGAGGCCGTAGCGGAAGTTGTTGACGAAGCGGTCGCTGATCGTCCAGGTGTGGCCGGCGGCGACGCCCCACGGGTGCGACCAGGTGTCGGGGCGCTTGGTGTCGGGGAAGGCCGGGGTGCCGGCAATCATGTCGTGGTTGACGTTGACGCGGGCGAAGAACTGCTGGTTCGACGTCAGGTTGTAGTCGAAGCGGCCGACGTGGGAGTTGAAGTCGCTCGGCAGGTAGGCGTTGAAGCGGTAGCCGGCGGTGTTGAGCCGCACGAGTTTCCCCGTCGTCTTGTCGATGAAGCTGTCGCCGGTGAAGCCGAAGTCGTTGGCCGGGTACTTGCGCGCGGCGTCGGCCAGCGCGGCGACGGCGAGGGGGTTCACGCCCCCGAGGCCGGGGAAGATGGTGGCGAGGTCGGCCGAGGTGTAGGTCGTCACCCCGCCGCTCTGGTTGGGGACGAGCAGCTCGCCGCGCCCCATGCTCGGCAGGGGCACCCGCTGGGTGACCGGCTTCTCGCTGCGGTCGGTGCGCCCCTCGTAGCTGTAGAAGAAGAACGCCTTGTCCTTCTTGATGGGGCCGCCGATGGCGCCGCCGAACGTGTTGCGGATCAGCGCCGGCCGCGGAACTTTCTTGTCGCCGACCTTCGCGATGTGGAGGTCGGCGACCTGCGGGTCGTTGGGGCCGTAGGTGCCGGCGCGGTTGTTGAAGAAGTCGTTAGCCGAGAGCACGGTCGGGCGGTGGAACCAGAAGCCCACGCCGTGGAAGTCGTTGGTGCCGCCCTTGGTGACGAGCGCCACCTGCGCGCCCGACGAGCGGCCGAACTGCGCGTTCGGGTTGGCCGTGACGACGCGGAACTCGTCGATGGCCTCGGCGTTCAGGCGGAGCACGGTGTTGCTCGTCGGCGAGAGGCTGGCGGCGTCGCTGCTGCTGACGCTGCCGATCTGGTTCGACTGCTGCTCGTTGATGTCCACGCCGTCGAGCGTGACGTTCGCCTGGTCGGCGCGCGCGCCGTTGACCGAGCCATCGCGGGTCACGCCCGGCTGCAGCGTCAGCAGCGAGGCGACGTTGCGGCCTTCGAGCGGGAGCTGGCCGATCTGCTGCGAGACGAAGTTGTTGCCGAGGCTGGCATCCTGCGTGTTGAGCAGCACCTCGTTGCTGCTCGAAGCGACCGTGACCGTCTCGGTGACGGCGCCGACTTCGAGCTGGACGTTGACCTCGCTCGGCCGGGCGATGAGGGCCTGTACGTCGGTGACGACCGACTTCTTGAAGCCCTTGGCCTCGACCTCGACGCGGTACGGGCCGGGCGCGACCAGGTCGAAGGAGTAGATGCCGCTCTCGCTGGTGTTCTGCGTGCGGGCGGCGTTCGTTTCGGTGTTGGTGAGCGTCACGGTGGCGCCCGCGACGACGTTGCCCTGCGGGTCGGCGACCGTGCCGCGCACGGTGGACGTGCCGGTCTGCGCCGGCGCGGGGACGACCGCGAAGGCGAGCGACACGACGAGGCCGCAGACAAGGGCGAAGGCGCGGCCGCGGGGAAATGCGGGTCTTATCATCGTTCCCTCCTATGGCTTGGTAACGGGTCGTACGGCCCGCGTGCGGGTCGCGCGCGGGGCCGGATGGGGACGCGGGTTGTTAACCTTAGTGCCGGATCAGAACGAAGAACGGATGATGACGTAGGAACTGACTGAACCTGTCGATTCGGCTGACGGATTGAGCAACTGACGTTCCCCGCCGGCGCACACCCTTCACCCTTAAGCTTTCCTGAGATTTTAAGACGCGGCTGGCGGAACGCCGGACATGATATCCAAAAATCTGAATCCGCGTCTACATTTTCGTGGTCACGCCGCGGCCTTAAAAATAATTTAGCAGCCCGTAAAAATTTTTTTCGCCGCCGGTAATATCGCCCCGCCCCGCGCACCTTACACGGTCGAGAGACGCCCTTCGAAGGGCGAACTGGCGGCGCGCCGCGAGACCTCTGCCGCGCGCACGGACTCATACATAACTTCATAAAAGGAGAAGCCAGATGTTTCGTCAGACCATCACGCGCCTCAGGGCGCATGCCCCCCTCTCCGTCCTCGCGCTCGGCATCATCGTGACGTGCGCGCACGCGGCCCGCGCGCAGGGCGCGACGCGGCTCTACGTCGCCGACTACAGGAACGCGCGCGTGGCCGTCTTCGACCCGAAGGCCATCGAGCCGAAGCAGAACTACGAGCAGGTCGAGGCCACGCCCTTCTGGGTGCAGACCGGCGCGCAGCCCTTCGGCGTGGTCGCGAGCCCCGACGGCCGCCGCGTCTACACGGCCAACTACGGGAGCGACAACGTCAGCGTCATCGACACGACCGCGAAGCCGAACCCCGTCCGGCTCTACGACGTGGCCGTCGGCGACGGCCCCTACCAACTCGCGCTCTCGCCCGACGCGAAGACGCTCTACGTCTCGAACTTCGAAGGCCACAGCGTTACGGCGCTCGCCCTCGACACGGGCGCCGCCATCCCGCCCACGAAATGGACGCTCCCGCTCCCCTACAGCCCGACGGGGATGGTCGTTACACCGAACGGCCGCTACCTCTTCGTCAACCAGTACCAGGACTGGAAGACGCTCGTGGTCGATCTCTCGCCGGCCGTCCCGCAGGTCGTCAACCCCATCCAGGTCGGCCCCGCGCCGGTCGCCATCGCGATGTCGAAGGACGGCACGAAGGTCTACGTCGCCAACGAGTTCGACCAGTTCATCCAGTGGGGCGCGAGCCTCTCGATCATCGACGCCGCCGACCCGGAGCACGCCTCCGAGTCGAAGCGCATCCAGCTCACCACGGGCTCGAGCCCGCGCGGGCAGATGGCGCTCTCGGGCAACGGCCGCTGGCTCTTCATCTCCAACGGCGGCACGGCGAACGTGACGACCGTCGACCTGCTCGACGAGAAGATCGTGGCCGAGACGCGGACGGTGCCGGACATGGTCGGCGCGGTGCTCTCGCCCGACGGCGGGCTGCTCTACGCCAGCAACCAGGGGAACTCCCTCTCGATTGTGGACACGGGCACCTTCCAGAACCGGAAGGACATCCTCGTCCCCTTCCAATTGCCGAACGAACCCCCCGCGATGTTCGAGTGCGCGGCCCTCGTCACGCTTCCGGCCTGCGCGCAGTAAGGCAGTAGGCAGATGGCAGTAGGCAGTGAGAGGGTGCTGGGTGTTAGGTGCTGGGTGCTGGGTGAGAGCAGTTCGCCTTACCCAGCACCCAGCACCCAGCACCTCTTAGCTGCCTACTGCCTACTGCTTTTCTGTTATAGAATGCGCGCGCTTTGCATCCCTCCGGAGGTCTTTCACTTCATGTCGAGAACGCCCCTCTTCATCCTCGCCCTCTTCGTCCTCCTCTCCGTCCCAAACGTTTGCGCCGCGCAGGGACAGCCCACGCCCGCGCCGCCTCAGGCGCCGGCCGAGTCGCCCGAGCGGCGGCTCCTCCGGGAGCTGCTGGCGGCAAAGGGCGACACGGAACGGCGCGAGCTTCTGGCGCGGCACGGCGAGGCGGCGACGAAGGAGTTGGCGCGGCTCCTCAACGCGGAGGGGATGGGGCTGGCCGATCAGAGCGACTACGACAGCGCGCTCTCGCTCTTCGGCCTCGCGCTCTCAATCACCGAACGGCTCGACTTCAAGTTCGGCACCTGCTTCATCCTCAACAACGTCGGCGACTCGCTGCGACACAAGGGCGACTACGACGGGGCGACCGCGGCGCTCGTGCGCAGCCGCGCGCTCGCCGAGGAGCTGGACAACGCGGAGGCCGCCGCGCGCGCCACGGCCAACCTCGCGCTCGTCCAACTGCTGCGGGGCGAGCACGCCGCCGCGCTCGCCTCGTGCGAGAGGAGCATCGCCGTCTTCGAGGCGCTGGGGAAGAAGGGGCAGGTCGCCGTCATCCTCCACAACATCGGCAGCCTCTACGCCGACCAGGGCGACCTGGATCGCTCGCTCGAATTCTTCCGCCGGGCGTTGCCGCTGCGCGAGGCCGCGGGCGACAAGGCCGGCCTCGCCAAGACGCTCAACAACTTCGGCGAGGTCAACGCGCGCAAGGGGCGCACGGCCGAGGCGCTCGACTACCTCAACCGCAGCCTCGCGCTCAAGCGTGAGTTGGGCGACCGCTCGGGCATCTCGACGACGCTCAACAGTCTCGCCCACCTCGCGCGCGACCGGGGCGACGACGCGGCGGCGCTCAAGGGTTACGAGGAGGCGCTCGCGATCAGGCAGGCGCTCGGGCTGAAGGGGATGGTGGCGGAGACGCTCTGCGACATGGCCGGACTGTTCCTGGGGCGGGGCGAGTACGAGCGCGCGCTGGAGGCGAGCGAGCGCGCCGCCGCCCTCTCGCGCGAGATGGGCGCGCTGAGCGTCCTGTGGGCGGCGCGCGCGAACGCCGGCGGCGCCCTGCGCGCGCTCGGCCGGAAGGACGAGGCGCGCCGCGCCTTCGAGGAGGCCGTCTCGATAATCGAACGCCTGCGCCTGCAGACGGCGGGCGCGGCCCCGGAGCAACAGCTCTTCTTCGAGGACAAGGTCGCGCCCTACCACGCGCTGGTCGAGCTCCTCCTCGAAGAGGGGCGCGCGGGCGAGGCGCTGGCCTTCGCCGAGCGCGCGAAGGCGCGGGTGCTGCTCGACGTGCTGAGCGGCGGCCGCGTCAGCGTGACGAAGGCTATGACTCCGGACGAACTCGCGCGCGAGCGCCAGTTGACCGGCGACCTCGCGGCGCTCAACACGAAGCTCTCGCGCGAGCACGCCGCGGCGAGTCCCGACGCCGCCCGGCTCGACGCGCTGGCGCGCGGCCTTGAGGGGGCGCGCTTCGAGTACGAGTCGTTCGAGGCGTCGCTCTACTCGAAGCACCCGGAGCTGCGCGTGCTCCGCGGGCAGGCGCAGCCCTTCGACCTGGGGAGGGACGCGTCGGCGCTCGTCGGCGAAGACGAGGCGCTCCTGGAGTTCGCCGTGACTGAGGGGAAGACCTTCCTCTTCGTGCTCACGCGCGAGCGCGGCCCGGCGAAGCCGAGCCTCAACGTCTACCAGTTGGACGTGAAGCAGAAGGAGCTTGCGCGCGACGCCGAGCATTTCCGAGAGCTGCTGGAGAAGCGCAGCTACGACTTCCGCAAGCCCGCGCGCGCACTCTACGAACAACTGCTCGCGCCCGCGGCCGGGCAGTTGAAGGGCAAGACCTCGCTCGTCATCGTGCCCGACGCGGCGCTCTGGGGCCTGCCCTTCCAGGCGCTGCTCGACGCGCAGAACCGTTACCTGATAGAGGAGCGCGCCGTCTCCTACGCGCCCTCCCTGAGCGTGCTGCGCGAGATGTCGCGCGGCCGGAGGCAGGCGGCGCGCGCCGGGGCGACGCTCATGGCCGTCGGCTACACCGGCGCGGAGAAGGGCGAGGCGGCGCAGGCTGCTCTGCTCGGCCCGAACGGGGCGGCACCCCTGCCCGAGGCGGCGCGGCAGGCGAGGGAACTGGGGCGGCTCTACAAGGCGGGCGAGAGCAAGGTCTACGTGGGCGAGGAGGCGAGCGAAGACCGCGTGAAGCGCGACGTGGGGCGCTACCGCTTCGTGCAGTTCGCCACGCACGGCCGCCTCGACGACGCGAACCCGATGTACTCGCACGTCGTGCTCTCGCCCGGCGCAGACCGCGCGGAGGACGGGCTGCTCGAAGCGTGGGAGATGATGAACCTCGATTTGCACGCCGACATGGTCGTGCTCTCGGCGTGCGACACGGCGCGCGGGCGGACGGCCGCGGGCGAGGGCGTCATCGGCATGAGCTGGGCGCTCTTCATCGCCGGCAGCCCGACCACGGTCGTCAGCCAGTGGAAGGTCGAGTCTTCGAGCACGACGGAGCTGATGCTCGACTTCCACCGCAACCTCCTCTCCGCGCGCGTCTCTAAGGCCGAGGCCCTCCGCCGCGCCTCCCTCCGGCTGCTGCGCGGCCCGCAAGACTACCACCACCCCTTCTACTGGGCCGGCTTCATCATCGTCGGCGACGCGAGGTGAGAGGGCAGTAGGCAGATGGCAGTAGGCAGTTGGGAGGGTGCTGGGTGCTGGGTGTTAGGTGTTGGGAAGAGGAGCTGCTCTTCCCCAACACCCAGCACCTTCTGACTGCCTACTGCCATCTGCCTACTGCCTACTGCTTTTCATCCTCTGCACGTCGCGGAGGAGTTTGCGCGCGGCGGCGGAGCGTGGGTCGGCGCGGAGCAGCGCCTTGAACTCCGCCTCGGCTTCGGCGAGGAGGCCGGCGCGCGTGTAGAGGACGCCGAGCGCGAGGTGCGAGCCGGCGGCGTCGCGCTCGGCGCGCGCGAGCGTCGCCTCTTCCGAGCGGCTCAGTATCCTGAAGCGCGCCTCGGGCGCGGGCGCGGCGGGCGCGACCACTTCGGCGCCGCCCTTCTTCGCCGTCACCTGCCAGGCGTAGACGCGCCCGCGCGGGAGCGGCGTCGGCGGCCTCCACTCCCTGGACGAGAGCTGAGGGCTTGTAGCGACGAGGTTGAAGTCCGAGTCGTAAACTTTCACGACGTAACTTTCGGCACCCGCGAGCGGCCGCCAGCGGAAGAGCGGCCGGTCTGCCCGCGAGACCACGCCCGCGGGGCCTTCGACCTCGAAGGACTCGCCCCCGCCCGCACCCATCAAAGCCCCCGCGCCGCTCCTCACTTCGGCGAGCGCGGGCGGCGGCGCCAGCCTCTGCGCCTTCAGCGCCGCGCGCACCTGTTCGCGATACTGACTCGGAACTCCCTCCAACTCGCGCTCGACATCGTCACGCTCGGCCGTCGTCGTGTTGTTGTTCTCAATGACCTGTCGGTTCGTCTCGTTCTTATCGGTTGGCTCTGAGTTCGCGTTGACACTCACGTCAGGCGTGGGCGTTGCTTGCACTGCGACTTCGGGCGCGCTTCGAGGTTTGGAGGCGAGCCACCACGCGGACAGAGACGCGAGTAGGAGGACGGCCGCGGCCAGCGCAGCCCACTGCGGCGCGAGGCCGAAGGGTCTTTGCCAGAAGCCGGCCGGCGTCTCGCGTAGCCGTAGGCGCGGCGGTGTCGGTTCGGATGAAGGGGGCGTTTCGGCGTGGGACGTTTGCAGCGTCTCGCGTAGCTCTAAAAGCTCTCGCGCCTCGTCGGCGCAGTCGGCGCAAGCGGCGAGGTGCGTCTCGACGGCGCGCAGCTCTGCGCCACGCAGCAGGCCGTCGGCGTAAGCTTCGAACTGTTCGTAGGCGGGGTGCGCTTCGTCGGCCGCGGCGCGCGCGAAGTCCGCGCGCAGCGCCGCGGTCATGCCGCGCAGCTCCGCCGCGCCGGCCAGCTTGAGCCGGCAGACCTCGCAGGCGGAGAGGTGTTCGTCCGCCGCGAGAAGCTCCTCGGGCGGGAGCTCGCGCAGGCGGAAGCGCTCCAGACTGTTTTCGTTCAGGTGTGCTGACATGCCTCTTTCGGCCAGAGGCCCCCTTCACTCTTGTCAGGGGGCGAAACCGCGACGGTATTACCACCCGCCGGAAAAAAGTAGGCAGTAGGCAGATGGCAGTAGGCAGCCGCCCCGCGTTAAGGACGTTGAGAGATTAAATCAGAGTTCGGACAGCGGCGCTCTCAACTGCCAACTGCCTACTGTTCTTTCAACCTTCTGCCCAGTCGCGCGCGCGCGGACTTGCGCAGGTTGATGACCTGCTGTCGGGTCAGGCCGAGGCGCTCGGCGATGGCCCTGTCTTCGAGCGGCAGCTCGTTCCAGAGCCGCGCGAACTCTTCGGCCGGGATGCCCAGCGCCTCCGCGATCTGGCGCACGCTCGCCGCGCCGGTGTATGGGAGCAGCGCCAGGAGGTCGCGCCCCTGCGCGTCGCGCAGGTTGAGCAGCAGCGCCGCGCGCTGGTTCAAAGGCAGCTCGCGCACCTCCGCCCACAGGCGCGCGACGTACTCGCGCTGGTCGAACTCTTCGTCGACTCCCGCGCGCGCGTCCGCCAACAGTTCATGCGCGCGCCCCTCGTCCGTCTCCTCCTCGCGCGCCTTACGCTCGGAGACTCCCGTCAGCTCCGCGACCACGTTCACCAGCTCGTCCAGCTCCAGAGGACTCCGCGTAACTTCGAAGACGTGCGCCAGCACCTCCGCGAGCTGTAGACGCCCCGCGTCCGCGCCGCGGAGTCTTGAGCGCACCTGTTGCGGAAGGTCTTCGACGGGAGCGCCGCCGCCCGAGCGCCCGCGCCAGGCGGCCGGGCCGCAGAGGTGTTCGTGCCCGCCCGACTCCCAGAGCGCGAAGCCTTCGTGGTGCGTGAGGAGGTAGCGCACGCGCGTCTTGAGGCTGTGGCGCTGCGGGTACTTGCGCCGGAGGTGCCGGTAGCAGGCGTTGAAGGCCACGCCCGCGACGTAAGCGCGGAAGTTCGAGACCGTGCGCGCGCCTTCCTGGCGGAGCGCGCGCAGCTCCGCGACGAGGTCTGCGCACACGTCGCCGAAGAGTTCGAGCGCGTCCTGATTCTCCTCGCGCCCGTCCGAGGGGTTGAGCGAGACGCGCAGCTTGCTCTTGAAGACGCCGCGGACGACCGGCGCGGCGTGCTCTTCGACGAGCAGCGCGAGCAGCCGCTCCCGCTCGGCCTCCGATTCGGCCCGCAGGAAGGGGAGCAGAAGCACGTCCGTCTCAGTTGTCAGCGCGCGCGTCTCCATCGCCGGGGCGTAATCTTACCCTTTATGCTTTAACGTGGGTAGGAAGTTCACCACAGAGACACAGAGGCACAGCTTGGTGAGATAAGTCTCCAAGCTGTGCCTCTGTGTCTCTGTGGTGAAAATCTCTTACTCGATGTGGTCGAGCAGGTGGCCGAGCTTGGCCTTCTTGGTGCGGAGGTAGTGCATGGCGGCGTCGGCCGGCTCGACTTCGAGGGCGACGCGCTCGACGACGCGCAGGCCCGCCTCCTCCAGCGCGCGCAGCTTGAGCGGGTTGTTAGACATCAGGCGCACCTGGCACAGCCCCAGGTCGAAGAGCACCTCAGCGCACTGCCGGTACTCCCTGAGGTCGACGGCGAGGCCGAGCCGCTCGTTCGCCTCCACCGTGTCCGCGCCCTCGTCCTGCAAGGCGTAGGCGCGAATCTTGTTGATGATGCCGATGCCGCGCCCCTCCTGCAGTTGATAGACGATGGCGCCGCGCCCCGCCCCCTCGATCAGACGCATCGCCGCGTGGAGCTGCGGCCCGCAGTCGCACTTGGTCGAGCCGAAGACGTCGCCCGTCAAACACTGCGAGTGGATGCGGGCGAGGGTCGGCACCTCCGGATTCATCTCGCCCTTGAAGAGCGCGACGAACTCCTCGTCGCTCGTCTTCGACCGGTAGCCCGCGATGCGGAACTCGCCGATCTCCGTCGGCAGCCGCGCCACGGAGACGCGCTCGACCGTCAAAGCCTGATTCGACCAGGGGCAGTCCAGTGTCGCTTCTTCTTTCACTTTCGGGTAACTCCTTCTTGCCGGAATTATAGGAGCGCGACGCGCGCGGGACAAGAAGGCCGGGCACCCCTTTCTCGCAAAAAATATATTCCCGCCGCGCGCCCGCCCGCGCTAAGATGCGGCCCGGCGAAGTCGGGCGCGCCCCGTCGCCCGTCGCCGCTTGCCCAGAGATGAAAGGCGACCCCATAGATACGACCGTCCCCATCCCGACGCGCGGCGCCCCGCGCGAGCGCCACCCCGCGCTCGTCTTCCTGCGCGGGGAGCTCTTCGCCGCGCCCATCCCCCTGGAGCGCGACGAGGTGATTCTGGGGCGCGCGCTCGAAGCCGACGTGCGCGTCAACGACGCGCGCGCCTCGCGCCTGCACGCGCGCATCACGGTCGAGCGCGACCCCTCGACGGGCACCGCGCGCTACCGCATCACCGACCTCGGCTCGACCAACGGCACGCTCCTCAACGGCGAGCCCGTCACGGACGCGTACCTCGCCGACGGCGACAAGGTCACCGTCGGCGAACAGCTCCTGCGCTTCGACCTCCTCGACGACATAGACCGCGAGTACCAGCGCCAGATACACCGCCTGCTCGCGCACGACGAGCTGACGGGCCTGCTCACCAGCAAGTCCTTCTTCTCCGAGCTGCGCCGCGAGGCCGCGCGCGCCGAGACCGAAGGGTGGCCCTTCTGCGTGCTGATGATGGACCTCGACCACTTCAAGACGGTCAACGACACGCACGGCCACCTCGTCGGGAGCCAGACGCTCGAAGAGGTCGGGTCGCTCATCACGGCGGCCCTGCGCGCGGGCGACGTGGCGGCGCGCTTCGGCGGCGAGGAGTTCGCGGCCTTCCTCCTCAACGCCGACTGCGCGCAGGGGCTCGTCGCCGCCGAGCGCGTCCGCGCGGCCATCGAGCGCCACCACTTCCCGGCCACGCGCCGCGGCGCCGGCCACGAGACGGGCGAGACGCTCCGCATCACCATCAGCATCGGCGTCGCCGCCTCCCCCGTGGACGCGCGCGACCCCATCGAGCTGATCGAGCTCGCCGACACCGCCCTCTACCGCGCCAAGAACCTCGGCCGCAACCGCGTCGTCGCCTACTGCGTCTCCCCGCCCGACCTCCCCGCCGCCGGCCCCGGCCGCGGCGAACCCCGCTGAAGTTAAGGTCTTGCGGCGTACGAAGAATCTGCTATCATACGCGCACCGCCGAACCATCACCCCGTAGTTCCCCTTTGGATAGGTCTCTGAAGACGGACTTGCCCGTCCCGTCGGAGCCGCTTGTGAGGATGAGAGTGAGAGTCGCTTTCGTCGGCTTCGTGTTCTTCGCGTTTGTCGTGGCGTGCCCTTCGCCTGAGGTGTCGGCGCAGACGCGTGCGCAGGGGCAGTCCCGCCCCGCGGCGCCGAGACCTCCGCTGCGGCGCGAGGGCGAGCCGCGGGAGAGCGAGGCGGACGCGAACGCGGACGTCTCCATCACGGCGCGCGTGACGGCGGAGTCTCTGCGGTTCGAGAAGGTGCCGAACCCGCGCGTGGAGTTTACGGGGCAGCCTCGGCGCGAGACCGTCTGGGAGTCGGAGCGTGAGAATCTCCCGCAGGAGGTTCGGCCCGGCGAGACGTACCGCAACATCGGCATCACGCTACACATCCGCAGCGTCTTCGCCGACATCGACCGCATCGTCGCCGAGGCGCTCGGCGAAATCCCCAAGAGCGAAGACGCGCAGCCGGCCCCCGCGCCGCCACAGCCGCCGCCCGGCGCGAGTTCGCCGCCGCCGACAGAGTCAACAACTCCCCCGGTTCGAGCCGGCGCCAACAACGCCGCCGCGACGCGGCAGGGGCGCGGGCCAGCCCGCCGGAGGAGGGGGAATTGAGACGCGCGAAACTACTTTCCGGCGCCGCCGCCTGTCTGCTTCAAGTCGTCTTCGTGTGTGCCGTCATCTCCGGCGTGTCCGCCCGCGCGGTCGCGCAGACGGCTCCGACGCAGGCGGAGCCCGCGGCCGGCACACAGGCCGACGAGGAGTTCGAACTCAACATCGACCAGCGCCGCATCAGCGAGAAGGACTTTCACGCGGAGACGGCGGTCGAGGCCGACGGCGCGCACGGCCTGCAACTCGGCGTCGGCGTCGCTTTGAGTGCGAGCAACATCGAAGTGCTCCTGCGAAACGTGCGCGGCCACGTCCGCTTCCGCGGGAATCTCGCCCCCGTGCTGCGACTGCTCGAAGCTCGCCGCGCGTCGCGGCCTCCGACGCAACCCTCGCCGCCTTAAGCCCCTGGGAATTTCACGAGCAATTGAAACCCCCGCCCGCACTCCCAGACCTTTTCATCACACTTACTCGGAGGGAACGATGAAGAAGCTCTTTCAAGCCGGAGCGCTGATGCTCCTCGCGCTCTGCGCCGGTGCTCGCGCGCAGACGACGACCACGACGACGAACCAGGGCGACGACAACACCTCTATCAACGCCGCCGCGACGGGCACGCGCACCGCGCGGCAGCAGCCGGCGCCGCGCCAGACTCCGCCGCCCGTCACGCCCGTCCGCCCGCTCTCGCAGGAGGACATCCGCCGCCAGCAGGAGGCGAGCGAGCGCCGCCGGCAGGCCGCGACCACCGGCGACCCGGACGTGCTCTTAGACATCCCGAACCTTTCGGTCGAAGAGATCACCCTGAAGGTGAAGAACCTGCACGCGCACGTCTCGCTCGACGCGCGGCTCGCGAACCTGCTGCAACTGACCGCGGGCGCCGACGCGAGCATCGACGACGTCGACCTGACGATTAAGGGCGTGCGCGCCGAGGCGCTGCTCAAGGTGAAGCTCGACAACGTCGCCGCCATCATCGACCGCACGCTGACGACCATCGACCGCAACCCGCAGATACTCGAACGTCTCCTGCAGAGTGTGGACAACACGGTCGGCACCGTGGGCGGCGTCGCCAACACGGCCTTGCAACCGGGCGGCGTCGTAGACCGCACGGTCGGGACGGTCGGCCAGACGCTCAACAACGTCACGCAGCCCGGCGGGCTTCTGAACACGACGGTCAACAACCTCGGGCAGACGGTGCAAAGAATCGTCGACCGCTCGGGCAACATCGTCGAGCGGACGCTCGACACGGCCGGCACGGTCGTCAACCAGCGCACGGTCGGCAACGTCACCTCGCTCACGCAGCAGGGAAACGACACGACCAACACTTCGGGGCAGACCGTCCGCCGCGTCCTCGACACGACGGGCGCCGTCATCGAACTCACGCTCGACGCCGCCGGCCGCGTCATCAACTCCCGCGTCGTCAGCCAGGCCACGGGCCGGCCATGAGTAAGTAGGCAGTAGGCAGTAGAAATATAGGCGGCGCGCTTCGGCCTTCAGGCCGGGCGCGCCGCCTTATTCCTACCGGCTACTGCATACTGCCTGCTGTCTACTTTTCTGCAACTCGGGCACTTCGGAGGCGTGTAATGGCGGGCGTGGGGCGGTTGCGTGTGTGTCTCGCCGCGGGTTATCCTTCCAGCGTCCGGTGAAGTCCCCCGGCCGCCGCGCACGCACCTCTTCGGAAAGCGAAAGAGCCAGTGATTTCCAGACTCAACTTAGCCAGCGACCCGTTCCGGAATCGCGCCCTGCCCTGGACGTTGGCGGTGGCGGTCTCGGCCGTCTCGCTCGTCGCGCTCGTCCTCATCTTCGGCCGTTATAACGAGGCGCGGGCGCAGGCCGACCTGTCCGACAAACAGGTGCAGGCGATGCAAGCGCAGCAGAAGGAACTAGACCGGCAGGCCGACTCGGTCAGGCAGAACATCCCGGCCGAGCAGCGCCTGCCCCTGGAAGCGGCGCGCGCCCTCGTCAGCCGCAAGGGCTTCTCCTGGTCGCAACTCTTCACCGACCTCGAAGGCTTCATGCCGGCGGACGTGCGCGTCTCGCGCATCAACGTCCGGGAGGTCGCGCAGGTCGGCGACCAGACGCGCGCCGACCTCGACCTGACGGTCGTCGGCCGCACGCCGCCCGACGTCACCGGCATGCTCGACAAGATGAACAACTCCGGCACCTTCAGCGCCGTCCCCGTCACCGAGAACCAGAAGTCCGGCCGCGGCGAGTCGGGCTATGAGTGGCTGCTGCGCGTCTCCTACGTGCAGCGCGTGCGGCGCGGCGGCGGGCAGTCGGCCGAGGGCGACGTGACGGCCTCGGCGCGCGCGCAGGCGACATCCAACGACGCGGGGGGGCGCGAGTAGCTTTGAAGAACGACACCGCAGTCACGGGCACGACCGTCGGGGGCGCGCGCGGCGCGAACTTCCGCGCGCGCCTCGGCACGCTCCGCGCCACGCGCCGGCGCGGCCCCGTCGGAGTGCCCGAACTGGCCGCGCTCGCCTGCGCCGCGCTGCTCCTGGTCGCGGCCGTCTTCGCGTACCTCTTCCTCCTCGTCCCGCAGCGCTCGCGCGCGCAGTCGCTCGACGCCGAGGCCGTGAGCCTGAGGCAGGTGCTCGCCAGCCAGCAGACCAACCTCGGCAACAGCCAGGACACCGCGTCGCGCGTCAACGAAATCCTTTCGAGCCTCGAACGCTTCGAGACGGGCCACCTCGGCGTCCCTTCGAGCGGCTCGAAGGCGCTCTACGAAGAGTTGAACCGCCTCATCACGAAGAACGGGCTGCGCATCAGCGGCGGCATCAACTTCACGCAGTTGCAGGAGGCCGTGCCCGGCGCGGAGAACGCGCCGCGCGCGCGCCGCCAGGGGGCGGACGGCGAGGGCACGCAGCGCGTCGTGCAGAGCGTCTTCCCGGGCATCGGCGTCACGCTCACGGTCGAGGGCACCTACGCGAACCTCCGCCGCTTCATCCGCGACATCGAGGGCGACCGCCGCCAGTTCGTCGTCATCAACACGGTCGAGCTCGAAGGCGTCACCGACACGAACACGGCCGAGCAGCAGGGCGCGCCCGCCGCGGTGCCGAACGGCGGCGTGCCCGGCGTGCCGCAGGCGCAGACGCCGACGCGCGGCGCGCTCGTCAGCCTGCGCCTCGACATGGCGACGTACTTCCGCCGCGCGGCCGCCGGCACGAACGAGGAGGCGCAGTAGCAAGTCATGGCACTCTTCGAAGGAAAGACGCCGGCCGAGCGCAACAAGATGATCGCGGCCATCGCGCTGCCGGCCGTCGCCCTGCTCCTCATCATCTACATGTTCTCCGGCCCCTCGAAGCCGGCCCCCGCGACGGCGAACGCCAACAGGAAGGGCGGCCCTCGTCCCTCGAACACGGCGCAGCCGAAGGCGCCCGGCTCGGCGAACGCCGCGGCGGACGTGGAGGTCACCGCGGCCGACGTGGTGCCCATCGCCTGCTGCCCCGAGCCGTACACGGGCGGCGAGGTCGGCCGCAACATCTTCGCCTTCTACGTCAAGCCCCCGCCGACGCCGACGCCCGTGCCGGTCATGACGCCGCCGCCGCCCACGCCGCCGCCGCCCCTCCTGGTCGCGGGGCTCACGCCGCAGAGCGTCTTCGCGCGCCAGGCGGGGTTCACGCTCCAGGTCACCGGCGACAGGTTCGTCTCCGCCGCCCGCATCTATATAAACGGCCAGGAGCTGCCGACGCAGTACAAGAGCGCGCAGCAGCTCTCGGCTAACATCCCGGCCAATCTCATCTCGACGCCGGGCGTGCGTCTCGTCAAGGTGCAGACGCCCGACGGCCAGTTCTACTCGAACGACGCGACGCTCAACGTCATGCAGCCGCCCGCGCCGACCTACACCTACGTCGGCTTCCTCAAGCGCGCGAAGCCGGGTGCGAACACGGCCGTCCTCAAGGACTCGAAGGGCGAACTCTACAGCGTCCGCCAGGGCGACCTCGTCGAAGGGCGCTTCCGCGTCACGGACATCTCGGAGAAGGGCGTCGAGCTTGTCGATAAAGACTTGAACATCAAACACACGATGCCCTTCGTGGACGCGCGCGGCGTCGGCGCGCCCGGCCGCGCGCCCGGCTCGATCCAGCCCCCGCCGCCGGCCCCCGAAGAGGGCGGCGACGATGAGCCTTGAGGCTCCGGAAGGACTCGATGAAGGTTAGACGCGCACAAGGTGTCGGCGGCGCGCGCGCGCAAGGCGCGGGCGAGAGCGGCTACGCGCTCATCGCCCTGCTCGCGGTGATGACGCTGCTCATGATCGCCATGATGGCCGCCGCGCCCAGCATCCGCCAGCAGGCGCGCCGCGAGCAGGAGCTCGAAGCCATCGCCCGCGGCGAGGAGGTGGCCGAGGCCATCCGCATGTACATCCGCTACAAGGGCGGGGCACCGAACTCGCTGCCGACCTCGATGGACGAGCTGCTCGAAGGCGTGGCGCCGGCCGGGCGGACGAAGAAGGTCAAGGTGCTGCGCGCCTCGGCCGCGCGCGACCCGCTCTCGGAGAGCGGCGAGTGGCGCATCGTCAAGCCGCGCGACGAGGCGATGGTGCGCTTCGTCCGCGACATCACCGAGTACGCCGAAGGGCGCACGCCGACGCCGACCAGCGACGGGGCGCTCTCGGGGGTCGCGGGCCAGCTCCCGCAGATCACGGGACTCGTCACCGGGCTCGGCTCCGGCGACAAGGACGAGGGCGGCGAGGACAGTTCGATCTCCACCAGCGGCCCCTTCGTCGGCGTCGCCAGCCGCAACCGCAACGAGTCCATCATCACCTACTACGGCATCGACCGACACGACCGCTGGGTCTTCACCCCCTTCTACAGGTGAGTCGCGCGCCCGCCTGAGTCGCGGGTGAAAGACGGTCGGGCGTCACGCGCAACACGTTCGCGAGTGAAGATGAGTCGCATGCTCATCTTCACTCGCGAAATTTTTTTACGCGCGAGTGCATTAAGTTATTGACTTCTTTTTTTAATCTGTTTATAAATCCCAACATGTTGTGCGCTTTTCAGTCTAGGCCACAAGATGAAAATTGACACAGCATCTTGTGGTAAGCAACGTCAACAAAGAAAAGGAGCAGGTACAGCTTATGGCAACTTCCAAGAAGTCAGCGAAGGGTGGAGCGAAAAAGGGCGGCGCCAAGGGCGGCGCTAAGGGCGGCGCGAAAAAGGGCGGCGCCAAGAAGGGCGGCAAGGGCGGCTCGAAGAAGAGGTAGTAAACGCCAGGGGGAGTACGCGCAACCTTCAACGGCGCACACAACATCCTTCGCCCGCGAGGGCGTTAATTAGGACGGCGGCTGCACACGATGCACGCCGTCCAAATTATTTTCGGGGCTGTTAGCTATCGGCTTCAGCGGTATCCCCGCCGCTTGCCCCTTCACCGCACACGTCGGACAATCACGCGAGCCTCGTTGCCGAAGAAGTTAACAGCTCAGAGCTAACAGCCAACGGCTTCCCATGTTCCACGTCGCGCTGGTCGAGCCGGAGATACCGCCGAACACGGGCAACGTCGCGCGCCTGTGTGCGGCGACGCGCACGACCCTGCACGTCGTGGGCGTGACCGGCTTCCGCCTCGACGACCGCGCGGTGCGGCGCGCGGGGCTCGACTACTGGCCGGAGGTCGAGCTGCACCGCCACCGCGACCTCGAAGCGTTGGAGGCCGCGCTGCCCGGCTCGCGCCTCCTCTACTTCACGACGAAGGCCGAGCGGTCTTACGCCGAGTGGGCTTTCGAGGAAGGCGACTGCCTCGTCTTCGGGCCGGAGACGCGCGGCCTACCCGAAGCGCTCCTGCGCGCGAACTGGGAGCGCTGTCTGACGATCCCCATGCGGAACCCGCGCGTGCGCAGCCTCAACCTCGCCACCTCGGTCGCCGTCGCGCTCTACGAGGCGCTCCGGCAGGCGGGCGACCTCGAGCGCGGGTGACAGCCTCGGGCGCGGCAAGGTACAATTCCCCTTTAAATTCAGCCCGAAATCGCAGACAAGGGGCGGCCGGGTGTGCCGGGAAGGTCGGGGCACGCCCGCCGGGAAAGTTCAATGCACAAAGAGAGAGAAGACGTCAGGAACATCGCCATCATCGCCCACGTCGACCACGGCAAGACGACCCTGGTCGACTCGATGCTCAAGCAGTCGGGGACGTGGCGCGAGAATGAGCAGCACGTCGAGCGCGTGATGGACTCGATGGACTTGGAGCGCGAGCGCGGCATCACCATCATGGCGAAGAACACGTCCGTCCGTTTCGGCGGCGTGAAGATCAACATCCTCGACACGCCGGGCCACGCCGACTTCGGCGGCGAGGTCGAGCGCGTGCTGAAGATG
>JAFAZX010000058.1 GCA_019239425.1 Acidobacteriota bacterium
GCCGACCGCGTCGTGACGGTGGACGGCGGCTACCGCGAGGAGCTGACGGTCGAGCTGTGGGTCGTGCCCTCGGGCGCCACGCCTCCGAGCGCCAGCCCGACGGTCGACCCGAGCGAGGTCAAGACGACCCGCACGCCGACCCGCCGCGGCCGCCGCGACGACGACGACGAGGAGTAGTCCTTAACACTTAACCCGCGTGGCCTTTCAGTAAAGCCATGCGGCCGAAAGAGAGAGCGGGCGGCGCTTCGATTAAGAAGCGCCGCCCGCTTGGTTTTACCGTAAACCCTCTTCGCGCGCTGGCTCAAACGCCAAAAGATGCAACGGCCAAAATTGCGGTGGCATCCTAAATTGCCGGGCGCTTGCGGCGGCTGGGCTTTGCAAAGTAGCAGCCGATAAGGATAATAGCCGCGCGGTTCCGCTGGCCCCCCGCCGCGTAGCTCGTTTGAATTTGAAGACCGTGGTGTTAAAAATGAAGAATCGCTTGCTCCGAAAGTTCACCCCCGCGCTCGTCGCCCTGGCCGTCCTGTGCTCGATGTCGGGCGCCGCAGCCCCCGCGGCGCGCGCCGCGGACAACGGCGCGGACTCATCCGCCGAGAGGTATCTGAGTTGGGAGGCGACCGGCCCACTCGGCGGCGACGTGCGCTCGCTCGTCATCGACCCGCAGGACGCGCGCCGCCTCTACCTCGGCACCATCGACGGGCAGATATACACCTCGGCCGACGGCGGCGAGAACTGGTCGCGCGTCGCGGGCTTCAACCGGCCCGGCCTGCTCATCGACAACATCATCGTCGACCCGCGCGACTCGAACGTCATCTACGCGGCCGCGCACAGGCACAAGGAGTCGGGCGGCTTCTTCAAGACGACCGACGGCGGCCGCACCTGGCGCGAGGCCGAGCAGTTGAAGGGCGACGGCATCCACTCGCTCACGCAGTCTTCGAAGAACCCTGACCTCCTGCTCGCGGGGACGAACAAGGGCATCTGGCGCTCGACGGACGCGGGCGAGCGTTGGGAGCAGCTCAACACCTCGGACACGCCCAACCTCATCAACGTCGAGTCGCTCGCGGTCGACCCGCGCGACACGAACGTCATCTACGCCGGCACGTGGTATCTGCCCTACAAGACGACCGACGGCGGTAAGACTTGGAGCATCACGAAGACGGGCATCATCGACGACTCCGACATCTTCGCCATCGAGATCGACGACCGCGACCCCGACCACGTCATCATCTCCGCGTGCAGCGGCATCTACGAGACGCGCAACGCGGGCGGCATGTGGCGCAAGGTCAACGGCATTCCCTCGCAGTCGCGCCGCACGCGCTCGATTCTGCAGAACCCCGGCCGCCCCGATACCATCTACGCCGGCACGACCGAGGGCTTCTGGATGAGCATGAACGGCGGCGGCGACTGGAAGGTGACGACCAGCCGGCAGATCTTCGAGGTCAACGCCATCGCCGTCCACCCCTCGAACCCCGACCTCGTCTACATCGGGACGAACAACTACGGCGTGATGGTCTCGCGCGACGGCGGGCGCAACTTCGTGCCTTCGAACGGCGGCTACTCGGGCCGCCGCGCTTACACGATTGTGCCCGACCGCGAGAAGCCTGGGCGCGTCTACGCCGCGACCATCAACACGGCCACGGGCGGCGGCTACTTCTACGTCTCGAACGACGCGGGCGAGACGTGGCAGCTCTCGGCGCGCAACATGCCGCCGCGCCTCATCGCCTACGCGATCCTGCAAGACCCGCGCGACGGCAACGTCATCTACCTCGGCACGAACTACGGCCTCTACCGCTCGGCCGACCGCGGCGCCTCCTGGTCTCCGCTGGGCGCGCCGAAGCCGAAGGCTCCTGTGAGAAAGGCAAGGAAGGCCGCCCCGGCGTCGAGGACGGCGCCGGCTTCCACGAGCGCGGCTTCGCGCAACGGCTCTTCCGTGGCCGCGCCCACGGTCGCCGCGCGCCCGAAAACCAACGACGTGGTGAAGCGCGCGCAGGAGGCTCTGAACCTCGCGGGCTACGACGTGGGCACGCCCGACGGCGTGGCCGGGACGAAGACGGTCGCGGCGCTCAGGCGGTACCAGACCGACAAGTCCATCCCCGTCACGGGGCAGTTCGACGCGGCGACGCTCAGCGCGCTCGGACTCGCGGGCGGCATGCAGGAGGCGGGCGCTGTGGCGGCCGCGGTGCAGACGTCGCCGGTCTTCCTCGTCGACACCATCAACGCCCTCGCTTACACGGGCGACGAGCGTGGCGGCAAGGTCGGCATGTTCGCGGCGACGAACGCGGGCCTCTTCCGCACCTACGACGTGGAGAAGGGCTGGGAGGTCATCCCTTACGGCCCGCGCCTCGACGTGCGCACGCTCTGCGTCGCGGCCAGCCCGCAGGAACCGGAGACCATCTACGTCGGCACTTCGAACTCGGGCGTGCTCGTCACGCACGACAACGGCAAGAGCTGGGAGCAGTTGAGGGGCGTCCCCACGGACGCGCCCGTCAACGTCGTCGAGATCGACCCGAAGCGCCCCGAGAACGTCTACGTCGGCACGACGCAGACGCTCTACGCCACGCACGACGGCGGCCAGCACTGGCTCCGCCGCGGCGGCAACCTGCCTTTGGGCAGCTTCACCAGCATTCTCATCAACCCCGAGAACCCGGACGAGGTCTTCGTCGGCAACGCCTACGAGCGCGGCGGCGCGCGGGTCTTCAGCGCAGTCGAGGGCGGCGGCGTCTTCCGCTCGACCGACAAGGGGATGACGTGGCAGCGTCTCGACCCGCTGCTCCCGAGCCGCCGCGTCTGGGCGCTCGCCTTCGACCCGGCCGACAAGACGCGCATCTTCGTCGGCACACACTCGGGCGGCGTCTACGTCGCCCGCCGCGCCGCCGACTCGGCGGCCACGAGCAAGTAGTTAAAGGCTGTAAACGGTAAACCGTAAACCGTGACAAGTAAGAGCCTGCCCTTCACTCGTCACGGTTTACGGTTTACCGTTTACGGCTTTTCCTTCCTTTCCGCCTTGACACGGCGTTGCCCGGCTGTGTAAATTGCTGCCCTACCTGGCAGAATAGCGAGGTGATTTGGCGGAACACGCGGGTGTTCCACGGGCGTGTGGAAAATTGAAACTTCGGTAACTCCTTTTCTTTTTCGCCGGCTCGCAACTCCCGCCTCAATCCTCCGTTTCCGTCAAAGCGCCCCAAGCTACTCTCGACAGAACGACAGCGCACCGCCGCGGGTGAGACCACACACGTCGCGCGCCACGTTTTGTCGCCGGGCAGGCGCGGGAGGGAGCCCGACGTTCGCGCCAGATTAATCCAGCAGGAGTCCGACAGGAGTTCATGTCAACCGAAAACGAAACGCCTACCAACGGCGAGAACAGCACCGAACAGAGCGCGCCCGGCGGCGCCTCCTCGAACGAAGGCGGCGAGACGGCAGCGGCGGCGAGCGCCACGGCCGCCACCGCTTCCGCGGAACAGTCGGCGGCGAGCGCGGAACCGGCGGGCGAACAGCCGGCCGCGGCCGCCGCGGCGGCGACACCGGGGAGCGCGCCCGCGCCCTCGCAGGCCCCGCAGTCCTCAGCGGCGGGCGCCGACGCCGGCGAGGATGAGGACGAGGAGCCGCGCGGCGGCGGCTTCGACTTCGGCGCGCTGCTCGACCAGTACGAGCAGGAGCAGGCCCAGTACCAGGAAGGCTCGGTCGTTCGCGGCACCGTCGTCGGCGTCACCGAGCGGTCGGTGGTCATCGACTTCGGCTTCAAGTCCGAAGGCGCCGTGCCCATCGAAGAGTTCCAGGAGGCGGGCGAGCTGACCGTCAAGCGCGGCGACGAGGTCGAGGTGCTCATCAAGAGCATGGAGTCCTCCGAAGGCGTGCCCATCCTCTCGCGCGCCGACGCCGTGCGCATGCGGGCGTGGGACGTTTTGGAGCAGGCTTACCGCGAGGGCACGCCCGTCAAGGGCAAGATCGCCGAGCGCGTCAAGGGCGGACTCCGCGTTGACGTGGACGGCGTCGCGGCCTTCCTGCCGGGCTCGCAGGTCGACGTTCGGCCCATCCGCAACCTCGAATCCCTGCGCGGCCAGGAGATCGAGGCCAAGGTCATCAAGCTCAACCGCAAGCGCTCGAACGTCGTCCTCTCGCGCAAGGCGATTCTCGAACAGGAGAACGAGGGCAAGAAGGGCGAGACCTTGAACGCCCTCGAAGAGGGCATCATCGTCGAAGGTCAGATTAAGAACCTGACCGACTACGGCGCCTTCGTCGACCTCGGCGGCATCGACGGCCTCCTGCACGTCACCGACATGAGCTGGGGCCGCCTGCAGAACCCGGGCGAGATGTTCAAGGTCGGCGAGACCGTGCAGGTCAAGGTCTTGAAGTTCGACAAGGAGCGTGAGCGCGTCTCTTTAGGCTACAAGCAGCTCCTGCCCGACCCCTGGGAGTCGGTCTCCGAGCGCTTCCCCACGGGTCAGCGCATGAACGGCAAGATCGCTTCGGTCACCGACTACGGCGCCTTCATCGAGCTTGAGCCGGGCGTCGAAGGTCTCGTCCACGTCTCGGAGATGACGTGGTCGAAGCGGATGAAGCACCCCTCGAAGCTCGTCAACGTCGGCGACACGGTCGACGTCGAAGTGCTCGGCGTCGACCCGAAGAACCGCCGCATCAGCCTCGGCATGAAGCAGACGCAGCCGAACCCCTGGGAGACTCTGCCCGAGCGCTTCCACGTCGGCGACCGCGTCCGCGGCCGGGTGCGGAACCTGACCGACTTCGGCGCCTTCGTCGAGGTCGAGGACGGCGTGGACGGACTCGTCCACGTCTCGGACATCTCCTGGAACAAGCGCATCAAGCACCCGGGCGAGGTTCTCAAGAAGGGGCAGGAGATCGAGGCGGTCATCACCAACATCGACATCGACAACCGCCGCCTCTCGCTCTCGATTAAGGACACCGAGCCGAGCGCGTGGGAGAAGTTTGTGGGCGAGCACAAGCCGGGCGACATCGTCCGCGGCAAGGTGACGCGCTTCGCCAACTTCGGCGCGTTCGTCGAGCTGGCCGAGGGGCTCGAAGGCCTGTGCCACGTCTCGGAGCTTTCGGACGACCGCGTCGAGCGCCCCGAGGACGCGGCGCAGATCGGGCAGGAGCTGGACTTCCGCATCCTGCGCATCGAGCCGGAGTCGAAGAAGATCGGCCTCTCGCACCGCGCGGCCAAGCACGACGAGCCGGTCGTGGACGTGAAGAGCTACACGACCGATGCCGGGGGCGGCATGGCTTCCTTGGGCGAACTGGGCGGCCTGGCCGACCTCTTCAACCGGCGCGGCGGCGGCGGTTCCGAGGAAGAGAACCAGTAGTCCCGAACCGTACCGAAGACGAAAGCCCCGCGGCGACTGAAGAGAGTCGTCGCGGGGCTTCTCCTTTGACGGGCGTTGGGCGCAGGGACGCTAACTTGTTGGCCGCGCGACGGTTTCCCCTTGTCAGGCGTTCCCCGTATCTGCTAAGTTACAAGCCGCGGTCTTGCACCCTATACTCAATCGACCTGCCCTTAGTTTTGCGGCGGCAGCTTTCACCGAGAGGCCGGAGAGGTGGAAACCATGACGAAAGCAGAACTGGTTGAAGACGTGGCCCGCGCGGCCGAGCTGACCAAGAAGGACGCCGAGCGGCTCGTCGAGATCGTCTTCGAAAGCATCATCGACACGCTCAATCAGGGCGAGAAGATCGAGCTGCGCGGCTTCGGCTCCTTCCGCGTGCGCGAGCGCGGCGCCCGCCGCGGCCGCAACCCCAAGACCGGCGACCCCGTGGACATCCCCGCCAAGCGCGTGCCCTACTTTAAGCCCGGCAAGGAGCTGAAGGAACTCATCAACGAGGACGAGAACGGCGCGGGCGGCGCTGAAGAGGCACCGGCGGCAAACACGACGCAGCCCGAGTTGAGCGCGGCGGGCACGCCGAATCAGGCCGCGCGTCCGACCGACCCGCCCAGCCCCGACGCCGCCGAGTCGGCCCCCTCGGAGGGCGGCGAGGGCGGAGGCGAACAGACCTCTTCGCCGCTCGCCTGACATCTTCGGCCTCGCGCCCGGGGGACGTTACGACAAGGGGGAGGAAGTTTGGACAGGCTCTACACACCTTGGCGCTTCGACTACATCAAGGGGGCGAGCGGCGAGAAGACCGGCTTCGGCGACGCCTGCGTCTTCTGCGCCCTGCCCGCCCGCGGCGACGACGAGAACGTCTTCATCCTCCACCGCGCGCGTCTGAACTTCGTCATCCTCAACATCTATCCGTACACCAGCGGCCACCTCATGATCGTCCCCTTCGAGCACACGGCCGACTTCAACGGCCTGGCCAAAGAGACTTCGGACGAGATGATGGACTTGGCCAAGCACGCCCAGGCCGTTCTCGCCGAGACGTACCGCCCGCACGGCTTCAACCTCGGCATGAATCTCGGACAGGCCGCGGGCGCGGGCGTCTCCGACCACCTACACCTGCACGTCCTCCCGCGTTGGTCGGGCGACGCCAACTTCATGACGACCGTCGGCGAGACCCGCGTCATCCCCGAAGACCTCCGCGACACCTACGAGAAACTCCGCGGCCGCTTCTAAGAGGCGGAAGCCCGACCGTAAGGGAGGGCGTTCGTCTTCCATCAGTATCTATGATGGAAGACGAACGCCCTCCCTTACGGTCGGGCTTCCGCTTTAAAGACCTTCCCACCCTTCATCACGAAGACGACGTGTTCGACGACGCCGATGTCTTTGGTCGGGTCGCCGGGGACTGCGACGAGGTCTGCGAAGGCTCCGGGTTTAATCTCGCCGACCTTGCCCTCCAGCCCTAACAGGCTCGCGGCGTCGACGGTCGCGGAGCGGAGCGCTTCGGCGGGCGTGAGGCCGGCTTTGACGAGCCAGATGATCTCGCGCGGGTTGTTGCCGTGCAGGCCGGCGACGGCGTCGGAGCCGGAGACGACCCACACGCCGCCCTTCTTCGCGCGCGCGGCGTTGGCGAGGTTGCCGGCGCGCAGGCGCTCGAAGAACGACCAGGTGAAAGGGTCGAAGGCGACGAAGCGCTCTCGGTGTTCGAGGTAGTGCGTCGGCAGGTAGAGCGTCGGGACGAGCGCGACGTGGTGTTTGGCGAGTTCCCGCACGGCCTCGTCGTCGAGGAACGAGCCGTGCTCGACCGAGGCGCAGCCGCCGCGCACCGCGGCCTTCACCGACGCCGCCTCGTGCGCGTGGACGGCGACGCGCAGGCCCGCGCGCGCCGCCTCCTCGACCGCCGCGCTTATCTCCCGCACGTCGAAGAGCGGGTGCCCGCCCTCGTCCACGCCTTCGAAGACCTTAATCACGTCCACGCCCTCGGCCACGCGCGCGCGGACGAACTCGCGTATGCGTTTGACGCGCTCGCCGGGGTCGTCCTCGGCGACGCCGCGCAGCGCGGACGGGGTGAGCGGGTCGCCCGAGACGACAAGGCGCGGGCCGTCGGTCTCGCCCCGGTTAATCTCGTCGCGCAGGCGCGTGACCACGCGCGAGTCGCCGCCGAGGTCGCGCGCGGTCGTGATGCCGGCCAGGAGCGTCACGCGCGCGTTCTCCTTTGCGAACTTGAGCGTCTCGTCCGGCCCCGAGTCCCACGAGATGCCGAAGCGGCCCGTGCGGTCGTAGTGGTAGGTGATGTGCGTGTGCGCGTCGATGAGGCCGGGCAGCAGCGTCACGTCGCCGAGGTCTATGACCCGCGCGCCCGCGGGCGCGGCCAAGCCCGGCCCGGCCGCCGCGATGTGATCGCCTTCCAGGATTACGACCGCGTCGCCGACGATTCGGCCGGCGCGCGCGTCGAACATTCGCGCCGCGCGGACGACGAGGCGCGTCGGCGTCGGCGCGGGTCTGTTCTGCGTCCGCGCGCAGTTGGGCAGAGAGAGTGTGACGAGGAGCGCGAGAAGAAGGTTGAAGAGGCGCGCGGCGCGCATGAAGAAAACCCCTTGCTCTCTGACGTGGGCGGGCGCGTTGCGCCGCCGCCTTCGAAGTTACCTGCGCCCTTCCGGGCGGACAAGTACCGGGTCAGCTTGAATGATGACGCCGCCGTTGCCAGCCACGCGGGAGTCTTTGGGGGCGGGCGGCGGTTGTTCGAGTTGAAAGATTCGGAGGTGCATGTCGCGGAGAGCATCGGTCTGGCTGGCGGTCAACTCGACTCTGTCGGCCCCGAGTTCGATGACCACCTGCCGCGCGCTGATGATGTTGAGGAAGGTGCCGTAGGGCAACTCGACGCCCATGCCCTCGATGAAGGGCACGCCCTCGGGCGGGGTCACGGCGTTCCCGTTGTACCAGAAGTGCGTGCGCCCGTCGATCATCTCCTCGCCGTCGGCGATGATGGTGAACGGCGTCGTGTTCGACAGCGTCCGCTCGGACGAGTAGGAGACGAAGCGGAGGAGGACGGAGTCCGGCATCTCCGGCCTGCTGGCCCTCGTCGTGAAGGTGGGCGAGAGCGTCAGGCGGTGGTCGGGCCTGTCAATCAGCATGAGGTCGCTCGTCAGGTAGACGTCGAGCTGGTCGAACTGCTTCGCGACGTGGGTCGTGGCCTTCACCGGCCCCTTGGGCGGCGGCGGCAGCGGGGCGTAGACGTAAGACTTCTTCTCCGCGGCGGCGGGCCGCTTGTCGTCGGGCTGGACGTCGTAGGTCTCCGCGGGGCGCGGGAAGAGGCGCGGTCGCTTGTGCGGCGCCGCGGTCGGCGTAACGAGGCTGATGAGATAGAGTCCGTTGACGATCAGCCCCAAACGCACCTTCGGACTCGAAAGCCACCGCTTCATTTAGAGCCTCCGGCCCGCAAGCATAAACGCACCCGCGCCCGCGACACAACCCCTAACCTTTCAACTTCGACGAGAGCGCCTCGTCCTCGACTTCGCCGCCGCGGCTGATGGGGACTTCGATGGGGCGCGTGTAGCCGTGGCCGCGCTCCTCGCTGTCGATGTCGGCGCGGGGCAGGGGGGGCTGCACGGGATCGAGCGAGGGCGGGTTGAAGCCCGGGTAGTCGATGCGCGCGTGGTAGATGGCGACGAGCGAGGTCGAGATGGATTCGCGCACCTTCGTCAGCTCGCGCAAAGAGAGGTCGCACTCGTCGAGCTGGCCGTCGCTGACGATGGCATCGAAGATTTTACTGACGATGGTATTGATGTTCTCGGGGTCGGGCCGCGCGAGGCTACGCGCGGCGGCCTCGCACGAGTCGGCGAGCATCATGATGGCCGCCTCTTTGAACTGCGGCTTGGGGCCGGGGTAGCGGAACTCCTTTTCATCCACGGTCTCGCCGTCGGGCGCTTCGGCCTGCGCCTTGCGCAGGAAGAAGTGGAGCGTGCGCGTGCCGTGGTGCTGCGGGATGAAGTCCGCGATCTGCTTGGGCAGCCCGATCTCGCGGGCGAGGCGGAGGCCGTAGGTGACGTGGCTCGTGATGATGCGCGCGCTCTGCGTCGGGCGCAGGCGGTCGTGCGGGTTGGCGCCCGTCTGGTTCTCGACGAAATACTCGGGCGAGGCCAGCTTGCCGATGTCGTGGTAGAGCGCGCCGATGCGCGTCAGCAGGGAGTTGGCGTCGATGGCGCGCGCCGCCTCCTCGGCGAGACGGCCGACCGCGTGCGAGTGCTGGTTCGTCCCCGGCCCGCGCATCGCCAACTGGCCGAGCACGGGCAGGTCTGCGTTCGACAGCTCGAGCAGGCGCACGTCCGTCAAAATCCCGAACAGGGACTCGCCGACCGGCAGGAGTCCGGCCGTGAAGATCGCCGTCAGGAGTCCGCCGCCGAGGCCGCAGACGGCCGCGAGCAGGATGGCGTTCAGCGTCAGGGGCCTCTGCGAAGAGAGCATGACGGCTACGGCCAGCACGACGTTGACGAGCCCGACAATCAGGCCCGCCTTCGTCACCGACTGCCGCTCGCGGTAGCGGCCGCCGATGCCGTAGATGGCCGCCGAAGACGAGACGAGCGCGAAGCAGCTGATGAGCATCCCGCCCGGCGCGAGCAGGCCCGCGAAGACGGCGACGAGGACGGCCGTGATCAGGGCGAGCTGCGTGTCCACGAGCAGCGTGACGAGCAGCGCCGCCGCCGCGTAAGGGATGGCGAACGTCCAGAGGCTCACGTCGTTCGTCGGCGCGTGCGTGGACTGCGAGGCGACGCCTTCGGCGAGCGCGAAGCCCGCGCGCATCAGCGCCAGCCCGGCGAGCACCGAAAGTCCCACGAGCGCGAAGCCGCGCGCGGCCGAGAGCGGGAGCGTCGTGATGGTCGCGCGGTATTCGATGAAGCGCCACGCGCCCAGGTAGAGCGCGCAGGCGAAGATGAAGAGGCCGACGTAGAGCTGCGGCCGCCGCTCCGTGCGGCCGTAGGCGCGGATGGCCTCGAACTGCCCGAGCATCTGCGGCGTCACGGTATCGCCCTCGCGCGCGACCGTCTGGTTGCGCTTGAGCACGACGAGGGCGCGCGGGACGGCTGCGGCCGCGGCCTCGCGCCCCGCCTCGGTCGCCGTGCGGTTGTACGTGACGCTGGCGCCGACGAGCGGCAGCATCGCCGACGAGAGCAGGTCGCGCTCGGCCGGCCTCCAACCCGAAAGCTCCCTGATGCGTTCGCGCAACTGCTCGCGCGCCTCGTCCACGCTAACGAAGCGCGAGCGCTCGGCGCTCACAGCCTCCGCGCCGCCCGCACGCACGTCGGCCACGCGCACCTCGGGGCGAAGCTCCGCCGCGTCGCGCTCGTCGTAGACGTAGCCGCCGCCCGCCTCGCGCATCAGGCGCGTCAAGGTTTCGAGCGCGCCCGCGTCGAAGTTGTGCGCGGCGACGGCGCGCGCCACGGCCTGCCTGTCCGGCGCCTGGCCCGGCCACGACAGTTCACGCTGGGTGTTAGCGTTGGCGGCGTTGTTGTTCGCCGAGCCGCGCGCGTCCGACTGCTGTTTGAGCATGACCCAGGACGTGCGGAAGCTCTGGACGGCGGCCTCGACGCGGGCGGAATCGTAGTCCCAGACGGGCGGCGTGCTGGCGCGCGCGGCCGTGCGGCGCGCGTCCGTCTGGCGCGAGTCCTCGGCGGTGATGTCGGCCGGCGCGATGACGTCGGCGCGCACCACGTCGCCCTCCTGGTAGACCTCCGCCGAGGTGAGCGCCTTGTGCGTGCGCGCGAGCAGCAGCGTCGTCAGGACGGCGAGGGCGAAGAAGCCGACGAGGAAGCGCTTCGTGGGCGCGAGTTGGCGGAAGGGGAGCGTGACCTTGCGGAGCGCGCGGTCGCGTACTTCCGAGAAGGGGGACTTGAAGCGGGGGCGTCGTCCGTGTCTCTTCATCGCTTTCGCGTCTAGCTCGCGAGGGCCTCGGACGCGCGCTGCGCGTCGTCGCCGTCGCGGGCCGCGTCGGGCTCGCTTTCGTTGTTCTGGCCGTCGACGGAGTTGCCCGCGGCCCCCCGCCGGCCGTCTTCGCGCGTCAGGTCGCGCGCGAGGACGGCGCCGGCGCGTTCGAGCAGCGGGCGCAGAGTCTCCGGCTTGAGGGCGGAGACGGCGATGCACTCGCGCCCGCCGGCCGCGCACGTCTGGCGCAGGAGCGCTTCGAGGTCTTCCGTACCGAGCAGGTCGGACTTGTTGAAGACGACGAGGCGCGGGATGTCCGTGTGGCCGAGGTCGTTCAGGATGCGCTCGACCGATTCGAGCTGCTGCTGCAAACGCGGGTTCGAGGCGTCAACCAAGTGGATGAGCAGGTCGCTGTCGTCAATCTCTTCGAGCGTGGCGCGGAAGGCGGCGATGAGGTCGGGCGGCAGGTCGCGTATGAAGCCGACCGTGTCGTTGACGATGACCTCCTGTTCGCGCGGGAGTCTCAGGCGGCGCGAGGTCGGGTCGAGCGTGGCGAACATGCGCTGCTCGGCCAGCACTTCGGACGAGGTCAGCGTGTTGAGTAGAGTCGACTTGCCGGCGTTGGTGTAGCCGACGATGGAGATGATCGGGAGTCCGCGCCGCGTTCTCTCCTTGCGCCGTTGCTGACGGCGGAGGCGCTGGTGTTCGATCTCTTTCTCCAGGCGGTTGATGCGGTCGCGCACGCGGCGCCGGTCGGTTTCAAGTTTAGTTTCACCGGGGCCGCGCCCGCCGATGCCGCCCGCGAGGCGAGAGAAGGCCGAGTCGTGGCCGGCGATGAGGCGCGGCAGCATGTAGCGCAGCTGCGCCAGCTCGACCTGAATCTTGCCCTCGGAGGTCTGCGCGCGCTGGGCGAAGATGTCGAGGATGAGCTGCGCGCGGTCGATGACCTTTAAGTCGGTGGCCTCGGTGACGGCGCGCACCTGCGCGGGGCTCAGCTCGCGGTCGAAGACGAGGAGGTCTGCGCCGAGGCGGAGCGCGCGCACGATGAGTTCGTCCAGCTTGCCGCGGCCGAGCACGGTGCGCGGGTCGATGGCCTGTCGGCGCTGGATGGTTTCGTTCATTACGACCAGCCCGGCCGAGGCCGCAAGCTCGCGCAGCTCCGCCATCGTCTCTTCAGCCTCGCTCAGAGACCCGGTCGTCACGCCGACGAGGATGGCGCGGTCGCGCCCGGAGGCGCGGCGGCCCGCGCGGCGGTTGCGCGCGATCTCCTCTTCGAGCGACTCGATGAGTTCGAGGAAGTCTACGTCCAACTGCGAGGCGGCCGGGGCCTCGAAGAAGGTGTAAGCCTCGTCGTGCACGTCCGCCGCCTCTTCCTCATTGACCTGCTCGGCGGTGGTCGGGAGCAGGTGCGCGCCCCGCACCTTGCCGGGCAGGCCGGTGCGCTCGTCCACGTCCACGGCGACCATCAGGTCGAGCCGGAGCAGGGCCAGGTCGTTCAGGTCGTCCTGCGTCAGCTCCTCGCCGCGCAAATGCGTGTGGACGGCGCGCAGCCCGCGGAAGCGCCCCTCGCCGACGCGCGTGCGCTTGAGGTCGGGCCACTCGATGCGGCGGGCGTCGCCGACGACGACCGACTCGACGTAGCCCTTGCGGTCGATGAGGGCGCCGATCTGCCGCCGCGTCTCGTACGAAAGCTCCGAGAGCTGGCGCGCGAACTCGGGCGTGACGACCTGCTGCGGCGGGATGCGGCGCGAGTAGAGCTTCTCGATGCGCCGGAGCTGGTTGGGCTTCAAGCCCTGCGTGTTCCCCTGTACGTTGCTGATAACTCTTCCTCCGCGCCGCCCGCGCCCGCCCCGAAATGCGAAACGCACCGCGCGGACGGGGCCGCCGGTGCGCCTGGGTCGTGCTCAAGTTAGAGAGATAGTGAAGCGAGCGGGAGTTGACGGACGCTGCTTAAGAAGTTTTAGTTTTGACCCTCGCGCAAACACTGCGGTGTCAGCGCACGCGGCCCCGGAAAACATCACGACAAAAAAACAAGCCGCGATTTTGAGGCCGCAGCAGATGTCTCCTTTAACTGCGGCGCAGTATAGCACAGTTTAGTGAATCGTAAATCGTAAATCGTGAATAGAAAGAACTGGCTTCGCCTATTAACGATTTACGATTCACGATTCACTTCCTTTGGCGGTTTACGGTTCACGGCTGTATCATGAATTAAATTTTAGGAGCTTAGATGTCGAGCGAACAGATAGTGAGGGTTGTGCCGTCGGCGGCGATACCGGGCGGGGAGGTGTCGGTCGAGTGCACGGGGTACGACACGAGCAACCCGCGCGAGTGCCGCGTGACGTTCGGCGGGACGCAGGGGCAGTTGGTCGGGGCCGCGCCGTGGCGCGTGTTGGCGGTCGTGCCCGAGTCGCTCGAAGGCGGCGGCGAAGTCGAGCTCGTCCTCGAAAGCGGCGACGGCGTGAGCCTCGGCCCCGCGCGCCTGACGGTCGGCCGCGAGCTCGCCGAAGACATACACATGGTCGCCAACCCGGCCGTCGACCCCGACGACGGCTCGATCTACGTCACGCGCTCCGGCTCGCGCGGGCAGCGCCTGCCGGTCTCGCTCTTCCGCATCGCCCCGGGCGGCGAGCTGACCCCCGTGACGGGCGAGATCACGAACCCGACGGGCATCGCCTTCGACAGCCTGGGCCAGATGTACGTCACGTCGCGCATGGACGGGGCGGTCTACCGCGTCACGCCCTTCCACGAGGTCGTGCCGTTCGTGCGCGACCTGGGGGTGGCGACCGGGCTCGCCTTCGACCGGGCGGGGCGGATGTACGTCGGCGACCGCACGGGCACCATCCACCGCGTCAACGGCAAGGGCGAGGCGGAGGTCTGGGCGCTCCTGGAGCAGTCGGTGGCGGCCTTCCACCTCGCGTTCGGGCCGGACGAACAGTTGTACGTGACCGGCCCCACGGTTTCGAGCAGCGAGTCCGTCCAGCGCATCGACCAGGACGGCCGCACGTCCGTCTTCTTCAAAGGACTCGGACGCCCGAACGGGCTGGCGTTCGACCGCGACGGCAACCTCTACGTCGCGGCCTCCTACCGCGGGCGGCGCGGCGTGGTGCGCATCACGCCGGATGGGGGCGCGGCGGAGATGGCCGTCGCCGGGCCGAACGTCGTCGGCCTCTGCTTCGACGCGGCGGGCAACATGATCGTCGCCACCGGCGAGGCCGTCTACAGCCTTCCGCTGGGGGTGAAGGGAACTCTTGTGAAGTAGGCAGCAGGCAGTGGGAGAGGGTGCTGGGTGTTAGGTGTTGGGGAAGAGCCGCTCACCCTACCCAGCACCCAGCACCCAAAACTTCTTACTGCCTGCTTGCTTTTGACTCCCCCCACCTCGCATGCTACTTTTTCTGACTTCGCGCGGGAGCGAATTTTCGGCGGTGTGCCCTAATGGAAGCAAGTGATCTCGTCGGACAACTTATCATCTACGTCGTCGTCCTGCTGCTAGCCATCTCGGCGCACGAGGCGGCGCACGCGTGGATGTCCTACCGGTACGGCGACGACACGGCGTACCTGCTCGGGCGCGTCACGCTGAACCCGGTCGCGCACACAGACCCCATCGGGACGCTGCTCATCCCCATCATCAACTTCGTCGGTGCGGTCGGGATGGGCGTCTTCGTGCCGCTCATCGGGTGGGGCAAGCCGACGCCGGTCAACCCGCTGCGCTGGCGCAACAAGGACGTGGCGAACGTCATGGTCTCGCTCGCCGGCATCATGGCGAACCTGCTGCTGGCCCTCATCGGCTTCGTCATCCTCAAGGTCTGCCTGCACACGGGCATGATCGGCCTCGGCTACACGGGCCGCTTCGGCACCTTCGAGGACGCGGCCTTCATGCTGCTGACGCGGGTGCTGACGATGAACCTCTCGCTCGCGGTCTTCAACCTGCTGCCGGTGCCGCCGCTCGACGGCAGCAAGGTGCTCTACAGCCTCCTGCCCGCCAGCGCCGGCCCGACCCTGGAGGCGATGGAGCGGTTCAGCTTCATCATCCTCATCGGGCTGATGTACTTCGGCGTCGTGGGCGCGATCATGTCCCCCATCATGCGGGTCGTGGAATACTTCCTGCTCGCGGGGCTGCGTTGAGCGAGGGGCGGGGCTTTGACGGAAATGGCTAAACGAATCTTCAGCGGCGCACAGCCGACCGGCAACCTCCACATCGGGAACTACCTCGGCGCGCTGCGCAACTGGGTCGCGCTCCAGCACGAGTACGAGAGCTTCTTCTGCGTCGTCGACCTGCACGCCATCACCATCCCGCAAGACCCGGAAGTCTTGCGGGAGAAGACGCGCGAGGTGGCGCGCCTCTACCTCGCCGCCGGCATCGACCCCGCAGTCTCGACCATCTTCATCCAGTCGGACGTGCAGGAGCACGCCGAACTCGCGTGGGTGCTGAACTGCGTCGTCCGCATCGGCGAGCTGGAGCGCATGACGCAGTACAAGGACAAATCGAAGAAGCAGCGCGAGAACGTCTCGGCCGGCCTGCTGACCTACCCGGCGCTGATGGCCGCCGACATCCTGCTCTACCAGACCGACCTCGTCCCGGTCGGGCAGGATCAGAAGCAGCACCTCGAGCTGACGCGCGACGTGGCCGAGCGCTTCAACCGCGACTTCGGCGAGACCTTCCGCATCCCCGACGCCTACATCCCGAAGGTCGGGGCGCGGATTCAGGCGCTCGACGACCCCCTGAAGAAGATGTCGAAGTCGGACGAGAACGCGAACGGCCGCATCGGGCTGCTGGACGACGCCGACACCATCCGCCGCAAGTTCAAGCGCGCCGTCACCGACTCGGGCACCGACGTGCGCTTCGACGAGACGCGCCCGGCCGTCACGAACCTGCTCACCGTCTACCAGCTGCTGACGAACCAGACGCGGGAGGAGATCGAGGCGCACTTCGCGGGCAAGGGCTACGCGCAGTTGAAGGGCGACCTGGCCGACGCGACCATCGCCTTCCTTGAACCATACCAGGAGCGCGTGCGCGGCATCTCCGACGAGGAGCTGGGCCGCATCCTTCGCGACGGCGCCGACAAGGCGCGCGCCATCGCCGAGGTGACGATGCGGCAGGTCAAAGAGCGCATGGGGATTGTGGGGGCCTGAGAGTTGTCGAACGAGCACACGGAGACGCCGGAGCCTACGGTCGAGGCGACGGTCGCCAGCGCGGCCGAGGGCCAGTCCATCAACGTCGCGGGCGCGACGCCCGAGATTTCGGCCGGTCAGGACGGCGACACGCTCAAGCTCGTCCTCGGCGAGTTCGCAGGCCCGCTCGACCTCCTGCTCTACCTCATCCGGCAGGAGCAGGTCAGCATCTACGACATCCCCATCGCGCGCATCACGGACGAGTACCTGCGCTACCTGCGCATGATGCAGGGCATGGACATCACCGTCGCCAGCGACTTCCTCGTCATGGCCGCGCAGCTCATCGAGATTAAGTCCCGCATGTTGCTCCCGCGCGACCCGACCGTCAGCGAGGAGGAGCTTCAGTCGGACGACCCGCGCCGCGAGCTGGTCGAGCGCCTCTTAGAACATCAGAAGTACAAGGCTGCGGCCGAGCTGCTCTGGTCGCGCGCGACCGTCGAGCAGGCCGTCTACACGCGCGCGCCCCTGGAGACGGACAAGGAGAACCCGGAGGTCTCGGCCGGCGCGTTCGACCTTTTGCGCGTCTTCCAGCAGATACTCGCGCGCCGCAAGGAAGAGGTCTTGATGGAGATCGAGCGCGAGGAGGTCTCGATGGCCGAGATGCTCGAACGGCTCCGCAACATGATCTTCTCGGCCGGCGAGCTGAACATGCGCGACTTCTTCGAGCGCGCCGAGACGCGCCGCGAGCTGGTGCTCGCGTTCCTCTCCGTCCTGGAGCTCGTCCGCACGACCGAGATCAAACTCATCCAGCGCCAAACCTTCGGCGACATCATCGCGCGCGTCGGCGCGTGAAGGTTTCGACTTCAGACATGAGCAAACGCAGAAGCAGGAAGAGCACGGAAGAGGCGACCGAGACGGTCACCGTCGTCGAGCCCGAGACCGCCGACGAGTCGCGCGAAGAGGCCGTCGAGGAGTTGGACGAGGCGCTCGAAGCTTTGTCCGAGGGCGACGGCTCGGCGGCCGTCGACGGCGAGGCCTACGACAACCCGCTCGCGCGCGTGGACGTGAGCGGCGAGACCTCCTTCGACTCCGCCGAATTCGAGGAGGAGGACGAAGACGAGGATGATGATGAGGACGAGGATGAGGACGAAGACGACGGCGACCTGACCGACGACGAGGCCTCGGACGACGAGAAGGCAGAGTTCGTCGTCTTCGACGCGGACGCCGAAGACCGCGCCGAAGAGTTGGAGCGGATGCGCGGGGAGGTGGCCGCGTCCCAACCCGACGAGGCGCCGGACGAAGAGGTCGCGCCCGGCGGTCAGCCGCGCGAGCTGGCCGAGCTGGTCTCCATCTGCGAGGCGCTCATCTTCGTCTCGGAAGACCCCCTGCCCGTCAAGGCCATCGCCGACATCCTCAGGGAGGACAAGGGCTGGGTGCAGGTCGCCGTCGAGGAACTTGCCAAGGAGTTCAACGAGCGGAACGGCGGCCTCATGCTGCGCGAGGTCGCGGGCGGCTGGCAGTTCGCCACGCGCCCCGAGCACCACGAGCACGTCCGCGCATACCTCAAGTCGAAGCCGAGCGCGAAGCTCTCGCTGGCCGCGCTCGAAACGCTCGCCGTCATCGCCTACAAGCAGCCGGTGACCGTCCCGGAGATTCTCGAAATCCGCGGCGTCCAGTCCTCCTCGGCCATCAAGACGCTGCTGGACAAGCGCCTCATCGTCGCCAAGGGGCGCAAGGAGACGGTCGGCCGCCCGATGATGTACGGCACGTCGAAAGACTTCCTCCTCCAGTTCGGCCTGAAGGATTTGACTGAGCTGCCGAACGTCGAGGACTTCGAAGACCTGGCCGGCGGCGGCGACATCTGAGCGCCGATGATTAGACCGGTGCGAAACTTCATCCTCGTCGGCCTGTTGATAACACTGGCGGCAGCGGCGTGTTTCGGGCAGGCGAAAAGGAGCCGCCCAACGCCGCCGGTCGTCGAGCGGGCAGTCGTCGCCCCGACGCCGGACGACTCCGTGAAGGTGGGCGAGGCGTCGATCTCGCGCGACCCGTACGCCGACCGCACGCTCGTCAGCACAAGCCTTGACTTATTAAACGAGCGACGGGCCTTGGGGCTCGGCGTCGCGTTTGTGGTCGCCGGTCGGCAGGTCGTGAGGCCGGACGTGGTCAAGTTTCAGCTTTCCACGCACGCCGAAGATTTTCGCTTCCGCGCGAACTACGGCTTCCAGTTCAAGACCGACTCCGGGCTCTTCGCACTGAGCAAGGTTAGCAGGCGTCGCTACTCGACGAGCATCGGGGTGAACAACGAGATGGACGGGGAGTTGAGCTTCGACGCGTTCGAGAAGTTAGCCAACGGCACCGGGGTGGAATTACACGTCGGCCCGCTCGTCTTCGTGTTGAGCGAGCGGCAGCGGCAGGCGTTGCGAGACGTGCTCGGCACCGTCGGCGGGTCATCCCGCTAGTTCAGATAGGAGGGCCGCGAATCTTGGGACTCGCACTGTGCGTCGGCGTGCCTTCGGAGATACGCGAGAGCGACCCGGAGTACGTCGCCTACTTCGAAGAGCAGGTCGAGGTCATCAACGGAGTCCTCGAGTCCTTCGGCCTGCCGCCGCACCAGGAGCCGTTCGACGTGGAGGACGAGCGCACCTTCGAGTGCGAGATGATCGGCTTCTCCGGCCTCCACTACCTGCGGCGTGTCGCCGCCCACCTCGCGCTGGGTAAGGAGCTGCCGCCGCCCGGCGACGACGGTGCGGGGAGCGACCCCGTCCTCAACGACTACTACCGAATCTTCGACGCGAGCTTCGCGCGCGGGCAGGCGACGGGGATGCCCTTCCAGCACCTCATCGTCCACGGCGACGCCGAAGGCTACTACCTGCCCGTCGAGTTCGAAGATGTCATCATCCCCGACCCCTCGCTGGAGATAGCCGGCGGCATGTTCGGCTCTTCGCAGGCGCTCCTGGGCGAGTGCCGTGAGCTGGCGCGCGCGCTCGAAATCCCGGAAGACCTTTCGGTGGACGACGAGGCGCTGCTCGACGCCGCCGACACACAGGGCGAGGGCGAGGCGCAGTGGGAGCGCTACGGCATCGAGTCCTACACCTGCGTCGCCTTGATTCGCGCCTGCGAGGCTTCGGTCGAGACCGGCGCGGCGGTCGTCTTCGCCTGAGTTCGAGCGGGGGGTGAGTTCTTGGAAGAGCGTCTACAAAAGTTAATCGCGGCGGCCGGGCTGGCCTCGCGGCGCCACGCCGAGGAGTTGATCGAGGCAGGCGAGGTGACGGTCAACGGCGAGGTCGTGCGCGAGCTGGGCACGAAGGCCGACCCCGCGCGCGACCACATCAAGGTGCGCGGCCGCCTCATCAACCCGCTGCTCGAGAGCCGCGAGAAGACGTACGTCCTGCTCAACAAGCCGCGCGGGTACCTCTCGGCGCTCTCCGACCCGGAGGGTCGTCCGCTCGTCTCGGAGCTGGTGCCGCCGGCGCTAGGGCGTCTGCACCCGGTCGGGCGGCTCGACTTCAACACCGAAGGCTTAATCATCCTGACCAACGACGGCGAGCTGACGAACCACGTCACGTCGGCGCGCAACCACGTCGACAAGGTCTACGAGGTGAAGGTCAAGGGCGTACCGCCCGAGCAGCAGGTCGAGCGCCTGCGCCGCGGCATCCGCCTCGACGACGGCGTGAAGACCGCGCCCGCGCATATCGTCAAGACCGGCGAGACGAAGACGAACGCTTGGTACGAGGTCACCCTGCGCGAGGGGCGCAACCAGCAGATCCGCCGCATGTTCGACTCTGTCGGCCACTCGGTCATCAAGCTCCGCCGCGTCCGCATCGGCCCCGTCAACGCCGAAGGAATCCTCATCGGCCAGTGGCGCCACCTCACGCCCGCCGAGGTCAAGCGCCTGAAAGGTGCCCCGTCAAGGAAAGGCGCGCCGCCTAGGAAAGGCGCGCCGCGCGAAGGCAGGCCGCCGCAGGCCGCCTCAAAGAAGCGCCGCGGCGGTCACGGTGGGCGGCGGGGATAAGATAGAATGATGAACGATGAATGATGAGTGATGAATTGAGGCAAGCCGCATCATATTCATCACTCATCATTCATCGTTCATCATTAGCTTTCAGAGGTCGTGAATGGATTTCGAGTTAAACGAAGAGCAGCAGCAGGTGAAGATGAGCGTGCGCGAGTTCGCCGAGGGCGAGATCGCGCCGCACGTGCGCGAGTGGGACGAGAAGCAGAAGTTCCCCGCCGAGCTGGTGCCGAAGCTGGCCGCGCAGGGGTTCATGGGCGTCATCTTCCCCGAGGAGTACGGCGGGGCGGGGATGGGCTACGTCGAATACGTGACCATCATCGAGGAACTCTCGCGCGTGGACGGCTCGGTCGGCATCTCCGTGGCGGCGCACAATTCGCTCTGCACGAACCACATCTACATGTTCGGCACCGAGGAGCAGAAGCGGAAGTACGTCACCCCCCTCGCCTCGGGCGAGAAGCTCGGCGCGTGGGGCCTGACCGAGCCGCAGGCCGGCTCCGACGCCTCGGGCACGCGCACGACCGCCGTCCGGCGCGGGCAGGAGTGGCTCGTCAACGGCTCGAAGAACTTCATCACGCACGCCATCCACGGCGACGTCTGCGTGGCGATGGCCTCGACCGACCGCGCCATGCGCTCGAAGGGCATCACGGCCTTCATCTTCGAGAAGGGGACGCCCGGCTTCGGCCCCGGCAAGAAGGAGGACAAGCTCGGCCTGCGCGCCTCGGAGACGGCGAGCGTCATCTTCGAGGACTGCCGCATCCCCGACGAGAACCGACTCGGCCCCGAGGGCCTGGGCTTCATCCACGCGATGCAGGTCTTGGACGGCGGGCGCATCTCGATTGCGGCGCTCGCGCTCGGCATCGCGCAGGGCGCGCTGGAGTCCGCGATCAGATACTCGAAGGAGCGGCAGCAGTTCGGCCAGCCCATCGCGAACTTCCAGGCCATCCAGTTCAAGCTCGCCGACATGGCGACGCAGCTCGAAGCCGCGCGCCTCCTGACCTACCGCGCCGCGGCCCTGAAGGACGCCGGCCGCAAGACGACCAAAGAGTCTTCGATGGCGAAGCTCTACGCCTCCGAGGTCGCGGTCAAAATCAGCGAGGAGGCCATCCAGATACACGGCGGCTACGGCTACACGAAGGACTACCCGCCCGAGAAGTTCTGGCGCGACTCCAAGCTCTGCACCATCGGCGAAGGCACCAGCGAAATCCAACGCATCGTCATCGCCAAACAGATTCTCAGCAACGCCTGACAACTGAAAGAGGAGACCTCGCAAACTTTGAAGATTAGACTTCTGTTCGCGGCGCTGTGCGTCTGCTTCTCAACTTTGCCGGCGCTGGCGCAGGGCGCGACGCCCGACTTCAAGGACTACGCCGCGCCCGTCTACAAGGGGCGCGCGGCCGCTCTGAAGCTGACGACGAAGGAGGCGCGGGCCTACCGGACACGCCTGCGCGAGGGCGCGCGGCGCGCCGTCAACTTCGCGGGGCACTACAAGCTTTACACGTGGAGTTGTGGGACGGGCTGCCTCCAGACGGCCTTCATCGACGCGAAGACCGGCGAGGTCGCCTTCCCGGCGGAACTCGACGGCTTCATCCTCTGCTTCTACGACGAGAAGGCCCATGACCTGGAAGACTCGCTCCGGTTCCAGAAGGGGAGCCGCCTCATCGTCATGTCGGGCTACCCCGTGAGCGAGCGTGGCAAGGACGAGCCGAAGAAGGGGCTCTACTACTACGAGTGGACAGGCGGGGAGTTAAAACTCCTCAAGTTCGTCGAGAAGAGTGAGGGCTGTTAAGGCCGGGCGATGAAGGGCGCGCAGAGCATCGACAAGATTCTGGCGGGCGACCCGCGCGCCGTCGCGCGCGCCATCTCGGTGGTCGAGGACGGCGCGGCCGGCGCCGCCGGCTTGATGAAGGCCGTCTTCCCGCACACGGGTCGGGGCCTGGTCGTCGGCGTGACCGGCTCGCCCGGGGCGGGGAAGTCTTCGCTCGTGGACAAGCTCGCCGGCCTCTACCGCTCGCGCGGCGAGCGCGTCGGCATCGTCGCCGTAGACCCTTCGAGCCCCTTCTCCGGCGGCGCCATCCTCGGCGACCGCATCCGCATGCAGGCCCTGGGGCTCGACCCCGGCGTCTTCATCCGCTCGATGGCGACGCGCGGCAACCTCGGCGGCCTCGCGCGCGCGACCGTCGACGCCGTGGCGATACTCGACGCGGCCGGTTATCAGAAGGTCGTGGTTGAAACCGTGGGCGTCGGGCAGGACGAGGTCGAGATCGTGAAGACGGCCGACTGCTCGGTCGTCGTGCTCGTCCCCGGCATGGGCGACGACATCCAGGCCATCAAGGCCGGCATCATGGAGATCGGCGACGTCTTCGTCATCAACAAGGCCGACCGCGACGGCGTCCTGAGAACCGAGAAGGAGCTGGAGGCGCTGCTCAGCCTCGCGCACCGGCCGGACATGTGGTCGCCGCCCATCGTCAAAACGGTCGCGACCGAGAATAAAGGCATCGAAGAGCTGGCCGCCGCCGTCGAGAGCTACAGGGACTTTCAGAAGTCGGCGCCGGGCACGCACGGCCGCCGCGGCGCGGTCGCGCGCTGGCGCATCCTTGAGTTGTTGCGCGAGCGTCTGCTGGCGCAAGCGCTCGAACGGGACGGCGCGCGCGGGCGGCTCGAAGCGCTCGCACAGGAAGTGGCCGACAAGCGCCGCGACCCATACTCTGCGGTCGAAGAGTTAATGGGCGGGACGCATAACTGAGCCAGTCGGAGGGGGGCGGGACGTGCGAGTCTTAAAAATCGCCGGCATCACCGTGCTGCTCACGCTCGCCGTCTGGCCCCGGGGGCAGGCCGCGTCCGTTCGCACGGGCGTCGAGGACGCTCTCGAACGCCCGCTGTGCGACGAGAAGGAGCAGGACTGCTCGGCGTTTTATCAATCCTTCTCGGACGACGACGTGGAGGGGGTTCTGTACCTCGCCTTCATGTTCGGGGAGGTGCCCGGCGGTTTCGCGTCGCTCCCCGACGACCCGTGGCAGTCGCGCCGCAACTACATGCCCCCGCGGCTCACTCTGAAGGAGGTGTTCGAGACCATCTCAAGGGTCGAGCCGCGTTACAGGTGGGAGGCGGACGGCGGTGTGGTCAACGTCCTGCCGGCCGAGTCGCTCCCGCTGCTCGACGTGCGCGTCGGCGAGTTCCGCGCCGAGAATCTGAACGTGAAGGAGATGCTGGCCGCGCTCGAGAAGACGCCCGACTTCAAGGCCGGGCTCGCCGCGCACCGCATAACCGAGCCGAAGCCTCCGAAGGACGGCGGCTTCATCTTCGGCGGTTTCGCCGGCAGGGTGGTCGAGCCGGCCAAAAGATTCTCCGTCCACGTCCGAGACGCGACCGTGCGCGAGGTCTTGAACGAAATCGTCCGCCAGGACGGCTGCGCCGTCTGGTCGTACAGGGAGTGGAAGCCGCCCGCGGACGTGCCCGGCGTCGGCGCAGAGAGTTGGTACAGGCTGGGGCTGCTCTTCTACTGTCCCGGCAGTCCCGTCGAGAGTAAATAAGATGAAGATCGACCACATCGGCATCGCCACGCGCGGCATCGAGGAGTCTTTGAGTTTCTGGCGCGACGCGCTCGGGCTCGAAGTCAAACACACGGAGACGGTCGAGGAGCAGGGGGTGCGCGTCGCGATGCTGCCCGTCGGCGAGCCGCGCGTCGAGCTGCTTGAGCCGACCGGCCCCGACACGCCCGTCGCGAAGTTCCTCGAGAAGCGCGGGCCGGGAATCCACCACGTCGCCGTCCGCGTCGCGGACATCCGCGCGGCGCTCGCGCGCCTCAAAGCCGGGGGCGCGCGTCTGATAGATGAAGAACCCAGGGTCGGAGCGGGCGGCTGCCTCGTCGCCTTCGTCCACCCGTCCGCGTCGGGCGGCGTGCTGCTCGAACTCGTCCAACCCACGAACGAAGAAAGGTAGCCGTTTTGCTCTTTAGAAAGATCGCTCTCACGACACTCGCCGCCGCCGCACTCCCTTTCACAGCCCAAGCGCAACGAGCCACACGCAGGGCGCCCGCGCGTCCCGCCGCGGCGCGTCCCGCGGCGGGCGCCCCGCGCACTCCCGCGGCGGCGGGCGTCAACATCACCGCATCCGACATGGCGCTCGTCGTCGAGGGGCTCGGCTTCCCGCCGGAGGTGCGCGCGGCGCTCGCCGGGAGCGCGGAGGAGCGCAAGAGCTTCGCCGACGACATCAGGCAGATGCTCGCCGTGGCCGAGGAGGCGAAGGCCGCGGGCTACTTGGCGCGCCCCGAGCTGAAGCTCCAGACCGAGCTGGCCCGCGCCTTCGTCATCTCGCAGGCGTACTTCAAGCAGCAGGCGGCCGCGGGCGTGGCCGACCCCGAGCAGGCCATCACGACGGCCGAGATCGAAGCCTTCTTCAAAGAGCCTTCGACGCCCGCGCAGTTCGAGGCGTTCGTCGGAGACTACGCGAAGCACCGGCCCGCGGCGGAGCGCGACGCGCCTGTCACCGAGGAGCAGCGGAAGAAACTGCGCGACCTCTACGGCCGCAGGATGCTCGCTACGCGCAGGGGCGTCGCCGCCGGGCTCGAACGCGACCGCAAGACGCAGCTCGTCATCCTGCTCCAGCAGGCGCGGCTCCTCGCGGGCGCGTACTCGAAGGAGTTGGAGCCGAGGCTCACGCCGACCGACGCCGAGGTCAACGCCTACCTCGCCGCGCACCCCGAGCTGGACGCGAAGGCCGAGCGCGCGAAGGCCGAGGGCATCCTGGCGCGCGTCCGCGCGGGCGAGGACTTCAACAAGCTGGCCGACGAGTTCACCGAAGACCCTTCGGGCAAAGGCAAGGGCGGCGACCTCGGCTGGTTCGGCCGCGGCATGATGGTCAGGCCCTTCGAGGAGACGGCCTTCGCGCTCAAGCCGGGTGAGGTCAGCAACATCATCGAGACGCAGTTCGGCTACCACATCGTCAAGGTGGACGAGCGGCGCGGGCAGGGCCAGGGCGAGGAGGTGCACGCGCGCCACATCCTCATCCAGTGGCCGAGGTCTGCGCGCCGTCCCGACGCGCCCGCCTCGCCGCGCACGCAGGCGTCCGCCGCGGTCGGGGAGGAGAAGCGCAACCGCGTGCTCGACGAGATCGCCACGCGCCGCCACGTGCAGGTCGCTTCGGACTACGTCGTCGACGCCGCCGCGGCCGCCCCGCCGGCCCCGCAGCCGGAGCCGGCCAAGAACCCCGCGCCGAAACCCACGACCCGCCGCGCCCCCGCACGGCGCAGACCTTGAGGTCGGTGGCGTTGCGGCGACATGCGCGCGGCGCTTTTTTCGTGTATCTTGAACGGTCGGCTCGCCCCCGTCTACGCAGACCTACGGCCCGGCAGTGAGTTTTGAAGAGTTTTCTAAAGAGAGGATCAGTTTTGAAGTCAACTACTAAAGCAATCATCGCCGTGCTCGTGGCGGTGCTCGCCTCGGTCGGGCTCATCTTCTGGCAGGCCACGCGCTCGCGCGCCTCCGCGCTGACGAGCCTCACCCCGGAGGACATGTCGCTCATCGCCGAGTCGCTCGGGCCGGCCGACCGCGCGCGCCTCGCCTCCAGCCCGGAGGAGCGCAAGAAGCTCTCCGAGGACATCAAGCAGATACTCGCCGTCGCCGCCGAGGCGCGCGCCAAGGGCGTCGCCGACAAGCCCGAGGTCAAGCGCCAGCTCGACGTGATGAAGATGCTCGTCGTCGCGCAGGTCTACGCGAAGAAGCAGCGCGACGCCGGCGGCGCCAACGCCAACCCCGACGACCTCAAGCCGAAGAAGGAAGAGATCGACGCCTACCTCAAAGACCCGAAGAACACGCAGCAGGCCGACCAGTACCTCGAAGACCTGAAGAAGGTCGGACTCGTCCCGGAGGCCCAGCCCATCACCGACGAGGTCAAGGAGCAGTTCCGCCAGCAGTGGGCGCCGATGGCGATCATGGCCGACAAGGGGCGCAAGGCCGGCGTCGAGAACGACCGCTCCACCCAGCTCCAGATACAGTTCCAGCAGGCCGTCGCCCTGAGCCGCATCTACTCGAACGATCTGACGAAGAAGCTCGAGCCGACCGACCAGGAGATCGACGCCTACTTCGCCGAGCACCCCGAGATGGACCCGAAGGCCGCGCGCCAGAAGGCCGAGGACGTCCTGAAGCGCGCGCGCGCGGGCGAGGACTTCGACAAGTTGGCGAAGGAGAACTCGGACGAGCCGGGCGCGAAGGAGAGCGGCGGCGACCTCGGCTGGTTCGGCCGCGGGCGCATGGTCAAGCCCTTCGAGGACGCGGCCTTCAAGCTGAAGGACAACGAGATCAGCGACATCGTCGAGAGCCAGTTCGGCTTCCACATCATCCAGGTGCTCGGCCACCGCGAGGGCAAGAGTGAGCCGAACCCGATGGGCGAGGGCGACGCGGCCAAGGGCGGTCAGCCCGAGGAGCAGATTCACGCGCGCCATATCCTGATCAAGCCGCAGACGGGGCAGAGCGCGAACCCCTTCGCCGCGCCGAAGGCGCCGCGCGAGGCGGCCAAGGATGCCATCGTCGAGAAGAAGACGAAGGAGGCGATTGACGAGATAGCCAAGCGCACCAACATCAAGGTGCCCGAAGACTTCCCCGTCAAGGCCCCCGAGACGCCGCAGATGCCGCCGGGCATGGGCGGCATGGGCGCCTCGCCGCACGGCGGCGACGTGGGCGGCGACGCCGACGAGGCCGCGCCCCCGCCGGCCCAGGAATCCAAGCCGTCGGGCGGCGCGAAGCCCAAGACCGAGGGCAAGAAGAAGTAACAAAGAGCGCTTTCAAAGGAGCGCGGGCAGGAGGATGTCCGCGCTCCTTTGTGCGCTCGTTTGTGAATGCGCTATTGAATAAGGCGATGCAGTTCGGCGACTACCGCGTCGAGGTGGTGCCCGGCGGCGAGTTCCGTCTGGACGGGGGCGCGATGTTCGGCGTCGTGCCCCGCGCGCTGTGGCAGCGCGTCGCCCCGCCCGACGAGTTGAACCGCGTCACGCTCAACGCCAACTGCCTCTTCGTCGAGGCCGCGGGCGAGCGCGTCCTGGTCGAGACGGGCATGGGCGACAAGTGGACGGAGCGGCAGCGCCAGATGTACGGCGTGAGTTCCGGCCCGAGCCTCGCCGAGTCCCTGCGGGCGCGGACGGGACTCCGCCCCGAGGACGTCACCATCGTCGTCAACACGCACCTCCACTTCGACCACGCGGGCGGCAACACGAGGCTCGACGAAGAAGGCCGGGTCGTGCCGACGTTCCCGAACGCGCGCTACTTCGTCTCGCGTTCCGAGTACGAGCACGCCGAGTCGCCGCACGAGCGTGACCGCGCCAGCTACCTCTCCGAGAATTGGCGGCCGCTCGCGGAGTCTGGGCAGTTGGAGTTGAAGGAAGACGAGTACGAGGTCGTGCCGGGTTTGAGGATGGAGAACGTGCCCGGCCACTCGCGCACGATGCAGTGCGTGAAGTTGGAGCGGGCGGGAAGGACGCTCTACGGCTTCGCAGACCTCGTGCCGACGCGCGCGCACCTCCCCGTAGCGTGGGTGATGGGCTACGACCTCTACCCCGTCGAGACGGTCGAGGCCAAGCGCCGCCTGCTGCCGGCCGCCGCGCGCGAGGGCTGGCTCTGCCTCTTCTACCACGACCCCGCCGAGCCGCTCGCACGCCTCTCCGAAGAGGGCGGGAAGTTTTCCGCCTCGCCATTTCACGAATGAAGGATGAACCGTTGATGAGAAAGTCTCTCATACTATCCGCCGCGCTCCTCGCCCTCGCGCTGTGCGCGGGCGCGGCGCGGGCGCAGGAGAAGCGCGGGCCGACCACCCCCGAGGAGCGCCGGCGCGCCGTCGAGATCGCCACGCTGCTCGAAAACGACCCGCTCAACAAGGACGCGAAGAAGCTGAGCCAGGCGCTCCTCTACTTCATCGTCGAGGCCCCGGACATCCACGTCCACCTCTGCACGGACGTGCTCGGCGACTTCAAGCAGATCAAGGGCGACTACGGGCCGACCGTCACGGCGCAACTGACTTTCTCGTCGGCCAAGTACGTCATCGAGCACCCCGACGAGGCCGCCGCCGATGTCAACAACGAATACCTGGCGGGTGTCGAGGGCGTGCTGCGCGCGTACCAGAACATCAAGAAGGCGAAGCCCAAGGTGGAGATTAAGCCGCTCGAAGAGCTGCTCGCGAAGCAGCAGGCCGGGCAACTGGCCGACTTCGTCAAGCAGGCCGCGGCGGCCGGCTGCAAGAAGTGAGATTCGGGATTCGGTGAGACACATGACGACTGCGAAGATTGGGATCATCGGGGGCAGCGGCCTCTACCAGATGCCGGAGCTGAAGGACGTGGAGGAGGTGTCGGTCGACACCCCGTTCGGGCCGCCGTCGGACGCCTTCATCGTCGGGACGCTCGAAGGCGAGCGCGTGGCCTTCCTGCCGCGCCACGGGCGCGGGCACAGGATTCTGCCGACGGAGCTGCCGTTCCGCGCCAACATCTACGCGATGAAGCTGCTCGGCGTCGAGCGGATACTTTCGGCCTCGGCCGTCGGCTCTTTGCAGGAGCAGTACGCGCCGCTCGACATGGTCATCCCCGACCAGTTCTTCGACCGGACGCGCGCGCGCGCCCACGAGTCGACCTTCTTCGGCGAAGGCATCGTCGGCCACATCACGTTCGCGCACCCGGTCTGCCACGACCTGGGCGACGTGCTCGAAGCCTCCTGCGGCGCGGCCGAGGTGAAGGTGCACCGCGGCGGGACGTACCTGTGCATGGAGGGGCCGGCGTTCTCGACGAAGGCCGAGTCGAACGTCTACCGCTCGTGGGGCATGGACATCATCGGGATGACGAACCTGCAGGAGGCGAAGCTGGCGCGCGAGGCCGAGATTTGTTACGCGACGCTCGCGCTCGTCACGGACTACGACTGCTGGCACGAGGGGCACGACGCCGTCTCGGTCGAGGCGGTCGTCGAGTACCTCAACAGGAACGTCCGCAACGCGCAGGTCATCATGCGCGAGGCCGTCTGGCGGCTCTCGGCGGCCGGGCGCGCCTGCGCGTGCGGCTCCGCCCTCAAGAGCGCCATCTTCACGCCGCCCGAACTCTGGCCCGAGCCGACAACGAAGAAGCTCGATGCCATCATCAAAAAGTACCGTGACAAGTGATAAGTTATGAGTGATAAGAGCCACGCTCTTTCTCATCACTTATCACGCATCACTTATCACTCCTGAAGAGGTTTTTGTATGAAGAGAGTTGCATTCACGGTTTGCGGCGTGGCGTTGACGCTGGGGCTCGCGGCGGGTGGCGCGCGGGCGCAGAGCAGCACGGTGCCGGCCAGCCCTGACCCGACGATGTCGAGGGACGTAGAGTCGGAGAAGGCCGCGAAGCACGAGCTGGAGGTCGCGCGCCACTACTTCAAGAACAAGAAGGCGTACTACGCGGCCTTCAAGCGCTGCCAGGAGCTGGCCGCCGGCTACCCCGAGTTCTACAAGATCGACGAGGTGCTCTACATCGCGGGGATGAGCAGCCTCTATCTCTCGGAGGGCAAGGGCAAGCAGAAGCCGGTCGCCCTGACGCCCGAGAAGAAGGAGGAGTTCGCGCCCGAGAACATGCGCGAGGCGGCGCGCGAGTACCTGACCCAGCTCGTCAACGACCACCCCAAGAGCGACTTCGTTAAGGAGGCGCAGGAGGCCCTCGCCCGCCTCGGCGGCGAGAAGCCGAAGCAGGAACAGTAACAACGTAAAGCTGGGAGCGCGGGCATCCCTGCCCGCCTGAGCGCGTCAGCGCGAAAGCTGAGAGACTTTGAACCTCAACGTCGAGGTAAAGAGTGAGACGGTCAGCGTGCTGAAGCACGCTAGCGGGCAGGGATGCCCGCGCTCCCAGCGTTAAGAAGCTTTTTCATCTCACGGCAGGAGAACTCATCAAGGTGTCATTGCTCGTGGTTGGTTCGGTGGCGTTCGACGCGGTCGAGACGCCGTTCGGTAAGCGCGAGAGGATGCTGGGCGGCTCGGCGACGCACTTCGGGCTGTCGGCCAGCTTCTTCACGGACGTGCGCGTCGTCGGCGTCGTCGGCGGCGACTTCGGCGCGGAGGAGATGCGGGTCTTCGAGGAGCGCGGCATCAACACCGACGACCTCGAAAGGGTCGAGGGCGGGAAGACCTTCTTCTGGTCGGGGCGCTACGACTTCGACCTCAACACGGCGCACACGCTCGACACGCAGCTCAACGTCTTCGCCGACTTCAAGCCGAAGCTCTCCGACGAGTCGAAGCGCGCGCGGATGGTCTTCCTCGGCAACATCCAGCCCGTTTTGCAGAGCGAGGTGCGCGAGCAGGTGCGCGGGGCCGAGCTGGTGGCGCTCGACACGATGAACTACTGGATCACGTCCGTCCCCGAGCAGGTCGAAGCGGCCATCCGCGGGGTCGACGTCGTCATCATCAACGACGCCGAGGCGCGGATGCTTTCGAAGGAGCCGAACCTGATCAAGGCCGCGCGCAGGATTCTGTCGTGGGGGCCGCGCGCGCTCGTCGTCAAGCGCGGCGAGTACGGCGCGGCGATGTTCACGAAGGAGTCATACTTCGCCATCCCGGCCTACCCGCTCGAATCGGTCTTCGACCCGACCGGCGCGGGCGACACCTTCGCGGGCGGCTTCATGGGCTACCTTGCGAGCCACGAAAAGGTCGACGACGACACGCTCCGCCGCGCCATCATCTTCGGCTCGGTCATGGCCTCCTTCAACGTCGAGGAGTTCGGCACCGAGCGCGTCCGCCGCCTCACGCACGAAGAGATCAACCAGCGCTTCCGCGACTTCAAGCGCATGACGCATTTCGAGGAGATACCGTTCGAGCGCGCCGCGAGCGCATAAAGACGTAAACCGTAAACCGTAAACCGTGACGAGATAAAGGCGACCTGCCCTCTTCCTGTCACGGTTTACGGTTTACGGTTCACGGGCCTATAATGCTCGCGTCCTACAGTTTTCCCAATCAACTTAATCCCGGGGGTTTTCGGATGTTCTGTCCTGTTTGCGAGTCGGAGTACGAGGCGGGGGTGACGAGCTGTCCGGACGACGGGTCGGAGCTGGTCGAGCGCCTGACGCCGGAGAACACTGTGCGCGACCACAGCGAGGCGCGCTTCGTGCCCCTGCACAACATCGGCTCGCCGGCCGAGGCAGAGATGGTGGCCGACATCCTCCAGCAGAACGGCGTGCGCGCGGCCGTCCAGTCGGGCGGCGCCGACGCCCTTTCGCCGCTGCTCTCGTCGGCCTCGCCCGGCGCGCTCGTGCTGGTTGACGAGCGCGACCTCGACCGCGCGCGCGAAATCTACGACTCCTTCTTCGGCATCGACATCACGCCGCTCACCGGCGCGACGGACGAGGAAGAGCAAGAAGAGGAAAATGATGAATGATGAGTGATGAATGATGAATAAAGACGACTTGCCTTTCATTCATCACTCATCATTCATCATTCATCACTTGTCTTTGGAGGTGCATCGTGGCTGAGGCGAGTTCGGCGGCGATTGTGGTCTTGATGACGGCGGGGAGTCAGGAGGAGGCCTCGCGGCTGGCGGAGATGCTGGTCGGGGCGCACCTCGCGGCGTGCGTGCAGATCATGCCGCAGATGGAGTCGATCTACCGCTGGAAGGGCGAGGTGCACCGCGCGCCGGAGTTCCTGCTGCTGGCGAAGACGACCGCGACCTGCTTCGACGAGCTGGAGCGCGAGGTGCGCGCCCTCCACACCTACGACACGCCCGAGATCGTCGCCGTCCCCGTCGCGCACATCTCCGCGCCCTACTTCGAGTGGCTGACTTCCAACGCTTTCCCGCCCCTCGTCTCGCGCCAGGTCGCCTCCGAGCGCATCGTGCCCGCGCCACCGCAACTGGAGCAGTAGGCAGATGGCAGTAGGCAGTAGGCAGTTAGCCGTTTGTGGAAGTAGCCAAACGAATCGGGGGCGGCGAGTTGCTAATCTCGCCGCCCCGTGTTGTTGAGACTTTTTCCGTTAAAGTCTTCTTGCCTTCAACTGCCTACTGCCTACTGCCAACTGCCTACTGACCCTCAGATGTCGTACGACTCGTCCTCCAGCTTGCTGAGGGCGTCCATGCTGCGGTGGATGATCTCGACGACTTCGGCGGGCGTGTCCGTGAGGTGGAGGCGGCGGCGGTCTGCCTCGCCGATGTAGTTCGACTTGAGCATCGTGTTCTCGACCCAGTCGAGCAGCCCGCGCCAGTATTCCGAGCCGAAGAGGATGACGGGGAAGTTCTTGATCTTGCGCGTCTGGATGAGCGTCAGCGCCTCGAACAGCTCGTCCATCGTCCCGTAGCCGCCGGGGAAGATGACGAAGGCGTTGCTGTATTTGACGAACATCGTCTTGCGCACGAAGAAGTATTTGAACTTCAGGGAGCGCGTCTGGTACGGGTTCGGCTGCTGCTCGAAGGGCAGCTCGATGTTGCAGCCGATGGAGGCGCCGCCCGCGTCGAAGGCCCCACGGTTGGCGGCCTCCATGATGCCGGGGCCGCCGCCGGTGATGACCGTGTAGCCGGCCTCGGCCAGCAGCGCCGCCGTCTCCTGCGCCGCCGCGTAGAAGGGATTGTCGGCCGCCGTCCGCGCCGAGCCGAAGACGGCCACGCCGCGCGTGATCGTCGCGAGCTCGTCGAACCCTTCGACGAACTCGCCCATGATGCGGAAGACGCGCCAGGTGTCGGTGTGCGTGAACGCGTCGGCGCGCGGCGTCTCGAGCAACTGCTCGTCCTGCGTCACCTGACGCCCCTGCGTGACTTCCTCGTTGTTCGTCGTCTCGTCCATAAAAGTTGATGTCAGGTGCTGGGTGTTAGGTTCCAGGTGCTAGTTAAAACTCTGTTCTTCCCCAGCACCCAGCTTAAAACGCCATGATGTTGAAGCCGCAGTCCACGTGAAGGACTTCGCCGGTGATGCCGGAGGAGAGCGGGCTGAGGAGGAAGAGGGCGGCGTTGCCGACCTCGCGCGCCTCGACGTTACGCCGCAGGGGCGCGCGCTCGGCGTGGTGGCGGAGCATGACGTTCATGTTGCCGACGCCGCGCGCGGCGAGCGTGTTGAGGGGGCCGGCGCTGACGGCGTTGACGCGGATGTTCTGCTTGCCGAGGTCGGCGGCGAGGTAGCGCGTGCTCGCTTCGAGCGCCGCCTTCGCCACGCCCATCACGTTGTAGTTGGCGACGACCTTCTCGGCGCCGTAGTAGGTCATCGAGACGACGCTCCCGCCCTCCGTCATCAGGGGCGCCGCCGCCCGCGCCAGCTCCGCCAAAGAGTAGGCCGAAACGTCGAGCGCCGTCAGGAAGGCCTCGCGGCTGGTGGCGACGTACTCGCCCTCTAAGGCCTCGCGCGGGGCGAAGGCGAGGCTGTGGACGAGGAAGTCGAGCCGGCCGAACTTCTCGCCGACGGTCTTGAAGGCGGCCTCGACCTCCTCCGGGTTCGACACGTCGCACTGCACGAGCGGCGAGCCCGTCCCCGAAGTCAGCGCCTCGACGTTCTCGCGCAGCCGCTCGTTCTGGTACGAGAAGGCGAGGTTCGCGCCCGCCTCCAGGCAAGCCTGCGCCGTCGCCCACGCGATGGAGCGCTTGTTGGCGACGCCGAAGATGATTCCGTTCTTGTTCTCAAGCAGCATGGCCTACCCCTTCCGGGTCTGGGATGACTACTGTTCCTGTTCCTTAATCTGTTCGCGCAGCTCCGCCGTCCGCGCCTTCGTCATGCGCTCCATGCACGACGAGTAGATGAGCGGCCGCATCGAGCCGCCCTCGTAGAGCGACGACTCGTAGTCGCAGTTGTCGTCGCGGTACTTGAGCCACGAGACCTCCGTCGCCTTGAGTTTCGCGCGCTCTTTCTCTTCGAGCTTGGCGGCCAGTTGGTTGTAGACGCCGTTCAGCACGGCGTCGGCGGCCTTGTACGCCCTGTCGGCGCAGACGTTCATCTCGTACTGCGACTGCGGGTCGCGGCAGGAGACCTGCGGGGCCGTCTTCTGCGCGGAGGCCGAAGCGCCGAGCAGGGCCGTGCAGAGCAGGGTCGCGGCGAAGAGTCGTTTCATGGAAGTCGGCCCGCTACTGTGCGCGCAGTTCGAGCTGCTCTCTGAGTTCCGCCGCCCGCGCCTTCGTGACGCGGGTCAGGCAGAAGGACTCGATCATCGGGCGCATCGTGCCGCCCTTGTACTGCGACGACTCGAACTCGCAGTTCGAGTCGCGGTACTTGATCCAGTTCAGCTCCGAGGCCTTGAGCAGCGCCCTGTCCTCCGCGTCGAGCGCGGCGGCGAGCCTGCCGTAGACCTTGTTCAGCTCGGCGTCGGCCGCGACGTACTCCTGATGCGCGCAGCCGCTGGCCTCGGCCTGCGAGCCGCGCTCCTCGCACGGCTGAATCCGCCGCTCCTTCTGCGTCTTCGCGCCCGCCGCCGCCGTCATGACCAGGAGCATCGAGAGGGCGCAGATGATGATTGGTCTAGTCTTCATTCTCGTCCGTGCCGCTGAGCGTTTGAGTCTGTGCCTTCAACTCGGCCGCGCGCTCGCGCGTGACGCGCGCCGTGCAGAGCAGTTCGACGAGCGGCTGAATCGTGCCGCCCTCGTAGATGGAAGCCTCCGCCCCGCAGTTCGACTTCCGGTACTTGAGCCACAGCCGCTCCGCCGCGCGGAACTTGACGCGCGAGCGCGGCTCCAGGTCTTCGTAGAGTTCCGCGCGCGCACGCTTGAGTTGGTCGGAGGCCGCCCTGAACTCCCTCTCGGCGCAGGCCATCTGCTGCGGCGACGTGCCTTCCCTGCACAGGTCGCCGGCCGCTTGGCCGCGCGCGTAGGACACGGACATGAAGAGAAGGATGACGCCTGTCGGGGCGAACCATTTCATCCTTCGCGTCACGCGGCGGCCGGCTTGGCCTCGCCGCTGATGAGGCGCGCGTACTCGCCGCTCTCGACCCAGCTCATGATCTCGGCGACGCGCCAGACGGGGAAGGGGTGCGTCAGGCCGGCGTTGATGATGTCGGCCCAGAAGCGGTCGAGCGCCTTCGCGTCGTAGTTCTTCTGGAAGTCGCGCGCCTGCACGAGGAACTGTTCGTAGTCCACCTTCGACGCGAACGTCCCGCCGCACAGCTTCATCATCGTCCGCCCGATGACGTCCGGGTCTTGCGTGACGAGCAGCGCCGCGCGGTCGCACGAAAGCTCGGCGCGCCGCGCCCACGCCAGGAGCGCCGAGCGCATCGTCAGTGAGACGAGCTGCGTGACCAGCGCGGCGACGGGCGAGGCCGCGAGCGCCGCGTTCGTCAGCGCCTCGATGAGCCGCGCCGCCGTGATGTAGAGGACGTGCTCGGCGTGGATGTGTCCGACCTCGTGCGCGATGACGGCCAGAATCTCCTCGTCGTTGAGGCGCTCGATGAGCTGCGAATGCAGGACGATGATGGGGTGTTTGACCCCGCCGGTGAAGGCGTTGACGATGGGGTTCTGCTGGACGAACAGCTCGGGCATGTCCACGCCGAGCGTGGTGCAGGCGACCTGGAGCTTGTAGTAGAGGTCGGGGCACTGCTTGGGCGTGACCTTGACGGCGCTGGCCGTGAAGATGACGCGGATGGCCGACTCGCCCGTCACCTCCAAAAGCTTCTTGAGCGCGGTGTCGATGCCGGGGATGTTCCGCAGGGCGGCGAGCGCGCGGCTGTCGAGCGGATGGACGTAAGAGTATTTGTCGAGGTCTGCGAACTTCTTGTGCGGCTCCTCCGAGAGCAGCAGGCGGCAGCGGCCGCAACGCGCCTGACCCGTCTGCGCGCGCACGCTGTTCAATTGCCCGCAGTAGCGACAGCGGATGGTCTCGCCGCCCTCGTCGCCCTCGCCGCCGAACGTTTCCAGATCAGCCATCTTTTATTCCCCTTCGGAAAACTGAGAGTGACAGGCCGCGCGGGAAGACTCACTTGCCTGTTTCGGTGACGCCAAGTATCAACGATTGCCAGCCGCGAGGGCAAGCGGGGAAGAAAGGGTGCTGGGTGCTGGGGAAGAGCTTGGTTTTAGCCAGCACCCAGCACCCAGCACCTAGCACCCCTTCAGTGCCGGAAGTGTCTGACTCCCGTGAGCACCATCGCGAGGCCGTGTTCGTCGGCGGCGGCGATTGTCTCCGCGTCGCGGACGGAGCCGCCGGGTTGGATGACGGCGGTGATGCCGTGCTTGGCGGCTTCGTCCAGGCCGTCGCGGAAGGGGAAGAAGGCGTCGGAGGCGAGCACGGAGCCTTCGACGGGGAGCTGCGCGCGCATGGCGCCGATGCGGACGGAATCGACGCGCGACATCTGGCCCGCGCCGACGCCGATTGTCTGGCCCGCGCGGGCGTAGACGATGGCGTTCGACTTCGTGTGCTTGCAGACCGTCCAGGCGAACATGAGCGCCTCGAACTCTTCGTCCGTCGGCGCGCGCTTCGTCACGACCTTCAGGTCTTCGCGGCCGAGCCGGTGCGTGTCGCGCGTCTGGACGAGCATGCCGCCCGTCACGCGTTTGAAGTCCAGGCCCTGCGGCTGTCGTGCGTCCCCGGCGCGGAGGACGCGCAGGTTCTTCTTCGACTTGAGGACTTCGACCGCGGCCTCTTCGAAGTCGGGCGCGACGACGACCTCGGTGAAAATCTCCGTCAGGGCGCGCGCCGACGCCTCGTCGACCTTGCGGTTGAAGGCGACGATGCCGCCGAAGGCAGAGACCGGGTCGGTGGCGAGCGCGCGCCGGTACGCCTCTTCGAGCGTCGCCGCCGTGCCCACGCCCGCAGGGTTCATGTGCTTGATGATGGCGCACGCCGTCTCTTCAAAATCACAAACAAGCTGCCACGCGGCGTCCGCGTCCACGTAGTTGTTGAAGGACATCTCCTTCCCGCCGAGGACTTCGGCCTGCGCAATTCCCGTCGCCTCGTCGGTCTCGTAGAGCGCCGCCTTCTGGTGCGGGTTCTCGCCGTAGCGCAGTTCGGAGTGGCGGCTCATCGTCCACTTTGCGAGGTCTGGAAAAACCTCTCCGCTTCTAAACAGGTCAATAGCGCGCTGGATGGGGATGCCGCCCGACACCGTCAGCCCCCCGACGCTGGCCCCCGCGCGCGAGGCGGCATTCGCGAGCATCTCTGGCAGGACGGCCGGCGCGAGGTAGGCGAAGATGGCGGAGTCGTAAGTTGAGGTGCGTCGGAAGGCACCGAGCGCGAGGCGACGGCGCGTATTGTAGCTCAGCGCGCCACCCGTGCGTTGCAGCTCTTCCGTCAGCAAAGCATAGTCGTCGGGCGAGGCGACTACGGCCACGTCTTTAAAATTCTTCGCGGCGGAGCGCACCATCGAGGGGCCGCCGATGTCGATCTGCTCGACCGCCTCTTCGAGCGTGACGCCCGCGCGCGCGACCGTCTGCTCGAAGGGGTAGAGGTTGACGACGACCATGTCGATGGGGCCGATCTGGTGCTCTTCGAGTGCGCGCGCGTGCTCGGGGTTGTCGCGGACGGCGAGGATGCCGCCGTGGATGCGCGGGTGGAGCGTCTTGACGCGGCCGTCCAGCATCTCCGGGAAGCCGGTCACTTCCGACACGTCGCGCACTTCGAGTCCGGCCGCGCGCAGAGCCTTCGCCGTCCCGCCCGTGCTCAAAAGCTCGACGCCGAGGTCGCGCAGAGCGCGCGCGAAATCGACCAGCCCCGTCTTGTCCGAGACGCTCAAAAGCGCCCGGCGGATGTGCCTGAGACCTTCCGTGTTCTGTTCGTCCATAAGTCCGTCGGGAAGAAGATTGGTTTGTCAGAGCGGAAGGCAGATTGTAGAGCAACGCGGGGCCGGTGTCATGCCGTGTCAACGCTTCGGCTCGTACGTGCTGCGCAGTTGGCGGACGCGCAGCTCGCGCCGGCGCGGGTTGTCGAGTTGCACCTCGACGCGGTGCGTGCCCGGCTCCGCGTAGAAGGCGCCGGCGCTGTAGCCGAGGAGGTACTGGCTCTCCAGGTCTTCGGCGATGGCGCGGAAAGCCGGGCCGAGGTCGTGCTCGGCGCGCGGGTCGAGCGAGGAGCGCGCGTCGCCGACGATGAGGAACTGGCCGCCCGTCTTCTCGGCCAGCTCGCGGAAGCCCTTCGAGGCCTTGCGCGCGACGAGGTGTTCGCCCGAGGGCGCGTAGAGCGGAAGGTGTATGACGTAGAAGGAGACGCCCGCGGCGTTCGCCTCGGCGATGACGTCGGCCGCCGCCGCGGCGCTCGCGTTGTCGAGTCCGTCGCTGATGAGGACGACGAGGCGGCGCTCGGCCGCGCTGCTTCCGCTCTTGCCGAAGGCGCGGACGGCTTCGCGCGCGGCGTCGAAGATGGCCGTGCGGCGGTCGGGCAGCGAGGCGATCTGAAAAGCCTTGCGCGCGGCGCGCAGGTCGCGCGTGAACTCCTGCGTAAGCTCCGCGCGCTCGCGGAACTGCATGACGGCGACGCGCGAGCGCGCGCCGAAGTGCGAGAAGAGCGCGAGCGCCGTCTCCTGCTGCTGCGTGATGATCTCGCGCGTAGAGCCGGAGGCGTCGAGCAGGAAGAGGAGCGCGACCGTCTCGGCGCCCGCGGCGAAGTAGTTCGTCTCGACGCGGCGGCCGTCGTCGGATACTAGAAAGTCGGACTGTGTGAGGCCGCGGACGCGCCGGCCGCGCTTGTCTGTGACGAAGACGGGGACGACGACCAAATCCGTGCGGACGGTGACGACCTCCTCGTCTTCAGGGGGCGTCTGGTCTTGTGCCTGACAGTTAAAGTTCGAGAGGAGGAGTTGGAGGAGTAGCGCCGCGGCGGCGGGTAAGAAACGGCGGGGGCGACGGCCCGAATTGCCCGGTCTCGTCAAAGGCATCCCGCCGACTAGAACAGGAAGCGACCGAAGAAGAGGAGGCCGATGATGAAGGCGACCATGATGAGAACGATTTTGATGAGAGTGAAACCCACAGCCGATTCCTCCGGAGGTTAAAGCGCCGGCCCCTGGTCAGAGCAGACATTCTATCGGCGCGTCGAGCGACGTGTCAACGTTCGCGCCTTTCATCGTCGAGCGGCCCGGCTTGTCAATTTCCTCAAAAAAACTACGCGAAAAAGGCGGCCCGTGTTCCGTCCGTCGGGGGGGGCGGGCAAAGCCCGGCCGTGTGGCTTCATCAAAGCAGTCCTTAATGCTATAGTGCACAGTCAAACTCTTCCGAGAAGGTTAAGTTGAGAGGTTTGGGCGAGAGACTAGAGAAACAGGTGCGGAAGCTTTTGCGGTCGCGTTCGGCGGCCGGCCTGCTGCTGCTCGTCCTGACGGCGCACGCCTTCGTCGCCAGCGCCACGCACTTCCACCGCCTCCCGCAGCCCGGCAACGTCCCAGCGCAACTCGCGCTTCAGAATGGCGCGGACGGCGGCGAGGGCACCCCGCTCGGCGGCGACGAGAAGCAGTGTCTTCTGTGCAGGCTCCAGCGCAACCTCGTCTCCGACCTGCATCACGCGGCCGTCATCATCGCCGCGCCACCCGCGCGGACGCCCGCTCCCGAACCTCCTCATGAAGTAGCCGCGCGCCGCGGGGCCGTCAGACTCCGGCAGGGCCGCGCGCCCCCCTCCGTCCAGTCCTGATTCTCAGCCAGCATTCATAAAAACAGAGAGCACGTCCGCGCACGGGCGAGACCCGCGCGCGGCCTGTGCGCCGTCGCACCCGCGCGAAGTTTGAATCTTCGCGCCCGCGCCGCACACGCGGACGCAGGTGTGAGTCCTTCGCGATTCGTGCGACGGCCGGGACGGTTTTGTAGAGGGGGAGGATTATGCGCAGTCTTAGGTTATTCATCGTTTCGATACTGACGGTCTCGGCGTTCGTCTCGCCGGCACGTGCGCTCGCGGACGGAGGGTTCGCGGGCGGACTCTTCGGGCAGGCGCAGGCGAACGGCGGCGGCTCGATCCGCGGCAAGATTATTTTGGCCGACGGCAACACGCCGCTCCACAACGTCATCGTCAACCTCGTCCAGTTGAAGCGCTCGACGGAGACGGAGGACGACGGCACTTACGAGTTCCAGAACGTCCCCGTAGGCACTTATACAGTCCTCGCGCACATGGAGGGCTTCCCGGATCAGACGCAGCAGGTGCAGGTCACCGCGGGCGGCTCGGCCACGCTCGACTTCGCGATGAAACTGGCCGGGCTGAAAGAGGAGGTCACGGTCACGGCGACGGGCAGCGAGCAGTCGGTCTTCGAGTCTTTCCAGGCCGTCAACACGGTGGACGCGCTCAGCCTCGCGCAGGACGCGCACACCTCAATCGGCGAAGTGCTCGACAAGGAGCCGGGCGTGGCGAAGCGCAACTTCGGCCCCGGCTCGGCGCGACCGGTCGTGCGCGGCTTCGACGGCGACCGCGTGCAGGTCACGCAGGACGGCGCCGCGACGGGGTCGCTCGGCTCGCAGTCGGCCGACCACGCCGAACCCATCGACGTGCTCTCGCTCGAACGGATCGAAGTCGTCAAAGGCCCGGCCACGCTGCTCTACGGCAGCAGCGCCGTCGGCGGCGTCGTCAACGCCGTCACGGGCCACGACTACGCGCACGAGGGCTGGCGCGGCTACTTCACGGGCGTCGGCGGGACGACGAACAACCAGGGCGGCGCGAGCGGCGGCGTCGAATACGGCACGGGCAAGTGGATGTTCTGGGGCAACGGCACCTTGCAGCGCACGGGCGACTACGACACGCCGCTCGGGCGCGTCGAGCAGTCGTTCACGCGCAACGGGAACGGGCTGCTCGGAGTCGGCCACTACGGCGACAAGACTTTCGAGAGCTTCACCTACGGCTACGACCAGCGCCGCTACGGCGTCCCCTTCGCCTCCTTCTTCGAGTCGGGCGGCGAGAAATTGGGGTCGGACGTTTCGATTCAGGCGCGCCGCCACGACTTCAAGTTCAACGGCGGCTGGCGCGACCTCGGCGGCTTCGTCAACGGCTTCCGCCTGACGCTCGACTACAGCGACTACGCGCACGACGAGCTTGAAGGCGCAGAGGTCGGGACGCACTTCGCGAACAAGAACTTCATGTACCGCGGCGTCTTCGACCAGCACAAGACCGGCCGCTTCTCCGGCAGCTGGGGCTTTGCGGGCTTCCGCCGCGACTTCAGCTCGACGGGCGCGGAGACGCTCGCGCCGCCGACGATTCAGAACAACTACGCCGTCTTCGCCTTAGAGGAGATCGATTTCGAGCGCGTCAAATTCCAGCTCGGCGGGCGCGTCGAGCACAACGGCTACAACCCGGACGGCGCGACCGACCGCTCGTTCACGGGCTTCTCGGGCGCGGCCGGCGTGCGCGTCGGGCTCTGGAAGGAGGGCGCGTTCGTCGCCAACTACACGCACTCGTACCGCGCGCCCGCGCTCGAAGAGCTTTACAACAACGGGCCGCACGTCGGGAACCTGACCTTCGAGGTCGGCAACCCGAACCTCAAGCGCGAGAGCAACGACGGCCTCGACCTCTCGCTGCGCCACGACTCGAAGCGCGTGCGCGGCGTGGCGAACTTCTACTACTACAGCATCAAGGACTTCGTCTTCCTCGCGCCGACCGGGGCGATTAACGACAACCTCATCGAGGCGCGCTACGACCAGGCCGACAGCCGCTTCGTCGGCACGGAGCTGAGCCTCGACCTCGCGGCGCGGGAGAACCTCTGGGTCAACCTCGGGTACGACTACGTCAACGCGGAGCTGAAGGAGGCGGGGACGCCCCTGCCGCGCATCCCGCCGATGCGCGCGCGGGCGGGGCTGGACTGGCGCTACAAGTCTTTCGACGTGAAGCCGGAGGCGACCTTCGTCAGAGACCAGGATCGCATCTTCCCGACCGAGACGCGGACGCCCGGCTACACGGTCTTCGACGTGTCGGGCTCCTACACCATCGCGCACCCGCACTACGCGCAGGTCTTCTCGGTCACGGCCTTCAACGTCGGCGACCGCGTCTACCGCAACCACCTCTCGTTCATCAAAGACCTCGCGCCCGAGATCGGCCGCGGCGTGCGGGTCTCGTATACGATTCGCTACTTCTGATAAGCGGGTCGGTCATCGCAACGGCGGGGCTGATGTGCTTAAATGCCCTCGCCGATGTTCAAGCAAAAGGTAACCAGACGGGGGAGGGAAGCCGCGGCGACGGCTTCCCTCGTTCTTTTCAGCGCCCTCTTTCTTCTCTCAGTCCGAAACGTTTCGGCGCAGGCGTTGGACGTGAAGATAAAGGTCGTGCCCGGGACTCCGGCGCGCGTGAGGGTTGAGGGGCGCAGGGTCGAGGCGTCGAACGCCTGGTCGATTCGCAACTTCTACGGGAGCGCGGCCGGACTCGCCGAGCGCGTCGAGAACTTCACGCTGTTCGACGATAAAGGTGATGCGGTCGCCGTTAAGAAACTCGCGCCGGGTGAGTATGCCGCCGTGAGCCCGGCCTCGCGCTTCGCTTACGACTTCAGGCTCGACCCTCCGGCCTTCGCCTCCGACTCGCCGCACGTCTCCTGGCTGACGGCCGACCACGGCCTTCTCATGCTCGCAGACCTTCTGCCCGTGCCGCTCAAGACGGCGAAGGTCGAACTCTCACTCCCCGAAGGCTGGAAGGTCTCGACCACAGAGTCGCGGAACGCGTCCGGGGCGTCTGAGGTCGCCGACGCAGAGCGCGCCGTCTTCGCCGTCGGCCGTGACCTGAAAGAGAAGCGCGGCCGCGCGGGCGGCTTGTCGTTCACACTCTTGACGGCGGGCGAGTGGGCCTTCAACGAAGACGAGGCCGCGGACTCGGTCGGAGAGATTCTCAAACTCCATCAGGAGACGGCGGGCGGCGCGCCGCGGCAGAGTCCGTTGATAGTGCTGCTGCCTTTGCCGCAGCCGGGCGCGGCCGGGAACCTCTGGAGTGCCGAGACGCGCGGCGCGACGGTCGTGCTCGTCTCGGGACGGCTGCCCTCCAAATTCGCCGCCAGGGCGCAGCTCGACGGCGCGCTGACGCACGAGCTGTTTCACCTCTGGGTGCCGAACGGCCTCGCGCTCGAAGGCGAGTACGACTGGTTTTACGAGGGCTTCACCAACTACGTCGCGCTGCGCGCCGCGATGAGGCGCGGGCAGTTGACCTTCAACGACTACCTGAACGCGCTGGGCACGGCCTACGACTCTTACCGTCGCGGACGGGGCGCGCGCGAGGTGTCGCTCCCCGAAGCTTCGCAGCGGCGCTTCGCCGGCAGCGGCGCGCTCGTCTACCACAAAGGTCTCCTCGTCGCCTTCCTCTACGACCTCGCGCTCATGCGCGAGACGGGCGGCAAGAGCTCCCTCACGGATGTCTACCGCGAGCTGTTCCGGCGCCACGCGCGCGGCAACCCGACCGCGGACGGCAACCGCGCCGTCATCTCAATCCTGAGCGCGACGGGAGGCATGCGCGCCTTCGTCGAGCGCTACGTCGAGGGCGCGACGGAGTTGACGCTGCCGCCGCTGTTGGAACCTTTCGGCCTGCGGGTCGAGCCGGGCGGCGCGCGCACGCACGTCGGCGTCTCGGAAACTCTCGACCCGGCGCAGCGGGAATTACTCCGCAAGTTAGGTTACAATGAGCGCCCGGACGCGGAGTCGCGTAAGCTCCACGAGCGTTTGAAAAGACGCGCGTCACAATGAATCCCCTTGAACCTTCGACCCAGAATGAAGTCCATAAAGTTTGTCTCGGCCTTCCTGCTTCTGTTCATCTCTTGTGCCTGCACCACGCTCGCCGGCAAGGAGGAGGTCGGCGCCGTCATCGCCCGCCGCGCGCAGGTGCGCAGCTCGTCCGCGGTCGTCGCCGCCGACTTGAAGGAGGTCGTGCGCGGCGACGAGCTCGACATCCTCGACTCGGTCACCGTGCCCGACACGGGCGAGCGCTGGCTCCACGTCCGCACGCGCGACGCCGAGCCGGTCGAGGGCTGGATCGAGGCGCGCAACGTCATCTCGCACGAGATGATCGAGCGCTCGCGCCGCCTCGCGCGCGAGGACGGCGACATCCCGCCGCAGGCTTCGGGCCAGCTCCGCGCCAGCACCAACATCCGCTTCTCGCCCGACCGCAACGGTAACGACAACATCCTCTTCAAGCTCGAAAGCGGCTCGCGCTTCGACATCATGGGCTGGAAGCGCGTCCCGCGCCCGAAGTCTTCGGACACGACCGAGAGCGACGACGTACCCAAGTCCGGCACGGCGCAGCCCGGCTCTTCGAGGCGCGGCAAGAAGGAGGAGGAGCCGGAGGACACGGACGAACTCTGGTACAAAGTCCGCCTCCCGCCCTCGGTCTCGCCCGCGCCCGCCGGCTGGGTCTTCGGCAAGCAGGTCGAGCTGACCGTCCCGAGCGACATCATCTTCTACCGGACGGGGCGCGAGTTCGTCGCGTGGCAGCGGCTCGGCGACGACGAGGCGGCCGCGCGGCAGTCGGACGCGAAGGACAAGGACGCCGCCGGCAAGGAGGCGCGCCCCGGCAGCTGGGTCATTCTTGAGAAGAGCAGCGTCAACAACCCCGCCGGCACCGACACCTCCGACTTCGACCGCATCTACGTCCTCGGCTACGACAAGGATCGGCAGGAGCACTACACGGCCTACCGCAGCCCGGACGTGAACGGCTTCCTGCCGCTCCGCGTCGAAGGGAAGGGCGACACGAAGACCTTCACGGTGCGCGTCCAGGGTGCCGGCGACCCGCAGGATGTCAAGTTCAAGACCTACATCAACGAGCGCGGGCTTTTGAAGGTCGAGGCGCTCGGCGAAATACCCAAGGCAAACAAAGCGAAATAGCCCGGCACTAAAACCTACCTCGCGCGGCTTTCAGGCGGAGTACCCGTCTACGCAGACGGCGCATAACGGTCTTGCTTAATCTTCCCTTAGGAGAATCTTCATGGCCGCCAAGTTTGACTACTCGCGCATCGAAGGCGTTCAAGGCAACGCCAACGTCACCCCCGAGTTCATCGAGGCCGTCGAGCAGGTCGCCGACCGCCTCGGGACGCAGCCCCAATACCTCCTCGCTGCGATGAGCTTCGAGACCGGCGGGCGCTTCGACCCTTCGATCCAGAATGGCATCGGCGCGACCGGACTCATACAGTTTTTGAAGTCCACGGCGAAGAACCTCGGCACGACGACCGACAAGCTGGCGAAGATGTCCGGGGTGGCGCAGCTCGCGTTCGTGGAGAAATATTTCGAGCCGTTCAAGGGCAGACTCGGCACGCTCGAAGCCGTCTACACCTCGATCCTCTCCGGCTCGCCGAAGAAGCCCGACGCCGTTCTCTTCAAGGCCGGCACGCCCGCCTACAAGCTTAACCCGCTCGACTGGAACGACGACGGCATCATCACCGCGCGCGAGGCGACGACCCCGGTCGCGGCGCGCATGTTCGGCGGCATCAAGGCCGTCCAGCGGAGACTGCTTGAGGTCGGTGCCGTCCCCGCGGCCGCCAAGAACGGCTTCGCCGACGGCCGCTGGGGTGGCAACACCACCAAGGCACTCGCCACCTTCCAGAAGAAGAACAAGCTCGAAGAGACCGGCCTCATGGATGAGGCGACCGGCCTCGCACTCTTCCCTCCGGCCGCCGCGGCCACGCACGCGTCGGCCGCGGCGGCCACGCTGCCCATCACGGCCGAAGGCGTCCCCGTCAGCGTCGCTTTGGAGAAGGGAAGTCTGAGCGAGGCCGTCGGGCTTTTGCAGGACGCGCTGGTGGCGCTCGGGTACATGACCCTCGACCAGATAGGCAATTTCCACGGGAGTTTCGGGCCGAAGACGGAGGCCGCCGTGAGCGCCTTCCAGCAGAACCTGGGCCTGACGGCGACGGGGAAGTTCGGGGACGTTGAGAGCAAGGCGCTCGAAGACATCCAGAGCGGCGTCGCCAAGGGGGACACGAACACGCAGGTCGTTAAGGCCATTCAGACGCGGCTGGTGGAGCTGGGCCTGTTGACGCAGAAGCAGGTCAACACCGGCCCCGGGATCTTCGGCGGCCAGACCGAAGACGCGGTCAAGCAGTTTCAGACCAACCATAAACTGTCCGCGAGCGGAGTCGTCGAAGCGAAGACTTTCAGGGCGCTCTTCAACCAGATCGCGACCAGCGCGCCGACGCCGACCAGCGCGTCCGGCGTCTTCATCGCCCAGGACGGCGAGCACTTCACGGTGGCGAGCAGCATCCTCATGACGGCGGACTTGCAGGAGAAGGTCGCCAACGTCGCGAACCGCTATTTCGCGATTACCGGCCACGGCCTCATCGTCACGAGCGGCTACCGCCCGCCCGACCGCCAGTCGAAGGCGATGTTCGACAAGATCGTCACGGAAGGGGAGACCAGCGTCAGGAATCTCTACAAGAACAAGGCCCTCATCGACGAAATTCTCCGCACCTACAGGGCGAACAAGGGGAACCCGACGGTCGCCGTGGCGGAGATGCAGAAGACCATCGAGGAACAGATGAAACGCGGCCGGTTCATCTCGAACCACCTGCTCAGCAACGCCATCGACGTGAGGAAGAGGACGACGAATCTGGCGTCTTTAAAAGCGGCCGTTTCGCAGGTCGGGGGGCGCGTCGTCGTGGAGGGCAATCACTACCACATTGAGCTGCGCTGAGGGTGGCGGTGGTCGGCGCCTGACGCCGTCGGCTCTTTTCAGGCCGATTTCCCAGGAAAACGGGCGCCGACCGCTTCGTCCGGCACGACCTCGAAAAATTTCGCGGCACCGGTTGACAAACAAAATGAAATCCCTATAATCCCTCCTTGCCTTGAGACAAGGCGGTTGACATCCAGGTCACAAAGAGCGCGTTTGACGAGCCGCTTCTCTTTCAGAACTGTCGAAAGAGAGCGGCTGTTTCATCGGCTGAAATAGGCCGGCACTCCTGCTCACAGCCTCAAAAGCGTTAGGCAACGGCGTCGTGAGAGACGCATCTAACCCCTTCGCCTTTGAGAATTGAGCTTGCGTAGCTTGCGTGAGACGCTGCCGCGGGGCTTAAAAAGCCCGAGCGGCAACCGCGACTGAAAAAGTTGCGAGGCTCGCTTGACAAGGTTCGGGACTTACGGTAAAGTCACCGTTTCCTTGAGACGACAAAACGTCGACTGAAGGCAAAGGCAACTGAAACGAAGGTTGGGCATCTAACTCAAGCTTCGGTTGAAGAAGAGAAGCGATCTTTGAAAACTAGATAGAGCGTGTCCCAAGAGATGACCTTTGAGGGCGAACGCGGAGCGATAAAGCTCTGCTTCAAAACTCGCAAGAGTCATCATCGGATACATTAACCAGTTTCGATGATGTTCCAGAGATACAAACGAGAGTTTGATCCTGGCTCAGAATCAACGCTGGCGGCGTGCCTCAGACATGCAAGTCGAACGCGAAAGGTTCCTTCGGGGACCGAGTAGAGTGGCGTCCGGGTGAGTAACACGTAGGTAATCTACCTCTGGGTGGGGAATAACGACCGGAAACGGTCGCTAATACCGCATAATGCAGCGGCACCACATGGTGACAGTTGTTAAAGCGGGGGATCGCAAGACCTCGCGC
>JAFAZX010000073.1 GCA_019239425.1 Acidobacteriota bacterium
CGCCCTCGGCGACGAGCGCCGCGGCGAGCGGGATGGGCGACCAGGTGTAGGCCGCGGCCACGGCGAAGCCCGCCATGCCCCAGAAGTTGGCGGGCTCCATCACCGCCTCTTTCAGATATTCGAGACTGAGCTTCTTCTCCGCCATAAGGTCACTTGCTTCTTATAAAGGCCGCGCGCTGTGTATGAAGTTTCAGGAGTTCGACTCGCCCCCCGCGGGCAGCGCCGGCGCGCTCTTCTGCCCCTCGCCGAGCATCCCCATGCCGCGCTTGTATTCGAGCAGCTTGTCCTGCAACTGCATGTCCATCGCCTCGCGCTCGATCTCCTGCATCTGCGTGTCCACGCCCGAGGTGCCGAGCTGGAGCTTGGCCTCGGCCGTCGCGGCGCGCCGGTCGATCTTGTCGCGCATCTCGTTGAAGGTCGAGGCGTCGTCGCCCAGCTGGAACGACGACATCGTCTGCGCGAGCTGCTCCTGGAGCTTGGCCTGCTTCGACTGGTTGATGAGCTGCATCGCCTCGGCGGTGCGCCGCTGCATCTGGAGGATGTAGTTGTCGCGGGCCTTCCTCGCCTGTTCGGATGCGCGCGAGGCGTGGTCGAGTTGCTGGCCGGTCTTCGAGAGGTCGAGCTGCGCCTGCTGGAGCTGTCCGATGTATGCCGTCGCGATGTCGTCGCGGTTCATCTTGATGGCGGCCTTGATCTTCGAGTCGAGGTCGACGACCTGCTCTTCGAGTCGCTCCTTGTTCTTCGCGAGCAGCTTTTCGGTAGCCATCACCTGCGCGACCGAGTTGTTCAACTCCGGCACGCGGTCGCGCATGTCGCGGATGGTCTGCTGAAGGATCAGCTCGGGGTCTTCGGTCTTCTCGATCAGGCCCCCGAACACCGCGCGCACGCTGCGCTTCAGCCTCGCCCAGACTCCCATCTTCTTTCTCGCCCTCCGGACCCTCGCGGCCACCAAGCCGCGGGGGGTGCTCGCAAATCTCTCGGCCCCGAAACTTTAAAGCCCCCGGGACGCAGACATTGTACGTAAGCCCGCGCCGCCGGGTTCACCCGCCCTCTTCTCGCCGGAACCCTAGCTCTGCGGCGAGTATAGCAGGACTCGCGCGCCGGTCGCTAGAGCGACGAGGGAAGGCGGGACTGCGCCCGTTTCGAAGGCCGTTCCCAACGCCGAGAGACCGCCGCCCTCGCGGACGACGGTCTCCCAATTTACTTCCGTGAGACTTTCAGGAACCGGCTCAAAAGCCCCGCGGCTGGAGGCGAAACTCGAAGGGGACGGGGGACGGGAAGCCGAGGATGAGCGCGCCGCCCCGCACCTGGTTCTGCGCCTGGCAGTCGGCCTGGCAGAAGGTCGCCGGGGGCGCGACCTCGGTCGCGTCCTCGCCCATCACCTGCCCCATGCGCCCGCCCGAGAGCACGTCCCACTCGGTCACGCCGCCGCAGTGCTGGACCCGGGCGAAGGTGCCGTCGCGCTTCGGGATGCTGTTGGTGCACTGAGGCTGGTTGACGCGCGTCGCGGCCTGCGGGCTGTCGCGGCCGACCAGCTTCGCGGCGGCGTCGCTGCCGAAGTTGACGCGCGGCGTGATGGTGAGGTTCTGCGTCTCGCCGGCCGAGTTGCTAAAGGTCACCACGTCGCCCTCGCGGGCGCGGAAGTTGGGGTTGTCGTAGTAGAAGGCCTCCGGCCCGAGCACGTGGCGGAAGCGCGTGGGCTGGTTGTCGGCGCGCGCGATCTCCATCTGGAAGACGCCGCCCTGCGCGCAGTCCTTCGCCTGAATCTTGACCTCGACCGAGAAGTCGTTGGTCGTGCGGATGAGGACGAGGTCGCCCTTGTCGTTGCGCAGGCGGTCGGTGCGCGTCAAGGTCGCGCCGTGGAGCGGCGTCTTCTCCGTGAAGATGACGGTCGGGCGCTCGACGAGGCGGCCGACGTTCGGCGCGCCGGTCAGCGTCCAGTTGCGGACGCCGCCCGTGCGCAGGTCGACGTCGAACTGGACGTGCGTCCCGCGCACGAGCAGCGTGTCGCCCTGCTGCGAAATCTTCCAGTTGCCGTTTTCGCAGAAGCGCGAGCTGGCGGCGGAGGCCTCCCCGCCCGCGAAGATGATGCCGACGAAAGCCAGCGCCAGCATCGCCGCGACGCGCGTGACTGTCTTTAAAGAAAAGTTCATTTGACGATTTCCCATGTCCGAAGTCCCTTTGATTGTTGAAGGGCTCGCGCCCCGGATGTTCATCAGGGCTCGCGCCCCTACCCGCGAACAGTGCGGGAGGGGCGTCGGGAAATACGTCGGAGTTGTGAAGGGATGAACTTTTTTCTGCGGGCGCTTCCGCTTAACTGAACTTCCCTATGTCGCGGCGGTAGTGGAGTCCGTCCCAGCGGACGCGCGAGGCGGAGTCGTAGCAGCGCGCGAGCGCGTCCGAGAGCGTCGCGCCCGTCGCGGTGACGCCGAGCACGCGGCCCCCGGCCGTGACGACGGAGCCGTCTTCGGCGCGCGCGGTGCCGGCGTGGAAGATTTGGACGCCTTCGACGCCCGCGGCCTCTTCCAGCCCTTCGATGCGCGCGCCCGTCTCCGGCTGCTCGGGGTAGCCGCGCGCGGCGAGCACGACGCAGGCCGAAGCGTCGTCACTCCACTCGACGTCGACTTCGCCTAAACGGCCGCGCGCGACCGCGTCGAAGATTGAATAAAGGTCGGAGCGCAGGCGGACGAGGATGGCCTGCGTCTCGGGGTCGCCGAAGCGCACGTTGTATTCGAGCACGCGCGGCCCCTCGCCCGTCAACATCAGTCCGACGAAGAGCACGCCGCGGAAGTCCAGCCCGTCGGCCCGCGCGCCTTCGAGCGTCGGCTCGACGATCTCGCGGACGCAGCGCGCGAGCGTCTCCTCGTCCAGAACGTCGGGCGAAGTGATCGCGCCCATGCCGCCCGTGTTCGGGCCGGCGTCGCCCTCGCCGACGCGCTTGTGGTCGCGCGCGGGCGGCATCAGTCTGTAGTCACGCCCGTCCGTCCACAGCAGCAGCGAAGCCTCTCGCCCGGCGAGCGCCTCTTCGATGACGACGCGGCCGGCGGCCTCGTTGCCGACGCGCCCGCCCTCCATCATCTCGACGACCGCACGCTCGGCCTCGGCCCTGTCCTTCGCGACGACGACGCCCTTGCCGGCCGCGAGCCCGTCGGCCTTGACGACTACCGGCGCGTCCGACCCGCCGAACTCGCCGCCGCGCAGGATGCCGAGCGCCTCGGCGGAAGAGTCGGCGACGCGGTAGCGCGCCGTCGGGATGCGGTGGCGCAGCATGAACTCTTTGGCGAAAGCCTTGCTCGACTCCAGGCGCGCGGCCGAGCGCGTCGGCCCCGCGACGTTGAGGCGGCGGCGCGCGAACTCGTCGGCCAGACCTGCCGCGAGCGAAGACTCGCCGCCCGGGATGGTGAGGTCTATGCGCTCGCGCTCGGCGAAGTCCGCGAGGGCTAACACGTCGGTCGCGCCGATGTGGACGCACACCGCGTCTTCGCAGATGCCGGCGTTGCCGGGCGCGCAGAAGATGCGCGGGCGTGGGCCGGCGCTGTTGCGCGCGAGCGTCCGGCAGAGCGCGTGTTCGCGCCCGCCTGAGCCGATGACAAGCACGTTCATGTGCGGGGAAATCTCCGTTCGTTGGCTCTATGATGTCTATGGAGAATGCACGGCGATGCTGTCACGGGGGAGGGGGGCTGTCAAGCGGGCCGGTGAGACTTTCTTTTCGCTCTTGACACATATTCGTGATAAATGTACCGTGCTGAGTCACAGGCGGGTGGGGGACGCCGGGAGTTGGGATTTTCAGCGGCGTCGCCCCGTTCCGATTGACTCCCTCGTAAAAGGTCAGCCGCCCCTGTCGTCCGGTTCTACGCTCGAAGAAGTCCCTCGCAGCAGCAGTTGTTCTTGGCCTTCCGCCTCGCTCGCCCCGCACGCCGCGGCGGAAGTCTTATCACAAGGATGGGCAACAATGTCACAGGTTCAAACTGTCGAGATTTCTCCCGCCGACGCTAAAGGAGAATGGGTCCAGGTGGAGACTGAGTTCGTGGATCGTCCGATCCTCTGCGTCGACTGCGGACAGGAGTTCACCTGGACGGCGGGCGAGCAGCTCTTCTTCCACGACAAGGGGCTGAAGAACGAGCCGAAGCGGTGCAAGCCCTGCAAGCAGGCGAAGAACGAGCGCCTCGCCGCCATCGCCGCCGCGCAGGCCACCGGCGTCCGCCAGCGCATAGAGGTCTCGGTGCAGTGCGCGCAGTGCGGGCAGCAGACGACAGTCCCCTTCTACCCGTCGCAGGGCCGTCCCGTCTTCTGCCGCTCCTGCTTCCTCGGCGGCCGCGACGGCGAAGAGTAGCCGGCCTCGCACGCAGCTACGCCACAGCCCGACACTCCAAACGGCAACGCCCCTCCCCGGTGCGCCCGCTACGGCGCAGAGCCTTGTTCGTAGAACAGTAGACGGTAGGCAGTAGGCAGTAGGCAGTAAGAAAAACAGAGACGGCGCGCCCGGTTATTAAGCCGGGCGCGCCGTTTCGTCTTCCCTACTGCCGTCTGCCTACTGCCTACCGTCTACTGCTCTTCATCCCCCGACGTGTACGGCCGGGCGTTGCTCGGGGTCGTTCTCGACCTGGCGGAGCACCTCGTGTGTGGTGGGCGCGGTGTCGCCCTCGCCGAAGGCGATGTACTTGAGCAGGTACTTCAAGGGGTTGCCCTCGCTCCAACCGAAGTAGACGTGCGGGATCTTCGTCGTCGTGTCGCGCAGGTAGAGGAGGAAGGCGGCGATGGCGTTCGGCACCGCCGGGCTCTCCGTGCGCAGAATCCGGTAGCCGTCCACGTCCACGCCGCGCACCTTCAGCACGCCGGAGAACTCCGACGCGTCGCCAAGCGTGACTTCGAGGAAGAGGACGGGGTCGCGGGTCGGGATGTGGTTGTCGAGCCGCTTCTCGCGCTCCTTGAAGCGGTACTCGGCCGCGTCTCCCGTGTCGCGCCGGTTAGCGACGATGCGGATTTCGCTGTTCTTCTCCTTCAGCTCGTCGATGAACTCCTGCGCCACCGCGTCCAGCTCGACGCTCTCGACGCGCAGCTCGGTCGTGCGCCAGACCCTCGACAGGAACGAGGTGGCGATGATGGTCAGGATGAAGAACGAGGCGATCTTGATGCCCTCGGGCCGCTCGTGGACGTTCTGCGTCGTCGTGTAGAGGAAGACGAGCGCGATGAGCAGGAACGGCACCCAGCGCCGGCCGCCCCGCCAGACCGAGAGCGTGACGGCTATCGCCGCCGAACTCATCAGGACGAGGACGCCGGTGGCGTACGCGCCGCCCTGCTTCTCCACGTCGGCCTCGAAGAGCACCGTGACGGTGAAGGCGACGAGCGTGTAGATGAGGACGAGCGGGCGCTGCGCGAGCGCCCAGTCGGGCGCCATCCCGTAGCGCGGAAGATACCGCGGCACGATGTTCAGGAGGCCCGCCATCGCCGACGCCCCCGCGAACCAGAGGATCGAGATGGTGCTCACGTCGTAGACCGTCCCGAAGATGTCCCCGAAGAAGTGGTAGGCGAGGTACGCGAGCGCGCGGCCGTACGCCTGTCCGCCCTCGTGCGAGCCGGGCGGCGGGGCCGCGAACTCGTGCGCGGGGATGAGCGTCGAGGTGACGATGCTGCTCGTCATCAGCATCACGCTCATGATGAGCGCGGCCGTGAGCAGCAGCTTCTTCGTGTTGCGGATGCGCCCCTGCGGGTTCTCGTGCGAGTCGCCCTTGTCGCCCTGCACGAGGGGCATCACGGCCACGCCCGTCTCGAAGCCGGAGAGGCCGAGCGCCAGCTTCGGGAAGAGCAGGAGCGCGATGCCGACCACCACGAGGAGGCGGCCGTTGACCTGTATCCCCTCCACGTTCGCGTGGAGCACGGCCTGGTACCAGCGCGGCAGCGCCTCCGGGTGGATGAAGAAGAGCTCGTAGAGCCCGCGCCCGACCACCACGACGTTGAGGAGCAGGTAGAGGCCGACCAGCACGACGGCCAGCCCGATGGCCTCCTTGAACCCTTTGAGGAAGACGGCCCCGAGCAGCGCGACGAGGACGAGCGTGACGGCGATGCGGTGCGAGAGGAAGGGCGCGTAGGCCTGGACGAACGGGTTCTCGATGACGTGCGCGGTGGCGTCGGCGGCCGAGAGTGTGATGGTGATGACGAAGTCGGTCGCGACGAAGCCGAGGAGGACGAGGACGAAGAGCTTCCCCTTCCAGCGCGCGAGCAGGTGTTCGAGCATCGAGATGGAGCCCTCGCCGTGCGGCGACTCCTGCGCGACGCGGTTGTAGATGGGGAGCGCGCCGAAGAGCGTGAGCAGGACGAGGATGAGCGTGGCGATGGGCGAGAGGGCGCCGGCCGCGAGGAAGGCGATGCCGGGCTGGTAGCCGAGCGTCGAGAAGTAGTCGACGCCCGTCAGGCACATGACCATCCACCAGGGGTGCTGGTGGTGCTGCCCTTCCCTCTCGTGCGGCCCCTCGATCTCCTGGAGCCGGCCCTTGAGGAGCCAGCGCTTGAGCGCCCCGGGCTGCCTCTTCTTCTCGCCCTGCCGGATTGCCGTCTCGGCCATCTACCCCTCCCCACCGCGCCCGCGCGCGAACGCGCGGGGCTTCCCCTCGGACGCCCCGTCTGTACCCTCACGATACGATTCGGGCTGTGCGCAAGTCCTGATTTGTACCAAACCCTCCCGCGCCTGACAACTCCAAATCGAGTCTGTCAAACGGCGTGCCCGTGGGGCAGTAGGCAGTAGGCAGACGGCAGTAGGCAGTTAATACCGACTTGCGAATTGAGATAAGGCCGGCTCTTCGCCGGGAGCGCGGGCATCCCTGCCCGCCAGCGTGCGTCAGCACGCTGACCGTCTCCCTCTTTACCTCGACGTTGAGACATTAAGCTTCTCAGCTTTCGCGCTGCGCGCTCATGCGGGCTGTAGGGTGTCCCGCGCTCCCGGCGTGAAGGGGCCTTAGTTCAATTCGCAAGTCCGTATAACCGACCCCGAAGGGGCCGCACCTGATACCAACTAGCACTCACCTCTGACCTATGTTAAAGTCTGGAATCGACAAGCCTTTGGCAGTGTTCTGAAGGGTGCAAGTTACAAGAGGCCGAGCACCTTTCTTCCAGCCTCCGATATCAACGAAAAGCTAAGAGCGCCGACACGCATCTTCGCCGAGCGGGCAACTGGCCGTATGACTTCTCGCTTGCATCAGGGTGACGCGGAGCGGGGCGAACGCACGCCTAAAAGCGGGAACTCGTCCGCCGTCACGCACATCTCGGAGGCGCGCCGCGCGGCCGCGCTCCCGCTCGAACAGCAGCTCGCGGAGACGCAGGAGCTGCTCGACCGCGGCCTGCCCTCGACGGCCGAGGCGAGGCTGCGGCAGCTCATCTCGCATGCGAAGCGCGAGCCTTCCGTCCTCGCCCGCGCGCGCCACCTCCACTCGACCGCCCTGCAGGCGCTCGGGCGCAACCGCGACTCGCTCGAAGCCGTCGAGACGTACGAGCCGGCCGACTCCGGCGAGGGGCTCGACCCGGAGACCTTCTCGCAGGTGCGCGTCCAGCTCGCGCTCTCTTACAACTACACGGGCGACGCGCCGAAGGCCATCGCCATCCTGCAGGCGGAGCTGCGCGCGGCCACCGAGCAGAGCGGCTCGGACGCGCGGCTGGGGAACATCTACAACGCCAAGGCGCGCGTCTACCGACACATCAGCGAGTACGGCATCGCGCGCGACCACAGCAACCGTGCGCTCGAACACTACCGGCGCGCGGGCGAGTGGCGCGGCATGGCCGAGGGCTACTTCGGCTTAGGGATGGCCGACGCGCACGAGGGGCACTGGGAGAAGACCTTAGAGAACTTCGAGCAGGCCGTCCAGCTCATCGGCGACCGCCCGGCCCCCTTCATGCTCGGGAAGATTTACAGCAACATGGCGGCGGCCTACTGGTGGCTCCAGCGCCCGCACGAGGGCATCCGCGCGCTGGAGAAGGCCATCGCCTACAACGAGCGCACCGAGCACAAGGACAACGCCGCCAACGCCTTCAACAACCTCGGCATCAACCTCATCCTCATCGGCGAGTGGGATCGCGCGCAGGCCGCCTTCAAGCGCTCGCTCGAACTCGTCCTGGAGATGGACGAGCACCACGGCCAGGCCGCCATCGTCTACGACTCGCTCGGCGAGCTGCGGATGCTGCGCGGCGACCTCATTGAAGCGCGCGAGTACCTGGAGAAGGCCGTCGCCAGCGGCGTGACGAGCGGCAAGAAGTGGTACCTGTCGCAGACGATGCGGACGCAGACGCGCTGCTACATCCTGCTCGGCCTTCTGGACGAGGCGCTCGACGTGGGGGCGCGCGTGCTGGAGCTGGCCGAGTCCATCGGCGACCACCGCGGCATCTCCGACGCGTGCATCCTGCTCGCGGAGGCGCGCCTGCGGCGGGGCGAGACCGAGGAGTCCGCCCAGATGCTCGCGCGCGTCGCGGAAGAGGCCGACAAGACGAACGACCTCGCCATCACCGGCGAGTCGCAGCGCGTGCAGGGGCTGCTCGCCCTCGCGCGCGAAGACGCGACGCTCGCCCTGCACCACTTCGGCCGCTGCCTCTCCATCTCGGAGATGCTCGGCGACCGCTACCGCACGGCCCGCGCGCATCACCTCCTGGGGCGCGCCTACGCGGCGGCCGCGCAGCCCGAGCGCGCGCAAGAGCATTTGGGCCTGGCCGTCCACACCTTCGGCGAGCTGGGTGCGAAGTTCGACCTGAGGCTGGCGGAGGAGGCGGTCGAAGAGCTGGAGAGCCGCGCGCCCGAGGAGCAGCAGGCCGAGCCGCCCGCGCCGGCGCAGCTCCTCACCCTGCGGCTGGCCGAGGCCGTCGCCTCGCGCGAGCTGCTGCTGCGCGAGCTGGCCGCGGTCATCCACCAGGAGACGCGCGCCGCGCGCATCCTCGTCGCGGAGCAGGGCGAGGACGGGCACACGAAGGTCGTCGTGGCGCACGGCTACGACGTGGCGGAGTCGGCGCGCGCGGCCGCCGCGCTCGACCGCACGACGAGCGACGAAGAGCGCGAGCTGTATGCCGCCTCGCAGGACGCGCGCCTCTTCGCGCTGCGCCCTTCGAGCGCGCCGAAGGCGACGCTGCTCGTCGCCCCGCTCGCGCTCTCGCAGCTCCCGGGCGGCGCGCCGTTCGAGCCGCTTTTGAAGGTCGTCGAGCTGGGGATGGACGTCTGCGCCCTGCGCGCGCGGGCGCGGACGGGCGGGGGGACGCAGGCGCACGACTCGACGGCGGGCGCGTCCCTGATGCCGGGCTTCATCCATTCGAGCCCCGCGATGACGCGCCTCGTCGAAGAGGTGCACAAGATTCGCTCGTCGGACGTGACGGTCTTGACGACGGGCGAGTCGGGGACGGGCAAGGAGCTGGTGGCGCGCGCCATCCACGCGCTCTCTTCGCGCCGCGGCAAGGTCTTCATCCCGTTCAACTGCACGGCGGTGCCGAAGGAGCTGTCGGAAGGCTACCTCTTCGGCTACAGGCGCGGGGCGTTCACCGGCGCGGTCGCGGACTCGGCCGGCGTCATACGCTCGGCCGCGGGGGGCACGCTCTTCCTCGACGAAGTCGGCGACCTGCCCCTGGACGTGCAGCCGAAGCTCCTGCGCTTCCTGCAGGAGGGTGAGATTCAGCCGCTCGGCGAGCAGCGCCCGCAGAAGGTGGACGTGCGCATCCTCGCGGCGACGAACACAGACCTCGAAGCGATGGTGGCCGACGGGCGCTTCCGCGAAGACCTCTACTACCGGCTGAACGTGATCCGCCTGAGGGTTCCGCCCCTGCGCGAGCGGCGCAGCGAGATTCCGACCATCGTCAGCTACTACATCAACCACTACTCGGACAAGTTCGGCCGGCGCGACATACAGATCACGCCGCAGACCTTAGACCTCCTGATGGTCTGCGACTGGCCGGGCAACGTCCGCCAGCTCACCAACGAGATACAGCGCATCATCGCGCGCGCCGAGGACGGGACGGTCATCACGCCCGACCACCTCTCGCCCGAGTTGCGCCGCATCGGCACGCCCGCGTCGGCCCCGAACAACCTGATGACGCACGCCACGGGACTCGCGGCCACGGCCGCCACGCAGGCCATCTCGCAAGGGTTGACCCTGGCCGACGCGATGGCCGAGCTGGAGCGGCGCATGATCGCCGAAGCCCTGCGCAAGCACAACGGCAACATCTCGCGCGCCGCGCGCGAGCTGGGCCTCACGCGCCGCGGCCTCTACCTCAAACTCGGCCGCCACGACCTCAGCGCCACCGGCTGAAGAGTCAAACACCCTTACGCTAACCCTTAAAGTAATTCGAAGCGCGTGCGTCAGACGCCGCGGAGCGGCGTCTGAATGTAGCCCGGCCTTTCAAGGCCGGGAACAATGTCAATAACAAGACGCCGCGTCGCGTCAGCGACGCCTGAGCCGACGCAGCCTTGCAGTACCCCGAAGCCGCCGGGAGGTACTCCGACGGTCTTTGGAGACACCCAAACGGTCTTTGAAGGTACTCCGAAGCCTTTGGGAAGTACCCTGAAGGTCTTTAGAGGTACTCAAACGGTCTTCGAAGGTACTCCGAAGGTCTGTGGAGGTACTCGGAAGGTCTGTGGGGGTACTCCGAAGGTGCTTTGGGGTACTCCGAAGTCTCTGCGGAGTACCTACACGTCGTCGCAGGGTACTCCGAAGGCGCGTGTGGGTACTCACGGGTCGCAAGGCTTTAGTCCGGAGCCGCTCGGGCGTTCCGACAAAAGACTTGAATTCTCTGCGGGAAAACATATACTGACCTGCGTCCGCCTCGCGCCCCCGTTCACCTCATCGAAGACTTCACGTTCGGAGGAAAACATTTCATGGCGAGACTCAAACGCAGTTCCGCCGTCCTGGAGACGGCACGGCAACGTCTGTCCGGCCTCAAGAACATCACGCCCAAACCCAACTTCGGCCCCACCCTCAACCTCGAACAGTACGAGCAGGAGATCGACGCCTGCGAACAGACCCTCAACCAGTACAACGACACCATCGCGCTCCTCGACCGGCTCGCCAACGACCTCGAAGCGGCCGAGGAGCAACTGCGCGAAAAGAACCAGCGGATGCTCTCCGCCACACGCGCCTACTACGGCCCCGACAGCAACGAATACGAGACCGTCGGCGGCGTCCGCACCAGCGACCGCAAACCCCCTTCCCGCAAAAAACCCAAAACCGACTGACCGCCACGGCGCGTTAGCGAAACAGACGGGCCGCCGAACCTCAAACGTTCGGCGGCCCGCCCGTCCTTCAACGCACGCCCCTGTATGGCCCCTCCACCTGACAGAGAGGCACAGACCCAGATTCCGGAAAGAGGTCGCATAACTTTGCGAGGCGACTCACACGCCGCGCTTAATAAAATCTCAAAATATTTTTCAAAAAGGGGAGGCAGGGGTTGGTACTACTGTAAACTCTGCGAACAGAAAGCACCCTAGCCGGGCGGCTCTCACCCGCCCCTTCGCTCATTCCGTCGGGCAAAGGGATTCAGTTGGGCAGAGCCGAAGTTCGGTGCCTCTCTTCAGAACGAGACCCGCACAGCGCAGATCAACGAAGCCCTCTGCAAAATCCTCTGCCACAACATCTGCTGTCTTATCCAGTCTATGTACGAGTTGAACTTGAGCCCGAAGTTCTGGAAAGAGGTTGCGTAAGAGAGCAGCTTGCGGGAACGAAAAGGGGGACGTAGCTAACTGGCTACGTCCCCCTTTTCGCACGGCATGGTGCACCGTATGGGTGCCGCCGACATTGTATCGTGTACGAGTTACTTTTTTTTTAAAATGGTAAGCCGACTTACCGTATGTATAGAGCTTGTCCAGAATGGCGAGAATCCCGCTGATAAGGGCGACGGCTTTGAACGGGTCAATATCCATAACGCGCTCCTAAGAGTCACTAAGTGCTGACTCTCTTACCGCAGGCAAGTTTTAGGCAACAGTTCTAATCTTTGGGCAAGGGGCTATTTTTAGGCAAAGCCAGGGGGCGGGATGTTGCCCAAAAATTCTGGAACGCCTCTCTCATTAGACGTTTGCCGCTGACAAGTCGGATTTGTGGACTCTGAGGGAGGAGTGCGATGGACATTGACCCTGTAAAAGCCGTCGCCCTGATAAGCGGCATTCTCGCCATCCTAGACAAGCTCTATACTTATGGTCAGGCGGCGTATTTAAAAAAAACTCATCGGCGAGAACGGATATTAAAAAAAACCTTTTCGGCGAGAACAACGCATATGATTACGGCTACAGTGGGGTAGCAGGATAGAGACCTTATTTGCAAAACATTGAAGCCCCGTCAGTTACGGCGGGGCTTTCGTGTGTCCGTCCTCTGGCCTTACGCTACCTCTTTCCAGAACTTCGGCTTAAGGTTCAGTTCGTACATGGACTGAATCAGGCAGCAGATGTTGTGACAAAGCACCTTGCACAATTCTTCGTTGATCTGCGCGGTGCGCGTCTTACTACGGAGCGTGTTGCCGAACTTCGATTTAATCATGTGAAAGGTGCTCTCCAGGAAGTGTCGGACAGCAAACGGGACTTTGATGAGTTTTATAATCGGGCCTGCGCCTCTGCTTATACCGACTTGCAGATTAAAATAAGGCCGCTTAAAGCTGGGAGCGCGGGCATCCCTGCCCGCCAGCGTGCGCCAGCACGCTGACCGTCTCACTCCTTAACTCGACGTTGAGGTATCAAGTCTCCCTGCTTTCGCGCTGACGCGCTCATGCGGGCAGGGATGCCCGCGCTCCCAGCGAGAAAGGGCCTCATTCCATCTCGCAAGTCGGTATTACTAGCAGCGGCTTCCGCTCGTTCTGGATGTGGATACGGGCGAGCGCAAGAAACAAGAGGAGTAAGGGCGGGTCGACAGGCTTTAACGGGGCGGCACAGCCGAAGCCATGCCGCTCCGTCTTTTTAGGAGTGCTTCGGCTTGGCTGGCAGCTTGGCGGGAAGGTCTCTCCGATCATCAACTAACACGTCCATGTAGACGCCCGCCAGCCGCGCGTATTCCAGGAGCGTTAGCAAAGACGGCTCGCGCTTGTCCGTCTCGTATTCGGAGATTTGGCTGGCGACTATGCCGTCAACCCCTAGACGCCTCACCATCCCCGTCTGAGACAGGCCGAGTGCGTCACGGATGGCCCGGAGCTTTTCGCCCAGACGCTCCGGCTTCGGGCGCGGCTTCCGGCCCATCAGGAGACGCCTCCCGACGGGCGAAGGCGCACATGGGCCTTGCCACTACTAGCAAATACTAGTAGACTGTCTCTGCGTGAACCGTTCGCCGTCCCTCTGAACCTCTCGCGTTCAACGGCGATGCTCATCTCTCCGAGATTGAGGGTGAGCAGGTTTCCGCATCCGACCCGTTGCCTTATCAAAGACTGAGCGCGAAGGAGATTAACACATGAGCATTCTTGTCGCTTAACGCTGGCACGTCTCTGGGCAGGACTGTGCCGCGCCCCGGCGATCCACGCCGGGGGGAGGGGCCGCGTACGTCTCCTACTTGGCGTGCGCGGCCCCTCTGACTTTTTGGGCAGGCCGCTAACTTTTTGGGCAAGGGGCTATTTTTAGGCAAAGCCCGCCCCCTGGGGCTCTGTGAGCGTTGCGGGCATGAATGGCCGCCGAAAGGAGAAGGCGAGCCGAAGTTCTGCCCGAAGTGCAAAAGCCCCTACTGGAATAAGCCGCGCAAGCCGTTGAAGCCTTCGGCCGAGACGTGATAGCGTGGAAGGGACGGAGGGTGCGGGAGTCGAACCCCCGGCTGCGGTAACAGCCGTCCCTCGGGATCGGAAGCCCTTTAACAGCCCGGCTGCGGGACACCCTCCGTATTAAACACACTACTCCCTAAAGCGCGACTGGATGACGCGCCGAATACAGATACACGTCTAGCGGGCAGACGAATAATTATTGAGTTGTCAGTGGGTTTTTGTTAGTATGTGGGCCGCTTAGTTCGTTTCCTCCTTATCCTAGTTGTAGGGAGGCGGGGCCACCGTTGCCGCGGTGGCCTCAACTATTTATGACGCCTTCGCCTCCGCCGTCCATTTAAGGTGCTTATATAGCGCCCGTCGCGGGCCTGCGCCTTCTGCGATCTGTTGTATCCAGCCTTCGTCCACCAACTTCTTTAACGTCACCCTTAAAGAATCCATCTTTACCTTTCCGGCGAACGACTCTGGATACTTCTCTTCCAGCATCTCTTTTAGTTGAACAGTCATAAAAGGGTCTGGAAGTTGGTCTAATATTTCCCGCGTTGCGGCGAGTATGCCTCTAGCCTTCTGTTGGGCCTCTGCATTGTTAACCGGCGCGGGGCGTGGCTGAGGGCCGGGAGTAGAGTTCTGCGAAACCTTCCGAAACATTGCAGGACTCTTTGAGCGGGCTTTTTGTATCTCTTTAAGTACGCCGTCGTCCTCTAACTCTCTCAGAGCCTTAGTTACGACTGTGGCATCAAGAAAGGTCAAATCAGGGTGTAACTGTCTGACTTTTGCCATTACCACGGGCTGAGATATGAATTCTTCCTCCATCAAAGCGACCGTATTTTTTATTCTTTGAGTTTTAGAGAGGAGTTTACCGCTTTCATCATACGCGAGAGAGAAAGGGGCAGCGCTGCGGGAATCATTGCCATTCAGTAAGGCCCACGCACGGTTAAGAGCTTCGATGTCAGCACGGTATTCAGCTTCGTTTTCCTCTAGGAGAAGCTGGATTTCGTCTAGGCGCTCTTTATACCTAGATTCAGCCTTCACCTTTGCCTGCTGAAATTTCTCTTGATCCATGCCGGCCGAATCATACTCTGTTAGCCGGCGGGAAGGCAAGAGTTTTAATCGTTTCCGCCGGCAAATTCGCCGGCGGGTATCGTCGTTTGTAACGATACCCGCCGGCGAACCCCTGACGGCCCATAAGTTTAGACCTTGTTATATATCGGGATAGAGATATATCGTTTTCAGCTCAAAAATTCCTCTTGGTACGCCGTTTCACTATTGACACAAAGTATGAATGGGCGTATATAGCAGGATTAAGGGGGCATGGGGCCTGCCGTTCCCGCGTTACCTAGCTCGGCGTAAGGAAGTGGGCTATTTAACGGAGGATGACTACAATGTACAGATGCCCAGAATGTAACAAGCTTGCGTATCAGCTTTTTGAGACGGCTGTCGGTTGGGCCTGCCCTCCGTGCGCGAAGGCCATAGCAGCGGCGCGAGCACTTGAGGCGCAGCCGGGACTAAGCCCGGAGGCACAAGGCTTCCTCAACTTTGTAGTTGGCGCGGCTCTATTCGTGGGCACGATCAAACTGCTGGACAAGCTTTCCTGATCGGCACACAAGTCACAATCGAATAGCGGGAGCGGCGCAAAGGTTCACAGCCGATGCGCCGCTCCCGTTTTATGCCTCAGACGATTCTGCCTAATAATTCCCGCTCCTGCCCAATAATTCGCCCCTCAGAAGGAATTATTAGGCAAAGCCTCGCCCCCTGTATACCTGGGTAACAGTGGATACTTGGTAGTCAGGTGGGATTTGTTCACTTTTCTTAGGAAATTTAAAGAATACAAGATTTGTGGCAAATATTGGATACGAGGTATCCAGAAAGGGGGTGGGAGAGGGGGTTCAGAGGAGGTTGCGAGGGGTGGGCGTAAGTTGTTTGAAAACTTAGGGTTAGTCCCCTTCCTTCGGGGCGTGCCGGAAACCCTTCTGGTGGCACGTTGATTGAACTAGGGAGGGCCAGATCGTTGACAGGTTTCGTAGAGTGAAGCGGCCTTGAACTCATCGTTCGGCTCTCACGGCCGGACGCGAAACCTGCCAACGATCCCGAAGTTCTTTTACTGAAGGGCGGCTCCAGTTCCCCAAAACATCACGCCTCCCGGCGTGCCGGAGCCGAAAGGGACAGACAAAATGTTACGCCGATTCACAGCTTCCACGATTCTCCTGGCACTCTTCAGCGCCTATCTCACTCCGCTCGCGGCCAACGCGGCCAACGCGGCGGCGCCGAAGAAGAACGCCAAGCAGTCGTCCAAGCTTGCCCCCGAGTTCGAAACCGCCGGCCCCGCCGGCGACCTCGTTCGCGTCATCATCCAGACCAAGGGCCGTCCGTCGGCGGCTCAAGAGAACGCCATCTCCTCCAAGGGCGGCCAGAAGGGGCGCGCCTTCGAATCCATCGACGCCATGACGGCGCTCGTCCCCCGCAACCAGCTCGCCTCCCTCGCCGCGCGCGAAGACGTCTCCTACGTCTCTCCCGACCGCCTCGTCTCGGCCGCGATGGCCGTCACGCGCGAGGCCACCGGCGCCGCCATCGCGCAGGCCGGCACCCAGGGCGCCGCGGGCGTCACCGGCAAGGGCGTCGGCATCGCCTTCGTCGACAGCGGCATCAGCACCTCGCACCCCGACTTCCAGAAGAACGGCAAGTCGCGCGTCGCGGCGGCCGTGGACTTCACCGGCAACGGCAAGGCGGTCAAGGCCAAGGGCATCATGATCTCGGACGGCTGGCTGATGGGCGACGGCTGGCTGATGGGCGACGGCGCCGCCTCCGACCGCGAAGGTCACGGCACGGGCGTCGCGGGCGTGGCCGCCGGCAACGGCGCCGCCTCGAAGGGCTACAACCAGAGCTTCGTCGGCATCGCCCCCGAGGCCAGCCTCATCGACCTCAAGGTGCTCGACGACAACGGCGTCGGCACGACCAGCGCGGTCATCGGCGCCATCAACTGGGCCATCACCAACCAGAAGCGCTTCAACATCCGCGTCCTGAACCTCTCCCTGGGCGCCCCCGTCCGCGAGTCTTACCACACCGACCCGCTCTGCAAGGCGGTCGAGCGCGCGGTGCTCGCGGGCATCGTCGTCGTGGCCGCCGCCGGCAACGACGGCCGCACCGACGAGATCGTCGCCAACAACGCGGACGGCTCGCCCATCTACCGCCAGGCCTTCGGCACCATCCACAGCCCCGGCAACAGCCCCTACGCCATCACGGTCGGCGCCTCCGACACGCGCGGCACCGCCCGCCGCTCCGACGACCGCATGGCCCAGTTCTCTTCGAAGGGGCCGACGGCCGTCGACCACCTCGGCAAGCCCGACCTGGTCGCCCCCGGCCGCGGCATCGTCGCCGCGATGTCGCAGGAGAACCCTTACACGGCCGCGCAGCGCCCCGACCGCGTCGCGGTTCCCACGGGCGCCGGCGCGCTCCAGAACGTCTACTACACGTACTACGGCACCTCCTTCTCGGCGCCGGTCGTCAGCGGCACGGTGGCCCTGATGCTCGAAGCCAACAAGTCGCTCACGCCCGAGCTGGTGAAGGCTTCGCTGCTGCGGACGGCCAACGCCCTGCCCGACTCGCTCTTCGCCTCGAAGACGGCCAACGTGCTGACGCAGGGCGCGGGGCAGGTCAACGCGGCGGCGGCGGTCGAGCTGGCCCGCGCCTTCGTCCCGAACGCCGACAAGCTGAAGGCCGGCGACAAGGTGCTCCGCCCGAACGTCTCGGTCGGCGGCACGTTCCGCATCGGCGGCGAGACGGTCTCGACCACCGACCGCGTGCGCTACGCCAACGGCGTCCTCTTCACACAGCAGCCCGTCCTCGTCAACGGCATCATGATCTCGGACGGCATCATGATCTCGGACGGCTGGCTGATGGGCGACGGCTGGCTCATGGGCGACGGCATCATGATCAGCGACGGCCGCCTGATGAGTGACGGCTGGTTGATGGGCGACGGCATCATGATTTCGGACGGCATCATGATCTCGGACGGCATCATGATTAGTGACGGCATCATGATTAGCGACGGCATCGTCAACGGCAACGGCTGGCTGATGGGCGACGGCATCATGATCAGCGACGGCATCATGATTTCGGACGGCATCATGATCTCGGACGGCTGGCTGATGGGCGACGGCTGGCTCATGGGCGACGGCATGCTGCTGGACAACGCGAAGAGCCTGTAAGGTTGGGGTAGGTGAGAAGGGCGAGGGGGCGACTCTGTAACAGAGTCGCCCCCTCGCCCTTTGTGTCGAGAGCCGGCCCGCGGGCTACTGCCCGAAGCGCTGTCGGTACTCGGTCGAGGTGATGAAGGCCTTGACCATCTCGGCGGCGATGTAGTCGCCGTTGAACTGGTTGAGCTTCGAGAGCCAGAAGTTGTAGCCCGTGAAGTCCGCGTCCGGCGTGTCGTCCGGGTTCCTTCTCAGGTAGCCGAAGTACTGCATCAGGACGAAGGCGCGGTTCTTCTCCGCGGCGACGAGGTCTGCGTCCTCCGCGACCTTGCGCAGCACACTCGCGCGCCCCGCGTCCGTGTTGTTCGCCGTCAGCTCGTTGATGAGGTTCTGGCGCTCGTTCGCGTCGAGCACGCCGCCCGCGTTCGTGTTCAGCGTGTCCACGAACTGCGTCGGCGAGAGCGTACGCGGGTAGCGCGCGAGGAACTCGGCGCGCTGGACGAACTTCAGCGCGAACGCCTGCTTGTTCGCCTCGAGCTGCGCCTCCCAGTTCCCTACGCCGACGACCACGTTGCGCCCGATCTCCTGCGTGTCGGGGAAGAACTGCTGGAAGCGCACGGGCACGGGCGTCCCCGCAATGTTCCCGTAGGCGGACTTGTAGAGCCTGTAGACGAGGTAGCCGGTCTGCTGGAACTCGATGGAGAGGAAGAACGCTGCCGAAACGTTAATCCGCTTCACCTCGCGGCACTGTGCGTTAGAGCCGCAGGACTCGATCTCGTTCGTCCAGAAGTTGAGGCCCGACTGGTCGGGCTCGCGCGAGAGGAAGTCTCGGTAGTGCTGCGCGACGAAGAACTGCGAGTTGTCGGAGAGGTTCTGGCCCGCCAGCACGCCGTTCGGCAGGTCAACTGTCAGGCCGCCCGCGACGTAGGCCACCTGCCCGGCCGAGGAGACGGCGCGGACGCTGTACTCGCCCGGCGGCGTCAGGATGCTCGGCGCGATGTCGAAGCTGATGACGGGGATGCCGAAGCCATTAATCTGCTGCACGTTCGAGACGGAGATGTAGGGCGAGTTGATGCTGACGGTGACGCCGGTCACAGTCCCGGCGGGCGCGGCGTTCATGTTGTCGCCCGCGACGAAGATGGTCTGCGGCTGTCCCGGCACGATGGGGACGGCCACGGTCGAGAGCTGGAAGTTCGTGCCGATGAACCTCGGGTTGATGGCGGGCACCGCGCCCGTCACCCCGACGTTGAGCGCCGCGGTCGTCTCCGCGCCGACCGTCACCGTCCCGGCCTCCGTCGTCACGAAGGGCGGCTGCTGGTTGAGCGTGCCCGAAGGGTAGCCGCCGCCGTTCGAACCTATCTGCCCGACCGCGACCGGCTCGTCCAGCGGCTCGACGACGACGCGGTACTGACCCGGGGGCAGGCTGTCGATGCGGTAGTTGCCGGCCGCGTTGACGACGTTGCCGCCCAGGAGGCGTCCCGTCGCCACGTCCTCGGCAAAGACGTGCGCGCCGAAGGCGGCCGCGCCCGTCGTCGAGTTGTAGCCGACGCGGCCCGCGATGCTCCCGAGCCCGGTGCGCGGGCCGTAGACGGCGCGGATGCCCGCCACGTCGTCGGCCGCGAGCGTGCGCGTCGTGAAGTTCGGAAGGTTGTAGATGCCGTTCACGCCCTGCCGCGGCTGCATCGAGGCGGCGACGACGCCCGAGTGTTCGAGCCCGAGCATGTGGCCGATCTCGTGGACGAAGGTCGATTCGAGGTCGTAGCTGTCGGTCGTCCCGTCGGTCGAGAAGAAGCTCGCGACCTGGTTGCCGAAGGCGTCGAAGCGCGTCACGAGCGGGTTGATGGCGAGGTCGGCCTCGGTGATGTTGCCCGACGCGTCGAAGGTGACGCGCGCCCGCCCCGGCTGGACGCCGGTCGAGAAGAGCGCGCGGTTCGTGCCCGTGTCGGCGATGGTGATGAGGCTCACGCCGTCGGCGACCGCGTCCTGCGCGTTGCTGGTCGTGACGTTGAACTGGATGTTGGAGGCCAAGGCCCAGCGGCTCAGCGCGCGGCGCGCCGCGAAGACGACCTGCGCGCCCGTGGCGCGGACGTAGGACGGCGGCGAGTTGAGCGAGGTCGAGAGCGCGACCGTGATGGTCGTCGTCGGCCAGTGGAGCTGCGTCGTCGCGGAAGTGTTCGTGTACTGCAAGGTGTACGCGCGCGGCCGGGCGGCCGGCGCGAGCACGAGTGCGGTCAGGACGAGTAGAGCGAGAAACAGGCGCATGAAATAAACCCCTTGTCGGCTAGGACAGAACGGATCGGGGAACGGCCCGGCGGGGAGAAAGACGCTTCGTAGGTGGGGACGAAGGCCGCACGCGCGCGGCTCAAGGATGATAGCAAGGCGAGCGCCGCGACTTCAAACAGTTTTTTTTTAAGGCAGTAGGCAGTAGGCAGATGGCAGTAGGCAGTTAAAGCGAGACCTCTTTAATTGCCTACTGCCTACTTCTTTACTTTCTCGGGCGGCGCCGGGGGCGGCGGGGGGCGGGGGAGCCGTAGGTCGTCGTGGCGGCGGCCGCGGCCGTGCCGGTCACGCCGTCGGCGATGGCGGCCGCGTCGTCGGGCGTCGCGGGCGCGAGGGCCGACGCGGGCTGCTGCGCGCCGTGCAGGTCGGAGAAGGCGACCACGAGCAGCAGGGCGGCGACGCCGAGCGTCGCGATGAGGTAGAGCAGCGCCACCTGTTCGAGCGCCAGCAGGACGATGATGATGATGACCGCGGCGGCGCTCAGCAGCAGCGAGTTGCGGCGCCTACGCTTCCGCACGCCCTCGGACGCCGCGCGGCTGTAGTTTCGACTCATGACAGACTCTCCCGAAAAATTAGTGCCCCGACGAAACCGATAATCTACCACACGCGGGCGCGGGGCGGCCAACGGCGGCGGCGGCGCAGACGAAAGGGGGGCGGCCGCGAGAGACGGCCGTCCCCCTTCGCAGAAAGGTCGCGCGGCGCGACTCAGTAGATGACCCTGAGCGGCAGGCCCGTCGCGAGCGAGGTCACCGAGTTGGCCGCCCCGCCCAGGAAGAAGTTGCGGAAGATGTTGCGGGGGCTGCCCGAGTTGTCGGGCACGTCCACGATGTCGTAGGCCTGGAGCTCGATGTCCTTGACCTTCTCCTTCTGGATGTCCTTGAAGTTGATGACCATCTTGTCCGGCTCGGCCTGCCCCTTCTTCCGTCGCCAGATGATGATGGCCTCGGACTTCGCGTCCTTGACGAGTCCGCCCACCATCGCGATGGCCTGCTTGAGCTGCATGTTGTTCTTCAGGTAGAGGCTCATCGGCTGGCGCACCGAGCCGGTGATGTAGACCGGCAGCGCCTCCTGCACGATGACGATGTCGCCGGGGCGGACGACCGGGTTGGCCTCGGGCTTGCCGTCCTTGAGCGCGAGCAGGCTGTAGATGTCGTAACCGACCTGCGTCGGGTCGGCCGGCTTGAAGGTGTCGGCCGGCACGGCCGCGAGGTCTTCGGCGTCCGGGCACATGATCGCCTCGGTGTGGAAAATCTGGATGTCGCCGCCGGCCGCGTCGGTCACGCCGCCGCTGGAGGCGAGCACGTCGAGCAGCTTCACCTTGCGCATCATCTGGACGCGCTGCGGCGAGCGCACCGCGCCGAAGACGATGGCCGGGGGCCGGCTCTTGGCCTCGGTCAGGCGGAGGTTGACCTGCGGCTTGTTGAGGTACTTGGCGAGCGCCTTGACGATGTCGGTCTTGATCTCGCGGTCGGTGCGGCACTGCGCGCGGATGGGCTGCTCGATGAACGGGATGGCGATGTTGCCCTCGTCGTCCACGACCAGCGGGCCGTTGAACTGCGTCTCGTTGTAGACGCGCAGCTCCAGCACGTCGCCCGGGCCGAGCACGTACTTCTTGACGCCCATCCCGTCGAGCGAGGCCGAGGCCGAAGACGTGTTGACGACCGCGCCCTGCGAGGCGGAGCCGCCGTCCTGCGCGAAGGCGGAGGCGGCGCAGCCGCAGACGGCGAGCGCGAGAAGAGCGGCGATTTTAATTCTCATAGCGAAACCTTCCTGTGGCAGTGGGGCTCGGGGAGCGGTCGCCCTTCAGTCGAAAACGCGAATGCCTGATGCCCTCGGACGAATACTTCTAGATGCCGCGGCACGCGCGGCGGCTGCCCCTTGAAAACTTATTCGCCGCGGCCGGGCGCGCGGCCGCCGTGACTGTCGCGGTGGTGGCGACGGTGGTGGCGGCGGTGCGCACCGCGGGCCGGGACGGTGCCCGGCACTGCGAACCCCCTGAAAAGGAGATTGCAATTGTCGCACAAGAGGTTATAAACGCCAATCATCCGCAGCAGCAGGGGCGTGTCCGTGTAGCCCCGGCGCACGCGCGAACTGTGGCACTTGGGGCAGTGTTGTGAGATCAATCGGACACCTCGCCCTCGTCGCGGGGGACGACGCGGCGCGCGCCCGCGCCGTCGTCGTCCAGCCCGCGGCTCAACTCCTCGGCCATCTCGGCCGTGCGCATCCGCGCGCGCAGCATCTCGATCTCGCGCTGGATGCGGTTGGCGGCCTCGTCGCGGGCGTCCTCGCTCATGTCGGCGCGCGAGAGGTAGAAGAGCGCGTCGCGGTAGCGCGCCACGGCGCGTGAGTACTTGCCGCGGAAGGCCGCGCGCTCGGCCATCTCGACCCACTGCCCGACCTTCACCGACGCGATGAAGTTCTTCAGCGCGGTCGAAGAATCCACGAACTCGCGCTCGCCCGGGTAGGCGCGCAAAGCCTCGGCCACGACTTCGAGCGCGCGCTGCGCCGTCTCGATCCTGTCGGAGTGGCGCACACGCCTCTGCGCCTCGTGCGTGAGCCGCGTGGCCTCGCCGCGCGCCCAGGCGAGGAAGTGTTTGCGCTGGTAGGCGCGCACGCGCTCCTGGCCCGAGCGGAGGGCCGCGCGCATCTCGGCCGCCCCGCCCGGCGCGCGCAGGGCCTCGTCGGTGTTAGCCAGGTACTGCTCGCAGAGCTTGTACGCTTCGAGGTGCGACTCGGGCGGCGTCGAAGGCGTGTCGAGTTCCGAGAGCCTCTGCTGGAGCGTGCGCAGCGCGGCCACCTGCGCCTGCATGCCGGGCCAGCTCTTGGCCTGCGCCTGCGGCTTGAAGGCGACGCGCGCCGGGTCGCCCGCGCCCATCACCATCTCCATCTCGCGCGTGTAGCGCGACCAGGCCCTCCGCATCACCACCTCGCGCGCGAACGCGGCGAAGAGGATGACGAAGCCGGCGGCGAGGCCGGCCGGAATCCAGGGCGCCTCGTCCCCGTCGGAGCGCAGCAGAGCCCAGACGATCCAGAAGAGCGCGACCGAGAGCGAACCCGCGACGAACATGTAGCCGGCCGTCGAAGGCATGCGCGGGTTCCCGCGCGGCCGGCGCCGCCCCCCGCCCGCGTTCGCGCGCGCGCGCTGCTGCTGTGCCGCCTGCTCGGCTGGGCTGGTGGGCAATGTCTCTCTCCGCTGTTAAAAGGGGGCGCGTGGCGCGCGCGCTTCTAAAATAAGGAGGCCGGCGTCACTCTCAAACGACGCCGTCGGCGGCCGTGGGCAGGGATTATAGTCTTTCCCGCCGAACTCTCCAATTGCCGAATGCGATTTAGCGACCGAAACATTCATCTTGGAGGTGGCACGCCCGAACGTTTATACTGCGTTCCGTTTACGGCGGCGTTCGGTCGCGCCGGTAGGCCAAGGGGGGATTGAAGAAGATGGAGAAGCGCTGTCAAAAATGCGGGTCGGCGGTCGGCGCCGAGCAGGCCTTCTGCCCGACGTGCGGGGCCGTCATCGGGATGGACATGGGGAAGACGCAGGCCGGCGGCGGCTGGGACCTGGCCTCGACCATGGTCGGCCCGCACGCGAGCACGCCGCCGCGCTCGACCGGCGAGCGGCGCGCGCGCCCGAGCCGGCCCGAGGCCCCGAAGCCCGAAGCCCCGAAGCCGCCGCCGCGCAAGAGCAACACGTTCCTCCTCGCCGTCGTCGGTTTCCTGGCCGTGCTTCTCATCGGCGGCCTCTTGATTCTTCTACTGCTGAAATCGAACGGGTAGCCGCGGGGAAGAAGGGCACCACCCGCCGCCCCGGTCTCCGCCGCCCGCGACGCGCGCGGGCCGCTCCATATGGATCAGTTCCCCGCCCCGCCGTACCCAGGCCTGGGAGTCCCGCCGCCCGCGCGTGCCGTCAAGCGCGGCGTGCTGCGCTGGGCGCTCGCGGCGGCGGCCGTGCTCGCCGCGCTGCTCACGGGCCTCTGCACGCTCTGGCTCATCGGCTACGAGACGGGCGTCGTCCCCTTCCTCGCCGGGCTGGTCGCGGCCACGCTGCCCGTCCCCGTCTACGTCACGCTCGTCCTCTGGCTCGACCGCTACGAGCCGGAGCCACCCTGGATGCTGGCCGCGGCCTTCTTCTGGGGCGCGCTCGTCGCCGTCTTCTTCGCCCTCATCATCAACTCGCTCGGCGTGGCCTTCGTCGCGGCGGTCGCGGGCGACTCGGTGGGCGAGTCTTACGGCATGGTCATCTCTGCGCCGCTGGTCGAGGAGACGGCCAAGGCGCTCGTCCTCTTCGCGCTCTTCTTCTTCAAGCGCGACGAGTTCGACGGCGTGACCGACGGCGTCATCTACGCCGCGATGGTGGGGCTGGGCTTCGCCATGACCGAGAACGTCAAGTACTACGGCATGGCCGTCGCCGAGCACAACGCGCTCGGCGTCTTCATCGTGCGCGGCGTCTTCTCGCCGTTCGCGCACCCACTGTTTACGGGGATGACGGGCATCGGGCTCGGGCTCGCGTCGCAGACGGTGAAGGGGTGGGTGAAGTTCCTCGCGCCCCTGTTCGGGTTCGCGGCGGCGGTCGTGCTGCACGCGGCTTGGAACGCCTCGGCGCGCCTGACCTCCGCGTACGAGGACGGCGCGTACGTGCTCCTGACCTACTTCCTCGTGATGATGCCGACCTTCTTCGGCATGCTGCTCGTCATCTTCCTCTCGCTGCGGAGGGAGGGTCGCGTGCTGCGCGAGCACCTGCGCCCGGACGTCCTGCGCGGCCTCATCACGGAGGCCGACTACCAGAGTCTCTGCTCGGTGTTCGGCCGCGCCGGCTCGACCTGCCGCGCCTTCTCGCGGGGCGGCTACACGCGCTGGCGCGCCCGCGTGCGCTATAACCGCGCGGCCAGCGAACTGGCCTTCCACCGCTCGCGCGTCGCCCGCGGCATCCGAACCCGCGGCGCCGCGCCACACGAAGTCGAGGCCGACTACGTGCGGCAGCTCTACCGCCTGCGCCTGCAACTGGAGGGGAAATGATGGGTGCTGGGTGCTGGGTGCTGGGTGCTGGGTTAAGACGAATTGCCTTCAACCCAATACCCAGCACCCAACACCTAAAACCCAACACCCATTCTTCGTGAAGATCAAACTCCTGCCGAGCACCATCGACCCCGAGGGGCGCGTCTCGCCGGAGCAGCGCCTGAGCTGCTTCGTGGTGGACGGGCGCGTCTGCATCGACGCCGGGAGCATCGCCATCGGCCTGACTGACGAGGAGCGCGGGCGGGTGCGCGACGTGATCGTGACCCACCCGCACATGGATCACGTCGCCACGCTCCCCATCTTCGTGGACGACCTCTTCGGCTTCCTCGAAGAGCCCGTACGCGTCCACGCCACCGAAGAGGTCTGCGCGCTGCTCGCGCGCGACGTTTTCAACGGGACGGTCTACCCGCCCTTCCAGAACTTCGACAACGGCCGGACGCGCGTCATGCAGTTCGTCCCCTTCGAGGCCGGCGAAGAGTTCCCGGTCGCGCACCTCCGCGTGAAGGCCGTCCCCGTCACGCACATCGTCCCGACCGTCGGCCTCGTCATCTCGGACGGCGCGTGCACCGTCGGCTTCAGCTCCGACACTTCGGCTACCGAAGAGTTCTGGCGCGTCCTCAACCGCGAGCCGCGCCTGGACGCCCTGCTCATCGAGTCCTCTTTCCCGAACTCGCTCGGGAGGCTCGCCGAAGTGTCAGGTCACCTCACCCCCGAAGGGCTCGGGGCGGAGCTGCGCAAGCTCAGGCACGAGGAGATAGACGTCCTCGCCATGCACCTCAAACCCTCCTTCCGCTGTCAGCTCGTCGAAGAGTTGGAGGCGCTCGGCGTCCCGCGCCTCTCCGCGATGGAGCCCGGCCGCGAGTACGAATGGTGAAAGAAGAGTTGGAGACCGAGCGGCTCGTCCTGCGCATGTTCCGCGAGTCGGACACGGACGCCTACGCCGAGATGGTCGCAGACCCCGAGGTGATGCGCTTCCTCGGCGGCGGCAAGCCCGTGCCGCGCGCAGAGGCCTGGCGCAACATGGCGATGATGCTCGGCCACTGGCAACTGCGCGGCTACGGCATGTGGGCGGTCGAGGAGAAGTCGAGCGGCGAGATGGTCGGGCGCGTCGGCTGCTGGCGCCCCGAAGGGTGGCCCGGCCTCGAAGTCGGCTGGACTCTGCGCCGGCGCTTCTGGGGCAGAGGCTACGCGACCGAGGCCGCGCGCGCCTCGGCCGCCTACGCCTTCGACGAACTCGGGCAGGCGCGCGTCATCAGCCTCATCGCGCCCGAGAACGTCAACTCGATCCGCGTCGCGGAGAGGCTCGGCGAGAGGCACGAAGGCGAGTGGGAAGTCTTCGGGACGAAAGTCGTCGTCTACGCCGTCGGGCGCGAAGAGTTCGGGCGGTAGTTGTTTTTGAAGAGGACGGTTAAGGCGGCCCGGCTTGTTTGAAGCGGGGCCGCCTTATCTTATCCGTTCGAACTCGGGTTCGGCGTGGTCGCCTGAGAAGTCTTCGAGGATGACGCGGCCGCTCGGGAGGACTTCGGCGACGCGGAAGGTGCGCTCGGCGCGGCTGCGGCCGGGCATCAGCTCTGCGCGGAAGGTGACGGGCATGCCGGGTCGCGCCCAGCGGTCTGTCTCGCGGCGGTTGTATTCGGGGTAGATCGAATGCTTCCTCTCGGCCCCGCCCTTGCGCCGCAGCAGGAGCGCCGCCCCGACCGCGCCCGCGGTCAGCCCCGCGAGGCCGGCCAGGGCGCCGAGCCAACGTCCCCCTCGTCGCTTCTTCACGGAGACTAGCAGAGCGGGTCGAGCTTCTCGCTGATGATCGGCAGGCCGCTCAGCGACTTCTCGGCGTTGATGGCGGTGTAGTGCTGCCAATCCTCGGGCACCTTGTCCTCGGCGAAGATGGCCTCGACGGGACACTCGGGGACGCAGGCGTCGCAGTCGATGCAGGTCTCGGGGTTGATCCACACCGCGTTGTCGTCCAGGTGAAACGCCTCGACGGGGCAGACGACCACGCAGTCCGTGTAGCGACAGTTCACACACGGTTCGCAAACGACGTAAGTCATTAACAGAAGCCTCCTCAGAAATTTTGGATGACGGCGTCGGCGCGGATATCCAAGAAGTCTCCGCGGGTGCGGCTCCGGCCGGCTATCAAGGAATGCTCACCTCGCCCGACATATTAACCACGAACGCGCGAGATTTAAAAGTCAAAAGTGCAGTTTTCAGTTTTTAGTTTTCAGCCTCCCCAGTTCGCGCGCGGCACGCCCTCGGAGAAGCCGTAGAAGGCGAGGTCTTCGTCCGCCAGCATCTTCGTGAGGAGGATGACCTGCCCCGTGTGCATGGAGAAGTGTTCGACGGCGTGGAAGACGGCCGCGAGCAGAGTCACGTCGAGACCCTGCACCCGGCGCGTCTCAAGCAGGCCGGCGGGGTCGAGCCGCGCGAGCGCCTCGTCGGCCTCCGAGACGGCGGCACGCAGCGCTCTCAACAGCTCTTCCCGCGGCACCTGCCGGCGCTCGGCGAACTCGCGGTCGCGCGTGCGCGCGTCCACCGCGCCGCCGACGCCGCAGACGACCCACTGCCTGAGATTGCCTTCGAGGTGTAAGAGAAGATTGCCGACGCTGTTCGAGCGCTCGGACGCGCGCCACCAGACCTGCTCGTCCGTAAGCCGCTCAAGGCAGCGCTCGATCTTCGGCAGGTAGTCTTCGCGCAGGTGCCTTCGCGCGCCCGCGAGGAAGGCGCGGCCCGTCTCCGAGTGCGGGGTGTTCACTCGACGCCGTCCCCCGGCCGGCGTTTGTGCTTGGCCTTGCGCTCGGCGGGGTGCGCGCGGTCTTCCGGCTTGGCGCGTGAGAGAGGGTGTCCTTGCGGGGCGGCGGCAGTCCTGCGCGTCGTGGCGAAGAGCGGGCGCGCCTCGCGCTTGCCCGCGCGCTTCGTTCCAGTCTTCTTCATAAGGGAGCCTCCGAATCTCTCGGACGTTGCCGCGAATGCTATGCGCGGCGGCGCTCCCGTGTCAACGCCCGCGCGCGGGGCGGCCGTGGCCCCTGGTACCAAAGGGCCCGGCCGCCTCACGCGCTGCGCGTCTGCTTACTGTCTGCTTGAACGCTTCCCGCCAGTTGGAGACTTGAGGAGGGGCGGGAGCGTCTTCGGCGTGCCTATGCCTTGCTCGTCTGCGGGGTCGGATCGGAGAACAGCGTCTTGATGGCCTGCGCCGTTTCGGAGCGGCGCTTCTGCTGAAACTCGCTGACCCACTGCGAGACGGTGGCGACCATGTCGCGCGCGGCCTCCTTGGCGGAGGTGCGCTCGGCGACCGGCTCGGCCGCCGCGGGCTGTTGCTGACGATTCCTTTCGTCGCGCTTGATGACCTTGATCGGGATTTTCTTCTGCATGATGACTATTCCGTTTTTACGAATCCGTGTTCGTGTCAGTGTAAGACGAACAAGCGTGCCGTAAAGTTCCGTTATGTTCGGTTAACGCCTGCCCATCGGGCTGCGCCGCGTAAAAGAGCAAATCAAGGGCCACGACCCGCCAACGCTTACGCTGGCACGCCGCGACTCGCTCGTCGTGAAACCGTCGCAATAAAACTTTGACAACTCGGGCCGGACGGCCACGCCTGCTACGAGGTTTTTGCAGGAAGCTTTCGCGGGAGCGATATAACAGATGCGTCTCGGCGTCTTCCTGTTGCCTGCTCCCCTTTTTCGCCGGCCCTACCCCTTTTCGTCCAACCGCGCAACGGCCTCGGACAGAAACGCCTCACGCGTGGCCTCTTTGCGAACAGCGCCGGCACAAACGCCACAGCGTTGGCAGAATGCCAAGCCGAGACCGCGCCCGCGCTCTTTGCCAAAGCCGACCCGCGGCCCTCAGACGCCCGACCCGCATAAATCAAGGCTTCCCGCACGCTACTTCAAAGAACTCGCGCCCGCGCCAGTTGGCATATGCGTTGCCCTTCGGGCGTGCGCGATGATTGTGAGCGAACTCTTCATCATCTACCTCGCGGCGGCGGCCCCCTTCGGCGTCGCGCGATTCCTCTCCGAGCGCACTAACGGAGCGGGTCACGGCCCGGCGCTCTTCAAGGCCGCGGGCGCCGCGCTCGCTTGGCCTTTCACCTCCCTCCCGCGGCTGCTCCGTCGTCTCTCCTCTTCCGAGGCGAAGACAAACGCCGACTTCGGGAGCGCGCCCGACGAGCGCCGCGCGGAGGCCGTGAAGCGCGGGGCCGTCAACGCCCTGCGCGCCGTCGAAGACCTGCTCGTCGAGGCCGGCGCGCTCGGGGAAGAGTCGGAGCGCCACGTGCTCTTCGCCGCGCGCGAGTGTGTCGAGCGTTACGCTGGACTCGCGGCCGCCTGCTCGGACGCGCGCGCCGACGCGAGGCCCACGCCGCGCGAGATGGAGTTGTGTCGCATCGCGGGCCGCGGCGGCGACGACCTGCTCGTCGCGGGCCGCTGCGTCCACCGCCGCAACGTCACGCGGCTCGTCGCGCACCGCGAACGTGCGAGTGCCGAACTCGTCAACGCGCTCGAAGCCGTGCGCCGCGCCGCACACAAGATGTATCCGCCGAGCCCCGCCGCTTATTCCTCGGAGCATCTACGCGCCGCCGACCCGCGCCGGATTTCCGAGGCGCTCGCGCGCGCCCTCTCGCGCGCCGTCGAGCTGCTCGCGCTCTTCGAAGACCGCTCTTCGAACGCCGCGGTCGCGCGGATGCTGGAAGCCGAGTCGGCCGCCGCCGCCCCGCAAGGCGGCATCGAAGGAGAAGAGACATGTACGACACAGGCGGTTCCTACAGCGTTTGTCAGCCCACGGCTCAGGACGTACACATCGCGCAGCGCATGAGCTGGCTGAGGGAGGAGGTCGACCCCGTCGTGCAGCGGCAGCGTCTGGCCTTCGAGAAGGAGCAGGCGGGCGTGCTCGCCATGCGGCAGCCGCTCACGCCCGAGCAAACTTACAGGCTGTTCGGCACGTTCCTCGGGCTGCTGCCGCCGCTCGCGCTCTTCGACCGCTTCTTAACAGAGTCGAAGGGAGAACAGTCATTCTGGGTCGTCGCGCTCTGCGTCGCGATGAACATCGTCTGCTGTCTGGTGGGGCGCTGGATCGGCGGCCGGCTCGGGCTCTGGGCGGGCGACCCTCGCCGGCGCACGCGCGTCCGTTACGCCTTCGTCGTCCTCGCGATGGCCTTCGCCTGGAGCTTCGTGACGGGCGCGCTGGGCGGCGCGGTCTTCTTCATCATCGGCGCCTTCTTCGGCGTCCTCATCGCGACGCCCGTGGCGCTGGTGGCCTTCCCCGCCTTCGCGATTCTTCACCGCCTCATCTCCCGCGGTGGTATGATTGACGCGCGCCACGCCTGGTCGCTCGCGTTCGGCATCCCTTTGACGATAGCCGCGTTGATTTCGAGCCCGTGGATTAAGTAGGCGGTAAGAAGGTTCTGGGTGTTAGGTGCCGGGTGCCGGGTAGGACAAGCCGCTCTTACCCAACACCTAACACCCAGAACCCAACACCCTCTTCACCGCCTACTGCCTACTGTCCCATGCTTCTCGCGCTGCTGCTGCTCTCGCTCTTCACGCTCGTCCTGCTCGGCTTCTACGTCTTCGTGGCCGCGCCGCGCAGCCGCGGGCACCAGACGTTCGCGGCCTTCATCGCGTGCCTCGCGCTGTGGACGGTCAACGACATCGTGATGTGGGGCTTCGGCGGCGGGCGGACGACGGCCGCTTGGTGGGCCGGGACGAGCTTCACCCTGGCGCTCGTCTTACAACTCGCCTTCGTCGTCTTCGCGTGGGTCTTCCCGGAAAACTCCGAGGTGCCCGTCCGGCGCGCGGCCGTGATGTTCGCGCCCGGCCTCGTGCTTGTGCCGGCGGCGCTCGCCGGCATGATGTGGAGCGGGATTGAGTTCGACGGCGCGGACTTCCGCATTCGTCTGACGCCGCTCGCCTACGCCTTCGGCCTCTACATCTACGGCCTCTTCGCCTACGGCTTCGCGTTCCTCTTTCAGAAGTGGCGGCGCTACCGCGGGAGCCTCTGGGGCAAGCAGCTCGGCGCGATCCTCTTCGCGCTCGTCGTCACGGCCGTCCTCAAGACGGCGGCCAACATCGTGCTGCCGCTGCTCGGCGTCTACACGCTCCTGCCCGTCGGTTCGGTCTTCGTCCTCCTCGGCGCGGTCATCTACGCGTACGCCATCACGAACTTCAAGCTCTTCTCCATCCAGTCGGCGCTCGACCAGTTCCGCCTCTTCCCCATCGCCTACAAGGTCGCCTTCTCCATCGCGGCCGTCGCCGTCCTGAGCTTCGCGCTCTTCCAGGTGCCCATCGCCTGGTGGAGTTTCACAGACCACTCGGCCGAGGCCTGGCGGCGCTACCTCGTCTTCAGCGTCGTCACGGCGCTCGTGCCGAACCTCCTGCTCGTCGCGCTCGTCATCCGCACCATCTCGCGCCCTCTGCGCCGCGTGACCGAGGCGGCCGTCGACGTGGCCGGCGGCGCCTACGGCACGCAGGTCGAGCTGAAGAGCAACGACGAGGTGGGCTTGCTCGCCGCCTCCTTCAACGAGATGAGCCGCAAGATGGCCGAGGACATCGAGCGGCTCCGCGCCCTGAACGAACACCTCGTCCGCGCCGAGAAGCTGGCCGCCGCGGGCGCGCTCGCCGCGGGCGTCGCGCACGAGGTGAACAACCCGCTCGCCTCCATCTCCTCGCTCATACAGATTATCCAGTCGCGCCCGCTCGCCCCCGAGAACGAGGCCGAGACGCGCGAGATGCTCCGCCTCGTCTCGACGCAGATCGAGCGCATCTCGCAAGTCCTGCGCGACCTGCTCGACTTCGCGCGCCAGCGCCCGCCCGCGCGCTCGCGGCTCGACCTCGCGCGCGTCGTCGAGTCGTCCCTGCGCCTCGCGGCCTTCGACAAAGGCTTCAAGCGTCTGAAGGTCACGACCGACTTCGACCGGCGCGTCCCGCAAGTCTCGGCCGACCCCGACCAGCTACAACAGGTCTTCTTAAACTTACTGCTCAACGCGCGCGACGCGATGCCCGAAGGCGGCGACCTGCGCGTCTCGCTCACCTTCGAAGAGGACGCGCGCGAGGTCGCCGTCGAAGTCGCGGACGGCGGCCAGGGCATTCCCGAAGACGTCCTGCCGCACGTCTTCGACCCCTTCTTCACGACGAAGCGCGCGGGGGCCGGCCTCGGCCTCGCGGTCTGCTACGGCATCGTCACGGCGCACGGCGGACGCCTGTCGGTCGAGTCGGGCGGCGGGCGAAGGGGGACGACCGTCCGCGTGGTGCTTCCGGCCGACGAGACGGCGTCGTCGGGGCTTGCGCCGCGCGCCCCCGTTGTGCAGACTTCCCCCGAAGATTTGAAATTTGAGATTTCGAATCTGAAATTATAAGAGCATGTTCAGCCGACGCATCGACGACGATTTGGAGCTGCGCCCGGTGGACGAGCGCGTCGCGGAGGAGCTGGCGGCGCTCGTCCGCCGCGACCTCGCGCACCTGCGGCCGTGGATGCCCTGGGCGACCGAGCGCTACTCGGTCGAGGACGCGCGCGAGTTCATCCGCCGCCAGATACGCCAGTACGCCGAAGACATGGGCTTCGCCACGCTCATCTTCTGCCGCGGCCGCGTGGCCGGCAGCATCGGCTACAACAACATCGACTGGTCGAACCGCAAGACCGACATCGGCTACTGGCTCGGCGCGGACTTCCAGAGGCGCGGCCTGATGACGCGCTCGTGCCGCGCGCTGGTCGAGCACGCCTTCAGGGAGCTGCGTCTGAACCGCGTCGAAATCTACTGCGCCGTCGAGAACGTCCGCAGCCGCCGCATCCCCGAGCGCCTCGGCTTCAGGCAGGAAGGCACGCACCGCCAGGCCGAGTGGGTGCACGACCACTTCAAAGACCTCGTCTCCTACGCGATGCTGGCCCGCGAGTGGAAAAGAGAGTAGGCAGATGGCAGTAGGCAGTTAAAGCCCCTGCCGTCGGGACTTCCAGCTCAATCTCTCAACGCACTTAACGCGGAGCGACTGCCTACTGCCATCTGCCTACTGCCTACTGATTATGACCACACAGCCCCTCATCCTCGTCGCGGAAGACGAAGACCTGATGCGCGCCATCGTGACGCGCCTGCTCGAAGAGTCGGGCTACCGCGTGGCGGGCGTATCGAGCGCGGAGGAGGCTCTGGAAGTTTTCGCCGCGGAGGACGTGGCCGTCACCCTCACGGACATACGCATGTCGGGCATGGACGGCCTCGCGCTGCTCGACAAAATTAAGGACATCGACCCGGAGGCGCTGGTCGTCGTGATGACGGCCTTCTCTTCGGTCGACTCGGCCGTCGCCGCCCTGCGCAAAGGCGCGTACGACTACATCACCAAGCCCTTCGTCAACGAAGACCTCTTGCAGTCGGTCAAGAACGCGCTCCGCCAGCGCGAACTCTTCCGCGAGAATCGTGCGCTCCGCCGCGAGCTAGACAAACGTTATAGCTTCTCCGAAATCATCGGCACGTCGGAGGCTTTGCAGCAGGTCTTTCGCCTGGTCGAGAAGGTCGCGGCGACGAACACGAACATCCTCGTCCACGGCGAGTCGGGCACGGGCAAGGAGCTGGTCGCGCGCGCCATCCACCACAACAGCCCGCGCGCAGACCGCCCCTTCGTCGCCATCAACTGCGGCGCCCTGCCCGAGACGCTTTTAGAGTCCGAGCTCTTCGGCCACACCAAAGGCGCCTTCACCGGGGCGACCCAGTCGCGCCCCGGACTCTTCCGCTCTGCCGAAGGCGGCACGGTTTTTTTAGACGAGATCGGTGAGATAAGTCAGGCGCTACAGGTTCGGCTTTTGCGCGCCGTGCAGGAGCACGAGGTGACGCCGCTAGGCTCTTCCACCCCGGCGCGCTTCGACGCGCGCATCATCTGCGCCACCAACCGCGACCTCGAACGCGAAGTCACGGAGGGGCGCTTCCGCGAAGACCTCTTCTACCGCCTCAACGTCATCGAGGTGCACCTGCCGCCCCTGCGCGAGCGGCGCGAGGACATCCCTTTACTCGCGCGCCACTTCGTCAAGCGTACCGCGCGCGAGCAGGGCCAGGACGAGAAGCCCATCGACCCCGCGGCCATGACGGCGCTGATTAACTACAACTGGCCCGGCAACGTCCGCGAACTCCAGAACGCCATCGAACGAGCATTTACTTTAAGCTCCGAGACGATTGACGCCGCCAGCCTCCCGCCCCGCGTCCGCGACGCCGCCGGCACACACCCCGCCGTCCTCGACCCCGACGGCCTCCGCCCGACTCTTGACGAAGTCGAACGCCGCTACATCCTCGACACCCTCGCCCACACCAACCAGGACAAAGCCCGCGCCGCCAACATCCTCGGCATCGACCTCTCGACTCTTTACAGAAAACTCAAACGCTACGACGCCGTCTAGCCTCGTCTCTACTTTTATAGAAAGAGTGAGGTATCGTTCCAGCCGCGCGGTGCTAACCATATGCCCGCGGACTTAAGATCGTTCTTAAATTTATTAATCTCCTCGCCCATCTTCTCCTGTGGTATCTCTACTTTGCTTAAGATATTGACTTCCAGCGTACCGTCATCTCGCTTTCGCCTTTCTTTGAAAACAAGCTGCAACGATTCGGCCCCGTAGATAATGATGCCATTGTTCTCGCCTAAGCGATCTGATAGTGGCACCCATTCACCAAACATTGTAACAAGTTCATCCCTTGTTACCTCCTCTTCCTCATCACCTACCTGAGTTCGGTACACGAAACAAGGTTCGAGAAGAGCGTATTCAGCGCTTATTAATTCTGCCCAATAATAGTTTGCGGCTAATGAACTGATAAATTGGGTAAGCCATGGCCGCCAGCCCTCCTTCTCCGGCCTATCGGTCGCGAGCTCAACCGCGTGATGTAGACACGCGCGCAGAAATGGTAATGCCCCCCTCTTTGCCTCCTCTGGCTGTACAAATAATCGGTTTGCTGCGGGAGTCGGGGCGGTGTCTCCACGCATGTCAACTAAAATGCCAGATGGAATCCCCGTCAGTAATTCTATCTGTCTTGATTCTCCGGCCATTGGATTCCATTTCACGAATCCTGCAGGAAGTCTTATCCCGTGGAGCGCGAGAGATCGTGGCCTATCACTAAATTCAAGTGAGTAATAAAACTTTAACGAACGATTTGAACAAGCGAAACTTCCCCTTAATAGCTCACCCGGAACGCCTGGCGCGAAATACCAACGGTCTGCTGACATGCTGAAGTTCTCCAAAGATTCGCACACGGCTTGCCGTTGCTGAACGCTAAGCTTATCCCATTCGCCAATAAATCGTTCCTTATCGTAATACTCATAGTCCGGGAAAAAGCTGTCGACAATCTTATTAGCTCTGGAACCGCGTGCTATCCTTTCGCCTTTTTCTGCTTTATCCCTAAGCATTATTAGAAAAGATTCATCCACACTAGACTGTTGCCCCTCAGCAACAACATTGCTGATAATACCCGCCACGGCGGGTGGCCCCACAACTCTAAGCCTATCCGTTAGCTTAAGGTATCCCCTCTGCGGGCATGCGCTATCTTTCTGCCCCTTCAACAGCCAAAACCACGCGGTTCCTTTAAGGTTGGTTGAGAAGTCATACCGCTCAAAAGGAATGCGCGATGGGGCCATGATTTCCTGCAGGCTTTCTATTACCTCCGAAGTATTGAAGTCGTATTCGTCTTCCATTGGTTCATCCAAGACTACCGTCTCAACAAAGGCAGCCCGCTGAATACCCTCCGACTCCCATTGGTGTCTGGCAATAACGACAACCTCAGCCGGAGCGGTACGGTAGACATTGATATCGTAATCAACGTTGGCAGCGAATACGTCGAGGGATTGGAAGACATCAAGCTTTGTGTCCGGGCGGAGGTGGAGAGTGAGGCGGGTGCCGGGGTGGCGTGGGGGGCCGTCGTCGTGGTCGGAGGTGGGTTTGACCGGAAACGTGGTTTGGGGCGGCGGGTCGAGGAGTTTGATGGTGAAGTATTTGGTGGGGCCTTCGATGGTGATGTGGAGCGGGGTGTTGCCGGTGCGGTAGGTCTCGACTTCGAAGCGGTCGGCGACCATGAAGCAGGAGAGGATGCCGATGCCGAATTGGGAGGTGGCTTCGAGTTCGATGCCCTTCGCCTTCAACCGCGCGCGCTCGGCGTCGAACTCGGGGGAGCGGTAGTAGCTGCGCCCCACGCGCATGAAATAGTTCTCGACGATCTTGCGGGACATGCCGACGCCGTTGTCCTGGAAGACGACCCGCGGGTCTTCGGGGTCGTCCGAGTAATCCCAGACGGCGATGCGCGGGGTGTAGTCCTTGTAGTCGTACTCCTTCGCCAGCGCCTCCATGTTGTGGCAGGCGTCGAGGGCGTTCTGCAACAGCTCGCGGAGGAAGAGGCTCGGGTCGGGGTAGAGGCTCTTGTCCATCAGGAGCTGCATGATGCGTTCGTATTCGAGCTGGAAGCGGAAGCCGCCCGCGAGGTAAGACTTGTCCTTCATCTCCACGTACCAGCGGTCTGCGACCGGCGGCAGGTGTAGTTTGTAGCGCTCGGCAACGTCTGTGGGCGCCTCCTTCACCACGAGCCGGCGGCAGTTGCTCAGCTCGGCGTCAACCCAGTCTAAGAACTCCATCACGGCGACGTAGAAGGAGGGGTGCGTGCACTCAGTCCGAAAACTCACCTCGCGCTCGTCGATTGTCCAGCCCGCGACCGAGAGGTGCTTGTTCCACTCCTCCCACGACTCCGGGTCGTCGAAGTTGATGTTCTGGAAGACGACGACCGGCGTGCGCGAACGGTCGAAGTCCATGATGTCCGCGAGGCGCAGGCAGCAGGCGATGTACTGCAGGTTGAGCGGGAAGGCGTGGACGGCGCAGTTCGTCGGAAGGTGGCTGACGGTCTTGTCAGGGTGGAGCGGGTCGCCGCTCTCGTAGACGCCCCACGCGTGGCTCTCGCACACGTCGAGGACGTACCCGGAGATGTCCAGCTCCCTGAAGACGAGCCGGCCCCCGAGGTTGGCGCGCACGTTGTCGCGCGCGCGTTGCGGGTGCATGCGGCGGAAGTAGTCGGCGAGCAGAGAGTCCTCGATGGCCTCGGCGCGCACGTGCTCGCCCGCGCGCCGCGCCTCCTCGACGGCCGCCGCGCGCGCGTGGTGCCCGGCGGTGAAGGCGCCGTACGCCTGCGACGTCAAGGCGTCCCGCTTGAACGCTGTGCGCTCCTCGTCCCTCACGAACATGCCGAAGTCGTGCAGGAGCGCCGACAGGATCAGCACGGCGAGTTCGAGCCCGTTGAGACGTTCGAGGGTCTCCGAGGGGATGAACCGCCCCATCAGGCCGATGAGGTTGCGGCAGTGGCCGATGTCGTGATCCGTGTACTGCCTGAAGGTCTGCGGGATGAGCGCGAGCAGAGGCCCCGCCACCGACGCCGCGTGGTTGACCATCCCGACGAGCTGCGCCACGTCCGTCTCCGTCAGCCCGTCGCGGCCGGCGCTCCTCTTCAGTTCCGCGTAGAGTCTGAGGTCTGCGAGCTGAGCTGCGTAGTCAATCATGTTCTGGCCCAGAGTTTCTCATCGGGCAGCGGCTTCACCCGAAGGTCTGCCCACACAGTTTTCGTTCGTGGCGTGAGCCGGGAAGGCCGGCGGCTTCAGCGGGTCAGCGCATTCTGAGCCAATCGCGCTGGGGCGCGCAAGAGGAATTTACAACGCCGCCCCGCAGCGCCGCGGCCCGTATAAGCCTCGGCGAAAAAAAGCGGCGGGGTGAGTTCCGCAAAGACTCAGCCCCGCCGATGCGCAATGCGACCGGAGGAATGCGCTTCTATCGTATCGCGCTAAAAAGAATGCTTATTCGTCAGAGTTTACTCCTCGTCGTCGTCGCGGCGGCCGCGGCGGCGGGTCGGCGTGCGGGTCGTCTTGACCTCGCTCGGGTCGACCGTCGGGCTGGCGCTCGGAGGCGTGGCGCCCGAGGGCACGACCCACAGCTCGACCGTCAGCTCCTCGCGGTAGCCGCCGTCCACCGTCACGACGCGGTCGGC
>JAFAZX010000010.1 GCA_019239425.1 Acidobacteriota bacterium
TTGCGCCGCAGCGCGTAGCCGGCCGTCCCGAGCACGACCGCCGTCCCGACCAACGGGATCGGCCGCAGCAGTCGCCGCGCCAGCTCCCACCCGCCGGCCCGCGCCGCCCTCCCCGCCACCTCTGTGCGTATCATCCCTTCTTAACCCTCCGCCCCGCCGTCGAGTCCCGACTGCCGCCCCGGACTTCTACACTTAGATGTCCGGGGGCATCGACAGTTGCAAGCTCAAAATCAGACGTTCGAAGCTCGGTCGTCAGCATCGCGACGCTGAATTCAAGAAGTGAAGTCGAATCGTTCCACAATGGTGTCATACTCATACCCTTACACCCTCAGAGGCAGACGCAGATGATGAGTAAGCACAGGGACCCGAAGACCGTCATGCGCTATGATCACGGCAGGGAGAACCCAGACCAATCGGCCGTCAACTTCCTGGGGTATGATGAGGGATAAAGACTGAGACCCGACCGCCGCTTTGGGGCGCGCTGTGACAAAGCATGTTCCCCCGGCGCGAGGTTCCACTTTGACACCGTTGGAGTGAGTGTATGGACGACAGAAAAGCCCTGTCCGCCACAGCCGAACGGGCCGGAATTCTCCCGCGCCGGGCAATGACCAAGATGTTGGGCGCCGCCTGCGGCGGGATCGCCCTTTACGCCGGGCTTCCTGCGCGCGCCACTTTAACAACGAGTCGTGACTACACGAGCCGCCGGCCCCCCGCCTCGGAGCGCCGTTTCACCAGCCCGGCGGTCGAGGAGAAGATCGTTGAGGTCAGGCGCGCCATCTCCGACCCCGAGCTCGCGTGGCTCTTCGAGAACTGCTTCCCCAACACGCTCGACACCACGGTCGAGTTCGCCGTGCGCGGAGGGCGCCCCGACACCCTCGTCATCACCGGTGACATCCCGGCCATGTGGCTGCGCGACTCGACGGCGCAGGTCACACCCTACCTCCCGCTCGCGCGCCACGACGCGAGGTTGAAGGAGTTGATCGCGGGCGTCATCAACCGCCAGACGCGTTGCATCCTGATTGACCCTTACGCCAACGCGTTCAGCTTCGGGCGGGCGGGTGCCTGCCCCTGGGGCGAGCACGACCAGACGAAGACCAGGCCGGAGCTGTGCGAGCGCAAGTGGGAGGTCGACTCGCTCTGCTACCCCGTCCGCCTCGCCCACGCGTACTGGCGGGCGACGGGCGACACCTCCTGCTTCGACGCAGACTTCCGGCAGGCGGGGAGGCTCGTCCTTCAGACCTTCCGGGAGCAGCAGCGTAAGAGCGGGCCCGGCCCTTACGCCTTCCAGCGTCAGGCGGCCAGCCCCTACGACACGCTCCCGCTCGACGGGCGCGGGAACCCGACCCGCCCCGTCGGTCTCATCCACTCCGGCTTCAGGCCCTCGGACGACGCCTGCGTCTACCCGCTCCTCGTCCCCTCGAACTTCTTCGCCGTCGTAGCTCTGAAACAACTGGCGGAGTTGCACGACTCTGCTTTCGGCGACAGGGCGTTCGCGGGCGAATGCCGCTCCCTCGCTCAAGAGGTGAGCGACGCCCTCGCCCGCCACGCCGTGGTGCGCCACCCCGCGCGCGGGCTCATCTGGGCCTACGAGGTGGACGGCTTCGGCAACTCCCTCATGATGGACGACGCTAACGTCCCGAGCCTGCTGTCGCTCCCATACCTCGGCTGCTGCCCGCCGGGCGACCCGGTCTACAGGCGGACGCGCGCCTTCGTCCTGAGCGAGGACAACCCGTACTTCTTCCGCGGGCGCGCGGGCGAGGGGGTGGGCGGGCCGCACGTCGGGCTCGGGATGGTCTGGCCGCTGGGGGTCACCATGCGGGCCTTAACCAGTGAAGACGAGGGAGAGATCGCGTTCTGCCTGAGGATGCTCAAGGCGACGCACGCCGGCACCGGCTTCATGCACGAGGCGTTCTCGAAGGACGACCCGGCGAAGTTCACACGGTCCTGGTTCGCGTGGGCTAACACGCTCTTCGGCGAGTTGATATTGCACGTCCATTCTACGCGCCCGGGCCTGCTGGGCCCGGGCAGCGGACGCGCGTAGCGAGACCGCCGCCGCAACCCCGAAGAGGAGTCAGCCCGATGAATCTCAGAACCCGGTGCCGGGTAGTGTCTAAGGACAACCTCGTCTAATAGATTCATCTGCGCCTGTCGTCTACCCGCGTCGGCCAAAGCGTTCTTCTACTGTCCCTCTTGAAAAACCGCGACGGTTTTATTAGTGTAGCGGCTCACCTCGCGGACCAGACCGTCTCCCCGGGAGATCGCGTCTACTTCTGAACCCGACCAGACGAACCTCGCCGGCACACAGCTTTGACCCGAGATCGCGCCGCCGCGGATTGGCCCGCGCACGAGCGGCGACGGCGATCCACCCACCCAACTTAAGCCGGAGGGTTACCTGCATGAATTCCCCCACTAAGCACGTAACGTCGGACGCAAACTCGCTTGAGGTGACGCAACGGGAGCCGCGGGACGGCGGCAGGCTCATCGTCCTCACCGCGCCGCTGACCGAGGCCATCGACCACGCGGGCTATTTCATCCAGATGGCGCTGGCGTCGCTGCCCGTCTGGATGGAGGGCGTCATCAACAGGAAGTACCCGGGCTGGCGCGAGGTCGAACGGAACGACGACGGCTCGGCGCGCTACATGCCGGCGGGCGTCCGCGTCGTCGAGAAGTCGCTCCTGCGCGAGTACCTGAGCGGGGACGTGGTCGCCTGCTACCCCGACGACCTCGACCGGTTCGTCGGCCCGCGCACCCGCGTCGTCGCCGTCTCGACGCACAACCCGCTGGGCGTCACCTTCGCGGCGGGCGTCTACACCTCCATCTTCGGCTCCTCCAAGATGCCGATCAACTCGCACTACTCGCGCGAGCTGTTCGCGCGCATCAAGGCGAGCCCTTACAGG
>JAFAZX010000021.1 GCA_019239425.1 Acidobacteriota bacterium
AGCCGCTCGACCCGCGCCTGCTCGGAGCCTTCGCGCTCCCGGCCGTCGGCGGCACCGGCGACCTGCCGCGCAACGCCGGGACGGGCCCCGCCCTCTTCGACTTCGACCTGAGCCTCGGCCGCGACTTCCATCTCTCCGAACGTCTGAGGCTGCGCCCGACGGTCGAGGCCGACAACCTGCTCAACAAGACCGTCTACACCTTCGGCGCCGAGTTCGTAGACTTCGACGCCCTCCGCCCCAACGCGACCGAGGAGCAGCGCCGCGCCTTCGCCGAAGCCTTCCTCGTGCCGACGCGCACCATGCGGCCGCGGACGCTGCGTGTCGGGTTGCGGTTGGAGTTTTGACAGGACGGAGATTGACGACCGGCCGCCGCCGCACATATCTTGCAGTGGGTCTTCAATCACTCGCTTCATGAGGAGACGACGGATGAGGTTTGGCAGAATCTTCGGGATCGCGTTGCTGGCTTGCGCGTCCGCGGCCTGCGGGGGCGGCGCGTTCGGGCCGCCGACGGCCGGCGAGCTGAGAGAGTTCGCGGCCGTTTGCGACAAGGCCAACGAGGGCAAGCGGGTCGCCGTCGTCGGCTACCCGCGCTTCCCCGAGAAGTTCACGGGCACGTCGAGCGTCGTGCTCAGGCTCTACGAGAAGGCCGACTACGCCGGCCAGCCCATCGGGGTGCAGACGCCCATCGGCCGGGAGGCCAACCAGGCCGAGCTGGCCCCCAAGCAGTACACGGACAAAGACCTCAAGGTGCACACGGCGGACGGACAGGTGGCGAGTTACGGGACGAAGGTCAAGGTCTCGGGTAAGGTCTACTTCCCTCTGGTCGACCAGGACTTCAAGTGCTCTCTGGAGAACCCGCTGATCGAGTCGGCGCGCTAGGCCGGCGACTACGCCGCCGCTACGCCGTGCCCGTCCGCGAGGCGTTGGGGAGGGCCTCTCCGTCCGGCCGCTTCTCTGCCTCTTGATCTTTGTCGGTCTTGTGGTTCGCCGCGGCCTTCTCGCAGCGGGCGCGTGAGCGTTCGATGCGCCGCCTCATCCAGTTGTTCACGGGTCGTTCACTCCTTCGGGAGAGTGTCGAGGAAAGCTTCGACGACGCGCGGGTCGAACTGCCGGCGCGTCTCGCGGCGCAGCTCGGCGACGGCCTCGTCGAGCGTGCGGGGCGTGTTGTACTCACGCTGCTCGACCATCGCGTCGAAGGTGTCTGCCACTTGGACGACGCGGGCCATCAAAGGGATGTCCTCGCCGCCGAGCCGGTGCGGGTAGCCGCGCCCGTCCCAGCGCTCGTGGTGGTGCTGCGTGCGGATGCGCAGCTCGGGCGTCAGCCCGTAGTAGGACGAGAGCAGCGCGCCGAAGTTCGGGTGCAGGTTCAGGACGAAGCGCTCGAAGCGCGTCGGCCGGCGCGGCCGGCTCAGGATGGACTCGGGGACTAAGACCTTGCCGATGTCGTGCATCATCGCCGTCAGAGAGAGCTGCCGCAGCCGCGCCTCTTCGAAGCCGAAGGCGAGGCCGACACGGCGCGCGAGGCGCGCCGTGCGGACGCAGTGCTCGTAGGTCGAGGGGCGCGTCCGCCTCAGCCTCGCGACGAGCGCGCGCACGCCCTCCGCCTCGCCGCGTTGACGCGACCCCTCGGCCCGCCAGCGCGCGCAGAGACGCCGGACGCCCGCGTCGAAGTCCGCGCTCACCAGCCGCAGCGTCGGCGTCAAAATCTCCAACGACAACTCATCACCCATCGGCAAAAACCTTTCCTGCTCCGGACGGTCTGAAGGGGGCTGTCTGACGCACTTTCCTGAGCACACACCGTGCCATGTTTCCCGCGTGCAACGGGTTCGCGCGCGTGCGCCCGGCCGGGGCAAAAAGGTTAATTTAGGGGGCGGCGTTTAAGACCGAGGTTGAGGTTTGGAGGGGCGTGCGTACGGACGCGCACGCAAAGGGCGATGCGTTTCGCACGTGTGCGTCTGCGCGCGCACACGAAATCGTGTCGGGGCCGCGCCGGATGGTCGCTGTGATAAACTCGAAGGGGCGGTGGACGAGATGAAAGAACGCGAGAAGCCCAAGAGCCTGGAGGAGAGCGTCGAGGCGGCGCTGCTCGACGCCGACCTCTTCGTCAAGTACAAGGCGCCGCAGCGCGCCGTCGAGCGTCTGCAGGAGGCCATCGCGCACTGGCCGCGCAGCATCGTCCTGCGCGAGAAGCTGCGCGAGATCGCCTTCTCGCACGGCCTCTCCGACGAGGCCGCGCGGCAGTGCCTCGTCCTCGTCAACCTCTACATCGCGCGCGAGAACTTCGACTCGGCGCACGAGCGCCTGCTCGAAGCCAAGCACATCGACCCGCGCCTCAACATCGCGCCCGGCCTCGAAGCCATCCGCCGCGCGCGCCGCCCGGACTTACAGCAGGCCGCGCCCGCCCCCGCGCCGCCCGCGCCCGCGGCGGCGCCGCGCCCCGTCACCTTCGCCGGAGACCTCTCGACCGTCAGCATCTTCGACGCCGTGCAGGTCTTGGAGAACTCGCGCCTGACGGGGGCGCTCGCCGTCGAGGGGCCGGCGCGCAAGGGCCGCGTCCTCTTCAACGACGGCCGCATCGTGGACGCCGAGTGCGGCGAGGCGCGCGGCACCTTCGCCTTCCGCCTCCTCGTCGAAGTCACCTCCGGCGGCTTCGACTTCGCCAAGTCGAAGAACGAATTCCCCATCCGCATCCAGGCGCTCTCCAACACCAACCTCATCCTCGACACGCTCAGGCAGATGGACGAGGAGAAGAACGAAGTTGTCGAGTGAAGCATAAAGAGTAAAAATGGAAGCATAAAGAGTAAAAACCGACAGGAGGTACTCCTCTCCCTTCGGCCACGTCGGCAGGTATAGTTTATTCCCGGTGTCTGGAAATGCCTGGGCATCCTGAGATAGAGATCCCGATCGTCGTTAAGGTCAAGCCCATCGGCTCAGATGGGTCTTGGGAGGTCGTCGACGTGGTAGACGCGCGAGACGGGACCAGTCTCGCAGACCTCGACGTGTACTCCTTCGATGAAGACTCGGACTTCATGACCCACCTGGAGCGTTCGGTGCTCGAAAGCCTACTCGAAAACGAGGGGTTCGACGCCGCGACCTTCTACACCCTTACCTTGAGCGTCCGCGACGGAGGGAGGGAACTGGAGTCGAGGAGTACCCGATTCTCCGGGGGTAGTGTGCCCCGGCCGCCGCGTAACTGGAGGGCGGCGTGGCTGTGGCCGAGCGTGGCCCCGTACCTTCCTTACCTTGGCAGAAACGAGCGGCGCGAAGAGACTGCCGAAGAGTATGCTCGGCGGATGCAGTCCACGATCCTCCCCCACTGGCCGGGGGAGCCTCTCAGGGAGTGGCTACATAGGCACTTCAACAACCTCGAGACCTACGCATTCCTCGACTTCGAGAGGCTGCGGTTCGAGCGACAGACGTGGGACCTGAAGGCCATCCCCGGGCACGAGGCCTTCGCCGACCCTCACTTCTGCGACAGCTTCTCCAAGAACTTGGAGGCGCGGGGTCGTGACTGGCTCGCCCAGTACATGCTTGAGCACGGGACATGGCCCACGCCCATCCTGCTACTGGAGAATCTTGACGGCGCCCTCGCCTACCCCCACGGCGAGAAACTAAACCAGCCCTACCACCTGCTCGAAGGCCACCGCAGGCTTTCCTTCCTAAACGCTCTCCGTCAAAGCGGCCGGGCTCTCCCGCAGCATGATGTGTGGCTCGTACGTAAGGCGTCCTAATCGTGTTTCAAACCTGCTTAGCGTGTCTCGCCCCTGTGGGTCTCCACTGGGATGTCCTACGAGTGGTCTTGTATCATTACACCATTCGGAGGTTCGAGACCCGGAGGTTACGCGTTGGCAGAAGCCAGAAACAACACCGCGAGGGCGCACCACTACGTGCCGCAAGCCTACCTCGCCGGGTTTACCGACACGGGGGCGAAGGACGGGCGCCTGTACGCCCATGACTACAAGCAGCTGAAGACGTGGGCTAGCACCCCGGCCGGGGTCGGTTTCGAAAGGGATTACTACCGGGTGGACTTGCCTGGCCGGAGCCCGGACGAGATCGAGAAGGTACTCGGGCTGGTCGAAGACCCGGGGTCCGTAATCCTCAAGCGCATCCTTGAGACCCAGGCCCTGCCCGGGGGCGAAGAGTACGCCCAGTTCATGCTGTACCTGGCCCTGCTGGCGGTGCGCATCCCGAGCGTTAGGTCAGCGATGTCGAAGGCCGAGACCGACTTGATGCGAATCGTCCTCGCCATGCACGCGCAGCTGCCGGACGACCAGCTAGAGGCCCGGTTCGAACGCATGAGGCAGGAGGACCCCTCGACGCCGCACACCACCGTCGAGGAGTTCAGGGAGGCCGCGAAGAAGGTGATCGACGGGAAGGCTGAACTGAAGCTGTCTCGGACCGCGGAGGTGAGGAGCTTCGTGGTCGGCCACCTCGGTAACCTCGAATTCATCGCCGAACTCCTGATGGCGCGCCAGTGGGTGCTGCTCGTGCCTGAAGAGGGGGCCGGTGACTTTATCTGCTCCGACCACCCGGTGGTCCTGGAGTGGACGGTGGAGGTGCCCCCGTTCCGCCGAGACAGCCCCGGGTTCGGGCTCCAGCACACCATCGTGCACGTGCCCCTCTCCCGCAAGTTGCTCTTGCGGGGGACGTTCGGCGGCCCCGAGGGCATGACTTTGCCGGTCGACCGTAACGCGGTGGCCCTGCTTAACGGACTGGCTGTCGGCAAAGCCACTAGGTTCCTGTACACGCCGGAACCGGACTTCATCTGGAAAAAGGATGACGGCTCTACCGGCGGTATAGCCGACGTGTTCGCAGCGATTGCGGAGCACCGGAGGCAGCAGGCAAGCAGCCAAGAGGCTACTTCCTAAGTAGCGCCAACTGGTACCTATGCCGTCACCTAATTTGCGGGGATGATTCGGCGAGGCCGCGCACTGCTCGCCCTAAGCGCACGCGGCCTCGCGGCACAGCCCGTTTTCCCAACAACGCGGGCGTGCTAACGGGGGCCCCTCCCTAAGCGCCTCCGCTTAACCGACCTCCTTGACCGTTAGGGGCCGTCAGAATTGCAGGTGGGTCCGGGGGCCCCCCGAGTAGGTCTTGTAGCGTTTTCAGGCGGGCCGACCGCGTCGGCCCGTTGCGCGTTCCGCCGGGCGCGTCGAGCGCCGTGACTACGCGCAGCCTGACCTCCGCCGGTGGGTGCCAGTCCACCCCGTACTCTCCCCCGCGCGCGACCTCATCGGGGAAGTCCTGCTCGATTCGCCTGATCCCCCTGACGAATTCGCCCGGATCCTGCCCGAGCGTGAGGAGGGTCCGCGCCGCCACTGCGTCACACTCAAGTTCAATCCGCGAGAGCTCGCGCAACGCCTGCCACGCCCCGTCGGACTGGCCCTTCCCCTCCGCGGTCAGCCCCGCGAGCAGCGCTTTCGCCGCAGCGGTCCTCTGGGCGAAGCGGGCGTGCGCGACCTCGTGCGCTATCAGGCCGGATAACTCGTCGTCGCTGCGGGCCCGGGAGATCAGGCCCGTGGTAAGGACCATCACCGCGTCGGAGTCGAGGAACAAGGACGGCTTTGGGGTCTCGATGACGAACAACTCGTAATCCACCCCGTAGACCGACAGGACGGGCCGCAAGAGGGCTTGCAGCTCGCGGGCGGCCGCCGGGTCGGAGTTGCGCCTGGCGCGCCATGCCTCCGGGAAGAGCCCAACGACCGCCTTGCGGAACTCGGGCAGGGGCGGGCGGAACGTCGAGCGTGACCAGCTTGACCAAGCGGCGACCTGCTCGGGGGCGGCTGGGGCGCGGTACCGTGAGATAACCTCGTCGACGTCGCGCTCGGTGAGGAGAGGGGCGGTAGGGTCTTTGGCCCGCGCGGGGGCGTACAGGACCATGGTCAGGAGGGCGGCAAGCGGCAGCAGCAGGGCGTGACGAGGCCACGGGGCCTCTGCTATCTTCGCCCGCGCGTGCTCGCGATTTTCAAGATGACCCATATTGCCCCGATGCTCCGGAGGGCGAGCGTGTGATGCGGGCGGCCCCGCGCCGCGACGGCGTTCAGGGGGCCGCGGGAATTCATCAGAGGGTTATACTCGCATTTGCGAGTCTAGGTCAAATAGCAATCTACGTCCTGCGGGGAGGGCACGGCTGATGGGCCAGTCCCCCCGCCCCCGGCCGAAGCGCCTGGCCGAGAAGCTGCTGGAGATCCGGGCGCAGCTCGGCCTGACACAGGAGCAGTTCGCCGAGCGCCTCTCGCACATCGAGTCCCCGCCGCAGCCCGGCCACGTCTCGGAGTTCGAGCGCGGCAAGCGCGAGCCATCGCTGCTCTACCTGCTGGCGGTTGCGAGGCTGGCTGGGTTACCGCTCGAGGCGATGGTGGACGACGAGATGGACCTGCCGGAGAAGCTGCCGAGACGGGTAAGGGGCGAGGGGCCGGGGGACTGATTCGCGCGGCGCGCGGGGCGGGGAGGTGGTAGTATCAGGCCATGATGACCACGGCGATGATGAGACCGGCCAAGTTCGCCCTCGACTTCCTTGAGGGCCAGGAGTTCGAGGGCTTCACGCGGGGCGAGACCTGGAACGGGTTCGCTTGCCCCCTCTTCACCCGCGAGCAGGCCGAGAGGCTGGCCGAGGCGTGGCGGGCCCGCGGCCACGAGGCCCGCTACGACGCCGGGGCCGACGCCTTCACCTTCCAGATGGACAGCGGCGGCGAGGAGTACGACACCTTCCCGGCCGTCGAGGCCGACGGCCAGCGCCTCTACCCGGTCGGCGCCTCCTGCTGGATCTGGGACGAGATCTAGCGCCCGCGCCACGCGCCTGCGCCCCGCCCGGGCCCCGTCGCCCGCCCCGCCCGCGCCTGCCTCCGCTCAGTAACCACAACATCTTGAGGTCCGGGCCCGATAAGACCCCTAGACACTCACCGGGCCCTGTGCTATTTTTCTGCGCGGAGCGCCGCCATGTCAGGGTTTCTCGGGCCGTTGAAGTAGTCGCACCGGGCCCGGACCGGGCACTGTTCGCACAGCGGCCGCTTCGCCCTGCACACCAGCGCGCTGAAATCCAGAACCGCCCAGTTGGCCTGGAGGCTGTCCCCGCCCTCCACGACCCGGCGGGAGAGTGTATGCAGGTAAGGGTCGTCGCGCACGTCGAAGTAGGTGCGCGGCCCGAAGAAGCGCTCCAGCACCCGGGCCATGTTCACGTCGACGAAAGGCTCCGGAATCCCGTGCACGGTGTTCAGGACGACGCTCGCGGTGTACTGGCCGACGCTCTCGAGTCGCTCGAGCTCGTCGCGCGTCGCCGGGACCTCCCCGCCGCGCTCCGCGATGGCCTCGGCGAGGCGTCGAAAGATGTGCGCCTTCAGGCGCCACAGCCCTAAGGGCTTCAGAATCTCTTCCAGTTCCCCGGGCTCGGCCCGGGAGAGCGCCGCGAAATCCGGGTACTTCGCCAGGAAGGCCGGGTAGACGCGCGCGACGTTGGCTGCCACGGTGCGCTGAAGCATCACCTCCGCGACCAGGACCTCGTAGGGGGTCCGGCCGGGCTCACGCCAGGGAAAAGAGCGGCTGCTGCCCCCAAACCACCTCAGCAGGCGCCGCCGGAACCATGGCACTTTCTTGATAACGTCAGGGGCTAGCTCGTAGTCGTTTCTGGGCCGACGCCTCATAGGTCTCAGTCTGCGCTATGCCTAGGAAGAAGGTCACGCCAGCCGCCCCAGCCGAGGCGGCCCGCCCGCGGCCGATTATCACCGACTCGCTCTTCGCCGGGTGCGGGGGGATGGACCTCGGGTTCGTCGGCAACTTCACTTACCGCGACGAACACTACGAGGCGCTTCCGTTCGAGATCATCAAGGCCTACGACAATAACGCGCACTGCGTCGAGACCTACAAGCAGAACATCGGCCCGCACGTCGAGATCGCGGACCTGTCCAACCTGCCGGGCGCTAATATGCCACCCGCCGAGTGCCTGATGGGCGGCTTTCCGTGTCAGGATTTTTCGTCGTGCGGGCCTTACAGGGGCCTCGACTCCGACCGGGGGCAGCTCTACAAGGCGTTTGTCCGGCACATGGACGCGCACTCCCCCCTCGTGGTCGTGGCGGAGAACGTCCTCCACCTGAAGCACATGCAGGAGGGGGAAGTGCTGGCGATCATCCAGAAGGACCTGGAGGCGGCCGGGCCTGGCTACAGGTTCGAGGTCTGGCCGCTTTACGCCCCCGACTACGGCGTCCCGCAGACCCGCTCCCGGCTCTTCTTCATGGGGGTCCGAAATGACCTGGAGGGCTTCCCCCAGAGGCCGCCAGACACCCACTTCATGCGGTACAGGTCGGTAGACTGGGCCATCGACGACCTCGTGAACGTGACTGACGAGTCGGTGCCGAACCAGAGCCAGTACTTCAAGGCCAACAAGGCGAAGAACGGGCGCGGACAAGGCGACGAAGTTAGCCGCAGGGGCGAGCCCGCCTACACGGTGCGCTCGAACACGAAGTCGCGCATCCAGTTCCACTACAGCCTGCCCCGGCGGCTGACGATCCGCGAGTGCGCACGCATCCAGACCTTCCCGGACACCTTCGTTTTCCCGCACCTCATGACCATCAACATGCGGCAGATCGGCAACGCCGTGCCGCCGATCCTGGCCCACCACTTGGCGAGGTCGATAGCGGCCTACTTCGAGACGATACCGGCCGAGAAGAGAATAGACGCCGATGCGGCCCGCGCCGCCGCCGCGCCGCCCCCGGCCCCGGCCGACGACGCCCAGGCCGCCTAATCGACCCAGGCGCAGTCCACTCCGACGAGGCCCAGCGCCCGTTCGGTCAGCCGCTTGTCCGACTCGTTAACCGGGTTGCCGTGCTCGTGAATGACCAGCAGGAGCCTCGGCCCATCCCCCTTGCCGTTGCCGCGGGTCTTGTCCGGGAGCCCGGCGACGTACAGCAGCAGCTTCTTCAGCCCCGTCTCCCACTTCACGTAGGTCGTCCTGGCCGCCGCGATGAACGTGTTCGCCTCCGAGCGGTGTAAGGAGACCCCACGCTCCTTGTCGTAACCGACCTCGAAGCACTTGCCGAAGTCCGCCGAGATTACCCCGCCGAGATCACGCAGCAGTCCCTTCCGCCTCTTGGCGTACTTGTTGAGGAGGGCGTCCTTGACGTAGCTCTTGACGCGCTCCTCCGGCATGAATTCCCGGAGTCGCCGACCCACGTGCGGGTCGGCGACGAGGGCGTCGATGAACACCGCGTTGGCGTTCTTGCCCTTCTGGAGGTACTTGTGGCGGTCCGCCAGTTCGTCGACGTGCCCGATGATCTGGTTCCTAACTTCGGGAGGTATTTTGATGCTCATAGTAAGGGAGCGGGAACTTAAGGTGCTGTGCCTCCTCCGCGTCGCCGAGGTCCGCGACGTCCTTCAGCCACTGCTGGATGAAAGGCACCGCGCCCTCGTTCATGAAGGTGACGATGCCGTTGGCGAAAAAGAGGGTCTCGTAGCCCTTCGGGGGCTTGCGCGCGTCGCTGTCCATCTGCATCACCTCAGCGAGCCTGCGCACGTCGGTGACGAAGTCGAGGACGAGGAGCTTGTCCTTGCCCGGCGCGAGCCGCAGCCCCCGCCCCATCTGCTGGACGAAGATGCGCCGGGAGTGGGTGGCCCGCAGGAAGACGAGCACGTTCACGTCGGGCACGTCGATGCCCTCGTTCAGAACGTCGACGGCCGTGACGGCCTGTATCTTCCCGGCGGCGAACTGCATCAGCGTGCGGTTGCGCTCGATCTTGTCCACCCCGGAGAGTGACTTGCAGACTAGGCCTGAGGAGGCGGTCAGCAGTCCCGCGAAGCGCTTGCAGTGCTCGATGGAGGCGCAGAAGACGATGACCCGAGGGTTCCGCACCGACTTGCACTGCGCCAGCAGTTCCTCGATGACCGCCTCGTCCCGCTGCGGGACGAAGAGCCGCTTGTTCAGGTCGCGGATGGTCAGGCGGCCGCCAGTCTCTTCGAGCACCCGCTCCCAGTCGATCGTGTCACAGTAGATGCGGTAGTCGGCCTTCGCCAGGTATCCCATCTTCATGCCGTCGACGAGCGAGACGCGCGCCAGGGGGGCCCCGAAGATGCCATCGATGTTCGCGCCGTCGCCCCGCCACGGGGTCGCCGTCATCCCGACCAGCAGCCTGGGCTTCAGGTGGTAGATGCACTTACGGAAGCCCCGCGCCAGGGCGTGGTGCGCCTCGTCCACGATGACGACGTCGTAGTCGTCCGGGTGGATGCCGCTCAGGTAGTTGCTGAAGGTCTGGTAGAGGCCGAAGTTGACCCCCTCGTAGGGTTTGGGGAGCGACCCCTCGAAAAAGACGCGGGTCGGGACGGACTTGCCGAGCTGGCTCCAGAAGCTCTGCTCCAGCTGGAGGGCGAGCGGCTGGGAGTGGCAGAGCACCAGGCACCGCTTCAGGCCGTAGTCGTGGTAGAGGTGTGACAGTGTCCCCGCCGCGATCACCGTCTTGCCGAGCCCCGTGGCGACGACGAACTGGGCCCGCGTCCCGCCGGTGACGAAGCGCTCGAGGCACCGCTCGACGATGTCCTGCTGGTAGGAGCGCAGATCCCGGTGTTCGTGGTGCTCCTCGGGGAACTGCCCGAGTAACTCCTCCAGGAACTTGCCGTTCCAGAGCCGGATGTCGAACCCGGCCGCCCGCAGGCGGTCTTTCCGGGTGACGGCCGAGTCGGTGAAGTCGCCGTTGGTGGCCACCACCCCGACGTCGCCGCCGTAGGAGTTCATGGCATCGAGGACTTCCTGGATGGCCGCCGGGCCGACGTAGTTCGCGCCGGTGACGGCCTTCACCTGGACCACGAAGACTTGCTCGCGGGATCCTTGGCGGCGTGTGCCAATCACGTCGCCGCCGCCGTCGCCACGGCTCCCGACCACGCGGACGCTGTGCCAGCCGCAGTGGGACATGATGCGCGCGACGGCCCGCTCGACCGCCCGCCAGTCGGTGCCCCGCATCACGTCTTCGGTCAGGAAGCTCAAAGCTCGGTCTCCTGCTCCAGGATGTTCAGGGAGTGCAGGCAGCGGGCCAGCTCCGCCTTCTGCTGGCGGGCGGGCGAGCGCGACTCGCTGATAACCCACAGGGCGTCCTTGAGGAAGGAGAGCAGCCGCTCCTTCGACTCGCCCCTGAGCCTCTCGGTGGAGTTGGGGTCCGGGAGGTTGATGTCCATGTAGGGCATCCTGAAGAACTTGCCGTCGAAGAACTCCTCGGGAAAGCGGTCGACGAGCCTGACCATCGTGCGGGCCGGGGCCACGGCCAAGGCGTTGATACTGCCGACGTCGCGCGACTGGAAGCGGCGCAGCAGGTCCGTGTTCGACAGGAGCGAGTTGGCGATCTCCTCGACCTCGCCAACCGCCTCGTGGACGTGGTCCATCACCTCCTGCTCGCGCAGCGAGAGAAGTTCGATGGCCCGCTCCTTGAGGGTGTTGAAGAAGGTGTTTGCCGCCTCCTGCATCCTGCCGACGTCCACCCGCGAGTCGGGGAAGTTCTCAGTGACGAGGCCGGTAAAGAGCTTCCAAGCCCCGCCCCCCGGCAGCGAGTCGCGGATCTGGAATCTCTCGGCCAGGCCGATGAGCAGCAGGTCGCGGTGCGTGACGTGGTAGTCGCGCAGGAACGGGTGGCGCGGGTTGTAGAAGAACTCGACCCGGTGCCCGTCCTTGTGGAAGTGGCAGGGGTCACCGTCCTCGCCCTCGCCGATCTTGCCCGAGTTCAGCTCCCACACGGTCACGGCGAACGGGGCGCGCCCCTCCGGGTAGGTGTAGTCCCGCGAGTCCACGACGCTCCTGGCGGACCTGGCCCGGAGGTCCTCCACCGGGTCGCGCTGCGGTTCGGGGGCGGCTGCCGCCCCGCCGATGACCAGCGTGGCCCCGCCCCCGGCGACACCCGCGGCCCCGTTGCCGCTGCTCGCCGTCGTCGCCTCGCCCCCTGCCCCGGCCGGGGCCCCGTCACCCCCGCCGGATGTGTAGATCGAAGTGTCATCGGAGCTGCGCCTGCCCGGGTCCGCCTTCTGGCCCTTGCCCTTGTCGGCCCTCACGCGGTCGGCCTCGCGGGCGGCCTCCCACCACTTGTCGTCCGCCTGGTAGTCGGGGTCGCCCTCCCGGAACTTCTTCGCCCAGTTGCGGGCCTCGTGGTGGGGGGCGGCCACCAGGTGCTTCGTGCCTGCGTCGACGACGCCGTAGCCGCGGACGAGGCGGCCCAGCGGGCTGTTATTGTCGTCCGTGTAGCCGTGTGCCTTGCGATTGTTCGGGCGGATTGGCCCCGCCCCCCGCAGCGCCTCGACCACCTCGTGCCAGGAGGCGTCCGTCCGGTCGAAGTCGTTCTTCTGGTAGGTCGGCGGGACGTGGTCGACGTGGATCTCGCCGACTACGCGGCCGCCGACCGTCGCGCCCAGCTCTACCGGGTACTCGAGCTCGCGGTTGCCGGTGAGCGGGTTCTCGAAGTAGAAGAGCGACTTGTCGCGGCGCAGTATCTTGCGGCCGTTGCGAATGAAGTCGATGCCGAAGTCGTCCGGGTCGGGGTAGCGCTGGACGCCCAGCCAGCCGGAAACCCGTTTCGCCCTCGACACGATCCTGGGCGGCAGTGACCCGTTCTGGAGCTCGTACCTGAGCGCCTCTTCCTCCTCCTCGAGCGAGAGGTAGCGGTTGCGCTCGGAGTCGAAGAGTGCCTCCCCAAAGACCTCATCGATGTCGACGCGCGCCGGGATATTGACCCCGCCACGCGCCACCGTGACGTAACGCTTCGCGTCCCAGACACAGTGGCGGCGGGCGCCCAGCACGTGCGACTTGACCATCACCTCGACGTCGCCCTGCTCGAGGATGGGTGCGTAGATGTCGGAGAGTATCTCCCGGATCTGCGAAACCGAGTTGCGGAGGCTGGCGTAGATCGAGGGCTTGAGCTTCTGGACGATGACCTTCGTACCGTGCTCGTCTTTGCGCTGTTTCGGCACGGTGACCACGGGAGCCTTGAAGACGCCTGAACGGGTGAGCTCCGCAAAGTCTATCGAGATGCCGACGTACTCCGGAGCGTCGGCCGTGGCGGACAGGAAGAGGGTCTTCTCGCCCAGCCTGGCCGTGGCGATGTTGAACCCCATGCCGAAGAGGCCGAGATTGTCGAGCGGGTCGTTGCTCGTGAACCCGGCTCGTACGCTGTCCTGGATGGCGTCGAGCGTGAGGCCCGGGCCTGTGTCGAGCACCTCGAGCTGGCGATCGCCCGCCGCCACGCTTTCACCCGACCAGGAGACGATGACCCGCTTCTTGCCACCCCCTGCGGCCAGCGCCCCGGCCCCGCCGCGGGAGGCCATGTCGAGGGCGTTGTCCACCAGCTCTGCGATGCACTGCCACGGGGCGAAGGGAATCTCGCCGAGCGTGCGCAGGATGCGCGGGGTGGGGGTGATGTCGCGCATCTCGCGCGTTTCGAGTTCCTGCATGTCGTGACCGCTCCGTGTGCTCGTAGTTGACGGCCGGTTAGGACGTGAGTGTCCTACCGCGTGGTGCGCCCGGGCTACAACTCCTTGTCGATGATCTCCCGCAGCTGTGCCACAGCCTCAGGGCTGAACCGGATGGACTGGCTCTTTTTTCCGGGGATCTTCCTGAGGGCCGACCCATAGGTGTCGATCTGAAGGTACTTCTCGCCCTCGGGTCCGCTGATGACGGTGTAGGTGCACTCGACCTCGGTGTGGCTCGAGTCACGATCCATGTTGATGCGCGCGAGTTTCTTGACTATCGCCATCGGATTCTCCGGATTGCCCGCGGACTCGCGGGGAGTGAGACTCAGGGTGCCTAGCCTGGCTTGTTGAATCGCGCGGGAAGGTGGGGACGCGAGAGAATCTCGGGTGCCTGCGTGGAATGTCAGGACGAGGGGTCCACTCTTAGGCGTTTGTCAGCTCAGAGTGAGGAGTCGCACGGTTGACCAAGAAAAGTCGGCTGCTCGGCTCCCGCTACCGGGTCCCGTGGCGGCGGCCGAAGAAGGGCCCGGCCGGGCCGCCCATTCCCGTCGATTCGGGCCGCATCATACCACGGAGAGGGTCTGGCGTTTAAGGTAAATCGAAGCGCCGCGGCCGCTTAGGCGGCCCCGCCCGTGGCGGGCCGAGGTGGGCGCTCTCGGAGGGGGCGGGGGAGCGGGGCGCACGGCCAGGCGCGCTAGAACGTGATGTCGTCTCTCGGGTGGGCGTAGTCCAGGAGGGCCCGGACCTTCTCGGCCTGGTCGTTCTGCGCCTTGACCGCAACCTCGTGCCCGCGGTCGACGCCGTCCTCGCCGCCGCGCGCGTCCATGTAGGCAGCCATCCTCACGGCCTTCACGGCCAGCTCACGCAGGCTGTTCGCTACAACCTTCAAGTCATCCCCGTGGACCCCGGAGAACGTCTCGTCCCACTGATCAGGGGGGATGGTGATGTTTTCCGTCGCCTTAGCGCGAAACAGCCGCTCAGCCTTCTCGTATCCGTCCACGGAACCTCCTGCACCCGTCGCCTCGTGTTGTCCCCGCGCCAGGCTCACGTGCCGCCAGTCGGGGCCACGGGCTGAGATACCAAAAGCTGACAACCGTGGTCAAATCCGAGGACGGCCGCGCTCGTCGCCCGGCTTCCTGGCTAGCGCAGCTTCCTGAGCAACTCCGCTGGGTCGCAGCTCAGCACGTCGGCGATCTCCATGAGTTCCAAGACGTCGACGCCCCTCGCCCCCGTCTCGTACTTCGAGACGTAAGCCTGCTTGCGGCCCAGCCGCTCGGCCAGCTCGACCTGCGTCAGTCCCGCCTCCCGGCGGGCCTCGACTAGGAGGGCCGCCAGCCGCTCCGCCCTCGCTTTTCGTGACTCGGCAGTCGCCTTCATGGCCCCGGCCGCAGAGATGCGAAAAAAATCCGTTGCGGATTATTCCAGATTGGATTACTATGCCGGGCCCGATGAGACCCGATGCGGGACCCGATGTGACCCTATCGGGTCTCGCAGTCTATCACGAATTCGAGAGGGAGGTGTTTGCAGTTGACGCGCGTTTTTCTGGACATCGAGACGCTGCCGCCGGACGAGGAGCGGCTGAAGACCTTGGACCCTAAGCGGGTCCGGCGGCTGCTCAAGAAGCGCAAGGGAACCGGTGACGACTGCGAGGGCTGTACGGAGGAGGAGATCCGCTCCCTTTCGCTGCACGCCGAGTACGGCCGGGTGTTGAGCATCGCGGTCATCGTCGAGCAGGACGACGGGAGCATCCTGCACCGCGGAGTGCTCGGCCGCGACCGCGAGACCAGGCTGTTCCACTGCGACGAGCCCCGCGTGCTCCGCGCCTTCTGGGCCCTCCTGGCAACCTTCGACGTCTCCAGGGACGTGATCGTCGGGCACAACGTGTTCTGGGATCTCAAGTTTCTGCGCAAGCGCTCCCTCGTCAACCGAATCCGCCCCAGCGTCCACCTGACCTTCGCCCGCTACAGATGTCAGCCGATCTACGACACCCAGCAAGAGTGGTGTACTTGGGATTACGGGGCGTACATCACCCTCGACGACCTCGCTGACGTACTCGGGGTGGGGTTCGGTAAGACCGAGGGGATGCACGGCTCACGCGTTTACGACGAGTACCGCGCCGGTAACCACGAGCGGATCGCCGAGTATAACCTGCGTGACGTGGAGTTGGTCCGGGCCATCTACTACCGGCTGGTAGCCCCGGAGGCCGAGGTGGTCGGCCCGGAGGCCGAGGCGATCGCCGCCGCCCCCGCCGGGCGGTGAGCGCCAGGGTCCGGCCGACTCCGGGCCAGGATCATGTCCTAACGGGGCGGTAGGTTCCGGACCTCTGGGTAGGGCCAAAAAAGTGTTGACGCCTGAACACCTTAGGAGTACAAGTTGAGTTTGGTCTTCCAGTTCCTCTCCTGGGAGAGAAACTCTAAGGTGCTATCCATCAGGGAGCTAGTAGATGCGCTGAGACCCGACCCTTGGCGTCAAGCCAATCCGTTCGCCGCTGAAGTGGATGACTGTCACCAGATCCTCTTCGATCCATCCTCGTCACGCGTCAGGCAGGCTGACGCCCTCTCAACTTGGCTCAATACAAAACCACACCAGCCGTGCCTGTTCGCCAGGCACGCCGCCAACAAGGGGTGGCTGTCCTTCTGCATCATTAACGAGAACGACATCGCCAGGGGCGACGAGCACATCCGCGCCGTCATCCGTGATCACCGCGTCGCGTGGAAGGACGGCGCCCTTGACGGCGGACAACACGGATTCCTGATCCTGATGATTTCGGAGCGGATCGCCAGGGCCGAGCCCGGGCCCGATCTGCTGGCCCTCGCTCAAAGGCTCTGCCAGTTGTACCTGTCGGACGACAGTCAGGACGAGATGCTGTACGACAGGCTGTTTTTAAGGATCAAACCCAGGGACGGGCAGCCCGCCGAGATTCGTAAGTGGACGGTCGGGGTCAACTGGTTCGGCGCCCAGGCCGACGGGCGGTGGTGGCAGGACCACCGGATACCCGGCGGGGTCGGATTCTCCATGAACTCAGTGGGCCACATGGCCCGGCGGCTGCTTGAGGGGGCGATAGATGAGGACCCCGACTTGGCCCGGAAGGCCGCCGCCACCCCCGCCGAAAAGCTGGTGAAGTGGGCCGTCCCCTTGGCCATGTCCACGATCTTGACGGCATCGAAAGGTTCGATGCCCGGCACACGGCTCGTGCCCCGTGAAGAGGGGATCCTCCCGGATGGCCTGACGGAACAGAGGCGGGCGGAGGTACTCGGCAGGATGCTGAGCGAGTACAGCGAGAACCACTACCGCGGGTGGTATCACACCGACGTGTCAATCCCCTCGGAGTACTTCGACCCCGCGCCGGAACGCCCGGAAGTTGAAGAAAAGCGGCTGCTTTTCACGTACTTACATAGGCGGGACGACGAGGACTACGAGAGCATGGGCTTGGGTGAGACCGCCACGGTGTTGGACCGTCAGGACTATGAGGGCATGGGCCTCAGCGAAAGCGTCCTGGAGGCCCACGGGCTCAGTGACTTCGACACTCCCGAAGGAGTATACTGAGGGTTTAAAATGTCAAAGAAGCAGGCGCCTGAGGATGTCGTGGTGGACGTGTCGATGAAACCGGAAGCTTTGCAGAAGCTACTCGAACAGGGGGAGCGCCCGGCCACCCTCCACAGTCTGATGGAGGTGTACCAGGTCGACCCGGAGGTCTATTTGCAACTCGCCGTCGGCGGCGCCGGGCCCGACTCGCCTCGGTGGGCCCAGGAACTCGGCGAGCTCGCGGCCCGCGTCCGCGTCATAGTGCGCCGGGGCTACGAGGTCCAGAGCAACGGTAACGGTAAAGTCAAGGTAGTGAGCGGCGAGATAGTCGAGCAGGTGGCGAAGAAGGAGGCGGAGGAGGTACTCGCCTTCCTGCGTGACCTCAACGGGGTCACCGTCGGCCGCGAGCCGGTGAGAGACTTCGCCGGGCGGCAGGCGAGCGAAGCGGAGGTCGTCTTCGCCCTGGGCACCGCCAGCGACAGGGAGGCGGCCCGGCGGCGCGTCGAAACGAGAATGGCGGCCGATCCGGTCCTCCTGCGCCTGTCGTCGGAGGATAAGGCCGCCGTCGCCGCCGGGATGCCGGGATACGTGGTGTACGGCCTCCTGTACTGTGCCCCCGAGGTGATCCGAGCCCCGACAGTCGTCTTCGAGGGGTTGCGCGGCGAAGGGCGGCTCAAGAGAGGGCGGGCTTACTGCGGCGTGCCCAAGAACGCCTACGATAACGATGGTAATCCCGTCCCCAGGCCGGACAAGATGGTCTACGTCATCTACACAGACGCCGAGGGGTACGTATTCGACTGGGACTGGGTCCGGGAGGGGGAAAAACCCGGCTTCCCGTGCGGGTACGAGGAACGTTTCGCGCGGGAGGTGGAAGCCTGGAGGCAACAGGACTTCAGGCTGGCGGGTCTGGACGGGCTGCGTCCCGGCGAATTCCGGAAGGGCCAGGCGTGGTTCTCTCAGAGGGGCGACTGCGTCTTCTGGTACAGCTCGGACAGCCCGACTTTCGCGGAACGCCTCAACGAAGATTTGACCGTCTTCAGGACTTTCGACACCCAGGAGGTCGTCGGAAGCAAGTGTAAAAACATCACGAGAATCGTTAGCGACCTGCAAAACGCCGTGGCCGCGCTGCTATCCCCGCGCGAGGGCACCGACGTCGGCGCGCTTTTAGCTAGATCCCTCATCAGGCAGGCGGAGAAAGGCGCGTTGGAGGAAGAGGACCTCCAAGTTTATCACGGCCTCTACGGCAGGCTCAGGCAGAGCGGGGCGAGTGCGGACCGTAATCTCTACTTGTACTTGCACGGAGGTCAAGTTGAACCGGATCGGGAACTGGTCAATTAGCGCGTGCGTGAGGTCTGACGCGGGAAGGCGCCGCCGGGAACCCGGCGGCGCTCTCTTTTAGGATTAAGCTTACCCGCCGTTCGCTACACGACCTGCCTGAAGGACGTGCGCCGCGTCACCTGACTTAGAGCCGAGCAGCGGCGGCCAGCCTGCCCGCCATGACCCGGGCACTGACCTTGTACTTCTCGGCCCAAGGCCGGACCTCCTCGTCATCCTCGTAGTCCACGGCCTTGCCGCCCAGCTCCTGCCAGAGCCCCTCCACCGGCACCAGCAGCTCGGCCGCGAAGGCGTTCGCGGCCCCCTCGTCACCCTCCGAGTCCGGGAAGCCAGTGTCTATCGTCACGACCCGGTCGTGCAGGATCGCGTGCCCCAGCGAGTGGGCCAGCGCGAACCGCTGCCGCGCCGCGGGCCGGAGGGAGTTGACGGCGATGAGCGCCGAGGTGTTGGCCTGGTAGAGGGCGACCTCGACGCCCGGGGCCGCGGGGCCGTAGCGGATGAGTATCCCGAGCCCCTGGGCGGCCTGTTCGACGGGAATGGGTGTCCCGGACACGCCGCTCAGCACGCGCACCTCGGTGCACAGGTTAGGGATCCCCGTCTCGAGCCCGCCCCCCGCCACGTAGTCCCGCAGCTTCTTCAGCTTCTCCAGCCCGGCCACCACCACCGGCCCCCCGCCCCCGGCGGGCAGCACCATCATCTCCTGCACCCACTCCCGGGCCCCGGCGGGCAGGCCCCGAAGGGCCTCGCCCGGGATCTCTAGCCGCTCGCCCTCGGCCGGGGCCGGGAGCAGCGCCGCCAAGGGTACCCCCAACGCCTCCGCGATCTCGAAGAGCTTGTCGAGCTGGACCCGCTGCCGGGCCGATTCGAGGTTGGTGATGCTCCCGCGGGTCAGGCCCACCCGGCGGCCCAGCTCCTCCTGGGTCAGGCCCGCGTCCTCCCTCCGGGCCCGGATCAGGCCCGCTATCTGGACGTAGAGGCGGTCTAGGTCTGCTTTAGGCACGGGAAATCAATGGGTTACGGGCCCAGGCGGGCCCGACTGGACGGGCGGAGCACAGTATGGTCTCGCTGTCAAATCGAGGTCAAGATCACTCACGGATATTTATACTCACAAAATAATGTGAGCATAGTTGACGGGGCCCAATCAATCTGCTAAAAGCTAAGCGCCGCGGCGGACGGCCGCGAGGGAGGCGGGTCTCGGGATGGCGGATCGGGTACGGAAGGTCATTACACGGCGGACCAAAAGGGCCCTGTACAAGTTCCCGAGCCTCAGACAGGCCCGGACTGTATACTGCGAATCGGGCCTGGAGTTCGACTACGCGCACCTGCTCGAGTTCGACCGGGCCGTCCTCTCCTACCGCGAGCAGCCCTTTCACGTCCCCTACCTCCTTGACGGCAAGCGCCGGAGCTACACGCCCGACTTCCTGGTCGGCCGCGCCCGGGGCTACGACCTGGTCGAGGTCAAGAAGACCGCGGACGTCCCGCGGGAGAGGAACCAGGCGCTCTTCCAGGCCGTGGCCCCGGTCTGCGCGGAGCACGGCTACAGGTTCGTGGTCGTGGACGGCGACCAGATCAGGCTTCAGCCCAGGCTGCACAACGTCAAGCTGCTCCTCAAGTACGCCCGGACGCCGATCGCGCCCCGCCACCAGTTCCTCTGCCGCGAGCTGTTCGCGAAGAAGTCCGACGTCACCCTAGGCGACCTGCTCGAACTCTTCCGCGCCGATGAGGGGGGCCGCCTTGTCGCCTTCGCGCTCATCTGCCGGGGCGCCCTTAGCGTCGACCTGATGACGCCGCTCAACGCGGACGCGCCGGTGGCCCTCCCGGCCTTAACACTCAGTGCGGGGGAGGTGCGTCGTGCCTAGACACAGACTCCAGCAGGGCATGCACCTCGAACTCCGGGGGCGCGAGTACGTCATCGAGAAGCGGCTGCCGACGGGCGAGCTGCGCCTCCGCGACGTCATCACCGACAACCCGGTCATCGTCACGGATGCCCAGCTGCACGACGCCTTCGCGAGCAGGGATCTGAGGTTCCTGGGCGACAGAAGTATCACGGTGGCGGCGCGCCGAGCGGCCGAGCAGTACGTCGCCGACATCACTGCGCTCGAGGACGACGACGCCCGGAAGCGGGAGATGCACCGCCGCTACGCCTACGTCAAGGCGGTGATGGCTCTGAACCTGAAGGCGGCGTCTCGCCCGGTCATCGAGTCGGCCGTCCGGCAGGTGCACGCCGAGATCAGGGATGGCGCGGCCAACCCCCCGAACTGGCAGGTCGTCTACTACCGCTGGCTCAAGTGGTACCTCGATTCGGGCGAGGATGTCCGGTCACTGGTCCCGCGGTATCGGAACCGAGGGAACCACAAGCGCAAGTTCACGGGGGCGCGCAAGCAGAAGGGCTCGACCTACTCGAAGCGCGATCTCGAGCTGGCCGGTCAGCTCGCGGAGATCGTCAAGGAGGTGGTCGAGACCAAGTACCTGACCCTCCAGCGGCTCTCGGTCAACGAGGTCTACAACTCTCTGCTCGTCCGCATCCACGAGGAGAACCTGACCAGGGATAGGTGTGACCGGTTGCCGGTTCCGAGCGCGCGGGCGGTCCACTACCACGTCAGTAAGCTCGACCGCTACGAAGTGGTGAAAGGGCGCGAGGGCAAGCGGATCGCGGACATCCAGTTCAGGGCCTACGTGAAGGGGGTCACCGTGTCGCGGCCCCTCGAGCGGGTCGAACTCGACGCGACCGACCTCGACCTGCTGGTCATCGACGACGAAACGGGGTTGCCGGTCGGAAGGCCCAAGTTCACGGTGGCTATCGACGCCTACACGAAGATGGTCCTCGGCTTCCACGTGAGCTTCGACGGCGAGGGCGCTCTCTCCATCCTCCGCTGTCTCGTGCACGCGATATTACCGAAGACCTACCTCCGGGACGAGTACCCGGACGTCAAGCACGACTGGGAGGCGTACGGGCTGCCGGAGGTCCTGGTCGTGGACAACGGCTCCGGGCAGCACAGCACGCACCTGGAGGACGCCTGTTTGCAGCTGGGGATCTCGGTCCAGCACTGCCCGGTCAGGAACCCCTGGTTCAAGGGCACCGTGGAGCGGTACCTGGAGACGCAAAACACGCTGTTCCTTCACGGACTCCCCGGGACGACGTTCTCCAACGTGCTCGACCGGGGCGACTACGACGCGGCGAAGCACTCGATCGTCAGCTTCAAGACGCTGATGACTATCCTCCACAAGTTCGTCGCCGACTTCTACCAGAACAGGCCCCACGACGGGATCAACGACGTCCCGGCCCGCCTCTGGGGGGAGTCCATCAAGGAGAACCCACCGGCATGGGCCCCGCACCGCGACGAACTCCAGATACTGGCCGGGCACCTCAAGCTCCGCTGCGTTCACCCCTACGGCGTCGAGATACTCGGCGGGCTCAAGTACAACGACCCGGCGTTGGCCGCGCTGAGGCGGCGGTACGACCAGGGGCGGAAGTTCAAGGTCAAGTACGACCCGTCGAACCTCGGGGTGATCCACGTGCTCGACCCGGAGTCCGACCGGTACATCGCGGTGCCGTCCACCAACCCGGCCTACGCGAGTGGGCTGACGCTCTACCAGCACAAGATCACCCGGCGGTTCCTGAAGAAGCGCGCGAAGAAGGCGAGCGACCCGACCGAGCTGGCGCTCGCCAAGGAGGAGATCAGCCGGATCATCGAGCGCGACTGGAACCACGTGAAGAAGATAGGGCCGCGTAAGCGGATGGGCAGGTTCAAGAACATCGCCCAGCCTCGCCACGGCGCCCCGAAGGGGGCGGGGCCGGGCGGCGGGCGCGGCCCTCTTCTGCCGCCCGCCCCCCCGGTCGCCCCCGCCCCCGCGGCGGCGCTACCGGCGGGCCCTTCAGAGATCGGGAGCGCGGTCTCCTTCGTCGCCGAGGACTTCGTAGTGGGGGCCCCGCCCCCGGCGGCGGCCGTCGCACAGCAGCAGGGGGATGCCGGGCGCGCCAGGCGGACGCGCAAGGCCAAGAACGGCTCGCCAGCAGGGAACGGCGGGCAGGAGGTCGCCACCCCGCCCGCGCGCGCGGAGTGGGGTGACGACGACAGCGACCTCGACACCAGCGGGTGGGAGGCTGACACGCTACCGGCGTAGCAGGAGGAGAGGATGGCGAAGTACTCAAGCAACATGACCCAGGAACAGAGGCTGATCGCGGTCGAGCACCTTTACGTGGTCTCACCACGTCACAAGCAGCTCCTCGACCAGATGGAGTATTGCCGCACCTACTCCCGCATTTCGCGGGAGCCGAGGTGCATGCTCATCGAGGGCTACCAGGGGGCCGGGAAGACGACCCTCCACGAGTACTACGAGCGGCTCCACCCGCGCGAGCGCACCGAGGACGGGATGAAGATCCCGGTCCTGGCCGCCACCATCGCGGTCCCGGCGACGGTGAAGTCCCTCGTGACCAAGCTGCTGCGGACGCTCGGCGACCCCGAGGCCGAGCGCGGCTCGGTAGTCAACCAGACCCACCGCCTCTACTACTTCCTCAAGGAGTGCGGCGTGGAGATCCTGGTGCTCGACGAGTTCCAGCACTTCATCGACCGCGACTCCCAGAAGATCCTCAAGACCATCTCCGACTGGCTGAAAGTCCTGATCGTCGAGACGAGGCTCCCGATTGTGCTGATCGGCATGCCCTACTCCCACTTCGTCCTCGACGCCCGGGGCAACGAGCAGCTCAGGCGCAGGTTCTCCATCAGGGAAGACCTCACCCCGTTCACCTGGGGCGAGGCCTCGGAGGAGCAGCGCGAGTTCAGGACCTTTCTGAAGATGGTGGACGACGAGCTGCCGCTGCCCGGCCGGTCGCACCTCGGGGGCGTGACCACGGCCTTTCGCTTCTACTGCGCCACGGGCGGGGTGATGTACAGCGTGATGGAGCTGGTCAGGACGGCCGCGGCCGAGGCGATCAGGTGCGGGACGCCGATTCTGACGCCGCAGCTGCTCGCCTGGGCCTACGACAAGCGGTTCGCCAGGCTCTACCCGGGGACGCCGAACCCGTTCACCGCGGCCCCGCGCGACCTCGTGATGGTGCCGGTCGAGCAGGAGATCCCGCCCTTCAGGTCGCTCGGCGACTTCAGGAGCGAGAAGGAGACCGCGGCCTCGGTGCTGGCCGCCTAGGAAGGAGAGGAGAGACTTGGTGAACCATGAACCCCTGCTGCTGCTGACGATAGAGCCGAGGACGGACGAGAACCTAGTGGGATACGTCCTGCGGCTGACGGAGAGGAACGCTTACGACACGCCCAGTTGGTTGACGCGGGCGGCGGGCCTCCGCAAGCTGCTGGTCTACAACTGCCCCTTCATCTTCGATGAGTCGCTTGAACTCTCGGGGCTCGCCCGCCTCGCGGGGCAGGACGTTGCCAGGCTGCGGCCACTGCTGTACCCGCCGGTAGACCCCGCGAAGCCGCTCAGCGACTCGTACCTGTTCGGGGCGCCGGTCTCCCGCTTCATGATCGTGATGGCCCGCCCCAAGATCTGCCCGGACTGCCTGCGGGAGACCGGGTACGTTCACCGGGTGTGGGACTTCGTCCCGGTCACGGCCTGCCCGGTTCACCGCCGCGTGCTGCGCGACGAGTGCCACGGCTGTGGTAAGCGTGTGAGCTGGGTGCGCAACAGGGTGGCGTTCTGCGGCGGGTGCGGGGCGGACTGGCGGGAGGCGCCCACGACCGAGGCGTCCGAGGCCGACCTGCGGGTTTCCCGCGAAATCTACCGGCTGTGTGGCCTGGCGCTCCCCGATGGCCCCGGCCTCCCGCCCGCCAGCCCACTCTCCGGCCTCGACCTGAAGTCGTTCGTCTCGGCGCTGACCTTCGTCGCCGCGCAGTTCCACGGGATCGCCAACACGAACGGCAAGTTTATCGTCGCGACGCGCCGTAACGCCGAGGTGCACGACCTCTACAAGAGGGCCTACGAGGTCTTCGAAGAGTGGCCGAAGAACTTCAACGCCTTCATGGCCTGGCGTTCCTCGCACTCCAGGAATCCGGAGAGCCCGGAGAAGCTGCGCCAGGACATCCGCGTTCTCTACACCCGGCTACCCACCCTCCTGCCGGGGCCGGGGCTTGAGTTCCTCAGGCGGGCCTTCGGCGAGTACCTGGAAGACCCGACCGGCGCGCCACGGGTCGCCGACATCTCGAACCAGTTCGAGAGGCGCAGGCTCTGGGGCAAGCGGCGCATGACCGTCGGCGGCAAGAGCTACGTCTCGAAGGCCGCCGCGATGCAGATGCTCGGCATCCACCACCGCCTCATGAAGAGTCTGGTGGAGGCGGGGCACCTGAAGCTGACGGTGGTGTCCGGGGAAGAATTCAGCAGGCCCGTCGTCATGGTGGAGCTCGACAGCGTTAACGAGTTCAAGGAGAAGTACGGGGAGCTGATCTGCCTCGAAGAGGCCCGCGCGCTGCTGGGGCTGGCGGGGCCGCGGGTCAAAGCTCTCTCACGCGCGGGCGGCCCGGCCCCGCTCACGGGCCCCGCCGACGGGACGCCGGTCTGGAAGTTCGGCAGGGGGGAGGTGGAGCGTCTTCTGAACGCTCTAAAGGCGGCTGCCAAGGGGGGGCCGCGCCCCGAGGGGCTCATGGATTTCACGAAGGCTTGGCGCGTGTTTTCGCGCGCGGGCAAGGGGATCGAAGACCTGCTGGGGGCGGCGTCCGGCGGTGCTCTCGACGTTTACCTTAGTCCCGAGGGGTTGGGCCTGCACCAGTTCGAGTTCGACCCCACCCAAGTCCGCCGCTACGTGGCCGAGGCCAACCGCGCAATGATGCCCGCCGACACCCTTCTTGTCGACGACGTGGCCGAGGCGCTCGGCGTCTCCGACACTGCGGTGAAAGGGCTGGTGAAGAGCGGCTTCCTGGCAGCCCGGATAGTGCGCTTTAAGCGCGGGCGGTGCATGCTCATCACTCGGCAGTCCCTGGATGACCTGCGCGCACGCTACGCCCTCGCGACTCACGTCGGGGCTGGGGTCGGTAGAAGCGGGGTGGCCGTGGTCCGGGCGCTGGAACTTAAAGGCGTGGCAGCCCTGCACGGCGGGTGCCTCACCTTGTACCGTCGAGCTGATCTTGAAGGGGTAGACCTGGGGGCCGCTTTGGCCGCCTATGACGAGGCGAGGCGCGCTCCTTGTAAGAACCCTAATCTTGTCGACGCCGAGGCAGCTTGCGAGCTACTGGGAGTCAACCCCGGCGACTTGGAAGACATGGTCCGTCGGCGCATTGTCTGCCCGTTCGACCGGGGGCAGGCTCCCGCTAACGGGCTCCTGTTCAGGAGTGAGATGCTAGTCAGGCTGCGCAACTCTGCCCGCGAATGGAAGCTCGACCTTCGGGATCTGCGGGAGTACGTCAACGCTGACGAGGCGGCGGAGTTGATGGGGGTGAGCGTCGACCACTTCCGTAAGCGGTACGTCAACACCGGCCGGGTCTCGTTCCGCCTGAGGGACATCGGCTACCGCGAGGGGTTGTTCAGCAAGAAGGAGGTGCAGGCCCTGGCGGAGGAGGTGGCGTCGTTCGCCAGTCGGGTGGTCGGGATCAACGAGGCGCGAGAGATACTCGGGCTCGGGGCGACGACCGTGCACAGGCTGGTTGACGGAGGGCATCTGAAGCCTGTCGTCGGCCCCTCCGTGGACGGGTTTGGCAGGGTCAAGTTCTTGCGGGAGGACGTGGAGGTGCTCGCCCGGCAGAGGGCCGGGCAGATGTCACTGCTTGGAGTCTAGTCTGTAGTCCACGGGCTTCCGAGGCCCCGGTCTAGCAGTCCACCTCGTCAGTAGCGGCGGCGGTCAGGCATCAACTCCTGGCCGCCGCCGCTGTCTTTTGGGCCGCTAAGTGCGGCTTTTCCTGGCCTTTTGGGCCTTCTTAGGATTTTTACTCTAAATGCTGCGCATCTTAGGGTTTTTTACGGTTTATACTGCACACCTTCTACGACTTATGGTGCGCGTGTGCCCGCAAGTCGTTGATACATCGTCCGGGCGTTTACGGTTTATGCTTCGCGCTACACGAAGAGGAAGAGTAGGCAGTAGGCAGATGGCAGTAGGCAGTTAAGACAAGAAATCTCTAATAAAAAAGTCTTAATGAAACGGGGCCGCGAGTTAATAATCTCGCGGCCCCGTTTTTGTCTTAACTGCCTACTGCGTACTAATCCATCAACACCCGCGTCCGCAGAGACTCGGCGACTTCGAGGGCGGCGAGGAGGCGGAGGAACTGTTGGTAGTTGCGGCTGCGCGCGCGGACGCGCTGGCGCTCGGCTTCGGAGAGGTCGAGGCGCAGCACGAGGTCGAGGAAGTCGTAGTAGTCGGCGGCGGCCGAGAGCGGCAGCTCGCGCGTGTAGGTGGTGCGCGCCGCGTCCTCGGAGGTGAAGCCCGCGAGCGCGTCGAAGAGGTGGTCGGTCGTCAGGTGCGACCCCTGGCGCGCGAGCCGGATGGGGAGGCGCAGCTCGAAGAAGCGCAGCCCGTTCGAGGTCGTCACCGCGCGCAAAGACTTCGTCCCCTCGCCGTCGAACGGCGAGTCGTTGTCCAGGAGAACTTTCAGGAGCCGCGGCCAGTCCTGCTCGTCCACGGTGTCCAGGGCCAACTGGACGCGGTCGGCGAGGAACTTCTCGAACTGCGCCTCGACGGGGTAGGTGACGCGGCCCAGACAGCCCACGGGTTCGCCCTCGCCCGCCGCCTCCGTGGGCAGGTGCGCGGGGCACTTGGCGCAGATGACCGTCTCGGCCTTCATGCGCTCGATCTCTTCGGCGGCGCGCTCGACGAAGCGCACCTTCTCCTCCGAAGGGGCGATGTGCTCGCCCGTCGTCAGGCGCGTGTGCAGACTCCCCAGACGCCCCCAGGCGCGCAGGTGCTCCTCGTCGTAGCGCGCACGCAGCGCGCACGGGTACTCGATGGCGAACTCCAGTGACAACCCTTCAACTCCGTCGCGAGGGACTTCCGCAGCAGGAACCTTACGCCGTGAGGCGCGCCCCGGCCCGTTCGAAGCTATAATAACAGAGCCGGTGACGAAGGCTTAAACGGGGGCCGAAAGGAGTCTGCGAAGATGGTAGCAGCGCGCGCAGAAGCGCCGGGGCCTAAGGGCCTCTGGCCGGTCGGCCAGGTCGTACAGTTCCGCCGCGACCCGCTCGCGCTGCTGACGCGCGTGGCGCGCGAATACGGCGACGTGGCGCGCTTTTCGGCCGCGACGCAGAACGTCTACCTGCTCAACCACCCCGACTACGTGAAGGACGTGCTCGTCACCCACCAGGCGCGTTTCATGAAAGGGCGCGCGCTGCAACGTGCGAAGCGCCTGCTCGGCGAAGGCCTGCTGACGAGCGAGGGCGACTTCTGGCGCCGCCAGCGCAGGCTCGCGCAGCCGGCCTTCCACAGGCAGCGCGTCAACTCCTACGCCGAGACGATGGTCGCCTACGCCGAGAAGGCCTCGGCGCGCTGGCGCGACGGAGAGACGTTGGACATCTCCGAAGAGATGATGCGCCTCACGCTCGCCGTCGTCGGGAAGACCCTATTCGACGCGGACGTGGAGTCGGACGCCGACGAGGTGGGCGCGGCCTTGACGGAGGTGATGAACCTCTTCGGCTACCTGATGCTGCCGTTCGCGGAGCTGCTCGAAAAACTCCCGCTCCCGCCGCGCAAGCGTTTCGAGCGTGCGCGCGCGCGGCTCGACGCCGTTCTTTACCGCATCATCGAGGAGCGTAGGCGCGAGGGGCTCGACCGCGGCGACCTGCTCTCGACCCTTCTGCACGCGTCGGACGAGGAGGGCGACCGCACGGGCATGACCGACGAGCAGTTGCGCGACGAGGCGATGACCATCTTCCTCGCCGGGCACGAGACGACCGCCAACGCGCTCGCCTGGACGTGGTATCTGCTCTCCCAAAACCCGGAGGCCGAGGCGAGGCTGCACGCGGAGCTTGAAGAGGTCTTGCAGGGCCGCCCGCCGACCGTTGAGGACTACCCGCGGCTGCGTTACACGGAGATGGTCGTCTCGGAGTCGATGCGTCTCTACCCGCCCGCGTGGGCCGTCGGAAGGCTCGCGCTCGAAGAGCACGAGGTCGGCGGCTACCTCATCCCGAAGGGCTCGCTCGTCCTCGTCAGCCAGTACGTCATGCACCGCGACCCGCGCTTCTGGCCCGACCCCGAGCGCTTCGACCCCGAGCGCTTCGCGCCCGAGGCGAAGGCTTCGCGCCCGCAGTTCTCATACTTCCCCTTCGGCGGCGGCCCGCGCCGCTGCATCGGCGAAGGCTTCGCGTGGATGGAGGCCGTCCTCATCCTCGCCGCGCTCGCGCGCCGCTGGCGCCTCCGACTCGCGCCCGGCGCGCGCGTCGGCACCGAACCCCGCATCACCCTCCGCCCCGCCAAAGGCGGCGTGCCCATGAGGCTTGAGCGTCGCGGCTGAGCGCGTAAGGTTCGCCCTGCCTCCCTCGGAAATAAAACCCCAACGCCGGCCATTAAACAATAGGGGCCGGAACTCTCCGCGCCGCGAGCACCCAGGACTTTTAGAAGGAGGCCCGTCGTCAACGTGGAGACAATCCAACATTTCCTGAGCGCGTCGATCCTCGCCGGACTCACCGTCTTCGTGGGGCTGTTCGCGCTCGGCGCGGCGTTTTACAGCGTACTCCCCTCGGGCTCGGTCAAAGAATGGCTTGACGAGAACCTGGTTCATAAATTCAGCAGCGGGCTGAAGCTAGAAACCTTTAAAGAGAACAGTCTGCTGCTGACCCTCGCCGTGATTCTCATCTATCCGGTGGGCGACGCGACCCTGCACATACTCGACGACGTTTTCGAAGACCGGCTGTCGGGCACGTGCTTCGAGAAGGCGGGGCTGGGGTGTAAAGGGCGAGACATCGGGTGCAGCGCCCAACCGTCGCCCCCCTGCCCGGCCGAGGGCTCCGCCCCGGTCGGCGCGACGGCGCCATACGAAGATTGGGAGCGGTGGCAGCGGTATCGCAACTTGAGCGAGGGCGGCACGGAACTCAAATTCACCCGCATCGGAGAGATCGAGGCGCGGGAGGACGAAATCGACCGGGAGACCATCGACAAGGAAAAGACTTACCTCCACGACTTGGAGATCTTCCTCCTGCTGTTCACGACGATCAGCCTGGCCCTAATCATTTATGCCGCCAAAGCCACCGCCCCCCGGCTCGCTTTCATGGTGTGTGCGCTGGCCGGCTTGGTCCTGCTCCTGATTTTCGACACGAGGGAGGCGGTGCCCGTGCTCGTCGCGGCGGCGGCGGCCGTGCTCGACCTGGCGCTGCTCGTCCTCAACATCCGGTCTCTCGTTCGGCGGCGCCGGAGGCATCGCGGTCAGGTCGGGATGCAGCTCGTCCTCTTCCACACTTACGCGCGGCCGGGCTGGGGCCAAGGCTCTCTGGCGATGATGAGAGAGCGGCTCCGCCACCCGCAGGTGTGGAAGCCGCTCCTCGCCTGCGGCCTGTTGGCGGTGTTGTTGAGCGGCATTTTCTTTATCTGCGAAGAGTATCAGGAGCAGGAGGACAAGTACCAGCGCCTCGTCTACCACGTCTGGAAGAATCACATGGTCGAGAAGGACAGGAAGGTGGATGCGAAGGAGTCCGCGAGGAGCGGGTCTTGATTCAGGTGGCCCCTCCGGCCCCCGGCATCGCACGCCGCGGCCCTTTCCTGTTAAGCTTGGCGGGAGAGTTCGAAGGGCGCGCCGCGGCCCGCGGGCGCGCGGGAAGGAGTCGGAAGATTTGCCCATCACGGCGGAGTTCATCGAGACGTTCAGGGTCGTCTGCCCGGCCTGCAAGGGGAAGGTCGAGTTGAAGGGGGACGCGAGCGGCATCAAGTGCACGCAGTGCCGGCGCATCTATCCCATCCGCAACGACATCCCCGTGCTCATCGTCGAAGAGGCGACGGTCGAAGGTGAGAAGCCCGGGAAGACAGACTGAGTCGCCGGCGTTCGCGCACGTCGCGGGAGCCGCCCTGGCCGGCGGCGTAGGCGAGCCGCGCCCGCTCGCGCCCGCGCGCTGGGACTGGTCGGGCGTGCGGCGCGTGCTGGTCGTGCGCCTGCGCTCGATAGGCGACACCGTCCTGGCGACGCCGTCGCTCCACGCGCTGCGGCGCTTCCTGCCCGGCGCGCGCATCGACGTGCTTCTGGAAGACTGGGTCGCCCCGCTCCTCGAAGGGTCGGAGGACGTTGACAGGGTCTTGACCGTGCGGCGCAAGAGCCAGTCGTCGCGTCTGCGCGTCGCGCGGCAGTTGCGCGCCGAAGGCTACGACGTGGCCTACAACCTGCACGGCGGGAGCACGGCCGCTCTGCTCGTGCGCGCGTCGGGCGCGCGGCACCGCGTCGGCTACGCCGACTACGCCTACGCCGCGCTGCACAACCACACGGCGCCGCCCTCGGCCAAGCTCTGGGGCAGGGAGAAGACACACTCGGCCGAGCAGCAGCTCGCGCTCCTCGGCTGGACGGGCGTGCCCGTCACAGACCGCCCCGCCGCGCGCCTCGCCGTCACCGACGCGGACGCGTCCGCGGTCGAGCGGAGGCTCGCCGAAGAGGCGAAGCTCGCGAAGGGCCGGCCCTTCGCGCTCATCCACCCGGCCGCGGCCTTCGACACGAAGACCTGGGCGGCCCCGAACTTCGCGCGCGTCGTCGAACACCTCGCGGCGCGCGGCGTCGCCTCAGTCGCCGTCGCCGGGCCAGGTGAAGGGAGGGTGATTGATGAAGTGCGCGCCCACTCGGTTTCGCCCCTCGTGGGTTTCAACGACCTGAGCCTGCCGGAGCTGACGGCGCTCGCCGCGCGCTCGCACGTCTTCGTCGGGAACGACAGCGGCGTGGCGCACATCGCGGCGGCCGTCGGCGTGCCGCAGGTCGTCGTCTTCGGCTCTTCGAACGTCGCGCACTGGCGTCCCTGGGCGAACGCGAACGCGGAGGTCGTGCGCGAAGAGATGCACTGCGCCCCATGCCCCGGCTACACCTGCGCGGAGTTCGGCGCGCCCGAGTGCATCCGCCGCGTCCCCGTCGAACGGGTCATCGCCGCGGTCGAGAGAGTTCTTGAAAGCAGCAGGCAGTAGGCGGATGGCAGTAGGCAGTTGAAGACCCTGCTGTCGAAACTTCCGATTTAATCTTTCAACTCTTGTTACGCGAAGCGACTGCCTACTGCCATCTGCCTACTTTTTATGAATCTCACGTCACAACGTGTGGGCGAGATCGTCGCCGCGATGCGCGGGCGTTCGGTGGTCGTGTACGGCGACGTGATGCTGGACGAGTTCGTGTGGGGCGACGTGTCGCGCATCTCGCCCGAAGCTCCCGTGCCCGTCGTGGACATCAGGCGCGAGTCCGTGCGCCTGGGCGGCGCGGCGAACGTCCTGGCGAACCTGCGCGCGCTGGGCGTGCGCGCGACGGTCGTGGGCGTGGTCGGCGCCGACCGCGCGGGCGAGCGCGTGCGGGCGGAGCTGCGCGACGCGGGCGTCGACGGCCGCGAGGAGAATTTGATTACGGACGTGAGCCGGCCGACGACCTTAAAGACGCGCATCATCGCGCACAACCAGCTGGTCGTGCGCGCAGACCGCGAGCGGCGCGCGCACGTGGACGGCCCCGTCGAGGAGCGCATCGTCGCGGCGCTCCGAAAACTCTTGAAGGGGGCGGACGCGCTCGTCGTCTCGGACTACGACAAGGGCGCGGTCACGCCCAACGTGCTCGAAGAGGTTCTGCCGGCGGCCGAGGCGGCGGGCGTGCCCGTCCTCGTAGACCCGAAGCTGCGGAACTTCGACGCGTACCGCCCCGCCACGCTCGTCACGCCGAATCACTACGAGGCCCTGCGCGTGACGAACACCGAGGACGATACGGATGAGGGGATGGCGCGCGCGGCGCGCGCGATACTCGGGCGGCTCGGCTGCGGGTCGGTGCTCATCACGCGGGGCGAGCGCGGGATGATGCTCCTGAGCGAGGGCGGCGACCCCGTGTACGTGCCGACCGCGGCGCGCGAGGTCTACGACGTGACGGGCGCGGGCGACACGGTCATCGCGACGCTGGCGGCGTCTTTGGCGTCGGGCGCGAGTCTGTTGGAGGCGTCGGTGCTCGCCAACCACGCGGCCGGCGTCGTCGTCGGCAAGCTCGGCACCGCCACCGCCGACACCGAAGAACTCCTCGCCTCCTTCCCGACGGACGCGCCCTGCTGAAAACCTTCGGAACATCGGCCCGCGTCACGGCGTCAGAGGTGTGGGGGTGAAATACTGATGACGACCAACGGCGGGATTCTCTTTGTGCTCCTTGCCGGCGCGTGCGTCGCGGCCGGCGCGGCGTGCGGCGCGCGCGTGACACGGACGGCGCGCGCCGGAGTGACCAATCCGGCCCCGACTCCTCTGCCCGCAACAAGGGAAGAGGAGGAAGTGAACCAGCGTCCCCTCAAGCTTCCTTTGACCGACCCGCGGCTTGTCGTCGAGAAGGGGGCGCGGCGGTTGAAGCTGTATGCGGGCGGAGAGTTGGTGCGCGTGCGGCGCGTGGCGCTCGGGTTCGAGCCGGCGGGCGACAAGGTCAAGCAGGGCGACGGGCGGACGCCGGAGGGCGACTACCAAATCTGCATGAAGAACGAGCGGAGCAACTTCTACCTCTCGCTCGGCCTCACCTACCCGAACGCCGAGGACGCCGAGCGCGGCCTGCGCGACGGCATCATCACGAAGGCGCAGCACAAGAGCATCACGCAGGCGCTCGCGGCCGGTCGCTGCCCGCCGTGGAACACCGCGCTCGGCGGCGAAGTCTTCATCCACGGCGGCGGCACCGCGCGCGACTGGACGTTCGGCTGCGTCGCCTTAGAGAACCCAGAGATCAAAGAACTCTTCGACGCACTCCCCAAAGGCACTCCCGTCCGCATCGTGCCGTAGGCAGTAGGCAGATGGCAGTAGGCAGTTAAGACAAAAAGACAGCCTCAAAGGTCGAAGGCGGCGGGTTGCACAACCCGCCGCCTTCGACCTTTTATAGCCTGGTCTTCTTCCGAACTGCCTACTGCCACCTGCCGTCTGCCTACTTGTCTCCTTAGAAGTTGAGCTTGACGGCGAACTGCAGGACGCGCGGGTCGAAGGTCTGTGTGATCTGACCGAACGTCGCGCTGTTGACGTTCTGCCTCACCATCGAGGTCGCGGCGTCGACGGGGAGGAAGAAGTTCGTGTGGTTGAAGACGTTGAAGGCCTCGGCCCGGAACTCGACGTTAACGCCCTCGGTGAGGGGCGTCCGCTTGATGAGGCCGAAGTCGACGTTCCAGTAGCCGGGGCCGCTGACCGGCGTCAGGCCGAGGCTGCCGGCGGTGCCCGGCCGCGGGTTCGTCAGGAACGCGTTGCTGTACGGGTTCGCGCGGACGGCCGCGATGAGCGCCGGGTCGAAGAGCAGCGGGCGGCCCGTCGTCGGGTCGAAGAAGAGGCCCGTGCGCGACTGCAGCTCCGAGTTCGAGAGCTTCGAGTCCACCGTGTTGCGGTTCGCGCGCGAGCCGCGGTTGAGCGTCTGCAACTGCGAAGTGATGGAGACGGGGCGGCCCGACTGCGCGACGAAGATGCCCGTCAGCTTGATGCCGCCGAGCGCCTTCGACGCGAACCCGCTCGACAGCCAGCGCTTGCCCGTGCCGAACGGCAGCTCGTAGCCCGCGTTCGCCTTGAAGACGTGCGTCAGGTCGTTGCGCCCGCGCCGCTTCTCAAGCGCGGCCCCTTGCGTCAAATCCTGGTACGCCTCGAAGTTCGTCTGCCCGCCCTCGTAGTCGGTCAGGTTCTTCGACCAGGTGTAGTTGGCCTGGAAGTCGAGCCCGCCCGAGTAGCGCCGGCGCACCTCCGCCTGGAACGCGTTGTAGGTCGAGTAGGAGGCGTTCGTCACCACGTCGGCCGCGTACGTGTTCGGGTTCGGCAGGAAGGTCGAGAGCGGGATGGTGCCGAAGCCGCCGTACTCGGGGAAGAAGAACTCCTTGAACTGGATGTAGAAGTCGAGGAGCGCCGAGGGCTGACCCGACGTGATCGGCTGCGTCGTGAAGAAGGCGAACGGGCCGAAGTTCGGGAGCACCTGGAGCGCCTGGCGGCCCGGGCACTGCGCCGCGGTCGGGTTCGGGCGCCCGCCGCAGTTGGCGATGTTGAACCGCGCGCGGTTGAAGTCCGCGAGGAAGCCGCCCGCGAAGATGTTCTGCTGGTTGAGGTCGACGCCGCGCGTCAGCTTCGTCCCGCGGTTGCCGACGTAGCGCACCTCGAACGCGGTGTTGCGGAACAGCTCGCGCTCGATCCCGATGTTCCACTGCTGCACGTAGGGCGTGCGCAGGTTCGGGTCGATGGTGAAGAGCGCCGAGACGGGGTTCTCCTCGAACGAGAGGCGCGTCGTGCGCGGCACCTGGAAGGTGGGCGCACCGATGGCCGAGGGCGCGCTGATGTTGCCCGTGACCTCGTTGTCGGTGATGGTCGTCGTCAGGCCGTCGTTGCCGAAGGCCACGGCGTTCTGGAGCGTCGTGATGTTGTTGTCGATGACGTACGAGATGCCGTAGCCGCCGCGGATCGAAGTCTTGCCGTCGCGGAACGGGTCCCACGCGAAGCTCGCGGTCGGCGCGAAGTTGTTGAAGTCGTTGTTGAAGAAGGGGCGGCCGCCGCCCGAGGCGAAGTCGATGACGGCGTTGCGGTCGAGCAGGGCCTCGATGCCGCCGCGCGGGAGCAGGGTCAGCCCCGTGACGTCCTTCGGCACCGAGATGAACTCGTAGCGCAGGCCGAGGTTGAGCGTCAGGTTCTCGCGGAAGCGGTAGGAGTCGCCGACGTAGGCGCCGAGGTTCCAGTTGCGGAACTTGTTCTGCTGAATCTGGCCGGGCACGAAGCCGCTGTTGGGCGTCGCGGCGTTGAAGGTCTGCGTGCCGCTCTCGACCGAGCCGGTCAGGATGGCGAGGATGCTCGTCGCCGTGTCGAAGTCGCTGGCGCCGATGCCGCCGGGGAAGGCGATGTTCTCAAGCGGGTTCTGCGTCGTCACGCCGTTGAAGCCGACGAGGTACTGCGGGATGACGCCGCCGAAGTCGAACGGGTTGACGTGGACGAGGCGGAGGTTGCCGCCGAACTGGATGAAGTGCGAGCCCCAGGCCTTGCCCGCGTTGTCGATGATCTCGTAGGTGGCGACGTCGCGCCCCTGCGGCTGGAAGTTCTGCTCGGGGTCGCTGATGAGCGGGAACGTGACCTGGTAGCTGCGGCTCAGCTCGGCCGTCGTGAACTTGGGGTTGTTGCGGAAGAAGCCGAAGCGCAGCTCGTTGTTGAGCGAAGGGCTCGGCGTCCAGTTCCAGGCGGTCGAGAGGCGCGGGCGCACCGAGCGCTGGCCGCCGCCGGGCAGGCCCGGGAACGGCTCGCCGATGTCGTTGAACGGGTCGTTCGGCAGGTTGAAGTGGAACTGGCTCCAGACGACCTCGAAGCGGTGGCGCGCGCTGTGGTCGTAGTCGAGGCGGAAGCCCCAGAGGTGCGAGTCGCTGCCGCCGGGGCTGTTGAAGTTGTAGCCCGCGTAGTTGCGCGTGTCGCCGACCGAGAGGTCGTTCGGGGGCGGGGTGAGTCCGACGAGCTGCGTCGAGAGCGGGTTCGTCGTGCGCCCCGTCAGCGAGAGCAGGTTGACGGTCTGGAACTGGCCGTTGTCCGCGCGGCGGTAGGTGAACTGGCCCGAGCGCGCGGCCTGCGTCAGCACCGTGCGGTCGAGTTCGATGCCCGTCCGCTCAATCGTGCCCTCGTAGTAGCCGTAGAAGAAGAGCTTGTTGTGGCCCATCGTCAAAGGCCCGCCCTCGCCGAAGCGCGGCAGGACGAAGGGGCCGCCGAGGTTGAAGCCGAACTGGTTGCGGATGAGCTGCGGCTTCTCGACGCCGTTGGCGTTGTTGAAGAAGGTGTTGGCGTCGAGCGCGTCGTTGCGGTGGTACTCGAAGACGGAGCCGTGGTACTCGCTCGAACCGCGCGGCGTGACGAGCTTGACCTGCGCGACGCCGAGGCCGTCGCTCGGCCCCGCGTTCTGCGACGTGAGCGTGAACTCGGCGACGCCCGGCACGCTCTGGCCGGCCGAGCCGTAGAGGCTGTCCTCGCGGATGTAAGGGTCGTTGATGTTGATGCCGTCCCAGGTGATGTTGGAGAAGGTGCCGCGCTGGCCGTTGATGGTGGCCGAGCGGTTCGAGGAGCCGGCCGCGACGCCGGGCTGGAGCGCGGCGAGGTCGAGCGGGTTGCGGCCGTTCAGGGGCAGGTCGTTGATCTGGCGCTGCCCGACCGTGGTCGAAAGCTCCGCGTTCGTCGAGTTGATGACGGCCTGCGCGTCGGCCGAGGTGATGGTGACGGTCTCCGTGACCTCGCCGGCCGCGAGCGTGAAGTTGACGGTGGCGGGCACGCCCACGTCCACCTTGACGCTCTGCACCTCCTGGCGCTTGAAGCCCGGCTGCTCGGCGACGACGGTGTACGTGCCGGGGCGGACGTTGGCGAAGGTGAAGCGGCCGTCGGAGTTCGCCACGCTGTTCACTTCGGTCTTCGTCGCGTCGTCGATGAGGCGGACGGCCGCGCCCGCGATGGCCGCCCCCGCTTCGTCTTTGATGGAGCCGTTGACCTCCGAAGAGGTCGTCTGCCCGAGCGCCGCCGCGGCGCCGAGCAGGAGCACGAAGATGACTGAGGCAAATCTTCTCTTGTTCATAACTCTCCTTGTTAGACACACCTCGGCCGACACGCCCGCCGCCGGGCCGTTAGCGTCCGCTCGGTGTGTGTACGGCTAAATGGATTCGTGGGCGGGGAAGGAGCCGTTTTCGTCTTCCCTGATCCGACCGCGTACTCA
>JAFAZX010000003.1 GCA_019239425.1 Acidobacteriota bacterium
GGAGGTTTTCAAAGTAATGGCTAAACGATGCGAAGTCTGCGGCAAGGGGCCGCAATTCGGGAACAACGTCTCGCACGCGAACAACCGCACGCGCCGCCGCTTCGACCCCAACCTTCAGTCCATCCGCGTCCAGCGCCCGCAGGGCGGGAACGTCCGGATGAAGGTCTGCACGTCCTGCATCAAGGGCGGCAAGGTCGCGAAGGCGGCCTGAAGTTTCAAACCCTTAACTTTTCAAACGGCGGCGGGCGCTTAATCCCTCGTGGGCGGCGCCCCCGCTTTTCGTTTGCCCGCGGGGCGCTAAAGCCCTTACTTCACTCGCCCGCCAGCGCGACGACGTCGATCTCGACGCGCGCGTCGCGCGGCAGGCGCGCCGCCTGCACGGTCGAGCGCGCCGGCGGCCCCTCCGTAAAGAAGGTCGCGTAGGTCTCGTTCATCGCCGCGAAGTCGTTCATATCGGCCAAAAAGACCGTCGTCTTGACGACGCGCGCGAGGCTAGAGCCGGCGGCCTCGAGCACCTTCGAGAGGTTGCGCAGCACCTGCGCCGTCTGCTCGCCGACGCCGCCCTCGACGAACTGCCCCGTCGCCGGGTCGATGGGAATCTGGCCCGAGCAGTAGACGAACCCGCCCGCCACGACCGCCTGCGAATAAGGGCCGATGGCCCCCGGCGCCCCTTCAGTTTTGACGATGCGTCTCTCGGTCACGAAAGCCCCTTTTTATAAGCCCGCAAACAAATTGCAGATTCTAACAGACCGCTTCCCCGGACGGCAAACGGGGAAGCCGTTGGCCTTTAGCCGTTGGCCGCGACGGCGTCTCTCACGTCGAGCCGTGGATGCGCTCGACGTCGAGGACGCCGGGCACCTTGCGGATGGAGGACATGACCTTGTCGAGGTGCTTGAGGTCGAAGACCTCGACCGTGACCTCGATGCGGCCGCGGTCGTCGGGCGAGACCGAGGCGTTCGAGGCGCGGATGTTGGTCTTGATGTCCTTGATGGCGTTCGTCACGTCGGCGATCATGCCCGTCCGATTCTCGGTGACGGCGAGGAGTCTCACGGCGTAAGCCGCCTCGCCCGCCCCGGCGTCGGCCCACTCGACCTCGACGACGCGCTCGGGGTTGACCATCAACTGCTGGACGTTCGTGCAGCGCCTGGCGTGGACGGCCACGCCCTTGCCGCGCGTGATGTAGCCGACGATCTCCTCGCCGCGGACGGGGTTGCAGCAGCGCGCGCGCGTCACCAGAAGGTCGTCCACGCCGCGCACGACGATGGAGTCTTCGCCGAGCCGGATGAACTTCTTGACGGCCTGCACGCCGGCCGTCAGCCGCCCGCGGATCGGCGACTCTTTGCGCTGCTCGAGTTCCGCGAACTTCTCGGGGCCGAGGTACTTGGCGATGACGTTGCGCGGGACGGTCTTCCCGTAGCCGACCGCCGCCAGCAGGTCGTCCACGCGCCCGTAGCCGTACTCGTTCGAGATGCGCTTGAGCGTGCCGTCGGAGTCGGCGAGCACCTTCTTCGGGGAGAGGCCGAAGCGCGTCGCCTCCTTCTCGAAGAGCTTCCGGCCCAGCTCGATTGATTCGGAGCGCTGCTGCTCGGCGACGGCGTGGCGGACGCGGTTGCGCGCGCGCGAGGTCTTGACGAAGTTGAGCCAGTCGCGCGAGGGTTTGGCGTTCGGGGAGGTCAGAATCTCGACCACGTCGCCGTTCTGGATCGCCGTCCGCAGCGGCACCATCCGCCCGTTGATGCGCGCGCCCGAGCAGGTGTTCCCGACATCGGTGTGGATCATGAAGGCGAAGTCGATGGGCGTCGAGCCGCGCGGGAGCTGGATGACCTTGCCCATCGGCGTGAAGGCGTAGACGTCCTTCGGGTAGAGGTCGAGCTTTAAGGATTCGAGGAAGTCGCGCGAGTCCTTGACCTCCTGCGACCACTCGACGAGCGAGCGGAGCCACTGGAAGGCCTCGTCGTCGTCGTGCGCGCCGCGCCGCCCCTCCTTGTACTTCCAGTGCGCGGCGACGCCCTCCTCCGCGATGCGGTGCATCTCGTCGGTGCGAATCTGTATCTCGAAGGGCTGCCCCCGGTCGCCGATGACCGAGGTGTGGAGCGAGCGGTAGAGGTTGTCGCGCGGCGTGGCGATCCAGTCCTTGAAGCGGCCGGGGATGGGCTGCCAGAGCGTGTGGACGACGCCCAGAGCGCCGTAGCAGTGGCGCGTCTCGTCGCTGGGCGTGATGACGCGCGCGGCGATGAGGTCGTAGACCTGGTCGAGCTCGATCTTCTGCCGCTTGAGCTTCTTCCAGATGGAGAAGAGTCGCTTGACGCGCCCCTCGACGGAGATGAAGGGGACGCCCGCCTCGCGCATCTTCTCCTCGATGCGCTCGGTGACCGTCTTCAGGAAGGTCTCGTGCTCGGGGCGGCGACGCTCCAGCTGCTCGGCCAGCTCCCTGTACTCTTCGGGGTGGAGGTGCTTGAAGGCGAGGTCTTCCAACTCGCTCCGCAGGCGGCCCATGCCGAGGCGGTGCGCGATGGGCGCGAAGATGTCTAAGGTCTCCTGCGCGATGCGCTTGCGCTTCTCCGGCTTGAGGTGGTGGAGCGTGCGCATGTTGTGGAGGCGGTCGGCCAGCTTGACGAGGACGACGCGCACGTCGTCCACCATCGCCAAAAGCATCTTGCGGACGTTCTCGGCCTGCTGCTCCTCGCGCGACTGGTTGGAGATGTGCGCGAGCTTGGTCAGCCCGTCCACGAGGTGCGCGATCTCCTCGCCGAAGGAGTCGCGGATGACCTCGGGCTCGACCAGCGTGTCCTCGACCACGTCGTGGAGGAGTCCGGTCGCGACCGAGACCTCGTCCAGGCGCATGTCGGCGAGGATGTTGGCGACCTCCAAGGGGTGGACGAGGTACGGCTCGCCCGAGGCGCGCGTCTGCCCCTTGTGGTGCACCGCGGAGAAGAAGTAGGCCCGCCGCAGCATGTCGAGGTCGGCCTGCGGGTGGTTCTGCCCGACCTTCTCGATGATGTCCTCGATGCGAATCATAGGCATTTTCGATTTTAGATTTTAGATTTGCGATTTACCAGTCCGGATGTATGCGGCCATCCGCGCAATCGAAAATCAACAATCTGAAATCAAAAATTCGGGTGGTGCCCGACGTGAAGCCGGGCATCACCCGAAGAGAGGGGTCGAGTCCGCGCCGCGCGGGCGGCGGGGACGTCTGGGACTTCGAACTTTAGCTGGCCGGTGGGGTCGCCGTCTTGGCGGCCTCCTCCTCCTTGCGCTTGGCGTCCTCGGCGCTGAGCCGCTTCTGCGTGTCGAGGGCTGCGTCGTACTGCTTACTGAAGTCGTCCTTGGCCGCGTTGTCGCCGGCCATCTCGGCGAGCTTGGCCTTCTCGCGCAGGAGGTTGGCCTTGTACGACCAGGCGTTCGCGTTGTTCGCGTCGAGCGAGGTGGCCTCCTCGGCCAGCTTCAGCCCCTCGGTCGAGCACTGCTGCGCCTTGTCGAAGTCGGCCTGGTTCGCCGGCTTGCGGTAGTGGATGAGAATCTTGTCCGGCTTGTTCTCCGTGACCTTGTTCTCTTTCTGCTCGGTGATGTCGTAGGCGCACTGCCACTGCTTGCTCGCCAGGATGGTCAACGCCTCCGCCTTCGCCTTCGGCGTCGGGCCGCTCTTGGCCCGCTCGGAGAGGAGTTGGCTGACCTTCTCGTCCTGCTTCATCTGGGTGTAGAGGAAGACGATGGCCTTGTAGGCGTCATCGTTGGCGGGGTCGCGGTTGAGGATCTCCTGGTAGGCGGCGACCGCCTTCTCGCCGACGGAGAGATTCTCAGGCGTCTGGACGCCGGGCTTGTACTGCTGCTGGACGGCTCGGGCGATGAAGACCGGCGCGTTCTTCTGCGTCGGGTCGAGCTCGTAGGCGTCGCGGAACTTCGCCTCCGCGTCGGGGAAGCGCCCGTCTTTGTAGGCGCGCGCGCCCTCGTTGAGCGCGTTCTTGGCACGCACACGGTTGACCAGCGTGCACCCGCCCGAGGTGGCCACGAGCGCGAAGAGCAGGGCCGCGATGCTTGTTCGAGAGAGTTTCATTGGATGATTGCTCCGGGCCATGGTCTGAAGCTCTACTGGGTGAAGGGGGCTGACTCGCCGAGGCGGCCACGCGCGAAGCAGCGCCGCCGCGCGCTCCCCGCCGGACGGCGGCCGCCGGCGGCGCCCGTGCGTACCCCGCGTTACTGCTCCAAGGCCTCCGTCTGGAGGCCGACCGGGTCAGCGCCCGCGCCCTTAACGACGTCGATCACCTTCACCACGTCGCCGTACTTGAAGGTCTCGGGCGCCTTGACGAAGACCGTCTTCTCAATGCGCGCGTCGGGCGGGAGGTCGGTCCGCGTCTCCATGCCGGACTTCCAGCCCAGCCCGCTCTCCTTACGCTTCTTGAACTCCGCCGCGAGCGTCGTGCCGATGTTACCCGGGTCGTTGACCGAGGCGTCGGCGATCTTGTTGCCGCCCATGATCAGCTCGACCCCGAGGTCTTTCTTGATGTTGACGACCAGCGTGAGCGGGCTCTGCTTGGCGTTCTCGTTCAGCTCCTTGCTGGGCTGGGGCACGAGGGTCTTGAAGCGCGCGGGCTTCAAGGGCGTGATGACCATGAAGATGATCAGCAGCACCAGCAGAATGTCGATGAGCGGCGTGACGTTGATGCTCGGCTGTGCCCCGCCACCGCCGCCTGCACTCATTCCCATATGTTTGGACTCCTCTTCGAATTCGCCCCTTAAGAGGCCGGAGCGGGTGCCGCCGGCGGCGGCGCGCCGCCCTTCTTCTTGTCGGCGACCAGACCGATCTGGTCGATGCCGGCGTCGCGGATCAGGTTGATCGTCTCGACGACCGCGCCGTAGTTGGCGTTGATGTCGCTGCGCAGGTAGACGATGCGCTCGGTGTCGACCTTGCCCGCCATCTTCGTGTCGATCTCGGTCTTGAGCGCGTCCTTATCCACCCTCTTCTTGCCGAGGTAGATGTCGCCGTTCTCGGTGATGGCGACGACGACCGAACTCTCCTTGATGATGGCCGGGTCTTCGTCCGGGTTGTTCGCGTCGCGCGGGAGCGCGACCGAGACGCCCTGCTGGAGGAACGGCGTGATGACCATGAAGATGATCAGCAGCACCAGCATGATGTCCACCATCGGCGTGACGTTGATGTCGGAGGTGAAGCCGCCGCCCCCTCCCGATGACATGCCCATAACTTTGCTCCCTCGGCCCGCCCGCGGGCGGGACTTCTATGCGGGGCCGCCGTCGCGCGCGGCGCGCGCCCCGGCCCCGTCGGGGCCGGGGCGCACAGCCGGGGCGCGCCCGTGACTAAACGGCCTGCCGTACTACCCCTTGAGCTGCCGCGTGCGGTTCTTCAGGAAGTAGTCGATCAGCTCGGAGGCCGAGTTGTCCATCTCGATGATGAACCCGTCCACCTTGCCGGTGAAGTAGTTGAAGAGCCACACGGCGGGCACCGCCACGGCGAGGCCGAGCGCGGTCGTCAGCAGCGCCTCGGCGATGCCGCCCGCGACGGCGCCGATGCCGGCCGACTCGGCCGACTTCATGCCGGTGAACGCGTTGATGATGCCGAACACCGTGCCGAAGAGGCCCACGAACGGGGCGGTCGAGCCGATGGTGGCGAGGCCCGAGAGGCCGCGCTTGAACTCGGCCGACTTGATGGCGATGGCGCGCTGCAGCGCCCGCTTCGAGGCCTCGACCTCGTCGCCCGAGATGTCGCTCGACCCGTCGTGCGCGCGGAACTCCTGGAGGCCGGCGTTGACGACCATCGCGAGGTGCGACTTCTTGTGCTTGTCGCTGATGTTGATGGCCTCTTCGATGCGGTCGTTCTTGAGGGCCTGCGCGACGCGCGGGGCGAACTCGCGGGACTGCTTCTTGGCGGCCGAGTAGGTCAGGAAGCGCTCGACCATGATCGCGATGGAGTACATCGACATGATCAGCAGGATGATGATGACGGTCAGCGCCACCCACCCGAGATTCTTCACCATCTCGGTGATGGTGAAGGCGCTCTTCAGGTCCTCACCGCCCTTCGCGGCCTCCTGGAAGAGAAAGGCGAAGAAGCCGAGAGCCTTGCTCCCGAGAATGCTCAACAGAATAGTCACGGTAGAAATCCTCCAAAGGTTTTCCGGTTTTGTGATGGCGGGTGCGCTTCCCCGTTCGGAAGGGGCGCGAGCGACCCGCGGGGAGCCGCGCGGACGCGAAACCTCTGCCGCACGCCTCCCCCGCGGGTCGCGCCCCGTCTTACTGAAGCACGAAGTTGTAGGTGATGACGCCCGAGACCTTCACCGGCTGCCCCGAGAGCAGCGTCGGCGAGAAGCGGGCCTGCCGCGCGGCCGCCACCGCGGCCTGCTGCAAGAGCGGGTGGCCCGAGACGGCCGACGCCGAGATGACGCGCCCCTGCTCGTCGACCACAATCGACACCGTCACCGTCCCCGCGGCGCGCGCCGCCTTCGCGATGGGCGGGTAGGCGGGCTGCGGCTTCGAGATGGCCTTGCCGTTCAGCACGCCGCCCGAGACGATGGTCTTCGGCTTGGGCGGGGGCGTCGGGGCCGGCGGAGGAGGCGGAGGAGGCTCGTCGCTCACCTCGACCTTGGGCGCGGCGCCGCCGCCGCCACCGCCGCCGCCGACGGCGCCGACCACACCGACCGGGCCGGTGGGCACGGCGTTAACGTCGCCGACGTCGCGGTTGCCGATCACCACGCTGAGAGACTTGTTGGTGGGGACGACCTTGGCCGTGGGCGGGGCGACCTCGTTGGTCTTGGTGACGGGCGCGATGACGGCCATGTCCTTGACCATCGCGACCTGCGGCTCGGCGGCCTTCGCGGGCTTGGGCTCGTCCTGCGCCTTCGGCGTGTCCTCCTGCGCCATCGGCACGGGGGCCACCAGCGTCAGCAGCTCCAGGCTCGGGTCGGGGATCGAGTCGTTGTAGAGGTAGATGCTCAGGACCGCGACGGCCGTGAGCACCACCCCGTAGAGCACCATCGTGCCCAGGAAAAAGGAGCCCTTCCTCGCGAGGTCGTCTGAGTGCGAGCCGGACTCAACCAGCGTATCGAACATCTCGTCTATCCTCCCTTTCCGGTGCCAGGTGGATCAGGGTTTCTTTAGACTCATTAAATCACGCGCCTCTGCAAAGAGAGTTGTGATTCGAAGACGATTTCTCTCAAAAAGCGCCCGCCTGATTAACCGCTTTTTTTGCCTAAGGGGACGGGAATGGCCGTTCGTTTTCGGCCGCGCGACACGCGGCGGCCTCACCTTCAACGAACGACCAAACAGGGAATGAAACGGTCAGGCCGGCCCCCGGACACGAACGCAACAACCAAACGTCCGCCTCACACTGCCGGCGAGACGGGCGCGTTCTTAAAATATTCGATTGGCCAGCAACGCGCTCAGTCTATGTCGCAATCCGCGGCGAAGTCAAGCGCAAAATTGGTCAACCGACGTTCCCCGCGCCTCTTCACGTTCAGGTGTTTAGACACCGCCGCGCCGCCCGGGTTCGCTTTAGTTCGCGCGGCCCGGAAAAAATTTCAGGCCCCGTAAATCGAGAGGCCGGCCGGGCGCGCGCCAGGACTCTGAAGAGTCCACGTGCCCCCGACCGGCCCCCTTGTTTGTTGACGAAAATCGCTTAAGCTAACTCGTCACCTTAACGCGCCGCGGCGCTGGCCTTGGCGTCGCCGCGCGCCCCCGCGGCCGTGCGCGGGCGCGGCCCACCGCCCCCGCCGCGCGTGCCCGCCGTGGGCAGTTGCGCGCGGCCGGCTGCGAGCCGCTGCTCCCACCAGACCATGATCGGGCTGGCGATGGCGACCGAAGAGTAGGTGCCGAAGATGATGCCGATCAAGAGCGCCACGGAGAAGCCGCGCAAGACCTGCCCGCCGAAGATGACCATCGCCAGCACCGAGAGGAAGACGAGCCCCGACGTGATGATCGTGCGCGAGAGCGTCTGGTTGATCGAGTCGTTCGTCACGTCGTAGAGGGTCGAGCGGCGGTGCATGCGCAGGTTCTCGCGGATGCGGTCGAAGATGACGATGGTGTCGTTGACCGAGAAGCCGACGAGCGT
>JAFAZX010000072.1 GCA_019239425.1 Acidobacteriota bacterium
GGCGATGCCGAAGTCGAGCACCTTGACGCGGTAGCCGCCGAGGCGGTTCGGCTCCAGCCAGATGTTGTCGGGCTTGAGGTCGCGGTGGACGATGCCCTGCTGGTGCGCCTCGTGCACGGCCGAGCAGACCTGTTCGAGGATGTCCACGGCCCAGTCGAGCGGGAGCCGCTTCTCTTCGGCGAGCACGTCGCCGAGCGTGCAGCCGTCGAGGTACTCCATGACGAGGTAGGCCACCGCCTCGCCCGCGGCGCGCGCGAAGCCGAAGTCGGTCACGTCCACGACGTTCGGGTGGCGCAGGCGACCCGCGGCGCGCGCCTCGCGCTTGAAGCGCTCGACGAACTCCTCGTTGCGCATGAACTGCGGCGCGATCAGCTTGAGCGCGACGTAGCGTTCGGTGCCGAGGTGCGTGGCGAGGTAGACGGCGCCCATGCCGCCCTGCCCGAGCAGACTCTCCAGGCGGTACTTCTCGTCCAAGACCTGCCCGACGTAAGCCTCAAGCCCCTTCATCACGAACGCCATCCTACCGCACCTCGCGCGCGGGTGTCTGCTGCCGCTGGCGCCGCGGGCGGCGTCAGGCTCTCAGCTCTTTCTTCTGGAGGACGAGCGCCTGGCCGTGGGCTTCGCGCCCGAGTCGCGGATGAGCGTCTTGATCTGCTCGGCGTTGTGCGCGGGTTGGAAGTCGTGCGGGTGCAGCGCGGTGTAGGTCTGCGCCGGCGCTTCAGTGACGGAGAAGGAGGCGCGCGTCGAGCCCTCGGCGGCGTCCTTCTTCAAAATGAAGACGCCCTCCTGTCCCGGCTCGAACTTGGGCGCGTTGGCCCAGGCCACGTCGTTGCTGGCGGGGAAGCGCACGACGATCTGCTTGACCGTCGGCTGCCCCTTGTCCACCTGCTTGACGTTGACGACCGCCTCGCGCCAGTGTGCGTTGTGCTCGCTCACGCGGCCGCCGCCGCCGGAGGCCGCACGCCCGACCGCGCCTTTCGGCACGCCCACGCTCACGACCTTGCCGGTCACGATCATGTCCGCGCCCGCCAGGCGCTCCTGCAACTCGGGCGGCGCGGCCGAGGCCGCGGGCGGCGCGGCCGAAGCGGCGCGCGCCTCCGACTGGTCGATGTCCGTGTGGCCGATGGCCTTCGCGGAGACGCCTTCGCCGAAGAGGAGGTCGGCCGCGTAGAAGAGCGCGGTCGTCCCCTCTTTGGCCTTGTGGCCCGGCTCGAGCTGGAGGGTAATCTCCTTGCCCGCGTAGCGCTCGAGCAGCGCGGGCGCGCGGACGACCTCGTCCACCCTCACGACGGCCGTCCGCGGCGTGACGGGCACGCCCGCCGCGGCCGCCGCCTTCGTCTTCAAGACCGTCCCCTTGAAGACGAAGGCGGCCCGCTCGTTCAACTCCGCTTCGGTCAACTTCTCCGCCATCTCAAGAACCCCCAATGCGGAAACTCTACTCCTGCGAGGGCGGCGGAGCAAACGAGGCGCGGCGCGCCGCGGCGTCAGCCATTCACCTTGAAGAAGAAGGGGTCGATGGAGGGGTTGACCGGCGTCACGTTGTCCACGTCGAGCAGCGTGCCGTTCTGGAAGTTGGCGTTGCGCTGGTAGACGACCCCCGAGGGGAAGTTCTCCTTCCGCGGCGAGTTGCTGCCGGAGAAGACGCCGTAGAAGTCTCTGCCGACGGCCTGCAGGTGCGCGTAGTCGCCGAGGTACGGGTCGAACTGTTTGAGCGGCCGGTTGTTGGGAGCCCTGTGCAGCTCGAAGACGGTCTCGGGCGTCCCCGTCGGCTTGAGGATTTCGAACTTGGTGACCCACGTCCGCGCCGACGTGCTGGTGCCGGTCAACTGCTGGTAGAGGAAGCCGACCCGGCCGGCGCTGTTGATGGCGAGGCCCGGGTTGAGCGCGTCGCGCAGCATCGTGCGGAAGTTGGCCGTCCAGGTTTCGCCGGCGTCCACCGACTTGAAGACGTGCAGGCCGTAGATGCCGCCCGGCTGGTCGTCGTTGTAGGCCATGTAGACCGTGTTCTTGTTCGCCGGGTCGACGGCGATGGCCACGTCGCCGCCGGTGCGCTGCTGCCCGAGGAAGCCGTTGAAGTTGAACTGCGCGCCGCGGACGACGCGCATGCCGGCCTTGTTGTCGTTGGGGTCGACCAGGTCGGTGAAGGGGTTCGGCCCGACGCCGCCGCGGTCGTCGCGCACGACCACGATGTCGGCCGTCCCACGCCCGGTGGCGTGGTCGTAGGAGCGCCACGCGTGGAAGACGGCGTAGACCGTCCCGTCGGGGTGGATGGCCGGGCGGATGGTCGGGCCGTCCTGGCCGGGCGTGATGCGCGACTCGATCCTGACCTTCCGGAAGGTCGCGGCGGCGGCGCCGCCGTTGAGCGACTGGTCGATGGTCGCGGTGCGGCCGTCGGGCGCGTTGAAGTCGTTGTCGCCGACGTAGACGCGATCCTTCCCCTTGTCGGGGCCGCTCGCCACCGTCATGGCCTGGACGTAAGGCTGGTCGACGCCGTTCCCCGTGCGGTCTTCGAGGACGGTCATCGTCGCCGTGCTCTGGAAGTTTTTCGTCCGCAGGATGTTCAGCCGCGTCTTTTCGTCGACGATGGGGAAGCGGATGATGCCCGCGTAGAGGACGTTGCTCGAGGAGCCGAAGGCGACCGTGATGTCGGCCGTGGCCGAGCGGTCGGCGATGGTGCTGGGCACGATGGCGTTCAGCGTCCAGGTGTTGCCGCCGTCGGTCGAGACGTAGATTGGCGCGCGCCCGCTGCCCGCCGGGTCGGGCGTGAAGGCCGAGGCCGCGATCTGCAGGGGGTTGGCCGGGTTGACGGCCACCGTCGGCTCGCTGTCCTGGTGGTCTTCGCCGCTCAGGGACTTCGGGATCATGTTGACGACGAGCACGCCGGACGCGGCGTGCGACACCCCGGCCTTGCCCGCGCCCTTCTTCGAGCCGGACTTCTTGGACGTGGCCTTCTTCGCCGCGGCCTTCTTCGACGTAGACTTCTTGGACGTGGACTTCTTCGACGTAGACTTCTTCGCCGCGGCCTTCTTCGCTGAGGATTTGCCGGACGACTTCCCGCCGCTCTTCTTGGTTGTCATGGCTGCCTCCAAGGTCTCTTCTGCGACTTAACTCTCCGTCCCTTCCGCTTCGTTTTCGAGCAGGCTGTTGATGCCGCCCGCCTCGCCGTAGGGCTGATAGTCCATCGGGCTGAGCGCGGTGTATACCTCCTCGGTCGCGGTGGTCTCCGCGGCCGTGATGCCGAAGGAGGCCGCGTGCGTCGCGCCCTTAGCCCCGCCCTTGGCCCCGCCCTTGGCCCCGCCTTTGGCCCCGCCCTTCCTGGCGGCGACCTTCGTCTCGACCTTCGTCTTGTTCACCATGAAATGGCCCTGCTGGCCCGCCTCGAACTTCGGCGCGCGGTACCAGCGCACGTCCGTGCTGGCCGGGAAGCGTATGACGATCTCCCTGCCCCCCTGCTCGCCCTTGTGCACCTCGTCGATCTGGATGACGGCCTCGCGCCAGTGCGGCGTGTGCTCGCTGACCGGCCCGGGGGCCGGCTCGGCGGCGGCCGTGCGGCTGGCGCGCGTGCGGGCCTCGGAGGGGAGGCGGACGGCGGCGACCTGGCCGGAGACGACCAGCGCGGCGTCGTCGAAGCGCTGCCGCACCGCCTGCTTGCGCCTCTGCTCGACCGGGTCTTGCGGCGCGGCGAGGATGCCGAAGTGGCTCCGCCTCACCGGCTCCTGCTTGACCGACTGGACGGCCAGCCCGTCGGCGAAAATCCAACCGTAGGTGTGGAAGATCAGCTCCTGCCCGGGCTGCGCCGTCTGCCGCCCGGACAGTTGCACGGTGACCCTCCGGCCCTGCCACTTAGCCAGCAGCCGCGGGGCGGAGATGATCTGGTCGACGTTCACCACGAGCGTCTGCCCGTTCGGCACGACGTTCTTGATGGTGCAGGCCTTCACCTCCTGCACGGTGCCTTTGAAGATGAAGGTCGCCTCAGGCTGTCCCTCGTTACGGGCCTTGGTTGCCATAAGCAGCTCCTTATTTGTTGTTCGGGCCTTATGAAGAATAGGGTCGGTGACGGCCGGCTCTGTGACACGGCGCGGGAATATATCACAGTGAGGGAAAAGCGGAACTACTTTTTTGAGCAAAAAGAATTAACCACAGAGACACAGAGGCACAGCCTTGAGCTTTAGCTCTCGGCGAGCTGTGCCTCTGTGTCTCTGTGGTTAAAAACTCTCTACGGGAACTTCAACTCGAAGAGCGAGCCCGGCAGGCGCGTGACCGTCGAGGCACCGCCTTCGGTCGGGATGCTCACGTTGTTACTCAGGTTGGCGCCGGCGCTGAAGCCGTACCGCACGGCCTTCGGCGCGGCGACGCCGCCGTTCGACTCGCCCTGATACCAGCCGACGCCGCGGACGGCGAACGGCTGGACGGCCTTCACCATCGCGAGGTAGTCGGCGCCGGTGCCGCCGTTCGAAGTCTCCCACTCGGAGATGTTCGTCCCGTCGTGCGTCGCCTGAATCAGGCCGACGGGGACGCCGAGTTTTAAAGACAACTCAAGGCCCGCCCAGTAGCCGACGGCCGAAAAGTCGTCGGCGGTGGCCGGGTCGGAAATCTGCCAACTGCTCGTCGCCGGGCCGCTGCCGGCCGTCATGCGGAAGAGGCGTATGTTGTGGTTGCCGGCGTCGGCGATGTAGGGCGCGCTGTCGTTGGCGTTGCTCAGCGGGAACCCCATGTTCGACTGGCCGGACATCAACCAGACCTCGCCGACCTGCACGCCCGTCAAAGCTATCGAAGGCGAGCCGGTCGCCGACACGGTCAGGGTGGACGGCGAGGCGCTCGCGCTCATGCTGCCCAGGTTCGCCTGCCACTTGCCGTTCGAGCTGACGACGGTCGAGACGGTCTGGTTCTGGAACTGGACGGTCACGGTCGAGCCCGCGTCCCCGTCGCCGAAGACGGGGCAGGTCATGCCTCTCTGGAGAACCATGTTCGACCGGAAGATGGGGTTGAGCGAGACGGCCGCGGACGCGCGCCCGCCCGCGAGCCCGCCGAGCAGCAACGCCGCCAGTGCGGCCAGCGCGCCGGGCCAGGATACAGAGACCCTCATGTTCTTCTCCCTTCTGAAATGTGACCTGGTTCGGCAGAACAGCAGCGTTGAATTAAATCGGGCCTCAAGCCGGGAGCGCGGGCATCCCTGCCCGCTAGCGCGCTTGAGCGCGCTGACCGTCTCCCTCTTCATCTCAACGTTGAAGGTTGAGATTCCCTGCTTTCGCGCTGGCGCGCTCAGGCGGGCAGGGATGCCCGCGCTCCCAGCGACGAGGGGTTCCTTTACTGCAATGTGGAAGACTTTTGTTCGGCCGGCGAGAAAGTATTACCGGCCCGCGCCGCTGTCAAGAGAATCTTTCGGCCGGGCGTTATGTCTCGGGCGGGACGCCGAGTTCGGAGGTGGTGTGGATACCTGCGGCCACCTCGGGCAGGATGCCGATGCGCGCGTAGATGGGGCGCACGTCGCGCCGCAGGGCGGGCAGCGAGAGCGCGAACCAGACGGCCCCGACGACGCAGCCCAGGCCGCCTATGAGAAGCGTGTGCGGCGCGCCGATGCGCTCGGCCGCGGCCCCCGCGAGCAGACTGCCGAAGGGCGCCGTTCCCATGAAGGCCATCGTGTAGAAGCTCATCACGCGCCCGCGCTTGTCCTCATCCACGATGGTCTGCAAGAGCGTGTTGCTCGCCGCCATCTGCACCATGAACCCGAGGCCGGTCACGACCATCAAAAGCAAAGACAGCCACAGCGCGCGCGAGAACGAGAAGGCGACGAGGCCCGCGCCGAACGCGGCGGCCATTAAGGGAATGTACTTGCCGAGGCCGAGCACAGACCTGCGCGCGGCCAGAAACATCGCGCCCGCCAGCGCGCCCACGCCCGAGGCGGCCATCAGCAGCCCGAGCGTGTTCGGCCCGCCGCGCAGAATCTCTTCGGCGAAGACCGGCATCAGAACCGTGTAAGGCATGCCGACGAGGCTGACGAGCCCGAGCAGCATGAGCACCTTGCGGATCGGCGCGAACCGCGCGGCGTAGGTGAAGCCCTCGCGCAACTGCCCGAGCACGTTCCCGCCGCGCGCCCCCTTCGACTCGCGCGGCGTGACCCTCATCGCCCAGAGCGACGCGATGACGGCGACGTAGCTCACGGCGTCGATCATGAAGCACCAGCCCTCGCCGACCGCCGCGATGACCACGCCCCCGATGGAGGGGCCGAGCAGGCGGCTCGCGTTGACCATCGACGAGTTGAGCGCGATGGCGTTCGGCAAGTCCTCCCTGCGCTCGACCATCTCGACGACGAACGCCTGGCGCGCGGGCATGTCGAAGGCGTTGATGAGTCCCTGAAAGACGCTGAGCCAGATGACGTGGTGGATGTTGATGCGGCCGCCGAGCGCCAGCAGCGCGAGCGCGAGCGACTGGAGCAGGGACAAGACCTGCGTCGCGACGAGCAGCCGGTGCCGGTTCCAGCGGTCGACGAGGACGCCCGCGAAGGGCGCGAGCAGGAACGAAGGTATCTGCCCCGCGAAGCCGACGACGCCGAGCAGCAGCGCCGAGTCGGTCAGGCGGTAGACCAGCCAGCTCGTCGCGATGCGCGTCATCCAGGTGCCGACCAGCGAGACGCTCTGGCCGCTGAAGAAGAGCCTGTAGTTCCTGTGCCCCAGCGCGCGCAGCATGAACCCGATGCCCGACGCGCCCCGCTCTTTCGTTTTCGCTTCCGCCCGCGACAAGTGACGCCTCCCGCCCGAGACTAACCTCCCTTCAAATTAGACCCGGGGCTTGGCGACGGCGTCACGTAAACTTGCACTAACGGTGTAATCCGCCCGCGAGCCACAGCCGCCCGGCCGCGAGGTCGAAGGTCATGAGGTAGCGGCTCATGAAGGGCTGGCCGAGGTTGCCGTCCATAATCATCTCGGTCACCACGACGGGGCTGTCGATTGGCACGCCCGGCGCGGCCTCGTACCGGAGCCGCTGTCCCTTGGCGTCGGGGTCGAGTCCGAAGATGCCGGCGTGGTCTTTCGAGATGAGCGAGACGCCGCCCGCGCCTGAGTCGAGGATGAGCCACGTCATCCCCTCCTTCGTCGGGACGCCGACGAAGGCGCTCAGGCACCGCGCGGAGCACTCGCGCGAGAGGCGCAGGGGCAGCTCCTTCATCGGCCTCGTCCTTCGTGCGAGGCTCGCGGGCGTCTCTATCGTCAACGTCCCGGCCGCCTGGTCGAGCGTCACGGCCTTGCCGTCGAAGGCGTCGAGCGAGAGCAGCCCGTCCGGTGCTTTATCGCCGGGGAACTGTTCGCCGAAATCTATCTTGCCGACGCTGACCGGCGTGAGGGCCGCGCCGCCCGCCTTAATCTCCACGTTGTCGCAGTGCGGGCCTTCGCTCTTCCGGCCGAACATGTTGTAGCCCGTCGTCCGCCCCCAGAACTTGCACGGGATGTCTTTGGAGAACTCCTCGGTCAGCAGCGTGACGCCCCCGCCCGTGTCTAGAAGGAAGTCGCCGGGCTTGCCCTTGACGGTGACGTGCACTTTCCACAAAGCCTTGCGGAAGCGTTCGAGTTTGATGACCTGCGGCCTGACGGCCTCCCGGCCCGCGGCCGAGGCAACGGCCGGCGTCAGCGCGCAGGCGACGGCGAGAGCGACGGCGAATCTTCGAAGCATGAATGAATGAAACCCCCTGACGAATGTTGGTGGATTGCTCCCCTTCATACGTCGGGAAATTAAATTCGTTCCGGCTGGTAACTGGCAGATGCGGACGCGGCCCTCAGTCCTTGAGGAACCACTCGACCGCTTCGGCGGCGATTGCGGGCGGGACGGTGTGCGGCCCTTCGAACTCCACGTAGAGCACCTCGTAGCCCGCCTCCCGCACGCGCGGGACGATGCGGCGGCTGCACACGTCGACGGGGAGCACGCGGTCGCGCGTGCCGTGCGAGATGAAGAGCTTGGGCGAGCCGTGCGGCGCGGCGGGCGCCATGAAGCCGGGCGAGAAAGCGAGGACGTGCGTGAAGAGGTCGCCGTTCGTCGCGCCGAGCGACAGCGCGTAGGAGGCCCCGTCGGAGAAGCCCGCGGCGGCGACGTACGACGGGTCAACTTCGTAGCGGCCGAAGGTCTGCTCCAACGCCCGCTCGATGTAAGCGACGTCCGGCCCGTAGCCGCCTCTGATTATGTCCCACGTGTAGTCGCGCGAGTCCGGCACGAGCAGAATCAACCCGTGCCTGTCGGCCGGGCTCTCTAAAAGGTTGACGGTGTCGCGCGCGTCGCCGCCCGCGCCGTGCAGCAGAAGCACCAGGGGCGCGGGCCATCTGTGCCCGGCGTCTTTGGGGGCGTAGACGAATCCGTCGCGCCCGCCCTCAATCTGCAAACGGTGCAGCCCCGACGGCCCCGCCGACTCGACGCGCCGCGGGCGCGCCGCGAGCCTCCCCGTCGCAAACCGCCTCGACTCGCGCGCATCCCCCTTGTCGTCCATCGACAGTCCTGCCCTTCATCGACCCGCCGGCGCGACCGCGCCCTCGTTGACCCACGCGCGCTCCGCCACCCTCTTCACGAACCCCGCGACCACGTCCGGCGCCGTGAGCGGCAGCATGTGCCCGCCCTCGATCAGCTCCAGCTCGGCCCCTGCAATCTTCGACGCGACCTCGACGCCGTGCGCCCTGTGGTCTAAGACCCTGTCGCCCTTGCCGTAGATAATCCCGACCGGCATCCGCAGCTCCGGGTAGCGCGCCACCAGAGGCGGCAGCTCGCCCTGAAGCGCCACGAGGTCTTCGGACGCCGCGCAGAAGCTCTTCGGCCTCAGGCCCAGCAGGCCGCCGCCCGCGGTGGCGTAGTCGCGCGGGACGGCTTCGGGGCCGAAGAGCGTGTCGAGCACCCGCACGCGGTTGACGATTGCGGCCGGCGTGGCGACCGTCCACGCCACGAGTCTCCGGACGGCGGGCGAGGTGATAATCAATCGATTGAAGACGGCGGGCACCGCCTCCTGCAAGCCCGCGAGCGGCGCGATGAGGGCGAGGCCGCGCACCTGCTCCGGGTGTTCGAGCGCGACCGTCAGCGCGACCGCGCCGCCCATCGAGTGGCCGACGAGCAGGGGACGTTCGAGCCCCAGCTCCTTCATGAAGGCCGAGACCGTCTCGGCCTGCGCGCGCACGCGGGCGCTCGCGCCCGGCCCGCGCGTGGACTCGCCGGAGCCGGGCCGCTCCATGACGACGACGCGGAACTCGCCGGAGAGACGTTCGAGCAGCGAATGGGTGAAGGTGCGCATCGAGGCGCCCAAGCCGTGGATGAGGAGGAGCGTGGGGCCGCTGCCCTTCTCCAGATAGTGTATGCGCGAGCCGCCGACCTCCACGAAGCGGCCGAGGGGCGGCAGCGCGGCCTCCACGCGGCGCGCCGTGTAGGCCGTGAAGAGGACGAGCGCGAAGAGTCCGAGGGCGACGAAGAGTAAGAGCAGCCCGACTAAGGCGACGACCTGAAGTGTCATTTACCCACCCGCGGCGCGAGCACCTTCCAGTAGGAGACCGGCATGATGCGCGCGATCAAAGAGAGGAGCTTGGCGTCCGAGCCGACGAGGACTCTCGACTGCCGGCGTTCGACGCCGCGGACGATGGTTTCGCCCGCGACCTCCGGCGGCAGCCGCAGGAGCTTCCGGAACTGCGCGTGGCGCCGCGCCACCTCCTCCTCGCTCACGCCCGCGGGGACGCGCGCGCGTTCCGCGATGCGCGTGGCGACGCCGCCCGGGTGCACGACCGTCACGCCGACGCCCGTGCCTTCGAGTTCGTGCCTTAAGGCTTCGGAGAATCCGCGCACGGCGAACTTGCTCGCCGCGTACGCGGCCTGCTCGGGCGGCGCGATGATGCCGAAGACGCTTGAGAGGTTCACGACGCGCGCGTCGCCGCTCGCGCGCAGCAGGGGCAGGAAGGCGCGCGTCATGCGCACCACGCCCCAGAAGTTGATCTCGAAGAGCCACTCGAAGTTCTCTTCCGAGACCTGCTCGAACGTGCCGCCCACGGCGACGCCCGCGTTGTTGACGAGCACGTCCACGCCCGCGTGCTCGGCCGTGACCCGCGCAGGGAAGGCGGCGACCGCCGCGCGGTTGGCGACGTCGAGACGGTGGCGGCTGACGCGAACGCCTGAGTCGCGGACGAGGTCGGCCGTGCCCGACATCCCCTCTTCGTCAACGTCGGCCAGCGCGAGGTGGCAGCGGCGGCGCGCCAGTGAGACGGCGACGGCGCGCCCGATGCCGCCCGCCGCGCCCGTGACGACGGCCGTCTTCCCTTCGAGTCGCATCAGCTCAGCCACGCGCGGCCGCCTCCACGCCAGCCGCCGCTTCGGTCGCTTCGGTCGAAACGGCCGGCGACTTCTCGAACTGCATCGTGCCGTCGTCCACGCGCCCGTAGCGCATCAGCGAGAGGTCTCTCACGTAGTTCTGGTGCAGGCGCCACGGCGGCTTCGAGCCCTGCCGCGGGAGCGTGTGCAGCGCGCGCTGCACGTAGCCCGAGGTGAAGTCGATGACCGGCTCCTCCTTCACGTCCGGGTCGTTGACGCGCGGCGTGCAGCGCGCGTAGCCGTGCCTGTCCATGTGGTTTAAGAGCCGACACACGTACTCGGCCGTGAGGTCGCACTTCAAAGTCCAGGACGCGTTCGTGTAGCCGATGGCGAAGGCCATGTTGGGGACTCCGCTCAGCATCATGCCCTTGTAGACGAACGTCTTCGGCAAGTCCCCCGGCTCGCCGTCGACGACGAGTTGCAGGCGGCTCATCAGCTTCAGCACCAGCCCCGTCGCCGTCACGACGACGTCCGCGTCGAGCTGCGCGCCCGACTTGAGTCGCAGCCCCGTCTCCGTAAAGGTCTCGATGTGGTCGGTCACGACCGACGCCTTCCCTTCTTTGATCGAGCGGAAGAGGTCGGAGTTGGGGACGAGGCACAGACGTTGATCCCATGGGTTGTACTGCGGCGTGAAGTGCTTCGAGGCGTACTCCTCGCCGAGCTGGCGGCGCACGCCTTTGGCGATCATGCGCTTGAACATCTCGGGCCGCTTCCGCGCGAGGTTGTAGAAGAACGACCCGAGCAGCACGTTCTTCCAGCGCGTCAGGGCGTAGGCCGTGCGCGCGGGCAGGCGGCGGCGGAGCCAGTTCGCAATCTTGTCTTCGGCCGGCCGCGAGACGACGTAGGTGGGCGAGCGCTGGAGCATCGTGACGTGCGCCGCCGTCTCCGCCATCGCGGGGACGAGCGTGACGGCCGTCGCGCCGCTGCCGATGACGACGACGCGCTTGCCCGCGTAGTCGAGTCCCGCGGGCCACTTCTGCGGGTGCACAATCGTCCCGCGGAAGTGCTCGACGCCGGGCCACTCGGGCGTGTAGCCGCCCTCGTAGTCGTAGTAGCCCGTGCAGAGGTAGAGGAAGTCGCAGGTGAAGCGAACGGGCTTCTGCCCCGGCCCCGCCTCGGCCTCGACCGTCCAACGCGCCTCGGCGGAAGACCAGGAGGCGCCGCGGACGCGGTGGTTGTAGCGAATCTTCTCCTCGACGCCGAACTCGCGGGCCGTCTCGCGGATGTAGCTGAGGATGGCCGGGCCGTCGGCGATGGCCTTCGCGTCGCGCCACGGCCGGAAGCGGTAGCCGAGCGTGTACATGTCGGAGTCGGAGCGGACGCCCGGGTAGCGGAACAAGTCCCAGGTTCCGCCCATCGCCTCGCGCCCTTCGAGGAGCACGAAGCTCTTCGAGGGGCACTCCATCCGCAGGTGGCAGGCCGCGCCTATCCCTGACAGTCCGGCCCCGACGATCAAAACGTCAACGTGCTCCACGCTCACCCCTCACCGAAACGGAATGCGCCGCGCGCATTATAGCGCGGGACGCAAGAAGGGCCAGCCCCTGAGTGGCCGGCCCTGTCTCCGCGTGGAAAGTTAACCTCCCTACTGGCCGAACCTCCTGCGGTACTCGTCCGAGTTGAGGAAGGCCTTGACCATCTCGGCCCGGACGTAGTCGCCGTTGAACTGGTTGAGCTTCGAGAGCCAGAACTGGTAGCCCGCCTCGTCCGGGTCACGTCTGAGATAGCCGAAGTACTCCATCAGCACGAACGCGGGGTTAAGCTCGGCGCTCGTGACCGACGCCGAATCGGCGACCTTCCTGAGCGCCGCCGCGCGACCCGCCGCCCCGCCCGCGCCGAAAGCCTGCACGGCCGCGTCGGTCTCGCCCTGCGTCGGGGTCACGCCGGCCGAGGCGTAGAGCGCGGCGACGTACTGCGACGCGGTCTGCGTCTCGGGGAAGCGCGCGGCGAAGTCCGCCGACGCCACGGCGCGCTCGGCGTAAGCCTGCTTGTTCGCGTCGAGCTTCGTCGGCCAGTCGCCCACGCCCACGACGACGCCGTCGCCGAGCGTGCGGCCGTCGGCCGCGAGCGAGGCGAACGACACGCGCGAGGTGTCGGCCGACTTCCGGCCGAAGGCCGCGCGCTGGACGCGTATGGCGTAGAAGCCGGTCTGCTGGAACTCGATGGAGAGGAAGAACGCGGCCGAGACGTTGATGCGCATCACCTCTGCGCACGCGGCGTCCGAGCCGCAGCGGTCGAGGTTGCCCTCCCAGAAGGCGAGGCCGGTGGCGTCCGGCTCGCGCGAGAGGAAGTCTCGGTACTGCTGCGAGACGAAGAAGTCGGTCGCCTCTATCGGGTTGGGCGTGCCGGACGCGACGTCGCCGAAGACGGTGAACCTCACGGCCGCGCTTACCGCGACGCCGCCCGCCGCGGCCGCGTCCGTCACGTACCAGCGGCCGTAGAAGGTCTGACCGACGAAGGCCGCGCTGTTCGGAATCTGCAGGCTCACGGAACCCGTGCCCTGCCCCGCGCCGCCGCCGTTGAGCTGCACGCCGACGCGTGCGAACGAACCCGTCGAAGGGACGGACGGCCCCGCGCCCGGGTCGTTGCGGTCGACGACCAGCACGGCCTGCGCGCCGCCGAGCGCGTTCGAGACGGCGATTGTGAAGTTCGGGTTCCCCGCGAGCGGCGGCTCGGACGCGATCATCGTCGGGACGCCGCCGCCCGAGCCGGGCGTCCCCGCGCCCGTCAACGCGGGAACGCGCGTCGATTCGGTGTAGAGCATCGGCCGCTCGAACGGCGTCTGCCCGGCGGCGACCCTCGGGTCTGTGAGCGCGTTGCGGAGGAAGGCGACGAGGTCGGAACGCTGCTGGGCGGAGAGTCCGAGCGCGCGGATGCGGTTGCGGTCGATGTTCGGCGCGTCGAAGTCTCCGCCGCGGTTGTAGAAGTCGACGACCTCTTCGAGCGTGTTGAAGCGGCCGTTGTGGAAGTAGGGCGCGCGCAAGGATACGTTGCGCAGGGAGGCCGTGCGGAACTCGCCCATGTTGTTGGCGTTGCCGGTCACCTGGAAGCGGCCCGTGTCTTCGGTCTGCGGGCGCAGGCCGATGTTGTGAAACTGGTTGTCGCTGAAGAGCACGCCCGCGTGGCAGGTGTTGCAGCGCCCCTGCCCGTTGAAGACGTTCAGCCCGCGCTGCTCGGCGGCCGGGAGCGGCGTGATGCCCTGCGTGCTCAGGTCGAAGGGCGTGCGGTCGGAGTAGACCGTGCGCTCGAAGGTCGCAATCGCCATCGCGATGCGCGCGGGCGTCACGTCCGAGGTGCCGAAGACTTCGGCGAACAGCTCCGGGTACGTGCGCCCGTCGATCCAAGCCCTCAGCCCCGCGGGCACGTCCGAAGAGAGCGCGAGCGGCTTCGCGGAGGCGACGCGCGCGGCCACGTCGTTCCAGTCGCGCCCGGTGTGCCCCATCTCCGCGGAGTTGACGGGCGGCCCGAGCACCTGACTCTCAAGCGCCGCGCCGGCCTGGAGCACGACCTGATTGGTCAGAGGGTCTGTGAAGGTCTGCGTGGCGCGGCCGTCCCAGAAGAGCGTGTTCGAGAAGGCGGCGTCGATGTAAGACTTCGACTTGCGCCCCGTCACCTGCTCGCGGAAGCCGTAGGTCGGCGAGAGGCCGTACGTGCCGTCGAGATTATTCAGAGGCACGCCGGGCGAGCCGAACACGTCGTCGGCCGTGTCGAAGAGGCCGTCCGCGCCCGGGTTCTTCGCGCGCGCGCTGCCCGCGACGGTGCGCGAGTCGGAGCCGCCGTTCGTGGCGAAGTGGCACGTGCCGCAGGAGACGGTGCGCGTCGAAGAGAGCTGCTCGTCCCAGAAGAGCGCCTTGCCTAAGAAAGCCTTCGCCGCGGTGACGGGGTTGCCGGCCGGCGCCGCAGGGGGATTAAGCCCCTGGCCTCCGCCCGCCGCCGCCGACCGCGCGCCCGCATCGGACTGGCTCAGGGGGCCGACGTTCGCGCCGTTCTCCGCGCGCACCCAGTAGAAGAAGGTCTGGCCCGCGACGGCCGTCGTGTCGAAGAAGATGCCGGCCGCGGTCGTGCCGACGCTCAAGGCGTTCGTCGGGTCGTTCGTCGTGTTACGCAGGACGCGGTACAGGGCGGCGCCCCTCACCGCGTCCCAGCTCACGCCGACCTTCGTCGTGTAAGCGTTGTCGGAGGCCGAGACGTTCGTCGGCGCGACGAGCGCCGCGGTCGTCTGCCCCGCGGCCTCGCAGCCGGGCAGTACGTTTTGAAGAAGCGCCAACAGCAACGGCAATGTGAACAGCAGGACAATCGTCAGTCGAAGTTTCTGCATGGCCTCCTCATCCCTCCTCAACGTCCCCGCGAGTGCCTTGGCAACGACCGTTCCACCGCAATCCCGCCGTTTACCGACACCGCGGCCCGGCCTCTGTGACAAAAATAAACAGCGCCGCGCCCGCCCCGCTCGGGCTCTGTGACAAAGAGACCCCACAAGCTGGGAGCGCGGGCATCCCTGCCCGCAAGCGCGCCAAAGCGCGCTGACCGTCTTTCTCTTTACTTCGACGTTGAGACTTAAAGCTTCACAGCTTTCGCGCTGCGCGCTCAGGCGGGCAGGGATGCCCGCGCTCCCAGCTTTAAGGGGCTTTCTCCGATTCGAGGCGGTTGCGGAGTTGCTCGGCGGCGCGGCCGGCCAGCTCCTTGCAGGCGTTGGGCGCGACGAGCGTGCGCGCTTCGAGGCGCTGCCACAAGCCCGAGGCGTCGGGGTGAGAGGTGAGAAGGATGTCGCAGGGCGTGGCGCGCAGGAAGGCGAAGCTCTTCTCGAAGTCCCGCACGGCGTTCGGGTACTCGCGGCTGTCGGAGAAGCGGAAGCCTTCGGCCGAGACCGGCGTCATGCTGTCCGAGTAGACGAGGTTCAGGCAGCGCTTCTCTTCGCAAGACTTCCAAGTCCAGCTCGTCCCGCCGGGCGTGTGGCCGGGCGTGAAGTGTGCCGTCAACTTAATGTCGCCGACGCGGAGGGTCTGGCCGTCGCGCAAGGTCTCTGCGCGCGGGACGAGCGCCACCGGCGGGATGAGGCCGAACTGCGGGTCGTCCTTCCCGACGCCGCTCTTCGTCAAGACCTCCGCACTCCACGGGCTGGCCGCGACCCGCGCGCCGCTCAGGCGCTGCAACTCGGCGATGCCGCCGCCGTGGTCGAAGTGCACGTGCGAGTTGACGATGAGCTTTACATCCTCGACGCGGAAGCCGAGCGCGCGGATGTTGGCGGCGATCTGCGGGACGGACTCGGGCAGCGCGCCGTCTATCAGAACGTGCCCCGACTTCGACGTGATGAGGAGCGAAGTCAGCCCGTGCGGCCCGACGTAGTATGTGTCGCCGTAGACGCGGAAGGGCTTCTGCGTCGCGTTCCACACGGGGCACTGGTCGCAGGAGAAGGCGGCGGGCGCGCTCTTCTGCCCCGACGCGAGCGCCGCGAGGACGAGCACGAAGATGACGGGCAACAGGGCGCGCGTGTAGTTCGGCAGGAGGTTCCGTGTGTGCATCGGGCCAGAGGTTACCACGAAGTCAGGAGGGCCGCCCCCGCCCCGAAGACTTCCACGACTGAGCCGGCCCTGTCGTACAATGCCGGCATGCGCATCATCTCGCTCAACGTCGGCCGGCCGCGCCTCGTCGCGTGGATGGGGCAGACCGTCTCGACCGGCATCTACAAGTCCCCGGTCGAGGGCCGCGTCACGCTCCGCACGCTCAACCTCGACGGCGACCGGCAGGCAGACCTGACCGTCCACGGCGGCCCCTACAAAGCGGTCTACGCCTACCCCTCGGAACACTACCCTTTCTGGCGCGAGGAGCTGCCCGGCACGGAACTCCCCTGGGGCATGTTCGGCGAGAACTTCACCACCGAAGGCTTCGACGAATCCGCCGTCCGAATCGGCGACCGCTTCCGCGTCGGCGGTGCGGAGCTGACCGTCACGCAGCCGCGCATGCCCTGTCATAAGCTCGGCATCAAGTTCGGCCGCCCCGACATCCTCAAAAGATTCCTGGCGAGCGGGCGGACGGGCTTCTACTTCTCAGTCCAGCGCGAGGGCGAGGTCGGCGCGGGCGACGAGTTTGAGTTAATCGAGCGCGACGCGGGCGGCGTCACGGTCGCAGACATCACGCGGCTCTACGCGCGCGACCGGGACGACGCCGAGACGCTGCGGCGCGCCATCGCGCTCGAAGCGCTGCCCGAGAGCTGGCGCGAACACTTCCGTCAACAACTCTCCAGGGCCACGTCGGCGGAGAGGTGAGGAGGAGAACGTTTCCATGCGGCTGTTCCTGTTCCTGTCGCTCCCGCTTTTGCTCCTGCTCCCCGCGGGCTGGAGTGCGGGCGGCTCGTCCGCGGGCCGGCGCGCGTCTGTCACGGAGTTCGGGGCCATCGGCGACGGCAAGACGCTCAACACCGAGCGCATACAGTCCGCCATCAACCAGCTCGCGTCGAAGGGCGGCGGCACGCTGGTCGTCCCCAAGGGCGTCTTCCTGACCGGCGCCATCTTCCTGAAGCGCGGCGTGAACCTCCACCTCGACGAAGGCGCCGTGTTCAAAGGCTCGACCGAACGGAAGGACTACCCGAAGATGCGCACGCGCATCGAGGGCCATTTCGAGGAGTGGCTGCCGGCGCTCGTCAACGCGGACGACGTCGACCACCTTCGCATCGACGGCTCGGGCACGCTCGACGGCAGCGGCGCGCCGTTCTGGGATGACTTCTGGGCCAGGCGCAAAGAGAACCCCAAGACCACGAACCTTGACGTGGAGCGCCCGCGCCTCGTGCTGATTCAGAACTCCGAGGACGTGCGCGTCGGCGGCGTCACGTTCAAGGACTCGGCCTTCTGGAACCTGCACCTCTACCGCTGTAAGAACGTCGTCGTCGAGAACGTGCGCTTCCAGGTGCCCGACGGCGTCCGCTGCCCGAGCACCGACGGCACGGACATCGACAGTTGCCAGAACGTCACCATCCGCGGCTGCACCTACCGCGTGGACGACGACTGCATCGCCTTGAAGGGCTCGAAAGGCCCGCTCGCGATGGGCGACAAGGACAGCCCGCCCGTCGAGCACATCCGCGTCGAGAACTGCACCTTCGAGCGCGGCCACGGCGTGGTGACGCTCGGCAGCGAGGCGACCGTCGTGCGCGACGTGTCGGTGCAGAACATCAAGGTCGTCGGCCCGATCAACCTCGTGCGCCTGAAGCTGCGCCCCGACACGCCGCAGCGTTATGAAGACATCCGCTACCGCGGCGTCACGCTCGACAGCGAGGCGGGCACGATTATGGCGGTGCTGCCGTGGACGCAGTTCTTCGACCTGAAGGGCCAGCCGCCGCCGAAGTCGGTCGTGCGCAACGTGACGCTCTCGAACGTCAGGGGCCGCTACGGCTCGTTCGGCACGCTCCAGGGCAACCCCGGCCAGACCGAGATCGGCGACGTCACGCTCGAAGACATCGACGTACGGCTCAGGGACGAGACGCTCAAGGCTGTGGACGTGAAGAACCTCAAGGTCTCGAAAGTGACCGTCAACGGGAAGCCGTTCCCCGCGCTATAAAGGTCAGAACCACCCGCGGTAGCGGGTGGCCCTTGGCTAAACGCAAGGGCCGTGTCGCAGAGGGCCGCCCGCTACCGCAGGCGGTTCTGACCCGGTTGCCGTCAAGCAACCTTATAGATTCTCGTCGGCGCCTCGCGCCCTTTGACGGGGACGTGGCCCATCGGGGTCGCGCCCTCGGGCACCTCGCCGCGCGCCTCGTTCCAGACGGCCTCCGAGACGAGGAGCTGCGAGCCGATCTGCTTGTTCAACTGCTCGATGCGCGCGGCGAGGTTGACCACGTCGCCGATGACCGTGTACTCCTGCCGGAGCGTCGACCCGATGCTCCCCGTCACGGCCTCGCCCGCGTGCAGGCCGATGCCGACGCGCGTCGGCAGGACGTTGCCCCGCGCGACCTCTTCCTCCACGCGCGCCAGTATCTCGCGCGCCGCGCCCACCGCGTTCGCCGAGTCGCGCCCCTCGGAGAACGGCGCGCCGAAGACGGCCATGAAGCCGTCGCCGAGGAACTTGTTGATGATGCCGTGGTGCCGGTTCACGATCTCGATCATGAACCCGAACAGCGACTCGAGGTACTCCACGACCTCCTCGGGGTGCCTGCGCTCGGCGAACGAGGTGAAGTCGCGTATGTCGAGGAACATCACGCAGACGTTCCGCTTCTCGCTCCTGAGGCCCGCGCCGCGCTCCAGGAGCTTGTCGACGACGGCCGGCGAGACGTGCCGCCCGAAGGTGTCGACCACACGCTCGCGCTCCCCGGCGAGCCGGAACGAGTCGAGCATGCGCCGCCTGATCTGCAACCCGACCAGCCCCGTCACGACGCCGAGCGCGAGCAGCGCCACCCCCTTCAACACGTGGACGGGCGCGCTCATCAGCAGGGGGTTCATCTCCTGTCCGCCGCGGCCGGCGAAGACTAAGGCGACGAGCGTGTACTCGAACGCCGCCACGGCCCCCGTGAAGACCGACAGGCGGAAGTTCAGGCGCAGCGCCGAGAGCGCGATGAAGAGCGGGTAGATGAAGACCGGCGGCATCGAGAGCGCGGCGACCGGGTCGATGTAGGCGGCCGCCACCAGCAGCTCGACCGTCGGGCAGCTCGTCTCGACGAGCGCCGAGAAGTAACGGTAGAGGGGCGGAATCCTCCTGCCGCTTTTGATGAAGTGGCTCAGCCGGACGCGCTCCGCGACGAGGTACGCGACGAGCACGAGCAGGACGCCGACGCGCCACTGGACGAAGGAGCGCGCGCCGCCGTGGAAGGCGCGCGCGATGTCGCCCGAGATGAAGGCCGGCGAGATGACCGAGAGCGACAGCCCCGCCCCGATGACGATGATGAGGACGAGCACGCGCAGGCGCTCGGCGCCCAAAGCCTCGCGCTCGAACTCGGCCTCAAGGAAGGACTCGGCCTCGGCGCGCCTCCGGCGGGCACGCCAGCCCAGTCTGCGTAATTGTATCGCCACTGTCGCCATCTGATTTCGGCCCTTCGTCGGTCAGGCTTGGGGCGCGGGCACGCGCGCCGAGGGCAATCGAAGCAAGCGCGGGGCCGTACCGTCGCCGCGGCTCGGTGCCATGCTTAAGCGCTGGCGGTAAGAGGGGTAGACGGCGCGGCGCGGGCGTGGGGCGCACGGGGCCGCGCCGCGTCTCGATGCCGTATTTGGCTTTGGGAACCAAATGCCGCTTCGGACACGCGGTTGAACCGCGGGAGGCTTTTCGACTATTCTGCGCCGCGAATCATCCGGCCCGGCTCAAGCGGTTTCCTCGAATCAAGATAATGTCCTGAAGGAGTCCCTGATGAAACGACCCGTCATTACTTTGACGCTGGTGGCGCTGGCCTTCACCTTCGCTTCGGGTCAGGCGAAGCGCGGCGGCTCGGCCGAGGCGGAGATCGTCGCGCTCGAACAGAGGGCGTTCGAAGCGTGGAAGCACAAAGACAGGCAGTTCTTCGCGGAGCACATGGCCGAAGACGGCCAGTACATAGACCAGGACGGGGTGGGCGGGAAGGCTCAGTACGTGCGGGCCATCATTGACAACGACTGCGCGATCAAGGCTTACGCCCTGGACAAGACTAAGGTCACGATGCTGAACAGCGGGGCCGCCCTGTTGACGTACCGGTACACATACGACATTGTCTGCGGGGGCAAGCCGGAGTCGGGCACGCTGTGGTCGTCCACGGCTTACGTCAGGCGCGGCGGCCGGTGGCTCATCGCGTTTCACCAGGAGATACCCGCCGCCCCGGCGAAATAAGATACGGATGACGCTCAAAGACAGAAGAGAGAAGCGCGACCTGCACGCCCTCGACCCGGACGGCATGGTCGTCTGCAACCCGCGAGACAGAGAGGCCGCGCACCGGGCCGAGGTGGAGGGGATCGCGACCGCCGACCGCGGCGCGGTCACGTGCCGGAAGTGCCTCTCCCTGCTCCACGGGCGCGACGCGCGGCGTGAGGCCCGCCGACCGACATAAGGATGAACTCGCTCTGGAAAATGTGGGTGGACGCACGGACTGAGGAGAAGGCTCTGAAGTTGTGCGAACGGGTGCTCGAGCGGATGGGGCGGGACGCCTCGGACAAAAGGGCCGAGCCTTACCCGAAGACGGGCGGCTTCGTCGTGAGCTTCGCCGTCGGCCTCGAGCACGCCGAGTGGAACGACGCCGTCGTCGAGGTCATAGCCCTGGGGCAGCGGGTCGCCCACGGCTGGGCGTTGAGCGGCTCGATAGAAGACGACCCCGACGGCTGGTCGAACCGAACGAGCGTCGCGGGGGTCGAGTCCATCCAATGGACTCTCGTCGGGGCCGGCGCGGTTGCGTGAAGTTTTAAGTCGCGGGTGAAGGAGTGGCCTTCGAAACAAAGTGCGTTCGGCGGCGTGTAAGCGGCATGGCGCGTCCTCTTAAAACAGCGGCCCGTAGATTCCGGCGACTGCTCCTCCCGCTCTTATTCGTCCTGATTGCCGCCTCGGTCTTCCCCACGGCCTGGAGGGCGGCGGAGCGCAGCAACACACGCGAAGTCGAGGCGTCCGCGCCCGAGTGGCTCCCGGTGCTCGTGTTCGCCGGCGAAGAGGTCGAGCTGCTCTGGCCCGACGAACTCGCCCTTTATAAGCGTGCACACCCCGAATACTCTTTCCGCGCGCCGGAGGGGCGGGACGAGGAGTTGAACAGGAGACTCGTCGCCTCTTACAGAAAGAGGCGGCGGGGCGCGGACGCCTTCCCGAAGTTCGAGGTGAAGCGCCTCACGCCGGAGAGACAACTCTTTGAATTAGGACTTCACGGCGACGGCGAGCTGGTCGTCTGGTACGAGGCGACGGACAAGGAGACGTTTCCCGTCCGGTACACGTCGATGGGGCCTTTGTCCCCCGTCACCCCTCTCTTCTGGAGCGGCCTGGTGAGCGCCGTGGCCTGCGGCGTGTGCTACGGCTTGTGGCGAATCTACAGGGACGCGAAGCGGTCGTAAGGTGGCTTGAGAACTCTTAATAACTTTTGAGCCGCTTCATACAAACTCGCCGCGCCCACGGCCGTATCAACACTTCATGAGCAGACCTTTGGCGGGCAGAAACATTCGTGCGCTCTACGCCGAGTCGGAGCACGAGGAGGTGGCGCTCTGGGCCGACCCTTCGAGCGGCTACAGAGGGATCATCGCCGTCCACAGCACCGCGCTCGGCCCGGCCGTCGGCGGCACGCGCTTCTGGAACTACGCGAGCGACGAGGAGGCGAGCCTCGACGCGCTCCGCCTCTCGCGCGGGATGACCTACAAGAGCGCGCTCGCGGGCCTCCCCTTCGGCGGCGGCAAGGCCGTCATCATCGGCGACAACCGGACGCCGCACCGCGAGCAGCTCTTCCGCGCGCACGGCCGCTTCGTCGAATCCTTCGGCGGGTGCTACGTCACCGCCGAGGACGTGGGCACGACGCCGGCCGACATGGAGTACGTGAGGATGGAGACGAGTTACGTGGCCGGACTCGCGGGCGGCTCCGGCAACCCCTCGCCCGTGACCGCCCACGGCGTCTTCCGCGCAATGCAGGCGGCCGCCAAGCATCGCTGGGGAAACGACGACCTGAAGGGCGTCCGCGTCGCCGTCCAGGGCTGCGGCAGCACCGGCTACCACCTCGCCAAAGAGCTTCACGAACGCGGCGCCAAACTCACCGTCGCCGACGTGGACGCCGCCCGCGCCGAGCGCGCCGCACACGAGTTCGGCGCCACGGTCGTCGCGCCCGAAGAGATTGTCGAAGTCGAGGCGGACATCTACGCCCCCTGCGCGCTCGGCGGCGTCATCAACGACCGCGCGCTCGCGCGCCTGAAGGCGGAAGTCGTCGTCGGCTCCGCCAACAACCAGCTCGGCGAAGAGCGACACGGCGACGCGCTGGAGGAGCTGGGCGTCACCTACGTGCCCGACTACCTCGCCAACGCGGGCGGCATCATCAACGGCTGCCGTGAACTGCTCGGCTGGGGCGTGGCGGAAACGCTGGAGAAGGTTCGGGCGATTTACGACACGACGCTCCTCGTCCTCGCGCTCGCCAAAACGGAAGGCGTCGCCGCGCACAGGATGGCCGACCGCCTGGCCGAGTCGCGACTCGCCGCGGCCGCCGGGGCGAAATCAGATAACTGAAAGGCTCGGGTCGGGCGTCTTCTGTAAGACCTCGCGGACGACGGCGAGCGCGCCCTCCAGGCGCTCCCTCGTGCGCGGCGTGCCCAGACAGACGCGCACGGCGTGGGGCGCCTCTTCGCGGCCCGGCACGAACGCCTCCGAAGGCGAGACCAGCACGCCGCGGCGCTTGAGCTGGGCCGCGAACTCGTTGCTGCGCCACGGCTCGGGCAGGTGCAGCCAGAGGTGGAAGCTCAGAGGGTGCGCGTCGAACTCGAACCCTTCGAGCGCGCGCGCCGCCAACTCCTGACGCGCCGCCGCCTCCGCGCGCCTCTGCCCGACGAGCCTGTCGGCCGTGCCGTCCTTAATCCACTCGGAGACGATCTCGGCCAACAGCGGTGCCGCCATCCAGACCGTCGCGCGCAGAGAGGTCGAGAGCGGCTCGACCATCCTCTCGGGCGCCGCGAGGTAGCCGACGCGCATCCCGCCCGCCATTGATTTCGAAGTGCTCATGATGAAGTAGCTGTGCTCGGGGGCGAAACTCGAGAGCGGCGCCGGGGGCTTTGGCAGCATGAAGCTGTGCACGTCGTCCTCGACGATTGAGACCTCGTGCGCGGCGGCGACGGCCGCCACCTCGCGCCGGCGCTGCTCCGACATTAAGGTGCCGAGGGGGTTCTGCACGGTCGGAATCGTGTAGAGCACGCGCGCCGCGCTCCTCCGGCAAGCCTCTTCGAAGGCTTCGGGCACGATGCCCTCTGCGTCCATCGGCAGCCCCTGCAGCCTGAGGTTGAGGAGGTTGGCGAGGTTCTTCATCCCCGAGTACGTGAGGCTCTCCGTGAAGACCGTGTCGCCCGGCCTGCACAGCGTCGCGAAGACGACCGTCATCGCGTGCAGCGCGCCGTTGCAGACCAGCACCTGCTCCGGCCGCACCTTCAGACCCGAGCGCGCGACCCACTCCGCCCCGGCCACTCTATGACGTTCGGCGCCCGCGGCCGGAGGCCCGTAGGTCAGCAGAGACGCAAGGCCGCGGCGCGACGAGAGGTCTTTGAGCGTCCCCGCCAGAGATTGGCCGAGCAGGTCGCCCGCGGACGGCGGCGGGTTGTTGGAACTCAGGTCAACCAGCGCCTCGTCTTCGGCCGCGCTCAGATCGAAATCTAGAAGGTCGCCCTTCACGAAAGTCCCGCGCCCGGTCTCGCCGACGAGCAGCCCGCGCCGCGCGGCCTCGGCGTAGGCGCGCGTGATCGTCCCCGTCGTCACGCCGAGCTGGTTTGCGAGCTCGCGGTGCGTGGGCATCTGGTCGCCCGGCTTCAGACGGCCCTGTTCGATCTCTTCGGCGATGGCCTCGACGATGGCCGCGTAGCGCGGGCCTTCGTGCCGGCTCAGGTCAGGAATCCACATTGTCATGGTTAAGATTTTTATTGACAGCCCGATTGTCCCTGCATACACTAGCTGCAATCTTACGGATTCGTCAAATTGTTTCGGTACAATCTGACGAATTACTTGTTGAAGCCGGAAGAGTCGACGGCCGAATGTTGAAGGGGAAGTGTTTTCGTTACGGCTCAATTCGAACGTTCGCACGCCGAAGAGAGGGCGTCTCAAATGCGGATACCTGTTTTTCTGCTGGACGAGTGGCTCAACCAATACCACTTCTCTCCCAACCCGCCCGAATTCGATCTCGCTTCGAGCACCGGGCCGCACTGGACGACCCGCGAGATGCTCGGCCTGTTGAGCGCGGAGGAGCGTGAGCGGTTCCTCGACACGGAACTGGTCTACGCGGACGCCGCGGGCGCGGCCGGCCTGCGCGCGGCCATTGCGGAGATGCAGGGCGTCGGCGCCGAAGAGGTGCAAGTCCTCACGGGCGCGGCCGAGGCGCTGCTGATTCTCTTCCTGCTCGCCGCCGAACCCGGCGCGAACGTCCTCCTGCCCGCGCCGCAATTCCCGCCGACGGCAGTGCTCCCGAGCCTGTTCGGGCTGGAGACACGTTTCTACCAACTGCGGCGCGAGGACGGCTTCCGCATCGACCCGGACGAGATTAAAAGACTGGCGGACGACAGGACGAAGATGCTCGTCGTGAACTCGCCGCACAACCCGACGGGTGCGACTTTGAGCGACGAAGAGCTGCGCGAGCTGCACGACTTCGCCGCGGGGCGCGGCATCCAGTTCGTCTCGGACGAAGTCTACCACCCCATCTATCACGGGCGCGAAACGAATACCGCCGCGCGCCTGCCGCACGCGACCGTCGTGGGCAGTTTCTCGAAGTCTCTGTCGGCGAGCGGCCTCCGCGTCGGCTGGGTCGTCGAGCGCGACCGCCCGCGCCTGCGGCAGTACACAAACGCGCGTCAGTACCTGACGATCTCGAACACGCCGCTCGGCGAGGCGCTGGCCCTCGTCGCGCTGCGGCATCGCGAAACCATCTTCGCCCGCGCGCAGAAGGTCGCGACGAACAACCTCAACCTCCTCGAACGCTTCTTCGCCGGGCACGTGGGACAGCTCGACTGGGTCAGGCCGGGCGGCGGCATGACGGCCTTCCCCTGGCTGCGTGACGGCGGCGACGCGCGCGAGTTCTGCCGCGCGGTGGCGGAGCGCGGCGTGCTGCTCGTGCCGGGCGACTGTTACGACATGCCCGAGCACTTTCGTCTCGGCTTCGGAGTCGCCGAGAAGGGTTTCGCCGAAGGGCTTGAAATAATCGCCGGCCACTTGCAGACACGCCGGGGCGTCGCCGCGGGCGTGACGGCGACGGCCGTCTCGACGTCGGGCGCAGCACATGAGTGAAGGTCTGAAAGAGGTCTACGAGTTCGAGGACTTCCGCGTGGACGTGCGACGGCGGCTCGTGACGCGCGGCGGCCGGGGCGTGCCGCTCACGCCGAAGGCGTTCGAGACTCTGCTCGCGCTGCTGCGCAGCGGCGGGAGCTTGCTGACGAAGGACGCGCTCATCTCGGAGGTCTGGCCCGACACCTTCGTCGAAGAGGGCAACCTCGCGCAGAACATCTTTCTGCTGCGGCGCGCGCTCGGCGAGGCGAAGGGCGAGCACCGCTTCATCGTCACGGTGCCGGGCGCGGGCTACCTCTTCGTCCCGCGCGTGCGCGCCTCGGACGCGTCGACTCCCGCGCGCGCCGAAGACCGTGCCGTCGGCTCTCTGGCGGTTCTGCCTTTCAAATCGCTCGCGGCGGAAGGCGCCGACTCCGACTTCGGCCTCGCGCTGGCCGACGCGCTGACGCGCGGGCTGAGCACGTGGCGCGGGGTCAAGGTGCTGCCGACCGACGCGGCGCTGCGGCTCCGCGAATCGACGCCGGAGGCGCAGGCCGCCGCGGTCGAGGCGCTGCTCCACGGTCTCTATCAGAGGGACGGCGCGCGCCTGCGGGTCTCGGTGCAACTGGCGCGGACGTGCGACGGCGCGACCGCCTGGGCGGCCAAGTTCGACGAGCAGTCGGACGACCCGTTCGCCCTCCAAGACTCCATCGCCGAGCGGGTCGCGCGGGCGCTCGCGCCCAAGCTCTCGGGCCACGAACGACGCCACCTGTCAGTCGTGCGCGACGTTCGAGGGGGGCGACTGCGCCGCTCGTCTTAAAGGTTTCGGAGATGACGATAGCCACCATCAACCCCGCGACGGGCGAGTTGTTGAAGACGTTCGAGCCGCACACGGGCGCGGAGGTCGAGGGGCGTCTGCGGCTGGCCGCGGAAGCCTTCCGCGCGCGCAGGCGCACGTCCCTGCCCGAGCGCGGCGAGATGCTTCTGCGCGTCGCCGCGCTGCTTGAAAGTCGGAAGGAGCGCTACAGCCGTCTCATCACGACGGAGATGGGGAAGCCCGTCGCGGCCGCCGCGCGCGAGTTGGAGAAGGGCGCGCGGGCCTGCCGTTACTACGCGGCCGAGGCGGAGCGTTTTCTGGCGGACGAGCACGTCACGACCGCGGCGCGCGAGAGCTACGTCCGCTACGAGCCGCTCGGCCCCGTGCTCGCGGTGATGCCCTGGAACTTTCCCTTCTGGCAGGTCATACGCGTGGCCGCGCCCGCGCTGATGGCCGGCAACGTCCTTCTCGTCAAACACGCCCCGAACGTGCCGCAGTGCGCGCTCGAGGTCGAGGAGCTTTTCCGCGCCGCCGGTTGCCCCGAAGGGGTGTTGCAGGCGCTGCTGGTCGAGACGGACAGGGTCGCGTCGCTCATCGCAGACCCGCGCGTCGCGGCCGTCACGTTGACGGGGAGCGACGCCGCGGGGGGCAGCGTCGCCGCCGTGGCGGGCAGGCACATCAAGAAGACCGTGCTGGAGCTTGGCGGCAGCGACCCTTTCGTCGTCATGCCGAGCGCGAAGATGGACGAGGCCGTGAAGACCGCCGTGCGCGCGCGCCTGCTCAACAGCGGGCAGTCCTGCATCGCGGCCAAGCGCTTCATCGTCCACGAAGAGGTCTACGAAGAGTTCGAGCGACGCTTCGCCGCCGGGATGGAGTCTTTGCGCGTCGGCGACCCGTTTGATGAGATGACGGAGGTCGGCCCCTTGGCGACCGAGCAGGTGCTCAAAACCCTCGACGCACAGGTGCGCGACGCGCTCGGAGCGGGCGCGCGGCTCGTGCTGGGCGGCGGGCCTCTTCCCGGTCGCGGCTTCTACTACGCGCCGAGCGTCCTCAGCGACGTGCCCACCCACGCGCGCGCATACCGCGAAGAGTTGTTCGGGCCGGTCGCGCTCCTCTTCCGCGCGCGCAACGTTGACGACGCCGTCCGCCTCGCCAACGACACGCCCTACGGACTCGGCGCGAGCGCCTGGACGAACGACGCGCGCGAAGCCCGACGCTTCGTCGAAGAGATAGAGGCGGGGTCGGTCTTCATCAACGGCCTGGTCTCGTCCGACCCGCGCCTGCCCTTCGGCGGCGTGAAGCGCTCGGGCTACGGGCGCGAACTCGGCTCACACGGCCTGCGCGAGTTCGTCAACGTCAAGACCGTCTGGGTTCAAAGTTGGGACGCGCCGGAGGGATTTCACCACAGAGACACAGAGGCACAGCTTGTCGAGAGTTAATGCTTAAAGCTGTGCCTCTGTGTCTCTGCGGTTAATTCTTTCCATGAGGTCGGGGAGGTTCGCCACCGAATCGATCAGGTGCGTGTGCGGCTCTTGCTCCAACGTCTGCCGGCCGTGCGCGCCGGAGAGGACGCCCACGTTCCAGCGGACGCCCGCGTTGTGTCCCGCCTGCAGGTCGAGCACGGTGTCGCCCACGTTCATCACCCGACGTGCGTCGCCCACGCCCGTCGCCTCCATCGCGCGGAAGATGAGGTCTGGCGCGGGGCGGCCGCGCGCCACGTCGTCGCCGCAGACGACGGCGTCGACGACCTCACTCCCCCAACCCAGGGAGGAGATAAGTAGACTCGTAATCTCGCGGTCGAAGCCCGTGTTGAGGGCCACGCGGACGTCTCGCTCTTTAAGCCGGCGGAAGGTCTCTTCGGCGCCTTCGAGCGGCTCGACGCCGCCCTCGCCGTAGAGCCGCGCGAGGTGTTCGCGGAATGAGTTGTAGACAGTCTCGGCCTGCTTCGTGCGGTCGGGGCCTTCGGGGATGAGATGGAGCACGGCCTCACGTTTTGAGGAGCCGCGCACGCGGCTCAACTGCTCCGGCGTGACTTCGATGCCGTGCCGTCCGAGCGCGAAGAGGAACGCGTCGGCCACACGTCCCTTATCCTTCACGGTCGTCCCCGCCATGTCGAAGACCACCAGCCTCGGCTCGTCCATCAGATGAACCTCTCAACCGATGGCCCTGAGCAGAGCCGCCTTCGCCAGGAGCCGCGTCGAGTCGAGCGTCGGCAGCGGCGCGTCTTCGGGGCGGACTATCAAAGGAATCTCGGTGCAGCCGAGGACGGCCGCGTCGCAGCCGCGCCCTTTCAAGTCATCCATCACCTCGTTGAAGTAGAGTCGCGACTCTTCGGGGAAGATGCCGTTGACGAGCTGCTTGAAGATGATGTCGTTGATTCGCCCGCGCGCGGCCTCCGCGGGAATCTCGCAAGCCACGTCGCGCTTCGCCGCCGCCTCCCCGTAGACTGGCGACTCCATCAGGTACTTCGTCCCCATGTCGCCCAGGCGTTGGAAGCCGAGCCGAGCCGCCTCGTCCGTCACGACCTCCGCGATGTGGAGCCACGGGATGGGCGACTTCGGCAACAGATACGGGAACGCCTGATGGCAGGTGTTGTCGGGGCAGATGGCGAAGTCGGCGCCGGCCGCCGCGGCCCTCCGCGCGGAGTCGAGCAGAAGCTCTGCGACGCCCTCCCAGTCGCCGCGCGTGATGTGCCGCATGTGCTCGGCCATCGGGATGGAGTTCAGGGTGATCTGCGGATGATTGTGCTCACCCATCAACGGCAGAGCTTCCAGACAGATCGTCCGGTAACAGAGGGCCGCGCCCTCCGCGCTGCACGCCACGATGCCGATGTGCTCAGCCATGCCTCAAGTCTCCAGCGTGCCCTCGACGCAGGTGACGGCCCGGCCGCCCACCCAGATCGCGCCGTCTTCGAAGACGACTTCCACGCGCCCGTCGCGGCCGATGCAGCGGCCCTGCGCGGCGACGTAAGAGTCCCGACCCAGAAGCCCCCCGCGCCGCACGAGCGCGGCCACGCAGCCGTTGCCGCTCCCGCACACGGGGTCTTCCGGAACGCCTTCGACGGGCGCGAACGAGCGCACTTCGAGCTGCGACTCCGCTCCTTCCATCTCAACGCCGAAGACCGTGAGGCCGACGGCGCCCCGCGGCGTGGCCGCGGCGACGCGCGCCTGCTCGGGCCGCAGAGTTCGCACCGCCTCGGCGTCCTTCAACTGCAACGTCAACCAGACCGGCCCGACGTCGATGACCGCCGCCGCGAGCACTTCGGCGGTCGAGACGCCGAGCGCCCCGGCGGCCGCGGCCAGCTCTTCCGAAGTCGGCTCACGCAGCGAAGGCTCCGGCAGTCGGAAGAAGATTCGCCCGCCCTCGACGCGCAGGTCGACGAGCCCCTGGCCGCATTCCTGCACGAGCCGGCCCGGCGTGCGGGGCCGCAGGCCGCCGCGCAGGACGGCGTGGGCCGAGCCGACGGTCGGGTGGCCCGCGAACGGCAGCTCACGCGCGGGCGTGAAGATGCGCAGGCGGTAGTCCGCGCGCTCGTCGCTCGGGGCGCAGACGAAGGTCGTCTCCGAAAGATTCGTCCAACGCGCGACGGCCTGCATCTGTTCCTGCGTGAGGCGGTCTGCGTCGTGCACGACCGCCACGGGGTTGCCCTTGAACGGCACGCCCGTGAACACGTCCACCTGTCTGAAGGTCAGCCTCTCGCCCACGTCTTCATCCTCCTTAAGAGCAAGGCAGAAGCCCGACCGTGAGGGAGGGCGTCGGTCTCACTCTGCATGTGTCGTGACGGAAGTCGTACGCCCTCCCTTACGGTCGGGCTTCTGCCTTCCTCATCAAGTGGCGCCCGACGATTGATTCGAGGTTGCGCCCGTGGAAAAGCGCCTCGAAGGGCGAGGGCTCCAGGCCGGGACTCAGGCACTCCTCTAGCGGAATCCGCAGCACCGAGTCGCCCGACTCTTCATCCTGCCAGGCCGTGCGGGCGTTGGCCTCCAGACGGTCTAAATAACAGAGCGCGTGTTCGACGGCGCGGCCCTCGCGCACGCCCATGTGGCTTGAGACGAGGCGGCCCCTCCCGCGCCTTTGCAGCCGCCGGAGCGCCTGGCGGAGCATCTCGGGGGCGGCGTAGGCGATGTAGGCGATGTTCCCCACGACGGTGTCGCCGGTCATGAGCAGGTCTGCCTCCGGCACTTCGACGGAGAGCGTGCTCATCGTGTGGCCGGGGTTGTGGAACACGTCCAGCGTGTAGCGGCCCCACCTGACCAGCAGCGAGTCGTCGACGAGCATCGTCGGCTCGACGAAGTTGGCCTCCTCCTCTTCCGAACGGTGCCTCTCGGTCGTGAAGGTGTGGAGGTAGTTCCGGTGCGCGATGATCTCGGCGCGGGGGAAGAGCCTGAGCGCCGCGAGGTGGTCGCTGAAGTAGTGCGTGGCGATGATGAACCGCACGCGCTTCCCCATCCCGCCCTCGATCCTCTCGCGCAGCTCCTCCGCGTCGCGCCGGCTCGCCATGCCGTCCACGAGCAGGACTTCGTCGCCCTTCACGAAGGCGGTCGAGTTCGAGCCGTAGGTCTCGCCGATGAAGAGGCGTATGTCGGACTCTATCTGCTGCTCCTTCAAGCCCGCCCCTCCCTTCGGACGCCGTTGAGCTTTGTGCGCTGCCGCCCCTGCTCGTCGAAGTTCGAGGGGTCGAGCCAGCGCTCGAAAGCCTCGCGCAGGGCGGGCCACTCGCCGTCGATGACCGAGTACCAGGCCGTGTCGCGGTTGCGCCCCTTGACGACCGCGGCCTGCCGGAAGACGCCCTCGAACGAAAAGCCGAGGCGCTCGGCCGCCGCGCGCGAGGCCGCGTTCAGCGCGTTGCACTTCCACTCGTAGCGCCGGTAGCCGAGGTCGAAGGCCCGCTTCATCATGAGGTACATCGCCTCGGTGGCGGCGGGGGTGCGCTGGAGCAGCGGCGAATAGTTGATGTGGCCGACCTCGATGGAGCCGTTCGCGGGGTCGATGCGCAGGTAGCTCGCCACGCCCGTCGCCCGGTTCGTCTCCGGAGGGACGACCGCGTAGAAGAGTGGGTCTTTGCCGCGGCAGGTCTCCTCCATCCACGCGAGGTAGGCGTTGAGTGTTTTGAAAGGGCCGTAAGGGAGGTAAGTCCAATTCGTCCCCTCCGGGTCTACGGTGTTGGCGTCGTACAGGTCGGTGGCGTGGCGGCCCGGGTCGAGCGGCTCAAGCCGGCAGTAACGCCCCTCCAAAGTCTCCCGCGCCGGCAGCCGGCGCGGCTCCCAGAAGTAGACGGGCAGGCCGACCGGCTGCTTCAGATGATTCAGCTCGTGTTCCATGAAGGGATGATAGTGCGGCGCGGGTTTTAAGTCTTGGGTACTTGGTTATTATTTCTCAGTTTTTCTTACCGCGACCGGGCGGGGTTATGAAATGGGACAGTGAGGATGTGTCCCGTCCGCCATTACGGCCCGCACGGAGCCACCGCAGGCGGACGACAAGCAGACTGTCGCGAGTCGGCGTGGGGGCCGTTGTCAGACCGCGGCCTGCGCCCGCTTCTTCCGCTGCATGAGCATCACGACGAGGCCGACCGCCGCCACGACGAACGAGATGCAGAGGAGCAGCGCGCCGGGGATGATGCCCAGCAGCGCCTCGTCCCAGCTCGTGCGCCCGTCGGTCAGGGCCGGCAGCAGGAGCGACACGAGCAACACGCCGCCCCCGAGCAGCACCCCGAGCACGCCCAGAATCAGCGCCACCAGCCCAGCCTTCGCCATCGCCTCTCCCCCTTCAAACGGCAGAATGCCCTCGAACGCCGGGGCGCATCATAAGGCATCCGCCGCCCGCCCGTAAGCTTATTTGCCGGCGGGCGGGATTCCGACGGGCGTGTCTCAACGGCCGACGACGAGGAGCGTGAAGGTGTCCGGCACGACGCTCGGGCGCGGCCGCGGGCGCTCCGGCGTGGGCGCGGGCGGCGGGCCGAACTCGGCCGTGACGAGGTAGACGCGGTGCGTCTTCGGGTCGAGCGCCATCGTGCGCGCCCCCCTCTGCGTCTTGACGTTCTCGACGACCGTGTACTTGTCGGGCGAGTCCTCGTGAACGACCGTCAGCGTGCCCTCGCCGTTCGAGCTGAAGACGAGCCCCGCCTCCGCGTCGAAGGCCGCGGCGTCCACCCCGCTTCCGATGGGCAAGGTCGTCACGACCTTCCCCGTCTCCGCGTTCACCACCGCCATCAACTTGTTGGAGCCGACCGTGAAGAGCCGCCGGTGTTTGATGTCGAACGCGAGACCCGACGGCTCCTCCGCGGGCGCGACGGGCCACGTCGCGTCGAGTTTGAGGCCCCGCGAGTCGAACTCGGCGATGGCGCTCTTGTCTTCGAGGTTGACGAAGACCTTGCCCTTCCCGTCGGCGACGGCGAACTCGGGCCGGCCGCCGAGCGCGAGCGTGCCCGCGACCGTGTCGGTCTTCACGTCGATGGCGGTGGTGTCGCTGCTCCCGCCGTTCATCGTGAAGACGCGCCGGGAGGCGTCGTCGTAGATGATCGCGTCCGGGTTCTTGCCGACCGGAATCTGCTTGAGCGTCTTCAGGGTCTTCAGGTCGAAGACCGTGACGGTCGCGGCGCGCCCGTTGCTGACGTAGCCCTTCCCCGCCTCTTCCGCGAGGGCGATGCCGTGGACGCCCGGCGTGTCGGGGATGTCGCCGACGACCGCGCCCGTGTCCGCGTCGACGACCAGGACGTGCGTCGCGTGCGAGACGTAGAGGCGGCGCGCCTTCGCGTCGAGCGTCAGGTAGTCCCACCCGCCCTCGCCGCCGAGCTTGTAACGGTTGATGACGTGGTAGCCCGCCTGACTCTTCGCCTGCGCGCGAAGCACGCAGGGGCTAAAAGCGATGACGAGTGCGCAGAGGAGCGCGCCGCGCCGTTCGAGTGACATGGTGTTTGGCCTCCTGTCTAAAAGGGTCTGGGTTTACCTCGCGGGCTCGCGCCGGAGCATGACGTAGACGGTCGGCGTGACGACGAGCGAGAGCAGGAGCGCGACGGCGAGGCCGCCGATGACGGCGATGGCGAGCGGCTGCAAAAGCTCCGCGCCCGCGCCGAGCGCGAGGGCGAGCGGCAGCATCCCGAGGATGGCCGCCAAGGAAGTCATCAAAACGGGCCGGAAGCGCCTGCGGCCGGAACGCAGCAGCGCCTCGCGCAACCGGTCGCCCGCCGCCAGGTGCTCCTCGACGGCGTCGAGCATCAGGATGCCGTTCTTCGCCACGATGCCGACGACCATGATCATGCCCATCAAGCTCACGACGTTCAGCGTCTCGCCCGTCAGGAAGAGCCCGAGCAGCACGCCGCCGAGCGCGAGCACCGCGCCCGCGACTATCGCCAAGGGGTGCGCGAACGAGCGGAACTCGATGAGCAGCGTGATGAAGACGAGCACGACCGCGAGGACGAGCGAGAGCAGCAGTTCCCGGAAGCTGGCCTGCTGCTCCTGATATAACCCGCCGTACTCGATTGTCATGCCGGGCGGGAACTTCACGTCCTTCGCGAGCCGCGCCTTGATCTCCGAGACGGCCGTGCCGAGGTCTTTGCCTTCGAGCCGCGCCGTGACCGGCACGTACTGCCTGAGCGACTCGCGGTCGACCTCGGTCTGCCCCTTGTCGTACGCGACCTCGGCCACCTGGTCGAGCCGGAAGAGCGCGCCCGCCGCCGAGCGCACCTGGAGCGAGCGCAGAGCTTCGAGCGACGTGCGCAGCCCGGCCGGGTAGATGACGCGGACGTTGACGAGCCGCCCCTGCTGCAGGATCGAAGACGAGGCGTCGCCCGACATCGCCGTCGTGACCGCGCTGGCGACGTCGGCGGCCGTGACGCCGAACTGCGCGGCGCGCCGCGGGTCAACTCTGAAGGTGACGGCCGGGCCGCTGACGATGACGCCCGGGTTCGTGTCGACGACGCCCGAGACCTTCTGGATCGCCTGCTCGACCTCCTCGGCCTTCGCGTCGAGCGCCTTCACGTCTTCGCTGAAGATCTTGATCTCAATCGGCTCGGGCGAACTGACCAGGTCGCCGATGAGGTCGGAGAGGATGCCGACGAACTCTACCTGAAGCGACGGCTCCGACTTCTCTATCTCGCCGCGCAGGTCGCTCTCGACATCTTCGGTCGAGCGCGAGCGGTCGCTTTTGAGCTTGACGAGGAAGTCGCCCGTGTTCGGCTCCGTGATGGAGAGGCCGAGCTGCAGCCCCGTGCGCCGCGAGTAGCTCTCGACCTCGGGCGTCTCCTTCAGCATCTCCTCGACGTGGCGGAGCATCCGGTCGGTCTCTTCGAGCGAGGAGCCGGGCGGCGCGATGTAGTCGAGGACGAACGCCCCCTCGTCGAACGAAGGCAGGAACTCCGAGCCGAGCCCCCGGTAGAGCAGGTAGGAGCCGGCCAGCACCGCCAGCATCATCAAGAGCACGGCCCAGCGGTTATCGAGCGCGTGGCCCAGAACCCACTCGTAGCGGCGGATGACGGCGCGCAGGAACCGACCGCCTTGTTCTTCTTCTTCCTCTTCGTCTCTCGACGTGCCTTCCGACCTCTTGGCCTTCACGAACCTCTCCGCGAGCACGGGCGTGAAGAAGAGCGCGAGCACCAGCGACGTGAGCAGCGCGACGGCCATCGTCAGGGCGAGCGAGCGGAAGAAGACGCCGGTGACTCCGGTCAGGAGCGTCAAGGGGAGGAAGACGACGACCGGCGTCACGGTCGAGCCGATGATGGGGACGGTGATCTCCGAGACGGCCGCCTCGACGGCCCTGCGCCGGCCCTGCCCGCGCGCGAGGTGCGTGTAGATGTTCTCGACGACGACGATGGCGTCGTCGATCACGAGCCCGATGGCCGCGGCCACGCCGCCGAGCGTCATCAGGTCGAACGAGAGGCCGACGAGCCACATCGCGAGGAAGGTGACGAGCACCGTGACGGGGATGACGAGGATGGCGACGAAGGTCGTCCCCCAGTTGCGCAGGAAGGCGTAGAGGATGACGACCGAGAGGAGGAGCCCGAGCAGGATGGCGTCGCGCACCGACTTCATCGACTCGCGCACGAGCAGCGACTGGTCGTAGAAGGTCGAGACCTGCACGTCCTTCGGGAGCAGCGGCCGGACGGCTTTGAGTTCAGCGGTCAGCTCGTCGACCACGGTGACGGTGTTCGCGTCGGGCTGGCGGTCTACGTTGAGGAGCACCGCGGGCCGCCCGTCCGCCGTGACGATGGTGTACTGCGGCTCGACGCCCTGGCCGACGGTCGCCACGTCGCCGAGGTTCACGGGCGCGCCGTTGACGTGCGCGACGACGATGGCGTTCAGCTCGTCGAACGTGAGCGTCTGCCCGCTCACGAGCGCGAGCTCGAGCTGGTGGTTCTCTTCGATGAGTCCCGGGCTGGCGATGAGGTTAGAGTTCTTGACGGCGTCGACGACCTGTTGCAGCGAGACGCCGCGCGCGGCGAGCCGCTGCGGGTCGATGACGGCCTGGTACTCGCGCACCTGCCCGCCCGCGACGTTGACGGCCGCGACGCCCGCGAGCCGCGCGAGCCGCGGGCGCACGACGAGGTTGGCGACGTCGCGTAAGGAGGCCGGGTCGCGCGTCTCCGAAGTCAGGCTGTAGCCCGCGACGGGGAAGACGGCGAATGTCAGGCGGTCGACGCGCCGTATCTCGGCGGGCGGCGGGAGCTGCGCCGTCAGTTGCGACAGGCGCGCCTGCACGAGCTGGAGCGACTGCCTGATGTCCACGCTCCAGTCGAAGAAGAGGTTGACCTCGCACGACCCGCGCGCCGTCACCGAGCGGATGCGCGTGATGCCGGGGATGCCGTTCATCGCCTCCTCGACGGGGCGCGTGACCGAGACGAGCGTCTGCTCGGCCGGCACGACGCCGTTGTCCAGCGTGATGACGATGCGCGGGAAGTCCGTCTGCGGGAAGATGGCGCTCGGCAGTTGCCACGCGGCGTAGAGCCCCGCGGCGCAGAGCAGCGCGACGAGGACGAGCACCGCGCGCTTCTGCTCCGAGATGAGTCGCGCGAGCGTCACTTCTCCCCGCCCTTCTCCTCGTCGGACTTCGTCTCGGTGCCCTTCTCCTCCTCTTCGTCCTTGCTCACCTCAACCTTCGTGCCGTCGGGCAGCGAGAAGTTGCCCTCGACGACGACCGTCTCGCCGCCCTGCAACCCCTCGGCGATCTCCGTCTTGTCGCCCGCGCGGATGCCGACCTTGACCTTCCTCTCGTGCGCGACCGACGCGTCGTCCACGACCATCACGGTGCCTTCGTCCGCGTTCGACGCCTCGAGCGTGACGGCCGACGTGGGGACGACGACCGACTCCGACTTCGCGTTCGCGGCGACCGTGACCTCGGCCGCGCCGTTCACGCGCAGGCGCCCCGCGCCGTTGTCGAGCGTGACCCAGACCTCGACCGTGCGGCTGGCGGGGTCGACGGCGCGGCTGATGAGCGTGACCTGCCCCGTCATCTGCTCGCCGGGCAAGTCCGTCGGCCGGACGGTCGCCACGTCGCCCTGCTTCAACTGCGCCGCGACCGTGTCGGCGAAGGGCACCTTGACGATGACCTGCGTCGTGTCGGCGATGGTGACGAGCGTCGTGCCCGAGGCGATGTAGCTCCCCTCGTAGAGCGCCTGGTCGATGACGACGCCCGAGATGGGCGCGCGCACCGTCGCGTATGCGAGCTGCGCGTCGAGCGCGCCGACATGCTGCTCGGCCTGGCCCACGCGCGCCGCGGCCTGCGCGCGCTCGTTCGGGTTGAGAGACCGCGTGCGGAGAGCGACGTTCGCCTCCGCGAGCCGCAGTTGATTCTCAGCGGTGGTCAGTTCGAGCTGCGAGGCTTCGAGGTCTTTCTTCGAGATGCCGCCCGCGTTGTAGAGCGCGAGGCGGCGCTCGTAGGTGCGGCGCGCGTTCTCCACGGCGGCGCGCGCGTCGCGCAGGGCCTTCTCGTCCTGCGCGGTGTTCTGCGGGATGGTGCCGGTCTCGACCGAGCGCGCGCTGGCGCGCGCCTCGTTCAAGGCGGCGGCGGCTTCGCCCCGCTGCGCGCGCAGGTCGTTGGCTTCGAGCAGCGCGATGACTTCGCCCGCGCGCACCGTCCGGTTCTTCCAGAGCGGCATCTGCCTGATCTGCCCGCTGACCTTCGGCGAGACCTGCGCCGTGTCGCGCGGGAAGACGGTGCCGAGCGCCGTGACCTCCGAGGCGATGGGCGCACGTTCGGCCTTCGCGACCTTCACGCTGACGACCGCGGCCTCCTTCTTCTCCTCCTCCGCCGCGCCGCCTCCGCGCGAGCGGATGATGAGCGCGACGACCACGACGGCGATGACCGCGACCGTCGCCACGGCGATGACGACGGCGCGTCGCCTGCGCTCGGCTTCGATCCGCTCCGCTTCGTGCGCGGCCTCGGCGCGCCCGCGTGGCGCCGGCCCGGCGGCGTTCAGCTCGTCCGCCGCGCGCTCGTCGGGCGTCCGGTCGTCTTCCAAGTCCGGCCTGTCTCGCTCGTCATTCATTGCCCTGCCGCCTGTCGCAGGCGCGCGAGCGCCAGCTGGTAATCGGCCAGCGCCTGGACGTACGCGAGCCTCTGCGCGGCGAGCGTCGTCTGCGCGTCCGTCACTTCCACGACCTGCGCCTCGCCCGCGCGGTAGCGCGCGACGGAGGTGCTCAGGTTACTCTCGGCGAGCCTGACGCCCTCCGCGGCCAGGCGGACGCGGGCCGCCGCCGAGAGCGCTTGCGTGCGCGAGGCGGTGAACTCCTGCGCGAAGCCGCGCTCGGCCTGCGCGCGCTCGTTCTGCGCGAGCTGCAAGCGCACGCGCGCCTGCCGCTCGCGGCTCCTGGCCGCGCCCCAGTCGAAGACCGGGAGCGAGAGGCTGACGGCGGCCGAAGTGCCCACGTGCTCCCTCAGGCGCGGCGGCCTGAGCGAGTCCGTGTCGAAGCCGCCGTTCAGAACGTACGAGAGCTGGGGGCGCCGGTCTGCGCGCGCGACGTTGACGTCCTGCTCGGCGGCGCGCGCCTCGGCCTCGAACTGCGCGAACTCGGGGCGGCGCTTGACGGTCTCGGCGGTGAAGCGCTCGACCTCGCCCGGCGCCGGGGTGAGCGTCGAGAGGTCGGCCGACGCAATCGCGCGCGCCTGTTCGTAGCCGACGAAGACGCGCAGGGCCGCGGCGGCCACCTCTTCGGCGGCGCGCGCCTGTTCGAGCTCGCCCTCGCGCTGGTTGGTCTGCAACTGCGCGCGCGTCAGGTCAACGTTCGCGACCTCGCCGCCGCTCAACAACAGCGAAGTGACGTGTTCGAACTCGCGCGCCGCCGCGAGGTTCTGCTCGGCCGCGCGGCGCTGCGCGGAGGCGAGCGCGAGCCCGTAGTAGGCCTCGACCGTCGCCTGCCGTAACGTGCGGCGCGCGACCTCCGTGCCGGCGCGCGCGGCGTCGAGGAGCGCGCGGTTGCGCGCGAGCGTGGCGCGCAGGCGGCCCGAGAGGTCTAAGTCCCCCGTGACGCTCAGGAGCGCCTGGTACTCGCTGATGGCGTTGTTGGCGATGTAGCTCTGCACGCGGGGCTCGCCGGGCGCGAGGCCGAACGAGGGCGAGGTGTAGATGTAGTCGAGCGGGGCCGTCACCTTCGGCAGGAAGGCCGCGCGCGCCTGACGCACGTCCTCCTCCGCGACGCGCTCGTTCAACTCGGCCTGCCGCAGCCCCGAGACCTGCGCGTTGGCGAGCCGGAGGACTTCGTCGAGTGCGAGTTGTCCCGGCGGCTGCGAGGGCGTCTGCACCGCCTGCGGCGTCTGCGCGGGCGCGGGCGTTTGCGGCGTCGTCGCGGCGGGACTCTGCGGCGTCTGGCCGGACTGGCGGCCGTGCGCCGCGCCCGCCAGCGCCACACACACCGCGACTACAGAGATGAGATGCAGCCCCCCCGCCATGACTCCGGTCAAGACTCTGCCTGTTTCTTGTGGTGAGGGATTTTAACTTTCCGAAGATGACAGGATGATTAAGCGCCGGCCGTCGCGCCCGACGCGGGGAGCGTGATGAGGAAGGTGCTGCCGCTTTTGTCGGAGCGTTCGAGCGCGACGCGCCCGCCGTGCGCCTCGGCGATCCAGGAGGCGATGGAGAGTCCGAGCCCGGCGCCGCCGCCCGCGCCGCCGCCGCGCGAGCGCGCCCTGTCGGCGCGGTAGAAGCGTTCGAAGATGTGCGCGCGCGCCTCCGCGGGGACGCCCGCGCCCGTGTCGGCGATGCGCACCGCGTACAGGCCGCCCTCGCGCGCGAGTTCGACGCGCACCTCGCCGCCCGCGGGGGTGTACTTGATGGCGTTGTCGAGCAGGTTCAGGAGCATGCGCCTGACGAGCGCCTCGTCGCCGCGCATCTGAATCTCGCCGCCGGCCTCCTCGTGCCTGACGACGACGCCGCGCCGCGCCGCGAGCGAGCGGACGGCGCGCACGCACTCGGCCGCCGCCTCGTCGAGGTAGAAGTTGACGGGGGCGAGTTCGTACTGGCCCGCGTCGGCGCGCGCGAGCGTGAAGAGGTCTTCGACGATGCGCGTCAGCCGCCGCCCCTCGTCGTGCAGGATCGCCAGCGACTCGCGGTACTCCTCGGGCGCGCGCGCCTCCTTCGAGAGCGCGACCTCGGACTCGCCGCACACGATGGCGACGGGCGTGCGCAGCTCGTGCGAGGCGTCGGCCATGAAGCGGCGCTGCTGCTCGAACGACACGTCGAGGCGCGCGAGCAGCTCGTTGAACTTCAGAGCGAGGCGGCCCAACTCGCTCCGCCCGTTGCCGACGGGCAGGCGGGAGCCCAGGCTCTCCGCGTCGATGCGTTCGGCGCGCGCGCCCATCTCGACGACGGGCGCGAGGCTCTTGCGCGCGAGGAAGTAGCCGCCGAGGCTCGCCAGCAGCAGCGCCAGCGGGACTGCGACGTAGAAGGCGCGGCGCACGCGCGCGAGCTCCTCCTCCTGCGCGCGCCGCGACTGCGCGACGGCGACGAAGAAATTCCTCCCGCGAATCGAAGTGCGCTCGACGTAAGCGCGGGCGCTGCTCGCCCCGAAGTCTGCCGTCGTGTAAGCGCGGCCGGACGCGCGGGCCGCCTCGACGAAGCCGGCGAGGCTTCGCGCAAGTTCCGAATCGTCAGGCCAACCGTCGCGGCCGCGCCCACCGGCGGGGGCGTCCGACGAAGCGACCACGCGCCCCCGCTCGTCGAAGACGAAGGCCTGCCTGTCCGCGAACTGGAAGTCGCGCGCGACCTCACGCGCGGCGTTGTCGCCCGTCTGGTCTTCTTCGAACTCGGCCGCGAGGTTCAGGGCGAGGAAGCGCGCGTCGTCGGCGAGCAACTGGTCGTTGCGCTGGCGCGCGGCGCGCGCGAGGTACGCGTAGGAGGCCGCGGCGAAGGCGACGAGGACGAGCGCGAGGACGCCCGTGTACCAGAAGGTCAGGCGCGAGCGCATCGAGTCAAACACGGCCGCCCCCCTCACCAGCGCCGCCCACGCGTAAGTCTTCCGGAGCCGCGAGCATGTAACCTTCGCCGCGCCGCGTGTGGATGAGCGGGACGGCGCAGCCGTCGTCGACCTTCCGGCGCAGGCGGTTGATGTTCACGTCGATGAGGTTCGAGAGCGGGTCGAAGTTCTCGTCCCAGACGTGCTCGGCGATCTCGGCGCGCGTCAGCACCCGGCCGCGCTCGCGCGCGAGGTATTCGAGCAGCGCGTACTCCTTCGCGGTCAGCTCGACGGCGCGGCCCGCGCGTGTCACCGCGTGGGCGCGCGTGTCGATGCGCAGGTCGGAGACCGAGATGAGCGCGGGGCGCACCACGCGCCCACGCCGCAGCAGCGCGCGCAGGCGCGCGAGCAGCTCGGCCACCGCGAAGGGCTTGGTCAGGTAGTCGTCGGCGCCAGAGTCCAGCCCCTTGACGCGGTCGGGCACGGCGTCGCGCGCGGTCAGCATGAGGACGGGCACGTCCGAGCCCTTCGAGCGCAGCTCGCGGCAGACCTCGAAGCCGTCGCGCGCGGGGATCAACACGTCGAGGATGACGGCGTCGTAGTCGCTGACCGAGGCCTTGTAGAGCGCGTCTTCGCCGTCGGCCGCCACGTCCACCGCGTACGCCTGCTCGCGCAGGGCGCGCGAGACGAAGCGTGCGATGCGCGCGTCGTCCTCGACGAGAAGTATCCTCATGTAAGTCCCGCGTCGAGGGCCGCGGAGAGCCACCCCGTCACGTCCCGCAGGCTCTCCATACTCACCTCGTGCCCCATCGGATACTCGCGGTAGGTGAGCTTGACCGGGAGGGTCTTCAGGTGGTCGCGGGCCGCGCGCCCGTTCTCGATGGGGAGCACGGGGTCGTAAAGGCCGTGCGTGACGAGAACCGGCTTGCCCTCCAAAGCCTCCCTGTCGGGTTCGCCCTCCAGCACGTCCGCCGCCAGCCGCCCGCTCATCGCGACCACGCCCGCCAGCTTCTCGGGGCGCGTGAGCAGAAGGGCCAGACTCATCATCGCCCCCTGGCTGAAGCCCGCTAGGTAGACGCGCCCGGCGTCGGCCCCGTAGGTCTCGACCAGACCTTCGACGAAGCCCGGCAGCATCGAGAGACTCCGCTTCGCCTGCCCGATGTCGGCCGACATCCCTCTTGGCGTGAAGTCGATGCGGAACCAGCCGTAGCCCCCGTAGTCGAGCGCGACGGGCGCGCGCGCGCTCACGACCAGAAACCTCTTATCCAGGTACGGGGCGAGGGCGAAGAGGTCTTCCTCGTTGCTGCCCACCCCGTGCAGGAGCAGGAGCAGCGGCGGCGTCTGCCCCGCCTCGACCGGCTCCCTGACCAAGTGTTTTAAGGCGAGTCTACTTTCGCTCACGGCGTCCGCGCGTCCTTCCCCTTCGAAGATTCCAGAGCCGTCGCCGCCGACCTTTCGGTCTTCGCTCCGGCCGGGTGAGTTTGACAGGGTATTATATTAACGAGGAGGGAGCGGGATGGCGACTAAGCAGGGCTGGCAGGGGCGCGTCTTCGAGGACTTCGAGGTGGGCGACATCTACGAGCACCCGCTCGGGCGCACCGTCACGCAGGCCGACAACATCTGGTTCACGCTGCTGACGGTCAACACCAACCCCATACACTTCGACGCGGCCTACGCCGCCCGCACCGAGTTCAAGCGGCCGCTCGTGGACTCGACCTTCACCCTCGCGCTCGTCACCGGCCTCTCGGTCTCCGACGTGTCCATGAACGCCGTCAACCTCGGCTGGGACGAAGTTAAGCTCCCGGCGCCGGTCTTCGAGGGCGACACGCTCTACGCGCGCAGCGAAGTCCTGGAGGCGAGGCCCTCGCGCTCTCGGCCCGCGATGGGCATCGTGAAGCTGCGGACGACCGGCTTCAACCAGGACGGCGTGACGGTCATCGAATTTCAACGCGCGATCCTGGTCTACCGGCGCGGCCACACGCCAGAACGGTTCCGGCCGACTACCTGACTCGCGCGGGATTGAAGAAGGCTCCCTTCATAAGAAGGGGAGCGTTCACCCATTCATGCTCTCAAGCACGAGCGCCCTCACATCTTCAATCAACGAGCGCGCGCGCTCTTCGGTCTCGGCCTCGGCGACGAGGCGGATGATCGGCTCGGTGTTCGAGCCGCGGACGAGGAACCAGCCCCCTTCGGTCGTCACCTTCACCCCGTCGCGCAAGTCCGAAGGCCGACCGGCGTACGCCTCGCTCACGGCCTTCAGCGCCGCGCGGATGCGGTCTGAGCGGCAGGCCATCTTCTCCTTGACCATGTAGGACGGCGGCAGCTCAGCCAGAAGCTCGGAGACGGCCGCCCCCGTTTCGGCCAGCAGGTGGAGGACGAGCGCCATGGCGACGAGGCTGTCGCGCGCGAAGTTGATGCGCGGGTAGATGACGCCGCCGTTGCCCTCGCCGCCCACGACCGCGCCGCGCCTGAGCATCTCTTCGGCCACGTTCGCCTCGCCGATCTTCGAGCGGTAGACGGGGCAGCCAAACCGCGCGGCCAGAGCGTCGAGCGCGCTCGTCGTCGCGAGGTTCGCGACCACAGGCCCCGGCGCGCGGCCCAGGACGTAGCGCGCCGCGAGCACGAGCGTGTACTCCTCGCCAATCGGCACCCCGCGCTCGTCCACGACCGCCAGGCGGTCTGCGTCCATGTCCTGCGCGAAGCCCACGTCCGCACCGCGCTCCCTCACGACGCGACACAGCTCGACGAGGTTCTCCGGCAGAGGCTCGGCCCCGCGCGGGAACGTCCCCGAAGGCGTGACGTTGACGGGAAAGACTTCGACGCCGAGCGCTTCGAGCAGGCGCGGCGCGACGACCGACCCGGCCCCGTTGCAAGAGTCGACCGCCACGCGGAGCCTGCGCGCGCCCTGAGGTAAAGGGCCGAGCGCGTCGAGGACGGCTTTGACGTGCAGGTCAATCGCCCCCGACAGTGGCTCGACCGCGCGCATCTCCGCGCCCGCGACCTTGCGGTACTCGCCCTGGTGATAGATGTCGAGGAGTTGCCGCGCCTGCCCCGCGCCGAGGAAGAGGCCGGCGGAGTCTATGAACTTCAGCGCGTTCCACTCGGCGGGGTTGTGGCTGGCCGTGATGCAGATGCCGCCGCGCGCGCGCAAGAGCCGCACCATGAGCTGCACGGTCGGCACGGGGCAGACCCCCAGGTCGACGATGCGGCAGCCGCTCGAAAGCAGGCCCGCCACGACCGCCTGCCTCACCATCTCGCCAGACGTGCGCGTGTCGCGCCCGACGCAGATAGTGCCCGCCCCCGCGTATGTCCCGAACGCCTGCGCGAAGCGCACCAGCAGCGTCGGCGTCAGGCTCTCGCCCACCACGCCCCGCACGCCCGAGATGCTGATCTTCAGTGTCGGTATGGCCCGCATGGTAGAAGGGTGCTGGGCGCTGGGTGCCGGGTTCTGGGTAAGAGCAGGTCTTTACCCAGAACCCGGCACCCAGCACCCAGCACCCTCATCTCCTTCTCAGGTCGAGGCGGAAGAGGCCGCCGCGGCTGGTCGTCTCTTCGGCGAGCGCGCCGGTGACGTAGAGCTGGTCGCGGCGCGGGCCGCCGAAGGCGACGTTGCTCGTCGTCAGGTTCCCCGCGCCGTAGCGGCGCACGATTCTGCCCGCGGGGCTGACGACCTGCACCTGCCGCATCCCGTAGTGCGCGACGTAGAGGTTGCCTTCGCGGTCGAGAGCCATCCCGTCCGGCTCGTTGGCGATCTGCCCCTCGCCTTTCGTCGGCAGCTCGGCGAGGACGCGCATCCGTCCCGCCTTGCCGGGCGCGACGATTGTATAGCTTAGGATGCGGTTCCGCTTGCTCTCGCCGACGAGGAGCGTCTTCCCGTCGGGGCGCAGGACGAGGCCGTTCGGGAAGGCCAACCCGTCGGCCACGAGACGCACCTTGCCCTGCGCGTCGACGTAGTAGACCGTGCCGATGGGCTTCTCGATGCTTGAGCCGCCGGGGTCTGTGAAGTAGAAGCCGCCGCGCGGGTCGAGCGTCAAATCGTTGGGCGCGCGCAGGGGCCTCCCTTCGTACTCCGAAGCTGCCTTGCCGATGACGCGCCCTTCGGCGTCGAGCCTCAGCACCGCGTGCTCCTTGCCGTCGCAGACGAGGTGCGTGCCGTCCGGCAGAATCTTGTGGCCGTTCGGCGCGGGCGTCCGCGCCCACACCTTCGCCTCGCCGTCCGCGCCGACGCGGTAGATGGTTCCGTTGTAAACGTCGGAGACGTAGACGGAGCCGTCCGGGCCGACGACCGCGCCCTCCGTGTAGCCGGGCACCTCCGCGACCTTGACGGCCGTCACACGATTCTCCGGCGGCAGGCTCCCCGCAGCCGCCGAGAGGCTCAACACAAACGCGAGAAGAGTGTTCGTCATCATCATGTTCTTGATTCGCCTGCTGTCTCACCTACCCACGCGGTCGCGCGCCCAGTCGAGCAGCTCCGCCGCGCGCGCCTCCGTCTCGGCCTCCGCGATGAGGCGCAGCATCGACTCCGTGTTCGAGACGCGCGCGTGCACCCACCCGTCCGGCCAGTTGATTTTCAAACCGTCCGTCTGGTCGTAAACGACGCCCTCCCCTTCCAACTCGTCGTGCAGCCTTTGCAAGAGCGAGTGGATGCGGTCGGGCTCGACCTCCACGTTGTGCTTGAGCATCGAGAAGCGCGGTAGCCCCGCGGCCAGCTCCGACAGAGTCTCTCCGGTCGTCGCCAGGTGTTCGAGGATGAGTCCGGCCGCGGCCGCCGCGTCGTGCGTCCACTGCACGCGAGGGACGACGACGCCCCCGCTGCCCTCGCCGCCCAGGACGGCCCCCGCCTCGACCATCGCCTCCGAGACGAACGCCTGCCCGACCGGCGTGCGAATCACGCGGGCGCCGTACCTTTCGGCGACGCGCTCGACCATCATGCTCGTCGAGACGTTCGTCACCACGGGGCCGACCTGACGCCTGAGCTGTATCTCGGCGGCGACCGCGAGCGTCAACTCTTCCGAGAGCACCTCGCCCTTCTCCGTGACCAGCCCCAGACGTTCGCCGTCCGCGTCGTGCGCCAGCCCCAAGTCTGCCCGGCCCGCCGTGACGACGGCGCGCAGTTGCGCCATCGTCCGGCGCGTCGGCTCCGGCGCGTGCGGGAAGGGGGCCGTCGGATCGTCGTTCAAGACCAGCACTTCGCAGCCGAGCGCGCGGAGCCAGCGCGGCGAAAGCATCGAGCACGAGCTGTTGCAGCAGTCGACCGCGACCGTCAGGCGGCGCGCGCGGACGGCCTCCGCGTCGAAGGCTTTCGTGAGAACTTCGAGGTGGTGCTCGACGGCGTCGCGCTTAACAACGTCGGCGCGGATGCGCTCCCAGCCGGCCTTGTCGAACTCGCCCTGGTGGTAGATGTCGAGCAGCTCGTCGGCCTGCGCGGCGTTGAGGTAGAGGCCGTCCGCGCGCACGAACTTCAGCGCGTTCCAGGGCTCCGGGTTGTGGCCGGCGGTGATCGAGACGCCGCCGTCGGCTTCGAGCCAGCCGACCGCGAGTTGCAGCGACGGTGTCGGGCAGACGCCGAGGTCAACGACCTCGCAGCCCGCGGCCAGCAGCCCCGCGACGACCGCCGCGTGCACCATCGGCCCCGAAGTGCGCGTGTCGCGGCAGATGAGGATGCGCCCCGCGTCGAGGTACGTGCCGAAGGCCTGCGCGAAGGCGACCGAAAGCTCCGGCGTGAACGTCTCGCCGACCACGCCCCGCACGCCGCTGATGCCGATCTTGAGCGAATTCATGCCCACGAAGTTTCAGAAGTTTTTACCGGCATGATTTTAGTAACTTCAAGTATGAAACCGTAAGTTACGCCGCGCTGGCCGACTCGTGGGCGAAACTCTCGACGCTGCGAACGTCGTGCGAACCCTGAGACCTGCCCGAACAATCACGCCGAGGATTACATGAGACCCAGAACTTACTTCGCGCTTCTCCTGTCCCTGACGTGTCTCCTGAACGCCTTCACTACGGCGGCGCGTCCGAGGGCGCCTCAGCCTCATAACCTGATGCCCGTCCCGGCATCTGTCAACTTCCGGGAGGGGCGGCTCGCCGTCACCAAAGCCTTCGCGGTCGCCGCGCGCGGCCACGTGGACGAGCGCCTGCGCGCAGGGATAGAGCGCATGCTGCGCCGCCTCGAAGGTCGCACCGTCATGGAGTTGGCGCGCGGACTCGCGACCGACGCCGCCGCGGCCGCGCTCGTCGTCGAGGCGGCGGGGCCGGGGCCGGACGTGCCGGACGTGTCGGAGGACGAATCCTACACGCTCGAAGTGGGCGACCGGCAGGCCGTGCTGAAGGCGCCGAACGTCGTCGGGTGCTTGCGCGGGCTCGAAACCTTCCTGCAACTCGTCGAGGGCGACGGCGCGGGCTTCTACGTCCCGGCCGTCTCCATCAACGACCGGCCGCGCTTCCCGTGGCGCGGGCTGCTCATCGACATCGGGCGGCACTACGAGCCGATGGAAGTGCTCAAGCGGAACCTCGACGCGATGGCCGCCGTCAAGCTCAACGTCCTGCACTGGCACCTCACGGAAGACCAGGGCTTCCGCATCGAGAGCCGGAAGTTTCCTAAACTCCACCAACTCGGCTCGGACGGCAACTTCTACACGCAGGAG
>JAFAZX010000071.1 GCA_019239425.1 Acidobacteriota bacterium
GCGATACCTTTCGGCATCCTCAGCCTGCTCCTGACGGGGCAGACGGTGAACATCTTCTCGGGCCTCGGGCTGCTGCTGCTGTTCGGCGTGGTGAAGAAGAACGCGATCCTCCAGATCGACCACACGAACGAGCTGCGCTCGCACGGCATGGAGCGACTCGAAGCGATCATCCAGGCGAACCGCGACCGCCTGCGCCCCATCCTGATGACTACCGTCGCGCTCGTCGCGGGCATGCTGCCCCTGACGCTCTCGACGGGGCCGGGCGCGGGCACGAACCGCTCCATCGGCGTGCTGGTCGTCGGCGGCCAGAGCCTGTGTCTGCTGCTGACGCTGCTCGCCGTGCCCGTCTTCTACTCGCTCTTCGACGACGTGGCGCAGAGCCGCATCTTCTCGCGCGCGTGGGCGCGCGCCGCCGCGCCCTTCGCGTGGATGCGCCGCCGCGCCGCCTCCGCCGCGCAGACGCTCTTCGGGATGCTCGGGAGACAGTAAGGGTCAAGTCATACGGGTCTGAATATTATGTCAACGCGAAATCGTAAATCGCTTTTCAGTCTACTAACTCTGTCGCTGCTCTTCGCGCAGGCGGCGCCTCTGCGCGCGCAGGAGACGGCGCGGTTCGCCGGCTCGATGTTCGCCGGGCAGCAGACGACGCAGCAGCCTGCGCCCTCTTCGAACAATCCTCCGGCGCAGACGGGCGCGCCCGCGCAGGGGCCACAGACCGCCTCGCCCACGCAGTCGCAGACGCAGCAGTCCACGAACCCCGCCGCGCCCGCGCAGGGCCAGCAGCCGGCGCAGCCCGCGGTGCCCCCGACCGCGCCGCCCGACACGAACCTGCCCGCGCCGCAAGCGCCCGCGCAGACCGCGCCCGCGCAGCCGCAGCCCGGCGCGCCCGGCGGACAGGTGCAGTCGCCCGTCGGCCCCTCGGCCCCGGGCCGCGAGAGCGTGCCCACCTCGCCCGACGCGCAGCTCAACGTGCCGCAGGTCGCGCCCGACTTCAAGGCCGATGAGGCCGCGCCTTTCCCCGCGCTCGAACGCGTCGGCGTGGACATGGGCGAGCAGCGCGCGCTCTCCGTCCAGGAGGTCATCGCGCTGGCGCTCGAAAACAACAAGGACATCGAGGTCGCGCGCCAGAACGTCCGCGCCGCCGAGTTCGACCTGCAGGCGGCGCGCGGCGTCTACGACCCGCGCTTCCAGACGAACTCCTACTACGAGCGCACGGAGCAGCCCGCGGCCAGCTTCCTCTCGGGCAGCTCGACCGGCGCGGTCACGCAGTCCGGCTTCTTCAGCAATTCTTCGGTGCAGGGCCTGACGCCGAAGTACGGCGGCGGCTACCGGCTCGACTTCGTCAACAACCGCGTGACGACGAACAACCAGTTCGCGGCGCTCAACCCGCAGTACCCGACCTCGCTCACCTTCAGCTACACGCAGCCCCTGCTGCGCGGACTCGGCTTCGACCAGAGCCGCCGCTCGATTGAGATCGCGAAGAAGAACCTTTCACTCACCGACGCGCAGTTCCGCCAGCGCGCCGTCGAGACGATTACGAACGTCCAGCGCGCCTACTGGGATTTGGTCTACGCTCTGCGCAACCTGCAGATTCAGCGCGAGGCCGTGCGCGACGCGCGCAAGCAGTTGGAGCACAACAAGCGTCTGGTCGGCGAGGGCATGCTCGCCCCCATCGACGTGGTCGCGGCCGAGGCGCAGATTTCGGGATTCGAGCAGAGCGTCTACTCGGCGCTCGACGACGTGAACCGGGCCGAGAACAATTTGAAGAACCTCGTCGCCGAGAACCGCGAGGCCCCCATCTGGGGCGTCGCCATCGTGCCCTCGGAGTCGGTCGAGCTGGCGCCGCCGCAGGTCGCGCTCGACGACGCGATGCAGTACGCGCTCAAGTCGCGGCCCGAGCTTCTCTCGTCTGACGTGGCGCGCGAGATCAACGAGATCGAGCAGCGATTCGCGCGCGAGCAGACGAGGCCGCAGGTCGACCTCGTCGCCTCGTACGGCATGGTCGGCCTCGCGGGCGCATCGAACGCGACGGCCTCGAACCCGCTCGCGGCCTCAAGCGTGGACACGCGCAACCGCATCAATCAGTTGATCGGCATCGTCAACGAACAGTTCCCCGGCAGCAACCTTCTGCCGATCCCCGAGCCGGCCGTGGCGACTATCCCCGGCCAGCTCATCGGCGGCGAGGGGCAGTCGCTCGCGAACCTCGCGACGAATCGCTTCACAAACTTCCGCGTCGGCGTCACGGTCAACCTGCCGTTCCGCAACTCGACGGCGAAGGCGCAGCTGGGGCGCACGCTCGTGGACAAGGAGCGCATCCACACGCAGCGCGAGCAGTTGGAGCAGCTCATCCAGGTGGACGTGCGCAACGCCCTGCAGCAGGTGAAGACGGCCGAGTCGCGCCTGCGCGCGGCGGCCTCGGCGCGGGCCGCCTCCGAGCAGCAGTACGCCTCCGAGCAGCGCAAGCTCGACGCGGGGCAGAGCACGGTCTTCCTCGTCCTCGAACGACAGACGCAGCTCGCCACCGCCCGCGGCAACGAGCTGCGCGCGCAGACCGAACTCAACAAGGCCATCGCCGAGTTCCAGCGCGCGACCGGCAACGCCCTCGAACAGAACCGCGTCGAGATTAGAGTCAGATAGGATTGACCACAGAGACACAGAGGCACGGCCCGTTGCGGGATTAACTCGACGAGCCGTGCCTCTGTGTCTCTGTGGTTAATTTCCGCCTACGGTTTTGCACTCGTCGGGGCGGGAAGTCTGATCGTCGCCCAGAGCGGCCAGTGGTCGGAGAGGTCTACGTCCTTGTCGATGCCGGAGGAGCGCGCTTCGAGGCCGCGGAGCCAGAGCCAGTCGAGTTTGAGCTGGACGACGAACGTCTTCCAGGTCGTCTCGTCGTCGGAGAGCGGCGTCCGGAAGCCCGCGTCGGTGAAGAGGCGGCGGGCGGCCTTCACGTCCTTGCCCTTGATGGTGTTGAAGTCGCCGAGGACGATGGCCGCCGTGCCGGCGTGGAGCCGCAGGTCTTCGAGGACGGCCTGCCAGTGCTCGACCTTCTTCTCGACCGGCATCCGCGTCTCGGCGTGGACGGAGTAGACGCGTACGCGCGTCTTGCCCAACTGCACCGTCGCGCCGACGGCGACGCGTCGTCGTCCTTCCGGCCCCTCGTGCTTGAGCAGGACGCGGGTCACGTCTTTGAGAGGGAAGACGCTGAGGATGGCGACGCCCGTCTCCTCCTCTTCTTCGTCCGTGGAGGGCGGCGCGGCCCACGCGTAGCGCATCCCCAGCTCTTCAGCGAGCTGGCGCGCGGTGTTGACATTGCCCGTCCGCCGCTTGTTGCGGTCGACCTCCTGCAAGCCGATGACCTGCGCGCCGCCGATGTCGGGGTCTTCCTTGAGCAGCCTGGCGAGCTGCTTCAGGTCTTCGCCCGCGCGGTAACGTATGTTGTAGGAGACGACCTTCAGCTCGGCCGGCACGTCGGGCGTCTTGCCCTTCGTCTCGCCTCCGACTTCGAGCAGCAAGGGCTCCTTCGTCCCGTCGTGCGCGCGCGCGCGCCTCGCGGGCGGCAAGAGGCAGAGCGCCGAGACGACGAGCAGGAAGACCGAGACTGCGGTGAGCGACATTCTGTCTTTCATCTCACTCCCCAATGTTGACCCTTAGTCCGTCGCGCGCCTCCAACGTCTCGCCGTCCCAGAGCCGCTTCGCCTCGGCGGCGAGGTCTACGTCGTCCCACTCCGGGTAGAGGTGCGAGAGCACGACCCGCCGCGCGCCCGACAACCCGGCGAGCCGCATCGCCTCCGACAGTTCGAGGTGCAGCTTGACGGGCTTCTCCCGGAAGAAGGAACACTCCAACAGAAAGAGATCGGCTGCGCGCGCGAAGCCCGCGAGCGCCTCCGTGTAGCCCGTGTCCGAGGTGTAGACAAGCGACGTGCCGCCCGCGTCTTCGAGGCGCAGCGCGAGGCTCTCGCTCGTGTGCGGCGTCGAGAGGGTCTTGGCGCGGAGGCCGGGGAGTATCTCGAACTCGGCGCGCGGCGAGACCTCTCTGACCTCGAAGGGGAAGGGCTGCTCGAAGAGCTTGTAGCCGCCCGCCTCGTCGAAACTTTGCAGGAGCTTCCTCGTCCCGCGCGGGCCGTAGACGTTGAAGGGCCTGCGTCGCCCTCGCGTCTGCGGTGCGTGCTTCGTGCCGAAGAGGAAGGGGGCGAGTCCGCCGACGTGGTCGAGGTGGAAGTGGCTGACCCACACGGCGTCGAGGTCGGCCCAGTCGAGCCCCTCCTCCGCGATGCGGTGCACGGCCGGCGCGCTGAAGTCGAGCAGCAGCGTCCCGCCCTCGGCCTCGACCCAGTGCGCCGACGCAGACCTCCGCGGGTGCGGCACCGAAGTGCCCGACCCGAGCACCGTCAGCCTCATCGAACCTTCATCCTTTCGGGGAGCGTGCAAAGGCTATCACAGCGGGGCGGAAGGGTGAAGGAGAGGGTGCTGGGTGCTGGGTGCTGGGTGCTGGGTAAAGGCAGCTTGACTTTACCCAGCACCCAGCACCCAGCACCCGACACCCTTCCCGGCTTGACCGCGGGCGTGGCTTCGCGCTACACCTTGGCGCGGAGTTCTCAACAAGCCGTCGGTCGAGAAGGGCAAAGCTTGATGCAGGGCGTGGTTTCGCTGCTGGACGACCAGCACTACGCGCGGGTCGAGGCCATCTGGGAGGAGCTGGGGCAGAAGTTCGACGTGCGCGGCCTCTACGTCACGCCCTACCCGCACTTCTCCTTCCAGGTCGCCGAGCAGTACGAAGAGTCGGCCTGCGCCGACTTCCTGCGCTCCTTAGCCGCGCGCACCAGGCCCTTCCGCGTGCGCACCGCCGGCCTCGGCATCTTCACCGTCGCCAACCCCATCCTCTACATCTCGGTCGTGCGCAGCCCCGCCCTTTCGGAGCTGCACCGAGCGATCTGGGACGGGGTCAGACAGTCGGTGCCCGGCGCGGTCGCGCACTACTACCACCCGGACGAGTGGCAGCCGCACGTCACGCTCGCGCACGGCGACATCAACCCGGACAAGCTGGCCGAGGTCGTCCGGCACCTCTGCCGCCGCAACTTCCACTGGGAGTTCACCGTCACCAACGTCTCCATCATCTACGACACCGGGCGCGAGCAGGGCGTCCGCTGCCGCTTCGACTTCAAGGGGGAGTGAGAGGGCTTATGAGCGAGGTCGTGTACGGGGGAGGGGTTTCGCTTGAGCTGGACGCGCTGGCCGTCTACTCGCACCCCGACGACGCGGAGCTGACGTGCGCGGGCACGCTCCTCAAGCTCAAATCTCTGGGGCGGCGCACCGGCGTCGTGGACGTGACGCGCGGCGAGATGGGCACGCGCGGTACGCCCGAGCAGCGCTACGAGGAGGCGCGCGCCGCCGCCGCGATCATGCGCCTCGACGTGCGCGTCAACCTCGACCAGCCCGACGGCCACGTCTTCGTCACCGACGACGCGCGCACCGCGCTCGTGCGCGTCATCCGGACATACAAGCCCAAGATCATTCTTACCGCGCACTGGGACGACCCGCACCCCGACCACGCCGCGACCGCGCGGCTCGTGCGCGAGGCGGCCCGGCTCGCCTCCCTGCGCCGCTACGACGAGGGCGAAGGCCAGGGTTCGGTGCCGATGCCCGCGCTCGCTCACGCGGCCTACTCTCGCCTCGTCGCGCCCTCCTTCATCGTGGACGTCTCCGAGTTCGTCGAGGACAAGCTCCGCGCCATCCTCGCCCACCGCTCGCAGTTCTACGACCCCGACTCGCAGGAGCCGGTCACGCGCATCAGCGAGAAGGGCTTCCTCCAACAGCTCGAGGCGCGCTGGCGCTACGCCGGCTCCCTCATCAACGTCGCCGCCGGCGAGGCCTACTACGTCCGCGAGGCCCTCAACGTCGAAGACCCGGTCGAGCTGCTGACGCGCCCGATGAACATCTACTCCTGAGGTGCCCGGCCGTCGCCACTCCTGATCGCAGAGAGCCTCTCCGAGATGGAGAGGTGGCACGGCCGACACATGCCGTGGGTCAGCCGCGGCAGCCCCTCGCGCTCGAAGAGCCCGAGGCGCGCGACGGCCACCTCGACCTCCTCCCAGGTGCCCCCGCCCACGTCGAACTTCTTGCACCAGCTGCACACGCGCAGCAGCTCCTTCGTCCGCGGCACGAGCACGTCGAGCAGCGGCTGGTAAGGGCGCTGCTCCGCCCGCAGTGTCACGGTCTCGAACTGCACGCCCCCTCCCTCGTGCGCCGTGACCTCCATCCGCAGGAGCCTGCGGCGCGCGGGCGAGTCGCAGCGGAACCTGAACCCGACCCGCCGCCCCTCGCGCGCACGGCGGACGATCTCGCGGTAGAGGTGCGCGGTCTCCAGGTCGTTGATGAAGTCCCACAGCGAAAGGTTCAGCACCTTCTCGTCGGCGAGGCCGGGGGCGTCGTTCTCCTCCGCAAACCGCGCCCAACCCTCGCCGACGAAACATATCTGGTCATGCTCGTTGAGCCGGTATATGAGGCTTTCGTGTCCGTCCATCTCTTTAACGTAAGGCGTCGTGTTGGACTGCGTTCGAGCGCTAGGGCTTACGCTCGGGGCAAATGTTCGGGGCGTTAACGTCCCGACTATACTCCGAAAAAAAACGGGAGACTATAACTATCTCAACCCGAAGGTCGGGCGCGGAAGGCGTCGCGCAGGAGCGCGTTGAAGCGCTCGGCGTGCTCCTCCTGCGGCATCATGCGGCAGCGGTCGAAGACTTCGAGGCGGGCGCGGGGGTTGAGCGAAAGAAGCTGGCCGGCCTGGTCGATGGGGTTGGTCGTGTCCTGCTTGCCCCAGGCGAGCGTGACGGGTTGGCGCAGGCGCGCGAAGGGCTCGCGGATGTCCGTGTTGAGGTAGCCCGACAGGAAGGCCGTGGCGGCGTACTGCGCGCCGGGCAGGTGGCTGACGGCGTAGTAGTGCGCGACGAGGCGGGGCGTGGCGAAGCGCCGCTCGTAGAAGAGCTGCTTGCGCGCGTAGTCGCGGACGCCGCGCTCGCTCGTCACGGCGTTGTAAAAAGAGGTGCCGAGCACGGGCGAGTGGAGCAGGCCGTAGAAGGCCGCGCCCGTCATGCCCGGGCGCGCGCTCAGGTGGTCGGCACCCGTGGGCGAGACGAGCACGAGCGAGTTGAAGAGTTCGGGCTGCTCGTCGGCCGCGCGCGCGGCGAAGGCCGCCGAGAGCGTGTGCGCGACGACGCCCGCGGGCGTTCCGACCACTTCGCGCAGGAAGTCTGAAATCAACTCGACGTAGAGTTCCGCGGAGTAGGGCGCGCCCGCGGGCTTGTCGGAGTAGCCGAAGCCGAGCAGGTCTAAGGCGTAGACGCGGAAGTCGCGCGCGAGCGACAGGAAGTTGCGCCGCCACATGAACGAGCGCGCGCCCGCGCCGATGCCGTGGACGAAGAGGACGGGCGTCGCGCCTTCGTCACCCGCGTGGCGGTAAAAAATCTGCCCGTGCTTCCACTGGTAAGTCCCCGCCTCGCCGCCGACCGCGCCCGTCTCCGGCTCCGGCGCCTCGCGCGCCACGGCCGCGTTCACGGCCGCCAGAGCCGCCACGCCCGCCCCCGCCGCGCCGCCCGCGATCAGGCCCTTCCAGAATGTGCGGAGCTTTCCCATGTGAGAAGTGGGTGCTGGGTGCTGGGTGCTGGGTGCTGGGTAGTAGGTGTCTTTAACCCAGCACCCAGCACCCAGCACCCAGCACGCTTCTTAGATGAACGCGAAGTCGAACTGCTCCTGGTGGACGTGTTCGTCGGAGTCGATGTCGATGGGGCCGAGGTAGGCTTCGATCTCCGAGAGCACGTCGCGCTCGGTGGAGCGCAGGGCGCGGGCGACCTCGGGGTTGAGGCGGAGCGTGGTCTGCTTGAAGCGCTCTCCCTCGTTGGCGCGGGCGAGGCTGCGCGCCTCTTCGAGTATCTCGTAGCAGACCGTCTGCGCCGACTTCACCAGCCCCGCGCCCGTGCAGTAGGGGCATGGGCTACAGAGCGTCCGCTCCAACGACTGCTTGACGCGCTTGCGCGTCATGATGACGAGGCCGAAGTCGTTGTACGAAAGCACCTTCGTCGGCGACTTGTCGTGGCGGAGCGCGTCCTGCAAGGCCTGCAACACGCGGGCGCGGTTGCGCCGCTCCTCCATGTCGATGAGGTCGAGGACGAGGATGCCGCCGAGGTCGCGCAGGCGAACCTGACGCGCGATCTCTTCGACCGCCTCCATGTTGGTGCGCGTGATGGTGTCTTCCAGGCGCGTGCCGCCGCGGCCGACGAACTTGCCGGTGTTGACGTCGATGGCGACGAGCGCCTCGGTCTGGTTGATGACGAGGTAGCCGCCCGACTTGAGCCACACACGCGGCTTGATGGCCTTGTCGATCTCGGCCTGCACGCCGTAGGTCTCGAGGATCGGCTCCTCGCGCGTGTAGAGCTTGACGCGGTTCACCAGGCGCGGCTGGATGCGGTTGATGAACTCGACGATCTCGAGGTACTCCTCCTCCGTGTCGCAGCGGATGGCGGCGAAGTCGTCGGAGAGCTGGTCGCGCAAGAGGCGCTGGACGAGGTCGAGGTCCTTATGAACCATGGTCGCGGACTTCGCCTTCTCGGCGTTCTTGCGGATGTCGCGCCAGGTGCGGATGAGGTAGCGCGCGTCGTCGCGTAGGTCTTGCTCCGAAATGCCGACGCCGGCCGTGCGGACGATGAAGCCGCCCGAGGGCACGTCCTCCTCCTTGACGATTGATTGGATGAGCTTGCGCAGGCGCTGGCGCTCCTGGTCAGACTCGATCTTGCGCGAGACGCCGACGTGCTCGATGGTCGGCATGTAGACGAGGAAGCGGCCCGGGAGCGCGATGTGCGAGGTGATGCGCGCGCCCTTCGCGGCGATGGGCTCCTTGGCGATCTGGACGATGATCTCCTGACCTTCGCGGAGGAGGTCAGTAATCATCGGCTGTCGTCCGCGGCCGCGTCCGCCGGCCTCGCGCGGCGCGGGGCGCGACTCGCGTCCGCCCTCACGGTCTCCGTCACGGCCGCTCGCGCGGTTGTCGCCGCCGCGGCTGCTACGGCTGTCGCGGCTGTCGCGATTGTCGCGGCTCTCACGGTTGCGGTCGCCGCCGCCGCGGCTGTCGCGCCCGCGGCTGCTCCGTTCGCTCCGTTCGCTCCGTTCGCTGCGTTCACTGCGTTCGCTCCGTTCACTCCGCTCACGGCGTTCGGCGCGCGGCTCGGGCTGCGGGGCGGGGGGCTGCGGCTCGGGCGCGGCTTCGACGACGACCTCGGCGGCGCCGTTGTCGTCCGGGGCGGAAGTCTCTGCCTCTTCGTTGCCGTTGCCGTTCTCCTGCTCGCCGCCGGGGCCGCTGCCCGGCTTGCGGCGGCGGCGCCCGCCGCGGCGCGCGAACTCGCCGCGCGGCGGGCGCTGCGTGACCGACGCCTCGGCGTCCGCGTCTTCGCCCGAGCCCTCGGCCGCGGCCTTCTTCGAAGACTTCTTCGAAGACTTCGAGCCGGACTTCGAAGACCCCTTCGCGGCAGACTTCTTCGAAGCCTTCTTCTTCGAAGCGGCCGGTGCTTCGCCCTCTTCGGCGGCCGGCTCCGCGCCTCCCTCGGCCTGCGCCGCGGCGGCCTTCTTGGAAGACTTCTTGGAAGACTTCTTCGAAGACTTCTTCGACGCGGCCGGCGCGGGCGACTCTTCGTCGTCGGCGATGCGCTCGAACGACTGCGTGCCGGCGAAGGCGTCCGGGCCGGCCTCCTCTTCGACGAACTCGGCGACCGTGGCGGCCACCTCGGGCTGGACTGCGTGCAGGCGCGCGTGCGTCTCCTCCCCGGCCTCTTCGTCGTCCGCGATGCGCTCGAAGCCGCCCCCGGCGCCGACGCCGCCCCCGAGCAGCGAGCCGACCTCCGTGCTGGTCGTCGGCTCGATGTCGAACTCGACGGCGCGCGTCTGGTCGCTCAAGCGTTCTTGAAGGCGCGCGTCCTTGAAGGTCGCGCCCTCCTCGGCGGCCGACTCCTCTTCGTCGACGATGCGCTCGAAAGAGTCCGCGCCCGCGCCGAAGGGCGTCGAGAGGTCTTCGCCCGCGAGCCCTTCCGCGGGGAAGGAGACGCCCGGCGGGACTTCGCCGGTGCTCGAAGCAGGCTCGGCCTCCCCGCCGCGGTCGCCGCGGCGGCGCTTGCGGCGGCGCGACGAACGGCTACTCTCTTCGGCGGCCTGGGCTGGCTGCGGCTCGGCGGCCGCGGCGGCCTCGGCGACCTCCTCCTCCTCTTCGGCCGTCAGTTCCTGAATCTCCGCCGGGGCGGCAGCCACCGCCTCCTCTTCGCCCTCGCCCTCGCCTTCGGGCTCGGCCTCGGCCTGCGCCTGCTCGGCGGCGCGCTCGCGCTCGACGCGGGAGCGCTCGATGCGCTCGACCGCGGCGCGCTGGGCCGCCTCGTCGTCCGCCCCTTCGGACTTCTTCTTGTCGACGACGATGCGCTCGAACTCCTCCTCCTCGTCGAAGAAGTCCGAGACGTAGAGGAAGGCGTCGCGCTCCAGGCCGATGTCGACGAAGGCCGACTGCATGCCGGGCAGGACGCGCATGACGCGCCCCTTGTAAATGTTGCCGACGATCCCCTGGGTGCTCTCCCCGCGCTCGATGTAGAACTCGGTGACGCGCCCGTTCTCGACAATCGCGATCTTCTTCTCGCGCCCGTTGACGCTGACAATCATCTCTTTGGGCATCTGTGTGAAAAGGTCTCCTGGAAGGTGTGGGCCGCGCGGCCCATGGGTGGTGTGGAGCCCGAAGGGTCGGGCGCGTGAAGAGCGCTGGGGCACCGCCGGCCCGCGCTGCTGTGCGGAAGGGTTCTTGAGGAAGAGGACTTAACGCCCCGCCGCGGCGCGCGCGCGTCTGCGGGGGCGCCCTCGCGCCCGCCTGCACCGCCGCACCCGCCGCCCGCGCTTCGGCCACGTGTGGCCCCGCGCGCGCGGAAGCGTTCCGAACTGTTCACCTGGGAAACTCCGTCCGCCGCGGGGGACGCATGCGGCGCGTCGGGCTCGGAGGGCGCGCGCCCCAACGGGGCGGCTTCCTTCCGGCCTTCGCAGCCCGGCCGTGGCGTGCGGCGCGCCCGACTGTTCGTCGCGCCCGGAGCCCACGGCCGTCCGGCGGCCCTCGCGTAAAACTTCTCAAACGGGGCGTCGCCGGCGGCGCGCGGTAGAACTCTCCCGACGCGCACGCGGCGGCCCCGCCAAAATCTTCGGCCCTGTCTGCTGTGTTGTGCGCGACGCCGGACGCCACATAAAGCCTGCGTCGTCAGCGCGCGCCGTGCCGGAAGGTTTTAGGTTCAGGCATTCAGGACAGGCGGCCTCAGTATAAACGACCCCTCCGCGAAAAGGCGAGCGGGGAAGCGTTGGGACTTGGAGAGATTGTCCGGGGGTTCCTTAGCCGAGGACGGCGTCTGCTTCAACGGTCAGGCCGTCTATCGCCGAAGCCGTCACGCTCTCGCCGCGCCTGACGAGTCGCGTCTCCTGGTATGCCCCGTCCGCGGGACGCGCGTAGACCTCGATGAGTTCTTCGGACAGGTTGACGACCCACACCTCCGGGACGCCGCCGCGCGCGTAGAGCGGGAGCTTGACCTTGCGGTCGTAGTTGACCGTGGTGTCGGAGACTTCGACGAGGAGCAGCACGTCCTCCGGCAACGGCTTGGCGTGCGCGTAGAAGTCGGCGCGCCGCCTGAGCAGGGTGACGTCGGGCACCGGCTCGGAGTAGTCGTTAATTTGGACGGGGTTTTGCACCCAGAGCATTGCGACGCTTCGCGCCCGGTCTCCCAGAAGCTCGGTCAGCCTCCCGACACAGGCGGCGTGGCGGCTGCCGATTGGACTCATCTCGATGATCTCGCCTTCTATCAGCTCGACGCGGTCGTCTTCCCGAAAGACGCCGGCCGCGGCGATCCTGTAGTAATCCTCGATGCTGAACTGCTTCTTGACGACTTCGACTGACATAGATTCGACGCCCTTCGGGTGTGTCGGAGGATAACACTCTATTGCGGTCGGGCGGAAAGGCTTTCGCCCCGCGCCGCCTCAGTTGACGAAGCGGCGGAGGCGGATGCTGATGGCGAAGCCGATGGCGACGGAGGTCGAGAGGATGGCGGAGAGGCCCGCGCTCATCAGGGGCAGCGGGACGCCGATGACCGGCAGGAGGCCCAGGGCCATGCCGACGTTGATGAAGATCTGGAAGGCGAGGCCGCCGACGATGGCCATGATGACGAGCATGCCCGTGCGGTCGGGCGCGCGACGCGCCCCGTGAATCAGTTTCGTCAAAAGCACCGCGTAGGCCAGAAGCAGGAGCAAGCAGCCGGCGAAGCCCGTGTTCTCGGCCGTGACGGCGAAGATGAAGTCCGTGTGCGGCTCGGGCAGAAACTTCAACTGGCTCTGCGAGGCCGCGCCCTTCTGCTCGGAGCCCCAGAGGCCGCCCTTGCCGACCGTCAGGATCGACTGCCAGGTGTGGTAACCGAAGCCGCGGCGGTCTGCGTTCTCGGGGTCGAGGATGACGTTGATGCGCTCCTGCTGGTAGGGCTTAATCGCGCCCGTCTTGACGCCGACGACCCAGGCCGCGGGGATCGAGGCCGTGCCGAGGACGAGCGCCGCGATGACGAGCCACATCCGCACCGACGAGAGGAAGAGGACGACGGCGAGCAGTGGGAAGTAGGTGATGGCCTGACCCGCGTCCGGCTCGAGCATGATGAGGCCGACGGGCAGGATGAGGATGCCGAGGCCGACGATAGTCTCGCGGACGGTGAGCACGGAGCCGCGGGGCCGGCCGAAGTAGCGCGCCAGCATCAGCACCGTCGGAATCTTCATGAACTCCGAGGGCTGGAACTGGCCGAGTCCGGGGACGCCGATCCAGCAGCGCTGCCCGTTGATCTTCAGCCCGATGCCGGGGATGAGCACGACGACGAGGAGGACGAGGCCGAAGGCGTAGAAGGCCGGCGCGATGTGGACGAGCTTGCGGTAGTCGGTGAAGGCCACCGCCAGCATCACGACCGCCGAGACGCCGAGCCCGATGAGCTGCTTCTTCCAGTAGCCGGCGTCGGGCTGCGCGTTGTAGATCATCCACGTCCCGAACAGGGAGATGACCACCGCCAGGAGCGTCAGCACCCAGTCGAAGTCGCGGAGTCTTCGCTTTTCGAGTATCGCAACCATAAGGGTGTTGGGTGCTGGGTGCTGGGTGCTGGGTGCTGGGTAAGAATTGGTTTTTACCAGCACCTAAAACCCAGCACCCAGCACCCCTACTGGTGTTGGGCCGACTGCGCGACCGTCGGCGCCTGCGCGGGCGCGAGGTCGGGGTGCGCCTTCGCCAGATAGGTCTGGTAGATGTTGTGGACGGCCGGGGCGGCGAACTTGCCGCCGAAGCCGACGTTCTCGATGAG
>JAFAZX010000067.1 GCA_019239425.1 Acidobacteriota bacterium
TGCTTCTCGTCGTGGATGTAGTCGCCGGTCGACTCGAGCGCCTCGCGCTCCTCAGCCTTCGCGTCGCCGCGAATGACTTCACCGGGCTTCAGCTTCGGGATGATGCGATCGACTTCGTAATAGAGGTCGGTCGATTCCTCCGCCGGGCCCGAGATGATGAGCGGGGTGCGCGCTTCGTCGATCAAAATGCTGTCGACTTCGTCGACGATCGCGAAATGGTGCGGGCGCTGCACTATCGCCGCGAGCTCGAACTTCATGTTGTCGCGCAGGTAGTCGAAGCCGAACTCGTTGTTGGTGCCGTAGGTGATGTCGGCGGCGTAGGCGTCCTTGCGCTCCCAGTCGTCGAGGTCGTTGACGATGGCGCCGACCGTGAGGCCGAGGAACTTGTAGATGCGCCCCATCCACTCGGCGTCGCGGGTGGCGAGGTAGTCGTTGACGGTGACGACGTGGACGCCCCGGCCCGTCAGGGCGTTCAAGGTCGCCGGCAGGGTCGCGACGAGCGTCTTGCCTTCGCCCGTCCGCATCTCGGCGATGCGGCCCTGGTGCAGGGCGATGCCGCCGATGAGCTGCACGTCGAAGTGGCGCATGCCGGTCGCGCGCACCGAAGCCTCGCGCGTCAGGGCGAAGACCTCCGGGAGAATCTTGTCGAGCGCCTCCTGCGTGCGGCGCTTGCGCTCCTTCTTCGCGTCCTCGCCCTTGGCCGTGAGGTCGCCGACCTCGGCGATGACCTGCTCGCGCAGGGCCGCGACGCGCTCGCGCATCTGCTCGTCGGAAAGCTTCTTGACCGACGGCTCGAGGTCGTTGACCTGCTGGATGATGGGCAGCAGCGTCTTGATGTAGCGCTGGTTGCTGCTGCCGAAGACCTTCGTCAGAAATTTATCAATCATGATTTTATCCCGCCGGGGGACTGCCCCCTCTCCGCGCCGCATCCTGAGACGGGCAAGGGAATCGACTCCCTGTGAAGACCCGCCGCCGTCCGCGACATTAGGCCGATGTTCGATTGTATGTGAGCGACCGGGGGGGCGCAAGGAGTGGAAGGATGAGGGCGGAAGGATGAAGGATGAAGTAAAGCCTGCTACTCAATCAGCTCTTATTTCATCCTTCCGCCCTCATCCTTCATCCTTTCCTCGCGCCGGGGGCGCGGCTAGTTCGGCGTGATCTGGCGGAGGAGGATGTTGCCCAGCTGCTCGCGGGGCATGTCGAGGTTCATGAGGAGCTGCTTGCCGCTCGACGAGACCTTCATGCCGTTCATGAGGGCGCCCTCGTCCGTGCCGCGCTTGGCGAGGCGGCCCACGTTGAGCAGCATGCGGTAGCCGCGCGCCATCTCCTCGGCGCGCGCCTCCGAGGGCGCGTCCGAAGAGGTCAAAGCCTTGAAGCGCTCGCCGTCGAGCGTGAACGTCATCGAGACGCGCGACACGTCGTTGAGGATCGCGAGCGCGTGGCTGTCGTTGACCGAGGAGACAAAGTCCTGCGCGACGGCGCGCATCGTCGGGTCGGCGGCCGACTCGCCGGTAATCTGGACGTTCGTCAGCGTCCCGTCCGCCTGCCGGTCGCCGACGACGAGTATCGTCTGCGGCTTCGAGAGGTCGAGCTTCCCGGCTTCGTGCAGCTTCTTCGAGCGCGCGAGGAAGGCCTTGATGGGTTTGATGCTGACCTTCGCGCCCTCGGCCGTCGGCTTCTCCTCGACCGTGGCGACCTTCGGCGCTTCGGCCTTCGAGGTCTTCCTGACGCCCGCGCCCGCCGAGCGCGCCTGCGCCAAAGCCGCCCACCCGCCCGGCGCGACGCCGAGCACGAAGGCGCTCAGCACGGCGAAGCGCGCGAAGAGGCGCGCGGCCTCGCCGCGCCCGTGCGGGGCCTCGCCCGCGTGGAAGATGTTGTTGAAGAAATCCCTCATGGCTCGTTCTGTGATTCTCAAACCCTCTCTTAGCTCCTGGCCTGCGGCGTCGCGGCGGCGTTGGCGGCGCCGGCCTTGTTGGCCTTCTTCGCCAGCATCTCTTTAATCATCTGGCCGGCCGCGTCCCTCGCCATCTCGAAGTTCATCGAGAACTGCTTGCCCTGATTGTCGAACTTGAGGTTCTCGTAGAGGATGCCCTCGTTCGTCCCCTTCTTCGCCTGCTTGCCGATGGCGACGAGCGCCGAGCAGCCGAGCGCCGTCTTCATCGCCACGTCGTCCGAGGGCAGCTCGCTCTGGACGGAAATCCTGACCGTCTGCTGGTCGAGCTTGAGCGAGATGCGCACGTCCTTCGCGCCGTTGAGGACGACGAGCACGCGGCTCTGGCTCATGGCCGTGATGAGCTGCTGCGCGAGGTCGGCCGTGTTCTGGTCGCTCGGCGGCGTCGCGCCCCAATCAATCTTAACAGTCTCGGGCTTGAGCGTCCCGTCCGCGTTCAGCTCGCCCGTGGCCGTCACGTCCAGCGCCGTGTCGAACTTGAGCTGGCCCTGGTCGAACAGCTCTTTGCCCTTGATGGCGATGTCCTCGAAGGGCTTGGTGTTGATGTCTCCGGGCGGGCGCGCGATGCCGTTCTCCTTGGCGATGCGCTCCATCTCGGCCTCGGCGCGCTTCTCGTCCTCGGTCATGGGCGAAGGGCTCGGGCTGGGCGTGGCCTGCGCGACCTCGGGCGCGGGAGTCGGGCTCGGCCCGGGCGTCGCGTCGGCGCGCGCCGTGCGCTGGCGGCGCGGCCTGTAGACCGGCACGGGCGCTGGCATCGGCGGCGGCGCGGTCTGCGGCACGAACGTCGGGTCGAACTGCGTCGTCTCGGCCACCTGGGGCGCGCCGAAGTAATCGGGCGGGTAGTAGAGCCGCTCGTGCGGTTCGAATTTGACGATGGTCGCGCGCTGCCCGATGAGCGTCGGGTCGTAGTCCTGGCTGACGAACTTGATGCCCGAGACGCTGGAGGCGACGTAGAGGATGCTGCGCACGGTCGGGACGTAGACGACCGCGACGAGGAAGAGTCCGTGCAGGACGACCGAGAGCGCCACGAGCCGCGACATCAGCGGCCAGCGGGGCGTGCGGTTAAGTTCGAATCTGTCGAAAAGCTCGGCCATTCCTTCGCTAAACTCCGCACGCCGGGGGCGCGCAAAAGACGAACGATTAGACGCTTAATATCCCTCGGGCGTTGCGAAAGTCACACAAAATCACAGAAACGTTAGCATTACGCGGGGGCTTTCTTCAAAGCTCCTGGGGTAAAATCGCGCCCTATGACGCGCGCGCGCAGAGGAGACAGGGGGCGCCGCCGCGGCTCTCCCGCGGGCCGCAAGGACAGGCGCGACGACGAACAGCAAGACTCTCGTCCACCCCACTCTCAAACACGTTCCGACGGCCACGCGCGCCGTCCCGAAGCCCACACGCGCACGTCCGCCGCGGCCGCCGCCGACTCGGCCTCGCGCGTCGCCGCGCGCCAGTCGCGCACGCGCCCTCTGCGCCAGCTCCTCGAAGGCATCGGCGCGCCCGACCCGGCCCCTTTCAAACCCGACCCCTTCCAGCTCGAAGCCCTCGCCGCCGTCGAACGCGAAGACGTTTTAGTGACCGCGCCGACGGGCAGCGGTAAGACCTGGATCGCGCGCGAGGAGATACGGAGACTCTTAGGGCAGGGGAAGCGCGTCTGGTACACGAGCCCCTTGAAGGCTCTGACCAACTCGAAGTTCCACGAGTTCTCGGCGGAGTTCGGCGGAGAGAAGGTCGGCATCCTGACCGGCGACCGCAAGGAACGCTCCGACGCGCCGCTCATCGTCGGCACGACCGAGGTCTACCGAAACCAGCTCTTCGACGCCCTGCGCCGCGGCGAGCAGTTGTTGGCCGACCTCGTCGTCCTGGACGAGGCGCACTACCTCGCCGACGAGGAGCGCGGGCACGTCTGGGAGGAGGCCATCATCCTCACGCCGCCGCGCGTGCGGATGCTCCTGCTCTCTGCGACCGTGGGGCGCGCGGAGGAGTTCGCGGACTGGATTGCCGAGGTGCGCGAGCACCCTTGCCGCGTCATCCCGCGCCCCGGCGCGCGCCCCGTGCCGCTGCGCGCGGCCTTCCTCTTTCCCGACGGCGGACTCACGCCGCTCCTCGACGAGCGCGGCCACTTCAACAACGAGATCGCGCGCTTCATACAGACCTCGAAGGGCGAGCGGCAGGGCTCGCAGGGCCGCTACGGGCGCGGGCCGCAACGCCGGCCGGGCATGCCCGAGATGCCGCCTTCGATTCTGCTCGCCGCGCTCGGCTCTTACGACCTTCTGCCCGCCATTATCTTCCTGCCCACGCGCCGCCGCTGCGACGAGGCCGCCGCCGAGGCGGCTTTTGCGCCGCGCCGCGGCGTCGGCCCTGAAAGAAGAGAGGCACGGCGGCGTGTGCTGGAAGAACTGTCCGAGCAGTACCCGGAGATTCGCAAGCACCGTCACTGGGACATGGTCTTGAAGGGCGGCGTCGCCTCGCACCACGCGGGCCACCTGCCCGCGTGGAAGCTCGCCATCGAACACCTCATGAGCGCGGGACTGCTCGACGCCATCTTCGCCACGATGACCGTCGCGGCCGGCGTCGACTTCCCCGCGCGCACCGTCGTGCTTGAGAACATCGACGTGAGGCGCGGCCAGGGCTGGCAGACTCTGAGCGCCTCTCAACTCCAACAGATGACCGGCCGCGCGGGTCGCCGTGGCCGCGACCGGGTCGGCTTCATCGTCGCCGCGCCCGGCCAACATCAGAACCCGCAGAAACTCGCCTCGCTCCTGCACGCAGACCCCGACCCGCTGGAGAGCCAGTTCCGCGCGACCTACACGACGCTCCTGAACCTGCTCGACGCCTACGGCACCTTCGCGCAGGTGCGCGAGATCGCCGAGCGCTCCTACGCGCGGCGCGACGCGGCCGCAGAGGCGGCGCGCATCGAACGCGCCCGCGAGGAGGCCGAGCGGCGCCTGCAGTCGAAGTTGAAAGAGGCCGGGTGCGACCTCCCGCCCGAAGTCGCGCGCGGGCTCGAACGCCTCGCGAGCGCCCGCTCGCGTCTTCTCGAAGACGCGCCGCAGACGCGCACGGACGCGTACCTGCGCTGGCTCGACAAAGAGGTCGTGCCCGGCCGCGTCGTCTCGGTCGGACGCGGGACGCGCCGCCTCGTCTTCGTCACCGAGCGGCGCGGCGACGGCCTCGCGGGCGTGCGCGACAACGGCAAGCGCGTCACGCTCGCGCTTGAGCGCATCGGCCGCGTGTGGGAGGAGACGCACGCGCTCTCGGAGTCGGCGCGCGACGCGGCGTTCGACTTAGTGCAGACGAACCGCGCGACACCCTTACGCGAGCCGCGTCTGCGCGAGGCGCGCTCTTCGACGGAGGAGGCCGTCGCCCTCATCAACGAACTCATCGAATCGCTCGCGGGCGGCGACGGCGAGCGCACGCGCTGCGAAGAGGCACTCTGGTCGGTCATGCAGGAGGCCGAATCAATCGAGCGCCTCGGGCGCAGGCTCGAAACGCTGCGCGGCGAGGCCTGGCAGCCCTTCGAGCGGCGCGCGCGTGCGCTTCATCATTTCGGCTATCTGGACTTCTTCGCCGAGCGCGTCACGGAGCGCGGCCGCTGGCTCGCCGACCTGCGTCTAGACCGCCCGCTCCTCGTCGGCGAGGCCATCGGGCGCGGACTCTTCGCCTCTCTGGACGCGCCGCGCGCCGCGGGCCTGATGGCCGCGCTCGCCGCGGACGCCGAGCGCGACTACGGAGAGCTTGAGCTGGACGACGCGTTGATTACGGCGCTCGCGAAGTTCGACCGCATCGCCTACGACGTGGCGAGCGTCGAGTGGCAGCAGGAGATAGAGCCCGCGCCCGAGATCAACTTCTCGGCCGCCGCCACGGCCGCGCGCTGGGCCGCGGGGATGGACTGGGCCACGCTCGTCCGCCGCACGCGCGCCGAAGAGGGCGACCTCTTCCGCATGCTCTCGCGCACGGGCGAATCGCTCCTGCAAGTCTCAAACCTGACGGACGCGCACCCCGAGGCCGCGCGCGTTGCCGCCGAGGCCGCGTCGGCCGTCCTCCGCGAACCCGTGCGCTCCGAGGCCGCCGTATAGAATCTAAAATTTCAAAGTTCAAAGTTATGAGTGAAGAGAACAAGGGGGAGCCGGTCGTCTACGTCGCGCTCGGCGACTCGACGGGCGTGGGCGTGGGCGCGCGTAAAGGCGGCGGCTACGTCGCGCGTCTGTTCGAGCGCATCGAGCGCGTCCGCCCGGGCTCGCGGCTCGTCAACCTGTGCGTGAGCGGCGCGACGACCGCCGACGTTCTGCGCGGGCAGGTCGGGCGGGTCGGCGACGCGAAGCCCACGCTCGTCACCGTCGGCGTTGGCATCAACGACCTCACGCGCATGTCCCCGCCGGAGCAGTTCGCGCACAACTTCGAAGAGATCGTCACGCGCCTGCGCGCACAGACGGGCGCACCCGTCGTCGTCTCGAACCTGCCCGACATCACGCACTCGCCGCGCGTCCCAGACTTCCTGCGCGAAGACGCGCGCCGCGCCGTCCGCCTATACAACGAGCGTCTCGCCGACGTGGCCGCGCGCCACGGCCTGTACTTCGCCGACGCCTACACCAAGAGCGCCGAAGTCATCCCCTCGCACCCGGAGTTCTTCTCTTCGGACGGTTTTCATCCTTCGGACGAGGGCTACGAGTTCTGGGCCTTCGAGATGTGGCCGGTCGTGAAGCAGGCCATCCGTTGAGCGCCCTTGGCCTTCTAACGAACCCTCCGGCTCCTTCCCGAGAGCACGTAGCCGACGCTGATTGTGGCGTGCGCGGTCGCCTCCGACCCTGAGAACCCGATGCGCGCATCCGGGGCGATGAACAGGCGGTCGTTCAGAAAGATTTTCACGCCGCCGCCGGCGACGCCCGTCCACGCCGTATACGACGTGTCGTAGACGCGCGGCTGCCCCGTCGTGAAGTCCGACCCGTAGTAACGCCCCCGGTGTCGGAACACGCCGACGCCGAGGCCGAGGTAGGGCACCACCTTCTTCCTCGGGTTTGTCAGGTCGTAGGCGATGCCGGGCGCGAAGAAGTAGTCCTGATCCTCGCGGGAGTTTCGCATGTAGAGATACTCCGGCTCGACGCTGAAGCGGCTCGTGACGTAGAAGCGCACCGAGCCGCCCGCGACGACGTGCGGGTAGGAGAGGTCGTCTTCGCCGAAGCCCGACGTGCCGAACGTTGCCTTGACCTCGACCTTCGGCCGCGACAGCTCGCCCTGTTGCGCGCGGGCGGGGAAGAAGCAGAAGAGCACGAGGGCGGCGGCGACGATGATGCGCTTGGGCAGATAGTGCGCGCACTCGGTTGATCCTGGAGTCATTTCATTAGCTCCTGTGGGAGTCTGGGATAGACCGCAACGTCTCCGGGCAACCGCCGTGCCCCGCGCGGGGCTTAAGAATTTCGCGCGATGCGAACGGCGGCGCGAGGCTCGCGTCAACAAAACTGCTCCAACCGAACGCAAGCGATTTACGTCACTTGTCGCCCGCGGCCCCGAGTCTCACGCCTTTGCCTTTGCCCCTCGCCTTCATTAAGATGTTCGGGCGCGGAACGTGCTTAACGTTTCGGCCGTATGGCTTGTGGAAGGAGGTTCTCCACGAAATGGCTGACACGAATGATTCGAGGTACAAGACCGGCAACCCCATCTGCGACGCGATGCGCTTTCTGAAGGACGCCTCGTACGCGATCTTGCCGGCGGACGCGGCGCGGCAGTTGGGCGAGTTCGAGAAGAACGTCTGGGGCGGCATCCGCTGGTTCGCAGAGAAGAACGTCGGGTGGATCGACGACAGTCTCGCCGCCGCCGAACGCTTGCGCGAAGAGTGGCACCGCCGCCGCGAACACACGACCGGCCCCGAGCCGATCAGACAGACCCCGCCGCCAGAAGGCGTGGGATAGAAAGGACGCAGTTGGCTGTTAGCTGTTAGCCGTTAGCAATACAAAAAGCTAACAGCTAACTGCCAACTGCTAACAACTCACATGCAAGTTCTGCTGGCCGAAGAGTACGGGTTCTGTTTCGGGGTCGAGCGCGCCGTCGAGATGGTCGAGGGCGCGTTGGGCGAGGGCGCGACCGTGCGCACGCTCGGGCCGCTCATTCACAACACGCAGGAGATTCAACGGCTCGAAGCCGAGGGCGTCCGCACCATCGACGCGCCCGGCGACGTGACCGCGGGCGAGACGGCCGTCATCCGCGCGCACGGCGTCACGCCGCAGGTGCAGCGCGACCTGGAAGCGCGCGCCGAGCGCGTCATCGACGCCACCTGCCCGTTCGTCACGAAGGTGCAGAAGCTGGCCGAGCGCGCCGCCGAGCAGGGGCGCGATGTCGTGGTCGTCGGCAACCCCGACCACCCCGAGATGATCGGCGTCGTCGGCTACGCGCCCGCCTGCACGCACGTCGTCCGCGACGCGTCGGAGGTGGCCGCCCTGCCGCCGCTGCACGCGCCGCTCGTCGTCTCGCAGACGACCTTGAAGCTCAAGACCTTCCTCGAAGCGGCCGAGGCCGTGCGCGCGAAGGCCGACGCGGAGCCGCAGGTCGTCAACACCATCTGCTCCGCCACGCGCGACCGGCAGGACGCGGCGCGCGCGCTCGCGGGCGAGGTGGACGCCTTCTACGTCATCGGCGGCAAGCACTCCTCGAACAGCCTCAAGCTGCTCTCGGTCTGCAAGGAGCAGTGCGAGCGCAGCTTCCTCATCGAGACGCCAGACGAGATCAACCCCGCAGACCTGACGGGCGCCGAGCGCGTCGGCGTCACCGCCGGAGCTTCGACCCCGAACTGGCTCATCGAACAGGTCGTCTCGCGACTACGTGAGATAGGCAAGGCAGAAGCCCGACCGTAAGGGAGGGCGTCGGTCAAACATCAAAAGGCCGGGGGATGAAAGACAGCGGGTCTTTCATCCCCCGGCCTTCAAGCGTTAGCCGGACGCCCTCCCTTACGGTCGGGCTTCTGCCTAGAAGTCGTCTTCCGCGTCTTCGACTTGTTGGAGGGCGGTGACGACGATGCGGGCCTCTTCGGACTCGTACTCGTCGGCCTGCGATTCGAGGGCGTTGCGCGCGGTCTCGGCGTCGATGGGGTCGCCGAGCAGCGCGACGAGGATGCCGGTCGGCAGTTGCAGCAGAGCCTCCTGCGCGACGGCGCGGACGGCCGGGTTGATGTGGCGCGCCGTCTCGCACAGCTCGCTCGGGGCGAGCCGCGCCGTCATCACGTCGGCGACCTCGTCCACGCGCGCGTAGTCCTTCGCGCGCAGCGCACGTTCGAGCAGTTGCGCGAAGACCTCGGACGAACGCGCCTCGCGGTTCAAGACCGCGGCGCAGGTCTCCGTCATGCGGAGCAGGTCGCGCGACTGCTCGGGGCTCAAAGCCCCCGCGCCGACTTCGGCGGCGCGCTCGTCGAGCGCGGCCAGCAGGCGGCTCAGCTCCCACTCGGAGCGCGCGTCGTAGGCTGCGTCGCGGCGCGAGGCGTTTTTGTGGGCTGCGCCCTGTTGAGGTGGCGCCGGCGTCGAGAGGGCGCGCTCCACCAGGCTGCGCGTCGAGGGCCTCAAGCCCTGCCACACGCTCGCCACGCGCGCTCCGAAATCTTCAATCGTCATCATCAAAAACTCTTCCCGCGGCCTTGAGGTGGCCGAACGGGCGATACTGTAACACCGTGAGCCGTGAACCGTAAACCGTAGTAAGAACGTAAACGGTGAACCGTAAACCGTGACAAGAAGGAACTGCTTTTAACCTGTCACGGTTTACGGTTCACCGTCTACGGATTTAACGGCTCACGCCCCTTCAGCGGTTGTGGTCGATGATCTCGGTGATGGACGAGAAGAAGATTTTGACGACTTCGCCGTCGGCGCGTTCGATCTTAACGCTCGGGCGCGTGAGCGCCTGCGTCTGCTTGAGGCTGCGGACGACGCCGCGGACGCGCGCGCCCGTCTCGGTGACGATCTCGACGTTGTCCTTGCCGTAGAGCGGCTGGAGCGCCGCCAGTGCTTTGGTCACTTCCACCTGTCCGACCTCCTCCTGGTAGGCAGTAGGCAGATGGCAGTGGGCAGTTAAGAGCCACCGCTGTCGAGATTCCCGATTGAAGATTTCAACTTCCTCAACGCGGAGCGACTGCCTACTGCCATCTGCCTACTGCCTACTTCACTAGAGCACGCGCCGTGCCGGGCGGCCGGAGGCGCTTGCGCGCGGGCGCGCCGCGGGCCAAAATACCTCGCGCGGCACGGCCTGGGGCGCGGCCCCGAGTCTAAGTCCCGCGTGCGCGGGATGCAACCGCGGCGCTCCGACAGGCGTATATTGCTAACAACCGACGCCGTCCAAAGTACGCCGCGGGACGGACTACCAACAGACCTTGACGCGTGCCGGAACCGGAGGGCGGGATGCGAGCTGAAAACATTGTCAACTGCCCGAGCTGCGGCGCGACACTCGTCGCGGGGCTGCGCTTCTGCCGCATGTGCGGTTACCGCCTCGGCGAAGGCGTCGAAGAGTTCGTCCCCACGCAGCGCCTCGACCCCGCCGCCGCGCCGACCGCCGCGCAGGCCCCTCCAGCCACAGACCCCTTCCGCGCGAGGCAGACCTGGGGCAACGCGCCCATCCAGCCCTTCGGTGCCAACACGACGCTCGGCCGGGCGCAGCCCGAGGGCGCGACCTCGAAGCTCGCGAGGGCTTGCAGCCGCGCGCGCGGCGGCTGGTGGCTCTGGCTGACGATCATCGTCGTCCTCATGGTGGCGGGCGGCATGCTACCGGCCGCGATAAGGACTCGGGGCGGCGGCGGCGCGGCGCCGGCGGTGGTCAGGTCTTTCTTGGGCGTTGACGGCTTCGACAACGCCCCGGGCGGCGGCGCCTTCATCGAGGGCATCGCGGGGCCGGAGACGCCCATCGTCCGCGCGAACCTCATCGGCGGCGACACCATCATCAAGTTCGACGGGAAGGACGTCCGCGGCGCGGACGACATCAACCGGATTCTCAGAGACACGCCCGTCGGCAAGACGGTCGAGGTCGTCTACATCCGCGACGGCGTGACCGCCACGACCACTCTGACCACGGCCGCTCAGAACGACACGCCGGGGATGAGGATGTTCGACCGGCGGCAGCTCGGGCACGGCGTCCTCGGCGTTAACGTCGGCGACCGCGTGCAGGTGCCGAACTCGAACATCTTCGGAGTCGAGCTCGACGACGTGCAGACGAATAGGCCGGCCGACATCGCGGGGCTGAGGGAGAATGACATCGTCATCAAGTTCGGCGACTACCTCATCCGCACCCCCGGCGACCTCCGCTACCGCATCGCCGAGGCGATGCCCGGCTCGACCATCCCCGTCACCGTCGTCCGTGGCACGGAGCAGCTAGAGATTCAAGTCAAGGTCGGACGGAGCAAAGACTAGGCCCTTCGGGAAGGCAAAAGGCAAGAGGCAAAAGTGAAGGACGAAAGGCAGCGTGCCTTTCGTCCTTCACTTTTGCCTCTTGCCTTCGGCGTCAGCCGCCGGTGTATTCGCGCAGGCGTGCCTCCATCTCGCGGCGCACGTCCTGGCGGTCTTCCTCGTCCTCGTCGGGCTCGAACAGCTCGAAGAGTGCGTAGGGCGTGTCGCCGACGAGGCGCAGCTCCCAGGCTTCGCGCCCTTCGGCCGAGGGGCGCGTGAACCACATCGCGTCAACCTCGAACTCATTCAACGGCGCGCCCTCGAAGGTCGCTGACTCGCCCTCGCACGCGAGTTCCGAGAGCGTCTCGGGCCGCGCCAGCACGCGCGCGAGCCGCCAGCCGTGCCGCTGGTACTGCCCCAGTATCTCCTGAAATTTTTTGAGCCGGCTCATACTTTTAAAGTTCCCGATTTGTCAGCGCCCGCCCCCGTTCGTTTACAATCTAGCTTGCGTGTTACCACACGAAGCCGGCGGGGACAAGGCCCCGGCCTCACGCGGCGCGCCGAGAGGAGAATCAGCGGACTTGTCCGTCGAAGAGTCTACGAAGAACGAGGACGCCTGTGCGCAGGCGTTTGAAGGGTCGCCCTTCCACGCGGCCCTGGGCCGCGCCTTAGAGCGGCGGGGCCTGAGTCTCGCACAGTTCTGCCCGGCCGGCGACACGCTGACGCGGCGCGTGCTCGAGGAGTACGGCGCGATGTTCGTCGCGGAGGGCGTGGCCCTGCCCGACGCCTGCGTGCTGGAGAGTGAGGAGGCGGTCGGGCGCTTCCAACGCGAGGCGGGCTGGCGTTCGGAAGACATCGACGGCGCCGTCGTCGAGTTGCAAGGGCCTGCGATGGAGGCGCTCCTGGCGGCGCGCGAGGATGCGGCGTACACGGGCCTGCGCGTCACGCCGCGCGGCGGGAGCGAGGCCGGGCGGCGCAGCTTCGCGGACTCGCTGCGGCTCTGGCGCTCGCGCTGCGACCCCGCGCTCGAACACTGGTGCGCCGAAGGCCGGCTCGACGGCGCGGAGGCCGAGCGCCTGCGCGTGCTCTCTTTGCGCGAGCAGGTGTCGGCCGTGCTTGAGCTCGAGCGGGGCGGCATCTTCTTCAGCAAGTATTTCGACAAGAGCATCCTGCAGTCGGTGGCCGCGCCCGGCGCGTCACAGCACCTCGCCATGCTCGCCTTCGACGTGGCCGAGTTTCAGAACGCGCGCGTCGGCGCGCTGCTCGCGCGCCACGGCTGGTTCCAGACTGTCTTGAGCGACCTCCCGCACTTCACCTACCTCGGCCTCGCCGAGCGCGACCTCCCCTCGAGGGGCCTGCGCCGCGTCGAGTCCGACGGCCAGACGTTCTGGGTGCCGGACATGGAGAGTAGGCAGTAGGCAGATGGCAGTAGGCAGTACGCTCCGCGTTCTGCGGGTTGAAATGTTAATGCGAAAGTTTCGACAGCGGCGCTTTCAACTGCCTACTGCCATCTGCCTACTGCCTACTCTTGCTTTTTCACCCCGTTTGTGAGAAAGACTTGTGGCCGTCCGTCGAGATCGAAGGGTGAGTAAGAGGCTCGCGGCCCGGCCGAAAAATTTTTACCCCTGACAGTCTGAGCCCCGGCGCCGCCGGGTCTTGATAAGGAGAGAGAGATGATCGGATGTCCTTCCTGCGGTGCCGAGAACGTCGAGGGCACGCGCTTCTGCGTGAAGTGCGGCACGACGCTCCCGGCTTCCCC
>JAFAZX010000103.1 GCA_019239425.1 Acidobacteriota bacterium
CGTCGCCCAGCGCGGCGCGTAGAGGTCGTAGGAGCTGACCTGAAAGTCGGCCTTCCCCTTGTCCTTGTCCTCCTCGACGGGGAAGAAGTATTCGCCGCGCGAGCTGACGGTCGAGGCCGTCTCGCTGGCGAAGAGCGGGATGGCCGGATTCTTCTCGCGGAACTTGCCGTACTCCTGCGGCTTGTAGTTGTAGCCGAACACGTCCACCGTCTGCTGGAAGCCGTTGTAGCCCGCCTCTGTGTAGTTGGCGCCCGCGGTCACGGGGCGCGTCGGGTCTTCTTCGCGCACGATGCGCGACAGCTCTGCCGAGACCTTGTGCCCCTCGGGGCTGCGCTGCTCGCCGATCTCGTTGCCCGTACTCCAGAGGATGACCGAGGGGTGGTTGCGGTCGCGTCGGACGAAGGCGCGCAGGTCTTTCTCGTGCCAGTCGTCGAAGAGCAGGTGGTAGTCGTTCTTCTTCTTCCCGCGCCGCCACGCGTCGAACGCCTCGTCCATGACGAGGAGGCCCATCCGGTCGGCGAGGTCGAGCAGCTCGGGCGCGGGCGGGTTGTGGCTCGTGCGGACGGCGTTGACGCCCATCTCCTTCAGGATTTCGAGCTGGCGTTCGAGGGCGCGTTTATTAATTGCCGTGCCGAGCGCGCCGAGGTCGTGGTGGTCGCAGACGCCCTTAATCTCCACCGGCTCGCCGTTGACGAGCAGGCCGCGCGCCGCGTCAAACTCGACGGTGCGAATGCCGAAGACGGTCTCGTAAACGTCCAGCACCTTCCCGTTCGACTCGACGACGGTCTCGGCCGCGTAGAGGTTCGGGCTTTGCGGGCTCCAAAGCTTCGGCCGAAGGACGGACGCGCCGTCGTGATGGGCCACGCTCTCGCCGCGACGTGTGGTCACGGGCGTCGGGACGGTCGACACCAACGGCCTCCCGAGTCTCCGCCCGTCCGGCCCCACCTCGTAGAGCCTGGTGCTGACCTTCACCACCTCGCCGGAGTCGGCGTCGTTGTCGAGTATGACCCGCACGTCCACGTGGGCCGACTCGCGCGTGACCTGTCGCGTCGTGACGTAAGTGCCCCAGTGCGCGACGTGGACGGGCGCGGTCTTGACGAGCCAGACGTTGCGGTAGATGCCGCCGCCCGGGTACCAGCGCGAGGAGTCGGGCGGGTTGTCGAGGCGGACGGCGACGACGTTCTCCCTGTCGTACTCGACGAAGGGCGTGAGGTCGAGCTGGAAGGAGGCGTAGCCGTAGGGCCAGCCGCCGACGAAGCGGCCGTTGACCCAGACGGTCGCGTAGGACATCGCGCCGTCGAAGGAGAGGAAGAGCCGCTTGCCCTTGTCGCGCGCGGGCACCTCGAAGTGCTTGCGGTACCAGCCGACTCCCCACCAGGGGAGCTTGCCCGTCTCGCCCGGGTACTCCTGTTTGAAAGGCCCCTCGATGCCCCAGTCGTGCGGGAGGTTGAGTTGGCGCCAGCGTGAGTCGTCGTAGTCGCGCCGCGTGTATGCGACCTCCGCCCCGAGGCTCTCGTCGGCACCGGACGGCTTCGGACTGCCGGACGCGGCGAACTCGACGCCCGTCCGCTTCACGCTCTCTTTAATCTTCTCGTAAGCGAGTCGCCCCTCCGCGCCCGGCGGGTCGTCCTTCTGAAACCGCCAGCCCTCGTTGAACGAGAGGGTCTCGCGCGGGGAAGACAGAGCCTGCTGCGCCGCCGCCGCGGACGCAAACATGAAGATGGCACACGCGACGAGCGTGAGACGGAGCGACAAAGTTCTCATCATTCACCAACCCTCGTTTGTTACTGCCTGACGACTCTCGTCTCCGGCGGGCCGAGGTAGCTGGGGCGCAGGCCGCCGGTGTCGAGGACAATCTTGTCGAGCACGACGCCGGGGTCGAGCATGTAGACCCGCAGGACGTGCGCGCCCGGCGCGTCGAGTTTGACGGTCGCCGTGACCTTCGTCGTCGCGTCGAGGACGTTCAGAGACCACTGCTTCGAGGTGACTTCGACGCCCGCGCCCGCGGCCAGCTCGCGCGGCGCGGCTCCGTCTATGGAGTAAGCGAAGCGCAGGCCGCCCGCGCCGCGGACGGGCTGCGTCGGCAGGAGGTAGAAGGTCAGCTCGAACGCGCCCGCGTGGAAGAGGTGCATCGGGTATTCGAGCGAGGGCGCTTCGCCCGCGGCGCGCGCGAGCCCGAAGCTCGGGGCGTCTTCGGGGAAGACCGCGACGGAGTCGCCCGTGCGGCCGAGGCCCTTGATGACCTGCCACGCCGCGCCCGCGCGGTCGGTCTTCGAAGTGAAGTGTTCGGCCTCGATGGAGACGACGCCGTTCGATTCGACGAAGCCCTTGAGGCTTTCGGGCCGCGGCGACGCGGGGTTGAAGATGGGCACGCGCACAGTCTGCGTCGCGCCCGCGGCTTCGACTTCGACCGTGCCCGAAACGTTCTCGCCCTTCGGCGCGCGCGCCCAATCGACCGAGACGAGCACGCGCGCGTCTTCGCGCAGGTCGCCGCGCGTCCGGCTCAACTTAATCCAGTTCTCTTTCGCGCGCGCGACCCAGGGGGCCGGCTCGGGCCACCCTTCGGGGATGGCTTGCCCCCGGTTGAAGACGTCTATGAAGCGCGTGCCGCGCGTGTAAACGTCGAGCGCCGGCAGCGACTTGGCCGTGTGGGCTTCGCGCACGTTCCCGGCGTCGCCCTCGCCCGCGACGCCGAGCGCGGGCTCCGCCGGGCCGATGTGCGAGACCTCGGCCGGGATGCCGGGCGGCGTGCTCCTCATGCTCGGCCACTGCCCCGGCCCCATCTCGCGCGACATGATGTGCCGCCACTTTCCCGCGGAGAGCTTCTCGTTATAGAAGCGCGTCTCCTCGTTCAAGACCTTCTCGGCGTGGAGCGCCTGCCCCACCCACTCCGCCGTACTCGCACGCCCCTGCGCGGCGTAGAGGTCGGCCTTCTCCACGGCGAAGACGCGCCGGTTGGCGAACGCGGCGCAGCGGACGGGGTAGAGCACGAGTTGGTAGAAGGCCGCGCGCAGCCCCGCCGGAAGCTTCTGGTAGACGTTCGCGGCGCGCGACGCGAGAGAGTCGTACGCGTCCAAACGAGCCTGCGCCTCGTCGCCGTAGTCGAAGTGCGCGAAGTCGCTCGGCCGGTAAGGCTCGCCCGGCAGGTACCACTGCAAGTGCTCGGGCTTGCGCGCGAAGCCGAGTTGGTAATACTCGCCCATGACCGACGCGATCTCTTCGGCTACGCCCGCGCCGAACTCGCGCGCCGCCCACTGCCGCAGGAAGTTTTGCAGGTTGTCTCGGCGGAAGCGCCGCGCGTCCCAGGCCATCTGCATGAAGAACTCGGTGACGGCCTCGGCGGGCTTCAGGTCGCCGACGTTGAGCACCCAGAGGCGGCGCGCGCCGTTCGCGTAGGCCTTCGACATCTCCTCCCAGACGAGCGCGGGCGGCGTCGTCTCAAGCCAGAGGTAGGAGAGCGGGCGGCCGAGGTAGGAGACGTGGTAGTAGACGCCGAAGCCGCCCGGCCGTCGTCGCTCCTCGCTCGAAGGGAACCAGCGTACGTAGCCGAAGTTGTCGTCGGGGGAGACGATGGTCACGTCCCCCGGCACCTCCAACCCGTCGCGGTAGTCGGCGAGGACTTCCTTGTAAGGGATGAAGACCTGCGGGACTTTCGTCACGTCGGGACGGACGTGGCGCGCGAGCATGGCGCGCTGGTCGGCGATGATCCGTTCGAGCAGTCGGATGCGGTCGGCCTGCGTCTTCGGCCCCTGCATCGGGCTGTCGTGGATGCCGCGCATGCCGAGCGTGTAGAGGTTCTCGAACGGGCCGTTCTCTTCGACCCGCTGCTCCCAGTAGCGGCGCACGCCCTCGGCGTTCTTCGTGTAGTCGTAGTCGTGCGGGTCGGCCTTCCACTCGCCGACGTTGTTGCGCAGCATCGGCTCGGCGTGCGAGGAGCCCATGACGACGGCGTAGTCGTCGGCGAGTTTGCGGTTGCGCGGGTCTGCGTTGAAGGCGCGCGTCACCTCGTGCATCGCGGGCCAGACCGTGTTGGCCTTGAGCCGCAGCATCAGCTCGAAGAGGCGCGCGTAGGTCTTCGGCCCGATGTCGCCGTTCTCCGGCTCGAAAGTCTTCGCCGCCCAGGGTTGCAGCCCCCAGTCCTCGTCGTTGAGGAAGACGCCGCGGTATTGCACGGACGGCGGCCCGAATCTGTGGGTGCCCGCCGCGACATACAGCTCTCGTTTGTGCTCGGGAGTAACGTCCGCCCACCAGTACCAGGGCGAGACGCCCAGAGCCCTCGACAGTTCGTAGACGCCGAAGGCCGTCCCGCGCCGGTCGCTGCCGGCGACGACGAGCCCCTGCGGCACGCCGGGCGACGGGTCTCTGACCGCCGCGATGACGAAGCTCTCCCACTTACCCCTTAGACTCTCCGCGTCGAGCTTCCCTTCCTTCGAGAGCTTGTCGATGAGAGTGCTCTTGCCGAGCGTCCCGACCAGTACGACGTGACCGGAAAGCTTCGTCGTCTCCGTCCGCACGGCCGGGCGCACGCCCGTCACGCGCTCCACGTCGACCGCAAGGTCTTTCGCGGCGATGCGCACGACCTCGAAGTCGTCCGGCGAGACGTACACGTCCGCCGCGCGCCCCCGACTCACGAGCGCGAAGTCTCTGGCCCGCCGCACGTCTCTCACCCAACCCGACTCCTGAGCCGCCGCCGTCTGCGCGAGCGAGAGCAGGAACATCAGACCGATCACTCTCAAATTTGAAATTTCAAATTTCAAATTCACCTCACGGCCTCCGGCGTTGCGGCCTCGGTTTAGATGTCGGGGTCGGGCGCGCGGCGGGGGCGGCCTCGTCGATGTCCGGGGTGGCGGTGCGTGTGCGTTTGTAGTCTGGCGCGTCTTCGGGTTCGTCCGGGAGTCTGGGGCCTTCGTAGACGACGGCCAGCTCCGCGAGCGCGGCCGTCACGTCGTTGCCGAAGCCGTTGAGGGCCGTGAGCCTCAGACGCCGCGCGCTGATCGTCCGCGGAAAGTTGACGCGCTGCGGCTCGAAGGTCGAGACGAGTTCGCCGCGGGCGACCTCGCGCCAGTCGGTTACGTCGTCGCTCGCCTCGACGACGTAACCGCGTATGTCTCCCTCGTGCTCGCGGTGGTTCTGACGTGGCATGAGGACGAGGCCGGAAATCGGGACGGGCTTGTCGAAGCTGATTGACAGTTGATGCGGATGCTTCAAGCCCTTCTTCGCGTCGCCGGACTGCCAGAAGGTGTTCGGGTCGCCGTCGACGGCGTTCGCGGCCGGGTTCGAGGGGAGCGACTCGCCCTGCGCCTCCGCGCCGAGCTTGTGCATGACGCGGGTGTCGAAGAGGAGGCCGCGCAGCTCTTCGGGGCTGACGGCGACTGCCGGGCGGAAGCGCGGCGAGGCCATGTACGCGAGGAGCGAGCGGCGCAGTTGCAGGGCGGCGGGCCGCGCTTCGAGGTCGTTTGCGAGGTCTGCGCCGCTGACGAGCAGACGGCCGCGGCCGACGCGACATTCGAAGACGAGACCGAGCTTGTAGTTCCGGTTCCAGTCGTCGATGGCCCAGACGATTGGCTCAAGGGACTTGGGCAGGCGGTCGAGGTTGACGGCGCGCGCGCCGCGGACGATGTCCGACCACTGCCAGTCGAAGTTCGGCTCGGTCGGGAAGGATGACAGCGCGGGGTGGCGCGTCGACGCGAGCAGGCCGAGCATGCGCCCCCACGCAGGCCCCATCAGGCGGTTCCAGAAGACGGGCACTTCGTCGAGCGGCGGACTCGTCCAGTCGAGGTCTGCGCGGCGCGGGAGGTAGAGCACCTTGCCGCCCGCGTCGAGCCTCGCCTCGGCCTCGTCCCAAGACCTTGTTATCAACACGTCGCGCGGCTCTTCGGTCTTAACGTTTGCAGGGTAGAGCCAGAAGTTCCAGTCGTTCTCGGCCGCGGTGCCTTTCAGGCCCACCACGAGTCTGTACTGCCGCGGCGCGGCCAGCTTCGAAAGGTCAACTGCGACGCGGCCGAGCGAGGTGTTCTTGCCGACGGGAATCTCTCGCGCGGGCCAGCGCCCGCTCGCGACGACACGGCCGCGCACGTCCGTGACCTTCCAGACGGGCGTCGCGTTCTTCAAAGGCGCGGCGCCGTAGTGCGCCACTTCGACCTCCGCCTCCAGAGTCTCTCCGTCGTCGAAGATGCGTCTGGTCAGGCGCGCGAGCGGGACGGTCTCGGAGTTGAAGCGGCGGAACTCCGCCGGCGTCGCGTAGCCCTTCGGCTCCCAGAACGTGTCGAGCAGGCCGACGAGCGCCGTCCCCTGCCCGACGTAGTCGTGCAGGTCTAAGAGCTGAAAGCCGGCCAGGCCGGGCGTGCGCAGGTTGGCCTCGATCTCCTCCTTGTAGCACGCGAGCTGGTAGCGGCCCGAGGCCCACGCGAACTGCTTGTCATACGACGACAGCCCGTGCGCCGTGAGCGAGTCGCGGAAGATTTCGTAGTTGCCGGGGCGCATGTAGCCCTTGAACTTGTCGATGACGGAGTAGTCCGGGTACGCGACCCACTGGCCCAGCTCGTGCGAGAGGACTGGAATCTTTATTCCCGCGAGCGACTCTCGGTAGTCGCGCCCGAACCAGGCGGAGGGGCCGCGCAGCATCTTCTCGCCGAGGCGCTGGACGACGAGGTAGTCTGCGCCCTCTTCGGGGTCTGGAATCTCCCGGTCGGTGTGGCCGGTGCCGGTCGTGTAGAGGATGCGTGGGTCTTCACCTCGGAAGTGCTCGGCCCACGCGGGGAGCGACTGCTTCCAACGGCCTTTGGGCTCGTTGCTCGCCGAGAGCATCACGAACGAAGGGTGATTGCCGTAGGCTTTAATCATCCGCTCGGTCTCTTCGTAGAGCATCTTCTCTAAGGGCGTGCCGGGACTCAGCTCGTTCCAGGTGCCCGGCTCGGGCTGGAGGTAGATGCCGAGTTCGTCGGCGGCAGTGAAGGCGGCCTCGGGCGGGCAGAAGGAGTGAAAGCGTACGTGGTTGATGCCCCACTCCTTGTTGATGCGGAGGATGCGGCGCCAGTATTCGACGTCGGTCGGGGGGTAGCCCGTCAGGGGGAAGTCTCCGCCGTGGTGCGTGCCGCGCAGGTAGGTCTTGCGGCCGTTGACGACGAAGTCCGTGCCTTCCGTCTTGAACTCGCGCAGGCCGAAGGAGAGTTCGCGGCTTTCGTCAACGCCTTCGCCTTGAAGCCTGAGCGTCAACTTCTGTAAGGCCGGGCTGAACTCGTCCCAGGTCTTCGCGTCGCGGCCGAGCGGCACTTCGAGCTGCGCGCCGCCGCCCTTCTCGTCCCACTCGACCGCAGCGCTCACGTTGCCAACCGAGAGCGTCCCGCGCCCCGAGCGGCCCCCGGCGTTTCCGACGCGGACTTTGACGAGCGCGGTCTTCGTCCGCACGTTCGGGAAGACCCGCGCGTCTTCGACCCAGACCTTGCCCGTCGAGTTCAGCTCGATGCGGCCGACGATGCCGTTCCAGCTTCCGGCGAGCGAGTCCGAGACGCTGTGCGCGTCCGGCCGGTAGGGCAGAATCATCGAAGAGTTGACGCGCACCGTGAGGCGGTGGCGGCCCGGGCCTAGTTCTCCGAGGTCGTACTCGTGCGGCGCGACGAGGCTGTTGTTCGAACCAACGCGGTTGTCGTCAACCCACACGGTCGATTCCCAGCGCGGCCGCTCCATGAAGAGCACCACGCGTCGCCCGCGCCACGCTTCAGGGATGTCTACGTCGCGCTGATACCACGCGACGCCTACGTAGTGGCGCGGCGGCTGCGAGAGGAAAGGGACTTTGACCGCGCCCGGCCGCGTGTAGGCTTTGTAGTCTTCGCGCAGATACCAGAAGCGGTCGTAGAGCGAGAGCACCCAGGGCGTCTGCGTGCTTATCTCGTCGCCGAAGCCTTGCGCCTGAAGCACGCCGGGAAGCCGTATCGTCTCGTTCAGGTCGCGCTCGAACCAGCGCTCGCGGAGCCCTGCGTCCGCGCGGTCGAGCGCGAAGCGCCACACGCCCGCGAGCGGCAGGGGCTCGGCCGCGCGCGCCGGCGCGGGCCGGACGAGCACAGACGCCAGGAGCAGGAGCCCGGTCAGAGAGCACTTCCAGAGTTTCATTGTGCCGCCATTGTACAGCCTCCCGCCGACAAGTAAATCGGTTTTCTTCGGGCGCGTGATAAGCTCTCGGCGGGGGTTAAGATGGCGACGCTCTTGCTGATGTGCGGACTGCCGGGTTCCGGCAAGACGACGCTCGCGCGGCGGCTGGAGCGCGAGCGCGACGCGTTGCGCCTGACGCCCGACGAATGGATCGCGCGCCTCTTCGGGCAGAGCTTGACGCCGCCCGCGCTCGACTGGTGCCGCGACCCCGTCGAGTCTGTGCAGTGGGACTTGGCCGAGCGCGCCCTAAGGCTCGGCGTCAACGTCATCCTCGACTTCGGCTTCTGGTCGCGCGCCGAGCGCGAAGAGTTCCGGGCGCGCGCCGCGGCGCTCGGCGCCGGCTCCGAGCTTCACTTCCTCGACGTGCCGCGCGGAGAATTATCGGCCCGGCTCGCGGCCCGCAACGCGGAGCCGCCCCCCGGCACCTTCAACGTTTCGGAGACGCAGCTCGACGCCTGGTGGAAGGTCTTCGAGCCGCCGGCCGAAGACGAGCTGCTGCCGAGGTCTTAAAACGAAGCAACGAAGTGAGGAAGGCTTACCTTGCCGCAGTCCTCGTCCTCGTCACCCTGGGCGGGGCGGCGGCGCTGTTTCAGTTGAGCAAGTCGCGGACGTTCCAGTTCTTCGGCCGCATCGTGCCGAGGGTGGAGACTTCGCGGAAGGTCGTCGCGCTCACCTTCGACGACGGGCCGACGCGCGACAGGACGCCGGAGGTGCTCCGCCTCCTGCGCGAGAAGAACGTGCGCGCGACCTTCTTCGTCACCGGCGGCGAGCTTGAGCAGAACATGGACGCGGGGCGCGAGATCGTCGCCGCGGGGCACGAGCTGGGGAATCATTCTTACTCGCACGAGCGGATGCTCCTCGTCACGCCCTCCTACGTCCGGCGCGAGGTCGAGCGGACGGACGAGTTGATCCGCGCGGCCGGCTTCACGGGTGAAATCTACTTCCGCCCGCCCTACGGCAAGAAACTGTTCGCCCTCCCCCTCTACCTTTCAAGGCACAACCGGACGACAATCACTTGGGACGTGGAGCCCGACTCAGCCCTCCCGGCGGACGCCGACGCCGCGGCCATCACGCGACACGTCCTTGAGAGGACGCGCCCCGGCTCCATCGTCCTGCTCCACGCGATGTACCCGAGCCGCGCCGAGACTTTGAAGGCCGTCCCCCTCATCATCGAAGGGCTGACGCGCGAAGGCTACCGCCTCGTCACCGTCTCAGAACTCCTCGCACAGTAGGCGGTAGGCAGATGGCAGTAGGCGGTGCAGAGGGTGTTGGGTGCTGGGTGTTAGGTGTTGGGTAAGGGCTAATAGTCATACCCAGCACCCAGCACCTAACACCCAACACCTTCTTACCGCCTACTGCCGTCTGCCTACCGCCCACTGTGAAAAACGCGGCGGCCGCCTACACGACCGCCGCGTTCGGTGCGCCCGGCGCGGGGCCGTCCCCAACCAGAGTGGCCCCTTTCGTCGCCACGTCGCCGGGCGAACGGCTCAAGTTCTCTTGAACCACCTCACTCGTGGCGCAGGGCCACAAGGGGGTTGACGCGGGCCGCGCGGCGCGCGGGCAGGTAGCAGGCCAGCAGCGCGACCAGCGCCAGCAGCAGAGCGACGCCGACGAAGGTGACGGGGTCGGTCGTCCCGACGCCGAGCAGCAGACTCTCAAGCACGCGCGTCAGGGCAAACGCGCCCGCTAGCCCCAGCGCCACGCCGACCAGGGCCATGCGCATCCCCTGCCCCACGACCAGCTTCACCACGTCGCGCAGCGCCGCGCCGAGCGCCATGCGGACGCCGATCTCGTGCGTGCGCTGGCTGACCGTGTAGGTCATCACGCTGTAAAGCCCCATCGTCGCCAGCACCAGGGCGAGCACGCCGAACGTCGAGGCCATCCCCGCCGCCACGCGCGGCGCCCAGTAGGCCAGAGACAAGTTCTCCTCCGCCATCATCACGCCGAAGACCGGCAGCCGCCCGTCCATCCGCGCGATCTCGCCGCGCGCGCTCTCGACCAGCCCGCGCAGGTCTGCGGCCGACTGCGCGCCGACTATGAACGTCATGCGCGCGCGCGGGTTCTGGTAGGCGGGCAGGAACATGTAAATCTGATGGTCGTTGTAGAGGTTGTCGTAGTACCCGTCCCTCGCGACGCCGACGATCTCCATCAGAGGCGTCCCCTGCGAGAAGCGGAAGCGCTTGCCCAAAGCCTCGTCCTCGCCGCCGTAGAACTTCCGCGCGAACGACTGGTTGACGATGACGACGCGGGGCGCGTTCAGGTCGTCGCGATCCGTGAAGTCGCGCCCGCGCACGAGCGGCATCCGCAGGGTCTCGAAATACTTCGGCGTGACGAGGCTGCACTCCGAGATGACGCCCTGATTGGGCGGCGGGTCGAGCTCGCCCTCCTTCACGACGGGGCCGCGCGACTGGCGGCTGTCCATGAGCGGCATCTCGCTGGCGAACGCCGCCGAGCGCACGCCGGGCAGGGCCTCGACGCGCTTCTGCAGTTCGGGGAAGAAGCGCAAGCTGGCCTGCTGGTCGTAGGCCAGAAGGTCGAGGTTGATCATCATCGTGACGAGGTTGCCGGTCTGGTAGCCCGGGTCTGTCTCGCGCACCTTGCCGAGGCTGCGGATGAAGAGGCCGGCGCAGACGAGCACGACGAGCGAGATGGTGACCTGCGCCACCACCAGCGCGCCGCGCAGGTTCAGCCGCCGGCGCCCGTGCGTCAGGCGCGCCGCGCCGCCCTTGATGACGTTGACGAGGTCAGTCCGCGAAGCCAGCACCGCCGGCGCCAGCCCGAAGAGCACGCCCGTCAAGGTCGAGACCGCCAGCATCCACTTCAACACGTAAGCATCAGGCGCGAGGTCGAAGTTGGCCGGGTACGGCACCGGCGGGAAGGAAGCCTGCGCCCACCCCGCGCCCATGTACGCGAACGCCCAGCCGAGAAGGCCGCCCGCGAGCGAGAGCAGCACGCTCTCGGTTAACAGTTGACGCACGACGCGCCCGCGGCTCGCGCCCACCGCCAGCCGAATCCCTATCTCTCGCGTGCGCGTGGCCGCGCGCGCCAGCATCAGGTTCGCCACGTTGGCGCACGCGAGCAGCAGCACGAGGCCCGACACGCACAGCGCGAGCATCCCGCCGTAACGCATCACGCGCGTCGCGCCCTCGTAGCGCCCGTCCACCTCCCTCCTGAGCTGAATCTTTGTGTCGCCGTCCTCCTTCGGGTAGAGCTTACCCAAGTTCTCCGCCACGAGGTTCAAGTCCGCCTCCGCCTGCGCCATCGTCACGCCGGGCTTGAGGCGGCCGTAGAGGTTGACCGTCTGGTAGCCGCGGTCGGTCGGCCAGTCAGCGCGGCGGCTGAACTTCTGCGCCATCATCATCGGCACCCAGTAGCCCTGCCGGAAGTAGTAGACCGAGCCGAGGAAAGACTCGGGCGCTACGCCGACGACGGTGAAGGCCGTGCCGTTGAGGTAGACGCTCTTGCCGACGATGTTCGGGTCGGCGTTGAAGCGCTTCTGCCAGGAGTAGTGGCTCAGCACGACGACGGGGTGCGTGTTCGGCGTGCGGTCTTCCTCGGGCAGGAAGCCGCGCCCGAGGATCGGCTTCACGCCCATCACCTCGAAGTAGTTGCCGCTGACCAGCTCGCCGTAGACGACCTCCGCGCGGGAGCCTTCGACGGCGTTGTGGCTCTCGCCGGAACTCACGCCCGCCGCGGCCCACGTGTACGCGCACAGGTCTTCGAAGCTCTTGTTCTGCTCGCGCACGTCCACGTAGTTCGCGTAAGAGAACCTGTTCCAGACCTGCCCGTCCGCCTTCCGCCCCCAGTACGGCGCCAGAAGCTCCTCCGGCCTCTCCGCCGACAGAGGCCGCAGGATGAAGCCGTTCACCGCGCTCAGGATGGCCGTGTTGACGCCGATGCCTAAGCCCAGCGTCAGCACGGCGACCAGCGTGAAGCCGGGCTGCTTCGCGAGGATGCGCAGGCCGTAGCGCAGGTCGCGCCCGAGGTCGTAGAGCCAGCGCGTCCCGCGCGCCTCGCGGCACAGCTCCTTCACCTGCTCGGGGCCGCCGAGGGCGAGCCGCGCGCGGCGCCGCGCCTCCGAAGGGCTGTAGCCCTGTTCGATTAAGTCGCTCGTGTGTTGTTCGAGGTGGAAGCTCAGCTCCTTTTCGAGCTCCTCGTCGAGCTTCCGGCGGCGGAAGAGGCGTTGCCACCAGTTCATGGGGGGTTCACTCCTTCAGAAAGTTCGGTGATTACGCTTCGGACAGGTTGAGGATGAGAGTCACGGCCTCGGCCAGACGCTGCCAGCCGGCGGCCTCGGTTTCGAGCTGCGACTTACCCTTGCGCGTCAGGCGGTAGAACTTGGCCTCGCGCCCGGTCTCGGTCGCCTTCCAGTCGGCCGCAAGCAGCCCGCGGTTCTCCAGGCGGTGCAGCGCCGGGTAGAGCGAGCCCTGCGGCACCTGCACCACGCCGCGCGAAGCCTGGTCGAGGCGTTGCGCGATGGCATAGCCGTGGACGGGGCCGAGCGCGACCACCTTCAGGATCAGAAGGTCGAGCGTGCCCTGCGGCAGGTCGGACTTGGTCTGGGTCATCTAAGACACCTCCTGCTTCTACATATAACACCGGCATATGTAGAAGCACAAGGTGTGTTACGAGCCGTCGCCGCTAAAGTTCTTAAAAAAGTTCGGCCGGGCTTGTCAGGCCCGGCCGGGGTGTTTCGACCAAATGCGGAGGGGAGGCGCTTCGCCCCTTTCGGGGGTTCACTCGGGCGCGCCGGGCGTGCGGGCGGCCCCGCGCAGCGCGTTCAGGTCGAACGCGAGCAGTTCGCCGATGCGCTCGACGGTCACGTCGGCCGGCGGGTACTTCGCGACCTCCTTCGCGTCAAGCGCGTAGTGCCCCTGCCGCGGGAAGACGGTCGTCAGGCGCGCCCCCCAGCTCTTCTTCATCGCCGAGAGGATTCTGAGCTTGTCGTCCACCATCACGTAGTGCCCGGCCGGGTAGCGGCGCTCCACGTCCTCAAGCTCCAGCTCCTTGTGGATGTAGATGAGGATGTTGCCCTCGACCGCCTCGAAGAGTCCGGAGCGCTCGACCTTGCGCGGCTGGAAGACCACGTCGCCGTCCGAGAGGATGACGACCGGCCCCCACTGCCGGCAGTGCTCTATCGCGTCGAGCGAATTCGGGAAGAGACGGTTGGCGAAGGGATAGTTGACGAGGTAGGTCGAGACCGCGAGCAGGTGCGAGTCGTAGGGGCACTCGACGCGGTAGCGCTGCAAGGCGCCGAGGTAGTCGGCGTAGCCCAGCTCCGCGCGCAAGGACTCGAAGATCGCCCAGTAGCGGTCGCTGCGCTCGCTTCCTACCTCGCGCTCCAAATAACGGCGGAGGTCGGCCGTCACCCGGTCGTTGTCGAGCAGGGTGTTGTCCACGTCGAAGAGGAAGACTAAGTCGTGCGGCTGCATCCGGGGGCACCTCCGGGGCAAAGGTTCGAGACGCCGCATCATAAGTTTTTTTGCACGCCCCAACAACTCTTCGGACGCCGTCCGGCCCGCCGGTCAGCCGCGCGCAGGCCGCCGTGATTGTTCGAGCCGCCAACAAACGCGGCCGCGCGCCGGCAACAAAAACGTTGACGTTTATAGGGCGCGGTGATACTTTACCGACCGTTCGGTAGCCATTCGCCCACGTCTCGGGCACAAGGTCAATTCCCTTTTCGGTCTCTTAAAGGCTCGTCGCCTCGCGCACCCCACGTCCGGGGTCTCGGCTGCCCGACCGCCAACACTTCGCTTCAAGGAGATTACTGTTATGAGGAGCATGACTCGGTTCTGCTTGACGGCCCTCCTCCTGCTGGCCGCCGGAGTCTCCCCAGCTTTCTCGCAGGCGTCGAGCTCGACCGCGGAGCTGCGCGGGCAGGTGACGGATTCGGCGGGCGCGGCCGTCCCCAACGCCGCCGTCACCATCACAGACCTTTCGAAGGGCACCGGCCGCACGACCGCCACCGACGCGGAGGGCAACTACGTCTTCCTCAACCTCCTGCCCAGCTCCTACGAGCTGAAGGTGACGGCCGCGTCGGGCGGCTTCGCGCCCGGCACGATGCGCGTTGACCTGACGGTCGGCCAGCAGGCCAACATCCCCTTACAGCTCGGCGCCAAGGGCTTCCAGGAGACCGTCGAGGTCGTGGCCGGCGGCGAGGTCGTGGACACAGACCGCACGCAGCAGTCGTCGGTCATCGGCGTCAACCAGATCACGAACCTCCCCATCAGCCGCCGCAACTACCTCGATTACGCGCTGCTCACGCCCGGCGTCTCGGACGCCGACAACATCGCCGACGCCTCGGACTTCCGCGTCGCGCAGACGCCGAACTCGGGCCTCTCCTTCGGCGGCAACAACGGCCGCGGCAACCTCGTCGCCGTGGACGGCGGCAGCACCAACACCGTCTCGGGCGGCGTCGAGGCGACCATCGCGCAGGAGGGCGTGCAGGAGTTCCAGGTCTTGCGCAACTCCTACAACGCGGAGTTCGGCGGCGCGGCCGGCGGCATCGTCAACATCGTCTCGAAGTCGGGTGCGAACCGCTTCCACGGCTCCGCCTTCGGCCTCTTCCGCGACGAGCGCTTCGACGCGCGCTACGCCTTCGACTTCAACCCGACGACCAAGTCTCCCTTCAGCCGCCAGCAGTGGGGCGGCTCCCTGGGCGGGCCGATCAGTAAGGACAAGACCTTCTTCTTCACCTCGCTCGAACGCTTCACGCAGGACGAGACTTCGTTCGTCAACCTGCTCAACACGAACCGCATCTTCCAGACGACGGCCTCGCAGGAGCAGCTCTTCAACGGCCTGGCGGGCACGCCCTTCGCGGCGCTCGCCACCTCCCTGCGCGGGACGCTGACGACGACCTCGGCCAACTTCCCGCGCACCGTCAACCTCTTCACGAACGCCTCGGGCCAGTTTCCCTTCCAGTCCAGGCAGACGACCTTCGGCGCGCGCTTCGACCACAACTTCAGCGACCGCGACCAGGCGTACCTGCGCTTCAGCCTCAACGACTCGACGTTCGAGAACCAGGCGGCCGGCGCCCTGACGGCCGTCTCGCGCGGCCGCACGCTCGACACCCTCAACGGCGGCGTGCTCTTCTCCGAGAACCACCAGTTCAGCGGCAACACCTTCAACGAGCTGAAACTCCAGTGGCGCTACCTTGACTTCGACGTCATCCCGAACGACCCCGTCGGCCCCGAGTTCAACATCGAGGGCTTCGGCTTCTTCAACCGCGACATCTTCCTCGCCTCGCACACGCTCCAGCGCGACTACGAGATCGCCGACAACGTCTCGCACGTCGTCGGCGGACACACGTGGAAGTTCGGCGGCTCGTTCCAGGCGTCGGACGTCTCTTCGGGGAACGAGACGTTCTTCGGCGGCCGCTTCAACTTCGGCCCGAACATCCCCCTCGCCAACCTCATCCCGGCCGCGACGCTCACCTCCCTGCGCGCCTTCCTGACGGCGAACAACCCGGCGCTCCTCACCAACGTGAACACGCCGATTAACGCCCTGCAGGCTTTCAACCTCAACCTGCCCATCGTCTACCAGCAGGGCTTCGGCACGCCCGAGGTCAACTCGTTCACGTACCGCTACGCGCTCTACGGGCAGGACACCTGGAAGGTGCGTCCGAACCTGACGCTCAACTACGGCCTGCGTTACTCGATCAGCGACGAGCCGTTCTACATGCCGCTCGACAAGAACGACTTCCAGCCGCGCGCGGGCTTCTCGTGGTCGCCCTTCGCGAGCGGCAAGACCGTCATCCGCGGCGGCGCGGGGATATTCACCGGCTACACCATCTACTCGGTCGCCAACGTCACGAAGACTCTGAGCGGCATCCCCGGCGACCCCATCAACATCGTGCTCGCCACGGCCACCTCGGCGGCGCTCGGCGTGCCCTCCTCGTTCACCATCTACCAGACGCTCCTGGCGCAGGGCATCATCGGCAACCGCCCCATCGTGGCCTCCGACCTCGCGCAGTTCGGCATCACGCCGCGCCCGAACGCGCCGCTCGAAGTGCGCTTCCGCGTCGAGCCGCACTACGAGACGCCGACCTCGTATCAGGCGAGCACGGGCCTCCAGCAGGACATCGGGCGCGGCATCTCCCTGGAGGTGAGCTACCTCTTCACGCGCGGCCTGCACCTGACGCGCAACCGCGACATCAACCAGTACAAGGCTTCGCTCGTCGTGGCGGGCACGAACGAGCCCTGCTTCTTCCGCATCGGCGCCAACCCCGCGACCTGCACGGGCACGGCCACCTCGTCCGACTTCCTGAACCCTCTGCGCCTACAGGACAACGTCTACGAGTCTTCGGCGAACTCGTTCTACCACGCCTTCACCGTCTCGGTGCAGCGCCGCTTCGCCAACCACTTCAGCCTCAACGCGCACTACACCTTCGCCAAGTCCATCGACGAGGTGACCGACTTCAACAGCGACTGGTCGGCGGAGAACCCCCTGAACGTCCGCGCAGACCGCGCCGTCTCGGCCTTCGACCAGCGCCACCGCGCGGTCTTCAGCGGCGTCTTCGGGAGTCCCTTCGAAGGCGACTCGGCCGCGGACAAGATTCTCGGCGACTGGGTCTTCTCGCCGATCTTCATCGCCGGCTCGGGCCGCCCGTTCAACCTCCTGCTCGGCTTCGACGCCAACAACGACGGCCGCTCGCAGTCCGACCGCCCGTTCACCGTCGGGCGCAACACCGGGCTGGGCGAGCCCTTCTACAGCTTCGACGCGCGGCTCGCGCGCCGCTTCCACTTCGGCGAGGACAAGTTCCTTGAGCTGACGTTCGAGGGCTTCAACCTCTTCAACCGGACGAACCTCGCGGGCATCAACAACGTGGTCGGGAGCCTCCCCGTAGACCAGCTGCGCGTGCTCGCCTCGACGCCCGCCCGCGGCCGCCGCGGCGCCGCGCCGACCGACCCGCTCGGCTTCACCTCGGCCTCCAACCCGCGGCAGTTACAGTTCGGCGTCCGCTTCAACTTCTAAGAGTTGTTCACCGCAGAGACACAGAGGCACAGCTTTGAAGACATTAAGTCGACAAGCTGTGCCTCTGTGTCTCTGCGGCTGCCATTCTCTGCTACACTCAACCCCCGATGCCGCCACCGACCGTAGAGTTCAAACGCCGCCTGCGCTGGGCCGACGCGGACGCGGCCGGGCGGCTGCACTTCCCGCGCATCTTCGAGATCGTCGAGGAGGCAGAGGGCGAGCTGCTGCGCGGGCTGGGCCGGCCGCTCGATTTGCGCGAGCGCACCTACGACTTCCCGCGCGTCCACGTCGAGTGCCAGTTCAGACGCGTCCTCGCGCTCGACGCGCCCTTCCGCCTCCTCTTCACCGTCGGCAAACTCGGCCGCACCTCGATACGCTACGACTACAAGGTCTTCGACGCCTCCGAAGAGCTGGCGATTGAGGGCACGATGACCGTCGTCGTCATGCGCGACGGCCGCCCCGTCGAGATACCGCCCGACTTGCGCGTCGCTTTGGAAGGATGAAGAGTAAGGCAGTAGGCAGATGGCAGTAGGCAGTTCATCCCGCATTACGAAAGTTGAAAGGTTATATCAGGATTTCTGCCGGCGAGTCTTTCAACTGCCTACTGCCATCTGCCTGCTGCCCACTTTCTTTGAAGGAGACAACTTATGCAGAGCGTCAGGTTTCACGAGTTCGGCAACCCGGCCGAGGTGCTGAAGGTCGAAGAGGTTCAGAAGCCGGAGCCGGGCGCGGGCCAGGTTCTGGTGAGAATGCGCGCGCGCCCCATCAACCCGTCCGACCTTCTGACGGTGCGCGGACTCTACGGCTCGCTGCCCGTGCCGCCCGCGACGCCCGGACTCGAAGGCATGGGCGAGGTCGCCGAGGTCGGCGAGGGCGTCACAACCTTGCGCGCGGGCCAGCGCGTGATCCCGCTCGGCGTCGCGGGCACCTGGGCCGAGTTCGTCGTCGCCCCGGCCGAAAGGCTCATCCCCGTGCCCGACGCGGTCAAAGACCAGACGGCCGCGCAGTTCGTCGTCAACCCTCTGACGGCCTGGATCATGACCGTCGAAGAGCTCGCCCTGGAGCCGGGCGAGTGGCTCCTGCAGACCGCCGCGGGCTCCACGCTCGGCCGCGTCGTCCTGCAGATCGCGAAGCAGCGCGGCTTCAAGACCATCAACGTCGTGCGCCGCCGCGGGCAGGGCGAGGAGCTGAAGGCGCTCGGCGCGGACGAAGTTATCTGCACGGACGAAGAGGACGTGCCCGAGCGCGTCCGTGAGATAACCGGCAAGCAAGGTCTGCGGAAGGCCATCGACGCGGTCGGCGGCGAGACGGGCGCCGCGGTCGCGCGCGCGCTCGGGCGCGGCGGCGTGATGCTCGTCTACGGCCTGCTCTCGGGCCAGCCGATCCCTCTGGACAGCGGCCGCATGATCTTCACCTCCTCGACGGTGCGCGGCTTCTGGCTCGGCGACTGGATGCACACCGCCCCGCCCGAGCGCCAGCAGGCGGTCGCCGGAGAGATGCTCCGCTCGATGGCGACCGGCGAGATCGTCCCGCCCGTCGAGGCCGAGTACCCGCTCTCCGAAATCCTCGCCGCCGCCGAACACTCCGAGCGCCCCGGCCGCAGCGGCAAGGTGCTGCTGGTAAGCTAGTAGTCAGTAGAAACGACAGAGTCAGTAGTCAGTGGGAAAGACAGGCGGCGCGTCTCAGCCTTCAGGCCGGGCGCGCCGCCTTGTCTTTCTACCGACTACTGATACCGACTTGCAGAATAAAATAAGGCCGCTTAAAGCTGGGAGCGCGGGCATCCCTGCCCGCAAGCGCGCGAAAGCGCGCTGACCGTCTTTCTCTTTAGTTCGACGTTGAGATTTAAAGCTTCTCAGCTTTCGCGCTGGCGCGCTCAGGCGGGCAGGGATGCCCGCGCTCCCGGCGAGGAGGGGCCTTATCCCATCTCGCAAGTCGGTATGACTACTGCCTACTGCCTACTCCCAACGGATAATCCCGCGCGCGCCCCGGGCGTCGGCGAGTGCGTCGAGCGCTTCGTTGACCTCTTCGAGTTGATAAGTGCGCGTGGCGAGTTCGGTGAGCTTCAGCCTGCCCTCGCGGTAGAGTTCGACGAGGCGCGGCACGTCGCGGGCAGGCTGGCCGGAGCCGTAGACCGAGCCGACGAGCCGCTTCTCCTGCATGACGAAGGGGAAGAGCGGGAACGAGGCGAGCGCGTCGAGCCGCGACAGGCCCGTCACGACGACCGTGCCCCCTTTGCGCGCCAGCGTCAGCGCCTGCGCGAGCGTCGCGGGCGCGCCCACCGTGTCGAAGACGTAGTCTGCGCCGCGCCCGCCGGTCAACTCCCGAACCTGTTCGTTCACTCTCTCCCCCGTCGCGTCAAACACCTCGGTCGCGCCGAACTCGCGCGCGAGGCGCAGCGGCTCCGCCCGCGTGTCGAGCGCGACCACCGTCTCACAACCCGCGAGCCTTGCGCCCTGCACGACGTTGAGTCCGACGCCGCCCGCGCCGATGACGGCGACCCGCGCGCCCAGCTCGGGCCGCGCCGCGTTGAAGACGGCGCCCACGCCCGTCACGACCGCGCACCCGAGCGTCGCCAGGGCCTCGAACGGCACGTCGTCCGCGACCGGGATCAGGCCCTCCTCCGCCACCACCGCGAAGTCCGCGAAGCAGGCCGTGCCGTTGTAGTGCGCCAGCCTTTGCCCGCGCGCGCTCAACAGGGTGTCTCCCGCCGGCAGGCGGTTGCGGTACGTCGTCCGCTCCAGGCGGTCGCAGAGGACGGGCCGCCCCTCTTTACACGGCGGGCACACGCCGCACGGCGGCGCCCAGCAGAAGACGACGCGGTCGCCCGGCCTCAACGCCTGCACGCCCTCGCCGACCTCGCGCACGACGCCCGCGCCCTCGTGCCCGAGCACGAGCGGCGTCCGCGCGGGCCACTCGCCGCGCGCGGGGTGCAGGTCGCTGTGGCACACGCCCGCGGCCTTCACCTCGACCAGGACCTCGCCCGCGCGCGGCCCGCCCAGCTCCGCCGCCTCCACCGACAGCGGCGCGCCCTGCTCCCACAAGATTGCGGCGTTGATGTTCATAAGAATAGTAGGCAGTTGGCAGTTGGCAGTTGGCAGTTCGCTCCGCGTCGCGAACATTGAGGCATTAACTCACGATCCTCGTCATTAAGGATTTAACTGCCTACTGCCATCTGCCTACTGCCTACTGCTTTTCAGCCAACTCCGTCGCGATGCGCGCGAGCCACGAGACGCGCTCGCCTAAGACCGCGAAGCGCGGGTCGTCGGTCTGGCCGCGCCGGTAGCGGAAGAAGATCTGTTGCAGGACGACCGCGAGCTTGAAGACGGCGAAGACCTCGTAGAAGCCTACGCCCGACAAGTCCGCGCCCGTGCGCGCGCCGTAACGTTCGAGCAGCTCGTCGCGCGCGAACCAGCCCTCGCGGTTCGTCACCGCCGAGACCGTGTCGCGGCGGTCGCCCGTCGCGGTGTGCACCCAGTAGCCGAGCAGAATCCCCAAATCAACTAGGGGGTCGCCGACCGCGCTCATCTCCCAGTCGAAGACGCCGACGACTCTTCCGACGTCGGACGCGTCGAGCATCACGTTGTCCAACTTGTAGTCGCCGTGGACGAGCGTCGGCCTCTCGGGGCCGGACGGCAAGCGTTCTGACAGCCAGGCGGCGAGCGCGTCCATCTCAGGCAGCTCGTCGGTCTGCGAGCGCCGCCAGCGCTCGGCCCAGCCGCGCACCTGCCGTTCGACGAAACCCGCAGGCTTCCCCAGAGATTCGAGCCCGTGCGCGCGCACGTCCACCGCGTGCAGCCCCGCGAGCGCGTCCACCAGCGCCGCGCTCGCGCGACGGCGTTCCCGAGGTTTCCCATCGAGCGCGGGCGGCTCCTCCGTGCGCACGACGATCCCGCGCCGCCGCTCCATCAGGTAGAAGACCGAGCCGACGACCTCCGCGTCTTCGCACAAAAGGTAAGGCCGCGGCGCGAGCGGGAAGACCGGGTGCAGCGCCTCGAGGATGCGGAACTCGCGCGCCATGTCGTGCGCCTTCGGCGCGACCGGGCCGAACGGCGGCCGACGCATCACGAACTCACTCGGGCCAAAACGAATCAGGTACGTCAGGTTCGAATGCCCGCCCGGAAACTGCTCGACCGAGAGCGGCGAAGTTAATTCGACGTCCCCCCCGACAACTTCCGGCAGGCGAGCGCGCAGGTATTTGCCGAGCGACTCCCAATCGAGCTGCTCGCTCTCGCGCACCGGCCTCGTGTCGGGGGATTGATTCATTGATTCAATGATTCATCGACTCATTTGTTCATTGAGTCAAATCGTAAATGACACAATGAACAAGTGAGTCGATGACTCAATTCCTGAAGATGATGCAGGTCGTCGTGGCGTGCGCGTAGAGTTTGCCGGCGGCGTCGAGCACCTTGCCCTCGGCCGTCGCGGTGCGCCCGCCGACGTGTATGACGCGCGCCTCGCAGCGCACCGCCCCGGTCTCGGCCGTCAGCGCGCGCACGAAGTTGACCTTGATCTCCAGAGTCGTGTAGCCCGCCCCGGCCGGCAGCACCGAGTGCACCGCGCACCCCATCGCCGAATCCAAAAGCGTCGCCGCCAGTCCGCCGTGCACCACGCCGATGGGGTTGTAATGGTACTCGGCCGGCTCGACCGTGAAGACCGCGCGCCCCTCTTCGATCTCCGCCAGCCCGAAGTTCATCAGCGCGCTGATCGGCGGCCGCGGCAGCTCGCCCGCAGCGACCTTCTTTAAAAACTCCAAACCCGTCAGCCCGCGCGCCGCCCCGGCCAGCGCCTTCGGGTCTTCCCAACTGACCGTGCGCGTCCGCGCGTTGCCGTTCTCTTCGCTCATCGTTTCCCTTGTTCAGACGTAGTAACGCACCAGCCACTCGGCGACGCAGGCCGGTTTGTCGCCGCCCTCGCGCTCGACCGTGACCTCCCAGGTGGCCTGCGCGCCGCCCCTCATCTCTTCGAGCGCGTTGAGCGTGAACCGTCCGCGGACGCGCGAGCCCGCGGGCACCGGCGAGACGAACCGCACGCGGTTCAGCCCGCAGTTGACGCCCATCCGCAGGCCCTTCAACGACACCGCCAGTCTCATCAACTCGCTCAGCAGCGACAGCGTCAAAAAGCCGTGCGCGATGGTTCGCCTGAAGGGCGACTCGCGCGCCGCGCGCTCCGGGTCTGTGTGAATCCACTGCCGGTCTTCGGTCGCCTCCGCGAACGCGTCGACCCTCTCCTGCGAGACCTCGACCCATTCGCTCAACGCGACCTCGCGCCCGACGAACTCCTTCAGCTTCTCGACGCTCTCGACTTCGATCATGAGCGACCCCTTAAGAAGTGATGAGTGATGAGTGATAAGTGATAAGAAAAGACAAGGCCCGCCTGTTCTTCTCTTATCACTTATCACTCATCACTTATCACTGTATTTCTGAAGCTCCATCCGCGCGACGGCTTCGGCGTGGACTTCGTCGGGGCCGTCGGCGAGGCGGAGCGTGCGCGCGTTGGCCCACATCGCCGCCAGCGGGAAGTCCCCGGAGACGCCCGCGCCGCCGTGCGCCTGCACCGCGCGGTCGAGGATTGCGAGGGCGACGTTCGGCGCGACGACCTTGATCATCGCGATCTCAAGCCGCGCCGCCTTGTTCCCGAGCGCGTCCATCTTCAGCGCCGCCCTGAGCGTGAGCAGCCGCGCCTGCTCGATCTCCATCCTCGACTTCGCGATGTCGGCACGGATCGTCCCCTGCGCCGCGATGGGTTTACCAAACGCCACGCGCGCCGAGGCCCTCCGGCACATCAGTTCGAGCGCGCGCTCGGCCATCCCGATCAAACGCATGCAGTGGTGTATCCGCCCCGGCCCCAGGCGGCCCTGCGCGATCTCGAAGCCGCGCCCCTCGCCTAAGATGATGTTCGAAGCGGGCACACGCACGTTCTCGAACGTCACCTCGGCGTGCCCGTGCGGCGCGTGGTCGTAGCCGTAGACCGTCAGCATCCGGCGGACGCGCACGCCCTCGGCGTCCATCGGGACGAGGATCATCGACTGCTGCCTGTGCTTCGGCGCGCCCGCGTCGGTCTTGCCCATGAAGATGGCGACCTTGCAGCGCGGGTCGCCCGCGCCGCTCGTCCACCACTTGCGCCCGTCGACGACGTACTCGCCGCCGTCGCGCCTGATGCCGGCCCGGATGTTCGTCGCGTCGGACGAGGCGACCTCCGGCTCGGTCATCGCGAAGCAGGAGCGTATCTCTCCGTCCAATAAAGGCCGCAGCCAGAGTCGTCTCTGCTCCTCCGAGCCGTAGCGGACGAGCACCTCCATGTTGCCCGTGTCCGGCGCGCTGCAATTAAAGACCTCCGGAGCGAAGTGAACCGAACGCCCCATCAACTCCGCCATCGGCGCGTACTCTAAATTCGAGAGGCCCGCCCCGTACTCGCTCTCCGGCAGGAACAGGTTCCACAGGCCTTCGGCCCGCGCCCGCGCCTTCAACTCCTCCATCAGGGGCACGGGCCGCCAGCGCTCGCCCGCCTCCACCTGCCGCTCAAACTCCCCCTCGTTCGGGTAGACGTGCGCCTCCATGAACGCCGCGAGCTTCCCGTAAATCTCCCTCGCCCGCGGCGAGACCTGAAAGCCGACGTAGGGGTCGTCAAAGCTCATCGCTGTTCCTTAGTGATAAGTGATAAGTGATGAGTGATGAGTGATAAGAAAAGACAAGGCCCGTCCGTCCTTTCTTATCACTCATCACTTATCACTTATCACTTATTACCCCTCTTGCAGATTCTCGAAGACGGTGGCCGCGCCCTGTCCGCCGCCGACGCACATCGTGACGAGGCCGTAGCGCGACTTGCGACGCCGCATCTCGCCCATGAGCTGCACCGTCAGCTTCGCGCCCGAGGCCCCGAGCGGGTGGCCGAGCGCGACCGCGCCGCCGTTGACGTTCACGCGCCCGTCGTCCATCCCGAGTTCCCTCATCACCGCGATGGCCTGGCACGCGAAGGCCTCGTTGAGTTCGATGAGGTCTATGTCGTCCAGCTTCAGCCCCGCCAGCTTCAGGGCCTTCGGCACGGCCGCCACCGGCCCCATGCCCATCACCTCCGGCGGCACGCCGCCCACGCCGTACGAGACGAAGCGCATGAGGGGCTTCAGGCCCAGCTCCTCGGCCCGCTCGCGCGACATGACGACGACCGCCGCCGCGCCGTCCGAGGTCTGACTTGAGTTGCCGGCCGTCACAGTCCCCTTCACGTGGAAGACGGGCTTGAGCTTCGCCAGCCCCTCGGGCGAGGTGTCGGGGCGCGGCCCCTCGTCCGTGTCGAACGTGAAGCGCTTCTCTTTAACTTCACCGCCCCCGCCCGCCTCGCGCACCTCGACTTCGAGCGGGACGATGCCGTCGTCCTTCAGCCTCCCTTCGGCAATCGCCGCGAGCGCGCGCTGGTGGCTTCGGTAGGAGAAGGCGTCCGCCTCCTCGCGCGTCACCTCGTACTGGCGCGCGACGTTCTCGGCCGTCAAGCCCATGCTCAAATAGACGCCGGGCCTGTGCTCGACGAGGTAAGGGTTAGGCCGGAACTTCGTGTTGCCGCGCAGCATCGACATCGACTCCGTCCCGCCCGCGATGACGCACTCGGCCATGCCCGACATGATCGACTGCGCCGCCATCGCGATGGTCTGCGACCCCGAGGAGCAGAAGCGGTTGACGGTCACGGCCGGCACCTCGTGCGGCAGCCCCGCGCGCAGGGCCGCGATGCGCGCCACGTTCGTCCCCGACTCGCCCTCCGGCGTGGCGCAGCCCATGACCACGTCGTCAATCGAACCGGGCGGCAGCCCCGGCACACGCCTCAACAGCTCCTCAATCACGGCCGCCGCCATGTCGTCCGGCCTCACGGTTCTCAAACTCCCGCGCGGCGCCTTCCCCACCGCCGTCCGCACGCCCGCCACGATCACTGCCTCTCTCATAAAACCTCTTTCCGACTTAACCCTCTTAATTTCAAATTTCAAATCTTGATGACGCCCTCGGCCTCGCCGTTCATCACCTCTTTGCCGTGCTGGTTGCGGCAGACCCAGGAGGACTTGAGCTGCGTGTACGGCCCCGCCTCGGTCAGCCCCTCGATCTTCACCTCGCAGCGGACGGTGTCGCCGCTGTAGACGGGACGCAGGAAGCGGAAGGTCAACTGGCGCGCGATGAAGTTGATGTCGCCGCCGACCTTCGTCGGCAGCGTCGCCGTCAGAAGCCCGTGCACCATCAGACGCCCCGACTCGTCCGGCCGCAGGTGGTGCTCGCCCACGTCGCCCGAATACTCCGCGAACCGCCGCACGTCCTCCTCCGTGAACGTGCGCTCCCAACTCACCACGTCGCCGACTTTCATCCCTTCACCTTTCAACTCGCGCGGAACAACATGCAGGTCGCCGTGCCGTGCGCGTAGAGTTTGCCGGCGCCGTCAAGGATGCGCCCCTCGGCCGTGGCGACGCGCGAGCCGGCGTGGAGCACGACGGCCTCGCAGCGCACCTCGCCCGTCTCGCGCCGCATCGGGCGGACGTAGTTGAGCTTCATCTCCAGGGTCGTGAAGACGCGGCCCGCGGGCATCACCGTGTTGATGGCGCAGCCCAAAGCCGAGTCCAAAAGCGTCGCCGCCAAGCCCCCGTGAGCGATGCCGAGGCCGTTGTAGTGGCGCTCGTCCGGCTCGACCGAGAAGACCGCGCGCCCCTCCTCGACCTCGACCAGACGCATGTTCATCAGACGCGCCATCCCCGAAGGCTCGCGCTCGCCCGTCATGAGCTGGCGCATGTATTCGAGCCCGGACAGCGCGCGCCGCTCCCCCCTCCCGCCTTCGTGCCTCTCTTCTTCGACCCCGCGAGTCATCCCCGAGCTTTTCCTTTTGAGTTGAGTTTATATCAACTGGGATTGAACCACAGAGACACAGAGGCATAGCTTGAAGCGGGTTTTGTCTTAGCTGTGCCTCTGTGTCTCTGTGGTTCAACTCTCTCACTTCATCTGAGAGCACCGTTCTAATTCCGCAGAGGCTTCCCCGTCGAAAGCATGTGCGCGATGCGCTCCTGCGTTTTCGCCTCGCCGCAGAGCGAGACGAAAGCCTCTCGTTCGAGGTCGAGAAAGTAGTGCTCGTCAACCCACTGCGCCGAAGAGACGTCGCCGCCGCACAAGACCCACGCGACCTTCCCAGACACGTGCAGGTCGTACTCGCTCATGTAGCCGCCCTGCTGCATGATGTAGAGTCCCGCGCGCAGGGCCGCGAGCGCGTCGCGCCCGGCCGCGTAGCAGTTCTTCGCGCCGCGCGCGGGCGGCACGTAGCCCGCGTCGGCGAGTTCCAGCACGAGCCGCTTCGCCTCGGCGAGCTGGTGGTCGCGGTTCATGACGACCAGGTCCGCGTCGGTCAGGTAGCCGAACGCGCGCGCTTCGGCGGCGCTGGTCGAGACCTTCGCGGTGGCGATTGCTTGCAAAGCCTGTTGGAGAAAAGGCACGGGGTCTGCGTTCCCGGCCGCGCGCATCGGCGGCGAGACCAGGCGGCGCACCAGTTCCTTGCAGCCGCCCGCGCCGGGAATGAGTCCGACGCCGACTTCGACCAGGCCCATGTAAGTCTCTGCCGCCGCGGCCGCGCGCGCGCCCGCCATCGAGACCTCGCAGCCGCCGCCGAGCGTGCGGCCCGCGGGCGCCGTCACCACCGGCTTCGAGCAGAAGCGCACGGCCGCCAGAGCGTCCTGCGTCGCCCTCAGCGCCTTCTCAACCGAAGCGGCGTCGCTCACGCCGCCCGCGAGGTTCGCGCCGGCCGAGAAGTCCGCGGCCTCGTTGCCGATGACGAGGCCGCGCCAGTCGCCCGCCTCCACCTCTTCGACCGACGCGCGCAGCATCTCGACCACGTCCGCGTCGAGCGTGTTCAGCTTCGTATGGAACTCAAGGCACGCCACGCCTTCGCCGAGGTCGACGAGCGACGCGCCGCGGTTCTCGCGCACGACGCGCCCGGCGGACTTTCGTACCGCGAGCCCTATCCTCGACTCGTCCGGCGCTTCGGCGACGTAAGCCTTGAGCGTGGGGTCGTACCACCACAGGGCGTCATAGTCGTCCGCTTTGTAGAAAGTCTCGTAACCCGCACCGAGCATCTCCCGCACCCAGCCCGCGACCGCGACGCCCTCCTTCTCCATCGCTTCCGTGGCCTCGCGCACGCCGAGCGCGTCCCACAGCTCGAACGGCCCCAGCTCGTGCGAGTAGCCCCAGCGCATCGCGCGGTCTATGTCGACGATGCGGTCTGTTATCTCCGGCACGCGGCGCGAGGCGTAAGCTAACGTGTGGTAGACGACGTGCCGCGCCAGCCGCCCGGCCTTGTCCTCCTGCCCGAGCACGAACCGCAGACGCTCGGGCAGAGACCTGAGCTTCTGCGCCTCCTTGATTGAAGGGACGTCCGGCTCGCGCCGCTCGCGGTACTCGAACGTCTCGAGGTCGAGCGAGAGGATGTCGCCCTTCCCGCCCTTCGGCGGCTTCTTGTAGAAACCCTGGCCGGTCTTGTCGCCCAGACGCCCGCGCTCCATCTGGACGGTGCGCAGGCTGCCGAGGTTCTGGTTGCGCAAGACCTCGCGCGTCTCGTCGTCGGGGATGAGCGGGTACAGGTTGTCGCCGACCGAGCTGGACACGTCGAGGCCGACGAGGTCTTGCAGGCGGAACAGCCCCGTCTTCGGCCGCCCGATGAGCGGGCTCAGGATCGCGTCGGCCTCTTCGACCGTGTACTTATTCTCCAACACGAACCCCGTCGTCGAAGCACCCAGGACGGAGCCGAGCCGGTTGGCGATGAAGTTCGGCGTGTCCTTGCAGACGACCACGCCCTTGCCCAGACGCCGCTCGGCGAACTCCTTCATGAACTCGACGACCTCGGGCCTGGTGTCGGCCGTCGGGATGATTTCGAGCAGCTTCATGTAGCGCGGCGGGTTGAAGAAGTGCGTGCCGAGGAAGTGCTCTCTGAATTCCGCCGACAGCCCTTCGGCGATGGAGGCGATGGGGAGGCCCGAGGTGTTCGAGGAGACGACGCTGCCCGGTTTTCTCACGCGCTCGACGCGCGCCAGAAGCTCGCGCTTCGGCTGAAGCTGTTCGACGACGGCCTCGACTACCCAGTCGCCTTCGCCGACCCATCCGAAGTTCTCTTCGAGGTTGCCGGCCGTGACGAGCGAGGCGGCTTCGGGCGTGAAGAAGGCCGCAGGCTTCGACTTCTTCAGGCGTTCGAGCGAGGCGTTGACGACGCGGTTGCGCACCTGCGGGCTTTCGAGTGTGAGCCCCTTCTTCTCCTCCTCGGGCGTCAACTCTCGGGGGGCCACGTCTAAGAGGTAGACGCCGAGGCCCGCGTTGGCCGCGTGCGCGGCGATGCCGCCGCCCATCGTGCCGGAGCCGATGATGACGACGCGCTTGATCGTGGGCTTCATCTAGTTCTCACGTCCTTCGAAGAGGTCCGGGTCTGACTTGCGCAGCTGCTTGAGGAAGTCCTGCCACAGGAGCGGCAGGACTGGGATGCGCCCGATCTCGGCCTTCGCGCGCCGCGCCGCGCCGGGCGCGATGGCGACGGGTTCGCGCCCCAGGTCGCGCGCGGCCTGCGCCACCGCGAGGTTGCGCCGCGCCATCCCTTCGAGCAGGGACATGCGCACGAAGGCGAGCTGTATGTTCTCGCCCGTCGTGATGGCGCCGTGGTTGGGCAGGATGACGACCGGCCTCTCGCGCAGGGCGTCGGCGACGGGCATCACGCGCTCCTCTTCCGCGGCGATGCCTTCGTAGTCGTCTTCGACCACGCCGACGTCGTCGGCCAGGAGACAACTCTCCTGGTCGTAGATTTCGGGCACGACGCGCAGAGCGCTTAAGGTGACGACCGCCGAAGGGTGCGTGTGCGCGACGGCCACGGCCCGAGGGTTCTCGCGGTGGATGATGCCGTGCAGGCGTATCGTGTCGTTGACGTACGCCTCGCCTTCGAGCACTTTGCCGGCGAAGTTGACGCGCACGATGTTCTCGGGGCGGAGCGTGGCGAACGAGGGGCCGTAGTGGTTGACGAGCATCTCGTCCGGCCCGACGGCCACGCTCAGGTGCCCCGCGTTGGCGACGCTCAACCCCTGCCGGTAAAGCAGGCGTGCCGCGCAGCAGATGTCGAACTTGATCGCTTCGTGGTCTGTCATAGGGAATTGAGCCATCGAGTCATCGGTTCATCGAATCATTGAATAAGTGAGTCAATAAATCAAATGACTCAACGATTCAACGAACCGATGAACCAGTCCGTTAAAGCCCGCCGGTCACTTCGAGCACCTGGCCGGAGACGTAGTCGCTGAGAGGCGAGGCGAAGAAGAGGACGGCGCCCGCCGCCTCTTCGGGCGTACCGCCGCGCCCCGCGGGGATGAGCTTGAAGGCGATTTCGCGGTTGGCCCGCGGGATGCCGAGCGCGATGTCGGCCGACTCGCGGTGGACACGTTCGCCCGACTCCTTCGCCTGCGTCAGGCGCGTCTCGATGAAGCCGAAGGCAACGGCGTTGACCTGTATGTTGAACTGGCCCCACTCCTTCGCGAGCGTCTTCGTCAAGCCGACGACGCCCGCCTTGCCCGCCGCGTAGTTCGCCTGGCCGGCGTTGCCGCGCGTGCCCGAAGTCGAGGAGACGTTGACGACCTTCCGCGCCTGCGCGCGGCCCCGTTCTTCCTTCTCGCGCTTCGCCGTCTCGCGCAGGTAAGCCGAAGCGGCGCGGATGAGGCGGAAGGGCGCGGTCAGGTGCACGTCGAGCATCGCCTGCCACTGCTCGTCCGACATCTTGTGGGCCGTGCCGTCCCAGGTGTAGCCCGCGTTGTTGACGATGCAGTCAAGACGGCCGTACGCGTCGAGCGCCGCCCCGACGATGCGCGTGCCGAACTCCGCCGCCGTCACGTCGCCCGCGACGGCCAGCGCCTCGCCGCCCGCGGCCTTCAAAGCCTCGGCCGCTTCACGCGCCGGCTCTTCGTCTATGTCCGACAGAACCACGCGCGCCCCGTGCGCCGCGAAGACCTCGGCGCACGCGCGCCCGATGCCACGCGCCGCGCCCGTGATGACGGCGACCTTGCCTTCTAAAAGTTGCATAAGCTATAGCGGTCAGAACCACCCGCGGTAGCGGGTGGCCCTTTGCGACACGGCACGTCCGGTTAACCAAGGGCCACCCGCTACAGCGGGTGGTTCTGACCTGATTCCTCTTCGCGGAGGACGCGGTGCAGAATCTTGCCGACGGCCGTCTTGGGGAGGCTCTCGCGTATCTCGACCTTCGAGGGGACTTTGAATTCGGCGAGGCCGCGTTTGCAGTGCTCGGTCAGTTCCTCGGGCGTGGCCGCGGCCCCGGCCTTGAGGACGACGCAGGCTTTGACGGCCTCGCCGCGGTAGGCGTCGGGGATGCCGATGACGGCGGCCTCCATGACGGCCGGGTGCTCGTAGAGCACGCCCTCGACCTCCGAAGGGTAGACGTTGAAGCCGCTCACGATGATCATGTCCTTCTTGCGCTGGACGATGTAGGTGTAGCCGTCCTCGTCCATGCGCGCGACGTCGCCGGTGTAGAGCCACGTCCGCCCTTCGGCGTCCTGCCGCAAGGCGATGGCCGTCTCGTCGGGGCGGTTCCAGTAGCCCTTCATCACCTGCGGGCCGGCGATGCACAACTCTCCCTCTTCGCCCACGGGCACCTCCCTTTCGCCCGTCTCAAGGTCGACGATCTTGATGTCCGTGTCCGGCAGGGGCAGGCCGATGCTGCCCGGCTTGCGCCGGTCGAGCGCGGGCGTGGTGTGCGTGACGGGCGAAGCCTCCGACAAGCCGTAGCCTTCCTTCAGGGTGCCGCCGGTCAGGCGCTCGAACTGTTCGATGACCTCGACGGGCAGGGGGGCCGAGCCGCTGTTGAAGTTGCGAATCTTGTCGAGACCGTACTCTTTCGCGCGCGGGTGGTTGAGCAGGGAGATGTAGATGGTCGGGACGGCCGGGAAGAACGTTGGTTGATAATCGCGTATCGCGTTCAGCAACATCTCCACGTCGTACTTCGGAATCAACACCTGCTGCGCGCCGCGCCAGACGCCCTCCATCATGCCGACCGTGAAGCCGTAGATGTGGAAGTAAGGGATGACGAGCAGGTAGCTGTCCTCGCCGCGCCGCAAGCCTTCGTGCGCCCAGCAGCCGGTCTGGATGACGTTGGCGAAGATGCTGTAGTGCGTCAGCATCGCGCCCTTCGGCACGCCCGTCGTCCCGCCCGTGTATTGCAGGACGGCCACGTCGTCCGGCTCGACTTCGACGGAAGGCAGTTCCGGCTCCTCGACGGACGCGAGCAGGTCTGCGAGCCTCCGCGTCCCTTCGACCGCGGGGCAGGGCGCGCCCGCCGCCGAGTATTCCATGACCGAGGTGACGACGACGTGCTCGATGCCCGTCTGTTCGAGAACCGAGAGCGTGACGGGCGCGAGCGCGTCGAGCGTGACGAGCACGCGCAGTTGGCAGTCCTTCGCGACGACCAGCACCTCGCGCGGCGTGTAGAGCGGGTTGACGTTGACGACCACCGCGCCGAGGCGCAGCACGGCGAAGGCCGCGATGACGTACTGCGGGCAGTTCGGCAGCATGATGCCGACGCGGTCGCCCTTCCGCACGCCCAGGTTCCGCAGCGCGGCGGCGAGTTTGTCGGACTGCCCCTTCAACTGCGCGAACGTCATGTGCGCGCCGAGGAAGGCCGTCGCCGGGCGCTCCGGCACCTCGGCGGCCGCCAGCCGCAGAATCTCGTGCAGAGACCGCCGCGGGTAGTTCATGTGCGGCCGCACCCAGTAGTCGTAACGCTCCAACCACGGCCGCGCCGCGTACGGCGACTGTGCCTCCCTGCCTGTTTCCGCTTTGCTCATACGGCTCCTCATTAACGGGGTGTTGGGTGTTAGGTGTTGTGGTAAGCAAGCAGTCTTTAACCCAACACCCAACACCTAACACCCAACACGCCTTACACAATGGTTCTCCCGCCGTCGACGACAATCGTCTGGCCGGTGATGTAGTTCGAGGCGTCGGAGGCGAGGAAGAGGGCGACGCCCTTGAGCTCGCCCGCTTCTCCGACGCGCGGGATGGGGCTGCGCGCCTTGATGGACGCCTCGGCGTGTTCGATGACGGCGTCGGCGAGGCGCGAGTGGAAGAAGCCGGGCGCGATGGCGTTGACGCGGATGCCGCTCCGGCCCCAAGTCGCCGCCAGCTCCCTCGTCAGCCCGAACAGCCCGGCCTTCGACGCCGCGTAGCCGACGTAGTGTGGCCCGTCGGCCGAAGACTGCAGGCCCGAGACGGAAGAGACGTTGATAATGCGGCCGTAGCCGCGCTTCAGCATCTCGCGCCCGGCGGCCTGCGCGAAGAGGAAGGCGCCGGTGAGGTTGACGCCCAAGACCTGCTCCCACCTGTCGAGCGGCATCTCCTCGGGCCGCGCGCCCCACGACACGCCCGCGTTGTTGACGAGGATGTCGAGCCGGCCGTAAGTCTCCACCGTCTTGGCGACGACCGCCTGCACCTGCTCCGGCTTCGACACGTCGCAGAGCATCCCTTCGACCTTAAACCCGCGGCCTCTGAACTCTTCCAAAGTCGGCGTCAGCCATTCCTCGCGCCGCGCGCACAACATCAGAGACGCGCCCGCCTCGGCCAGGCCTTCCGCCATCTCCTTCCCCAAGCCGCGCGACCCGCCCGTGATAACCCCGACGCGCCCCGTCAGGTCGAACAGTTCTTTAACGTCTCTTGCCATTTGTTCATCTGCCCATCGGTTCATTTGTTCATTTGACCCAACTCTTCAATGAATCAATGAACAGATGAACCGGTGAATCAATCCACGACGAGGCGCGCGATGCGCTCGCGGTGGTACGTGGCGTCGCCGAAGAGCGTTTCGGACGACTTGCTGCGCTTGTAGTAGAGTTGCAGGTCGTGCTCCCAGGTGAAGCCGATGCCGCCGTGCACCTGCACGCCGCGGTTGGCGACCTCGCGGTACGCGTCCGAGCAGTAGGCCTTCGCCGTCGAGACGGCGAGGCGCGCCGCGGGGTCGTTCTCGGTCAGCGCCCACGCGGCGTAGTACGCGGCCGAGCGCGCGCTCTCGGTCATCAGAAGCATGTCGGCGCACATGTGCTGCACGGCCTGGAACGAGCCGATGGGGCGGCCGAACTGCTGCCGCGTCTTCGCGTACTCGACCGAGGTGTCCAAGACCCACTGCATCCCGCCGACCATCTCCGCGCACAGCACGGCCGTCGCCACTTCGAGCGCCCTTTGCAGGGCGCCGCCCGCGTCGCCGTCCGCCCCCAGCGCATCGCCTTCGGCCGCGCGCACGCCGTCGAACACGACCTCATACAGCTTCCGCGTCGCGTCCATCGAAGGCATCGGGTTGACCCTCAGCCCTTCGGCCCCGCGCCCGATTGGCAGCAGCGCCAGAGCGTCGCCGTCGCGCGCCACACAGACGATCACGTCCGCGACTCCCGCGTCCGGCACGAACAGCTTCCGACCTCTTACAGTGAAGCCGCCGCCGTCGCGCGCGGCTTCGAGCTTCACGGCGTCCGCGTCCCAGCTCGCCGACTCTTCGAGCAGCGCGACCGTCGCCTTCAACTCCCCGGCGGCAATCGGCTCAAGATACTTCGCGCGCTGCGCCTCGCTCCCCGCGCGCTCGATCAGGGCCGCCGCGAACAGCGTCGAGAGGAACGCGCCCGGCAGGCACGCGCGCCCCATCTCCTCGGCCACGGCCGCCATCTCGACCAGGCCCAGCCCGAGGCCGCCCGCGCCTTCCGGCACGACCAGCCCCGTCCAACCCTGCTCGGCCAGCGCGCGCCAGAGCGAATCGTCGTGCGCCGTCTCCGTCTCCATCAACTCGCGCACGCGCCCCGCCCCGCACTCGCGCGCGAGCAAAGCCCGCGCCGATTCCTTCAAAAGCTTCTGCGGCTTGCTCAGGTCGAAGTCCATAGGATTGGTAAATGGTGAATGGTAAATGGTGAATGGTGAAAAGCAGTTCTATTTACCATTCACCATTTACCATTCACCAACTCAGTAGCTTTTCGGCAGCCCGAGGACGCGCTCGGCGATGATGTTGCGCTGGATTTCGCTGGTGCCCGCCTCGATGGTATTGCCGCGCGTGCGGAGGTAGGCGTACTCCCAGACGCCCCGGTCGAACTCTTTGAGCTGGCCGTAGGGGCCGAGTATCTCCTGCGCGTACTGCTGCGTCCGCTGGTTCATCTCGCTCCAGTAGAGTTTCTGAATCGACCCCTCTGCGCCGGGGACGCCCGACTTCGAGAGTGACGTTAAGGCGCGGTTCGTGTTGAGCCGAAGTATCTCCAACTCGAGATAAGCCTGCGCGAGCTTCTGCCGGACGAGCGGGTCTTCGCTCGCGGGGCGTCCGTTCCTCTCCACGGTTTTGGAGCGCGCGACGAGCGCTTCGAGCTGGCGCTTGAAGACGACCTGAATCCCCGTGCCGAGGTTGGCGCGCTCGTTCATGAGCGCGGTGATGGCCGTCGTCCAGCCCTTGTCGACCTCGCCGAGGACTTGGGACGCGCCGATGCGTACGTTCGAGAAGAAGACTTCATTAAATCCCGAGTCGCCCGACATCTGCCGCAGGGGGCGCACGCCCACGCCCTCTGCGTGCATGTCCGCGAGCAGGCAGGTGAGCCCCTTGTGCTTCGGCGCGCCCGAGTCCGTGCGCACGAGGAGCAGGCACCAGTCGGCCATCTGCGCGAAGCTCGTCCAGATTTTCTGTCCGTTGACGACGAAGCCTTCGCCGTCCCTCGTCGCCTTCGTCCCCAGCGCGGCAAGGTCGCTGCCGGCGTTCGGCTCCGAGAAACCCTGGCACCAGATTTCTTCGCCCGAGAGAATCTTCGGCAGGTAGCGCGCCTTCTGCTCCGCGGTGCCGAGCGCGATGATGGTCGGGCCGACGAGCGACAGCCCGATGGTGCCGACCAGCTGCGGCGCGTTGGCGCGCGCCAGCTCCTCCTGAAAGATGGCCTGCTCCAACAGCGTCGCGCCGCGCCCGCCGAACTCCTTCGGCCAGGAGATGCCGGCCCACCCGCCGTCGTAGAGCCTGCGCTGCCACGCGCGCAGGTACTCGATGTACTCGGCGCGGTCTTCCGAGCCGGTGCCGCCGCCCGCCCACTCCTCCGGCACGTTCTCCTTAAGCCACGCGCGGAACTCGTCGCGGAACTTCTGCTCGCTCGGGGTTAAGTTCAAATCCATACTTTTACGCGACCTCTTTGAGAGACGGCAGTTGCGTGTAAAGCAGAATGTATTTAACCACAGAGACACAGAGACACAGCTTTAGCTTTAGCTTTGTTCAAGCTGTGTCTCTGTGTCTCTGTGGTTAAACTTTTCCCCTCCACCTTCAAGTTGACGAGGCCGCGAGACTTCCCAAAGAAGCTCGGCCACGTCCAAGACCTTCATGTCGCGTTCGCCGCGGCGGGCGTTGACACCGTCCTCCAGCATCGTCATGCAGAAGGGGCACCCGACGGCGAGCACTTCGGCACCGGTCTCCAGGGCCTCGCGGGCGCGCTCCTGGTTGACGCGCTGGTCGGGGGGCTCGTCCACGAAGCTCATGCCGCCCCCGCCGCCGCAGCAGAAACTCTGGTTCCGGCTGCGCGACATCTCGACGGCGTTCCCGCGCGAAGCGATCTGGACGAGCGCGCGCGGCGCGTCGTAGACGCCGTTCTGCCGGCCGAGGTAGCAGGGGTCGTGGAAGGTCACCTTCTGCCCCGAGTCCGAGAGCGGCTTCAACTTCCCTTCCTCGACGAGACGCGCGAGGTACTCGCTGTGGTGAAAGACCTCGAACGCGCCGCCGTACTGCGGGTACTCGTTCCGGAAGGTGTTGAAGCAGTGCGGGCAGGCCGTGACGACCTTCCTGACGTTGTGCCTGTTCAGATTCGCGACGTTCTCGCGCGCGAGCTGCTCGAACAGAAACTCGTTGCCGATGCGCCGCGCCGGGTCGCCCGAACACTTCTCCTCGCGCCCGAGCACCGCGAACTTCACGCCCGCCTGCTCCAGGAGCTGCGCCGTCGCGCGCGTCACCTTCTGATTACGCTCTATCAGGGCGCCGCCGCAGCCGACCCAGAGCAGGACTTCCGCCTCCTTCACGTCCGCGCCCGTGCGCACGTTCAACCCCTCGGCCCAGTCCATCCGCGTCGCCTGCGTGCCGCTGAAGGGGTGCCCGCGCCGTTCGAGCGACGTGACCGCCTCCTGCATCGAGTCTGGGAACTCCGCCTCCTCCATCACGAGGAAGCGGCGCATGTCCACGATCTTCGGCATCTGCTCGATGAAGACCGGGCACGCCTCCATGCAGGCCGCGCAGGTCGTGCACTGCCACAGCGGCGCGGGCTGCGTCGCGGGCACCGCGCCGATGATGGGCAGAGGCTTTAGCGCTTCGACGTCCGTCGTCGGCTCCCCGTCTGCGGGCGTGACGCCGCCGCCGCCGTTCGCGGAGGCGAGGCCGAAGACTTCGCGCGGCCGCCCGTGCATCAAGTCTCTAAGCTGAAGGACGATGTCGCGCGGCGAAAGCTCTTTCCCGACCTTGTGCGCGGGGCAGACGGCCGTGCAGCGGCCGCACTCCGTGCACGCGTCGAGGTCGAGCAGGTCTTTCCAGGTGAAGCCCGCGAGCGAGTTGACGCCGAACGACTCGGCCTGCTCGAAGTCTACGTTCTTCAGCGCCGCGCCCAACGGCGCGAGGTTGGCCGCGTAGATGTTGAGCGGCGCCGTCAGGACGTGCGCCATCTTCGTGTACGGCAGCCACGCGATGAAGGCGAAGCTGGTCACCAGGTGAAACCACCAGGTGAAGGCGTGCGCGCCTTGCATCGCCTCGACGCTCAACCACCGGGACGACGCACGCGCGACCAGGTTGCCGAACGGCGACCAAGCGCCCCAGGAGTCTCTCGTCGCCGCGATGCGCCAGCCCTCGACCAGAAAACCTTGCAGGCAGAGAAGGAAGATGAAGACCAGAATCAGCGCCGCCTCGTCCGTGTGGACGAGTTTCCGCGGCCTCTTCAGGTAACGCCGCGCCGCGGCCAACAGCACGCCGACCATCACGAGCGCGCCGAACAGGTCTACGACGAACGACTGGAAGTAGAGATAGAACCGCCCGCGCATGACGCGCAGGCCGAAGTCCGCGTCGAGCGCCACCACGGTCGTCGCAACCGTCAGCACGACGAAGCCGTAGCTGATGAAAGCGTGCATCAGCCCGGCGTAGCGCTCGCGCGCCGTCCGGCGCTGCGCCAGCGCGTGCTTCAGCACGAGCCGCACGCGTTCCCGCGGCCTGTCGAAACGCGCCGCCGGCCGGCCCCGCCGCCAACGGCTCCAACGGCTGTACACGCCGTACCCCGCCACAAGCGCTGTCGGCAAGAGCAGCGCGTACATCGCCCACACCTGCGAGACGTTCCAGTAAATCTGGCGCGTGGGTTCCATGAAAGAGGGTGTTGGGTTCTGGGTGTTGTGTGCTGGGTGTTGATGTCGGGTGCCGGTCTTTGTCTTCCCCAGCACCTAGAACCCAGCACCCAGCACCCTCTTAAGTTTCTCCCGCAGCAGCGGCACGACCTTGCGGTAGTCCTCGACGATGCCGAAGCGGCTGTGTTTGAAGATGGGCGCGTCGGGGTCTGTGTTGATGGCGGCGATGGTCTTGGCCTCGGAGATGCCGGCCATGTGCTGGCTGGCGCCGGTGATGGCGACGGCGAGGTAGAGTTCCGGCGTCACCTTCTTCCCGGTCTGTCCGACCTGCCACGTCGGCGGCACCCAGCCCGCGTCGCACGCCGCGCGCGAGGCCGCGAGCTGCGCGCCGAGCAGCTCCGCCAGGGGGCGCAGCTCCGTCTCGAAGCCCTCGGGGCCGCCGATGCCGCGCCCGCCCGAGACGATGACGCGCGCCTCTTCGAGTCGTGACTCGCCGCCCGCCTCGCGCCTGCGCTCGACGACGCGCGTGCGCGTGTCCGCCTGTATGTCGAGCGCCGCGCGCGTCACGTCGCCCGACGTCTCGCGCGGCGCCGCGGGCGCGAACGAGCGCGCGCGCAGCCACACGACCGCGGGACTCTTCTTCAACTCAAGCACCGCGTGCGCCTTGCCGCCGTAGACCTGACGGCCGACTCGCAACGCGTCTCCGTCAACGCGCACCTCTACGCCATCGCCCGCCGCGCTCCCGCCGAGCCGGTGCGCGAGGCGCGGCGTAAGCTCCTGGCTGTAAGTGTCGTTCCCCAGAAGCACCGCGCGCGGCTTCGACTCTCGACACACTTGCGCGAGCGCGTTCAAGTAGGTCTCCGGCTGATACTCACTCAGCTCCGCCTGGTCTGCCACGACCACCGCGTCCGCCACGCGCGCGACCTCCTGCGCCAGAGTCTCAGCGCCTTCCCCCAACACCACGGCGCGCAGACTCCCGCCCGACTCCCCCGCCAGACGCCGACCCGCGCCCGCCAGGCCCTGTGCGCCTTTATCGAATCCGTTGGCGGCGAAAAGAATGATGAGAACGTCGTTCATAAAAAGAAGTTGGCAGATGGCAGTAGGCCGTTGCTCCGCGTTATGTGTGTTGAAGGTTCAACTCGTCGCTTTGGTCAGCAAGCTTTTAACTGCCTACTGCCATCTGCCTACTGCCTACTGTTTTCTCACATGCCCCGCGTCACTTCGACGACGTGACGGGCGAAGGCTTCGACCTTCTCGTCGAGCGTGTCGCCGCCCGCGAAGTCGCAGCGCGTCTCCTTCTGCGGGATGGAGAGTTCGGCCACTTCGTAGTAGTCGTTGCCGTCGGCGGCAAGGCCCAAGTCCGCGGGCGTGAGCTTCGTCAGCGGCTGGCGGTAGGACATCATCACGTCGCGCACCTTCGGGATGCGCGGGACGTTGTGCTCGTCGTTCGTGACGGTGACGACGACCGGCGGCGTCGCCTCGAACAGCTCCCAGCCCGTGTCGGTCTGCCGCCTCAGGCGCAACCGCCCGCCTTCAACCTCGATGCCGTCGACGAACGAGACGCACGGCAGCCCCAACTCTTCCGCGAGCAAACCGCCCGTCTGCCCCGCGCCCCAGTCGCCCGCCTCGCGCCCCGTCATGACGAGGTCGAACGCGCCGAGCCTCTTTATCGCCGCCGCCAGCACCCGCGCCACGTTGAGCGGGTCGGGCGTCCCCTCACCTTCGTCGAGGACGAGCGCGGCCGCGTCGGCCTTCATCGCCAGCGCCTTCCTCAGAGAGTCCTCGGCCGTCGGCCGCCCGTACGAGAGCACCGTGATCGTCGCGCCGCCCGCGCGCTCGCGCAGTTGCAGCGCCGTCTCCAGGGCGTTCTCACAAAAAATGTTCGTCACCAGATTCGCCGAACCCTGCTCGGCCTCGCGCCGCGCCGCGTCCACGCGGAAGTCGCGCGCCGGCACCTCCGGGTCGAGAATCTGTTTGAGACAGACGAGGATGTTCATAGGAGTAGTAGGCAGTAGGCAGATGGCAGTAGGCAGTCGCTCCGCGTGATAGGTGTTGAAAGGTTAATTCGCAGGTTTCGACAGCGGCGCTCTTAACCGCCTACTGCCATCTGCCTACTGCCTACTGGTTTCGGTCTACTGCTTTCAATTTCGACGGCCGCAGCAGCCCGTGCAGGGCGATCTTCACGATCTCGTCGGCCGCCTGCTCCTCTTTGAGCGCGCGGCCCTGCTGGAACCAGCGCGAGAGCCAGTTAATCATCCCGAGCAGGCTGAAGGCGGCGGCCGTCGCGTCCACGTCCTGCATCTTCCCCGCGGCCTTCAGCTCGTCGAGCGTGCCGCGGAGGAAGTCGAAGTACTTCCGCTTGCTCTGCGTGATCTTGCGCTGCTGCGCCGGCGTGAGCGCGGTGACTTCGTCCACGAGGATCGTGATGGCGCCCTGGCCGCGCGTGACGAGGCGCGCGTGCGCGCCGATGATGAAGCGCAGCCGCGCGGCCGGGTCGGCGATGTCGCGCGCGGGCGCGGCCACCTCCTCGTCCAGCTCCCACAGCCCGAAGTTCATGATGTCGAAGAGCAGCTCCTTCTTGCCGTTGATGTAGTGGTAGAGTCCCGCCTTCGTCATCCCCAGGGCGTTCGCGATGTCGTTGACCGAGGTCGCGTCGTAGCCTTTGCGGAGGATGATCTGCGCGGCGGTGCGGTAGATTTCCGCCAGGCGCTCGTTGCTGGGCGCGGACTTTTTCTGTGCTCTCATCGGCGTGCGGGGTGCCCGGTCTCCGACTCGGGCTTGTGTGCCGGGTGCTCGGGTGATATTTTACCGACCGTCCGGTCGGTAGTTATACCTTGAACCTCGCCGGAGCGTCAACACTTACGTGCCGCGCCCGGCACTCCGCCGAAAGTGAAGCCTATGTCAGCACAAAGGGACGCGCGCGCCGCCGCCGCGGGCGCCGCCTTCCTCTCCGCCGACGCCTCGCCCGAAGAGGTCTTCACGCGCGAAGACCTCAGCCCGGCGCAGCAGATGTTCGGCCGCATCGCCGAAGACTTCATGCGCGCCGAGGTCTTCCCGCGCGACGCGGAGATTCACGCGAAGGACTGGCCGCTCACGCGCGAGCTTCTCCTGAAGGCCGCCGAGCTCGACCTCCTGCGCGTGGACATCCCCGAGGCTTACGGCGGCCTCGGACTCGATAAGGTCAGCTCGGCCTTCGTCGGCGAGAAGATCGGCGTGGTGCCCTCTTTCGCCGGCTCGCTCGGCGCGCACACAGGGATCGGGACGCTGCCGCTCGTCTACTTCGGCACGGAGGCGCAGAAGGCGCGGTACCTGCCGCGACTCGCGTCCGGCGAGTGGGTCGCGGCGTACGCCCTGACGGAGCCCGGCTCAGGCTCCGACGCGCGCGCCGCGCGGACGCGGGCGACGCCCAGTGAAGACGGCAGGAGTTACGTCCTCAACGGCCAGAAGATGTGGATCACGAACGGCGGCTTCGCAGACCTCTTCACCATCTTCGCGCAGGTGGACGGCGACAAGTTCACGGCCTTCCTCGTCGAGCGCGGCATGGGCGTCCAGAGCGGGCGCGAGGAGCCGAAGCTCGGACTCGACGGCTCTTCCACGACGGCCCTCATCCTTGAGCAGGTGCGCGTGCCGGTCGAGAACGTCCTGGGCAAAGTCGGGGAGGGCCACCGCGTCGCCTTCAACGTCCTCAACCTCGGCCGGCTCAAGCTCGGCACGCGCAACATCGGCGGGGCGAAGCAGGCCTTGACGCGCGCGGCCAACTACGCCGTCGAGCGCAGGCAGTTCGGCCGCGCCATCGCGGAGTTCGGGATGATTAAGCAGAAGCTCGGCGAGATGGCCGTCCGCTGCTACGTCGGGGACTCGCTTGTCTACCGCACGCTCGGCGACGTCGACCGCGCGCTCGAAGCCGTGCCCGCCGAGGATTCCGAGCAGGTGCTGAAGGTCATCGAGAGCTTCGCCGTCGAGTGCTCCATCAACAAGGTCTGGACGAGCGAGGCGCTGGCCTACGTCGCGGACGAGGCTTTGCAGACCTACGGCGGCTACGGCTACTCGAAGGAGTACCCGGCCGAGCGCGCCTACCGCGACGCGCGCATCACGCGCATCTACGAGGGGACGAACGAGATCAACCGCCTCATCATCCCCACGCGACTTCTGAAGCACGAGGCCGCGCGCGAACTCTTCGACGCCGCGGCCGCGCGCCGCGCGTTGGAAGAACCTGACGCTCAGACGGCGACGCCTGCGTCGACGCCCCTGCCGTCCGAGCGCGACCTGCTCGCGCGCGCCAAGCGCCTCGTCCGTATTACACTCGGGCTGGCGAAGGAGGCTTACGGCGAACGTCTCGCCGAAGAACAGGAGGTGCTCGGCCACGTCGCCGACGTCACCGCCGAAGTCTACGCGCTTGAGAGCGCGCTGCTGCGCACCGAGAAGATCGTCGCCGCGCGCGGCGAGGCCGCCGCCGCCGTCCAGCTCGACATCGCGCGCGTCTACGCCTCGGACGCGGCCGACCGCATGGAGCACTCGGGCAAACAGATTGCGGCCGCGCTCTCGGACGGCAGAGACACGGCGACGCTCCTCGAAGGCGTGCGCCGGCTCACGCGCCACACGCCGCCCAACACCGTCGCCGCCCGCCGGCGCATCGCCGACGCGGTTTTACGCGCAGGTCGTTATCATCTTTAAGGCGGAAGCCCGACCGTGAGGGAGGGCGTCGGTGTTCCGTTAAGACTCAAGCAGAGGGAGACAGACGCCCTCCCTCACGGTCGGGCTTCCGCCACGCGCCGTTTGATTGTTATGCCTTCCCGAACCTATCCGCCGGGGCCGAAGGGGGCTCTGCCCGGCCTGTCGTTTTTGTCGTTCACGCGCGACCCGCTCGGGTTCCTGACGCGCGCGGCGCGCGAGTGCGGCGACGTGGCCTTCTTCGGCGGGATGTCGGACGACTTCTACCTGCTCAGCCATCCGGACTTCGTCAAGGACGTGCTCGTCACGCGCAACGCGAGCTTCATGAAGGGGCGCGGGCTGCAACGCGCGAAGCGCCTGCTCGGCGAAGGTCTTCTGACGAGCGAGCCGCCGCTCCACCGGCGGCAGCGCCGCCTCGCGCAGCCCGCCTTTCATAAGCAGAGGATCAACGCCTACGCGTCTCTGATGGTCGATTACGCCCTGCGCCTGGAGCGCGAGCGTTGGGAGGACGGCCGCCCGCTCGACGTGGCGCAGGAGATGATGCACCTGACGCTGGCCGTCGTCGGCCGCACGCTCTTCGGGACGGAGACGGAGGCCGAGGCCGAGGAGGTGCGCGCGGCGCTCTCGGCGACCATCTCCTCTTTCGCGCAGTTCATGATGCCCTTCGCGGAGATACTCGGCCGCCTGCCTTTGCCCGCGAACAAACGCTTCGAGCGCGCGCGCGCACGCCTCGACCGAATCATCTACCGCGTCATCGAGGAGCGGCGCGCGGACGGCGAAGACCGCGGCGACCTCCTCTCGATGCTCCTCGACGCGCAGGACGAAGAGGGCGACGGCACGGGCATGACCGACGAGCAGTTGCGCGACGAGGCGATGACGATCTTCCTCGCCGGGCACGAAACAACTGCTAACGCCTTGGCGTGGACTTGGTATCTGCTCTCTCAAAATCCTGAGGTCGAGGCGAGGCTGCACGCGGAACTCGAAGAGGTCTTGCGGGGCCGTCCGCCGACGGCCGAAGACCTGCCGCGGCTGCGCTACGCGGAGATGGTCTTCGCGGAGTCGATGAGGCTCTACCCGCCCGCCTGGCTGCTCGGCCGCCGCGCGCTCGAAGACTACGAGGTCGGCGGCTACTTGATTCCGCGCGGCTCTCTCGTCATGCTGAGTCCTTACGTCATGCACCGCGACCCGCGCTTCTGGCCCGACCCCGAGCGCTTCGACCCCGAACGCTTCACGCCCGAAGCCAAAGCCGCGCGCCCGCAGTTCTCATACTTCCCCTTCGGCGGCGGCCCTCGCCGATGCAGCGGCGCGGGCTTCGCGTGGATGGAGGGCGTGCTCGTCCTCGCCGCGCTCGCGCAGCGCTGGCGCCTGCGGCTCGTGCCGGGGCAGCGCGTCACGCCGCAGCCGGTCGTCACGCTCCGCCCGAGGCGCGGCGTGTTGATGAAGGCCGAACGCCGGGAGGTCAGTTACAACTTGAGCGTCGAGGAGAGGGTTTGAGCAACGTCTATCTCATACGTCACGGGCAGGCGGGCACGCGGGACGAGTACGACACGCTTTCGGAGTTGGGCAGGCGGCAGGCGCGCCTGCTCGGCGAGCACCTGGTCGGGCAGGGCGTCGGGTTCGCCGCCGCCTACGCGGGCGGGCTGCGGCGCCAGCAGCAGACGGCCGCGCAGGTCGCGGCCGCTTACGCGGAAGCGGGACTCGCCTTCCCCGAGCTGAAGATCGACGCGGGCTGGGACGAGTTCGACTTCCACCACGTCTACAAGGAGCTCGCGCCGCTGATGTGCGCGGACGACCCGGAGTTCCGACGCGAGCACGAGGAGATGCTCGCCGAGGCGCGCGCGAGCGCCTTAGACCCTTCGGCCGACGTGCACAGGCGCTGGCGCAACTCGGACACGAAGGCCATGGACGCCTGGGTCGAAGGGCGCTACCCGTACTCGGGCGAGAGCTGGGAGCAGTTCCTGGCGCGCGTCGCGGCCTGCCGCCCGGAGGCGGGCGGGAACGTCGCGGTCTTCACCTCGGCCGTCCCGGCGGCGGTCTGGACGGCGCGCACGGTCGAGGCCGCAAGCACACACGTCCCGCGCCTCGCGGCCGTCCTCCTCAACACCGCCTACACCGTCCTCCAACTGCGCGCGGACGAGGCGCTCCTCCTCACCTTCAACGCCGTCCCGCACCTCCACGCGCCGGAGCTGAGAACAAGACGATGATAAGAGGGGTGTTGGGTGTTGGGTGTTGGGTGCTGGGGAAGAAGAGGCAGTTTTACCCAGCACCTAACACCCAACACCCAACACCCCTCTTCGCTCTACTCCCCCGCCTGCGCCCAGCGTTCGAGGAGGCGGCGGCGGCCCTCAAGCTTCTTTTCGATGTCAGGGACTTTCAGGACGAGCTGTTCGAGGTTCGATAAATAGTCGGGTTCGCCGATGGCCTCGCGCAGTTCGGCGAGGAAGGGCTGGAGCTTGGCGTAGACGACGATGTGCTCCGTGTTGCCTCCCAGGAAGAGGCGCTCGTCGATGCCGCCGTTGTTAACGAACGAGGCCGCCACGTCCCAGTGCGAGACGACCATGCGGTAGAAGGCGCTCTGCCTCTGGCCGCTTAGCATCAGACGCACGATCTCCTTGCCCGACTGCGGCGCGAACTGCGTGAAGAACCAAGCGCGCGCCTCGCGCATCAGCGCCTCGCCCCTGATCTCGTACAGCTTCAGAATCGCCAGCACGTCCAAAGGCTTCGTCTCCACGCGCCCTTCCTCCTCTTCCTTATCTCGTGAACCCGTCGGCCGCGTTCGCCACCTTCAAGGCCGCCGCCCCGTCCTTCGACTGACCCGCCAGGAGCTTCCGGCAGAGTTTGAGGTTCTGCGCGGCCTCCTCGAAGGGCGCGTCCGACTGTCGCACGGCGGCCTCGAACTCGCGCTCGGCCTCGCTCAAGCGGCCCGCGCGCGCCAGCACCACCCCGAGGTCGTTGTGGCCCGCGGGGAACTTGTCCTTGGAGAGCTTAATCGCCTCCCTGAAGTGGCCGGCCGCGCTTTCCCCGTCGCCCGCGCGCGCCGCCAGCATCCCGAGTTTGTAGTGCGCCAGCGCGTAACCCTTCTTCGCCGCCTGCTCGTACGCCGCCCTCGCCTCCGGCTCCCGCCGTAACTCTTCGAGCGCGACGCCGAGCGCGTATGAAGCCTTCGGGTAGGAACGGCCGCGCGCCTCGATGGCCTGCCTGTAGCTCCGCGCCGCCTCTTCGGTCTGCCACAGCTCGAAGCGGCAGACGCCGACGTTGTAGAGCGCCTGCGCGTAAGCCTCGTCCTCCGCGCGCGACACGCGCTCGTACTCCGCGATGGCCAGCTTGTACTCGCCGCGCGCGTAATGCTCGTTGCCGCGCGCGATGGCCTCCCGCGCGCGCTCCTGCGCCGCGGCCGTCGCGCCGAACAAGAGCAGAAACAGCAGCGCCGTCAACAGCCCATTCCAAGTCCTCTTCATCGCTCCGAAATCTCCTCCCCGTCGGATTAACTGACGCGGGTGAGATTAAGCCTCGGAGGGGCCGCGGGTCTTTCCCGTTATTGCTGGGCCTTGCACAAACTTGCTGCGCGCTTTCAGGCCCGCAGCATCTGCCTGTAAGACTGCGGCGTCGTGCCCGTCAGCCTCCGGAAGAGTCGCGTGAAGTGGCTCTGGTGACTGAAGCCCGTGCGCAGGCCGACCTCCGCGAGCGGCAGCTGACTCTCCGCGAGCAGGGCCTTCGCGCGCTCGACCCTGAACTTGATCAGGTGCTGGTGCGGGGTGGTGCCGGTCGCGCGCTTGAACTCGCGCGCGAAGTGAAACGTGCTCATCGCGGCCTCGCCCGCCAAATCTTCGAGCGTCAGCTCGCGCCCGTGATGCTCCTCGATGTAGGAGAGCACCTGGCGCAGGCGGCGGCCCGTCAGCCCGCCCTTGAAGTGCGGGTGCGCGGCGCCCGCGTCCGTGTAGTTCCGCAGGACGTGCACGGCGAGCACGTTCGCCAGGGACTCCGCGTAGAGGCGGCCGCCCGGCGCCGCCGAGTCCATCTCGGACATCAGAGCCATGCCGACGCTCGTCACGACGGGGTCGTGCGCGTTCGCGCGCGCGACGACCTCGAAGCCCACGCCGGCGTCCGACTCGCGCGCCGCGCGCTCGACCAGGGCGGGGTTGAGGTAGATGCCGAGGCATTCGGTGTCGCCGCCGACGCGCGTCGAGAAGGGTTCGCCCGAAGGGATGAGGCAGACGCTGCCGCGCCTCTGCGCCGCGGCGCGCAGCCCGCCCGCCGTCCGCATCTCGCCGCTGCACCCGCTCAGCGCGAGCAGGAGCAGGTGCTCGCCGTGCGCGTGCTCCGGCAGCTCGCCCGCGCGCAGGCGGTAGTGCTCGACGCGCAGAGGCCCCCAGGCGGCGCCGCGCTTCTCCACGAAGGGCGAGGACGTGTGAACTTCGTTTCGGCTCATGCTTTTGTCCTGCGCCGCGGCGCGCCGCGCGCCCCCTTCTTCTGTTCGGGCGAGGGTAAGAGCTTCAGACCTTCGGGCGTGGCGAGTCGCCGCAGGCGTTCGAGCACGCCCGCGCGCGCCCGCGCGAATGCCTGCCGGTCGCCGTGGAGCTGGAAGGCCCAGTTCGCGCCCATCTCAAGCGCGTTCAGCTCGAAGGCGAGCTGCGCCGCGTCGGCCCCGTTGTCCAACTGGCCTTCGCCCTGCGCCTCCGCGACCGAGCGGCCGAGCACCGACAGCCACTCCTTCATGATGGCGGCGACGCGGTCGCGCACCGGGCCGGGGCGGCCGTCGAACTCGGCCGCGGCCGCCGCGAAGAAGCAGCCGCCGCGGAAGACCTCGCGCCTGACGTATTCGAGCCACACGTCGCACAGTCCCCACAGGCGCGGCAGACCTTTGGGCGCCTCGAAGGCCGGGCGGACGACTTCGCGGACGAAGATGTCGCGCGCGGCCTCGACGGTCGCGAGCTGCAACTCCTCCTTCGCGCCGAAGTGCGCGAAGAGTCCGCTCTTGCTCATCGAAAGCTCCGCCGCGAGCCGCCCGATGGTCAGTCCCTCGAGCCCCTCCACGGACGCGACGTGCACGGCCGCCTCGAGGATGGCCTGCCGCGTGCGCTCGCCGTGCGCCCTCCGCGCCCGGGCCGCCGCCCCCTTCTCATCTTTAGCCGGGACAGTCACCGCCGCGCAATATAGCACGAACGTTCGTTTTGCGGAAGGATTTTTCCGCCGCAGAGACACGCGACGCCCGGGGCGGCGGCGGCGCCGCCGCCCGACCTTTGCATGACGGCCGCGCCTCAAACCCAGTCGTTCGCCGGCACGCCCTTTACCTGCTTTGGACGTGAGACCTCGAAGTCGCGCCGGGCGGTGATGACTTTCTTGCCGCGCAGTTGGGCTTCCAGTCTGTATTTGCCTTCGGGCAAGGTTTGCAGGCAGCCGAGACGGCCCTTCCCCACCTCCTTGCCGTTCAGCAGCCAGACCAAATTCATCACGTCGTCGTCCGCCCTCTGCCGGTCGATCACCTCGGCCTCCAGAGTGACGGGGTGCCAGGGGGCAAAGGTCGCCCGTTCGCGCGGGCGCACGATCCGCAGGGTCGGCGGCAGCGGGGGAACTGAGAACGCCTCGGTCACGGCGACGGCGGTGCGCATCCCGCTGGTGTAGGTGACAATCAGGCGGCACTCGTCGCCGCCGGGCAGGCGCCCGAACTCCAGTTCGAGTTCCTTCGTCGGGCGGGAGAGGGCTGCCGTCAGGTAGCGAGTTTCCCCCCACTGGTAGAGGACTTTGACGTAGGCGTCCGGCGCCGGCTCGGAGCATTGCAACCGCAGCCGGTATTTTTTTCTGCGATCAACCTTCGCCGCCTTCCACTCGACTGTGAGTTGCGGCGGCTCTCCCAGCGGGACGGAGAGGATCACGGTGTCCCCTCTGAGAAAACGCAGTTCCCGGCCGCCGGCCCGGAGCGGGATGCGCCCCTCGACGATGGAGCCGCCGGGCGAGAGGTTGGCGCAGACGGAAGGCTCCGCCACGGCTACCGGCTCGCGGGACAGCAGACGCTTCTCGGAGTCGTACAGCGCGAGAGAGTGGTCGCCGCCGGCCGGAATCTTTCCGGGCCTGGTCACGTAGGTGGAGTGGCAGCCGACCGGGATGAACTTGAGGTCGTCACGCAGGATGCCACGGAATATCAACACCTCGGTGGACTTGCCGCGTCTTTGCGCTTGGTGCCATGTGTTCATTTCAGTCTCCTATGAAATCAAAGATCGCTTTCCAGCGCTGCGGAGTCGTCCAGCGCGTTCGGCAGTAGGCCATCAAGTCCCAGACCCCGTCCTCCGGGTCGATGCGCGTGTCGTTTCGGATGACATCGAATGGGACGGCCACGTCCGGCAGTATCTCCCCGTCGTCGTCCCAGTTTGCCGGGTCGGTGGTCGGCTCGTTAGGGCTGGCGACGGCGTCGCCCCCGCCGGAGCAGCCCGCCCCGACCAGGTGGTGCTGGTTGAGACAGTGCCCGAGCTCGTGCGCGCCCTTCACGTCCTCCATCGACGTGAAGTATTCCCGTCCGGGAATACCGTTGGCCCGCCCCCAGCCGCCTTCGACCGGCACGATAACCACCCAGTAAGAGTCCTGGTCGTCCGTGCATTCGACGCCGGTGAAACTGATCATCTCGCACGCGCGCAGAACCCCGAGCCAGAACAGAATCGCATTGCCTTCCACGTCGTACCGGAGCGATTCAGACCAGCCGGAGTCGATGGAAATCGTTCCCCAGGGGGTACTAAGATCCGCGCGATCCGCATGAAGCGTACAGTCAACGTCCTCCAGCCGCTCGATGGACGAGGGCATCGTCGGAAGAAACTTGAACGTCTCCAGCAGAAAGTCCCGGCACTCGTCCTCGGTCGGCGGGTTGCTGGCGACGATTCTGAAGTGCGCACTCCCGCCCGAGTCCGCAACGAACGTCGCCGGGATATACCGCATCTTGAGACCCTGCCGCTGCCGGAACGTCACGACCGACTGGAAGGTTTCGCTTACGAGTTCGTCGAATCCGGGGCCAGTCTGAGGAGAATCCTCGGGACTACCCTGAGGCCCCGAAGGCGCGCCGAAGTCGTCCACGCGCATCTCCACCTCGATGCTCATCAGTCCGTCGCATAAAGATTCGGGAATGACGAAATTGAGCGTGTCGTTCGTCCGCATGGGGTCGGGGCTCTCGGGCAGGTCTATCGAGGAGTCGGGGTCGGGCAGCGGCGGGTCTGGCGGATTCGCCGCCACGTGGTTGATAGGGCTGAACCAGGAACTCCAGGCCCCCCCGGAGTGCACGCGCATTCTGCCCGTCACATTGTCCACCCTTTCCTTCCCGCCGAAGCCGTCTAAGCCGTGAGTCCCGTAGACGCGCACGACCGTGGGCTTGAGGCGTACGAGCGGGACGTCGTTTTCGGCGGTCTGGATGGACTGGGTGACCTCTATTCGTTCGATAGCCAACCGGGGGCGCTTTGAGAGGATGACGCGGACAGTGGCATCAATCTCGCCGCAGACGTTGCGCGCGGTCAGGCTGTAAGTATTCTCTCCGAAGTCATCGTGGCCCGAGCGACCAAGCTCATAGCTTGACAGACGGACATCGTCAGTGATGACCCTCTGTCCGGTGCTCGAAAGACGCCGCACGGCGATGGCGTCCACGTTCTCCACGTCCCAGCGGAGCACCAGCTCGTCTTCCGGATCAACTACGACCACCGTCCCGGCCGAGCTATCCGTCGCCGCGGTGAAGGAATTGATGACGGGCAGGCCGACCTCCACCACGTTGACGTCGGTCTCCGGCGGGTAGGGGATGTAATCCGAGCCGGGAGCCGCGACGGGGAAGGTCGGTATATCCAGCGGTTGGCCGAGACATTTACTGGCCGCCATCAGCTCCCGCACGGCTTCGTTGTAACGGTTGACCTCGCCGTTGTAGATGCCGCGCGCGGCCTCGGCCGCGAGACTGTTATAGAAGCCCACCGGGCCGGGCATGACGCCCACAGGCAGGACGACTTCGATTCGGGTGTCGCTCCAATTTGCCGGGGCCACGGGCACAATCGCACACGCGCCGTTGACTTTCATCACCAGGTTTACGCCGGTCGGCTGGGGGGAGCCGAAATCGTGTCCGTTGACCACGATTGTGTCCCCGGCACACCGCCCCAGCAGTTCGATGCTCTCGATATTGTCGGCCCAGACGGCTCCGGCGACCGAGCCCCCGGCGACGGCCGTGGGCACGGGCGGCAGGCCTTCGTTCGTCAACTCGATGAGCAAAGCCTCACACCCCTCCCGGATGAGTTCGCTTTCGTCGAAGGGCGGGGGGTAGAGGTGTCCCGGTATGGGGCCGTCATCCGGACCGCCACCCGGGCCGTCGTCCGGGAACGGCTCCGGAAAGGGATCACCGAACGGATCGCCGGGGTCGGGAAACGGGGAACCGGGATCGTCGAGACCTCCGCCGGGGGGAAAGTAGGGGTTGCCCAGTAATTCCTCGCGCCCGATGAGGCCGTCCAAACCTTCCAGCCCGCCGCGCGTCAGGCTTCCGCTCAGCGCCTCCAGATGTCCGTGTCCCAGACTCAGCCCGACCACAACGTCGAGCGCCCGCGGCAGCTCGTTCACCGGAGACTGGGGTAGATCGCCGGGCCGGAGAATGTAGACGTCCCAGATTGCCATGTAGATCGTCGCCATGCCGGCATAACGGACGGTCATGCCGGGCGTCCCACGTCGTCCCGGCGGCACCATCCGAGTGGCGCGCGTCATCCGACGCGGCTGCGAGCGAGGCTGCGGCGGGGGGCCGTCCTGGCTCGAAACGGCGAGCGCCCCTCGGGTCGGACGCGGGATTCCGACCCGATCCAGCAGCACCTGGGTGCTGCCGCGGAATTTCGGATACCGCTCCACCAATCTCTGGAGCGCGCGGTGGAACGCAACGGCCGCCTTCGAGTCACCGCGCAGAGTTTCGCGGGCCTGCCGATAGAGGTAATCGAGCAGCCGCAAATTGACCGTGAGCCGGGTGAGCAGCGCGTCCGCCTCTTTCACGGAGCGGCCGCGGGCGTAGTAGACCTGCCGCAGTCCTTTTCGCAGTGAAGCCAGGGCGTGCGAGTCGTAGACGGACGAGGCCGGCTCCGGTTGCCGGCCTTCCCGAATCTCCTTCCCTCTTTTCTTCATCGTTCTTTACTCCGTTTCGCGTTCAAGCGCTGCACGCCCCCACGCGCACGACCGGCCGCCAGCGGGCGTCCGCGCCGAGACGCCTCGGGCTATAAAAGGAGGCAGAGCAGGACGAGGGTAAGAGTGGTGGCGAGGTTACTGCCGCTCCCAGCAGTAGACATCGGTCTTCCCCTTCGGGGCTTACTGTGGAGCGGACTCTGATGAAAACGGGACGTGAGGTCGGCAGGCGCCCCGCCGACTTAGGTAATGCACCCTTGGAGGTCAGCAAAGATATTTCGTAGGGCTTACTGGTGTCAACAAAAAAGGAGAGCGTGGCGTCGCCCCCCCTCACAGATATTGGTTAAAGGAATAACGCGGAGGCACGGCTTGTCGAGTAGTCCCCTTCAAGCTGTGCCTCCGCGTCTCTGTGGTTAATAGCTTTCTTTACTAACGCGACAGGAAGTCCGCGACGGCGGGGTTCACCTTCTGCGACTCGCAGCCGGGGGCGAGGTGGCCGCAGTCGCCTTCGAGGGTGAGGAGCTGCGCCTTGAGCAGGCGCGCGAACTCGGCGGCGGGGCCGGGCGTGACGACGTGATCTTGTCTGGCGACGACGACGAGCACGCGCGCCCTGACCGCGGCGGCCGCGCGTTCGAGCGAGCCGCCGAAGGGGGCCGCCACGTCGAGCGCCATCATCGCCTGATCCTGCCTGATCTTGTCGTTGGCGTCGAAGCCTTTGGCCGTCTTCGCCTGCCCGAGTTCCTTGAAGAGTTTTTCGCGCGTCATGCGGCGGTTGAACTCTTCGGGCGTCGTCAGGAGCAGCGCGCCGAACTCGTACTCGGCGGCGCGCGCGGGTTCTTCCGTGTACTCGCCGCCGCGCCAGCCGGGGTCGTTCATGATGGCGTCGATCTGCGCCTGCCACAGCAGCAGGTCGTAGGGCGCGAGGCGCGGCGAGCCGACGATAGGAATCGCGCGCTCCATGAAGTCCGGGTAGGCGACCATCCACTGGAACGTCTGCATCCCCCCCATCGAGATGCCCATCACGGCCCGGACATGGCTTATCCCGAGCACCTTCGTCAGAAGATGGTGCTGCGTCTCGACCATGTCGCGGACGGTGAAGCGCGGGAACTTCATGCGCGGCTGCGCCGTGCTGTTCGAAGGCGAGGAGGAGACGCCGTTGCCGAGCGCGTCGACGGCGACGACGTAGAACTTCGAGGTGTCGACCAGCCGCCCCGGCCCGAAGTTCGAGGCCAACTGCTCGGTCGTCCCAGAGGCCCACGTCGGGAAGAGGACGACGTTGGACTTGTCACCATTCAAAGTGCCGAACGTGCGGTAGCCGATGCGGCAGCCCTTGATGACCTCGCCGCTTTCGAGCTTGAAGTCGCCGAGGTCTGCGAACTTCTGCTCCTGCGCGGAGGCACCGACCGCCGCGAACGTGAAGAGTGAAAGAAGGAGAACGGTACGAGATACGTTTTTCATGAAAGTCTTCAATTGAGCATTAGTAATGAACCACAGAGACACAGAGGCACAGCTCGTCGAGCAATTCCGCATCAAGCTGTGCCTCTGTGTCTCTGTGGTGAAATTTGTCTACACGAAAGCCTACCTTAAGCCGAAGGGGCGGCGCGGTAGCCGAGTTCGTTGAGCGCGAGCCGCGTGCCGCCGAGCAGTTCGTCAACCTGCTCCGTGCTCTCGACGCCGACGACGAAGGCGTCCACGACGCCCGACTCGATCTGGAAGCGGAAGCACTCGGCCGGCTTGAGCGCGCCGCCGCGGACGATGTCGCCCTGGCCCACCACCTTCATGCCGATCATCCCCTGCCCCTTCGCGCGCATCCGGCGGAAAAGCTCGCGCGCCTTGTCGACGCCCGCGTCCATGTGCGCCGCGCGCGGGTTCCAGCGCACCTGATTAATCTCGACCCAGTCGCTCGCGGCCGCGGCTTCGAGCGCCTCGAAGCTGTGGCAGGTGACGCCGACGGCGCGCACCTTACCTTTGCGCTTCGCCTCGGAGAAGACGTCCATCACGCCGCGCAGGTTCTGCGTCCACTCGCCGTCCGTGACGCAGTGGATGATGAGCGAGTCGAGGTAGTCCGTCTCCAGTTCCTTCAAGAACCTGTCCACGTCCGCCGCGGCCTCCTGCGGGTCGCGGCTGTCGGTCTTGGTCTGGATGAAGTAGCGCGAGCGTTCGACGCCGCGCATCGCCTCGCGGAAGAAGGGGTGCGAGCCGTAGGAGTCGGCGAGGTCGAAGAAGTTGACGCCGCGGTCGAAGGCGTGGCGCATGAGCTTGGTGAAGGCGGGCTGGCCCAGCTGCGTCTGGTTCGAGCGGCGCGCGTATCCGATGCTGCCCGTCCCGATGCCGACGAGCGAGACCTTCAGACCGCTCCGGCCCAACTGGACTTTGTCGGTCGGACTCTTGACGCTCGGGTCGACGGGGCCGAGCGTCGCGGCCGCGCCCTCGCCGCCGCGCAAGGCCGCCCCGCCCACGAGCGCCGCGCCCGCGCCCGCCGCGACCGTGCCGATGAACTTCCTGCGGGTGAGTTTGGTCATCGAAGTCTCCTCCCTTCCCTCTCAACACTCGCCCCCGCGCGCTCCGCCAGCTGGGCCGCATCGCGTATCCAACGATTGTCACAGTTTGCCCGAAGGCGTATGAGTTCCCGCGTGACCGGGCGCGAGCGCACTTCGTCTGCCAGACGCGCCTCCTTCAACTCCTCGGCCCCGGGCCAGAGCAACGGCCTTTTAACGTCCATGTGTTCCCCGCCAACCCACATGAGTGCCGACAGCGCTTCGGCCGGGTCTGAGGAGGCGAGCGTCCTCTCCCACTCCGAGGCGGTGCGCGCCGGCAGGCCAGGCCCGATGGTGTGGCCGGGGACGGAGAACGTGTTCGCTACCGGCGTGCCGCTGCCGTCCTCAAGGCGCACCAGCACGACCGCGTCGCCGAGCAGCGCGTAGAACTGCCGCGCCACGTCGGGGCCGCCGTACACCCGCCGGCTTCCGACTTCGAGCACGTCCACGTCCGACTCCTGCACGCCCACTTCGAACTCCGGCATGCGCGAGCGCTTCACCCCGGTCACGTCGATGCGGTAGCCGCACGTGAAGTCCGAAGCGCTGAGCACCCGCCCCTGCCCGTCGAACACGTGAACGCGGAGTCTTGATTCGCCCGGGATGCTTAACAGCGGCAACTCTTCGACGAGGACGTAACGATACTGCCCCCGCGCGTTCGAGAGTTGAGTGATAAGCTTCGTGTCGTATGAGTTCCCGACAGGATTCGGCTTCTCCGTCAGGGCGTCGATGGCCTGCCGTAGCCTGACATACGACTCCCGATCCAGCGCGTCGAGGTCTCGATCCTCGAACGAGAGGAGCACGCACCACGCCGGGGCTTCGGCACACGGCCGCGACCGCGGGGCGTCTTCGACACTCGCGGGCAAAGGCTCGACCGTCCGGACGGGCACGAGGGAAGTTAACGCAACGCCGACGACGAACGTCAAGACTGCCGATAGTAAACGGGTTGTCAGGCCACGCATACACGTCTCCTGTTGTCAGGTTGGTGGCGCCGGATGAAGCGCACCGGCCACTACTGCCCGCCCGCGTCGATGGCTATTGTAGCAGGGGGCAGGCCCTGCGCCGTCGCGCGGAGGGTGATGCGGCCGGGCTGCTTGTTCGATTTGACGATGACGAGCGCGCGGCCCTGCCAGGCTTTGCGCTGCGGCTGCTGGTAGCTCTCGGTGCTGACGGGGTTGGCGTTGCCGACGCCGACGATGGTGCCCTGCCCCTCGACGGCGAAGCGGACGAGATTCTCTGCTTTAGGATGTCTGACGCCGCGCGCGTCCACGACCTCCACCGTGACGTAGCTCAAGTCCTGCCCGTCGGATTTTATCCTCGCGCGGTCGGCCGTGAGTTTGATGCGTGCGGGCGGGCCGGCTGTTTGCAGTTCGGCGGTCGCGGCCGCCGTCCGCGGCGTCTGTCCGTAGCCGACTGCCTTCAAAGTCCCCGGCTGGTAAGGCACCTGCCACGTCGCCGTGAACTGCGTCGAGCGATTCGTCGGCTTCCGCCCCAGCGACTTCCCGTTCAGGAACAGCTCGACCTCCGCGCACGAGGAATAAACGTCAACGTCGAGCGGCCTGCCTTCGTAGCCCTTCCAGTTCCAGTCGGCCAGAACGTCGTGCCAGTGCCACTTCGACCACGTCTGCCGCCTCGGGTTCGGCTCGAACGAAGGTTTCGGCACGCGGACGAAGAGCGAGAGCTGGTTCTCCTTCCACAAGGCGTCGCGGTAGAAACTCTGCGGCCGCTTCCAGCCGCACACGTCTATGTCGCCGCAGTAGGCGAGGTTCCAGGGGTAGAAGTTCCCCTCCTGCCAGTAGCCGCGCCAGCCGATGCTCGCCTCGCCGATGTAGTCGAACGCCGTCCAGACGAAGTCGCCGATCACGTAAGGGTGGTCGACGACTCCCATCCAGTATTCGAACGCTTCGAGCGGGAACGACTCGGTGGCGACCATGACGCGGCCGGGCACGCGCGCGTGGTCGGCCTCGTACTTGCCGACCATGTAGTTGTAGCCGGCCACGCCGAGCGTCGCGAAGTAAGGGTCTTTGTCCTCGCCCATGTCGTTGACGGCCGACGTGACGGGGCGCGTCGGGTCGAGCTTGCGCACGTAGTCGGCCAGCATCTTCGACACGGCGACCGTCTCGGGCTTTGCGCGGCTCGGGATTTCGTTCCCAGTGCTCCAGAGGATGACGGACGGGTGGTTGCGGTCGCGCCAAACCATGCTCTCCACGTCGCGCTGCCACCACTCGTCGAAGAAGAGGTGGTAGTCGTGCGGGTTCTTGCCCTCGCGCCAGTGGTCGAAAGCCTCGTCGATGACGAGCATGCCGAGCCGGTCGCAAGCTTCGAGGAAGGCCGGCGAAGGCGGGTTGTGCGCCATGCGGAGTGCGTTGAAGCCGGCGGCCTTCAACAACTCGACGCGCCGCTCCTCCGCGCGGTCGTACGCGCGCGCGCCGAGGGGGCCGTTGTCGTGGTGCAGGCAGCCGCCCTTGAGCTTGAGCGGCCGGCCGTTCAGGAGAAAACCCCGCCGGGCGTCGAAGGAGATGGTGCGGACGCCGAACTTCGTCTCGACGCGGTCGGTCAACTGCCCTTCGCGGTAGACCTCCGTGACGGAGGTGTAGAGCGCGGGGCCGTCGGGCGACCAGAGCGCGGGGTCTTTAATCGCGGCGTCCTGCTCGAACTCGCGGTAGCCTTTCGCCTCGACGCCGCCCCCGTCCTCGGCCCGCGCCGCCTCCGCGCCCGAAGCGTCGAGCAGGCGCGTCACGAGCCGGACGCGCGCCGCGGAGTCCGTTTCATTCTGCACGGTCGTCCTCATGATGACCTTGGCGCGGGACGCGTCCACCTCGGGCGTCGTGACGTAAGTCCCCCACTGCGCGACGTGCACGGGCTCTAAAGTCTTCAGCCAGACGTGTCGGTAGATGCCGGAGCCGGAATACCAGCGGCTGTTCTCGCCCTCGTTCTTCACTTTGACGGCGATGGTGTTCGCGCCGCCGAAGTTGAGCTTGTCGGTCAGGTCGAACCAGAAGCTCGTGTAGCCGTAAGGGTGCTCGCCCAGACGCTTGCCGTTCAGCCAGACCTCCGCGTTCATGTAGACGCCGTCGAACTGTATGACAACGTGCTTCCCCTTCTGCGACGCGGGCACGTCGAACCTCTTGCGATACCAGCCGGTGCCGCCGACGGTGAAGCCGCTCTGCACCTGGCCGACGGCCTCCGGGTCGAACGGCGTCCCCTTCCCCGGCAGGTCTTCGACGCCCCAGTCGTGCGGCAGGTCGACGCGCCGCCACTTCGAGTCGTTAAAGTCCGACGCCTCGGCCCCCTGCGCGCCGCCGCGGTGGAAGCGCCAACCTTCGTCGAACAGCAGGACGCCGCTCTGCGACTGCGCGGGAGCCGACGGGGACAAAACGACGAGCAGCGCGAACGCCGCCGTCAACAGTCTGTAGGACATGAAAGGGTTCCTCTGACGTTGCGGTGTTATATATTGCTTGCGGCCGGGCACACATCTTAAACGAAGGACGACTCAACTTGAAACAATTTCTCGCGCTCGCCCTCGCCCTGTTCGTCCTCACGTCGGCAGACGCACGGGCGCAGGACGCGCGGCCTCTGCTCGGCGCGCAGATCTGGATCGAGCCGGGGCAGAAGCCCGAGGACGTGGAGCGCTGGTTCAGGACGCTCGCGGAAGGGCACATGCCGGTCGCGCGCCTCTTCCTGATGTGGAACTACATCGAGCGCGAGCCGAACGTGTGGGACTTCGCGCTCTACGACCAGGCGTTCCGCGCGGCCGAGAAGTACCGCGTCCGCGTCGTCGCCACGCTCACGCCCAACTGGGGGCCTGCGCACCGCGGCTACACGTACGCCTCGCAGGGCGGCGTCATCTCCGACACGGACACGCGGCTCGCGGAGGCGCGCGAATACGTCGCGCGCGTCGTCGCACGTTACAGGTCGAGTCCCGCGCTCGACTCCTGGATGTTGATGAACGAGCCGGGGCAGCGGCCGGCGCCCGACCGGCTCGCGCTGCAAAGGTTCCGGCCGTGGCTCGCGAGGAAGTACGGCACGGTCGCCAAACTCAACGAGGCCTGGATGACCGACTTCACGGCGTTTACAGCGATACCTTACGACCCGCGCTGGACGGCCGCGGGCTTCGCCTTCAACGCGCCCGCCGCGTTCGTAGACTGGCAGACGTTCTGGCGCGCGCACCTCGCGTGGTATCTGGGCGAGATCGAAAGCGAGGTGCGGAGGAACGACCCCGCGCATCACATCCACGTCAACCCGCACGCCCTCGTCGGCAACCTCTCGTCGAACTCGTTCGACCTGCCGGGGTGGCGCAGGCACCTCGACTCGCTCGGCGCGTCGATACATCCTTCGTGGCACTTCGGCCTGCTGAAGCGCGAACAGTTCGCGCTCGGCGTCGCGTACGTCTGCGACCTCGTCCGCGGCGCGAGCGAGCCGCACCCCTTCTGGGTGACAGAGTTGCAGGGCGGCCCGAACCTCTACAGCTCCGTGCGACCGTTGAGTCCCGCGCGCGAGGACATCGCGCAGTGGGTCTGGGCGGGCGTCGGCTCGGGCGCAGACCGCGTCGTCTTCTGGCTGCTCAACGCGCGCGCCGAAGGGTCGGAGGCCGGCGAGTGGTCTCTGCTCGACTTTAACGGCCGAACGAGCGAGCGCTTCGAGACGGCGAGCGAGCTTGCGCGCGTGCTCGAACGCAACGCCACCTTCTTCGGAAAGGCGCGCGCGTTCGAGCCGCCCGTCACGATCATCCTCAGCCCGGAGACGATGACCTTACAAGAGCGCTTCGCCACGGGCGACTCGCCCGCGCGCGGCCGCGACGCGCACGTGCTCGAAGCGCTCGGCATCTACCAGGCGCTCGCCGAACTCGGCGTGGGCGCGCGCCTCAAGTACGTCGGAGACTTCGACTGGCGCGACTCTGCGCAGACGCGGCTCGTCATCCTCCCGCACGTCACCGCGCTCACGGCCGAACAGGCGCGCGACGTGGAGGCGTTCGTCCGCGGCGGCGGCACCGTGCTCGCCACCGGGCTGACGGGCTTCTACGACGAGGGGGCGCGCTTCCTTCCTTCAGAACACTGGCCGCTCGCGGAACTTTTCGGCGCGCGGCCGAAGGAGGTGCAGACGCCTTCCGCGCGTGCGGAGGTCGCATGGTCAAGTCCCGCACTGACGCTGCCGAGCCAGTTGTGGTTGGGCGAGGTTGAGAACGAATCGGCCGAGGTCGCGGCGCGACAGGACGGCCGCGTCACCGCCGTGCGCAGACGCTTCGGGCGCGGCGAGGCCGTCTGGATACCTTCGCCGGTCGGCATGGGCGCGTGGCTCTCTGACGGCGCGCCGCTCGCCGCGCTGCTCGCAGAGCTGACCGCGCCCTTCGCGCGCGACCTGCCGTTCCGCTTCGACGGAAGACAGCCCGACTGCCTCCTGCGCGTGCTGCAGAACGGGAACGCGTACGTCACGGTCGTCACGAACGGCTCGGCTGAACCGCGCCAGTGCCGCCTGCGCCGCCCCTCCGGCCTCACGCCGCAGACGCTCTGGGGCGGCCCTTCGACCTTCACGCCCGACAACTCGACCGTCTCGCTCGGCTCGCGGCAGACGGCCGTCTTCCTTTGGAAATGATTTACGCGCCGACCCACTTGTCGTTCAACCAGAAGATGAACTCCGGGCTGTCGGGCAGACCGGAGATGAAGGGCTGACTGCCGGCGGGCGTGAAGTCGGAGGCGAACTTGTAGACGGCCCGGCCATTCAGGTCGGCCATGTAAAAGTTCCCGGCCCCGTCGAAGGTCAGGCCCGACGGGTGCTTCACGTCGACGCCCTGCTTCGCGTCGTTGCTGACCACGGCGGAGAGCGTATCGGCCTCGGCGTCGTAGCAGAGCACCAGCGCACCCTTGTTGCCCTTCGACGGCGAGACGCCGACGTAGACCTTCGTCCCGACGGCCAGGACGTGCGTGGGGCTGTTGACGAGGCTCTGCGGGTCTTTGACCGCGCCGAGGTATTCGCCGTCGGCGACCTTGTAGGTGCGGATGCAGTTGTCCGTCTCGTCGGCCACGTAGAGGATGCCGAGGCTTTCGACGAGGTCGAGGCCGCGCACGGAGTGGCTGGGCGTCGCCCCGCTGCCGGACGCGCCGAGGCCGCCCTGCGCGGCGGTGACCGCCGTCGGCGTCGGACAGCCGGGCAGGCCGGGCGTGTACGGCTGCTGGCTCGCGACGAAGGTGCCGGGCAGGAACGTCGGGTTGTTGGGGAGTTTAAGCAACGCGGGGGCGACGGGCAAAGGCTGCCCCGGCTCGGGCACCTGTGACAAAGGCCCCGCGACGCGGACGACGACGTTCGTGTCCTGGTTGGAGATGTAGCAGGTTTCCATCCCCTCGTCGAAGCAGACGGCGAAAGGGTGGTAGACCGAGCACAGGCTCGTCTCCTTCCCGCAGACGCCGCCGACGTAGGGCTCCGGGAGGGACGTGGCGCCGGGCGCGATCTGGAAAATCTGGCTGCAACTCTTGGAGGAGTTGACCAGGTAGAAATTCCCCTTCTTGCCCGCGGGCCGGAACTGCACGTCGCGCAGGCCCGTCTTGCCCGAGGGCGTGGCCGCCGTCAGGTACGGCGCGCCCCCGCTGCCGTCGTCCTTGTAGGAGTACAACTGATGCACAGACCCCTTGCCGCGCCCGCCGTGGAAAGTGACCAGGAACATTCTCCCACCTCCTCCTCGGGATGTGCGGGATTAAGATTTAAACTCTCATCCTGAGCATTCCGTCCATCCCTGTTAACTATTCTTACCGTCACCGGCACCCGCTCGCTACCGCGCGCGGTTCTGTCGGTTAGACGACGGCGTTGCGTGCGATTACTTCGCGGTAGAAGTCCGCGCTGAGTTTGGGCGTGCGCGTCTGCGTCTTGTAGTCGACGTAGTGGAGGCCGAAGCGGTTGGTGTAGCCGTCGGCCCACTCGAAGTTGTCCATCAGGCTCCACAGGAAGTAGCCGCGCACGGGGACGCCCTCGGCCGTCGCGCGGCGGAGTTGCGTGAGATAGCTGCGCAGGTACGTGACGCGATCCGTGTCGTAGACCTTGCCGTCCGCCGCGGGCACGTCCGAAGAGGAGCAGCCGTTCTCCGTGATGTAAATCTCCTTCGCGCCCCACAGACGAGCGACGTGGCGCGGCCCCCAGTAGAGCGCCTCGGGGCCGATGAAGAGCCACGGCGACGGCGCGTGCGGGAAGGAGGGCGGGTGCGGCACGTGCACGAAGCCCGGCTCCGCGTCCGAGGCGCGCACGAACTGCGGCGTGTAGACGTTGATGCCGACGAAGTCGAGCGGGCTCGAAATGATCTTCAAGTCCTCGGCCGTGAACTTCGGCGCGTCGGCTCCGGCCTGCTTCAAGTACCAGTCGGTGTACTTCCCTTCCTGGATGACGGTCAGGTACTGCGCGTTCATCTCGCGCGTGGCGCGCTCGGCGGCGGCGACGTGCGCGGGCGTCTCGTAGACGGGCGCGGCGATGGTGATGTTCTCGGCGAGGCCGACCTTCGTCCCCTTCTTCGCGCTCGCGCGGATGGCCTGCACGGCGAGGCCGTGGCCCAAGACCGCGTGGTGGCGCGTCTGGTTCAGGCGCAGGCCCGTCAGCCGTAGGCCCGGCGCGTGGACGCCCCAGCGGTAGCCGACCTCGACGAAGGCGCCGAACTCGTTGATGGTGAAGATGTGCTTGACGCGGTCGGTCAACTGCTTCGCGACGTAGCCGGCGTAGTCCGCGAAGGCTTTGGAAGTCTCGCGCCCCTCCCAGCCACCGAAGCGATCCTGTAAGGACTGCGGCAAGTCCCAGTGGTAGAGCGTGGCGAAGGGCTGTATGCCGTTGGCGAGCAGCTCGTCAACGAGCCGGTGGTAGAAGTCGAGCCCCTTAGGGTTAGCCTGCCCGTCGCCGTTGGGGAAGACGCGCGGCCAGGCGACCGAGAAGCGGTACGCCTTGACCCCGAGCGCCTTCATCAACTGCACGTCCTTCTTATAGAGGTGGTAGTGGTCGTCGGCCACGTCGCCGGTCGCGCCGTCCACGGTCTTCCCCGGCGTGTGCGAGAAGGTGTCCCAGATGGAGGGGCCGCGGCCGTCCTCCTTCACCGCGCCCTCCACCTGATAAGAGGCGGTCGCCGTGCCCCAGATGAAGCCCTGCGGGAAGGCGCGCAAGGCGTCGTCCTGCGCGGCCGCCGCGCCGCCCAGAGACTTCACGGTGATGCAGGGTTCGGGGCTCGCGCCCCCCGCCACGAGCGGCACCGCCGCCGAGCCGAGCGCCGCCGCGCCCGCGACCTTCGCGAATGTTCGTCTCGAAACTTTCTTGCTCAAGGGTTCGGTTCCTCCACTAATCAACTATTTTTAAGTCGAGCGTAAAGGCGAAGAGATTTTTCACCACAGAGACACGGAGGCACAGCTTGTTGAAGTCTAAAGATGAAGCCGTGTCTGAGCTGTGTCTCTGTGTCTCTGTGGTGAATTTTCCTCTCATAGCTTCGCGCGGAGTCCTAAAGCGGCGGCCGTGTCCGGGTCGGGCACGGCGCGGCCGCCGTTATCCTTGTCGCGCACGGCGACGCCGAAGCCGCCCGCGTAGTCCCACATCGCCCAGCCTATCTGATGCCGTTCGAGCGCCGCGCGCACGTCCGCGATCCAGCGCAGGCGAGACTCCTTCGGCGCGTAGGCGCGGTAGACGCCGAACTCGTTACACGTCAGGGGCACGCCGCGCCTCTGCGCCCACTCGGACGCCTGCGCCACCATCCTCTCGACGCGCGCGGCGTCCCAACGCTCCTCGCCGTACTGCCTCAGCGCCCCGCGCGCCGTCTCGTTCGTGACCGCGGGGAGCAGCGGCGCGACCAGCTCGGGACTCGAAGGGTACGGGACGCCCTTGAGGTAGGGCCAGTAGTCCGCGCCCCACGTCGCGCCCTGGTGCGTGAAGTTGTGCGGCTCGTAGAGGTGGAAGGCGTAGATGACGTTCCGGTCTGCGAGCGGCTCGATCCTGAGAAGCTCTTCGACCGCAGACCAGCGCGGGCCGGTGGCGACGATGGTGTGGCGCGGCGCGCCCTCGCGGACGGCGGCGGCGACCTTCGCCTGGATGCCCATCCAGCGGTACGCGTCCTCGACCATCGGCTCGTTCATGATTTCGAGGAAGAGGCGTTCGGGGTCGCGCGCGGAGAGGTGGCGCGCGAGCGAGCGCCAGAACTCCGCGAACGCGGCGACGAAGCGGTCGTCCGCGCGGAGCTTCAGCTTGAACTCGTCCGAAGGGTGTATGTCGAAGACGACCGCGAGTCCCGACCCGAGCAGCAAGTCGAGCGCGGCGTCGAGCTGCTTGAGGTATTCCTGATTGAGTTCGGACGGGCTCGCCTCTTCGAAGAAGGGCGCGGGCTCGACCGTGAAGCGCACGTGGTCGAAGCCGAGCGACTTGATGAGCTCGACGTCGCGCGCCGTCGTGTGCTCGCGCAGGTGCTTCTCCGAGTAGTCGCGCGACTGCGCGAACCAGTGGCTCAGGTTGATGCCGCGCCGAAGGTGCGCCAGCCGCGCGGCCGGCACGGTCGAAGAGCCGTCGGCCTGCGCCCGCGCGCGGACTTCGACGCCCGCGCAGAAGAGTGCCGCGAATAGAATCAAGAGCGCCGATGCGAGGCCCGCCCGGCTCACTTTACGTCGCATAGTTTTCGGTGTCTTCGGAGATGCAGGAACGTTGTTGTACGAGTCAACGAAGCCCGAATATATCACAACACGCCCGCAACCGTACGCGCCGAAATTCGGGGCAAAGCGCATGCACAAAAGGCTTGACACGCGTCCCGGCCGAGTATAGAAAGACTTTTGTCAGCCCATACAATTAAACGCCGGTCAGACGTGGGTGCGCATCAACGACGACCAGCACCAGTGGGGGCGCGCCGGCGACACGGCTATCACCGGCGACCCGCGCCTCTACGGCCGCGTCTACCTCGGCACCGACGGCTGCGGCATCATCTACGGCGACGGCCAGTGAGCCACTTTGAATGACTTCACCACAGAGACACAGAGGCACAGCTTGAGGTCTATAACTCGACAAGCTGTGCCTCTGTGTCTCTGTGGTTAAACTCTCTTACGCTGAATTCCATGAACATCAATAAAAACTCTCTTGCCCTGACTGCTTCCCTTCTGCTTCTCGTCCTCGCCGGCGCGGCGCGTGCGGACGTGCGCGTGCCGTCGGTCATCAGCGACAACATGGTCTTGCAGCAGGGGCGCAAGGTGCGCGTGTGGGGCTGGGCCGAGCCGGGCGAGCGCGTGACGGTCACGTTCCGCGGCGAGAAGTCGGGCGCGACCGCGGACGCTCGCGGCCGTTGGGAAGTTTTGACGGGGCCGCACAAGGCGGGCGGCCCTTTCGAGTTGACGGTAGCGGGCCGGAACACGCTCACCTTCAGGAACGTCCTCGTCGGCGAGGTCTGGGTCTGCTCGGGCCAGTCGAACATGGAGTGGTCGCTCGTCAACGCGCAGGACGGCGCGCGCGAAGCGGCCGCGGCCGACTACCCTTCCATACACCTCTTCACCGTCACGAAGAAGACTTCCGACAAGCCGCTCGAAGACGTGGAAGGACACTGGGTCGTCACGACGCCGAAGGAGGCCGCGCAGTTCTCCGCGGTCGGCTACTTCTTCGGCCGCGAGCTGCATAAGAGACTCAACGTCCCCGTCGGCCTCATACACACCTCCTGGGGCGGCACGCCCGCCGAGGCCTGGACGAGCCGCGCCGTGTTGGCAGCAGACCCGATGCTCAAGCCGATACTCGAACGTTACGACAAACAACTGACCGACCTCCCAGGGCTCCAGCGCGAGTACCAGGCGGCGCAGGCCGAGTGGGCGCGCAGGTACATGACGGAAGACGCGGGCAACAAGGGTGAGCCCGCGGGTTACGCGAAGCCCGGATACGACGTGGCGTCGTGGAAGAGCATGAGGCTGCCGCAGCTCTGGGAGTCGGCGGGGCTGGACGTGGACGGCGTCGTCTGGTTCAGGAGGGAGGTCGAGGTGCCGGCCGCGTGGGCGGGCAAGGACTTGACCTTGAAGCTCGGCGCCATCGACGACTTCGACACGACCTACTTCAACGGCGAGCGGGTCGGCTCGACCGGCGCCGACACGCCGAACGCCTGGACGGCCCCGCGCGAGTACAGAGTCCCCGGCTCTCTCGTGCGCGCGGGGCGGAACACCCTGGCCGTGCGCGTCTACGACCGGATGGGCGGCGGGGGCTTCGGCGGCGGCGAGATGTCGCTCGCGCCCGCCGGGGCCGCGAAGGCGGAGGCCGTTGCGCTCGACGGCGAGTGGGCTTATAGAGAGGAGGCGACGGTGCCCTCTCGGCGGATAGACTGGGGGAGCCAGCCGCAGGCGCCCGGCCCCGCGAACCAGAACAGCCCCACCGTCCTCTACAACGCGATGCTCGCGCCGCTCTTCCCTTACGCAATCCGCGGCGCCGTCTGGTACCAGGGCGAGTCGAACGCCGGCCGCGCCTACCAATACAGAGTCCTCTTCCCCTCGATGATCCGCGACTGGCGCGCGGCGTGGGGCGAGGGCGACTTCCCCTTCTACTTCGTCCAGCTCGCCAACTGGAAGGCGCGTCCGCAGGATTCGATAGACAGCGAGTGGGCCGAGCTGCGCGAGGCGCAGACGATGACGCTCAAGACGCCGAACACGGGGATGGCCGTCACCATAGACATCGGCAACCCCGACGACATACACCCGCGCAACAAGCTCGACGTGGGGCTGCGGCTCGCGCGGTGGGCCTTGGCCGACACGTACGGGATGAAGTTGGAGAAGTCCGGGCCGCTCTTCGACTCTTATAAAGTCGAGGGGGATAAAGTCCGCGTCGCCTTCAGGCACGCCGGAGGGTTGAAGACGCGCGACGGCTCGGCGCCCGCGGGCTTCTACGTGGCGGGCTCAGACCGCAGGTTCGTGCCGGCCGAGGCGCGCGTCGAGAAGGGTGGGATATTGGTCTGGAGCAAGGACGTGCCCGCCCCCGCCGCCGTGCGCTACGCCTGGGCCGACAACCCCGCGGCCAACCTCTACAACTCAGACAACCTCCCCGCCTCGCCCTTCCGCACAGACGACTGGCCGGGCGTGACCGCGGGACACAACTGAAGGCGAGAGGGGGTGTTAGGTGTTAGGTGTTGGGTTTTGGGGAAGGACTGGGTCTTAACCAGCACCCAACACCCAGAACCCAACACCCTCCCTTCAGGCTGTCGTGACGGCGGCGAACTTGCTGGACAAGACGAGGCTGAGGGCGCCCATGAGGCGCGGGGTCTCGCCGAGGGTGGAGGGGATGATGCGCGCGCTCTTCATGCCGCGGCAGAGGCTGTACGCCTCGACGGCCTTGACGAGTTCGTGGGAGATGAGCGACCACGCGCGCGCGATCTCGCCGCCGACGATGACGGCCTCCGGGCTGAGCCCCTTGATGATGTTCGAGATGCCGACCCCGAGGTAGCGCCCGGTCTCGACGAGCGCCGCGCGCCCCGCCTCCTCGCCGCCGAGCGCCGCGTCCACCAGCCGCGAGAAGGTCGCGCCTTCCTCCCGCCGCGAGAGTTTCGCGTAGCGCGCCACGGCCGCGCGCTCCGAGGCGAACGCCTCCCAGCACTCCCGGTTCCCCGCGGCGCACGTGACCGGCGCGCCCTCGCCGATGGTCATGTGGCCGAACTCGCCCGCCGCGCCCGAGTCGCCGTGGTAGACCTGGCCGTCGAAGACGAGGCCCGTGCCGAGGCCCTCCTCGACGAGCACCATCACGAAGTCGCGCACCTCGCGTATCTCGGGGCGGCCGAACCACAGCTCGGCCAGCGCCGCGGCGTTCGCGTCGTTGTCGATCCTGACGGGCAGGCCCGTCGCCTGCTTCAGGCGCTTCGCCACGTCCCAGTCGCGCCAGCGGTAGTGCGGGATGAAGATGACGTTGCCGCGCTCGGGCTCGACCAGGCCGGGGACGCTGACGCCGATGGCCTCGACGCCGCGCCCCTTCGTGATCATGCGGCCCGCGCACTCGATGATCTTCTCGACGGTGGCGTCCGCGTCCGGCAAAGTCTTGAAGCTCCCGCGGTCGATGAGGCGGCCGGCGAGGTCGCAGGTCGCGAGCATCGTCTGCTTCGTGCCGACGTCCACGCCGAGGGCGATGGGGCCAGCGGCGCGCAGGCGCAGGAGCGTGGGCGGACGCCCGCCCGTAGATTCGCCCTCGATCTCCTCGATGAGTCCCTGATCCTTCAGCTCGTCCACGATGAGCGAGACGGTCGAGCGCTGCAGCTCGGTCTCGTGTGAGATTGCGGCGCGCGAGATGGGCGAGCGCTCGCGCACGTAGTTGAGCACGATCTGGCGGTTGATGTGGCGTATCGTGTCGGAGCGGGCGACACTAGCTTTTTTAAGGTTTATGCGTCGCATCGGGAAGACTCGGGAACACGTACGGCGTCGGGGACTCTTGCTGCCGCGGACTTTGTTTGACGACTGACCAAAGGAGTCTGCTGAGATTAAGCCCAGAGTGAGAATGAGTCAAGAGTTATCTCGGCCGACCGCCTGTCACTTTCGGGAGGGTGAGAGCTGGCTCTACATTCGGCGAGGAAGGGGCAGGTCGCCCCGTCAGCGATGTCTGTAACAGAATCTATTGCAGTTGGCAGTTGAGTGGAAACGAGGGCGAGTTAACACGGAGACACAGAGGCACAGCTTCTTGAGCCATAACTTCGAAGCTGAGTCTCTGTGCCTCCGTGTTGAAAGCTAACTCAATCGCCGCCCGAATGAAACCCGCTTTAGTTCGCGGCCTTGAGGCGGCCGCGGAGTTTGACCTTGCCGCGCGTCCTCACCGCGGCCGGCGCCGGCCCGCCCACGCCCGGCCACACGCCCGTCGAGACGCCCGCCGTGTTTGCCGACAGCGCCGCCGCGTCTATCCCGTGGCTCTTCCCGTCCGTGCCCGCGTGGTACGAAGGGGAGCCGGAGACTATCGACAGGTCGCCGCCCGCGTAGTTGGTAAACTGCGACGTGTAGTTGGCGTCGGTGACCGAGTAGATGTTCGTGCCGCCGTCCGAGGGGTACTGCGAGGCGCTCGCGCTCGCGAAGTCGAGGCCGACGACCGTGTTCTCGCGCATGAGGTACTCGCCCGCCATGTTGGCGAACCCCTGCGTGCCGAAGGCGACGCCCCAGAAGCCGTAGGAGTTGTGCCGGAAGTGGCTGTTGAAGATGAAGACCTCCTGTAGCTTCGCGATGCCGCCGGCGGTCTCGTTCATCGTCCACATCTCGAAGGGGGTGGAGAGTGAGTCCATCGTGACGTGGTTGAGCCACAGCCCGATTGGCCCCAGCAGGCGGAAGCCCTTGCCCTCGCTGCCGCGCCCGCGGTACTCGCTGTCGAGTATCTCGCCGACCTTGTAGAAGAGGTCGTTCTCGAAGAGGAACCAGCGCCCCACGACGCCCGGCGTGTCGTCGCGCGGGCGCAGCGTGCCGACGCCCTGCCCGACGTTGAGAAACTTGTTGTTGCTGACCTGGAGCCACTCCATCTTCCGCCCCGTCCCGCCGCCGACGATGTTGTTGAAGTTCAGCGCCTCGCCGGGCTGCGTCCCCTGCACCCAGGAGCGGTCGAACACGTTGCCGTCGATGATCGACTGCTCGGCGGTCTTGAACTCCAGCAGGTTCTCAACGTCCCAGTTGGTACTGCTCAACGAACTCCCGATGTAGGAGGCATCGCGCGCGTCCCACTTGGCGTACTTCACGACGTGGTTGCCCCAGACCGTGTAGCGTGGGGCGACCGCCGCGATGACCGGCATCGCGCCGCCCGTAAATATGTTCTCGCCCGTGGCCGCGACGTAGTCGTTCAAGACCATCAAGGGGCCGTTGCCGTTGACGATGGTTATCCCCTGTGACTGATTCTCGCTCTTGAACTCGTCAACGGTGGAGTTGCTGACGGTGGCTTCCGACGAGTTGAGGTAGAGGCCGCGGATGCACTGCTTCGCCGCGGACGGGTCGGCGTGGACGTAGACCTGGTCGAAGATCCAGTACCTCGGCGCTTTGGACTCCGAGTCCTGATAGAGTCCCGCCGCGGCGGAGCCGTCGCCTGCCGTGTCGCCGAGGACGACCAGACCGAGCCCCGACGAAGTTTGTGACGAGTAGAACTCGACGCCCCAGAACTTGTAGTGCTGCACCGAGACCCCGGCCTGCGTCAGGAGGGCGGAATGGTTGCCCGACGTGACCCGTATCTTCGCCATCAGTGACGACTGCGACGAGCCGACCCGGACGTTCGCCGCCGGCCACGAGGCGTTAGACGTGCCGGCGCTCCTGACGAGTATCCAGCCGGAGTCAACCTTCTGCTTGGCGACGAGCGCGGACGTGAGCGTGTAGACGCCTCCCTGCGCGAGAACTATCTCGACGTTCCCGGTCGCGGCGGCGGCGGTGTCGATGGCGTCCTGAATGTCCCCGCCCGACGCGACGTTGATGGTCGTCGGGAAACTCCTCGGGAAGGGCGTGACCGTGACGACCTGCGTCGCCGTCGAGGTCTGGTTGTTGTGGTTCCTCGCGGTGAGCGTCACCGTGTAGACGCCGGGCGCGAGGTAGGCGTGGGAGGGGCTCGGAATCTTCGCCCCGGAGTAGGAGCCGATGTTGTCGCCGAAGTCCCACTCCAGCCCCCAGTGGCCCTCCAGGTTCGAACCCGTCAGAGGCCCCTGCGCGTAGCCGGTGGAAGAGCGGCCGTCGAAGACGACGGGCTCCCCGACGTGGACGCTCGTCCGGCTGGCGCTGATGGAGGCGGAGACGGCGGCGACCGTGACGGTGACGTTGACGGGGCCGGACGAAGTGCTCTGGTCGTCCGTCACCGTGAGCGAGTAGGTGTAGCTGCCCGTCGTGTCCACCCCGGTCAGGTACGTCATCTCGCACGTCGCGCAGCCGATGGTGGGTGTGGCCGCCCCGGAGGGCTTGGAGACCAGCGCCCAAGAGTATGTGGGCGGCGCGATGGCGAGGGTCGTCTGGTTGTCGATGTCGTAACTCTGTGAGCCGTCGAGCAGGACTTTCCCGACCCCCTGGTTCGAGACGGTGGCCGACGGGTCGGCCACGGGCGCGGCGTTCGGGTAGGTCGAGAACGCGGGCGAGCCCTGACCCGCGAGCGAGAACTGCGCCTCGCCCGCCCCCGTGGCCGCGTAGCCGCCCTCCAACTCCCACTGCGAGTAGAATATGTCCTGCGGGTAGGTGCTGTCGCGCACTATCGGGGGCTCGTGGTGCTGTATCCAGACCGACTTCGACCAGGCCACGCGGTCGAAGAAGACCCCGCTCTTCTCCGCACCGCTGACGGTGGCCCCGACCGAGAGGGCTTTGGAGGTGAGGTTGTAGTTGGAGCGGTCGACGACCGCCTGCGTGGCCGTGAGTTTGTTGGCGTTCTGGTCGTCCCAGAAGTAGATGTGCCAGACCGAGCGCGCAAGCGGGATGTATGAAACGTCGGCGTACTGGCCGACGACGAGGAAGCCGCTGGTACGCCCGCCCGAGTTCAAGGTCACTGTGGGCTCGCCGGCCCGCGCGGGCTGGAGGACGATGTTCTGCGTGCCCGACGCGACGTAGACGCGCATGAAGCCCGCCAGCTCCATGATGGTCTTGTCGCCGGAAGGGTTTAAGGGGATGTTGCGCAGCCGCAGGATGAACGCCCCGCCCGCGGTCGTGGCGAGGTTGGAGCCGGAGGCCGGCGTCGTCCCCGAAAGATACTGGCCCGTCGTCAGCGAGACGCCCTGCGCGCCGAAGGACTGCGGCGCGAGCCAGAGGAGCAGCGCGAGAAGGAGTAACTTTTTCATCCGAGTCCTTCTAGGGTTTGACCGGAACGGCGACGATGTTCCAGTCGTGAGTCCCGCCCGAGGTGTAGGTGACCGTCCAGCTCGTCGTCGTCGTGGATGACCCCGGCTGCGTCGAGCTGCCCCCGAAGTTGTAGATGCTGTAGGTGGAGCCGCTGCTGGCCTTAGTCCTCTGCGTCTGGCCCGAGCCGACCGTGATGTCCGTCACGTCGCTGGGCGAGGCGGTGCCCGCCGAGACGAAGCCGACGACGACTTCGTTGGAGGCGGAGCTACTGTTGACCGTGGCCGTGCCGCTCGTCCCCGTCGCGGTGGCGACCGTCCCGGTCGGCGTCGTGGTGTTGACGCCCGAGAGGCTGATGGCGGAGAGCACCCACACCTTGTACCCGCCGGTGGGCTCGGTGATGGTGAAGGAATTAGACCCGGTGGGCGGCGAGAGCAGCGCCCAGACCGTCATGCGCTTGCCGTAGTTCGTCGGCCCGGTGTCGGCGATCTTCGTCATGCTGCTGCCGCCGTAACTGACCGCGGTCTCTATCGAGCTGTTGTCCGCCGGGTAGCCCTGGCTGATGCCGAGCAGCAGGTAGTTGCCGTTGTTGTTGTGCGTGAGGCCGACGCCGACCCCCTCCGCGTGCGAGACGTTGCCGACGGTGACCCCGACCAGCGTCGTGTAGCTGGAGGCGGGCGCGTCCCAGTAGTAGCGCGTGCCGTCGTAGGCGAAGTGCAGCTTGTCTATCGCGTTCGCCGCCGACGAGAGGGTGATCACGCCGGCCCCGTTCCCCGCCACGTAAGAGTTCGCGGGGAGCGTGAGCGTGCGGGAGCCCGTGCCGTCCTGCTTGACGTAGAGGTCGCCCTCGCTCCCGCTGCTCACGCCGCTGAAGGCGAGCGCGGCGTTCGTCGAGAGCGTGAGGTTGGCCTTGCGGCGCTCGGAACCCGAGAAAGACCAGGTCACGGTCGAGCCGCTCGTCAGCGTGTCGAAGGGCGGCGTGCCGCCGGTCGCGGTCGTCGTCCAGGAGGTCGCGCCCGTGCCGTCCGTCGTGAGCACCTGGCCGGAGCTGCCGCCGGAGTCGGGCAGCTTGAAGGTGTAGGTGCCGGCCGCGTCCTGCACGGAGAGGGTCACGGTGCCCGAGGTCGCGCCGGAGAGCTGAATCTGTCCGCTGTCGGTCGAGCCCGTGAGGTCGAGGCCGCCCGCGCCGGAGTAGGTCAGCGTGTTGCCCGTACCCTCCGAGAGGCGCGTGTTCTCGCTGACCGCCGTCCCCGTCGAGGCGTAGAAGGCGAAGCGCCCCGCCGTGCCGCTGTTGACCGTGCCGGAACTGCCCTGCGGGACGATTAGGGGCAGGAAGCGTGTGACGGCCGCGAGCGGCGGCGACAGGAAAATGTTGCCGGCGCCGCCGGTCGTCGGCCCTCCCGTGCGCCGCCCCCCCCAGAGGCGCCGCGCCGAAGGGGCGCCGAAGAACTCGAAGCGCGGGCGCACGGTCAGGCCGGCCGAGGCCGACAGGCCGGACGGCAGGCCGGAGGAGGCGGGCCTTGTCGCCGCGCCCTGCCGTGCGTGCGCGGCGACGGGCAGAAGACAGAGGGCGAAGAGGACTGAAAGTTTTCTCATCAGGACCTCGGAAGGGAAGGAGGGGCGCCGCGTGGGACGTGCCGCCCGGTGTTACTCAACGCCACCGCCTGCGCCGCGGAAAAACAGGCGGCGAGAGCGGAGCTTGTTCAGGGCGTGTGAAACCCCTGCGCCGTCAAGTCCGGCGCGCTCGGCATCAGAGGCCGGGGGAGGTGGAAGTGAAATGGGTGGTGAGGCTGTCGCAGTAATGGGGGACTGTCCGGCAGCTCTCGCCCGATGCTTTCGTTACGACAAGCGGGGCATCAACCTACCTTACTACCAGGTCGTGAGATGGCCGGGAGTGTATGCGATGAGAGGTACGAAGTCAACGTTTTTATATTTCCGACCGCCCGACACTTTCAAGGCGTGAATCCGTCCGGCAATCTCGGGCGCGCGAGGAGGCCGCGCGACAAACACACTCCCGCACGCCGTCCGTAAGAGTTATAATCCAACCGCGCCGCGGCCCTCGTGGCATCGTCCGGCGCGAATCCCGCCAACGGAGAACCTTCAGATGAGACGTCCCGCAATCCTCTTCGCACACATCTGCGCGCTGCTCCTCTGCGCGGCGGCCGCGCCCGGCCCTCTCTTCTTACGCAGCCCCGCGGCGCAGACAGGCGCCACGCAGGACGCGCAGCCCGGCGGCGACCAGTTCGTCTACGCCGACTTCGAGCACATACAGGACAAGCGGCCGACGAGTAACCGCGGCGGCCTCGTGCAGTTGGTCTCCTACCAGGAGTCCACGCCGAGCCGCTACAAGGGGCTGGAGGGGGCCAACCCCGCGGCCCCCGAGGCCGTGCACCTCAAGCCCGACGACCCGAACCACGCCATCGCCTTCGACTACGAGCTCTATTCGCCGAACCAGTACGCGGGGGTGGGGGTGGAGGTGCAGGGCCTCCCCTACAAGGACGGCAAGCCCTCGGCCGACGACCTGAGCGGCTACAAGTTCCTCTCGATGCAGGTCTACGCGAAGGGCGAGCCGGGCGTGTCGAACCTGCGGGTGGAGATCATGAGCCGCGGCCAGGGCATCAACCTGACGGGCGGCTTCCCGCAGATGGTCTTCAAGCTCAAGCCGGGCTTCAACACCTACAAGTTTCCGCTCAACTCGCTCCAGCAGCCGACGTGGGCGCAGACGAAGGTGAGCGCCAAGGACGTGCTCAAGAAGCTGACGGCCGTCTCGCTGACCGCCTTCTGCGAGCAGTGCACGCCGAGCCACGGGACGGTCGTCGTGGACAACATCGTCTTTACAAAGTAAGGAAGCCCCTAAAGCTGGGAGCGCGGGCATCCCTGCCCGCCTGAGCGCGTAGCGCGAAGGCCGTGAGACTTCATGTCTCAACGTTGAGATTAAAAGGGAGACGGTCAGCGTGCTCACGCGCGCTTGCGGGCAGGGATGCCCGCGCTCCCAGCGAGATGGTGCGTCCAAACTAGGAGCCGCCCTCGACGACCTTGACGTACCTATTGGGCGCGACGTTCGTGAGTTTGTCCACGCGCCCGCTCGGCCACTTGATCTCGACGCTGTCCACCTTCGCGGCCTTGCCGAGGCCGAGGAGTTCGCGCGGGTCGTGCGAGGCGAGGTAGCTGCCGCCGCCCGTCTTGAGGCGCGTCCGGCGGACGCCGCCCGCCTCCCACGTGATGACCGCGCCGACCGCGCCGGGGCTGCTCTTCGTCGCGACGAGTTCCAGCCCGAGCCAGTTGTTGCGGTTCCCGCCGTCGTTCCTGAGGAGCAAGGGGGCGGCGCCGTTGTTGACGACGAGCACGTCGAGGTCGCCGTCGTTGTCGTAGTCGCCGACCGAGAGGCCGCGCGCCGGGAAGTCCTTCTGGAAGATCGGCCCCGCCTGCGCCGAGACGTTGACGAACTTGCCGTTGACGTTCTCGAACAGGAGCAGGGGCTCCTTGTACTTCACCTTCAGAGACTGCACCTCGACCATGTCGTCCGGGTGGCCGTTCGCGAGGATGAGGTCGAGGTCGCCGTCGTCGTCGTAGTCGAAGAACTTCAGGCCCCAGCCGCTGAGGAGCCGCGTCGCCTGCCCGATCTCGCCCGGCTTGTCGACGAAGGTCAAGTCCTTCTGGTTCTGGTAGAGGCTGAAGAGCTCCTGGTCGATGTTGGCGACGAACAAGTCCTGCCAGCCGTCGCCGTCGTAGTCGCCGGCGTCCACGCCCATCCCCGAGCGCGGCGCGCCCGCGTCGCTGTAGGCCACGCCCGCCGGCAGCCCCTCCTCCTCGAACTTGCCCTTCCCCTTGTTGACGAAGAGGAAGTTGGGCATCGTGTCGTTGGCGACGAAGAGGTCGAGCAACCCGTCGTTGTTGATGTCGGTCGCGACCGCGCCGAACGACTTGCCCGGCGAATTGAAGATGCCGGACTCCTTGCTCACGTCGGCGAAGGTGCCGTTGCCGTTATTTCGGAAGAGGTGCGAGGGGCGCGGCTTGAAGACGCGCGGCACGCAGTAGTAGCGGCGGCCGACCTTGTTGTCGCCGCAGAAGATCGTGCCGGCCGCGCTGTACTCGACGAAGCTCGAGACCCACAGGTCGAGCTTGCCGTCGCCGTCGAAGTCGAAGAAGGTCGCCTGCGTCGACCAGCCGGGCGCGGCGACGCCGGCCTTGTCGGTCACGTCCGTGAAAGTACCGTTGCCGTTGTTGCGGTAGAGGATGTTGCGGCCGTAGGCGGTGACGTATAAGTCCTGCCAGCCGTCGCCGTCGTAGTCGGCGGCGGCCGCGCCCATGCCGAAGGTGCCGCCCGCGACGCCCGCCTTGTCGGTCACGTCCGTAAAGGTGCCGTCGTGGTTGTTACGGTAGAGCGCGTTCCTGAGCGGCGTCTTCGGGGTGAAGAAGTCTGAGGGGCCGCTGTTGACGAGGTACACGTCGAGCCAGCCGTCGTTGTCGTAGTCGAAGAAGAGGCCGCCGCCGCCGCAGGTCTCGGGCAGGTGGTGCGCCTCGGAGCGCGCGTTGTCGTGCGTCCAAGTAATCCTGCTCTTGCCCGGCTCGACCTCCGCGAAGACCACGGGCGACTGCGCGGCCGACTTCGCCGCCGCCAGCAGCACCAACAGAACGGCTAAGGGGAAAAGCTGTCGCATACTCTTTAGTTCGGGTAAGCCTCGTCCGGCTTGACGACGCGGATGAAGTGATCCGTGAACTTGAAGTGCGCGGCCGGCGGGCCGAGCTTCGGCATGTGGCAGGAGACGCAGTCCTTCGTCGCGACCTTGCACGGCGGCGCGGTGGCCTGCGGCGCCGCCGCCGCCGCGGTCTTCAACTTGAGTCCCGCCGCGGTCTTCTTCGGCGCGTGGCAGGCCGCGCACTTCGAGTCGTAGAAGGCCATGTCCTTCTGGATCGGCTCGTGCGGGTCGTGGCAGGCCGTGCAGCTGATCCGCCTGTCGTCCGAGTAGCACTTGCTGTGGAACATGCGGTAGGGCTGGAAGCGGACGTTGTTCAGCTCCAACGAACGCAGCAACCCGAACTCCTCGTTGCCGCGGTGGCACGAGGCGCAGAAGTCCTGCGCCAACTGGTCGCCGCTCAGCACCCGCGGGTTGTAGATGAGCTCGCCGCTCGGCTCCTTCTTCTGCGCCGCCGCGGCGTGCGCGCCGCCCGGCCCGTGGCACGCCTCGCAGCGGATGCCGGGCGTCATCGTCTCAAGCTTGAGCTTCCCCGCGACGACGCCGCCCGTCGAGTGACAGCCGAAGCAGTTGTTGACGTCGCTCTCAGACAGCTTGCGCCCGATGGCCTTCTGCAAGGACTCGGGGACGGTGCGCGGCGCGCCGATGGTGAAGTCGAGGCCCTTGACCTCGTTGTAGTAGCTCACCAGGCTCTCGTAGTACGCGCCCTCGTATTCGAGCACGTAGGTCTGCCCGGCCTTCCCCTGCCCGAAGGCGTAGAGGACGGGCAGCGTGACGGTCTCGCTGCCGTCGGTGACCTTGTACGTGCTCTTGTCGCCCTGCCGCCTGATCTCGTAAGTGTACGGGCCGCTGCGGAAGGTCATGACTGGGTTATCGATCAAGACCTTCGAGTTCGCGACCGGCTCCATCGCGTTCGCCATCGAAGTCCCGGCGTGCGCCGCGGCCGTCTGCTTGTGGCACTGCGCGCAAGTCTGGTCGCCGACGAACTCCGTGCCCGCGGGCGTGCGCCGCGGGTGCCAGCGTTTGGGAACGTTCTGCGGCGCGGCCGGCCCCGACCAGGCCCAGACGGCCGCCCCGACAAGTAGAAGGTGAAGCGCGACGGCCGCCAGGCGCACGCCGCTCTTGCTGGCACTGTGGTACTTAACTTTCATCACCCTTGAGTGTGAGTAGAAAAGATTTCACCACAGAGACACAGAGACACAGCTTGTCGAGTTATTCTTCTTCAAGCTGTGTCTCTGTGTCTCTGTGGTTCAAACCCTCTCCGCCAGATTCAACTGCAAATATAAAACAGGACTGCCGGGGTCAGGGCTTCGCCTTGGGCTGGCCGTTGCCGTTGGCCTCTTCGCCGCTGCCGACGCCCGCCTGCGCGTTGCGGCGCGCGTCGGTCTCCTGCTGTAGCTTCTGGAAGAGGGCGACCTCGCGCTTGGCGTCGGCCTCGCGCCCGGCCCGGCGGTACGCGCGGCCGAGCGCGTAGTGCATCTCGGGGCTGTTGGGCGCGAGCCGCGTCCCCTCCTCCAACTCTTTGACGGCCCGCTCCACCTGACCCAGGTCGAGCAGGACGCGGCCCAGGACGTTGCGCGCGGCGAACATCTTCGGCGCGAGCTGCACGGCCTTCTCCGCCAAGGGGAGCGCATCCTCGAACTGGTCGCGCTTGAGGTACTCGAAGGCCATCTGCGTCATCGCCGGGAAGTGCTGCGGCGAGATCTCCAGCTCGCGCTTGAACTCCTTCATCGCGGCGTCCGCGTCCTGGCCGAGCATGTAGACGCCGAAGGCGTAATGCACGTTCGGCTCATTCGGGTAGCGCGCGAGCAGCGTGTCGAAGGCCGCGCGCGCCTGCTCCATCCGGCGCGCGGCCATGTCGAAGCCCGCGCGGCCGGCGGTCATCACCATGTCGCGCCGGTCGGACGGCATCTCGCTCGGCAGGTAGGGCATGCGCAGCACCGCCAGCCCGAACGCCTCGATGACCTTCGGGCTCTCGTTGCCGGCGCGGACGAACTCGGTCAGGGCGTCGAAGCCGACCTCGAACTGCTCGAAGCGGATGTAGAGCAGCGCCGCGTGGTATGTGACGACGGCCTGAAGCTCCTGGTTGCCGCCGAAGCCGAGCGCGCGGCCGCGCAGCAGGGAGCTGCCGGCGCGCTCGTACTCGCGCGTCTGGAACTCGCAGAGGCCGAGCAGCGCCCACGCGGGGCCGCGGTTCGGGTCGAGCGCGACGACGTTGCGCAGGGCGTCGCGCGCCTCCTCGTAGCGATCCTTCTCGTAGAGGATGGCGCCGATGTACCACCAGCCGTCCACCCACTTCGGCCGCTGCTTGAGGGCGTCGGCGTAGTGCGCGATGGCCTCGTCGAGCCGGTCGGCGTTGCGCGCCTCGTCCCCGAGCCTGACCGCCTGGTCGAAGGCCGGGTTGGGACGTGTGTCCTGCTGCGACGGCGCCTGCGCCTGCGGCTGCGGACGGCGCGCGCGGGCGCGGCCCTTCGTCTGCGCGCGCGCGGCCGGGGTGGCGAGCAGCGTCAGCGCCGACGCGAGCGCCATTGAGCAGATGAGAGCGTTAAGGGTAGAACCTCTCGACAAGCCTTTTGAATATCCTTTCGGCTGTTTCGATTCTTTCGGCGCTAGGGCGCTTTCGTCGGAGCGGGCGCGTCCGTGCTTTTCTGCGCGCCGGGCTGCTTGGCCTGCTGCTCGCTGTTGAGCTTCTGCACCACCGCGCGCTCGCGGTCGCCGTCCTCCTTCCGGTTGAGCCGGTAGTAGACGGAGGCCAGCAGCACGCGCCCCTCGACGAAGTCCGGGTACTCCTTCACCACGCCTTCCAAAAGCGGACGCGCCTCTTCGGGCTTGCCCAGGGCGGCGAGCACCGCGCTCAGGTGATAGCGCGCGTACTGCTCGCGCGGCCGGAGCTGCACCGCCTTCGTGAGGTAGCGCAGGGACTCTTCGAACTGCTTGTCCTGCCTGAGCAGCGTCCCCATGAAGAGGTTCGCGTCGAAGTCGTTCGGGTTGTCGGCCAGCTCGACGCGGAAGGCGGCGCGCGCCTTCTCCGAGTCGCCCATCCGCATCAGCGCGCGCCCGTACCAGGCATGCACCGTGGGGAGCTTGGGGTTCAGCTCGACGGCGCGCCCGAGCTCTCTGACCGCCCCCTGCCCGTCGTCCATCAGCAGCATCAGCGAGCCGATGAGGAGCCGCGCCTCGGCCGAGTCCTCGTCGCGGAAGACGCTGTTGATGACGAGTTGTCCCCGGCCCAACTGGCCGTCGCCGATGAGGGCGTTGCCGAGCAGGTACGCGACCGCGCGGCCGTGCGGCGTCTCGGCGCCGTCCTTCTCGTAAGGCGAGAGGAGTTCGATGGCCTTCCTGTACTCGCCGAGCCGCACCTGACAGTCGGCCAGAAGCAGCACGGCGTTGGGCCGCTCGGGCAGGTCGTTCGGCGCCGCGGCGACGAAGTTCGCCAACTCGGCGCCGGCCTCCGTGAACCACGCGGCCTTGTAGTATGCGAGCGACAGGTTGAAGCGGATGGTCTGGTTGCGCGGGTCGAGCGCGAGCGCCTGCTTGTACTGGCCGATGGCCTCCTCGTAGCGGCCCAGCCGCGAGTAGGCGGCGCCGAGGTTCGAACGCACGTCGGCCCGGCCGGGGTTCGCGGCTAAGATAGAGAGGTAGGCGCGGACGGCACCTTCGAGGTCGCCGGACTGGTGGAGCTGCGTCGCGCGCTCGAAGGCGGCGTCCACGTCCGCGGCGCCGGCCTGCCCCTGCCGCGCGCCCGCGGCCGCCGGGAGGCACGCGCAGGCCGCGAGCACGAGCAGCGCCTTCGAGAGCCACCGATTCACGTTAGCCATAGTCCTTTGAAGGAGGGTTCGTCAGGGGTTCCCGACCGGGGAGTTCGGCGAGCCCTGCGGGCCAGCGGGCCGCGCCGAAAAGTGCGCCGCGGCCGTGGCCTTTGTGCCTACTCAAGCTGGCCTTTGCCAGAGAATGTAACTATACTTTCTCCGCGATTCTTTGTCGAACTTAACCAATCCGCATTCATCCCCGAGCACACAGGAGACTGACTCATGAAGAGGTCTTTGGGCGCCCTGCTCGCCGCCGCGCTGCTTCTCCCCTTCAACCTCATCGCCCCCGCGCAGACGCCCGCGCCGCAGAACCCGCAGGACGACGACGAGGTCGTGCGCGTCGAGTCGCGCGAGGTCAAGCTCGACGTGGTCGTCAAGGACAAGCGGGGCCGGCCCGTGAAGGACTTGAAGCAGGGGGACTTCGAAATCTACGAGGACGGCGTCCGCCAGGAGATACAGTCCTTCCGCTTCGTCACGCGCGACGCGGGCGCGCCCGACGGCACCGGCCCGAACCGCGGCGGTGACAAGACGGCCACCACGACGACGACGACCGCGCCGCCGGCCGCCGGCCCCTCGACGCCGGGCGTCACCGCCCTCGTCTTCGACCGCCTCTCGCCCGAGGCCCGCAGCCTCGCGCGCAAGGCCGGCCTCTCCTACGCGCAGGGCGGCGCGACGGCGGGCGGCGACTTCACGGGCGTCTTCGTCATCGACCAGTCTCTGCGCACCTTGCAGTCCTTCACGGACGACGCGGAACTGGTCAGGCAGGCCGTCGACCGGGCCACCGGCGCCAACTCCTCTTCCGCGGCCTCCGCCGCGAGCGGCGCGCGCGTGCGGGACCTCGCCGAGCGCAGCGTCGCCCTCGGCCAGTCGTCCTCGGCCTCGCAGTCGGGCGCGGCGGACGCGGGCGCCGCTCGCGACGCCGCGGCGGCCTCGGCCGCGGGCGCCGCCGCCGGACAGGCCGAGGCCCAGATGAAGTTCAACGAGATGGAGACGAGCATGCTCGAACAGTACCGCGAGCTTGAGCGCGACCAGCAGGGTTTCGCCACGGTCAACGCGCTGCTCGCGGTCATCAACCCGATGCGCCGGCTGCCCGGGCGCAAGTCGCTCATCTTCTTCTCGGAAGGCTTGGCCCTGCCGACCTCCGTGGAGCTGAAGTTCCAGTCGGTCATCAGCGCCGCCAACAAGGCCAACGTCAGCATCTACGCCATCGACGCGGCGGGCCTGCGCGTCGAGAGCGGCACGGCCGAGGCCGCGCGCGAGCTGAACTCGCTGGCGGCGAAGCGCATGCAGCAGGTGGGCCGGAGCGTCGACGACGCCAGCGGCCCTTACATGAAGGCTCTGGAGAGGAACGAAGACCTCCTGCGGCTCGACCCGCGCAGCGGCCTCGGCGTGCTCGCGAACGAGACCGGCGGCTTCCTCATCCACGACACGAACGACCTCACCGCGGGGGTGCGGCGCATCAGCGACGACATGCGCGGCTACTACCTGCTCACCTACGTCCCGCGCAACGCGGCCTACGACGGCCGCTTCCGGCAGATCAACGTCAAGCTTCCGCGCAACGACTTCGAGGTGCAGGCGCGCCGCGGCTACTACGCCGTCGAGTCCACGGGGCAGTTCGCCGTGCTCGACTTCGAGGCGCCCGCGCTGGCCGCCGCGCACGCCGCGCGCGCGGGCGCGAACGCCTTCCCCTTCCGCGCGGGCGCGCTCAGCTTCCCCGCCCCCGACCGCGCGGGGACGGCGCTCGTGCTCGCGGAGGCGTCGCTCTCCTCCTTCACCTTCGCCGAGGGCAAGGACAAGAAGACCTACGGCGCGGACATCTCCGTCGTCGCGCTCGTCAAAGACCGCTCGGGCCGCGTCGTGCAGAAACTCAGCCAGCACTACCCTCTGTCCGGCCCCTCGGACAAGCTGAACGCGGCGAAGAAGGGCGAGCTGCTCTTCTACCGAGAGGTCCAACTCCCGCCGGGCAGCTACACGGTCGAGCTGATCGGCTACGATGCGCTGGGCAACAGGGCCAGCGTCGGCACGAGCGCGCTCGAAATCCCCGGCGCCGACGATTCGAAGCCGCGCCTCAGCAGCGTCTCCGTGCTCAAGCGCGGCGAGCGGCTCACGCCGGATGAGCAGAGGCAGGATAAGCCTTTCCACTTCGGCGAGCTGCTCGTCTACCCGAATTTGGGCGAGCCCGTCGCGAAGTCTTCGGCCGGCCAACTCGCCTTCTTCTTCACCGCGTGGCCGGCCAGGGGCTCGGCGCAGCCGCTCAAGCTGACGTTGGAGATTTCGCAGGGCGGGCGCCGCCTGTTCCAGACTTCGGGCGAACTGCCGGCGGCGGACGCGCGCGGGCAGGTCAAGTACGCCAGCTCCTTCCCGCTCGAAAAGTTCCGGCCCGGCGTCTACGGGCTGAAGGTGACCGTCGGCAACGGCAGGAACTCCGTCAGCCAGTCCACGGAGTTCACCGTCGCGCCTTGAAGGAAATGAGACTCAAGGGCCGGGCTTGGCCTTCGCCCCGGCCTGAATCTTCTTCTGAAGCTGTCTCGCGTCCTCGGCGTACTCGCCCTTCGGGGCGTCCTCAAGGTAGAGGCCGAGGTAGCGCGCCGCCTCGGCCGTGTTGCCGCGTCCGACCTCTATGCGCGCGAGGTGGTAGTTGGCCGCCGCGCATTCCGCCCCGCCCGTCACCAGCGCCTTCGTCAACTCACGCTCCGCCGCGGCCACGTCGCCCGATTCGAACAGCGCGAAGCCGAGCCACAGGCGCGCCACGGGGCGCCCGGCGTCGAGCGCTATCGCCTGGTTGATCTGCGCGATGGCGCCCGCGTAGTCGTGGCGCTCGACGCGGACGAGCCCGAGGTTGAAGACCGCGTTGAAGTTTTTGGGGTCGCGCGCGAGCACCATCTGGAACTGCTTCTCGGCCTCGTCGATGCGCTTTAGCTTGAGGTACTGCGCGCCGAGGTCGTTGCGCGCGGCGAGGTACTCCGGGTAGACGTTGAGCGCCCCCTCGAAGTGCTGCGCTGCCTGCCGGAAGTCGCCCTTGCCCACGGCCTTGAGCCCGAGCCCGTACTCCTTCCTCGCCGCCGTCGGCACCGCCTGGGCCAGCTCGGCGGCCGAGATGACCCGCGCGCCCGGCCGCGCGACGGCGCCGACGGCGGCGATCTTCTCGCGCAGCTCGAGCGTCAACTGCACCACCAGTCCGCGTCCCAGCTCGACCCTGCGCGTGACCGGGTCGAAGCTGTCGTCCGACACCTCGGCCTGCACGTAGTAGATGCCCTCGGCCAGGTTCCTGAGCTGGAACTCGCCGATGTTGTTGGTGTAGAGGGTGGAGAGGATGCTGTGCGCGTTGCTCAGCGTGATCCTGACGTAGCGCTTGGCCGCGAACCCGGAGGGGAGCGTCACCTTCCCCTGGATGACGGCGGTGTTGGGGTCGGCCGTCATGTGCTGCTCGGCCGTGTCATCCTGCGCGCGCGCGCCCGCGGCCAGCGCGCAGCAGAAGGCCAGCCCGGCCAGGGCGCGAATGCTCCTTCTCATAAGAGCCTCCTCGGGAGACGGAGGGTTCTACACAATCGCGCCCCGCGGCGCGGCGCTAAAGAGAAGGGCGCGGGGGGCGAGCCTGCCGCCCCCCGCGCCGAAGGTTGACCTTACCGCCCGGCCGGCGAATCAGAATTCGAACTTCAGTGCGAACTCCACGATGCGGCGGCCGCGCTTGTTGGTGATCTTGCCGAAGTTGTTGATGGTGTTGCTGGTGAAGCTGTACCCCCCGGTCGGGTCGCAGGGGGTCGCGGAGTTGCCGCCGTTCCCCGTGGGCAGCGGGTCGGTCACCCTCTTGTTGCAAACCGTTTCGAGCGTCAGGAAGATGTCGCTCTGGTTGGGCGTCGTCAGGTTGATCTGCGTCGGGTACGCCTGGTTGAAGACGTTGAAGAGCCCGGTCCGGAACTGAATCTTCTTCGACTCGGTGATATTGAAGTTCTTGAAGAACGAGACGTCGAAGTTGCTCCGGCCCGGAGTCCGGATGTAGAAGGGCGGCTGCGACGGCCCCGTGTTGCCGAAGGACGGGATCGCGAGCGCGCTCAGGTCGTAGGCGAAGCTATTCAGCGCGGTGCCGCCCCGCTGCGGGTTCCGCAGGTAGATGGGGGTGATCGCGCCGATGCTCGCGCCGGCGTTCGTGCCGTTGAAGGCGTCGGAGCCGTACCACGCGAGGGCCGCCTGCGAGCCGGCGATGTCGCCGGTGAACCTCAGCCGGATCGGGGTGCCGCTCTGCACCGTCGTGATGCCCGACATCTGCCAGCCGTTCAGGATGCCGCGGGTGACGGGGTTCTCGAAGCCGCCGCGCGCGAGGTCCGGGAAGCTGTAGTTGTAGGACAGGTTGAAGACGTGCGTCCGGTCGAACGGCAGGACGCCCCAGCTGCGGTTGCGCGTGTCTATCGGGTCGGCCCACGCGGCGCCGTCACTCTCGTTCGTGGCGACGGTGCCCAGCGCCTTGCCGAAGGTGTAGGTGGCGAAGTACTGGAGCCGGCGCCCCTGGTGGCTCAGCGTCGCCTGGAGCGAGTGGTACGTCGAGGTCCCGGTGAACTGGTAGAGGCCGACGGAGTTGAAAGCGTCGAACGGCCTGAACGTCCGCAGGACGGAGTTGTCGAGCACGGCGCGCTGGGCCGGGTTCGCAAGGTTGAGAGAGGTGTAGGTCGTGGTCGTCCCGTTGGCGTTGGTGACGGTGACCGGCGACGAAAGCGGGATCGAGCCGCTCGACAGCCTCCCGAGCGGGATGATGTTGGCGTTACGCCGCTGGGGCAGGTGCCGGCCCTGGGTGCCGACGTAGGCGACCGCGAGGACGTTGTCGAGGGGCAGACGCTTCTCGACCGTGAAGCTCATGTTGGCGACCCGCGGAATCTCGTTCGACTGGATGTCGCGGGAGTTGACGCTGACGTTGGAAATCCCCGAGAACGGGTTGAGGTTGCTCAGGTCCCCGAACGACAGCCCGTTGCCGTTGGCCGCGCCCCAGGGCGTGTCCTGGGTCGCGCTGTAGGTGTTGGGCAGCTCGCCGCTGGAGTAGTAGTCGTAGTTGCCCTGGACGCGGTTGTAGAAGAGGCCGGCGCCGGCGCGCACCACCAGGTCGCCCTTGCCGCCGACGTCCCAGGCGAAGTTCAGGCGCGGCATCCACTGCGGCGCCACGTTGGGCAGGACGCCCTTCGGGATCTCACCCCGCGCCGCCAGCCGGTAGCCGTTCGGCTTCGTGATGTCGCCGTTCAGGAAGACCCCGCCGCCCCGGACGTACGTCGAGGGGTCGAAGAGCACGCCGAGCCCCTTGCGCTCAAAGTTCTGCGGGAAGTAGCCGAGGCGCATCCCGTACTCGAGCGTCATGTTCGGGCGCATCTTCCAGCTGTCCTGCCCGTAGAACTCGTAGTTGTAGTAGCGGAAGTTGTCGAGCGGGCGGTTCGAGGCCTGCGAGAACTCGATCGGCTTGCCGACGAAGACGTCGCCGTAGTTCTGGTTAGTGGCGTTCGTCTGCCCCCACTGGGCGGTGACGACGTTGGTGTCGGCGTTCGACTGCTGCCGCTTGTTCGCCTGCTCGATGAAGGCGCCGAACTTCATCGTGTGCGTGTTGTGCACCTTCACCAGGTTGTCGGTGATGGCGAAGCTGTCGTTCCAGGCGAGGATCGGGTAGCCGTAGGCGGTGTGGAAGTCGCCCTGGCCCCAGGTGATGACGCTGAGCGGGACGTAAGGGTTGGTGTTGCGCAGACGGGCGGGGACGCTGGTGTTGTTGGGGTTCGCGAAGAAGCCGACCCGCTTCAGCCCCAGCGCGTCCCAGGAGACCTTGTCCGGGTCGGCGAAGTCGTAGTTCAGCTTCAGCTTGCTGGCGCTGAACAGGATCTCGTTGGTCATCGTCGGGCTGACGACGTTGGTCAGGTTGACGACCAGCGAGCGTCCGAGGTTCTCGCTCTGGAGCTTGCCGGGCAGCTCGTAGTTCGACGAGTTCCACCACAGCCCGCGGGGGAAGTCCTGCCTCTCGAACTCGCGCGCGGCGCGCACGTACAGGCGGGTCTTGTCGCTGATGTTGTAGTCGAAGCGCGAGGTGAACTGGTTCCGGTTGTTCTGCCTCAGCACGCTGTAGACGTAGTTTTGGCCGCCGTAGGGGGCGGCCCGGTTGGGCGCGGGGAAGAAGTTGAGCAGCGCCTTGCCGAACGGGTCGGCGCAGGGCCGGAGGTCGCCGTTCGGGGCGAGGTCGTCGTTGTTGTTGTTGTTGCCGGCGACCCCGTTCGCGGTGCAGCCCGCCGGGACGGTCACCCGCTGGCCGGCGGCGACGGCCTCGCTGAAGTCGCCCTGCCGCTCCTTGAGCGTCGGCACGCGGAAGAGGCCCGAGCCCTCGTCCACCTTCTGGTAGTAGCGCTCGTAGCCGACGAAGAAGAAGAGCTTGTCGCGGTTCCGGTTGAACTTCGTCCAGGGCAGGAGGAGCGGGCCGCCGATGTTGCCGCCCGGGTAGTTGTACTTGCTCAGCGGGCGCGAGACGCGGTTGATGCTGTTCGAGCGGTCGTTGGCCTGGAACTTGTAGTGGCGGATGTAGTCATAGATCGAGCCGTGGAAGGCGCTGCTGCCGCCCTTGGTGGTGGCGCTGATCTGGACGGCGCTCGAACCGTGCTCGGCCGCGTAGTTGCTCGTCTGAATCCTCACCTCCTGCACCATGTCGGGGTTGGCGGTGATGGTCGTGCCGTTGTTCGAGCCGATGTCGATCATGCGCGAGCCGTCGATGGAGACGTTGTTCTGCTCGCCGCGCAGGCCGTTGACGTGGTAGGCGCTATTCTGGTTGGCGCCGCCGCCGAACGAGATGCTCTCCAGGTCGGTGTTGTCCGGGGCGACGACGCCCGGCAGGACGCGCAGCAGCTCCAGCGAGCTGCGGCTGATGATCGAGAGGTTCTCGATCTGGTTGGCCGTGATGGTGTTCTCGCGCGAGCCGGTCTCGGTCTGGAGCTGGTTCTGCTCGGCGGTGACGGTGACCACCTCGTTCGCCTGCCCGACCTCCAGGCTGATGTCGAGGCCGCGGATGCTGCTGGTCTCGATGGCGAGGCCAGTCTGCGTGGTGGTCTTGAAGCCGCCGGCCTCGACCCTCACCGTGTAGGTGCCGGGCGTCACGGCCGAGAAGACGTAGCCGCCCTCGTCGTTGGTCGTGGCCTTGCGCTCCTCCTTGGTGCCCTCGTTGACGAGCGCCACGGAGGCGTTCGGCACCACGGCGCCCGCCGGGTCCTTGACCGTGCCGCGCAGCGTCGCGCTGCCCGTCGTCTGGCCGAGCGCGGCCTGCGCGCCCGCCAGGAGCGACGCGCAGAGCACGAGGCCCAAGAGGAGTGAGCTAGGACGAAGCCTGCGCCTTGGGTTGAGATTCATCTTCGAAGTCCCGCCTTCCTCTGGGGTGGAAAGAATGCTTGAAAGCATGTGTGTCCTCCGGATGGACCGAATCCGTCGTATGCCGGCTGCCTCACGCGGGCGGCGCGTTGGCGACCCGAAGGCTAAGGCCCGCGGGCGCGCGACCTCGCTCGAAGTAACCACTGGCAGCTATCTGCTGGGGAGCCGGGTGTTGCTTAACCTGACCGAAGAGGCCCGAAGGGTGACCTGCCCCTCGAAGCCTTCAAACGCAACCAAGTTTTCTTTGTACGACCGGAAAAGATGCTAAAGGGTTTGTTGCACGACCTAACAAAAGCATTAGTATTACAGCTCAGATTCTTTGTCAAGAACTTTCTTAAAAGCTGCAACTGACTTAAACCTTATAGCCGACCGAACGTGTTTGGTGTTGCTGACACCAGAGAATGTCTTTTTTCGCTCGCAAGACTTATGCCCCTACGCGACGGGCCTCGCGTCCACACGATTTTGTTGAGGAATGCCGTGAGCCGAAGTCGCGGACTACGAAATTATGAATCCAAAAATCAGAAGGCAATCCAAAAAGCTAGAGCCAATGCGCGCGGGCCGGGCCGCTCTCTTAAAGCGGCCCGGCCCGCGCGCAAAACTTAGCGGAGTGCGCGTGCGTCTACTTCGCGCCCTGCCCCGCGGCGGCGTTCTGATAGATGGCCTCACGCTTCTGGTAGCCGTCCTTGACGACCGTGTCGTCGATGTTCGCCTTGTCCACGACGAGCGGCTCCAGAAGGATCGAGGGCACGTCGACCTTGCCGTTGTTGATGCGGGCGGGCGCGTCGACCTGCTCGCCGCGCGCTAAGGCCACGGCCGCCTCGGCCGCCTTGCGCGCGAGCAGGTGGACGGGCTTGTAGACGGTCATCGACTGCGTGCCGGCGACGATGCGCTGCAGCCCCGCGAGGTCTGCGTCCTGCCCAGACACTAAAACCTTCCCCGCCACGCCCGCCGTTTCCAGAGCGGAGACCGCGCCGCCCGCGGTCGCGTCGTTCGAGGCGACGACGGCCTGCACGTCTCTGTTCGACTTCGTCAGGGCGTCCTCGCAGATGCGCAGCGCCTCGCTCGCCAGCCAGTCCTTCGCCCACTGGTCGGAGACGACCTTGATGTCGCCGCGGTCGATGGCGGGCTGGAGGACGTTCATCTGCCCCTTGCGGAAGAGGAGCGCGTTGTTGTCGGTGGGCGCGCCGCCGATGAGGACGTAGTTCCCTTTCGGCGCACGGTCTAAAAGGTACTTCGCCTGCAGCTCGCCGACCTTCTCGTTGTCGAAGGAGACGTAGAGCGCGGGTTCGCTGCTGCGTATGAGCCGGTCGTAGGAGAGGACTGGGACGCCCTTGGCCTTGGCCGAAGCGACGATGGTGGCGGCGACCTCGCCGTTGTGCGGAATGACGACGAGCACGTCCACGCCCTGCGTCAGGAGGTTCTCGGACTGCTGCACCTGCGCCTTGTCGTCGCCGTTAGCCGACTGGACGAGCACCTCCGCGCCGAGTTCCTTGGCGCGGGCAACAAAAAGGTCTCGGTCGCGCTGCCAGCGCTCCTCCTTGAGCGTGTCCATCGAGAGGCCGATGCGAACCGGGCCGGTCTTCTTTCCGCCGCCGGGCGCGCCGCCGGCCTGCTGCGCCGGCTGGACGCAGGCGAGCTGCGCGGAGGAGAAGACGAGCGCGAAGAGCGCGACGGCCCCGAAGAGGCTGCGAGAAAGTTTGTGTGTGTTCATCTGCTTCCTTAAAGGTTGACAGGTCGGACGGAATTGGCTTATGCCTTCACGAAAACCGGAGGCGGCGGTCGTCGACAACCATCTCACCTGCCCCGCCGCGCGCTGTTTGTTGCAGGAGTATACAAAAACTTTCCCGTGCGAGGTACACCCTTGAAGACGAGAAGACTGACCCTTGCGGCCCTGCCCCTGCTCCTGGTGCTGTTGGCGCCTCCCGTTTGGGCACAGTTGCCGAAGACGAGCGTCACGCTCGACTCCGGCTGGACGTTCCGGCAGGCCGGGAAGGACGACTGGCACAAGGCCAAAGTCCCCGGCTCCGTTCAGACGGACTTACTCGCCAACAAGCTCATCGAAGACCCCTTCTACCGCGACAACGAGCCGAAGCTGCAGTGGATCGGCAAGACCGACTGGGAGTACCGGACGACCTTCGACGTGCCGGCCGCAATGCTCGCGCGGCGCAACGTCGAGCTGGTCTTCGAGGGGCTGGACACGTACGCCACCGTCTACCTCAACGAACGGCAGGTGCTTGAAGCCGACAACATGTTCCGCACGTGGCGCGTGGACGCGAAGCTGAATCTGAAGGCCGGGGCCAACACGCTCCGCGTCGTCTTCCGCTCGCCGATTAACGAGGTGCTGCCGCGGATGAAGGCCCTCGGGTACGAACTCCCCGCGTCGAACGACCAGGGCGAGAAGACCTCGCCGCACACGCGCAAGGCACCTTATCAATACGGCTGGGACTGGGGGCCGCGCTTCGTCACCTGCGGCGTGTGGAAGCCCGTCCGGCTCGAAGCGTGGGACGACGCGCGCATCGACAGCCTGCGCGTTGTGCAGAATCAACTCGGCAGGGACAAGGCGCAGTTGACCGCCGAGGTTGAAATTATGTCGTCGGAGGCTTCGGCTGCTCGGCTCATCGTCACGGACACGGCTCGCACACTCAGCTTCTATGCGGAGGAGTTGGTCAAACTCAACCCGGGCATGAACAAGGTCTCCGTTGACTTCACCATCCGTCAACCTAAGCTCTGGTGGCCGAACGGGATGGGCGCGCAGCCGCTTTACGGCGTCGACGCAGACTTGCGAGTCTTCAAACGCGGACGAGGCATTAATACTTATGGCCTGACCGACCAGGCACAAACGCGCGTCGGACTGCGCACCGTGGAGTTACGACAGCAAAAGGATGCTGACGGCAAGAGTTTCACATTCGTCGTCAACGGCGTGCCCGTCTTCGCCAAAGGCGCGAACTGGATTCCGGCCGACAGTTTTCCGGAGCGCGTGACGCGAGACAGGTACAGACATCTCTTAGAATCTGCGCGCGACGCGAACATGAACATGCTGCGCGTGTGGGGCGGCGGCTACTACGAGTCGGACGAGTTCTACAATTTATGCGACGAGCTGGGGCTGATGGTCTGGCAGGACTTCATGTTCGCGTGCAGCATGTACCCGGGCGACGAGAAGTTTCTTGAGAGCGTGCGGGCCGAGGCGACCGACAACGTCCGGCGGCTCCGCAACCACCCGTCCGTCGTCATCTGGGTCGGCAACAACGAGGTCGAGACCGCGTGGCAGCACTGGGGCTGGAAGCAGAACCTCCCGGCGAAGCTCTGGGACGACTACAAGAAAATCTTCCACGGCGTCCTGCCCGAAGTCATCGCCGCCGAAGACCCTTCGCGCCCCTACTGGCCCAGCTCGCCGAGTTCCAACTTAGAGGAGGACTCCGACTCGCAAAGGATGGGCGACGTGCACTACTGGGAGGTCTGGCACGCCTCGAAGCCGTTCGACTATTACGAGCGGCAGCACCCGCGCTTCATGAGCGAGTACGGCTTCCAGTCCTTCCCCGCAATCGAGACGGTCAACGCCTACACCTTGCCTTCGGATCACAACATACAGTCGCCCGTCATGCTCGCGCACCAGAAGCACCCGCGCGGCAACCAGCTCATACGCGAGTACATGCTGCGCGACTTCCCCGAGCCGAAGGACTTCGAGTCGTTCCTCTACGCGAGCCAGGTCTTGCAAGCCGAGGGCATCAAGGTCGGGGCGGAGCACCTGCGCCGCATCATGCCGCACAACATGGGTTCGCTCTTCTGGCAGTTGGACGACTGCTGGCCGGTCGCTTCGTGGTCGAGCGTGGACTACTTCGGCCGCTGGAAGGCGCTGCAATACTACGCGCGCCGCTTCTACAACCCCGTGCTGTTAAGCCCGCACGTCGAGGGCGACCGGGTCAGGCTCTACGTCGTCTCCGACCGCACGGAGCCGCTCCGCGCGCAACTGCACGTCCGCCTGCAAGACTTCGACGGCCGCGTCGTCTCCGACATCACCAACCCCGTCGAGGTCTCGCCGCTGACGAGCAAGGCGTATCAGGCCCTGCCACTCTCGGCGATGCTCGAAGGCCAAGACCCGACACGCCTCTTCCTGTACTGCGAGCTGCTCGCGGGCGGAAAGGTGGTTTCGTCAAACACGCTCTTCTTCCGCCCCTTCAAAGACCTCACGCTCGCCGCGCCGAACGTCACCACGCAGGTCACGCGCGCGCGCGCCGAGACCTTCGTCACGCTCTCGACCGACCGCCTCGCGCGCGCCGTCTACCTCTCCGCGCCCGGCCTCGAAGGCTCCTTCGCAGACAACTTCTTCGACCTCCTCCCCGGCCAGAAGGTCACCGTCGCCTTCCGAGGCAAAGGCACCGTCACCCCCGTCGAGCTGCGCCGACGCCTCCGCGTCCGCACCCTCTCCGACGCCTTCGATTGGAAGAAATGATGAGTGATGAGTGATGAATATAGCTACGGGGTCTTATTCATCATTCATCATCCCTAATTCATCATTTCCCAACGCCCCGACTCGGCGGAGCGGAAGACGGCGTCGATGACGGCCATGTTGCTGACGGCGTCTTCGAGCGGGGCGGCCTGCCCGGTGCCTTCGCGGACGGCGCGGGAGAAGAGGTCGCCCTGAATCGTGTACTGGTCGCAAGGCGGGAACTCTATCGTCTCGGCGTTGGCTCCGCCGAGCGCGGAGCCGTCGTCGACGAGTATCCGTGTGGGGCGGTCGGGCGGCGCGTTGAAGGGGATTTCGATCTCTATGCGCCCCTGCGTCCCTACCAACTCGACGCGCTGGTGCGGGGCGAGCTGCGTCGAGCAGGTGAAGGCCGCGCGGCCCGTCTCGAACTCGAGAATGGCGGAGGTGAGGCGGTCGGTCTTCATCTCCGGGTCGCGCTCGACGAAGCCGAGGACGCGCCGCGGCTCCGCGCCGTAGACGAAGCGCGAGATTTGAATCGGGTAGCAGCCGATGTCCATCAGCGCGCCGCCCCCCGCCTCCGGGATGTTGCGTATGTTTGCGGGGTCGCGGTTGAAGTAGCTGAAGAAGGCTTCAATCGCGCGCAGCTCGCCGACGCGCCCCGAGCGCACGAGCCCGCGCGCCGCCAGCCACTGCGGGTGCGTGCGCACCATGAACGCCTCCTGAATCTTCACGCCCCAGCGGTCGCGCGCGTCGAGCAGGAGCCGCGCCTCCTCCGCGTTCAAAGCAATCGGCTTCTCGCAGAGGACGTGCTTGCCCGCCGCGGCCGCCTTCAAAGTCCACGGCACGTGCAGGTGGTTCGGCAGGGGGTTGTAGACGGCCTCGATTTCGGGGTCGGCCAAAAGCTCTTCATAACTGCCGTACGACTTCGCAATCCCCAGCTCGCGCGCGGCCCGCGCCGCCGCGCCCGCGTCGCGCGAAGCCAGCCCCCTGACCTCCGACCACGCGCCCTTCTGCATCGCCGGGATGACCTTCTCGACGGCGATCTTCGCCGCGCCCAGCACGCCCCAACGCACTTTCTCGTTCAAGACTCGTCCCCTTTCGAACAAGGCTGTTGTCAAACTCGACGCGAGTCAGCATACTCAGGACTCTTCTCAAAGTGAAGAACCGTCATCCCAAACAACTCTTTCGGAGACGTGCGCCCGTCGTGCTCGTCCTACTCGCGGCCTGCGCGCTCGCGGCCTACGATGCACGCGGCGCGGAGGGTGCGTCTGTCCGCCTCAACACGGTCGGCTACCTGCCGCGACACGAGAAGCGCGCGACGCTCCCCGCGCCCTGCGTCGGGTTCAAGGTCGTGCGCGTCCCGGACGGCGCGGCCGTGCTGCAAGGGATATCCGCCGGCCCACGTCACGAGGACGACACGGACGAAGACCTCTGCGTCGCGGACTTCTCGGCGCTGCGCGGGCCGGGCCTCTACCGACTCGAAGCGGGCGCGGCACGCTCCGCGCCGTTCCGCGTCAGTGCCGACGTGTACGAGTCTGCCTTCAAGACGGCCGTGCGCGCGATGCACCTCTGGCGCTGCGGCTCGGCCGTGCGCCTTGAGCAAGGGGGCGTGACGTACGAGCACGCCGCCTGTCACCTGGAAGACGCGCGGCTCGACTTCGTCGGCTCGCCCGGCGCGCGCCTCGACACCGCGGGCGGCTGGCCGCGCGCGACCGACTGGGTCGACGACTCGGAGAACTACCGCGTCAACGAGATCGCCATCAACTGGAACGCCCCGCTCGTCTACGCCCTCGCCGCCGCGCTGCCATGAAAACTTTTAACCACAGAGACACAGAGACACAGCTAAAACAATTTCAAATTCCTAAAGCTGTGTCTCCGTGTCTCTGTGGTTAAATCCTTTTCACATAGGAAGTCGAGAGAAGATGAAAAGACTCAGTCTCGTCATGAACGTCGTAGTGCTCGTCCTCGCGCTGCTCGCATTCAACGTGCCCGCGCGCAGGACGAAAGCCGCCGGGTCTGACTTCCCTTTCCAGAACCCGGAACTGCCGGCCGAGCAGAGGATCGACAACCTCGTCTCGCTCATGACGCTCGAAGAGAAGGTCGCGTGCCTCGGCACGAACCCTTCCGTGCCGCGCCTCGGCGTCAAAGGCTCCCCACACTCGGAAGGCTTACACGGGCTCGCGCAGGGCGGCCCCTCCGACTGGGGCCGCCGCAACCCCACGACGACCACCATCTTCCCGCAGGCCATCGGCCTCGCGGAGACGTGGGACGCGGACGTCGTCCGCCGCGTCGCCGCGGTCGAGGGCTTCGAGGCGCGCTACATCTTTCAACGTTACGGCCGCGCCGGCCTCGTCGTCCGCGCGCCCAACGCAGACCTCGGCCGCGACCCGCGCTGGGGCCGCACCGAAGAGTGCTACGGCGAAGACCCTTTCTTCAACGGCACGCTCGCCTCCGCCTTCGTCAAAGGCTTGCAGGGCGACGACCCCGTCTACTGGCAGACGGCCGCGCTCCTCAAACACTTCCTCGCCAACAGCAACGAGAACGGCCGCGGCCACACCTCTTCGGATTTTGACGAAAGACTCTTCCGCGAATACTACTCGGTGCCGTTCCGCATGGGCGTCGAGGAGGGCGGCGCGCGCGCCTTCATGGCCTCCTACAACAAGGTCAACGGCGTCCCGATGCACGTCAACAAGGAGGTCTTGGACATCACGCGCGAAGAGTGGGGGCAGGACGGCATCATCTGCACAGACGGCGGCGCCATGCGCCAGCTCGTCACAGACCACAAGCGCTTCCGGACGTTCGAAGAGGCCGCGGCCGCCGTTATTAAGACCGGCATCGGCCAGTTCCTCGACGACTACCGCGAGCCCACGGCGTCAGCGCTCGCCAAAGGTCTCCTGACCGAGTCGGACGTGGACAGAGTCCTACGCCGAACCTTCCGCGTCATGCTCCGCCTCGGCCTGCTCGACCCGCCCGAGCGCGTGCCGTATTCGAAGATAGGTCAAGGCCCGGAGCCATGGACGCTTGAAGAGCACAAGTCACTCGCGCGCCTCGCCACGCAGAAGTCGGTCGTGCTTTTGAAGAACGCGAAGGGACTTCTCCCGCTCGACCGCGCGAAGCTCAAGTCCGTCGCCGTCGTCGGCCCGCACGCCGACGAAGTCCTGCTCGACTGGTACAGCGGCACGCCGCCCTACACCGTCACGCCGCTCGCGGGCATCCGCGAGAAGGCCGGGCCGCAGGTTCGTGTGGTATATGCGAAGGACGATGAGAACGGCGCGGCGTCCAAAGCGGCGCGGGCGGCGGACGTGGCCGTCGTCATCGTCGGCAACCACCCGACCTGCGACGCGGGCTGGGAGCAGTGCCCCGTCGCCAGCGACGGCAAGGAGGCCGTCGACCGCCGCTCCATCACGCTCGAACAGGAGGAGCTGGTGAAGCGCGTCTACGCCGCGAACCCGAACACCGTCGTCGTGCTCATGTCGAGCTTCCCCTACGCCGTCAACTGGACGCAAGCGAACGTCCCCGCCGTCCTGCACCTCACGCACAACAGTCAGGAGGAGGGGCACGCGCTCGCGGACGTGCTCTTCGGCGACTACAACCCCGCCGGCCGCCTCGTACAGACCTGGCCGGCCTCGATAGAGCAACTGCCGCCGATGATGGACTACGACATCCGCCACGGCCGGACGTACATGTACTTCAAGGGCGCGCCGCTCTACCCCTTCGGCTACGGCTTGAGCTACACGACCTTCGCCTACTCGAACCTGCGGGCGAGTTCCCCCGCGCTCCGTTCAGACGGCTCCGTCAACGTCACCTTCGACCTCAAGAACACGGGCCGCCGCGCCGGAGAGGAGGTCGCACAGCTCTACGTCACGCACCTCGACTCGAAGGTGGACAGGCCCTTCAAAGAGCTGAAAGCCTTCGCCCGCGTCGCCCTCCAGCCCGGCGAGACGAAGCGCGTCACGCTCCCGCTCCCGGCCGCACGTCTCGCCTACTGGGACGTGAAGTCCAAGCGCTTCGTCGTTGAGCCAGACCGTGTTCGTCTAATGGTCGGCGGCTCTTCCGCGGACGTGAGGCTCAGCCGTGAGTTGAGTGTTGGACGCTGAATTTCACCACAGAGACACAGAGGCACGGCTTGGGGCCTAATTGCTCCAAGCCGTGCCTCTGTGGTTAATTCCTGCCTAGAACGTCAGCCCGAACCCGTACGGGAAGAGCGGGTCGTAGTCGCGGTCGCCGACGTTGATGGGAAGCTGCGCCGTCGAGCGCGGCCAGGTGAAGGAGAGTTTCCCGGTCGGCCGGTAGTCGCCGAAGAGCACGTCCGCGACGCCCTGCCCCTCCGTCCCCGGCAGCCACGCCGCGACGAACGCGTCGGCCTTCGCCAGGGCGTCATTGATAATCAGAGGCCGCCCCGAGAACAGAACCACGACGACGGGGATGCCCGCCTCCTTCATCCTCTCAATCGCCGCCGAGTCCTCCGCGCCGAGCGCGAGGTCTTCGCGGTCGCCCACGCCCTCCGCGTAAGGCGTCTCGCCGACCACGACCACGCCGACGTCCGCGCCCCCCGCGCCCGAGCCGTCCTTCGAGAACGTCACCTTCGTCCGGCGCGAGACGGTGTTCCGCACGGCCTGCAGGATGGTCGTCCCGCCGGTCGTCACGTCGCCGCTCTTGCCCTGCCAGTCAATCGTCCACCCGCCGCACTGGTTCCCGATGTCGTCGGCCGACCTGCCCGCGACGTGTATGCGCGCCGCCGTCTTGCGCAGAGGCAAAGTCCGCCGCTCGTTCTTCAGAAGCACCAACGACTGTCGCACGCACTCGCGCGCGACCGCCCGGTGCTCTGCCGAGCCGAAGGTGCGGTGCAGGCGGCGGTCGGCGAGGACGTTGCGGCCGCGCTCGGTCAAACCCATCGCCACCTTGACGCGCAGGATGCGCATCACGGCGTCGTCGACGCGCGACTGCGGGACGCGCCCCTCGCGGACGAGCTGGACGAGGAGGCTGTGGAACTCGCGGTACTTCGTCGGCACCATCACCATGTCCATGCCGGCGTTGATGGAAATCTCAATCGCCTGCTTGTAGTCCTTCGTGATCTGGTCGATGGCGTTGTAGTCGGAGATGAGGAAGCCTTCGAACTTGAGTTCCCCCTTGAGCACGTCGGTCAGAAGGTACTTCTGCGCCGACATCTTCGTCCCGTTCCAACTGCTGTACGAGGGCATGATCGTGCCGACGCCCGCGCGCACCGTCGAGACGTAGCCCTGCATGTGTATGCGGCGCAGCTCGGCCTCGCTCAGGCGCGTGTCGCCCTGGTCGAGCAGGCGCTTCCCTCCCCCGTTGTTCTGGTCGATCCCGCCCGTACCCATCGACGTCCCTCCGTCGCCGACGTAGTGCTTGGCGCAGGCGAGGATGCTCAGGGGGTCGCCCAGGTCGTCCCCCTGAAAGCCGCGCACGGCCGCCTCACCCAAGTCGCGCGCGAGGTCGGGCGACTCGCCGAAGCCCTCGTAGGTGCGCCCCCAGCGCTCGTCGCGTGGAACTGTGACGCAGGGCGCGAACGTCCACTGGATGCCGGTGGCGCGCACCTCCTCGGCCGTGACGCGCGCCGCCTGTTCGATCAGCCTCGCGTTGCGCGTGCACCCCAGCCCGACGTTGTGCGGGAAGACGGTCGCGCCGAGGACGTTGCTGTGGCCGTGCACGGCGTCGATGCCGTAGAGGATCGGAATGGCGAGGCGCGACTTGAGCGCCTCCGTCTGCACGCGGTCGTAGAGGTCTGTCCAAGCCTGCAGGCTGTTGCCGGCCTTCGGGTCGGAGCTGCCGCCCGAGAGCAGAGAGCCGAGGGCAAGAGTCCGTATGTCCGCCGGCTCTTTCATGGCGGCGTCCTGCTCGGCCTGCGTCATCTGCCCGACCTTCTCTTCGAGCGTCATCTGATTCAGCAGCTCGCGCGCTCGCGCGTCGTAGGAGGTGAGCGGGCGCGGCCCCGCCCCGCGCCGCGCGCCGCCGCCCCTACGCTGCCCGCGCCGCTGCGCGGCCTCGACCCACTCGGGCACGACCAGCGCCGCCGCCCCGGCGACCGTTGCCGACTTGATGAAGTCGCGGCGGTCGAACTTTTTAGACATGTTGAGTGCTCCTTCTTTAAAGGATTGTGGATGAAGCTATCAGACCTCGAACTGCAAGCGCGTGACCGACGCCGCGGGGAAGCGGAAGACGACCGTGGCGCCGCGCGGGGCGGCGATGGTCTCGTCCCTCGGCTCGACGCCGCGCGGGTTCTCGAAGGTGTTCTGCGCGTGGATGTCTGTGGCCGTCAGCACGCGCGCGCGGGCCGAGCGAATCGAAGACGCGCCGCGCACAGTGACCTCCGTCTCGCGCGCCTCCGACGCGTGCGGGTTGACGACCGTCAGCGTCACGGTTCGGCCTTCGAGCGAGGCCGAGCCGTTCAAAGCCCAGAAGCTCGCCGTCTGCCCCGCGCGCGGGTGCGTGAACTGCGGCGCGACGAAGACCGTGCGCAACCCTTGTGCGCCCTGGTGCGGCGCGTACATCTCGAAGACGTGGAAGTTGGGCGTGGCGACGAACTTCTCTTCCGTCGCGAGGAAGAGCGAGTGTAGACAGTTGACGAGCTGCGCGACGTTCGCCATCGCGACCTTGTCGGGGTGGCGGTTGAAGGTGTCGAGCGTTATCCCTGCGACGAGCGCGTCGCGCAAGGTCTGCGCCTGGCTGAGAATGTAGCGCTTGCCCAACTCCGTGCCGGGCCTGTACCAAGCGCCCCACTCGTCCACGACGAGCTTGACGCGGTGCTCGCGGTCGTACTCGCCCATCACGGCCCAGTTCGACTTAATCAAGCCTTCCATCTTGTCGGCCTCGCGAAACATCTCGTACCACTCTTCGAGGTCGAAGCGGAGCGCGTCGCCCTTGCCCTTGTCCCAGTCGGTGGTCGCGCCGCGGCTCACGTTCCAGGAATAGTGATGCAGGCCCCAGCCGTAGAAGTCGAAGTGGCGCCGCTCGGCCATCTTCGAGAAGAAGCCGCGCGTCCACGCGAGGTCGTCGCTGCCGGGGCCGGCGGCGATGAAGAGCGGTTGCAGACCCCAGCCCGGCACCGACGCCGTGAAGCGCCGGAACTCCATCGCGTACTCGTCGGGCGTGAAGTTGCCGCCGCAGCCCCACGACTCGTTGCCGACGCCCCAGAAGCGCACGCCGAAGGGGTCGCGGCTCGCGGCCTCGCCCGTCGCGCGCAGGTCGGCCAGCGTCGTCGCCCCCGCGGGCGCGTTGCAGTAATCGACCCACTCGTAGAAGGTCTGCGCCGGCAGGCCGCGCAGGTTCGCGGCCATGTAAGGCTTCGCGCCCGTCGCCCGGCAGAAGCTCATGAACTCGTTCGTGCCGAAGCTGTTCGGCTCCGCGCCGCCCCAGAAGTTCGGCCGCCGCGGGCGGCGCGCGCGCGGCCCGACTCCGTCGCGCCAGTCGTAGCTGTCGGCGAAGCAGCCGCCGGGGTAGCGTATGACGGAAGGCTTGACGCGCTTCAGATACTCGATCATCGCGCGGCGGACGCCGCCGACGTTCGGCACCTTCGAATCCTCGCCGACCCAGATGCCGTCGTAGACGACGCCGCCCAGGTGCTCGACGAAGTGCCCGTAGATGTCGGGCGAGATGGTGCCGAGCTTCTCGTCCAGAAGAATCTCGACCTTCGCGCCCGGCCCCTGCCCACCGCGCGCCGCGAGCAGCGCGAGACTCCCCGCCAAAGCGCCGCCGACGAACTCTCTCCGACCGACCTTAGACATTAACGCTGCCTCCACACGAGCACGTCGGCCGGCTTGAGCTGCCGCGCGCCGTAAAGAATCTCCGCGCCCGGCGGCACCGCGATCTCCACCGGCTTCGAGTTGTAGTTGACCGCGACCCAGAAGCCGTCGCGCCAGTCAACGTAGACGCCCGCGGGGTAGTCTGCGACGGCCAGCCCCGCGCGCCTGTAGACTTCGCGCATCAGTTCCTTCTCAAGCCGCCCGTCCTTCGTGTGGACGCCGATGTACGTGACGCTCCCCTTGCCCAGGCGTCTGTATGTCGCCGCCGCCGCGCCCGCGTAGAACTGGTTCGCGTACGTCGCCAAAGTCTCCGTCCCCTCGTAAGGCTTGAGCACGTCGCCCCACGCGTTCCAGCCGTAGGTCGCGCCCTTCGAAGAGACCTCGCCGTTGCCGTTCTCCAACAGGAGGTCGAAGAAGGAGACCTCCGCGCCGATGAGCGGGCGGATGGGCGCGGCCCAAGGGCCTTCCCAGAGCCAGCCGTTGCGGCGCTTCTGCCCCGTGCGCGCGGTCAGGACGAGGTGGCCGCCCGCTTCGACGTAGCGCGTCCACTTGCGCACGAGTTCCTCGTCAAGAAGTTGATAGGCCGGCGCGACGAGGACTTTGTACTGATTGAAGTCCGCGGCCTCGTCGATCACTTCGAGCGGCGCGCCGGCCGACTTGATCGCTTCGAGATAGCGGAACGCGTGCCCCCACGTGTCCCAAAGGGCCGTCTGCCTCTGGTAGTCGATGTTCCAGAGGTTCTCGTGGTTCCAGAGTATCGCCGTCCGCCGCGCGAGGTAGTCGGCCGGGGGCTTCGCTGCGGGGTCGAACTTCGCGCGCAGCTCCCTCATCTCGCGCGCGACCTGCGAATACTGTAGGCCGCCGGGCGAAGGCGTAACGCCGTCCGTGTTGACGATGCCGTAGTGGTACAGCTCGCTCCCGTAGAGCGGCTGCCGGTAGCGGTAGTTGCACGCGAACGACAGCCCGCCCGCGAAGGCGTGCCAGAGCCACATCCGTATCACGCCCGGAGCGGGCTGCGGGTTGATGCGCGCCCAGTTGACCTGACCCGGCTGCAACTCCATCACGCCGGTCACGCCCTTGATCGGTTTATAAAAAGCGTTCGCCCAGGCGATGCCGTGCTGCCATCCCAGGCGGAAGCCGTCTTCGCCCACGCCACCGCCGCCGCCGACCGGGTACATCGTGTAAGAGATGAAGTCCAGCTCGTTCGAGCGGCGCGGGTCTGAGCTGCCGATGGTCGAGATGTAGTTGGTCGTGATGAACTGCGCGGGCGAGGTGTTGCGCCGAAGTATTGACGCCTGCCAGTTGAGGAACTTCGCCGTCTGGTCGGCGGTGAAGCGCCGGAAGTCGAGCAGCGCGTGCGGGCTGACGCCGTAGAGGAACGATGGGTTCGGCGGCCTGACCTGTCCGAAGTCGTTGTACTTCAGACTCCAGAAGGCCGTGCCCCACTCCTGGTTGAGCGCCTCGACGGTCTTGTACTTCGCGAGCAGCCACTCGCGGAAGGCCACTTGCGCCGAGGGGCCGTAGTCGGGCGGCGAGTTCGGCTCGTTGTCGAGCTGCCAGCCCCAGACCGCGGGGTTCTTGCCGTAACGCCTGCCGAGTTCGTTAACCACGCGCTCGGTCAGGCGAAGGTAGTCCGCGTCCGCGAGCGCGTTGTTGCCGCGCGAGCCGTGCTCTCTACGTCTTCCGTCCTCGCCGACGAGAAAGCTGTTCGGGTACTTCTCGGCGAGCCAGGCGGGCGGCGTCGGCGTCGGCGTGCAGAGGATGACTTTGAGGTTGTGCTTCGCGGCGAGCGCGACCGCGCGGTCGAGCCAGGCGAAGTCGAACTTCCCCTCCTCCGGCTCCATGAAGGCCCACGCGAACTCGCCCATGTGGACGAACTCGAACCCGAGCTTCTCCATGTTGCCGAAGTCCCTGTCCCACTGCGACTCCGGCCAGTGCTCGGGGTAGTAGTAGACGCCGATCCTCATCAAGTCCTTCGTCGGAAAGAAGCGCGCCGCGGGCGACTGCGGCCGCACGGGGACGTACGAAGAGAGGATGATGAGAAGGACGCAGGACGGGCGTAGGAGCTTTTTCATAAGAGGTACATGCGCGCGGAGAGAAAGAGTTTTCACCACAGAGACACAGAGGCACAGCTTGAAGAGGACTAAAGATGATGCTGTGTCTTAGCTGTGTCTCTGTGTCTCTGTGGTTCAATCCATTCTCCGCCATCTATCTCGACGGGAAGCGCGTCACCTGCCACCTGACCTGGCCGCGCAGAGGGTCGGTTTGCAGCGTGTAGCCCGAGGCCGCGCCCGTCAGGTTGAGCGTCTGGACGTTGCCCGCGGGGAGCGCGAAGCGGCCGGCGGCCGGGGCGTTGTCGGTGCTGAAGACGCGCAGCTCGACGTTCTTCCAGTCGATGTCGTCCGTGCTCTGCGCGACCTTCACGTGCGGGATGACGGCGTTGTTCCTCACGAGCAGCACGACCGGAATCTGCCCCGCCTCGATCCGGTGCCAGCGCTCGCCCGCGTACGGCTTGCCCGTCTGGTAGTCGATCCATGTGCCCGGCGGCAGGTAGACACGCCTCGCGTCGGCGCTCTCCATCAAGGGCGCGACCAGGAGGTCTGAGCCGAACATGTACTCGTCGTCGACCGTCCAGGAGGTCGGGTCGCCCGGGTACTCGAAGAAGAGCGCGCGCAGCATCGGCCAGCCCTTCGCCGAAGAGTCCTTCGCCTGCGCCAGGATGTACGGCATCAGCGAATACTTCAGCCCGAGCGCGCGGCGGAAGTCTTCCGTCAAAGCCTCGTCGTACTCCCACGGCTCGCGCGGCGGCGCGCCGTGCGCGCGCGTGTGCGAGGTCAGCACGCCCCACGCCAGCCAGCGGCGGTAGAGGTCGCGCGGCGCCTTGTTGACGAAGCCGCCCACGTCGTGGCTCCAGTAGGTGAAGCCCGACAGCCCGAACGAGAGTCCGCCGCGCAGCTCGGCCGCCATCGCCGAGTCCGTGTTCTCGGCGTCGCCGCCCCAGTGCAAAGGATAACGTTGACTCCCCGCCCACGCGCTCCGCGCCCAGATGATGTTCTCGCCCGTCGTCTCGCGCGTGATGTCCGCGACGGCCTTGTTGTAGCGCAGGGGATAGAGGTTGTGCTCGTACCAGCCCGAGCGGCCCGAGGCGTAGAGGCCGCTGACGGGCGCGCCCTCGCCGAAGTCGACCTTGATGGCGCCGACGCCGAGTTTTAAGAGCGCCGCGATCTTCGACTGATACCACTTGACGGCCGCCGGGTTCGACATGTCGAGCACCGCGTCCTCGAAGGGCAGGTTGCCCGCGAGGTCTTTCACCTCGTAGCCGTGCTCGACGATTTCGGGGTAAAGCTCGTTCTTCGGCGTGAAGTAGGTGTACTGCCAGAGGCTCACGCGGAAGCCCTGCTTCTTCAAGTCCGCGATCATCTTCGCCGGGTCTCTGAAACGTGACTTCGAGAACTGGTAGTTGCTGCGCCAGTCGGTCTCGAACCAGCCGGTGTCGAGGTGGATGACGTCCGCGGGCACCTTGTACTGCCGGAGCTTCGCCGCCACGTCGCGCACCTCGTCCTCGCTCTTGTAGGTGATGCGGCTCATCCAGAAGCCGAACGACCAGAGCGGCGGGACGGGGCTGCGGCCCGTCAGGGCCGTGTACTCCGAAAGGACGTCCTTCGGCTCGCCGAGGAAGACGAAGATGTCGATATTCTCGTCGCCGGTGTAGATGGCGTTGTGGCTGTCGTAGGTCTTGCCGAAGTCGAAGGTGACGGGCGCGGAGGTGTGGACGAACATGCCGTAGCCGTTGCTGGAGAGGAAGAACGGGATCGGCTTGTACATGAACTCGTTCTGCACGCCCATGCCGTCGCGCGTCCAGGCGTTGACCTTCTGCCCGCGCTTGTCGAAGCGCGTGAACGACTCGCCGCAGCCGAAGATTTTTTCGTCGTGCTGGAGTTCGAAGGTCGCGGCCGTCAGGCGCGAGAGGTCGGAGGCGCGGCGCACGAACGAGAAGGGTATCGGCGTGAAGTAGGTCGCGGGGTCGCCCGCGTTCTGCGTGCGCGTGAGCAGGCGGCCCGCCGCGTCGTAGAACTCGACGTGCCACGGGTTCTTAATCAACTTCACGCGCCCGTAGGCGCTCGTCCAGGTCACGGCGTCCGCCGTCTGTTCGACGCGCCAGGACTTATCCGTCGGCACCGGGCCGGCGAGCATGACGGAGTCCGCGTCGCGCGGCATCTCCCCGCGGGTCGAGAAGCGGAGGCGGACGGTGCGCGGGCTGACGAAGGTGATCGAGAAGGGCAGGACGGGGTCCTGGTCGTACTCGGTGCCGGGGAACTCGGTGCCGCGCCCCTTGCCCAGGGTCACGTCGACCTTGTTGAAGGAGAGCGTGGTCGCGCGCAGATACCTGTCCCACTGGAGCGTGCCGCGCCCGCTGCCCGCGTCGAAGCTCGCGACCTTGGAGCCGACGAAGTAGACCTGCTCCATCCTCTGGAACTCCTGCGACACGTCCACGGGGTCGTTGAGCACCTGCGCCGCCGCCGGGCCGCACGCCAGCAGGACGAGCAGGGCCGCCTTCAGGATGTGCGCGCCGCGGCGCGCGCGTTCGGGTGTGAGCAAGTTGAGTCTCCCTCCTCGCCTCTTCGCCAGAGTTTTCGATGGCGGTCGCCGGGCCGGAACGTCGCGCGCGGCCGCGCCGATGGACGGACGCGCGGCCGCGCCGTCTTGCGCGGCGCTCGACAACCCGACCTCCGTGTTGATAATTTCGGTTTTGTTGTAAGACCGGACAAAAGGTTTCTATTACTCGGCCCGCCCCTTGTCAAGATAATTTTCGGCAGAAGCCCGACCGTCAGGGAGGGCGTCTCGACTCTCGCGTTGCGCTACGACGGAGGACGTACGCCCTCCCTTACGGTCGGGCTTCCGCCTAAAGCACATTATGAACCGACGCCACTTCAGCAAACGCCTGACGCTCGCCGCCACGGGCGCACTCGCTCTTTCCAAAACGTCCGCACAGGCCGCAAGGCTCTCGCGCGTCGGCGCGCAGCTCTACACCGTGCGGAAGGAGTTGGAGAAGGATTTCGAAGGGACTCTACAGAAGGTCGCCGCGCTCGGCTACAGGGAGGTCGAATTCGCGGGCTACTTCGGTCACAAGCCCGACGAGGTGAGGTCAATACTCAAGCGTCTCGGGCTCGACTCGCCGGCCGCGCACGTGCAGCTCTCGGAGCTGCGCGGCGACCTGACGCCGTTGATTAAGGCGGCGCAGACAATCGGCCACAGGTACCTGCTCCTCGCCTGGACGCCGCCCGAGGAGCGCAAGTCCCTCGAACAGTACCGGCGGCTCGCGGAACTCTGCAACGAGGCGGGCCGGGCGCTGAGGCGTGAGGGGCTACAGTTCGCCTATCACAACCACGACTTCGAGTTCGCGCCGCTGGAAGGCCGAGTCCCTTACGACCTCCTGCTCGAACGCACAGACCCGAACCTCGTCAAGCTCGAGATGGACTTGTACTGGACGGTGAAGGGCGGCGCGAACCCGGTCGAGTATTTCGGACGCCACCCCGGCCGCTTCCATCTCCTGCACGTCAAGGACATGGACGCGACGCCGCGCCGCTTCTTCGCCGACGTCGGCAAGGGCACCATCGACTTCAAGTCCATCTTCGCCCGAGCGCGCGAGGCCGGCGTCCGGCACTACTTCGTCGAGAACGACCAGCCCGCGGGCTCGCCCTTCGAAAGCCTGCGCACGAGTATCGAATACCTCAAGCGCCTCGAATTTTGAACCGGCGGAAGCCCGACCGTAAGGGAGGACGTACGTCTTACTCTACTTGAGCTTTGACGAGGGACGTACGCCCTCCCTTACGGTCGGGCTTCAGCCTAAAAGCACATGACGAACAGTCTCCCCTTACGCGCCGCGTTCTTTCTGCTGACCCTGTGCGCCGCCGCGACCGCCGCGGCACAGACTCCTGTCGGAGAGTTCGAAGGCCAGACGGACGTGGGCGGCGCGCGCAAGGTCGCGCCCGCGGGCTTCGACGCGCAAAACGAGTCGTACAGGATCGAAGGCTCCGGCGCGAACATGTGGGGCACGCGCGACGAGTTCCACTTCGTCTGGCGGCGGATGCGCGGCGACTTCATCCTGACGGCCCGCGCACTTTTCGCCGGCCGCGGCAGGGAGGCGCACCGCAAGCTCGGCTGGCAGGTGCGCTCCACGCTCGACGCCGACTCGCCACACGCGAGCGCGGTCGTCCACGGCGACGGCCTGACTTCACTCCAATTCCGCCGGACGCAGGGCGCGGAGACCGAGGAGGTCAAGTTCGAGCGCGGCGGCGCCGACGTTATTCAACTGGAGAGGCGCGGCGACGCCTTCATCATGTCGGCCGCGCGCTTCGGCGAGCCGTTCGTCACGCGCAGCGTCGAAAGCCTCCCACTCGGCGAAGAGGTCTACGTCGGCCTCTTCGTCTGCTCGCACAACAAGGACGTGACCGAGCACGCCCTCTTCGACAGCGTGCGCGTCACCATCCCTGCGCCCGCGAACCTCGTCCCATACCGCGACTACATCGGGAGCCGCTTGGAAATCCTCGACGTGGCGACAGGACGCCGCCGCGTCGTCCACACGGTCGAGGACTCTTTGCAGGCGCCGAACTGGACGCGCGACGGGCGCGCGCTCGTCTACAACCGCAACGGCCGCCTCTACCGCTTCGACCTGGCGCGGAAGGCCGCGGCGGAAATCAACACTGGCTCCGCCACCTCGAACAACAACGACCACGTCCTCTCCTTCGACGGGAGGATGCTCGGCATCAGCCACCACCCGAAGGAGGAGGGCGGGCGCTCGGTCGTCTACGTCCTGCCTTCGACGGGCGGCACGCCGCGGCGCGTCACCCGGCGCTCGCCCTCTTACCTTCACGGCTGGTCGCCGGACGGGAAGTCCCTCGTCTACACGGGCGAGCGCGATGGTGAGTTCGACATCTATAAGATTGCGGTCGAAGGCGGCGAGGAGGTGCGTCTGACCGACGCCGCAGGGTTGGACGACGGGCCGGAGTATTCGCCCGACGGCAGGTACGTCTACTTCAACTCGGCGCGGACGGGGCGGATGCAGCTCTGGCGCATGAAGGCGGACGGGACGGGGCAGGAGCAGTTGACCTCCGACGAGTTCAACAACTGGTTCCCGCACCTCTCGCCGGACGGCAAGTGGGTCGTCTTCCTCTCCTTCGGCCGGGACGTGCGCGCGGACGAGCACCCTTTCTACAAACACGTCTACCTCCGCCTGATGCCCGCGGGCGGCGGCCCCGCGCGCGTCCTCGCCTACGTCTACGGCGGGCAGGGCACCCTCAACGTCCCCTCCTGGTCGCCCGACGGCAAGCGCTTCGCGTTCGTCAGCAACACGAAGCTCGACTGACCCTTTCCGCTTGAGAAAGGTCTCAAAAACTTTGCCCGCCTTTAACCCTCCGGGATAACCTGGCCGATTTTGGTGACGACCTGCTGGGCGATGGGCGGGTCGTAGTTTGACATGACGATGACCGTGTAGCCGGTGTCGAGATGAATGTCCAACTGGCTGTTGATGCCGGAGAAGCCGCCCGAGTGCCCGACGGTTCTCCTGCCGTCCACTTCGGCGCAGAAGAAACCGTAGCCGTATTTCACCCCCTGACCCGCGACCACTTTTCCGGTAGTCAGGACGTCCGTGTAGCGCTGACTGAGGAGTTTATGCCCGACGAGCGCGTTGGCGAATTTGAGCAGGTCGGGGGCGGTCGAAAAGCCACCGCCCGCCGGGCCGCCCTTGACCACGTGCCGAAAAAGGTTGTTCGCCCGCGGGCCGGGGATGAAACGCCCTTCCTCATTTTCGTTGGTGTAACCGACGGCGAGGTTCGGCGTGTCGTGCTCCAGGTCATACGCGTCGGTGTCGTTCATCCCCGCCGGTCTATAAATGTGTTCGCGGACGTAGCTGAAGTAGTCCTGACCGCTCACCTTTTCGATGATCGCGCCCAGCAGCATGAACCCTGCGTTGCTGTAGCTCATGCGCTCGCCGGGCTGAAACAGGAGCGGCTGGTCTACGAACAGCGGCAGGTAATCCTTGACGGCTTTAAAGCGCTCCTTCGACGTTTCAAAAAACTTTGGGGTGAAATAATCACCGATGCCGGAGGTGTGTGTCAGCAGGTGGTGAATCTTCACCTTCTCCGCGACTTCCCTGTTCGGGTAATCGGGCAGAACCTTGCCGACCGTGTCGTCGAAAGAGAGCCTCCCCTGCTCGACGAGCTGGGCGACCGCCACCGCGGTGAACATCTTGTTCATCGAGCCGAGGTTGAACTTGGTGTCTACTCGGTTGGGGACGTTGTAAGCCTTGCTGGCGAGACCGTAGGCGTTCTGGAAGACGGGCTTGCCATCCTTGGCGATCAGGACGCTGCCCGAAAACACGTCGGCGGTCGCCAGGCGCTTCAGGTAGCCGTCGAGCCAGCGTGCGAACTCCGCCTGACTCAGCTTGCGCGCGTTCGCCGGCCGGATGGGCTCGTTGTTAATGAACGTAATGATGTGCGGCTCTTCCGGGGCCACTTTAACCGTGAGCCTCGACTGCAACTCGGTCAGAGCGGTCTCCCCGACGGCGACGATCTCCAGGTCGGAGGATTTTTCGACGGCGACGAGTTTCACCTCGCCGTTCGTGTGGCGCGCGCCGACCAGGTAGGCCGCACGAAGCTCCGCCGACGCCCGTTCGAGGATAGGCTTGTCGTAGCTCGCCGCCATGAAATTGCGGATGGCGTCGAAATCACCGCCCTTGTTCAAGCGCAGCCATTCCGAGAGGCGTCGTCCCGCCGGCGTGTCGGGGACGGAAGGGGCTTTACTCTGCGCGGACGTCTGCGCCCGAACCGGCGCGCCTGCAACCAACAGCAGAAGGCTTAATGCTGCGGAAGAGATAAAATTCAGTCGTGTTCGTTTCATACCATCATCCACCTCACTGTGTAATTGCCGGATATCGCGGCTAAAGTTCCGCGGGTTCATTTGGCTGTCAGGCGTTCGGCCGCGACGACGAGCATGAGGTAGTCGGTCGTGCCGCCGCCGAGGACGTACTCGGTCTGCTGCCAGAGGAAGGGCCAGGTCAGAAGCTCCGGGTAGTCGGGGCGGATGAGCGCCGTCCCCGACCCTACGCCGCCGGGGATGTAAGACCAGTCGGCGCGGTTGAAGCCGTAGGCGGTGGTGAGCGAACGCGCGCCCACGCCCGAGGCGAAGGAGGCCGTGTTCGGGCCGGGGTGACAGCCCAGTATGAAGTTGAGCGCGCGGAGCATGTACTCGTCGCCGAAGAGTTCGGGGAACGCCGTGTGCAGAAAATACTGCTCGACGCCGAAGCGCTGTATGCCCCAGCCCGCGCCCCAGATGTCCGGCTCGTAGGGCACGCCGTACGGCGTCCGCTTCCCGCGCTCGTCCACCTGCGCCTTGTAAGCGCGCGCCGCTTCGGTCAGGGCGTCGGTGAACTGCCGGTCGTTCAACTTACGTATCGCGCGGCCCGCGACCCAGCCGACGCGCGGGAAGTTCCTGACGATGTCGGCGGTCGAGTTCTTGAGAAAGTCCGCATACCTCTTCCCGCCGGTCGCCAAAAGCAGCTCGACCGCCGGCTCGACTCTTTGCAGCGCGTCCCTCTCCTTCGTCCTCTCCCAAAGCTCCGTCGCGATGCGCAGGCAGTCGGCCGCGAGCTGCGGGTTGAAATTCTGCAAAACCCTCGCGGCCGCGGCCAGGCCCGCCGCCGCCTGTAGCTCGCGCCCCGGGTTCTCCTCCGTGAAGACCCAGCGGTCGTCCGGCTCGCCCCCGCGCCCGAACGGCGCGCCCCAGGGGTCGTGCGGCCGCGTGTCCGTCACGGCCACGCCGTCGCCGCGGCGGGGCGCGCCCGCCTCCTCCTTTTCACTTGAGCGCTTCGGGTCGAAGCGCACGTTGTCGGTCACGTTCGCGGTGTCGCCGAGCTGCGTATACTGCCGGAGCGTCGGCGTGATGATGCCGCGGTAGAGACGCCCCAGAGACTTGTAGCCGCCGACGACCGAGAGCGCGCCGTGCTCGATCTGTTGAAGAACGTCGGGCCTCCCGTCCGGCCTTCCGATCTCGACGACGCGGCTCTGCTGGTCGATGGTCGTGTCGTCGTAATCGACCTTGAACGCCTCGTAGAGCAGCGCGAGCCCCTGCATCGTCTCGGTCTGCGACTCGACGCGGATGTCGTCGTCGCCCGCGTCGTGCCACGCGCCGCGGTCTAAGCCCGGGACTGATTCGCCGCCCGCGTACTTCGTCAGGGTCGAAGGCCCCTGCACGTAGCCGTCGATGTGGTTTTGGTTGGCGGGCGCCATCCGCGCGTCGTCCAGGTGACAGGCGCCGTGCCAGACGCGGTAGCGGTCGTTGACGCGCATGTGGCACATCTGCGCGGGCAGGAAGTATTCGAGCGTCGGCTGCCAGACGTGCCGCCTGTAGACGTCCGCGCTGATTTGGAAGGGCTCGGTCTGGTATTCGCCGTAACGGATGAAGTAGACGCCCGGCCGCTTCGCCTTCGTGAAGTCGAAGCGGAAGTAGCGGTAGCGCAGGAAGCGGCCCCACTCGGCGGGCGACTCTTCCAACACCGTCTCGAATCCGCCGCCCTCCTGCGCGCGGACGAGGACGGCCTTCGGGCGTCGCTCGTCGGATGGGTCTGTCTCGATGACGGCGACCTTCTCCTGCGCGGGGTGGTAGCCGACCTGCGAGACCTGCACGACCGGCTGGTACTTCCAGCCCGGAAGGGCGCGCGGCGTGACGAGCCACTCGACGGCGTTCGCGGTCGCGCCCTTCTCGACGAGCGCGCGGACGACGAACCAGCCGTTCGTGTGCTCGGCGCGACCGTCGAGCAGTTGCAGGTCGCCGCCGCGCACGCGCTCGACCACCATCGTCTGCCGTTCGTCCTCGGGCGCGACCGTCAGGCGTCGCCCCTCGGCCAGTTGCGCGCCCGGCCCGTTCGCCTGCCGCGGGAAGAGGCCGGGGCGCTCGTCCATGTAGAAGGTCTTGCCGAAGAGGAGGCCGGGGAAGAGTTCGAGGTTGAAGCCGACGCGCCCGGCCCACTCGTCGGGCACGGGGCGGTCGAGGTCGACGACGATGCGGAACGCACGCCCGTCGGGTTTGATCTTGAGCGTGTAGCCGAGGTTCAGTTCGGGGTAGAAGACGGGGTTGAAGCCGCGGCGGTCTTTCTCGGGGTCGGGGTACTGCATCCGCACGCTGATGGTCTGCGCGGCGCGGTCGACCAGGCGCTTGCCGACCTTCGGGACGGGCTGCCACTGCCCCGGCGTCGGCTCCAGGCGCAGGTCGCCGTTCGTCGCCACGCGCAGCCCGTTCTGGATGATGCCGACCCCGCCCTGATGGCTCTCCGGGTAGTAGTCGTGCGCGAGCATCACGTTCAGGCCCGGCATCTCCAGGTACTCGAGCTCGTTGATGCGCAACACAGCCCCTTCGTCTTTAACCTGCGCGCGCAACGGCAGGACGAGCTGAGACAGCGCGAGACAGGCGGCGACGGCGAGCGAGGCTGTGCGAGAGGTTTGCTTCGGCATCTTGGTTCGGTTCGTTATTAACTCGGGCACGGGTCTTTGCATGTATAATGCCCGCGCTCTTCGTCCGACTCAAAACAGGATTCATGCGCGCGATGAAACTTCAAAGATTCTCGTCTCTCTCCCTGCTCGTGCTCTTCCTCTGTGTGCCCGCGTCGGCGCAGACCGCCGACATCTACTCGAAGAAGTCCGTCCGCGCCGTCATGCAGAAGGTCTTCGAGTGGCAGGTGGCGCACCCGGTCGAGATCGACGCGCTCAACAACAACCTCTGGGCGCGCGCCGCCTTCTACGCCGGGATAATGTCCGCGGGGAAGGCCACGGGCGACAAGCGCTACTTCGAGCAGGCGACGCGCTGGGCCGAGGGGCGCGGCTGGAAACTCGGCGACCGCCCGCGCCACGCCGACGACCACGCGCCGGGCCAGACCTTCCTCGAACTCTACATGCTCAAGAGAGACCCCGCGCGCATCGAGCAGACGAAGTCCGTCATCGACGCGATGGTCGCCGCCCCGAAGCCCGGCCGCGAGGACTGGTGGTGGTGCGACGCGCTCTTCATGGCGCCGCCGGTGCTGGCGCGCCTCTACGCCGTCACGGGCGACAAGAAGTACCTCGACTTCCTCGACGCGATGTGGTGGGACACGACCGACTTCCTCTACGACCCGTCGGAAGGTCTCTACTACCGCGACAAGAATTTTCTGAACAAGCTGAACGCGAACGGCAAGAAGGTCTTCTGGGCGCGCGGCAACGGCTGGGTGATGGGCGGCGCGGTGCGCGTGCTCCAACACCTGCCGAAGAACCACCCGACGCGCGCGCGCTACGTCAAGCTCCTGCAAACGATGGCGGCCTCCGTCGCGCGCGTGCAGGGCGCGGACGGCCGCTGGCACCCCTCCCTGCTCGACCCGGCGGAGGCGCCCGTGCCCGAGACTTCCAGCACGGGCTTCTTCACCTACGCGCTCGCGTGGGGCGTCAACAACGGCGTCCTCGAACGCAAGACCTACCTGCCCGTCATCCGCCGGGCTTGGGCCGGCCTCGTCGCCTCCGTCGACGAGGAGGGCAAGCTCGGCTGGGTGCAGCGCATCGGCCTCGCCCCAGACAAGGTCACCGCCGACGACAACCAGGAGTACGGCTCCGGCGCGCTGCTGCTGGCCGGCAGCGAGATGTTGAAGCTGAAGTAGACAGTAGCCAGCGGTCAGTAGTCAGTAGAAAAGCTCGGCGGCGTGTTTCAACCTTCGGGTCGGGCGCGCCGCTTTGTCTTCCTACTGTCTACTGGCTACTGTCTACCGCCTGCGGCGGAAGGCTTCGAGCAGGGCGTCGTACGCGGGCTTCTTTTTATAAGCCGCGTCGAACGGGAGCGGCGCGCCCTTCGCGCCCTTCGTGTAGCCCGGAATCCAGGTGTACTTGTCCGTGAAGCCCCACGTCTGGAAGGCCGTGCACTTCGGCTGGCGCAGGCAGGCGTCGGCGATGCGCCGGTAGATTTCGGCCTGACGTTTTAACGCCGCCGCGTCGGGCTGGCCCGCGCCCGAGGGGAGGCCCACGTCCAGCTCCGTGATGTGAATCTGCACCCCGAGCGCGGCGAGGCGCGCGAGGTTCTGCTCGATGGTGGCGAGGTCTTTCGCTTCGAGGTCGACGATGTGCGCCTGTATGCCGACGCCGTCGATGGGCACGCCGCGGCTACGGAAGTCTTTGACCATCGCGTAGACGGCGTCGGACTTCGGGTTGATTCCCTCCGTGTCGTAATCGTTGTAGAAGAGTTGCGCGTCGGGGTCTGCCGCACGCGCCCAGCGCAGGGCCTGCTCGACGTAGGCCGTCCCCTTCCCCTTCAGGCCGATGCCCGGCTGGTCGTACCAGACGGAGGACTCGACGCTCCCGTCGGCGAGGAAGATTTCGTTGACCACGTCCCAGGCGAAGACCTTGCCGCGGTAGTGCCGCATGACCTTCGTGATGTGCTCGCGCAGGAGTTCCGACATCTGCTCGGGGGTGAAGCTCCCCTTCTCCAGCCAGCGCGGGTTGTACTCGCTCCACGCGAGGCAGTGGCCGCGCACCTTCATCTTGTGCGCGCGGGCAAAGGCGACGAGGCGGTCGCCCGGCTCGAAGTTGAAACGCTCGCGCGTCGGCCGGATGGCACCCCACTTCAAAGCGTTCTCCGCCGTCAGCATGTTGAACTCGCGCGCCAGCGTCGAAGCGTACTCCGGCTCTTCCAGCAGGCGCGGCTCGGCGGCCGCGCCGACCAGCACGCCCGCGCGGTCTGCGTACTCGCGCAGAGTCTGCCCAAAGCACGCCCCACTCAGAATCAATAACAGCGCGGCGGCCCACAGAGTTTGTTTGAAGGTCATCTTTCAGGCACCTCCGTCACGTTGCCCGTCACCTTGAAGCGGCCGCTGACGACGCCGGTCGTGCGCGCGTCGGCGTGGCCCTTGAAGCCGGGCTGCTTGCCGCCGACGCTCAGTGTGAACTCGCCCGGCTCGACGACGCGTCGGCCGCGTTCGTCGATGACGGAGAGCTGGCGCGGGTCGAGGTTGAATGAGACCCGCCGGGTCTCGCCGGGGTTCAGCCTGACGCGCGTGAGACCGGCGAGTGAGCGGACGGGGACGGGGTAGGCGGAGGCCACGTCGGTCACGTAGAGCTGCACGACCTCTTCGCCCGCGCGCGCGCCCGTGTTCTTCACGTCGGCCGTCACGGTCAGCCCGCGCCCCGCGCGCACGCTCTTCGCGCTCAACTTGAGATTGTCGTAACTGAAGGTCGTGTAGGAGAGTCCGTGGCCGAACGGGTAGAGCGGCTCGCCCTTGAAGAAGCGGTAGGTGCGCCCCTGCATCCTGTAGTCTTCGAACGGCGGGAGCTGTTCGACCGACCTGTAGAAGGTGACGGGCAGGCGGCCCGCGGGGTTGTAGTCGCCGAAGAGCACGTCGGCCACCGCCGCCCCGCCCTCCTCGCCCGGATACCAAGCCTCGACTATCGCCCCGACGTTCTCGTCCGCCCAGTTCACCGCCAGCGCGCTCCCGCCAAGCAGCACGAGGACGACGGGCTTGCCTAAGGCCTGAACCTGCTTAATCAACTCCTCCTGCGTACGGGGCAGTGAAATGTCCGTGCGGTCGCCGCCCTTGAAACCTTCGAGCTTCACGTCCATCTCTTCGCCCTCGACCGAGGGGTTGATGCCCATGACCATGACGACCGCGTCCGCCCCGCGCGCCTTCGCCAGCGCGTCCTCGCGGAGCGCCTTCTCGCCGTTCGGCGGCGCCCAGACGAGCCGCGCCGAGGCGAACTGGTTCGCGTTCTCCTTGTAGTCGACCTCGACCATGTGGAGGCCGCGCTCCAACTCCACCTCCTTCGTGACAGTCCGCGTCCGCGTGTTGGAGAAATCTTCGACGACAACTTTCCGGTCGAGCTTCAGGCGTACGCCGCCGTTGCCGTTGAAGCCGACGGTGTACCTGCCCGACTCCGGCGCCTTAAGATACCCGTACCAGCGCACCGAGAAGTTGTCAGCCGGCACGCCCGGCCCCGGTGACGCCGGCCCCCAGTTAAAGTTCAGCTCCGGCTCCCCGCGGACTAGCACCGGCTCCCCCTTCCACTCGCCGTTAGCGTAGTAACGGCCCACCACGCCTCCATACCAACCCGTGTCCACGATGTTCGGGAGGGAGGCGGCCGGCACCGGGACGACGACCGTGCCCGTCGGGTACATGCCCTGCGAGTAGAGGATTCTGGTTGAGGCAGAGACTTTGTCCCGGATGCCTTGCAGCGGCGTGACGGATTTTGAAGGCGTCCCGTTGTAGTTCCCCAACAGCACGTCGGGCGCGTCGGCGTTCGGGCCGATGACGGCGATGGTTTTTAAATCCTTCCTGAGCGGCAGCGTGTCGTTGTCATTCTTAAGTAAGACGATTGCTTCGCGCGCCGCGCGCAGGGAGAGGGCGCGGTGTGCGGGCGTGTCGTTCTCGGAGATGGGTATCTGCGCGTACTTCACCAACTCGGGCGGGTCGAACAGCCCCAAGCGGAAGCGCGTGCGCATGAGGCGTTTGACCGCCACGTCGATTTCGGCCTCCGTGATGAATCCGTCCTTCACGGCCTGCACGAGCGAGCGGTACTCGCGCCCGCAGGTCAAATCCGTGCCGGTCTTGACGGCGACGGCCGAAGCCTCGCCCTCGGTCGGCTTGAACTTGTGCCCCTTCCAGATGTCTTCGACGGCCGCGCAGTCCGAGACGACGTGGCCGCCGAAGGCCCACTCGCGCCGCAGGATGTCGAACAGTTTCTTGTTCGCGCAGGCCGGCTCGCCGTTGAGGCTGTTGTAGGCGCACATCAAGCCCTCGGCCTTCCCCTCCAGGATGGTCGCGCGGAAGGCGGGCAGGTAGGTCTCGCGCATGTCGCGCTCGTCGATCTTCGCGTCGAAGGTGTGGCGCTCAGGCTCGGGGCCGGAGTGGACGGCGTAGTGCTTGACGCTCGAGACGACCTTCAGGTACTTCGGGTCGTCGCCCTGCAAACCCTTCACGTAGGCGACGCCGATGCGCGAGGTGAGGTAAGGGTCTTCGCCGAACGTCTCCTGCCCGCGGCCCCAGCGCGGGTCGCGGAAGATGTTGATGTTCGGCGACCAGAAGGTCAGCCCTTTGTAGCGGCCCCGGTCGCCGAGGCGCGCGGCCTCGTGGTGCTTGGCGCGCGCCTCGGTCGAGACCACGTCGCCGATCTCCCGGATGAGTTCCGGGTTCCAGGTCGCGGCCATCCCGATGGCCTGCGGGAAGACGGTGGCTATCCCTGCGCGCGCGACGCCGTGCAAAGCCTCGTTCCACCACTCGTACTCGGGGACGCCGAGCCGCTCGATGGCGGCGGCGCGGTTCATCATCTGCGAGACCTTCTCTTCGAGCGTCATCCGCGAGACGAGGTCGTCCACCCGCCGTTCGACGGGCAGACTCGGGTCGAGGTACGGCGGCTTCGCCTGCGCCTGCGCTTTAGCTGCCGGCGCGACTAATAGAGGATAGAGATTTAAAACCAGCGCGCAGGAGAGCGCCGGGCGAAGGCGTTTCAGGTTTTTCATCTCAATCTTGAAAGTTGAGCAAGGGGCAGTTCACCACAGAGACACAGCTTCAGGTCTTTAGCCCTCGACAAGCTGTGTCTCTGTGGTGAAATTCAACGAACATCACATTCAAGACGCGCTGACGATTCACTTCGCGACGACTTCGAGCTTGACCTTGCGCGTGTTGACGGAGCTGGTGCCGACGAAGATGTCGAACCAGCCGGGCTCGACCGTGCGCCGCATGTCGAGGTCGATGAACGAGAGCTTGTCGGGCGTTAAGGTGAACGTCACGGTCTTGCTCTCGCCCGGCGCGAGCGAGACGCGCTTGAAGTCCTTCAACTCCATGACGGGGCGCGTGACGGAGCTGACGAGGTCGTTGATGTAGAGCTGCGCCACCTCCTCGCCCGCGCGCCGGCCCGTGTTCGTGACCACGACGCTGACAGTCGCGGTGCCGGCCGGCCCGATCTGCTGCGGCGAGACCTTCAGGTCGGAGTAGGCGAAGGTCGTGTAGGAAAGCCCGTGGCCGAAGGGGAAGAGCGGCTCCTTGCTCGTGTAGAGGTAGCCGCGCTTCGCCGTCGGCTTGTGGTTGTAGTAGATGGGCAACTGCCCGACCGTGCGCGGGAAGCTGACGGGAAGCCGTCCCGAAGGGTTGTAGTCGCCGAAGAGCACGTCGGCCACGCCCGTCCCCGTCTCCTCGCCGAGGTAGAAGCCTTCGAGGATGGCGGGCACGTTCTCGGCCACGTAGTTGACGGAGAGCGGGCCGCTGTTGATGAGCACCGCGACCACCGGCTTCTTCGTCGCGAGCACCGCGCGGACGAGGTCGTTCTGGCGGCCGGGCAGGTCGAGCGTGTCGCGGTCGCCGAGGTGGTTGTCGGCCCAGGCCTCCTTGTTCGTGTCCTCGTTCCCGCCGATGACGAGGACGACCGCGTCCGCCGCCTTCGCGACGTTCACAGCCTCTGCGATCAGGCGCTCGTCCTCGGCCGGGTCGGAAGGCGTCGAGGTGTCGGCCCACCAGTCGCCGCCCTCCTTCGTGATGTTCACGCCGCGCGCGCGCGTGACCTTGACGGCGCCGCCGAGCTTCTTCGTCAAACCTTCGACCACGCTCACGCCCGGCGCGGGGTTCGGGTCGCTGTAGCCGCCGAGGTGTGCGCGATCCGCGTTCGGGCCGATGACGGCCAGCGTCTTGAGCTTCGTTCTATCGAGCGGGAGTAGGTTCCCTTCGTTCTTCAAGAGCGTGATCGAACGGCGCGCGGCCTCGGCCGCAAGTTGACGGTGCTCGGGCGAGTCGGTCACGCGCGCGGCGCGCTCCGGGTCGACGTAAGGGTTCTCGAAGAGGCCGAGCAGGAACTTGGCCTTGAGGTTGCGCGCGACCGCGCGGTCAACGGCCGCCTCCGAGACCTTGCCCTCGCGGACGAGTTGGACGAGCAGCTTGTAGCAGTCCGGGTCGGGCACCTCGGCATCCACGCCCGCGGCCATCGCGAGCCGCGCGGCCTCCTCCTTGCTGCCCGCGACGTGGTGCAGGCTCTCAAGCTGCGGGATGCCGTAGTAGTCCGAGACGACGAGGCCGTCGAAGCCCCACTCCTGCCTCAGCACCTTGTCGAGCAGCCAGCGGTTCGCGTGCGAGGGCACGCCGTCGATCTCGTTGTAAGAGGCCATCACGCTCATCACGCCGGCCTCCTTCACCGCCGCCTCAAAGCTCGGCAGGAAGTACTCCCTTAAAACTCTTTCGGAGACGTTGACGGGCGCGATGTTCGTCCCGCCCTCGGGCTGGCCGTGCGCGGCGAAGTGCTTGGCGGTGGCGATGACGTGCGCGTCGTCCACGCCCGGCCCAGGCCCCTGTATCGCCTTGATGACGGCGACGCCCATGCGCGAGACGAGGTAAGGGTCTTCGCCGTAGGTCTCTTCGGTGCGGCCCCAGCGCGGCTCGCGCGCGAGGTCGAGGTTCGGGCCGAGCACGAAGTGGCTCCCGCGCGCGCGCGTCTCGAGCGCCGCGGCGGTGAAGACCTTTGTCACCAACTCCGTGTCCCAGCTCGAAGCGAGCGCGATGGGCGTGGGGAAGTGCGAAGCCTTCTGCGCCATCAGGCCGTGGAGGATTTCGTCGTGGAAGATGGCGGGGATGCCGAGCCTCGTGTTCTCGACGAGCCACTTCTGCAAGGCGTTGGCGAAGAGCGCCGCCTCGCGCGGGTCTTTGCGCTCGCGCTGGCGCGCGATCTGGCCGATGCCGTTCTTCAACGTCTGGGCCGCGGCCGCGGGCGAGAACTCACCGCGGTTGGTCGAGAAGCCCTGGTTCGGCCCCGCCTCGGGCCGCTCGGCCCAGAGGCAGACGAGCTGCGCCACCTTCTCTTCGAGCGTCATGCGCGCGAGGAGGTCTGCGACGCGCCGCTCGACGGGCAGGCGCGGGTTCTTGTAGTCGGGCGGCGCCGTCTGCGTGCGCGCGGCGGGGGCGAACAGGCCGGACGTGACGAAGAGCGCCGCGCAGAGCAACACGGCGGCGCGGCGGGCCTTGCGCGAGACGAAAGAAGCCGGGCTTCTCATCAGAAACATTCTCCCTCCGAACAGTTTGATAAGAGCGCGGGTTTAAGCCACAGGGAAAGTTTGAGGAGGCAACAATATGCCCTGTAAAAAGCGCACCTCCGCCCCTCTGCTTTTCATTTAAAACTGTAGGGAGGCGAATATACCACTACTTTCGCCCGGGCATAGGCAAAAGTTAAGCGCCCGCGTTTTATGGCCGGGGAAAGCCCCGAAAGGGCGGCATATGAAAGCCAGGGGCAACGCCCCTGGTCAACAGTCGGAAAATAATAATGAGCCCTGAAAGGGCGGAATAACCTCCTTCATTATTCCGCCCTTTCAGGGCTCTTGGTCTTTATGCGGTTCGTACCAGGGGCGTTGCCCCTGGCTATCTCATTGCGCCCCTTCGGGGCTTTCTCAACTAACCTTCTAAACGGTGCTCCACGCCGGCTGCGCGGCGACGTGGCGGAGCCAGTGTGTGTAACGCGGGTCACGTCCCGAGGTCGCTTCGAAGAAGGCCCGCTGAATCCTCTCCGTGACCGGCCCGCGCGCGCCCTCACCTATCAAAGCACCGTCCACCTCGACGACGGGCGTGACCTCGACGGCCGTCCCCGTGAAGAAGACCTCTTCGGCCGCGCGCAGGTCTTCGAGGTCGAGCGCGCGCGTCTCGACCTCGAACCCGAGGCCCCGCGCGAGCTGGATGACGGCGTCGCGCGTGATGCCGAGCAGGATGGGGTGGCGCTCGTCGTTCGTGACGACGCGACCGTCCTTCACGACGAAGAGGTTCTCGCCCGACCCTTCGGCGATGCGCCCTTCCGCATCGAGCAGCAGCGCCTCTGCGAAGCCGCGGCTCGCCGCGTCGCGCGCCGCGAGCATCGAGTTCAGGTACTGCCCGCAAGCCTTCGCCGTCGTCGGCATCATGCGCGAGTCGAACTTGAGCCACGGCGAGACCGTCACGCGCACGCCCGCGTCCTGCCCGCCCGCGCCGAGGTACGCGCCCCACGGCCAGGCCATGACCGCGACCTCGACGGGGCAGCCGCGCGGGTTCACGCCGAGGCTGCGGCTCCCGTAGAAGCAGATGGGCCGCACGTAGCAACTGCGGAACTCGTTGCGCGCGACCACCTCGCAGACTGCCTCGGACAGCTCCTCGCGCGTGTAGGGAATCTCAAGCCCATAGACCTCGGCCGAGTAGTAAAGCCGTTCGAGGTGCGCGTCCAGGCGGAAGAGCGCCGGCCCCTCTTCGGTCTCGTAGCAGCGCACGCCCTCGAAGACGCCGCTCCCGTAGTGCAGGCCGTGCGCCGAGACGTGCACCGTCGCCTCGTCCCAGCGCACGCACGCGCCGTTCATCCAGACCCACTTCGCCGATTCGAAACTCATCTTCACACCACCTCCTCAATTTGAAATTTCAAATTTGAAATCTCAAATTCCCTGGTCTCAGTCGGAGGCGGCGCGGCGCCGTCCTTCATCAGCTTGTACTCGACCGCGTCCACGAGCGCGCGCCAGCTCGCCTCGACGATGTTCGAAGAGACGCCGACGGTGCCCCACTGCGCTCTACGGTCGCCCGAGGTGACGAGCACGCGCACGAGGCTCGCCGTGCCCGAGAGACTCCCCGGCCGGACGCGCACCTTGTAATCGACCAGGCGCACCTCCGCGAGCGACGGGTAGAACTTCTCCAGCGCGCGCCGGAGCGCCTGGTCGAGCGCGTTGACCGGCCCCGTCCCGCTCGCCGCCGTGTGCTCGACGTGCCCGCCCACGCGCACGCGCACGGTCGCCTCGCTCAGGGGCATCTCGTCGCCGCGGTGCTCGTCTATGACGCGGAAGCCCAACAGCTCGAAGAAGGCTTTGTGCGTGCCGTCGAGCCGGCGCACCAACAGCTCGAAGCTCGCCTCGGCCGCCTCGAACTCGTAGCCGTTGTGTTCGAGCCGCTTCAGCTCTTCCAGCACGCGCCCCTCCTCAGGTAGTTCGAGTCCAAGCTCGCGCGCCTTCGCGTGCAGGTTCGCGCGCCCGGCGAGGTCTGAGACGAGGACGCGCCGGCGGTTCCCGACCGACTCCGGCGGGACGTGCTCGTACGTGCGCGGCTCGCGCTCGACGGCCGAGACGTGCACGCCGCCCTTGTGCGCGAAGGCCGAGTCGCCGACGAAAGCCGCCGACGGCGCGAGCGCGAGGTTCGCGATCTCGGAGACGAAGTGCGCCGTCTCGCGCAGGCACGGCAGGCGCGCGCGCCCGACGCTCGTCTGTCGTCCGAGCTTCAGCTCGAGGTTCGGTATCAGAGAGCAGAGGTTCGCGTTGCCGCACCGCTCGCCGTAGCCGTTGACCGTGCCCTGCACGTGCGACGCGCCGGCCGCGACCGCCGCCAGGGTGTTCGCCACCGCCAGCTCGCCGTCGTTGTGGCAGTGGACGCCGAGCGGCACCCCTATGTTCTTCGAGACCTCCCACGCCGCGAGCCCGACCGCGCCCGGCAGACTCCCGCCGTTCGTGTCGCAGAGCACGACGCGCGCCGGCCCGCCCGACGCCGCCGCACGCAGAGTCGCCAGGGCGTACTCCGGGTCGTCCGCGAACCCGTCGAAGAAGTGCTCGGCGTCGTAGATGACGAACGGCACACGCGCCGCGAGATACCCGACCGTGTCCGCGATGATTTCAAGGTTCTCTTCCCTGCTAAGCCGCAGAGCCTCCGAGACGTGCAGGCCCCACGACTTGCCGAAGACCGTGACGACCGAAGTCTCTGCGCGCAGCAGGGCCTGTATGCTCGGGTCGGTCTCGCACGCCGTCCCGCGCCGCCGCGTCGCGCCGAAGGCCGCGAGCCGCGCGTGCGACAGACGCAAAGTCCGCGCCCGCTCGAAGAACTCCACGTCCCTCGGGTTCGAGCCCGGCCACCCGCCCTCCACAAAATCGACCCCGAGCGCGTCCAGGTGCTCCGCGATCCGGCACTTGTCCCCGACCGAGAAGTTCACCCCCTCGCCCTGCGCCCCGTCCCGCAAAGTCGTGTCGTAGATTTCGATAGCGTTACTCATAGGTGATGAGCGGTGCGTGATAAGTGATGAGTGATAAGTGATAAGAAAAGGCACGCGGGCTTTGTTCTTTCTTATCACTTATCACTCATCACTTATCACTTCAACCTCCTGTGTCTGAACGTGCGCTCGCCGCTGCTGTAGGAGGCGACGGTGTGGCCGTCGCCGTCGAGGAGGTATTTGTAGGTCGTTAGCCCTTCGAGGCCGACGGGGCCGCGGGCGTGGAGCTTGGCGGTGCTGATGCCGAGTTCCGCGCCGAGGCCGTAGCGGAAGCCGTCGGCGAAGCGCGTCGAGGCGTTGTGGTAGACGCCCGCCGCGTCCACCTCCGCGAAAAAGCGCGCCGCCGTGCCGCCGTCTTCGGTCACGATTGACTCCGTGTGGCGCGAGCCGTAGCGCGCGATGTGCCCGAGCGCCTCTTCGAAGTCCCTGAGGGTCTTGAGTGAGACGACCATGTCGGAATACTCGGTCGCCCAGTCGTCTTCGGCCGCGGGAACGAGCCCGCGTGAGGCGGCCGCGAGTTCCAAAGTGCGCGGGCAGGCGCGCACCTCGACGCCGGCCGAGACGAGCGCGGCGACGAGGCTCGGCAGGAACTTCGGCGCGACCGCTTCGTGCACGAGCACCGTCTCGGCGGCGTTGCAGGCGGCAGGGTACTGCGTCTTCGAGTCGATGACGACGGCGAGCGCCTTCCGCAAATCCGCCGCCGCGTCCACGTAGACGTGGCACACGCCCTCGCCGTGGCCGAGCACGGGCACGCGGCTGTGGGCGGCGACGTAGGCGACGAACTCCTTCGACCCGCGCGGGATGATGAGGTCTATCTCTTCGTCGAGCGCGAGCATCTGCGAGACCTCCTCGCGCGTGCGCAGCAGCAGCGCCGCGTCCGCCGGCACGTCCTCGAACTCGGCGAGCGCCCCGCGCCAGATGTCATATAAAGTCTCGTTCGTCCGCGCGGCCTCGGCCCCGCCTTTGAGCAGACACGCGTTGCCCGACTTGAGCGCGAGCGAGGCGACCTGCGGCACGACGTCCGGCCGCGCTTCGAAGACGACGCCGACGACGCCGAGCGGGCAGGAGACTTTCGAGAGCGTCAGCCCTTCGTCCAACTCCGTGACGGCGAGCGTGCGCCCCAGAGGGTCTTCGAGCGCCGCCACGTCGCGCACGCGCCCGGCCATCTCGGCCACGCCCTTCTCGCTCGTCTGAAGCCGCTTGAAGGTCGAGGCCGTCATCCTCCCTTCGGCGACCGAGCGCGCGGCCTCCAGACAGTCGCGCTCGTTGGCGGCGACGATCTCCGCCGCCCTCGACTCGATGGCATCGGCCGCCGCGCGCAGCGCCGCGTCCCGACGCCCGCGCGGCAGAGTCGCCAGACGCCTCGACGCAGACTTCGCCCGCCGCGCGAGTTCCGCGACGCCCGCCTGCTGTAACTCCTCCTCCGAAGCCGTAACGCTCATAACTACCTCGCGCCCGTCGCCGCGTCACCCCTGGGCGGCGCGCTCCGTGATGACGATGTTGTCGCGCGTGACCAGGACCTTCGCGCGGCGCCCGCGCTGATGCCCTTCCCGCATGCTCTCGTCGCTGCTCGCGCAGTTGGCGATGCCGCGCGCGAACTCGCAGCCCGAAGGGTCTGCGATGCTCAGAACGTCCCGCGGCCCGAACTCGCGCTCGACGCGCACGACGCCGGAGACCAACAGCGATGCCTTGCCGCGCAGGATGGCCTCGCGCGCCCCCTCGTTGACGACGACGCGCCCGCGCAGCACGGCCGCGTATGCGATCCACCGCCGCTTGCCCGCCATGCGAGACGTAGGCACGAAAGCAGTCCCGACCTCTTCGCCCGCGAAGACGCGCGCCAGGGTGTCGGGCCGCCGGCCGTTGGCGATGACGGCGACGCAGCCCGCGCGCATCGCGATCTCGGCCGCTTCCAACTTCGTCAACATCCCGCCGCGCCCCGTCGCCGAAGGCCCCGAGGCCAGTGCGCGCAGCTCCGGCGTCACCTCCGCCACGTAAGGCAGAACCATCGACTCCTCGTCGCGCTCGAACGCGCAAGGCTCCCTGGGCGGGCTTGGCACTAGCAGCCCGTCCACGTCAGAGAGCAGCACGAGCGCGTCCGAAGCCAGCTCGCTCGCGACGAGCGCCGCCAACCGGTCGTTGTCGCTGAAGACGCGCGCGCCGCCGCGCACGCACTCGAGCTCGGCGGTCGAGACCGTGTCGTTCTCGTTGACTACGGGGACGACGCCCAGCTTCAAGAGGCGCTCCATCGTCCTCTGCAGATTCGAATAACGGCGACGGTCTTTGAAGTCGTCCTCGGTCAGAAGCACCTGCGCGATCTTCACACCGTGCGCGCCGAACCGCACCTCGTACGCGTGCATCAGAAGGCTCTGCCCGACGGCCGCGCAGGCCTGCCGCACGACCACGTCGCCGAGCCGCGCGCGCGCGAGTCCGAGTCGGCCCGCGCCCAAACCGACCGCGCCCGAAGAGACGAGCACGACGCCGCGCCCTTCGGCGCGCAGCCCCGCGAGATGGCGCACGAGCGGCGCGACGCGCTCGGAAGCGACTTCGCCGCCCAGGCCCGAGACGACGCTCGTCCCGAGCTTGACGACCGCGCGCCGCGCGTCGCGGAAGCGGCGAAGCCTCTCGGCCCGTAAGTCTTCGGCGTGCATGAAAAGTTCTCGGGGCGCCCTAACGCGAAAGGCCATCAAGCTGTCCGCTTTGATGGCCCGCCGGGTGAATCCTTTGTGCTCTGACAGGCCATCAAGTCTGAAGCCGGGACGTAATAATGCTCGGCGGCACCGGCACGTTGACGGCGGCCTGAAGCGCGGGCACGGACTTGACGTCGGCGAATCTCATCAGTTTTCGAGGAGTTTGACTTGGCGCGTTGGCGACGCGCCGGGAGACGACCCGTTCACTCTACAACCAACGCCGCGCGCCGCATAATTTAAATTTTTTCTAGGCTTATAAAAATGATTGAGAGAGCCGGGTCAGTAACCCCCCCGCGGTAGCGGGGGGTGCTGTGTGATACGGCGCGCCCGTCTTGCACAATATCACCCGCTACCGCGGGGGGTACTGCCCGCTATGGCGTCGGTCGCGCGGTCGCCTCGTGTTGTGTTATCAATGACGGAGAGATTTCCAGGACATGCAAGGGGTGCAGGATGATTCGGCCGTCGAGTAGAACCGCGCAGTTCAGTTACGCCATCCGCAACATCGTCGGGGCCGCGGAGGAGCGCGAGCGCTCGGGCCGCTCCGTCATCTACCTCAACATCGGCGACCCGCAGGCTTACGGCTTCCGCCCGCCCGCGCACGTCGTCGAGGCCGCCGCCCGCGCCGTCAGCGAGCGCTTCACCGGCTACGAGCATTCGTCGGGCCTGAAGGAGGCGCGCGAGGCGGTCGCGCGCTACGCCACGGCGCTCGGCGCCGAGACCGCGCCCGCGGAGGTCTTGATGACGGCCGGCGCGTCCGAGGCCGCAGACCTCCTGCTGACGGCCCTGGTCGAAGAGGGCGAAGAGGTGCTCGTCCCCGCGCCCGGCTACCCGCTCTACCCGGCCATCCTCAAGCGGCTCGGCGCGCGACCGCGCTACTACACGCTCGACCCGCGCGCGGGCTGGCTGCCCTCGCCCGAAGAGGTCGAGTCTCTAATTGGCGAGCGCACGCGCGCCATCGTCCTCATCAACCCGAACAACCCGACCGGCTCGATCACCGACGACGAGACGACCCGCAGACTTTTAAGGATCGCGGAGCGGCGCGGGCTGCTCGTCATCGCCGACGAGGTCTACCGCGAACTCTGCTTCGGGGACGCGCCCGCGCCGGCCTCGGCGCTCGCGGCCGGTTCGGACGCGGCGGTCGTCACGCTGGAGAGCCTCTCGAAGACGCATATGGTGCCGGGCTGGCGCGTGGGCTGGATGCGCTTCACGAACGCGGGCCGGATGCCTGAACTCGCGCGCGCCGTCCACCGCCTCGCGAGCGGGCGGCTCTGCTCGCCCACGCCCGCGCAGTACGCCGTGCGCCCCGCGCTCGAAGGCGACCGCGCGTTCCTCGACGACTTCATGCGCGAGATCAGAAGGCGGCGCGACTTCGTCCTGACTTCCGTCGCCAACGTCGAAGGCCTCTCGTGCGTCGAGCCGGCGGCGGCCTTCTACGCGATGATCCGCGCGGACGACCCCGAGCACCGCCCGGACGAGCGCTTCGTGCTCGACCTGCTCAAAGAGACGGGCGTGCTCGTCGTCCACGGCTCGGGCTTCGGCGCAGACCCCGCGTCGTGCCACTTCCGCCTCGTCTACCTCCCCGACGTGGACGTACTGGCCGATGTCTTCCGACGCGTCGCCTCCTTCATGCACGCAAAGACGATTAACCACAGAGACACAGAGGCACAGCTTGTTGAAGGCTAAAGATTAGGCTGTATCTTAGCTGTGTCTCTGTGCCTCTGTGGTGAAGTCCTTCTGAAGTACACTCAATGCATCGCGAATATCAACGCTGGCACAGCCCCAGCCTCGACCGTGACATGGAGCTGCTCGTCGTCGGCCACGCGGGCGCGCCCGTGCTCGTCTTCCCGACCTCGAAGGGGAAGTTCTACGAGTGGGAAGACCGAGGGATGCTGGGGCTTCTGCGCCGGCAGGTCGAAGAGGGGTGGCTCCAGTTCTACTGCGTGGACAGCGTGGACGCCGAGAGCTGGTACTGCCGCCGGGCGCACCCGGGCGCGCGCGCGTACCGGCAGACGCAGTACGACCGTTATCTCTCCCAGGAAGTCCTGCCGCTCGTCCGGCACCGGAATTCGAATCGTTTCCTCATGACCGTCGGCGCGAGCTTCGGCGCGTACCACGCGATGAGCTTCGGGCTCAAGCACCCGGAGGCCGTCCGCCGCGTCATCGGCCTGAGCGGCGTCTACGACATACGCCGCTGGGCCGGCGGCTTCGAGGGCGAGCACGTCTACCTCAACAACCCCGTCCAGTTCGTCGAAGGCGAGCACGACCCGAACCGCCTCTCGCTCCTTCACAGCATGGACATCATCATGGCCTCGGGGCGCGAAGACCCTCTCATCGGCAGCGCCCGCGAGATGTCCCGCGTCCTCTGGTCGAAAGGCATTGGCAACGCCCTGCGCGAATGGGACGGCTGGGCGCACGACTGGGACTACTGGCGCCGCATGCTGACGCTCTACATCGACGGGCACGATTGAAAGAAAGGATGAAGGCGGAAGGATGAAGGATGAAGGTCAGGCCCTCTTCCCTTCATCCTTCATCCTTCCGCCTTCATCCTTTCCTCTTCCGGCTCTTCTCTAAATCCTTACCTGTAGATTTGATTATCTTCCACGTGCTCAGGTCGGAGTCGAAGACGCTGTTGAGGCCCTGCTCTTCCATGGGCGGGTCGCCGGTGTAGTCGTCGCCTTCCTTCCAGAAGGTCTGCCCTTTGACGGGGCGCGCGCCGCCGCCGAAGGCCCAGAAGTTCGCGCCGGCGACGTGGCCGCCCGCGGCGGCCTGGCGCGTGAGCACGTCGAAGACTTTGGCGTAGAGGCCGTCGCGCAGGGTGGTCGGGGCCGCGGGGTCGAAGGAGTGCCCGTCGCGCGGGAGTCCGAACTCTTCGAGGACGAGCGGCTTGCCCAGCTTCTCGGCGACGCGCAGGTGCTCTTCGACGTAGGCGAGCGTCTTCTCGACGACGCCCGCGTAGTCGGCCGCGACCTCCTCGCCCTTGAACCAGCCCCAGTTCTTCGGCCAGATGTGGATGGTCAGGTAGTCGATGTTCGGGTCGTCGTGTATCTCTTCGAAGAGCTTGAGGTCGTCGGTGCCCATGCGCCCCTCGTGGCCGACGACGACGAGGTGGTTCCTGTCCTTCGACTTAATCATCGCCGCCGCGTCGGCGACCCAGCGCCTGTATGCCTCGGCCGCCGCGGGCCGCATCGGGCGCGGCTCGTTCGCCAGTTCCCAGGCCATGATGGCGGGGTCTTCGGCGTACTTACGTTTGCTGTACCTGTTGACTCTGTCCAGCAGAAAGTTGACCTGCTTGGCGTACGCGGCGGTGCAGGGCGCGCAGCCGTAGAACTGCGAGACCACGTCGCGCTGCTCGTCCCAGTTGAGCTTGCGCGTCCACATCTCCTCGGGCACCTTGCCGTTCCAGATGAGGTACTGCTGGAAGCCGCCGCTCCACTCCCAGTTGTTGCTGAGGAAGACGACGGCCTTGAGTCCGCGCTTGCCCATCTCGTAGAGGACGAGGTCGAGGCCGTCGAGCACCGACTCGTCGAACTCGCCCTGTGCGGGCTGGAGCGGCGGCCCGACGCGCCGGACGCCGTTAATCAGCCCCGCGCCCTCCGCCCCTGCGAGCAGACGCAGGTTCGTCACGCCGTTCGCCTTCAGGAAGTCCAGCTCCCTGCGCAGACGTTCGGCCCCGCGCCTCTCGTCCTTCATTAAACCGAGCAGGCTCCCGTACCAGTAGTTCGCGCCGACGTAGTAGTAGGGTTTGTCTTTCAGATAAAGCTGGTGCCCCTTGACCGTCACGAACGAGGGCCTGGCCGACGCGCGCGCCGGGGACGTCAACGACGAGGCGCCCGCCAACGCCAACAGCAGAGCCGCCCTCACGCCGTCGCGCCCGCGCCCCGTGAAGAAGTCGCGCGCCGCCGCGAGCATCTTGCGGATGCGCCCGAAGACCTTCGGCATCAGCCAGAAGAAGAGGACGAGGAACGCGGCCACAAAGAAGAGCGCGACCAGGGGCGCGACGACCGACAGCACCGCGCCGCCTATCGCGACGACGTCCTCGACGACCGAGAGAACCCAGTTCGACACGGGCTCCGGGCTCAGGTTGGCCGCCGCGCGCACCGTCGCCTTCGTCCCGTGCGAAGAGAGCGCGACGCCCCCGCCCAAAAGGAACGCCAGCACCTGCACGGTCGGGTCGAGCTCGTTCGTCGCGGCGTACGCCAGCACCGCGCCCGCCGGCACGCGGATGAACGTGTGCACCGCGTCCCAGACGGTGTCGACGTACGGCACCTTGTCGGCGAAGAACTCGACGCAGTAGAGGCCGACGGCGACGCCGATGATCCACCAGTTGTCGAGCGCGTGCAGCCCGCCCGGCAGGCGCACCAGCTTGAAGTGCTCCAACAGCCCGAGCACCGCCACGGTCGCGTACAGGTTGATGCCCGAAGTCCAAGCCGCGCCGGCCGCGAGGCCGAGGATTTGAATCAGGTTCATGGGTGTTGGGTGCTGGGTGCTGGGTGTTAGGTGTTGGGTGTTAGGTGCTGGGTTCTGAGTTTTGGTTTTAACCAGCACCCAGCACCCAGCACCCCTCAGTGGCTCATCGCGTAGACGACGACGTTGATGCCGACCTTGTAGGCGGCGAGGCCGTACTTGACTGGGTAGCGCGGGTCGTTGATCCACTCCCAGGCGTCGCCGAGGTCGGAGTTGCGCGAGAAGAAGGCGACGAGGCGCCCGCGCTTGTCCTCGATGCCCATGTAGTAGGGCGTGACGCCGCCCTTCTCCGACGTGACGCCGCGCATCGCGTTGTAGATGTTCGGCACCTGCACGGCCTCCGTGATGTCGAGGTAGGAGTGGAAGATGGGGTGCGTGAGCGGCAGCTCCTTCGGCTCCAAATCGGGGAAGACCTTCTTCATCTGCTCGACGACGTTGTCCCACTCGGCCGTGCCCCAGAAGTCGTCGAAGAACATGAAGCCGCCGCGCGCGACGTACTCGCGCAGCCGCGCCGCCTCCTCCTCGTTCAGCTCAAGGTAGCCGGGCTCGACGAAGTAGATGAGCGGGTAGTCGAACAGCTTCTCGTCCATGATCTCGACCTGCACGGGGCGCTGGGAGACGTTGAGGTTCGTGCCCGCCCACTCGCGCAACCCGACGCTGAAGTGGTCGTCGGCCTCGGGGAAGTCGGTCGCCCAAGACCCGCCCCAACGTCTGCCGTACCCCGAGGGCGAGCGGTAGATGGTGCGAGTGAAGATGAACTCGCCCGTCGGCTCCGAAGCGCCCGCGCGCCCCATCTGCGTCGGCTCCTGCGCGCGCGGCGCGCGGCGGCGCGGGCTCACCGTGCCGAAGGGGGGCAGGCCGCCGAAGGGCGAGCCGGACTGGACTTGCGGCCCCGTTTCGGGAGGCATCTGCGCCCTCACGGGGAAGAGCGCCAGCGCGACGAGCAGCAGAGGGAGCCCCGCGCGCAGCCGTCTCAAATTTGAAATTTCAAATCTCAAATTTCAAATCCCCCTTCACCTCCGGCCGCCCTGCGAGAGACGGCGGTAGTACTCTTCGACCGACTTGCGGTAGCGGCCGGGCGCGGCGCCCTCGTCGCCGAGCCGCAGGTTCGTGCGGCCGAGCTGCTCGCGCAGCCGCTTGCTCAGCTCAAGCTCAAGCTGCCGCAGAGGGTCTATGACCGCGGCCTTGAGCGACGCGGCGGTCTGCGCCTCGCCCTCCATGCTTCCGTCGGCGATGCCGCGCAACCGTTCGATGACCCCGCCGAGTTCCCTGCCCCCCGAACTGCCGCCCCACTCGCGGCGCAGGCCCTCGGCGTCGCGCAGGCGCTCGCGCAGTTCCGAGGCGAGCTGGCGCGCGTCGTCCGTGCCCGTGCCGGAGATGACGTCGCCGCCGCGTCCGCCGCCGCCACCACCGCCGCCGGACTGTTGCGCAGACTGCTGCGAGCGCGAGCCCTTCTGCCCGCCCTGCCCCTGCTGCCCGAGCTGCGACTGTTGAGAAGACTGCTCACTTCCTTGCTGCCCCTGACGGCCTCCCGCCTGCCGTCCTCCCTGCGACTGTTGCTGCCCGCCCTGCGACTGCTGCCGCTGACCGCGGCCCTCGCGGCGCGAGCGTTCTTCGAGCTTGCGGCGCAGAGAGTCGAGGTCGTCCGCGAGCTGGCGCGTGCGGTCGAGCGCCTCTTCGGCCCCGTTGCCGGATGACTGACGCCCGGCCGCGGCCTCCGCCTCCTGCAGGCGCTCGGACATCTCGCCCAGGCCCTGCTGCGCCGCGCGCCCCGCTTCGCGCGCGGACTCGGGCCTCCCCTGTTCGGCGCCGCGCGAGCCCTCGCGTACGCGCTCGGCCACGCGGTTACGCCGGAGCGCGTCGGCCGCCTCGCTCAGACGGCGGGCCGCCGCCTGCTGCTTGCCCTCGCCGAGCGAGCGCGCCGTCTGGCGCACGTCCTCTTCGAGGTTGTTGACCGAGTCGGCCAGGGCCTGCTCGCGCTCGGCCAGGCGCTCGCGCGCCCCGCGCGAAGACTCCTCCCCCTGCTGCCCCTGTTGAGAACCTTGAGGGCCGCGGCGCGCGAGCTGTTCCGCCTCGCGCGAGAGTTCGCGCTGTCGCGCCGCCGCCTCGGCCGCGCGCTGACGCAGGTTGCCAATCTCCTGCTGCTGCCCCTGCTGCCCCGCAGACCCGCCGCCTCTCATCTGTTGCAGACGGCGTTGCGCCTGCCGCATCCGTTCGAGCGCGCGCTCGCCCTGCGCGATTGAGTCCTGCTGGCCGCCCTTCGAAGAGGACTGCGCGCGTTGCAGGTCGTCGGCCGCCTGATCCATCTGACGGCTCAGCTCCTGCATCCTCGCGTCGCGCCGCTCGCGCGAGAGTCTTTCGAGTTCGCGCGCGGCCCTGCGCGCCTCCTCGACCATGTCCTGCTGCTGCCGCTCGCTGCCACCGCCGCTGCTGTTGCGCGGCTGCCCCTGTTGGGCCTGCTGCCGCCTGCGCTGCTCTTCGAGCGCGCGCTCCTGCCTGCGCGCGAGTTCTTCCAGACGCCGCTCGGCCTCGGACTTCGCCTGCTCCTGCCGCTGCCTCTGCTCCCGGTTGAGCGTCTCGTACTGGTTCTTCATCTTGTCGAGTTCGAGCTCCATCAGGTCGGAAAGCTCCCTCGACTCGCGCCCGCCGCCCCCGCCGCCGCTCTGGTTGCCGAAGGCGACCTGCATCTCCCGGACGATGGCGTCGGCCGAGAGCAGGCGCTGCAGCGCGCGCTGCTCGGGCGGCAGGGCGTCGCGGCCCGCCTGCTTACGCAGAGGGGGCGGCGCGCCCTCCATCTCGCGCGCGGCCGCGCGCAGGTCTTCGGCCATGCGCGAAAGCTCCTCGCGCCCCTCCAACTGCTCGCCCATGCGCCGCCGCACGCGCTCGAGGAATTCGAGCGTGTCGGCCTTCAACTTCTCCTGTCCCCCTGCGACGGCCTCGTAGCCGTCCGCGCGCTCCTGCGGCGTGTAGCGCTGCCCCTCGCGCATCAAGCGGTGCGTCGCGGCGATCAGCTCCTTCTGCCGGCGCGTCAAGGCGTTCTGATCCTGGTCGGCGCCCTCGCCCTGCCCGCCGCCGCCCTGCTGCTGCTGCGACTGCGACTGCTTGTACTGCATCTCGAACGGTTTGACTTCGATGAAGTAGATGTCGCTCGTCGTCTCGTTCGAGGCGTCGCGCGCCTTCGCGTAGTAGGAGATGAAGTCGCCGGGCTTGAGCTTGAACTCTTCGATGAAGAAGGTGTGCGTGCCCGTCAAGCTCCGCGCCGCGTCGCGGCTGAGGTCTTGCAGGTTGACCTTCTGCTCCTCGCCCCCGTTGACCGAGAAGAAGAGCTCGATGCTCGCGACGCCGAAGTCGTCCTCGGCGCGCGCCTGCGTGAAGACCTCTTCGAGGTTCGTCGCCTTCGTGTCTCTGCCGGGGCGTTCGAACGAGACGGTCGGCGGCGTGTCTTCGAGCGCCGTCACGTCGAACTCGTTCGAGCCGCGGTAAGTCTCGCCGTCGAGGCTCGTCAGCTCGACGAAGTAGCTCGTGTCGCCCGTCACCGTCAGCGCGCCGACGAAGTCCGACCCGGCGGCCTTCATCTCAGCCTTGCGCCCGTCCGCGAAGACGATGCGCGCCGCGCGCGCCCTGCCCGAGAGGCGCGCCGTCACGGTCACGACCGTCCCCTTCAAAGCCGCCACGTCGCCGCCGTCTTCGACCGCCTTCGCGGGCAGGCGCGAGAAGGCCGGGAAGTTGAGGACGAGGTCGAGCTGTTTGACGAACGGCAGGTCTACGACTTCGAGCTTGAAGACCTCGGAACGGACGCCCTCGGACTCGACGAAGTACTCGGCCGACTCCTGCACGTTGGGCAGGGAGAGCTGGAACTCGCCGCGCGCCTTCGCCTGCTCCATCGCCTGCCCCTGCCAGGCGTCCTCGCCCGCGCCGGCCGCGCGCGTAAACAGCGAAGCCATCTCCGCGTCGAAGCCCGCGAGCGCCGCCTTGATCTCCTGGTCAGAACCCTTCGGCACGCGCGTCGTGCCCGGCTTGACCTTGATGGCGCGCGCGTCGGCCTCGGCCGCCAGGCCCGTCGGCGCGACCAACTGCGCCAGCCCCGCGGAGACGCCGCGCGGCCCCCACTTCAAGACGCCCGCGAAGAACAGGAGGCTCATGAGTGCCGCCGCGCCGTACGCCGCCAGCGCGCGACGGCTGAACACGCGGTCTAAATCCACGCCCGCGGCCGCGCCGTCCGCGTCCGACCTCAACCTTTCGAGCAGCGCGCGCGAGACGCGACGCGACTCTTCACCCTCCGCGAACTCGACGGCCGTGACGAGCCTGTCCTCCGTCCCGCGCGCGCGCTCCTCTATGAAGCGCGCCAGCCGCGCGTCCGCAACGCGACGCGCCAGCGGCCGCACCAGCGAGAAGTACGCGGCCGAGACGAACGCGACCAAGGCCCCCGCGCGCAGCGCCAGCAGAGCGCCCTCACTCCCCCTGTAGCGGTACGCCGCCCACCCCAACAAAAGCAGCACGCACGCGCCCAACCCCACACAGACCGCCGCCCCGCGCAGCGCAATCAACAGACGCCGCCGCCGCCGCGCCCTCGCGAGGAGTTTCTGAAGTTGTCCGACTTCGTAAGTCATATCTTCATTCCGACAGTCTTCACAACTTTAGTCCGGCGCGCGAGAACGGACTCGGCGGCGAGGAGGAGCAGCGCGGCGAGGAGGAGCGGCCACCACGCGCGCTGCCGCGCCTCTATCTCTTCGCCGCTCTCGCGCCCACGTGCGTCGGCGGCGGGCGAGGCCGAAGGGTCGCCGCCGGTGAAGGCCGCGAGGAACTCCTCCTCGTTCAGCTTCGCGAAGTCGCCCTCGCGCCCTTCGACGTTGACGGCCGCGAAGTCGTACCCCGCGGCGTAGCGCAGGCGGTAGAAGCCCGGCTCGCGCCCCGTCAAAAGCAGCTCGCCGCCCTTCGCCTCGTTCACGTTCTTCAGCCTCGCGCCCGAAGGCGTGTCCACCGCGGGCGGCTGTCCTTCAGTCCCCTTCTCCACGACGAACGCCTGACCCAGGCGGTGCCACGCGCTCACCTCGCGCTCGCCGAGGTAGCGAACCATCTGCTGCACGAGCGGAAGGTAGACGGGCGAGAGCGGCAGGTCGCTCCACGCCATCCCGAGCGTCGAGTTATACATCAACACGCGCCCGGCGCCCGCGCCCGCTTCGACGAGGGCCGGACTCCCGTCCTCGAAACTAGCGAGCACCGACGCGCCCTCGCGCGCCTCGCCGCGCTGGTAGCCGTAGACGCGCGCCGCGGGCATCCGCCCGCCCTCGTTGAAGACCTCGAAGACCGGGTGCGAACTCTTCAACGCCGTCATCGCGACCGTTTCGCCGCGCTGAAGCTGCACGGCTTCGACCAGATTCGCAGGGGCGACACGGCCGAGGGCGCGATTAAAACTCTCGGATCTGGTGTGCGGCCCCGCGGCGATGATGAGGCGGCCGCCCGCTTCGACGAAGCGTTCGACGCCCTCCGAGAGCGGGCCGGGCGCGAGGCCCGCGTCGTTGAGGATGACGAGCGTGTGCGCGGCCAAAGCGTTCGGGTCGACGGCGCCCGCGCCGCGCACCTCGAACGTGAACGGCAGGTCGCCGCCCGCGGCGAGCGCGCTCTGCAAGTAGAAGCTGTCGCCGCCGCGCGCCGAGCCGTCGATGATGAGCGCCTTCGCGGGCGACTCGCGCCGCAGCGTGAAGTAGAAGTCGTTGTCGGGCGCGAAGTCGTCCGCGCGCAGGCGCAGGGCGCAGCGGTTGGTGCCTTCGCCGAGGTTGAAGTCTGTGAACTCGACGACCTTCTCCTCGCGCGGCGCGAGCCTGACCTCGCGCTTCTCGACCGTCTGCTCGTTAATCTGGAAGTCGAGCGTGAAGGGGCCGCGCTCTTCGTCTGCGAAGTTGGCGACGTGGACGGCGACCTTGTCCGTGTACTTCTGCCCGTAGACCGCGCCGCGGGCCTCGACGTTCGTGACGGCGGCGTTCGACTCGGGCCGGCCCGCGGCCACGTCGATGAGCGCGAGGCGCACGTCCGAAGGGAGCCGGAAGGTCGCGCGCCCCGCGTCCCACCCCGTCGCCTGAAAGTCGGAGACGACCAGCACGCGCTTCGCGCCCGACGCCTTCGACTCGCGGAAGAGAGCCTCGGCGCCGCGCAGGGCCTGCTCGTAATCGGTCGCCTCGAACCCGACCTTCACGCCGGCGAGCGCCGCGCGCAGGGCGTTCCTGTCCGTCGTGAACTGACTGACGACCTCGTACCCTTCCCCGAAACTCAAGAGCGCCACGCGCTCGTCCGGCGCGGTCTCGCCGACGAGAGCATCGACACGCCGCTTCGCCTCCTCGAACAGCCCCGCGCGTCTCATGCTCAGAGAAGCGTCGAGCACGATGACGGTCGAACGCACGCCCTCCCTCTCCGCGGCCCTGCCCGCGCTCGTGAAGTACGGCCGCGTGAACGCGAAGACGACGAGCAGCAGCGCCAGGCACCTCAGCGCCAGCAGCAGAAGGTCTCGCAGAGTCCGACGCCTGATGGTTCGCTGCGGCACCTGCCGCACGAAGTAGAGCGCCGGGAACTCCACCTGCCGCGCCCGCGTCCGCCGCACCAGATGCACCAGCACCGGCGCCGCCAGCGCCGCCAGCCCGAGCAGGAAGAATGGATTTAGAAATGACATAAAGGGTGTTGGGTGCTGGGTGCTGGGTGCTGGTTAAAACCAGAACCTAGAACCCAGCACCCAGCACCCTCCTCACCTCCCCGCGCGGCGCGAGAGGAAGGAGAAGAGGGCGAAGTCGAGCGGCCGGTCGGTCGTGACCAGCTCGTAGTCGACGTGGTTGGCCGAGCACGTCCGGCGCAGCGCCTCGACGTGCGCGTTGACGCGCTGGCGGTAGCCGCCCGCGACCACCGCGGGGAGCACGGGCAGTTGCTCGGCCGTCTCCGAGTCTTCGAGCAGGAGCAGAGAGTCTTCGAAGTCGAACTCGACCTCGCGCGGGTCGAGCACGTGGAACGCGATCACGTCGTGGCCGCGGAAGCGCAGGTGCTGGAAGGCGCCCGCCAGACGTTCCGGACTCTCGTAGAAGTCCGAGATGAGGACGACCACGCCGCGGCGCGTCAGGCGGTCGGCCGTCAGGTGGAGCGCCTCGGCCAGGCGCGTCTCGCCGCCCGCTTCGAGCGTCGAGAGCCGGCCGTAGATGGTCCGCATGTGCCCCGTCCGGTTGAGCGCGGGGACGTGCGTGTGCACTTCGCGGCCGAAGGCCGTCAGGCCCACCGCGTCCTGCTGTCTGGCCGCGAGGTGCGCGAGCGCGGCGGCGAGGAACTGCGCGTACTGCAACTTGGTGACGCCGCCCTCGGCACCCGCGTAGCGCATCGAGCCGCTCGTGTCCACGAGCAGCGTGACCTGCGCGTTCGTGTCGGCCCGGTACTTCTTGATGAAGAAGCGGTCGGTGCGCCCGAGCAGACGCCAGTCGAGGTAGCGCAGGTCGTCGCCCGGGTGGTACTGCCTGTACTCCGTGAACTCGGTCGAGAAACCCGTGAACGGCGAGCGGTGCAGCCCCGCGATAAAGCCCTCGACGACCGCGCGCGCCAAAAGCTCCAGAGACCCGATGCGCGCCAGAACCTCCGGGTCTAAGAAGCGCGGCACGCCCCGCGCAGACGACTCCGCCTCCGCCGCCTTGGCCTTCTTGTCCCGCCGCCACCACATAAAGAGGAGCCTCGTTGCCACCGGGTCAGAACCACCCGCGGTAGCGGGTGGCCCTCTGTTATTCGCACGTGCCATGTCGCCACGCGCCACCCGCTACCGCGGGTGGTTCTGACCGCTATCGCCAGCGCGCTGAATGCCACCCACCTCTTTCCTCATCGGCACGAACTCAATCGTGACGCCGTCGGATATTTCATAAGAGACGCGTCCGATTCCCTCGTAGCCGCGGGCGGCGTAGAAGGGGACGCCGGGGAGCGTCGCCATCAGCTCGAGCGAGCGGAAGCCTTCGGCCCGTGCCTCGCGCTCGCAGGTCTCAAGGATCGCGGCGGCGACGCCGCGCCGCGCCCAGTCGGGGCGGACGAAGAAGGCTCGTATCTTCGCCGCGTCCGTCCGCGAATCCAGATAGCCCGAGTCGCGCGCGCCGTAGCGGTCGCCGCCGAAGAGCGTCCGGCGCTTGCTCCAGCCGCCGCAGCCGACGGGCTCGCCCCCGGCCTCGGCGACGAAGTACGTCCCGTCGTGAATCAAGTCCGTGTCCACGCCGAAGACCGAACGAAGCGCGGCCTCGACCTGCTCGCCCGTGTAGTCGCCGAGGCTCAGGCCGCGCGCCGACTCGCCGATGAGACGTTCGAGCGCCGGCCGGTCTTCGAGCCCCGCGCGCCTGACAGAGAAGTCCATCTCACAGCCCCGACTTCGGCTCCGGCACGGCCTCGATCAGTCTCTTAATCACCGCGTCGGAGTCCACGCGCTCGGCCTCCGCCTGAAAGTTCAAGAGCACGCGGTGGCGCAGGACGGCGGGCGCGACGGCGCGCACGTCCTCGCAGGAGACGTTGTAGCGGCCGCGCAGCACCGCGCGCGCCTTGCCGCCGAGGACGAGGAACTGCGAGGCCCTCAAAGAAGCGCCCCACGTCACCCAGCGGTTGACGAAGTCGGGCGCGGCGTCAGACCCGGGCCGGCTCGCGCCGACGAGACGGACGGCGTAGCGCGCGACCGTGTCCGAGACGGGCACCTGCCGGACGATGCGCTGGAAGGCGAGAATCTCTTCGGCCGTCATCTGCCGCTCGAACTCGAACTCCTGCGGCGAGGTCGTCTGCTTGACGACGGCCACCTCGTCCTCTTCGGACAGGTAGCCGATCTTGACCTGGAACATGAAGCGGTCGAGCTGCGCCTCCGGGAGCGGGTACGTGCCCTCCATCTCGATGGGGTTCTGCGTGGCGATGACGTGGAAGGGTCGCGGCAGGTCGTAGCTCACGCCCTGCACGGTGACGCGCCCCTCCTGCATCGCTTCGAGCAGCGCGGCCTGCGTCTTGGGCGGCGTGCGGTTGATCTCGTCGGCGAGGACGATGTTGGCGAAGACGGGGCCGCGGATGAACTCCATCGCGCGCCGGCCCGTGGCTCGGTCTTCCTCAATGATCTCGGTGCCGGTGATGTCGGCGGGCATCAGGTCGGGCGTGAACTGGATGCGCTTGAAAGAGAGGTCGAGCACCGAGGCGACGGTGCGCACGAGCAGGGTCTTCGCCAGGCCGGGGACGCCCGTGATGATCGAGTGCCCGCCCACGAAGAGCGAGAGCAAGACCTGCTCGACTACCTCGTCCTGCCCCTTGATGGCCTTGCGTATCTCCCCGAGCAGGCCCTCGCGCGCCGTCGCCAGCCGCCCCAACAGCTCCTCGTCGCGCAACACGTTCGTCTCGACCGCCATGTACTCTCCTGGAATGATGAATGATGAGTGATGGATGATGAACTGAAGACGGGTTCTGGGTTTTGGGTGCTGGGTGCTGGGAAGACAAAACCAGAACCCAGCACCCAGCACCCACTCCCCATTCATCACTCAGCATTCATCATTCATCATTTCTTCTCACTGTCCCGTGATGGTCAACAAAAGCTCCTGCGCCTTCTCGTAACTGGGCGCGGCTTCGAGCGCACGTAAGACTGAACGCTTGGCGTCGGCCGTCTTGCCCAGGGCGTGGAAGGCGCGGGCGACGTTGTAGTGCGCCTCGGCCTCGTTGGGCGGGCGGAGCGCGAGCGCCGACTGAAACTCCGTGAGCGCGGCGGCCGCGTCCTTCGCACCCATGTAGAGTTCGCCCGCGCGCGCGTGCGTCGTCGGCTCGAAGGGCGCGACGTAGAAGCCGAGGCGCAGAGCCCCGACGGCGCGCGCCGCGTCGCCCTGCTTGAACCGCAGGTCTGCGAGGCGTACGGTCGCCTTCAGGTTCGTCTCGTCGTACTTCAAGAGCGTTTCGAGCGCCTCGGCCGCCGCCGCCGTGTCGCCGCGCTTCTCGTAGATGTCGGCGAGCGCCTCGTAGGCGTTCCCCTCGCCCGCGTAGAAAGGGTAGAGCTCGGCCGCGCGCCGGAAGTGCCCGGCGGCGCCTTCGAGGTCACCCTCTTCGCGCAGCAGCTGGCCCGCGCGCAGGCGCAGCGCGTACGTGTCGCGCGCCGAGAGCATGCTCAGCACGTCGTTCTTCGAAAGCTGTGAGACGCCGCCCAGCGGCTCGCCGAGTCCCGCCAGCAGGGGCCGCGCCTTCGTCCCGACGTACTCAAGAAAAGCGCGGTCGAACTCGTCTTCACTCAGCTTCAAAGCCTGCCGCAAGACCTCGGGCGTGCGCGCCTTGTCGCGGTAGAGCGCGAGCATCCTGAGCACCGCGTCGAAGCCGTAGCGGTCGTTGACGAACTCGACGACCTGCGACGCCTGGAAGTAGGCGAGCTGCAAGTCGTCGGGCTGCCGCGGCCGCACGAAGCCCGCGTCGAGGTTCGCGATCTTGAACCAGCGCCCGGCGGCGTAGGCGCGCAGCACGGGCGGGTTCCAGCCGCCGCCCCAGCCGGGCCGCGCGCGCCGCTCCTCGTAGACCGAAAGCCCTTCGGAGAACCAGCGCGGGATGCGGTAGTCGGTCATCTGGAGCGTGATGACGTGCGTGTACTCGTGCCACAGCGTGCCGCCCCAGTTGAACTCGCCGGCCGCGCGCGCCGAGGGCGAGTCCTGCGCGACGACCTGCCCGAAGCAGACGCCCAGAGCGCCCAAGCCCGGCAGGCCCAGGGCGCGCACGGCGAAGTCTTCGTGGTTGGGGAAGAGCTCGACGTAGACCGGCCCCTTCGGCGTGAACTTATATTTCGCGGTCAGCTTCGCGGCCGCCTCTTCGAGCAAATCGGCGGCGAGCGGCGCGAGCACCTCCGTCTCGTTCGCCGCCGCCTTGATGACGAACGGGCCGCGCCGCGTCTCGCGGAAGTCCCGCATCGTGTCGAGCAGGTCGAGCGTGTTCTTGGCCCACGCGTTGAACGGGTCGCCCTCGAAAGACTTCTCGACCTCGGCCCGCCCCTCCTCCATCCGGCCCAGGCGCAGCAAGGCCATCCCCAGACTCAGGTGCGCGCTCCAGAGCCGCGGCGACAGCTCGACGGCGCGGCGCGAGAAGTCCGCCGCCTGCTCGACGCGGCGCGTGATGGTCGCGTAGTGCGCGAGCGTCTCGTAGAGCCGTCCGTAACGCGGGTTCGACTGAAGCGCCTGCGCGGCCGCGGCCGAGTAGTCCCTGTCCTGCAAGTAGAGCATCGACGCGCGCAGCGCGTGCAGCTCGGCCGAGTTCGGGTTGACCTTCAGCCCTTTCTCTATCTCCACGTTGGCGTCTTCGAACTCGCCGGATTCGAGTTCGAGCGCGGCGGCGAGCGCGCGCGCCTCGACCATGTTCGGGTTGACGGCGAGCGCGCGTGCAAGCGCTGAGAGAACCTGTTCGTCGCCTTCGATCCGCTTGTTGAGGGCGACGCCGAGGTGCGCGCGCGCGCTGTTCGGGTTGACCTTCAAAGCGTCTTCGAAGAAGACGGCCGCCTCGGCGTAGTTGTACTTCTCCGTGAAGAGGTCGCCGCCGCCGAGCTGAGCCTCGACGCATTCGGGGTCGGACTCGACGGCGTCGGCGTAGAGGTTGCGCGCGTCCTGAAACCTTTCGAGCCGGACGAGCGCGCGCGCGACCGCGGCCAGCGTCGGCGCGTCGGTCGGCCCGCTCTCCTGATAGAACCTGACGAGCGAGCTGTAGATTTCGCGCGCGCGCGACTCCTGCCCCGTCGCTTCCAACAACTCCGCGCGGCGCACGTCGCTCGCGGGCCCCGTCGCGGCGCGCTCGAACTCGCCAATCGCCTCCCTGTAACGCCCCGTCGCAGCCAGCGCCTCGGCCAACTCGTGACGCACGCCGCCGGCCTCCGGGTGCGCGCCGAGGAAGGCGCGCGCCGAAGTCTCGGCCTCGGCGTAGCGGCCCGTCTCCAGCTGCGCGCGCAGCAGAAGTCTCTGCGCCGTCGCGTCCGAAGGGCTCGTCTTCAGGCGCGCGCCCAGCAGCTCTATCGCGCGCGCGTACTCGCCGCGCTTCAGCTCGGCCTCGCCCGGCAGCGCGTCGCCGTTCGACTGTGCACGGCCTGCGTGTGCGAAGGCGCAGGCGAGCGCCGCGGCGAAGGCCAGCGCGAGAAACGTCGGGTTGGACTTCAAAGCCGCCCTCACTGCGCGCCCCTCTTGATGCTGCGGTTCACCTTCGCGAGACTGACGAAGATGCGTTCGAGCTCGGCCTCGTACTCCGACTCCGGCAGAGAGGTCTTTCGCGCCTTGAGCTGCTCGACCTCGACTTCGAGCCGCTCGCGCTCGCGCAGCAGGCGCGCCGCCTCGGCCGTGGCCGCCGCCTGCTCCGCCGTGAGCGAGTCGAGGTAGGTCGTGCGCGCGAGCACGCCGTCGCCGCCCTCGGCGGTCGCGTGGCCGACGCCGTCGCCGCTGTCGTCAAACATCGCGTGCTCGGTCGCCAAGCGACCGTCGCGCTTGTACCGCTCGGCCGTCATCCGCGCGGCGTAGTCGAAGGCTTCGAAGATGGAGACGCGGCCGTTCTGGTCGGCGTCCGATTCGCGGCTCGTGAGGGCTTCGATGAAGAACTCGGGGAAGCGCGTCGCGTTCTGCTCCTGCCCGCTGCGCGTCGCGGCGACGACGACCCGGTTGCGACCAGAGAGCGGCTTGATGAACTCGCCGCTCGCGCTCGCCATGTTTAAGACGACGACGCGCTTCACCGTCAGGCCGTCCAGCAGCTCCGCGTACTCGTTCGCCGTCAGGTCAGGGCCGACGAGGCCGAACTTCGCCTGTCGCCCGTCGTAAGTGCCGTGTCCGATGAGGAAGACGAAGACAGTGCTCTCCGGCCCGGCGGACGAGCGCAGGGTCTGGAACGTGCGCCGCACCTCCTCGGCCGTGGCCTTCAAAGCGCGCCCGCCCTCGGGCGATTCCGACAGAACCGTCACGCGCGCCTCGTCGAACCCGAACCTTTCGACGAGCGCGCGCCGCAGCGCCGCCGTCCACTGCGCGAAGCGCTTCGCGTACTCCTCCTCGCCGCTCGCCCCGCTCAGGATGACGGCGTACTTGTTCGGGTCGGCCGCCGGCCGCGCCGCCGCGCCTTGCGCACACGCCACGCCCGCCGCGAAGCAGCAACACGCGAGCACACCGGTTAGACGACGCCACATTGCAGTCAGTTAAAATTAACCACAGAGACACAGAGACACAGCCCAAGACAAGAAGCTGTGTCCAAGCTGTGTCTCTGTGTCTCTGTGGTTCATATCTTTTACCGTCACGCCAGCCCGTGCCGCTTGCGCAGGAACCACTCGCCGCTCAAGAGGCCGACGAGCAGGAGGAAGTTGACGGGCATGTCCCAGAGGTCTTTCGTCACGGGGCGCGAGTTGTCGGTCTGACGGTAGGTCAGATCGGCGACGAGCGCGCCGGCCTCTTCGAGCGTGTAGTACCTGCCGCCCGTCTCGGCGGCGACGCGCTTGAGCAGCTCCTCGTTGAGCGAGGCGTCGTAGAACTCGCGGTTCAGCTCCGCGACCAGGAACTCCGACTGCGCCGCGGCCTCGCCGATGGAGACGCCGCTTGCCGTCAGCTCGATCCGATGACGACCCAACTCGTCGGCCTTGAACTCGCCGACGTAGACCGCCCGCTCGTCGCGCGCGGTGAAGCGGAGCGGCACCTCGACGGTCGCGCCCGAGGGCTTCGTGACGTGCGCGACGGCGCGCGCGTCCGCCGCCGGGTCGAACTTCTTATCCCTCAGGTCGGCGACGATGCGCACCGTGTCGCCGTCGGCGTATACGTCCTGCTCGGCCGCGACCTCGAACTGGCGCGGGGTTGTTTGCACAAGGTAACGTAACATCTGACGCCAGAAGTTCTCGTGCGCGTTGCTCTTCGAGTCCATGCGCATCCGCCAGCGCCAGGTGTCCGACGCCGCGAACGCGAGCGCCTGCCCGCGCCCGTAGCGCTGCTGCGCGAGCAGCGTCACGGCCCCACCCGCGCGCCCCGCGCCCTCCGCGCGCCGCGCTTCGAGCAGGACGGTCGCGCCCGGCTTCACGCCCGCGGGCGCTTCGGGGACGGAGACGGGCGGCAGTTCGCTCCAGGTCTTCTGACTCTGCTGCCGGTCTTCGCTCAGGCGCGTGACCGGGTGCGAGGCGCCGCGCGCGGTGAGCTGCGCCTTGTAGACGGCCGCGTACGCATCCGGGTTCGGCGCCTGCGGCACGCCCGAAGGCCGCGCGTTGATGACGAAGGGGAGCGCGTCGGCCACGGGCGTGCCCGCGTAGCCCCCCGCGCCGAAGGCGAAGCGTCCCCCTAAAGCGAGCAGCCCGCCGCCCCGGCGCGCGACGAAAGCCTCAATCGCACGCAACTGCTCGGCCGTGAAGAAGCTCGCCTCGACGCTTCCCAACATCAGGCCGTCGTATGCGAACAGCTCCCCCTCGGTTTTAGGGAAACCTTCCGACAGCTCCGCCTCGCCCGAGACGCCCTGCCGGTAGAGTTTGTTCTCGCCCGTGCGCAGGAGGGAGATGAGCTGGACGTTCTTCTCGTCGCGCGCGAGCGAGTCGCGCAGCTTGCCCAGTTCCCAGCGCGGCTCGCCCTCGACGTAGAGCACGCGCATCGGCCCCTCGACGACTTCGACCAGGGCCTCGCGCCGGTTGTTCTCGACCGTCAGCTCGCCTTCGAGCGGCTGTACGTCGAACGTGTAGCGGTGCGTGCCCGGCGTCTCCGGCACAAGCTCCATCCGCACGACCTCGGTCTCGCCGCCGCGCAGGGGGAACTCGTCCGTCCTGACCGCGCGGCCGTCCTCGCTCGCCGCGATGCGCACCTTCGTCGCGCCGTAGCCGCTCGCGCGCACGAACGCCTCGACCTCGACGCTCGAACCGACGAGCACGCGGCGCGGGAGGTTGACGCGCACCAGTTCCGCGTCGGCCGGGCGGCGCGCGCTCCCGACGCCGACCGTGTAGACGGGCAGGCCGCGCGCGCGCAGGTTGCGCAGCTCCGCGCCCAGGTCTGCGCCCGCGTTCGCCGCGCCGTCCGAGACGAGCACGACGGCCGACAGGGGCGCCCCCGTCGAACGCCTCGCCGCCTCCGCAAGCGCGCCCGAGAGGTCGCTCGCGCCGCCTTCGCCCGTCAGTTCTGCGACGTCGCCGACGTTGTCGAGTTGGCTTGAGAAGCCGTACTCCTGCGTCCTGAACTTCTCGCGCAGGCGCTTCTGGAAGTCGCCCTCCGGGTCGAAGAGCGCGGCCTTCATCGCTTCGAGGCGCGTGAGGCCGCCGCCCGCGTCGGCCATCTGCATGCTGCGCGAGTCGTCCCCGACGAGCGCCACGGTGCTGCTGCGCGGGACGACCGAGGGCACCACGACCACGGGCTTTAAGAGCAGGAAGAGGATGAGGAGGAAGAGCGCCGAGCGCAGGGCGATGAGGCCGGCGCGCGTCGTGCCGCCGAGGCGCGTGCGCGGGCGCACGTACGCGAAGTAGACGAAGGCGACGAGCGCCAGCGCGCAGGCGACGATGACGAGCGTGTGCGGGCGCACGTCGAAGCCGAAACGCCCGTTCGCGAAGACGGCGCGCTCCTGACCCGAGAGAAACTGCAGGAGCCTTTCCATGCAGCGGAAATCAGATTTGTCCCAACTCCGACCTGAGGGTTACGCCCGGAGGATTTCACCACAGAGACACAGAGGCACAGCTTTGAAGACAATAGTCAACAAGCTGTGCCTCTGTGTCTCTGTGGTGAACTGCCCCTTACTCATCACGCACGCGTCAACGGAGGCAGGCCGGTCACCGTCGCAGGCGCCGACCGGTTGAAAAATTCAAACGCCCCGGCGGCGACGCGCCGAAGCGTTGGCTGTATGGCGACAATATCCAATCTGGCAAACCGAAAGTCAACACCCTCTCGGACGCTTCTCCAAACCTTCCGAGATTCCGTCCAAACGAACCCAACTTCCTACCGTTTCTTGAACCCCGAGCCGAGCGCCACGCCCGAGCGCCGCTCTTCGAACGCGCGCGAGACGCAAGCCCTTATCTCCTCGACGGCCGCGTCCGCGCGCTTCCCCTTCGCGTTGATGCCGCAGACGGCGGTCGTGCACGCGTGGTCGAGCGAAGGACTCCAACGCGACTTCCCCGCCGCGTCGCGCCCGTAGGTGACGTAGGCCGAGAGCGTGTTCAGGCCCGTCCCCGGCCGCTCGCCGATGAGATGAACGATCAAGTCAACGCCCAGCAGCTCGCCCGCGTGATAGCCCGCGCGCACGCGCCCGTTCGTCAAGACCAGGTTGACCTCGCCGACGTGCAGACCCGACTCCGTCAACTCCCTGCGCAGGCGCGGCAGGACGGCCCGCAAATTCTCGTTGAGCGCGTCGGCGTTGAGTCCGTCCGAGAGGACGAGCTGCACTTGCGGAAGCCGGGCGCCATAGAGCGTCGAGACGCGCGCCGCGTCCTCCGGCCGCAGCAGCTCGCCCGCCGCAGGCTCCGAAAGGTAATGCTCGCGGTCGCGCGCCGGCGTCAGCACGCGCAGGTGCTTCGGACTGACTTCCCGCAAGACCCCTTCGTCAATCGTCGAGTAGAGAGCGCGCCGCGCGTGCTTGTAAATCATCTCAAGCCGCGCCCCGACCGCGGGCGGCGCCTCGAACCCTTCCGCGCGGCCGAGGCCGAGGTCGAAGCCGCGCCCCTTCAACGTCTCGACCTTCTTCAAAGCTTCGGCGCGCAGAGCCTCGTCGGTGCGCGTGTCGCCGCCGGCCCTCGAATACGCGGCGTAGAGCGCCGCCACACTCTCCGCGCCCGCGCGCGGCCGTCCGCTTGAGTCCAATACCCCGAGTTCGTTCAGACGCCTCCGCATCGGCGTCGAGATGCTTTTCCGCGTGCGCGCGCGCAACTGCGGGTGCTCGCGGAAGGAGGTCGTCAGGTAGCCGAGCATCGGGTCGGCGTTGCCCGCGACGGCCATCAGGTACGCGGGCGCCGCGCGCTCGACGACCTCGGCCGTGACCCGCTTCAGCTCGGACGGCTCGACGCCCATGTGGAAGGTCGAGCACACGTCCAGGCCCATCGTCAGCCCGTGCAGCTTCGCCATCACGGTGTCTTCCAGGCACGCGCGCAGAAGCTGTTCGCCCGTCCTGAAGACCTCCGGCCCGATGAACCCGGCCACGTCGTTGACGATCATCCACGCGCCCGTCCGCTTCCCCACGTGGCGCGCGACGCCGTACGTCCGCGCTTCGAGCGTGACCATGTCTAACCCTTCGGCCGCGCCGTTCGTCACCTCCGCGCCCTGCCCTGTCTCGAAGTAGAGGCCCTCGAAGCCGCGCGCGAGTTCCATCACGCCCTCCACGTCTAACCCGACCATCCCGCCGAGCGCCTTCGAAGTGCCGGCCAGGCTCTGAAAGCCCACGTCAACCTTCACGCGCTGGCGCGCGCTCGACTGCTTCACGATGTCGGAGAGGACGCAGTAGCGCGTGGGGAGTTGGAGACGCTCGACGACGGAGCGGAGCAGCTCTTCGAGGCGGACGATTGTCTCCAGGTCGTCGCCCGCGGGGTTGAGGCCGAGGATGACGTCGCCGCAGCCGTAGGTGAGACCTTCGAGGACGGAGAAGAGTATCTCCTCCTCGTCGTCGCCCGGACTGTTCGGCTGCAGGCGCGAGCCGAAGTGTCCCGGCGAGCCGACGGCCACGCCCTCGCCCGGCAGGGGGTTGAAGAGCTTGCGCGCGACCGCCGAGAGCTCGTCGTTCGTCATGAGCTTGACGACCGCGGCGATTGACTCGCTGCCCAACCCGTCCCGGTAACGCCGAACCCACCCCGCGCCGCCCTCGCCCAGAAGAAGACGCTTCAACCCCGCGACCGTCAGGTTTGAGATTTCCGCCGCGAGCCTTCGGTCGAGCGCCGCGTCCAAAGCCTCGCTCACGCCGTCCTCGACGAACGCCGCGGCCCGCAACTCACCCAACGTCAACGCGCCGAGCGCCGAGCGCGCCGACGCGCGCAACCGTTCGTCCCGCGTCCCGCCTAACGTCGCGTCACCCTCCTTGAACTCGTTGGCGAGGGCGAACGTGCGCAGCAGCTCCTCTCGGTCGAAAGCCATAACGATTAAATTTCAAATTTGAACTTTCAAATTCTCAAGGGACGACGGGGTCGAGCCGGAACCTGTACGTGTAGGGCTTGGCCGGCAGGCGGTACTCCGCGTGCGGCTGTGCGCCCCAACTGTCGTCGCCGCCGACGCCCATCTGCAAGTAGTCGAGGTTGACCGTGATCTCCTTCGACATCTGTATCTCGGCCGAGTGCTTCGCGCGTTCGAGTTCCGACATCGCGAACGGCCACGCGCTGAAGTAGAAGGTCGGCATGCCGACCACGCGCAGGCCAGCGCCCGCGGCGTTCGTGAAAGTGACCCAGCGCACGTCCGTCCGGTTGCCGTTCTCCTGCGGCTCGACGTACGGCGTCCAGAGCTGGTCGACGTTCGAGCGGTAGATGCCGACGGCCGCGCCCGTCCGCCTGTCCCAGTACGTCTCCTGCGGCCCGCGCCCGTACCAGCGGACGTTGCGGAACTCTCCCGGCATCCGCATCTGCATCCCCACGCGCGGAAGCTCCGGCGCGTCCGCCGCGGGCGTGAGCGCGCTCTCGACCTCGACGACACCGCTGCCGTAGACGGTGAAGGTCGTGCGCGTCTTTGAACCTTCAGGCGGAAGCGCGGCCTCGACCGTCACGCGCGCCGCGAACGTCTGGAGCTGCTCGACCGAGACCTTCGTCACCTTCCGCTCGGCGGCGGCCGTGCGCCAGACGCCCAGCCGCTTCGCCATCTGGTTGCCCATGTCGTTGTTAATCGGCGCGCGCCAGAAGTTCGGCGCGAGCGGCCCCGCGATGAGAGCGCGCCCGCCCACCTCGTACGCTTCGAGCGCGCCGCTCGCCTTTCCTACCCGCGCGAGGAAGCGCGGGCCGCGCAGCACGACGGCGTCGGCCGTCTCCTCTACGTTGAGGTCGGGGATGTCCGACTTGGTTTGTATCAGCGCCAGCGTGGTGTTGGGTATCGCGAACTGGTCCCACGCGACGACGTGCCCGCGCTTCGCCCACGACGCGTCCGCGCCGAGCGCGAACGTCACCTTGAGGAAGTATTCGGCGCCGGCCTTCCGCGCGGCGGGGCGCCATCCCGCGAGCGTTACCTCTTCGGACTGGCCCGCGGCGGTGCGCAGTCGCGGCAGCTTTCCGCTCTGGATGACTTTCCCGTCCTCGGCCAGTTCCCAACTGCCCTCGGCGTAGGAGAGGTCTGCGAAGATGTGCTTGTTGCGGACGCGGACGCGGCCCGCGGCGAGGTCGACCGGCTCGACCTTGACGAACTGGTAGACCTTCTTCACCTCTTCGAGTTCGGGCTGCGTGCGCCGGTCGGCGAAGATGAGGCCGTCGCCGCCGTTGCCGTCGTTCGGCTTGTCGCCGTAGTCGCCGCCGTAGGCCCAGAGGTCTCGGCCGTCCGCGGTCTTCTTCCTGAAGGTCTGGTCGACCCAGTCCCAGATGAAGCCGCCGTGGAAGTTCGCGCGCGACTCGAGCACGTCCCAGTACTCCTGCAAATTCCCCGTGCTGTTGCCGAGCGAGTGCGCGTACTCGACGAGGTAGAAAGGCTTCCCCCCGCCCTTCTGCTCCCAGTACTTCACGAGGTTCTGCGGCTTCGTGTACATCGGGTTGAAGGCGTCGCTGTGGACGCTCGCGCCGGCCTCGTAGACGAGGATCAGCTCGGGGTGGTTCGTCTTCACCCACGCGCGCGCCGCCTCGAAGTTGCGCCCCCAGCCGGCCTCGTTCCCCAGGGAGAAGAGGAAGATGCTCGCGTGGTTCTTGTCGCGCTCGAAGGTGCGCCGGACGCGCTCGACGTGCGCCTCGGTGAAGTCTTCCGAGTCGGAGATGCGCTGCTTCTCGTTCGCGCCGTAGCCGTGCGACTCGATGTTGGCCTCGTCCTGCACGTAGAGGCCGTACTCGTCGCAGAGCGCGTACCAGCCCTCGGCGTTCGGGTAGTGGCTCGTGCGCACGGCGTTGATGTTGTGCTGCTTCATCAGGAGAATGTCTTTCAACATCATCTCGCGCGTCACGACCTGCCCCAAGTCCGGGTCGTGCTCATGCCGGTTGACGCCCTTAATCACAACCGGCCGCCCGTTGACGAGGATTTGACCGTTCTTAATCTCGCTCGTGCGGAAGCCGAGCCGCCACGGTATCGCTTCGACGACGCGGCCCCGCGCGTCTTCGAGCGTGAGGACGAGCGTGTAGAGGTTCGGCTCTTCGGCCGACCACTTCAGAGGGTTGACCACGTTCTGCGCGAGGTCGAGCGAGACTTCGCCGCCCGCCGCCGCCGTCTGCGCCGAAGAGAGGGGCGCGCCGACCGCCGCGCCTTTCGAGTCGAACAGCTTCGCCCGCAGCGTGAACTTCTCCCCCGACGCGGAGGCGTTCCGCACCTTCACGTTCAAGGCGAGACGGCCGTCCCTGTAGTTCTCGTCAAACGTCGTGCGCGCGTAGAAGTCGCGGACGTGGACGGGCGCGCGCGAGACCAGCTCCACGTCGCGGAAGATGCCCGAGAGCCGCCAGAAGTCCTGGTCTTCCATGTAGCTCCCGTCCGAGAAGCGGTAGACCTCGACGGCCAAAGTGTTCGCGCCCGGCCGGACGTACTTCGTCACGTCGAACTCCGCGGGCAGGCGGCTGTCCTCGCTGTAGCCGACCTTCTGCCCGTTGACCCAGACGTAGCAGGCCGAGTTGACGCCGTGCAGCACGAGGAAGGTCTCGCGCCCGTCCCAGGACGCGGGGACGTTGAAGGTGCGCCGGTAAGAGCCGACCGGGTTGCGCTCGTCGTAGGTCGTCCAGTCCTTCGGCGGCTCCTCCGTCACCTTCGGCGCGTCGCGCTTGAAGGGGTAGATGATGTTGAGGAAGATGGGCGTGCCGTATCCTTCGAACTCCCAGTTCGAGGGGACGCGTATCTCCTTCCAAGCCGACACGTCGAACTCGGGTTTATAGAAATCGGCGGGCCTGACGGAAGGTTCCTTCACCCAGTTGAACTTCCACATGCCGTTCAGGGACAAGACGTACGGCGAGGCGGGGGCTGGCGGCGCGCCCGGCGCGTAGGCGAGCGCCCCGCGGCGTGCTGTGGCCTCGTCCGGGTAAGGGACGAAGGTCGCGTGCATCGGCTCGCGGTTCACGGCGAAGACGCGCGGGTCTTCCCACTCGGGCGGGCTCGATTGCCGTGCCCGTGTCGGGACGAACGAACAGGCGAGTAGAAGAAGACTGGCGGCGACGACCCTTCTCATCAGTTGCTCCCCTTTTAATTTCAAATTTGAAATTCTCAGGAGTGTCCGACCCACGCGCGGAAGTTGCCGGAGAACAGGCGGGCCACGTCGCGCTCGACCTCGGCGCGCGTCACGGCCCGCCCGCTCCCGAGCAGGCGCTCGTAAGCGTCGGCCAGCACGTCGGCGAGACAGCGCCGCGAGTGCCCCCACTTGTAG
>JAFAZX010000094.1 GCA_019239425.1 Acidobacteriota bacterium
CGATGCGACGGGGATGGGCCACACGCTGTGGCGGGAGTTCGACTCGGCGTCGGCGCGGTGGACGGCGCCCGACCCCTCCGGCGGGAGCATGGAGTTGGCGAACCCGCAGACGTTCAACCGCTACTCCTACGTCAACAACGACCCCGCACGCGGCGGGGCAGGTGGCGGCGCAAACCCACCGCAGCGTCGAAGACGTGCTAGCCGCGCGGCTGGAGTCTGTGACGGTGGAAAGACCAGTCGAAGGGCTCTCGGACGAAGAGGTGTTGGCCCTCGCCGAACTCGGCCTCACCGGCGAGCAGGACGCGCGCCTGAGCGAGCTGCTTGAGCGGAATCGGAAGGGGGCGCTCGACGCGGATGGCTGGCACGAACTGGATGAGATGATGCGGCTCTACGAGCGCGGACTGCTGCGCAAGTCGCAGGCGCTCAAGGTTGCAGTGCAACGCGGCTCGCGTGACCCTTTGTAGGCACGAGCGGGTCTAACATCGCAGCAGCAGTCCGGCGGCGTATTGATGCCGAAGCAGGAGCGCGACGCGTCTACTGCCTGAGGCCGCGGCACTTCGAGGTTAAGAAACTCGAAATCGATCCAACGTCTCATGTGCCCTTTGGTGGTGCAGGCGCCCGCCTCGCTGCTGCTGGCGCTGGCCGACCCTTGCCCCACCCGCTGCATACGGCGTCGCGCGTATCTGTCGAGCGGCCGCTACCTACACCGGCCACACCCCGCAGTGCACGCACGGCACTAAGTAGACCTGCGGCGGGTGTGCGCAGCCGGCTGCCTTAAATCAACGGTCGTAACTGGCTTGGCAAAGAAGGAGGATTTTATGTCTGCCGAGTTGATCACGTTGTGGGAAAAGGCCGCGTCCATAGACAGAACCTTGAGAGTACACGAGCGGGACCTCCCGCTCTTGAAGAGGAAACGTGTCAAGCCGACTCCGTACTCACGTCCGCTGATGTTTGCTCAGATGTCGCGCGGCCAGGTCTGTTTGTTCGAAAACCTCCGAGTCCCTGTCAGGGGCGGCGACGGGGGAGACCTCCGGGAGGTGCTCGCCGAGGGAATCAGGTCCGGCTTCCCTAAGTCACGTACCGCGCGCATTCAGAAAGGCCGCTCACGCCAGCGCTGCCGCATGAGAATCCCCGAAGTGATTCGGCGGTGGGAGGGCGGCCGCTCAATCCTGAGCGTCACCGACCTCCATTTCCGCGAGACGAAGTTCGACGACCTGATAGACACGACGGCGCTCAGCGATTTTAACGTCCTGTGCAACGACCCGGAGTCCGGCGGTGTCTTCAGGCAGACCATCGAGATGATGACCCTCGTGATCAGCTCCGAGGGGAACTTAACGGACATCCACGCCGACGACTGCGACGGCACCAACCACTGCTTCCTCGGCAGAAAGCTCTGGCTGGCGTGGGACAGGCTCGAGGGGAGGGCCGCGGGGTTCCAGGACGTAGACCGCGACCCGGTTTGTGAGCAGGCCACGTTCGACCTCGAAACATTCCTCACGCTGCCGAGTTCCGGTTGGTTCACCGTCGGGCCTGGGCAGACCCTCTTTTTACCGGGGAACCTGGCGCACAAGGTGATCACGCTGGAACACTACCTCGGCGTCGGCAGTTTCCACGTCGCCCTGCCCAGCTACCTCAGGTCACTTGAGCGGTGGATCATTTACGACACGCTCGACATCGTACCGAAGGAGCTGCTTGCCAAGGTCAACCGGGCGGTGCTGCGGAGGATCGGGGAGGTAAGGCGGGGGGCGAAGGCGGCGAAAGAGCATTGGGGGCTAGCCCAGATGAAAGAAGCCGTGGCGAACTGGCACGCCGGCAACAGTCCGGTCAAGGGCAGTTTGATTCGTCACCCGCTGTTCGCCGAATTCTTCGAGGCCGCCCGGCGGGCTTGAACCGGACAGCCGTTGCCGCGTGAACTATCACTGCCGGCGGAACCGGCCGGCGGCGGCTCGCTGTACGCGCGCGCGCCCTGCCGCGTTCGTCTGACGAGCGTGGGGCTTAATGCCGAAGCGTCATAGCACATTAGCCGTCAAGCGCTCCGTCACGGGGCTGGGCCTTTTTACCTTACGGCCGATCCCGGCCGGGAGACGAATTATCGAATTCGTCGGCAAGCTCATCAACGGCGCAGAGGCGGAGGTCAAAGGCGGTAAATACCTCTTTGAGATCAACGAGGATTGCTATATCGACGGCTCTGCGCGGACCAACCTCGCCCGTTACCTCAACCACTCATGCCGGCCGAACGCCGTTGCCTATGCCGACGGTAAGCGGATCTGGATTTGGTCGAAGAGGGCCATCCGGGCCGGGGAAGAGATCATGTTCGACTACGGAGAAGCGTTCGTTAAAAAATACCTCGCGGCGCAAGGCGTGAAATGTGGATGCGCGAAGTGCGCATCCGCCTCTAAGGCGGCGAAGAGTTCACGAGGGTGATGACTATCCGTGATAAAGGAAGCCCTGCCAGCCGCCCTGCCGTATGCCCCTTCCCCGGAAGTGGCCGCGGCCTGAGTGATGGAGCGTGAGGCGCATGCGACCGAAATTATTTAAGCTCGAAGACATTTTCGAAGATTACGAGCATGAAGAGGACATGAACGTGCTCGGGGCCAGCGACGCGGCCAGCTTCACCGTGAAGGAGCTTCTAGAGCTGACGGGCGAAAAACTGGAGGTGAGCGCTGAAGATCTCGGTTACCACGACGTGAAGGGCGAGGAGCAGTTGCGTAAGGCGGTAGTAAAATCCTAGGAGGTTCTAAGCATTCTGTGTAAGTGAGTTTGAACTGAGGCCGCCCATCGGCACTCTACCGTCGAACAGGATGGCGAACTGATTCAGCGCCCCGCTCCTGGAATGAACGCACTCTAATACAACTTTGCTCATGATGAAATCTATCAGGAAGGTGCGTTGATACAAGAGACAGTAAATGACGGCTTATGATTTTGGTAGACTATTGGCAGACCAAATGACAAAGGGCGTCCGTTGCGGACGCCCTAAGTTATTGATTCTGTTGAAGGCGGCGGTCGGAATCGAACCGACGAATAAAGGTTTTGCAGACCTCTGCCTTACCACTTGGCTACGCCGCCGTATAAACGACGAAGTCGGAAGGCTGAACGATGAACTGTGTCTGTCCTAGTTCCGCGTTCAGCGTTCCGACTTCACCGTTTCGAAGCGGGAGACGGGATTTGAACCCGCGACTTCGACCTTGGCAAGGTCGCACTCTACCGCTGAGTTACTCCCGCGTGAGCGTCTGAAATTCTACTGATTCGAACGCCTTTGTCAAGCGGCCCGCCTGAGTTACTGCCCGAACCTCTGCCGGTACTCAAGCGACGTGATGAAAGCCTTGACCATCTCGGCCTCGACGTAGTTGCCGTTGAAGTCGTCGAGCTTCCTGAGCCAGAAGTTGTAGCCCTCCTCGTCGGGGTCGCGGCGGAGGTAGCCGAAGTATTCCATGAGGACGAAGGCGGGGCTCTTGTGCGCCTGCGTGACGGTCGCGCCCTCGGCGACCGAGCGCAGGGCGAGCGCGCGCCCCTGCGTGCTGCCGTCGCCGTAGGCCGCGACCGCCGCCTGCGTCTCCGCGGCCGTGGGGTTGACGCCCGCGCGCTGGAAGAGCTTCGAGACGTAATCCTGTGCCGCCATCCCGGCGGGGAAGTCTGCGAGGAAGGCGGGGCGCTGCACCCAGGCTTCGGCGAAGGCGGCCTTGTTGGCGGCCAACTGCTGCTCCCAGCCGTTCCGGCCCACGACGACGTTCTGCCCGACCTGCCGCGCGTCCTGCGTGAAGCCGGCGAAGGTCGGCCGCGTGCCGAACGAAGCCCTCTGCATGCGGTAGACGAGGTAGCCCGTCTCCTGGAATTCAATCGAGAGGAAGAAGGCGGCGCTCACGTTGATCCGCTTCACCTCGCGGCAGACGGCGTCGCCCATGCACTTCTCGATCTCCTGCGTCCAGAATGCCTGGCCGGGTTCGTCCGGGTCGCGGCCGAGGAAGTCTCGGTACTGCTGGCGGACGAAGAAGGGCTCGTAGTCAATGCGCACGGGCATCCCCGTCTGCGGGCGCAGGACGAAGAGGCCCTGCTCGATGCCGCTCACGACCACGGTGCCGCTCGCGAAGAAGGGGTAGTTGCTCCAGGTGCCGTTGAAGAGCGCCTGGTCGTCCAACGGGTACACGTCGAAGAAGCCGACCTCGTTCAAGCTCGCCGAGGAAGCGTTGCGCACGTCCACGACGCGCAGTCCGCTGCGGTAGTTCGACTGGAAGGCTTGTGTGCCGCGGACGTACTGGTTGTGGTCGATGGACTGGGTCGAGCCCTGGAAGACGCCCTGCACGAAGGGCGCGTCGAGGTCGGACACGTCCCAGATGAAGGTGCGGTTCTTCGGGAGCGAAAAATTCTGCTCGTCCAGCTCGTCGTCTAAAAGAAAGCGCGCGTGGTCGCCCGTCAGCCACCCCTGGTGCGTGTAGCCGCGCCCGGCGTAGGTCGTGCGCGAGAGTTGATGCGGCGCGGCCTTGTCCGTCACGTCAACGATGGTCAGCGTGTCCTCGTTGGCGTTGAAGCAGATTTCACGGCCCTGGTACTGCGCGTCCGGGCCGCGGTAGATGACGCACTCGGTCTCGTGCACGTAGCCGTCGTCGTCCACGCAGCCGGCGAATTTGGGCGCCGCGGGGTTGCGTATGTCCACGACGTGGAGGCCGCGGCCGACGAGCTTGCCCGTGGAGTTCGTCACGGCGTCGCTGCAAGTGTCCACGCCGGGCGTGCGGCCGGCGGCGGGGCGGCTCCCGGCGAGGTAGGCGTAGCCGGTCTCCTCGTCGATGGCGATGGTGTGCGCGCGGCTGACGTTGTCGTAGTGCGCGGTCTCGCCGAAGACGACGGGCGGCGACGTGACGTTGCGGAGCTGCGTCAGGTCGAAGACCTGCATGCCGTGGTTGGTGATCTCGCTGACGACGTAGAGGTGGTTACGGTAGACCTTGACGGCGCGCCAGAGGCGGAGGTTCGGGTCGTCGGCGTGCGTCGGGAGGTTGCCGAGGTAGACGGGCGCGGTCGGGTTCGTCACGTCCACGAAGGCAACGCCGTTCGAGAGGCCGACGAGCGCGTACTCCTTATCCGTCAGAGGGTCTGTCCAGCCCCAGATGTCGTTGGCGGTGACGCCCGCCGCGTTCGTCCCGTCGATGTCGGCGAGGGGGAGGAAGGCCGCGAGGTCAACCTTGTTGCAGGGGAAGGTGCCGGCGAAGCCGTTCACGCACGGCACGTTCGACATCGCCGCGAGCGGCTCGTCGTTCGGCTGGCCGTTCCCGCCCGGGCTGTGGTGCTCGCCCTCGTGCGCGAGCACAGACCAGACCGCGAGGCCCACGACGGGGAGCAGCGCGAGAGGGAGAAAGATTCTTCTGATGCTCATCTTTTTGACGGACTACGGACGTGAAAGGTCGTGCCGGGGAGGCGCGAAGCATAGCACATGAACAGAAGTAGGCAGTAGGCAGATGGCAGTAGGCAGTTGAAGAGGATTTGTCCTAACTGCCTACTGCCATCTGCCTACTGCCTACTCTCTCCCCAACGCCGCTTGCGGAATTTCTCTTCCGTCCAGAAGTTGCGGAGCAGTTCGACGCGGGGCGCGGGCGCGCGGCCTTCGGCGTCGGGCGGGGGGAGGATGACTGTGACCACGTCGTAGCGGTGGGGCGCGTTTTGCAAACCGAGGAGGCGGCGGTAGGCGCGCGCGGCGCGCGTGACCTGGCGCTGCTTGCGCAGGTCGACGTTGGCCTCGGGCGTGGCGAACCAGTCCGAGGCGCGGGTCTTGACCTCGACGAAGCAGAGGACGTGGCCGTCGTAGGCGACGAGGTCGAGCTCGTTCTGCACGACCGCGCCGCGGCGGTTGCGGCCGACGCTGAGCTTGAAGTTCGACGCCACCAGCTCGAAGCCGAGCGCGCGCAGGTGTTCGGCGGCCAGCCGCTCGCCGCGCCGCCCGAGTTCGACGTGCGGCGCGGCCTCGGGCGGCTTCCCGAAAATCTTTTTGAATGGTCGAAGCAGTCGCATCGGCGCGGCGCAGCTTATCTCCAACCAGTCCGCGGCGCAAGGTAAAGGCAGAAGCCCGACCGTGAGGGAGGGCGTCGGCCTTGCTCTGCTTGAGCGATAATGGAAGCCGTACGCCCTCCCTCACGGTCGGGCTTCTGCCCTGAGAAGTTCCTTGCGGCGCACAGGGGCGCAGGATAAACTTCGAAGTCGAGATGTCGAGCGAGCAGAGCAGAGAAGTTATAAGGGGCGGGGCGCTGCCTCTGGTGGCGATTGTGGGGCGGCCGAACGTGGGGAAGTCCACGCTCTTCAACCGGCTGGTCGGCGAGCGCCGCTCCATCGTCGGCGACGAGCCGGGCATCACGCGCGACCGCATCTACGGCGAGTCGGAGTGGGCGGGCCGCCGCTTCTCGCTCGTGGACACGGGCGGCATCGTGCCCGACGACGAGGAGGTCATCCCCGCCAACATTTTCCGGCAGGCCGAGTTCGCCATCACCGAGGCCGTCATCCTCGTCTGGGTCGTGGACGCGCGCGCGGGCGCGACGCCCTTGGACGAAGAACTCGCGCGGCTGCTGCGCTCGACGGGCAAGCGCGTGCTCGTCGCCGCCAACAAGGTCGACGCCGCCAAGCTCGAAGCGCACGCGGCCGAGTTCTACAGCTTCGGCTTCGAGGACGTTCTGCCCATCTCGGCCGAGAACAGCGACGGCGTGGCCGAACTGCTGGACGCCGTCGTCGAAAGGCTCCCCGAACAGGAGGCGTCGGACGAGGAGGACGGGGAGCGGGCGCGCGAGGTGCGGCTCGCCATCATCGGCCGCCCGAACGTCGGGAAGTCATCGCTTTTGAACCGGCTCATCGGCGAGGAGCGCGTCATCGTCTCGCCCGTCGCGGGGACGACGCGCGACGCCGTCGATACGGTCTTAGAGTCTGAGGGGCACACGTTCCGCCTCGTGGACACGGCCGGCATCCGCCGCAAGGGCAAGACCGAGGAGATGGCCGAGAAGCTCTCGGTCGTGATGGCGCGCCGGAGTCTGGAACGTGCCGACGTGGCGGTCGTCGTCATCGACGCCGTCGAGGGCGTGACGGCTTTGGACGCGAACATCGCGGGCTACGCGCTCGACGCGGGCTGCTCCATCATCCTCGCCGTCAACAAGTGGGACGCCGTCCCCGACAAGGAGACGGGCACGCCCGCCGCGTTCGAGCGCGACCTGCGCTTCAAGATGAAGTTCCTCGAATGGGCGCCGGTCGTCACCATCTCGGCCTTGAAGGGGCAGAGGGTCGAGCGTCTGCTCCCGCTCGCCCTGCGCGCCAACGAGGCGCGCAACCGGCGCGTCCCGACCTCGCAGCTCAACGCCTTCTACGAGCGCGTCATCTCTTCGGGACGCGCGCCGACGGTGCCCGCGCCCGTGAAGGGCGGCCAGTCGCGCCTGCACGTCCAATACATGACACAGGTCAGCACGCGCCCGCCGACCTTCCTCGTCTTCACCGCGGGCGGGCGGGCGGGCATCCACTTCTCGTTCGAGCGCTTCCTGCAAAACCGCCTGCGCGAGGAGTTCGACTTCTTCGCCACCCCGCTTCGCATCATCGAGCGCCACAAGAAGAAGGGCTGACAGCCCATGCCTGACGACAGCGAACACGGCGACGCCCGAGAGCTTGAGCGGCTGCGCTCACTCGTCGAGTACCTCGGCGAGGCGAACGAGCAGCTCGAGACGGTCAACCGCATCGTCGCCGCCGTCAACACCGGCCGCAACGTCGAGGAGGTCTTCGAACTCGCCAGCGAGCAGATACGCTCGCTCGTCCCCTTCGACCGCGCCTCCATCGCGCTGTGTGAAGAGGACGGCGAGACCTTGCGCGTCTACGCCCTGACGGGCGAGCGCGCCGGCTCGCTCACGGTCGGCGCCCGCGGCCCCTTGAAAGGCTCCGTCACCGAGCTCGCCCTGACCGAGCGGCGCACCGTCTCCATCCCCGAGTTGAGCCGGGAGACGCGCTTCAACGCCTACGCCGACCTCCGGCGCGAGGGCTTCCGCTCGGCCGTCTGCGTGCCGCTCTTCTCGATGCGGCGCGCGGTCGGGAGCTTGAATCTGACGAGCCGCGAGCCCGACGCCTACGGGCGCGTTCAGCTCCTCGCGCTCGAACGGCTCGCCGCCCCGCTCGCCATCTCCATCGAGAAGACGCAGCTGCTCGAAGAGAGCTGGGAGCGCGAGCGCGAGCTGCGCGGCCTCTACGAGATCACGCGCACCTTCTCGACGCTCGCCAGCATCGAGGTCATCTCCGAACGGCTCGCCGGCGCCATCTGCAAACTCGTCGGCGCGGACATCGGCCTCGTCGCCACCTACGACCGCCGCACCAACCTCGTCCGCGCCGAGGCCCCGGGCTGCAACACGCCCGAGGGACTCGTCGAGCAGTTCCGGTTCGAGCTCGAACGCGGGAACCTGGACGCGCCGCTCTTCCAGACGGGCGAGCCCTTCGTCTCGAACGAGCCGACCTCGGACGCGCGCCTCAACCCCGCCTTCGCGGAGCGCTGGGGCGTGCACTCCGTGATGAGCGTGCCCCTGAAGATAAAGCGCGAGCTGATCGGCTTCATCTACGTCGCCAACCGCGCGGGCGGGTTTTCGGAACGCGAGCTGCGATTGTTGGAGATACTCGCGACGCAGGCGGCCGAGACGGTCGTCAACGCGCGCCTCTTCGCCACCATCCAGGCGCAGGCCGAACGCGAGGCCGTCGTCAACCGCCTGCTGCTCTCACTCCAGCACGGCACCGAGCCGCACGAGAAGGTTCGCGAAGTCATCGAGCGCGTCGGCCAAGTCTTAGACTTAGACCGCTGCGTCGCCGTCCTCTTCGCCGACGACGAGCACGACGACTTTTACGGGGAGTGGTGCGCCGCAGGCGTCGAGCCGATTACGGAATGGCGCGAGGTGCGCGAGCGCTCGCCCGTCCGCTACGAGCTGCACACCTCGCGCCGCCCGCAGGTCATCGCGGACGTGAACGCACACCCGCTCGCCTCGGGCCTCAGGGAGCTGATCGGGCGGACGGGATTGAAGAGTTTGGTCGTCGTCCCCGTCATGCACCAGGGCCGCGTCGTCGGCTCCATCAGCGGCCACCAGACGCGCACGCGCCGCGAGTGGAGCGAGGACGACGTAGACCTCCTCGTCGCCGTCGCCACGCACGTCGGCGCGACGCTCGAGAACGCGCGCCTCATCGGCGAGCTGCGCGAGGCCAGCCGTTTGAAAGACCAGTTCCTCGCCACCCTGAGCCACGAGCTGCGGACGCCCTTGACGGCCATCAACGGCTGGGTCGAGATGCTCTCGGAGCGCGAGGAGATACTGGCGCGCGAGGGCGACCTCGCCGACGGCCTCCGCGCCATCAACGTCTCCGCCACCTCGCTCACGCAGCTCATCAACGACCTGCTCGACCTCTCGCGCATACAGCGCGGCGTGCTGCGCCTGCACCGCGACCTGCTCGACCTCAACGAGCTGGTGCGCGACGCCGAGCGCACCGTGCGCCAGTCGGTCAAGGCGCGGCGGCTCGAACTGCGGCTCGAGCTTGCGGAGGGGCTGCCGCCGACCATCGCCGACGAACAGCGCGTCCGGCAGGTTCTCTGGAACCTGCTCTCGAACTCCATCAAGTTCACGCCGAGGGGCGGGCAGGTCTGCGTCCGCACGCGGCCGCGCGAGAGTTCGAACGAAGACGGCGCGGGTTCGCGCTGGGTCGAGATCGAAGTCGAGGACACGGGCGAGGGCATCCCGGCCGACTTCATGCCGCACATCTGGGAGCGCTTCCGTCAGGCCGACGCGACGGCCACGCGCCGCCACGGGGGCTTAGGCATCGGCCTCTCGCTCGTCAAGGAGCTGGTCGAGGCGCACGGCGGCCAGATCGAGGCCGAGAGCGAGCAGGGCCGCGGCTCGCGCTTCAACGTCCGCCTGCCCGTCATCAGCCTGGATGAGCTGACCGGGGGCGATGCATGAGAGGGAAGTGTCTACTCGCGACTCTCGTCCTTCCGCTCGCGCTCGCCGCGGGCTGCACCGAGACCGAGAGCGTCGCCGGGCAGTCCGCGCGCCGGACGCCTACGCCTACGCCGACGCCCGCAGGCATCACGGACGCGGACTACGCGCGCCACGTCGAGGAGCTTAAGAAGAGGCTGCCGTCGAGGGAGTTTGAGGTCGTCGTCGAAAAGCCCTTCGTCGTCGTCGGCGACGGCGGGCGGGCGGCGGTCGAGGAGCACGCGCGCGGCACCGTGCGCTGGGCCGTCACGCTGTTGAGGAAAGACTTCTTCGCAAAAGACCCGAAGGAGATTCTTGACGTCTGGCTCTTTAAGGACTCGACCTCCTACTACACGCACGCGACCGACCTCTTCGGCGGGAGGCCGACGACACCCTACGGCTACTACTCGCCGGCCCACAGGTCGCTCGTCATGAACATCGAGACCGGCGGCGGCACGCTCGTCCACGAGATCGTCCATCCCTTCGTCGAGGCCAACTTCCCGGACTGCCCGCCGTGGCTCAACGAAGGCTTGGGCTCGCTCTACGAGCAGAGCGGCGAGCAGGACGGCCACATCGTCGGCTACACCAACTGGCGTCTGCCCGGCCTCCAGCGCGCCATCCGCCGCGGCGGCCTGATGCCCTTCCAGAAACTCCTAGCCCTCGACGGCGCCGCCTTCTACGGCGACGAACAGGGCACGCACTACGCGCAGTCGCGCTACCTCTGCTACTACCTCCAGGAGCGCGGCCTGCTCACGCGCTTCTACCGAGAGTTTTATAACAACCGCGCCACAGACCCCACCGGCTTCGACACCTTAAAAAAGACACTCAACGAACCCGACATGCCCGCCTTCCAAAAACGCTGGGAGACCTTCGTCCTCTCTCTCGCCCAAGAGCGCCTAACGCCCATCACCCCCTAACGCCGAAATGATTGAGCCTCAGCCATGACAAACGAAAGACTCCTGGAAGTAATTGAACACGCCGCCGAGACGGGAGCAAAAGAACTCAGCCTTGGCAATGAGGGTTTAATGACATTGCCACCATCAATCGGAAAGCTGACCCGGCTGAAGAAACTCAATTTGTTTTCGAATAAACTCACTTCACTGCCCCCAGAGATCGGTCAATTAACAAGTCTGGAATACCTCGACTTAAGCGATAACGAACTGCGTACGCTGCCCGCCGAGTTAGGCTTATTATCGAATTTAAAATTTCTTTCCTTCTGGCGAAGTCAACTCGATACCTTCCCTGAACAGATTCTTAAATTGAGAAAGCTTGAGCAGCTTGATTATTCAAACAAGCTGCCAACTCAATTACCCGAAGGGATATCCTCTCTAAGCAATTTGAGAATACTCGCGGTAGATATGGTGAAGGGAATACCAGCCGCAATCGGAGGGCTTAAATCTCTTGTGTATCTGGAGATAATCAATTCTTCTCTCACCACAATTCCACAGGAAATCGGAGACCTCTACAAACTCCAGACTTTATCTATCAGCCATACTCCTCAACTAGAAGGGTTGCCGGACAGTATCGGGCGTCTTATCAACCTTAGCTTTTTGAGACTGTCGGATTGCAAGATAACCACCTTGCCGCTATCAATTGGCCGATTACAGAACCTGACACAACTTTACCTCAACGATAACTCACTCGTTGAACTTCCCTCCTCAATGGGATACTTACTAAATCTTAAGAGCTTGCACCTTGAAGGTAATCCTCTACCGATACCACCTGAGATAAGCAGCAGAAATGATGAGCCGCAGGTAATTATCAATTATTACCTACAGCACCTGGGCGGGCAGAAGAAGGCTTTGAATGAGGCGAAGGTGTTGGTGGTGGGGCAGAGTGCGGTGGGGAAGACTTCGTTGGTGAAGGGGTTGGTCAAGGAGCAGTTTGATAAGCATGAGAATAAGACCGAGGGGATAAATATCGAGCCGTGGCATCTGGAGGTGGGTGGGGAACAGGTCAAGCTCAACGTGTGGGACTTCGGCGGGCAGGAGATTATGCACGCCACGCACCAGTTCTTTCTGACAAAGCGGAGCCTGTATCTACTTGTGATAGACGCGCGGCAGGACGAGGACGAGAACCGGCTCGAATACTGGCTCAAGATTATCCAGAGCTTCGGCGGCGACTCGCCCGTCGTCGTCGTCGGCAACAAGATCGACCAGCAGCCGCTCGACCTCGACCGGCGCGGCCTCATGGCGAAGTACAGGAACATCCGTGGCTTCGTCGAGACCTCCTGCCTCGACGGCCGCGGGCTGCAAGAGTTGAAGGCGATGATTACGGACGAGGTCGGGAGGCTCGAACACATCCACGACCAACTGCTGACGACTTGGTTCACCGTCAAGACGCGCCTGGAGGAGATGGAGCAGGACTACATCCCCTACAGCGAGTACGTACGGCTCTGCGGCGACGAGCAGGTCGAAGACGACCTCAGCCAGCGCACCCTCATCGGCTTTCTCCACGACCTCGGCGTCGTCCTCAACTTTCAGGACGACCCGCGCTTCGAGGACACCAACGTCCTCAACCCCGAGTGGGTCACGGGCGGCGTCTACCGCATCCTCAACTCCTTCGAGCTGTTCCAGACCAAGGGCGTCTTAGATCGCCCGATGCTCGAACAGATTCTCGACCCGCGCCGCTATCCGAAGGACAAGCACCTTTTCATCATGGACATGATGCGCAAGTTCGAACTCTGCTTCGACTTCGAGGGCGCGCGCGACGAGCGGTTCCTCATCCCCGACCTCCTCTCCAAAGAGGAGCCCTTCACGGGCGAGTGGGACGGCTCGCTCGTCTTCCAGTACCACTACAACGTTCTGCCGAGCAGCATTATCTCGCGCTTCATCGTGCGCACGCACCCGCTCATCCACCAGAACACGCTCTGGCGGACGGGCGTCGTCCTGGCCTACGACAAGAACCGCGCGCTGGTGAAGGCCGACCTCGAAGACCGGAAGGTCTTCATCCGCGTCGGCGGTCAGGAGCACGCGCGCCGCGCGCTGCTCGCCATCATCCGCTCGAACTTCGACTCCATCCACAAGACCATCCCCGGCCTCGTCGCCGAGGAGAAGGTACCGCTGCCGGAGAGGACTTCGGTGGTGGTGGACTACAAGCACCTCCTGACGCTGGAGGAGTTGGGCGAGTCCAGCTTCATCCCCGAGGGCATGAGCGAGCGCGTTGAGGTCAGGCGGCTGCTCGACGGCATCGAGCTGGAGAACGCACGGCGCGAGCAGCGCCGGCTCCAACGTATGGAGGAACCCGCGACGAGCAGACCCGCCCCCGCACAGCCCGCGCGCGCCGCGGCGGACGATAAGGCGTTCGCCGCGCTGTGTAAGGTTAAAGAGAGCCTCGACGCGAACAGCCGAAGATACGGGAAGCGCATCCTGATGCTCTGCTTCTGCGCGTGGTGTGTCGCGTGGCTCGCGCTGGCCGGTTTCATCTACTGGCTCGGCTGGAACGTGATGGAGCCCTGGACTTATTTAATTGGCAGCGGCGTCCCGGTTCTGACCTACCTCTACTTCGCGACCACGCAGCAGGAGTTCAACCCGAAGGAGATTTACGAACGGCTCGTCGAGCGCCGCCGTCGGCAGCTCTACCGCTCCAACGGGTTCGACGCGGAGGCGTACGACCGCCTGGCCCAACCGTCCGACTGAAAGGCGTCCCGAAGACTACGCCGCGGCCATTTGTTATCCGCCCCCGCCTTATAACAAAATCAACCGACGGATAACTCTTATGACAGCAATCTCAGGAAGCCGGGCCGGAGAGGCGCTCGGGTGGGAGGTGCTCGCGCGGGAGGGGGAAGCGCGGGCGGGCGTCCTGCGGACGCGGCGGGGTCTGGTCGAGACGCCGGTCTTCATGCCGGTCGGGACGCTCGGCAGCGTGAAGGGCGTGCGGTTCGAGGAGCTTGAGGCCGAGGACTTGGACGCGCGCATCATCCTCGGCAACACGTATCACTTGTGGCTGCGGCCGGGGCCGGAAGTGATTCGGGAGCTGGGCGGCCTGCACCGCTTCACGGGTTGGCGGCGCGCGCTGCTGACGGACTCGGGCGGGTTTCAGGTCTTCAGCCTGAGCCACATGCGTCGCCTCTCGGAGGAGGGCGTCGAGTTCCGCTCGCACATCGACGGGCGGCCGTGCTTCCTCTCGCCGGAGGTCTCGATGGAGGTGCAGGCCGCGCTCGGCTCAGACATCGTGATGGCCTTCGACGAGTGCCCGCCGGGGCAGGCCTCGCACGAAGTGGCGCGGGCCTCACTCGAACTGACCGCGCGGTGGGCGCGCCGCTCCCGCGGGCGCTTCGAACAGTTGCAGCGCGAGGTCGCCGACGCGGGAAGGGAAGAATCAAACGCGCGGCAGGCCCTCTTCGGCATCGTGCAGGGCGCGACGCACCTCGACCTCAGGCGCGAGAGTTTGGAGCGGACGGTCGAGGTCGGCTTCGACGGCTACGCCATCGGCGGCCTGAGCGTCGGCGAGCCGAAGCCGGTCATGTACGAGGTGGTCGAGCACGTCGCGCCCTTGATGCCGCAAGACCGGCCGCGCTACCTGATGGGCGTCGGCACGCCCGAAGACCTGGTCGAGTGCGTCGCGCGCGGCGTGGACATGTTCGACTGCGTCATCCCGACGCGCAACGGCCGCAACGGGCAGGCGTTCACCTCGCGCGGCCGGCTCAACATCAAGAACGCTGCCTGGGGGACGGACGCGCGCCCGCTCGACGAGGCGTGCGGCTGCGCCGTCTGCCAAAGGCACACGCGTGCGTACCTGCGTCACCTATATATAACGGGCGAGATGCTGGGCGCCGTCCTGCTGTCGCACCACAACCTTGCGTTCTTCCTTGACACCATGCGGCGTGTCAGGCAAGCTATCCGGTCTGGCGAATTCACGCGATTTCGGCGGGAGTTTCTTGAGGGACTCGGCTCCGGCGTCGGGTGACTCGCGGGCCGTTCGGCGTCGCATTATCCCCTGCAAAAATCCGCTTCGGCCGGAGCCACGGGGCGCGCCGGACTCGCGCGCGCGCCGGCCGCGGCGGTGTGGCGGATTCTAAATTTGAGATAGCCCCGACCCTTTCAACTTCCGATGACCCAGCTCGCTCTCATCTTCCAGGCAGGCGGCGGCTCGATACTGACGACGCTGATGCCGTTCCTGCTCATCTTCGGCGTCTTCTACTTCCTGATCATCGTCCCCCAGCGCAAGCGCCAGAAGGCGCTCTCCGACATGGTCTCGGCGCTGAAGCCGGGCGACAAGGTCATCACCTCGGGCGGCATCTACGCCACCGTCAAGCAGGTCAAGGAGAGGTCCCTGCTCGTCATGAGCGCCGACAAGTCGCTCCTCGAAATCTCCCGCGCGTCCGTCTCCGGCATGCAGGGGGAGGAGGAGGAGGTTAAGAAGTAGAAGCTTTCAGCGGTCGGCGGTCAGCTTTCAGCCAAGCCGTCTCACGGAGAACGGACTCTGAAATGAAAGTTGGCCTTAACGTAAAAGGATTGGCTGACCGCTGAGAGATGAAAGCTGACAGCTTTAACCATGAAAAAGAATCTTCTAACGCGCTTCATCATCATCATCGTCGTGACGCTCCTCGCGCTGACCGTCATCTTCTGGCCGGGGCGCAAGCCGACGGCGCAGGACTTCACGGCGGCCGGCGTCAACAACATCCTGCGCCAGAACATCAACCTCGGGCTCGACCTCCGCGGCGGCTCGGAACTCGTCATGCAGGTGCAGGTGCAGGACTACCTGAAGCGCGTCACCGAGAACGTCTACAACGGCGTGCAGCAGGCCGCGCGCGAGCAGGGCTACGAGATCAAGGAGGCGCGCCCCGAGATCAACGGCGACAGCTACCGCGTCGTCGTCGTGGTCAATGACGCCTCCAAGATTCAGGAGATGCGCGACAACCTCCCGCGCCGCGTCAACGACTTCAGCCCCAACGACTGGACGTCCTCGGCCAGCGGCAACACCATCACCTGGGAGATGACCGACCGCGCCAAGACCGACCTCGGGCTGCGCGCCACGCAGGACGCGCTCAAGATCATCGACACGCGCATCAACGCCCTCGGCGTCACCGAGCCCACGCTCCAGTCGCACGGCTCGGCCAACTCGCACCAGATTCTCCTCCAGATGCCCGGCATCGACGACCCCGAGCGCATCAAGGCGCTGATCGTGGGCGAGTCCCGGCTGGAGTTGATGAAGGTCGTCGGGGCGAGCAACCCCTCGCCGATCACGACCTACCCGACCGAGGAGGCCGCCAAGGCTTCGCTCGGCGGCACCGTCCCCCCGAACCGCCGCGTGCTCCCCTACGACGAGCGCAACGAGCCGACCGCCGCGGGCGGCGCGCCCAAGCAGCCGGGCCAGCCCTCCTCCTGGGTCGTCGTCGAGTCGCCGGCCGTCGTCGACGGCGGCGAGCTGCGCACGGCCGAGGCCGTCTCCGGCAACCCGGCGGGCGGCGACGACGCCTACCAGATCAACTTCACGCTGAAGCCCACGGGCGCGCAGAAGTTCGGCTCGTGGACGGCGGCGAACGTCGGGGCCTACATGGCCGTTGTCCTGAACGACCACGTCAAGTCGGCGCCCTACATCAAGCAGCAGATCACCGACACGGGCCAGATTTCGGGCAACTTCACGAAGGACTCGGCGGGCGACCTCGCGCTCACGCTCCGCTCGGGCGCGCTCCCGGCGAAGATCGTCTACCTGCAGGAGCGCACCGTCGGGCCGAGCCTCGGCGCGGACTCGATCCGCGCGGGCGTGACGGCCTCGCTCGTCGGCCTCGCGCTCGTCGTGCTGACGATGCTCGTCTACTACCGCTGGTCGGGCGTCAACGCCGTCGTCGCCCTGCTCCTGAACACGGTGCTGACGCTCGCGGCGCTCATCCTCTTCGACGCGGTGCTGACCCTGCCCGGCATCGCCGGCATCATCCTCGGCATCGGCATGGCCGTGGACTCGAACGTGCTCATCTTCGAGCGCATCCGCGAGGAGTTGCTCTCGGGCAAGACGGTGCCCTCGGCCATCGACGTGGGCTTCGACCGCGCCTTCGTCACGATCATCGACACGCACGTGACGACCATCGTCTCGTCGCTCTTCCTCTTCGTCTTCGGGACGGGGCCGATCCGCGGCTTCGCCGTCACGCTCGTCCTCGGCCTGCTCGCGAACCTGTTCACGGCCGTCTACGTCTCGCGCACCATCTTCATGTGGGAGATGAACCACAAGCAGGCCAAGCACGGCCGCGTCGAGACGCTCAGCATTTAAGGGCAGTGAATGGTGAATGGTGAATAGTAAATAGAACTGCTTATCACCATTCACCATTCACCATTTACCATTTACTGATTTGCCATGTTCCAGATACTGCACAACGTCAACCTCGACTGGTTGAAGTACCGCAAGGCCTTCATCCTGCTCTCGACCGTCATCATGCTCGGCGGGCTGGCCTCGGCCCTCGTCCGCCAGCTGGCGCCGGGCGGCACCGAGGCGTTCAACCTCGGCATCGACTTCAAAGGCGGCACGGTCGTCACCGCCGACTTCAAGCAGCGCCCCGCGGCCGAGGCCATCCGCGACGCCGTCGCCGCGCAGGGCATCAACGAGCCGATCATCCAGCCCGTCATCGACAAGCCGGGCGAGGTGCTCATCCGCCTGCCGCAGTTGGAGACCGGCGAGCTCGCGCAGGGCAAGACCCAGGTCGACATCGGCCGCGCCAAGGTGGCCGACGGCCTGAAGACGCTCACCGGCGGCGTGCAGGTCGACCCGAACGCGCCCTACCCCGACCAGGGGAACGCCTTCAAGATCATCGGCACCGACGCCGTCGGCGCGGTGGCCGGCGCGGCGCTCAGGAATCAGGCGGTGGCCGTCACGCTGCTCGCGCTCGTCGGCATCATGCTCTATATCGCCTTCCGCTTCGAGTGGACGTACGGCGCGGCCGCCGTCATCGCCGTCTTCCACGACGTGTTGGTGACGCTCGGCTTCTTCTCGATCTTCCAGATCGAGGTCAACCTGACGGTCATCGCGGCGCTCCTGACGCTCGTCGGCTTCTCGGTCAACGACACCATCGTCATCTTCGACCGCATCCGCGAGAACCTGCGCATGCACCGCCGCTCGACCCTCTACGACGTGACGAACGACTCGATCAACCAGACGCTCTCGCGCACGATCATCACGTCGGGG
>JAFAZX010000048.1 GCA_019239425.1 Acidobacteriota bacterium
GCGCGAGCCGAACCTCTACGGCACGCACCACATCGGCGCCTCGACCGACCAGGCGCAGGAGGCCATCGCCGCCGAGACCGTCCGCGTCATCCGCACCTTCAAGGAGACGGGGCGCGTCCCGAACGTCGTCAACCTCGCGCGCCGCACCCCTTCGACGCACACGCTCGTCGTCCGCCACCGCGACCGCCCCGGCGTGCTGGCCTCCGTCCTCGACCGCGTCCGCGGCGAGGCGATCAACGTGCAGGAGATGGAGAACGTCATCTTCGAAGGCTCCGAGGCCGCGGTCGCGCGCATCAACCTCGAAGGCGGCCTCGACGCGGACGCGTTGGAAAGAATGAAAGCGGAGAACGACGACATCATCGAGTTGAGCCTGTTGGAAATCAGGTAGTGAATGGTGAATAGTAAATGGTGAATGGTGAAAGCGGGTTCTTACTATTCACCATTCACCAGAACGGAGTGAGCCAATGACCGAGAGAATCTTTAACTTCAGCGCGGGGCCGGCGGTGTTGCCGGTGTCGGTGCTCGAGCGCGCGCGGGAGGAGATGTTGTCCCTGCCCGGCGTCGGGATGAGCGTGATGGAGATCAGCCACCGCTCGAAGCCGTTCCAGGCCATCATCGACGGGGCCGAGGCGGGCCTGCGTAATTTGTTAGGCATCCCCGAAGGCTACCGCGTGCTCTTCCTGCAGGGCGGCGCGAGCCTGCAGTTCTCGATGGTGCCGATGAACTTCCTGCCCGAGGGCGGAAGCGCCGACTACATCATCACCGGGAGCTGGGGCAAGAAGGCCATCAAGGAGGCGAAGCGCGTCGGCTCGACGAGCGTCGCGGCGGACATGGCCGACTCGGGTTATAACCGCGTCCCCGGGCAGGACGAGTTGAAGCTGGACGCAAACGCGGCCTACGCGCACGTCACCTCGAACGAGACCATCGAGGGCGTCGAGTGGCAGGACGACCCCGACGTGGGCGACGTGCCGCTCGTCTGCGACGCTTCGTCGGACATCTGTTCGAGGCCGGTGGACGTTTCGAAGTACGCGCTCATCTACGCGGGCGCGCAGAAGAACCTCGGCCCCTCGGGCGTGACGGTCGTCATCGTCCGCGAGGACTTTCTGGCGAAGGGGCAAGCGGGGTTGGCGACGATGCTCGACTACCGCACGCACGCCGAGAACGGCTCGCTCTATAACACGCCGAACACTTGGGGCATCTACATCCTGAATCTGGTGTGCGAGTGGGTGAAGGAGCAGGGCGGCCTGGAAGGGATGTACCAAAAGAACGTCGAGAAGGCGCAGAAGATTTACGACGCCATCGACGCGACCGACTTCTACCGCGGCCACGCCGTACCGGAAGCGCGCTCCATCATGAACGTCACCTTCCGCCTCCCCTCCGAAGAGCTTGAGAAGAAGTTCGCCTCCGAAGCGACCGCCCAGGGCCTCGACGGTCTCAAAGGCCACCGCTCCGTCGGCGGCATCCGCGCCTCCATCTACAACGCCTTCCCAACGGAAGGCTGCGACGCCCTCGTCCAATTCATGCGCGAATTCGAACGCACCAACGGCTAAACACTCCGAAGGCGCGGCGGAACGTTCCGCCGCGCCTTTCCCTACAACCGTCCCATCGAAGTTCGATTGATTCCCGTCGCAATCGTTTCACACCAACGAGGTCAGCTTTCGCACTCAGCGAGAGTCCGGCAAGCTGCGTCTAGAGATGGTGAACGCAGGGCGGTCAAAATTTCGACGGCACGCCAGGCGTACGGAAGGGCTTCCGGCTTCCGGTCTTGCCGGACGAGTGCCTTGGCGATGCGACGGCAGTTGGTGGCGATTAACTCCTTGCGGCCGAGTGTGTCGGACAAGGTCAGGGCATCGCAAGCGAGGGCTTCTGCGCCAGGCCAGTCTTCGCGGGTCAACGCCAACTCGGCTAGATTGCTGGTATAGATGGCGATGCCTTCGCGATCATGGATGACCCCGGCGATCCGTAGGGCCTCACGGTAATAGCGCTCGGCGGCATCGAGATTACCAGTGCGTTGTTCGGCTCCGGCGAGGTCGTTTAGGCTGATAGCAAGATCGTCACTCTCAGGGTTTAAGGCGCGCCTAAGCTCCACAGCTTCGCGGTAGGCTGCGATGGCAGCAGAGTAATCCTCGGCCAATTCATGCCCGATGCCGCGCAAGCGGATGGCAGTGGCCCGTTCGCGTGTACCAGCTTTGGCCTCGCGCCAGTGAGCTTCGGCACGGTCAGCGCAAGCGAGCACTTCCGCGGACTGTCCACGTAGATGTTGGACATAGCCGGCATTGAAGGCGCGCCAACCGGCATTTAGAAAATCTTTGGCCGCTACAGCTTTGACTTCAGCATCTCGCGAGAAGGCGAGCCGTTCATCCCATCGGCCGGTAAAATCAAGAAACCTTACTAATGCGTTGCACACGGTCTGGAGTCGATTATTCGGCCCGGCGAGAAAACGTGACAGAGCGGCGGCGAGAGTGGGCCACGCGGCGTCAAGCACACAGAAGTTGTCATGTTTCTGATAGCCGTTCTCTACTACCAGCGCGAAGGCGCGCTTTTCGAGCCGGTCGCCGGTCTCCGCGACGACCTCGGGTTTACGCCGCCGCAGGAAGTCCGCGACCAACGGCACAAGGGCGAATGTCTTTTCCTCATTATCAGGGACGACTAGCGAGCGGTTGGCTAGACTACGCAGGGCGGTTTCGATCGATTTCTCATCGCAGTCCGCGACCGCGGTAATGTGCTCCACCTTTGCCGGTAAGGTGAAGTAGGTGAGCGCGCAGAGGACTTTGGTCTCAGCCTCGGTAAACTCATTCACTAGATCGCCGAAGACGAACTCAAGGGGGTCGTTGTCCGGCGGGCAGGAGTTGAGGAAGTCGAGCGCGTCGGCGATGGTGCGGCAGCTACCGCGGCCGAGTTGGCCGGCCACCCAGCGCAGGAGCAGGGGGTTGCCGGCGGTCTGTTCGTAGAGGGCAATGCGTTCGTCCTCGTCGGTCTTCGCGAGTAGCGGGTTGCGGCGGGCGAGGTCGGCGAGGGTTTCGAGAGCGGCTTCGCGGCTGAGTTGTTGGAGGATGAGTTCTTCGGAGCCGGAGCCGATGCGGCGGCGGCTGGTGAGGATGGCTTTGCAGCCTTGGGGCAGGCGTTTGACGAAGGTGAAGAGGCGGTCGCGGTCGGGCTTGGGGAGAGATTCGAGGTTGTCGAGGATGAGGAGTGCTTTTTCGTCGCGGAGTGCGTCGAGGAGCAGGCGGATGCGGTCGTCCTCCGGTGCTTTCGGGATGTCAGCGCGGCCCAACTCGCGGGCGAGTTCGTTGAGCATTTCGAGGAAGCCGGGGAGGACGAAGACGCCGAGTTCGCGGACGCCGTCGTCGTCGAGTTCTCGATTTTTGATGGAGACGAAGACGATGCGGTCGAACTGTGCGGGCGTGCAGTCGAGGGCGGCGCGGATGGCAAGGGAGGTCTTGCCCATGCCGCCGGGGCCGTCGATGAGGGCGCCCCAGGTGCGGTTCTCGGGGTCGAGGGCTTCGCGGATTTGCGCCAGCTCCTCCTCGCGGCCGAAGAAGGGTTGGAGGCGCGGGAGGTTGTTGGGGATGGCGGTGTGCTGAAGCTTGTCGTCGGGTGACGCGCGCCTGGTGTAGAAGTCTTTGGGCCTGCCCTCGTTGACCGCGAGGCGTTCGAGGATGAGCCGGGCGAAGTCTTCGGGCGTCTTGTCGTCCAGCTCGACGAACCCGGCGTCCGAGTAGAGACCTTCGACGCCGGCCTGTTCGAACCTGCTGAGCAGTACTTCGCCCTCGCGCCGTCGCTTGAGCAGGTCGAAGATCGCGTCCCACTCCAGCCCGCACCATTCCTTGCGCGGGTAGTCGAGGCAGAGAACCACGACCACTAAATCGGACTGCTCGTGGTAGAGCTTCGGCAGGTAGCGTCCGAGGCGCGCGCGGGCGAACTCGGCCACGTAAAACTTGTCGTAGAGGATCGCCTCTTCGCCGAACCGCTCGGCGAGGATGGTGGCGACCTGTTCGACGAAGTCGCGCTTCTCCCCGGCGAAGGAGAGGGCGATGCGGAAGCGTCTGTCGGTGGGCTCCATAGTTTGAGTCCGTGAGCACGCGTAAGGATTCTGACGTGTCGATTATCCACGGCGGGCGGGGTGCGGCCAACAGTTTTTAGCGAGGCGAGTGCTTGGCAGGCGCGCGGGCGGGGTTTAAAGTAGGGCACGTTCCTGGAGTCTTTGTTCCGCGCCCGCGGGCGCTTTCCCCTTAAAGACTAATGAGCACGAAGATACTGTTCCCCTTGGTCCTTACTGTCACCCTGTCGTTCGCGGTCTTGTCTGCGGGGCAGAGTCCGTCGAACAGCCGGTCGCCGGTCGAGCTGCCTGCGGAGAAGCACCTGCGGAATGTGAGGCAGTTGAGCGACGGAGGGGAGAACGCGGAGGCGTACTTCTCGGGGAAGGGCGAGCGGCTCATCTTCCAGTCGAAGCGGGGCGGCGCGGAGTGCGACCAGATTTACACGATGCGCGCCGACGGGTCGGACGTGCGGATGGTCTCGACGGGGAAGGGGCGGACGACCTGCTCGTACTTCTTCCCGCGCGGCGGTCGCATCCTCTATTCTTCGACGCACCTCGCCGACGCAAAGTGCCCGCCGCCGCCCGACTACTCGCGCGGCTACGTGTGGGCCGTCTACCCCTCTTACGACATCTTCACGGCGCGCGAGGACGGCTCCGACCTGAAGCAGTTGACGAAGTCGCCGGGGTACGACGCCGAGGCGACGATGTCCGTCGACGGGAAGCGCATCGTCTTCACCTCGATGCGTGACGGCGACCTCGACATCTACACGATGGACGCCGACGGGAAGCACGTGAAGCGTTTGACGAACGAGCCGGGCTACGACGGCGGCCCCTTCTTCTCGCGCGACGGACGGCTTATCGTCTACCGCGCGAACCACCCGAAGACGCCGGAGCAGGTCGAGCGCTACAGGAAGCTCCTGACCCAGAACCTCATCGAGCCGAACGCGCTCGAAATCTGGGTGATGAACGCGGACGGCACGGGCAAGCGGCAGGTGACGAACCTGGGCGTCGCCAGCTTCGCCCCCTACTTCCTGCCCGACGGCAGGCGCATCATCTTCTCCTCGAACTACCCGAACCTCAGGGGCCGCGACTTCAACCTCTTCGTCGTCAATATTGATGGAACGGGGTTGGAGCAGGTCACCTTCAACGACACCTTCGACGGCTTCCCGATGTTCTCGCCCGACGGCCGCAAACTCGTCTTCGCCTCGAACCGCCACGCCGCCGCGCGCGGCGACACCAACGTCTTCATCGCCGACTGGGTTGAATGAAAGGATGAAGGCGGAAGGATGAAGGATGAAAGTAATGCGGTTTGAGCTTCATCCTTCCGCCTTCATCCTTCCGCCTTCCAATGAAAGCCATGCAGTACCAGAAGACCCTTCGACTCCTCCTCGCGCTTCTCCTGCTTTCGTCGAACGCTCTGGCGCAGACGGCGGCGAAGCCGTCCAACGGGCCGGACGTGGAGCGCCTGCGCGCGCACGTCACCTACCTCGCCTCCGACAAGCTCGAAGGCCGGCGGACGGGCACGCCCGGCGCGGACGAGGCGGCGCGCTACGTCGCCGAGGAGTTCAAGCGCCTCGGCCTCGCGCCGGGCGGCTCGATCTCCTACATCACACGGACGGGGCCGCTCAGCTTCGCCGGCACGCTCCAGGCTTACGACCAGCCGTTCCCATACGTCGCGGGCGTCGAGCTGGGGAAGGGGAACGCGCTGACGGCCACGCGGCGCGCGGACGCTGGCGTGCCTATGGCGATTGACTTCCGCGTGGGCGAGGACTGGATGCCCGTCGGCTTCGGCTCGAACGCGAAGGTCGAGGGGCCGGTCGCCTTCGTCGGCTACGGCATCACGGCCGCCGAGCAGAACTACGACGACTACAAGGGCGGGGTCGCGAAGGACAAGGTCGCGCTCGCCTTCTCGGGGTCGCCCGACGGCGACAACCCGCACGGCCGCTTCACGCGCGCGGGCGAGCTGCGCTTCAAGGCCGCGGCCGCGCGGGCCGCGGGCGCGAAGGCGCTCGTCGTCATCGCCGCGGAAGAGAACTTTAAGGACGACAAACTCGCGCGCCTGCGCTACGACAACGCGGGCGGAGACGCCGGCCTGCCCGTGGCCGTTCTGTCGCGGCAGGCGGCGGCGAAGGTTCTGGGTCTGGCCCTGGCGTCGCTGCTCAGCGGAAGGGGAGGCGGCCCCGCCGCGGTCGCGCAGGGCGCGGAGCTTGGCAAGGGCGTCGTCTTCAGTCTCTCGACCGACGTGGTTCGAAAGAACGCGTCGGCGGTGAACGTCGTCGGCCTCCTCGAAGGGTCTGACCCGAAGTTAAAGAATGAGGCCATCGTCCTCGGCGCGCACTACGACCACCTGGGGCTCGGCGGCGAGGGGAGCCTCGCGGGGCGCGAGGGCGAGATACATCACGGCGCGGACGACAACGCCTCGGGCACGGCCGGGCTGCTTGAGCTGGCGCGACTCCTCTCGGCCGACAGGGCGAGGATGAGGCGCACCGTCGTCTTCGTCGCCTTCGGCGGCGAGGAGGAGGGACTCATCGGTTCGAGCTACTACGTGGAGAAACCGGCCTACCCGCTTCAGCAGACCGTGGCGATGCTCAACATGGACATGATCGGGCGTCTGCGTGAAGGCGCGCTCAACGTCGGCGGCGTCGGCACGGCCACGGAGTTTCGCGGGCTGGTCGAAGAGCTGAACAAGGCCGTCTCCGTCGACTTCACCGTCGTCCCCCTCACCTTCAACCAGCAGGCCGGCGTTGAGAAGAAGGAAGGGAAGCAGGGCGCGGAGAAGGTCGAGAACCCCAAGAACCTCAGCGGCCCTTACCTGCCCGGGTCTTCGGTCACTGGCCCGGGCGGCCCGGCCATCGTCGTCGGGCCGGACGGCCGCCCGGCCCAGTCGTTCTGGCCCGAGCGCTTCGCTTTGCGTCTGAGCGAGGACGGCTTCGGGCCGAGCGACCACTCCTCGTTCTACGCGAAGCGCGTCCCCGTCCTCTTCTTCTTCACGGGGTCGCACGAGGACTACCACAAGCCTTCGGACACGGCCGACCGCATCAACTACGAGGGCGAGGCGCAGGTGCTCGGCCTCGTGCGCGACATCGTCTACCGCCTACAGGAGTGGGAAGCGCGCCCGACCTACGCGGTCGCGAAATCGGAGGTCAACACGCGCACGACCTTCCGCGTCTCGCTCGGGGTGATGCCCTCCTACGGCGAAGCGACCGACGGCCTCAAACTCGACTCGGTGCGCGAGGGCTCGCCCGCGGCGGCCGCCGGCATCAGGGCCGGCGACAAGGTCGTGAGACTGGCCGGCCGCGACATCCGCAACGTCTACGACTACACGCAGGCGCTCTCCGAGATGAAGGCCGGGCAGGAGTACGAGATCGAACTCCTCCGCGACGGCCAGCGCCTCAAGCTCAAGGTGACGCCGGCGGAGAGAAAGTAGGCAGTAGGCAGTTATACCGACTTGCGAGATAAAATAAGGCCGTCTCTCGCTGGGAGCGCGGGCATCCCTGCCCGCCTGAGCGCGCGAGCGCGCTGACCGTCTTACTCCTTACCTCAACGTTGAGACCTGAAGTCTCACAGCTTTCGCGCTGACGCGCTCATGCGGGCAGGGATGCCCGCGCTCCCAGCGAAGTAGGGCCTTATTTCAATCCGCAAGTCGGTATTAGAAGGCAGATCGAATAAATGAATCGGGGGCGGCGAGTCGTTAACCTCACCGCCCCCGGTTTTTTATTCGAGCAGATTTATGTAGGAAGCTTTTTGTTTTAACTGCCTACTGCCATCTGCCTACTCCCTACTCCCTTATCACCAGCGCGGCTCGCGGTCGCGGCCGCCCCCGCCGCCGCCGTAGCCGCCCCGGTCACGGCCGCCGCCTCCGCCGCCGTAGCCGCCGCGCTCGACGCGCGGGCGCGCCTCGTTGACCGTCAGAGTGCGGCCGCCGAACTCCTTGCCGTTGAACTGCTCGATGGCCGCGGCCGCGCCTTCGGCCGTCGCCATCTCGACGAAGCCGAAGCCGCGCGAGCGCCCCGTGTCGCGGTCTTCGACCACGGTGGCGTTCTCGACCTCGCCGGCCTGCGAGAAGATTTCGCGCAGTTCGTCGCCGGTCGTGCGGAAGTTAAGGTTCCCGACGTACAGTCTCGTACTCATGTCTGTCTCTATCCTTTACTGGAAGTGAAGCGCGGGCCGCGACTCGTCGCGTGTGTGAAGTATGGGTTGAGCGGGGAGCGGGACTCTGCTTCGAACACTGCGGCGGCGAGGGCGGCGACTTCTGACGGCCCGTTGCTCCGGCCGGAGGGCGAGAGCGGCTTCAAACCAACTGACCAACCTCACTCTCCTTCAGCCGAACACCGTCGCCTCAACAGTCGCGGGCAGGCGCGGCCGCCTTCGGCCGCGCGAGAGCAGGAACCTGATGGGCGAGAGTATGCCTAAAACCGCACACGCCGCGCAACAACTTTTCTCTGTCATCTTCCTTCTTGAAAAGGCCGGGGCTTTAGAGGAGAATGGCGGCGCGTTTGAGTTGAGGGGGCGCGCCGCGCCGCGTGTGGCGGCCGGGCGCCCCGGAGTCGTTAGAACCTCTGACCTTTCGCGCCCCGGCCGGCGGCCCCCGGCCGTCTCTGACCCGCAATGATCGGCAAGAGCATCTCGCGCTACCGCATTCTCGGCCAGGCCGGCGAGGGCGGGATGGGTGTCGTCTACGTGGCCGAGGACACAGTCCTGGGTCGCCGCGTCGCCCTCAAGATTCCGCACGCGGGCCGCGACGAGAGCCACTACCGCGCGCGCTTCCTGCGCGAGGCGCGGGCCGTCTCCAAACTCCGCCACCCGAACATCGCCGCCGTCCACGACTTCGGCGAGACCGAGGAGGGGCAGCCCTTCATCGTGATGGAGCTGGTCTCGGGGCAGACGCTCGGCGACCTGCTCTCGACGACGGGCATCAGCATCGCGCGCGCCGTCGAGGTCGCGCGCGAGGTGGCCGAGGCCCTCGGCGAGGCGCACCGCCTCGGCGTCGTCCACCGCGACGTGAAGCCCTCGAACGTCGTCATCGCCGACGAGGGCACGGTCAAGGTGCTCGACTTCGGCCTCGCCAAGCAGCTCCACGAGGAGGGCGGGAACGGCAACGGCGGCCCCGAGGCGCAGACGCTCCTCACCGCGCGCACGCGCTCGGACGTCGTCATCGGCACGCCCCTCTACCTGAGCCCCGAGCAGGCGCGCGGCGCGAAGGTGGACGGCCGCAGCGACCTCTTCGCCCTGGGCGCGCTCTTGTACGAGTGCCTGACGGGGCGCCCGGCCTTCTCCGGCGCCAACGTCATCGAGATCGGCGCGCAGGTGCTCCACTTCGACCCGCCGCCGCCCTCGCGCCTCAACCCGCGCGTGCCGCCGGAACTCGACCGCCTCACGCTCAAGGCGCTCTCGAAGAAGCCCGAAGACCGCTTCCAGACGGCCGCGGAGTTCGCCGCCGAACTCGCGCGCGTGGGCGCAAGGCTCCCCGCCTCCGACACGGTGACGACGCGCAGGCTCTCGGGCGCCGACATCACGCACCGTTCGAGCGCGCTCATCACGATGGCCGAGGGGCTGCGGCGGCCGAAGTTCTCGCCGCTCACGCTCATCGCCTCGCTGGCCGCGCTCGGCCTTTTAATCTGGGGCGTCGCCTACCTGCGCCGCCCCTCCGTCCACGAGCCGACGGCCGAGGCGCTCGCGCTCTACCAGAGCGGCCTCGAAGCGATGCGCGAGGGCTCCTACTACAAGGCGAGCGGGCGGCTCAGGGAGGCGACGGAGAAGGACGAGAAGTTCGCGCTCGCGCACGCGCGCTACGCCGAGACGCTCTTGGAGATGGACTTCCTCGACCGCGCCAAGGACGAGATGATGGCCGCGGCCAAGCTCGTCCCCGACTTCTCGATCTACCCGCGCGCCGAGGCGCTCTACCTCGAGGCCACCTGGGCGGCGGTGCGGAGGGACAACGCGGGCGCCATCGCCGCCCACCAGAAGCTCGCCGAGCTCTCGCCCGCAGACCCGCAGACGCACCTCGACCTCGGGCGCGCCTACGAGCGCGACAACCAGATCGAGCAGGCCAACCACGAGTACACGGACGCGACGGCTCGAGACCCCACGCGCGCGGTCGCCTTCCTCCGCCTCGGCGCGCTCCACGCCCGGCGCGGCAACCAGGCGGGCGCCGTGGACGCCTTCGAGACCGCGCAGAAGCTCTACGCGAACTCGGGGAACAGGGAGGGCGAGGCCGCCGTGCACTACCAGCGCGGCTGGTTCTTCTTCAACGTCCGGCAGAAGGCCGACGAGGCGAAGCCCGAGTTCGAGCAGGCGCTGTCGCTGGCCAGGGAGGGGAAGAACGTCTACCTGCAGGTGCAGACGTTGCTCCAGCTCGCGCAGACGCTCCCCGACGCCGACGCGGCGCTGAAGACCGCCTCGGACGGCCTCAACACGGCGCAGACCAACGGCATGAACGACCAGGTGGCGAACGGCTACATCTCGCGGGGCAACATCCTTTTCAAGATGAGCAAGTTCGAAGAGGCGGCCGAAGTCTACAAGCAGGCGCTCGACTACGCGGGCACCAACAAGCTGCGCCGCTACGAGGCCATCGCCTCCACCAACCTCGGGAGCCTCTACCAGAAGCAGTACAAGCTCGACGAGGCCGAGGAGTACCTGGAGAAGGCGCGCCAGTTCTACGAGCAGGGCGGCTACCGCAGCGAGGCCGACCGCTCGGCGATGCTCGTCGCGAGGATCAGGAAGCTCAGGGGCGACTACGACGGCTCGCTCGCCATGTTCGAGGAGCTGCTCCGCGCGGCCGAGCGCATGAACGATCAGGTGCAGGCGTCCAACCTCAACCGCGAGTGCGGCGCCGTGCTCGCCGCCGCGGGGAGATACCCCCAGGCGCTCGCGCGCTTCGACCAGAGCGCCACCTACGCGCGGGGTCTTCACAACCAGACCCTCATCACCTACGCGCAGCTCAGCCGGGCGACCGTGCTCACGCAGTTGGGCCGCTACGAAGAGGCGGCCGAAATCTACGGGCAGCTGACCGGGGCCCAGCCGCAGGCGCTCGGCGTGACGAAGGACAGGCTGGCCTACATCCAGTTGGCCGACGCGCAGATGGAGCTGAGCCGGGAGCGGTTCGCCGACGCGCGGGCGAAGGCCGGGCGGGCGCTCGCCACGCTCAAGGAGTGGGGCGGCCGCTCCGACGACATTCTCGCGGTCATCGACGCCGCGCTCGGGCAGGCCGAAGCCTCCGGCGGGTCGCGCGCGCACGCGCGCACGCTGTGCGAGGAGGCCGTGCGCCTCGCCTCCACGGGCAACGACCCCGTGCTCATCGCCGACACGCACCTCGCACTCGCCGCGACGCTGCTCGAAGCGGGCGACGCGGCCGGCGCGCGCGGGGCCGCGCTGCGCGCGCAGGAGGAGTACGAACGGCTGCGGCGGCCAGACCTCCTGTGGCGCGCGCTCGCGCTGGCGGGGAAGGCCAGCCGCCGCGCCGACGAGACGGCGGCGCGCGACTACCTCGCGCGCGCCGCCGAGTCGCTCTCGCAGTTCCAACAGAGTCTAGGGTCGGAGGCGGCGGAACGCTACCTCGCGCGCCCTGACGTGCAACGGCTCCGCGGTGAGCTCGGCGCCTCGGCGGCGAGCGCGGCTCACTGACGTTGCCCCGACAACCTCAACCCCTAAGGAGGACCTAAATGTCATCACCACCAGACCCACCGATTGTCGTCTCAGGCGGCTCCGTCCACATCGACCTCGATGAGGACATCTTCACACCCAACGGCAAGAACAAGCGCTCTCACGGCGGCAAGAAGATCACGAGCGTCGAGATCAGCGTCAACGGCGGCCCGACCCAGACCATCAACGTCCCCAACGGCAAGGTCACCGTCACGATCAGATACGAGAACAAGTAACCACCTCAACTCAAACCACGGAGGCGGCGACCTCACACAGGCCGCCGCCTCCGTGTTTAAGCAGGCAACAGGCAGATGGCGGCAGGCAGTAAAGGCAAAAGGCTTCCTACATAAATCTGTTCGAACAAATGAATCGGGGCGGCGAGTTGTTAACCTCACCGCCCCCGATTCATTTGTCCAACCTGCCTTCTAATACCGACTTACAAATTGAGATAAGGCCGGCTCTTCGCTGGGAGCGCGGGCATCCCTGCCCGCCAGCGTGCGTCAGCACGCTGACCGTCTCCCTCTTTAACTCAACGTTGAGACATAACGTCTCTTAGCTTTCGCGCTCTCGCGCTCAGGCGGGCTGTAGGGTGTCCCGCGCTCCCAGCGAGAAGGGGCCTTCTGCCTACTGCCTACTTACTTCCCCTTCTCCTTCCACGCCGCTTCGGCCAGGCCGGCCAGCCACCAGAGCGTGCCGCGCGCGCCGAAGTGTTCGCGCACGCGCTCGAAGATGCGCGGGTAGAGGCGCGCCGTGCGCGCGAGCAGCCGGCGGAGCGCGCCCGTCGTCATCCGCCCGCGGAAGACCGCGCGCCGCTCGCCCTCCTCCAGGCCGCCGAGCGCGGCCGTCAAGGCGTTGAGCGTCTCGTTGACCGCGTGCGGCGCGCCCTTCGCCGCCGGCCGCATGAACTCGGAGAGCCCGAACGCCGCCGCGACGCGCCCGACACTGCCGTCACAGACCTGCGTGAGCGCGCCCGCGTCGAGGGCGCCCGCGGAGAGCGCCGCCTCCGTCCCGCGGGCCACGCGCCGCAACTCGCCCACGTCGCCGCGCGCGCCCTGCGCGAAGGCGCCCGACCCCGCGTCACCCAGGAGCAGCACGCGGTCACAGGCCACGCGACGTTTCGTGCGCCAGCCCTCGCGCGGCGCATGCGCGTAGCCGAAGACCGGCCGCTCGACGCGCCAGCCCGCCCCCCTGCGCTTGTACGCGGGCAGCGACTCGAAGTAGCGCTCGAAGAGCGCGAGCAGAGACTTGTCGGCCGGCGAGTCGGTCGTGTCGTGAAAGAAGAGTCGGGTCGAGTAGTCGCCGCGCGCGGGCGCGCCCGCGAAGCCCTCCCACAGGAGTTGGCGGTGCGCGCTCGCGTCCTCGGTGCTGACGAGGATTTCGCCGGAGCGGAAGTCGGCCTCGTCGCGCCCCTCGCCGCGCACGTAGCCGCGCGCGACCGTGCCGACCGAGGGCCGGACGCGCGCCGCGGCCCCGCGCCCGCCGTTCAACTGCCGCGCGACGGGCGAGTCCGCGCCCGACGCGTCCGCGAACAGCCGCGCCGCGAAGAACCTGCGCGCGCCGCCCGCGCCTTCCGTCTCGATTGTCACGCGCGAGGGTTCGACGTACGCGCGCACGAAGCGCAGGCCGCGTTCGACCGCGGCCCCCTTCGCGGCGAGGCGCGCGGCCGCGAGCGCGGTCAGGCGCTCGCCGTCGACGGCCACGTCGAGCGCGCCCGTCACCCACAAAGGCCCTGCCTTGACGCGCGAGGCCGTGTCGTGGAACTTCACGAAGCAGCCGCGGTAGCGGTTGACGACCGCGCCCTCCACTTCCTCGCGCGTGAAGACGCCCGCGCCCTCAAGCTCTTTCAACTCCTCTTCCGAGATGTTCCAGACGCCGCCGGCCTCGCCCTCGGGGCGCGCGCTGTTGATGACGAGCACGCGGCGTCCGTGCCCGCACGCGAGCGCCGCCGCGTGCAGCAGCGCCGCCGCGCAGCCCGCGTAGACGGCATCGAACTCGGCCTCGGCCTCGCGCTTCGCGGGCGGGGGGCCGAAGAGCACGGCCTCCTCTTCCGCGTACGCGCCGCCGCGCGTCTCCCAGTCGGCGCGCCAGTTGGCCTCCAACTCCCAGATGCGCCGGAGCCACTCCTCGCGCATGGGGAGTGTGCCGAGACTGGCGACCGTCTCGGGGTAGCGCCGCCGGAAGTGGGCGAGGTCGGGGGCGAGCGCGTTACGTGCGTTCGCAAACGTCTTTGCAGATTTCGTCGGAGCCGTGGCGACCATCTCTTAAAACTCCGCGGGCGCGCGATTACAAAGGACGCGCGCCCGGCCCGTCGGGTAGATGCACGCCGCGAGGTCTGTGTGTGCTCGAGGGGAGACTTTGGGGTTCGTGGGCGAGTGTAGCCGAAGGCCGCGCGCGCGGTCTAGCCCCGCGCGGCGTCGGCGCGCGTCGAGAGAAAAATGTGACCTCGCGGCGACACTTGAGGGCCTCACGCCCGCGAGCGCGAGATGAGACCGATGACGGCGACGAAGAGCGCCGAGCCGACGATTGACCAGACGACGGGGAACGTCTGGTCGCCCACCCGCACGGGCAGGGGCTCGGGCAGCCCGAGCTTGCGCGCGACCAGGAGTCCGATGAGCGAGCCGATGAAGCCGAGCGCGACGGAGACCAGGCAGCCGCCGCGCGAGAACCCGCCGATGGCCTGCCCTATCGCCCCGCACACGCCCGCCACGAGCAGCAGCAAGAGCAGATCGATGAGAGTCATCCTTTTTTTCTCCTTGTGCCCCGAGCATAATTCAACCTGCCCCGGCCGCGTCAAATTTTTCTGGAAGTCGTCGGCCCCGCGTCCGCAAAACTTTTGCTTCACAAGCGCACGGCCGAGCCTCTATACTTCGTTTAAGGCAGGTCGGTGCGTAGGCGCCGCCGCTTGAAAAGCGACACCGAGAAAGGCCATCCGGCGCGAAAGCTCCGGAGCGCAAAGCCGTTGACCTACACGCGCGGGGAAGCCCCGGCGCGCACGGACGCAGCGGTCGCCGAAGTGATGCCGGAGAGAGTGGAAAATCCCAGAGGCCGGAGGCGCGCAGCCCACGCGACGCGCCCCGGCCTCGCCGTTTTTCGGGCGAGGGAGAAGCGCTGCGCGTGTACGTTTCGCGCGCGTCATTCTGAAGGCCCGCGGGCGCACGCCCTGAGCAACTGCCACCCCCGCCCGTTCATCTTAGACTGGCACGTCGCGGCGATCATTTCCCCACACAGGTCACGCGGCCCGGCCGACTGAAAACCCGAACTCAAAACTGTTGACCCGGAAAGAATTTTTAAGGAGACATACCGACATGCGTAGACTTCTCATCGCCGCTCTCCTCTTGGTCTCGGCCTTCGGCGCGGCCTCGGCGCAGACGAACAGCAGCGACATCCCCAACATGGGCCGCGCGCCCAGGCAGGAAGACGGCGTCGGCCGCCTCGACCTGCGGGTCGTGGACGAGGACGGCAACCCCGTGCAGGGCGTCCGCGCCGACCTCCAGTCGAAGCGCTCGGGCGGCTTCCTCTGCGAGTCGTGGAACTGGACGGACGCGCGCGGTGTCTCCGTGCTCCCGCCGCTCCACATGGGCAAGCTCACGCTCAAGCTCTCGGCCAAAGGCTACCAGACGCAGACCATCCAGGTGGACGCCTCCTCGCTCGACCAGCCCGTCCGCATCACCCTCGTCAAGAAGTCGTAAGGCTTCAAGGCAATTTCACCGCAGAGACACAGAGGCACAGCTTGAAGAGGTATATCTCAACAAGCTGTGCCTCTGTGTCTCTGTGGTTAACTCTGTCTTAGAGTCCCTTCGTCTTCCGCCACTCGCGGACGACTTCGGCGGCGGGGCGCTTGTTGCCGTCAACCTCGTAGTTGAGGCGGCGCATCTCTTCGGTCGAGATGGAGCCGGCGAGCCTCTGCAGGACTTCGCGCGCGGGCGCCAATCGTTCGAGCGCGTCGCGGCGCAGGAGGAGCACGGCCTCGTAGGGCGGGAAGTAGTGGCGGTCGTCTTCGAGCTGCGTGAGGCCGAGCGTGGCGATCATGCCGTCGGTCGAGTTGCCGGCGATGACATCCACCTGCCCTTCGGCCAGCGCGCGGTACGAGAGCGACAAGTCCATCTCGCGCGGCCGCCCCTGAAACTGTAGACCGTAGGCGCGCGCGAAGCCTTCGTAGCCGTCCGGCCGCGACATGAAGTCCTGCCCGAAGCCCGCCCGCATCCGCGGCGCGTGCGGCGTCAGGTCGGAGATGTTTTTGAGGTTAAGCCGACGCGCGTCCGTAGAGCGGACGAGGACGGCGAACGTGTCCTCGAAGCCGAGCGGCGGGCCGACCTCCACGTCGAAGCGCGAGGCGTAGTCGGACTTCACCAACTCGTAGACGGCGCGCGCGTCCGTCGAGGGCGGGCGCTTGAGGATGGACATCAGGGACGTGCCCGTGTACTCCGGGTACACGTCCACCTCGCCCGCCACGAGCGCGTCGTGCGCGAGGTTGCCGCCCAGCTCGTACCTTCTCTCGACCTTCAGCCCGCGCGCCTCCAACCCCTGCGCGTAAATCTCCGCGAGGATGACCGACTCGGTGAAGTCCTTCGAACCGACCCGCACGTCCGCCTTCCCAGACCTCAGCCACAGCGCGAACCCCGCGCCCGCCAGGATAACGACCGCGAGCGCCGCCCACGCGAGCCGGCGCGCGACGACGTTCCTCTTCACGGCGACGCGGCGCCGCGCCCTGAGCCGCGACTCGATCAAGCCTATCCCCGCGTCCGCCGCGAGCGCGAGAAGCGCCGCCGGAATCGCGCCCGCGAGCATCAGCTTGTCGTCGTTCTGGCGCAGGCCGCGGTAGATGAGCATGCCGAGGCCGCCCGCGCCGACGAACGCCGCGACCGTGGCGACGCCGACCGAGATGACGGTCGCCACGCGCACGCCCGCGAGGATGACCGGCGCGGCCAGAGGCAATTCGACCTGTTTGAGAATCTGCCGGTCGGTCATACCCATCGCCACGGCCGCCTCGCGCACGCTGCGGTCGACGCCCTCGACGCCCGTCACCGTGTTCCTGATGACCGGCAGCAGCGCGTAGAGGACGAGCGCGACGACGGCCGCGCGCGCCCCGATGCCGCCGACCAGAGGCAGCGGGATGAGGAAGCCGAAGAGCGCGAGGCTCGGCACGGTCTGCAAGACGTTCGCGACGGCGAGCACGGGCCGCTTCAAGCTCGCCCTGCGTGTGAGCAGGAGGCCGACGGGAATCCCGACCGCGACGGCTATCAAAGTCGAGGCGGCGACGAGCAGGAGGTGCTCGCCCGTCAGGCCCAGCACCTCGCGCCAGTTGCGCGACATGAACTCGAAGAAGTTCATAGTCCCTCGGGCAGCGCCAGCGTCTCGCGGTAGGCGCGCGCGTGCGGCTCTTCGGAGTCGAGAAAGGCTCCGGGGGTGTCTAAGAGGACGATGCGGCCGGCGCTCATCAGCGCGACGCGCGTGCCGAGCATGAGGGCCTCGCGCACGTCGTGCGTGACGAAGATGACGGTCTTGTTCAGCCTCTTCTGCAAGGTGACGAACTCGCGTTGCAGCGCCGCGCGCGTCAATGGGTCGAGCGCGCCGAACGGCTCGTCCATCAAAAGCAGCGGCGGGTCTGCGGCGAGCGCGCGCGCCACGCCCACGCGCTGCCTCTGCCCGCCCGAAAGCTCCGCGGGCAGGCGTGAAGAGAACTTGTCGGGGTCGAGCCCGACCAGTCTCAACAGTTCTTCGACGCGTGCGCTCACGCGCGGCTCGTCCCAGCCTTCGAGGACGGGGACGAGGCCGACGTTGCGGCCGACGCTGAAGTGCGGGAAGAGGCCGGCGTCCTGTATGACGTAGCCCGTCCGCCTCCTCAACTCAATCGCGTCCCACGCGCGCGTGTCCCTGCCTTCGACGAGGACTTCGCCCGCGGTCGGTTCGAGCAGGCGGTTGACGAGCCGGAGCGTCGTCGTCTTCCCGCAGCCCGACTCGCCGAGCAGCACGAGCGTCTCGCCGCGCCGCACTTCGAGGTCGAGCGCGTCGATAATCGGCGCGTTCACGCCCGGCGGCGCGTAGGTGACGCCGCGGAAGTGGACGACCGTGTCCGTCGGTTGATTCGAGCTTTGAGATTTCAAATTGGAGATTCTTGTTAAGCCACGCGCAGGTGTTCGAAGACGCGCTGCATGGAGCCGTGCCACGCGCCTTCGAAGTTGCGCAGGAGGATGTCGGCGGGGCAGACGCCCTCCTTGACGACGCGCTCGACGAGAACGTCGAGGTAGGAAGTCTCTTCGGGCGCGACGCGCCGCAAGCCTTCGACGGCGAGGTTGACGATTTCACGCGCGAGGCGTAGCACGTCCACGCCCTCGCACTTCGCGGCGAGGCCGTCGCGCGCGACGCGCTCGCGTAAGAGCACCGAGCCGGCGGCGCTCAACCTGGGCGCGAGCCGGAGCGACTCTTCGAGGGCGCGGTCGTCGTAGAGCAGCCCCTTCCAGAGCGCCTGCAGCGCGAGCGAGTATTCGAGGCCGCCCGCGTCCGCGCTGCGCAGCTCGACGTGCTGCTTGAGGCGCGCGTCCGTGAAGATGGTCGTCAGGTGGTCGGCCCAGTCACCGAAGACGGGCGTGAGTCCGGCGCGCCCGCTCTCAAGGAATTCGCGGAAGGGCAGCCCGGCGACCGCGCCGATGTAGCGCCCGCCGCGCTGCGCGAAGATCATCGGCACGTCGAGCGCGTAGGCGACATAATCTTCAGGCTCGAAGTCGTCGCGCAGCGCGGGCGGCGCCATACCCGAGCGGTCGGGGTCTGTGTCGAGCCAGGCGGCAGCGCGCGTCGACTTGTAGCCGGACGGCCGCCCCTGCTCGAACGGCGAGTTGGCGAAGACGGCCGTGACGACGGGCGCGAGGCGGTTGCCGACGAGGAACTTCTTGCAGAGGTCTTGGGGCGTGCCGTAGTCGAGGTTCGCCTGCACGGTGCAGGTGCGGCACATCATGTCCCAGGCGCGCCCGCCCCTTGAGGCGAGGTAGGGGCGCATCACCTCGTAGCGCAGCTTGGGGAACCAGCGCTGCTCCTCGATGGAGCGCAGGGGGTCGAAGCCGACGGCGAGGAAGGCGAGGCGGTTGGCCTCCGCGACTTCGCGCAGCCGCGCCAGATACCGGCGCAGGTCGCGCTCGACGTCCGAGAGGCTGCGCTGCGGCCCGCCCGAGAACTCGACCTGCCCGCCCGGCTCGACCGTCAGGCGGTTCATCTGCCCGTCGTTGACTTCGACCAGCGTCCCCGCCTCGTGCACGAGGTCGCGCGAAGAGGGAGCGAAGCCCGCGAGCACGTTCTGCACCTGCGCCGCGTCGATGCGCCCGAGGCCGCGCGCGCGGTCGTAGCCGAACAGCTCCAGCTCCGCGCCGCACATCCAGTCGGCCCGCGGCTTCTCGCCCCGCAGCAGGTTCTCGACAAAGAGCGGCACCGACCCGCCCGTCACCGCGTCGGTCAACACGGGGAAGCCCTCGCCGCTCGTTCGTGGGTGGTGAGCCATAAGAAGAAGTAGGCAGTAGGCAGATGGCAGTGGGCAGCCGCTCCGCGTGACGAACGTTACGAGTTTAACCCAGACTTCCCGACAGCGGCGTTTTCAACTGCCTACTGCCATCTGCCTACTGCCTACTACGAAGCGACGAAAAGGTTGCTGCTGAAGCGGCCGGCCGGATCGAGCCAGATGTGCTCGCGCTTGAAGCCGGTTTCGGCGGCGAGCGCCGAGAGTTCGTCGAGCGAATACTTGTAAGAGTTCTCCGTGTGCACGCGCTCGCCCGCTCCGAAGCGGACTTCGAGGTCGAGCGCGGCGAGGCGGACGGTCTGCGCGCGCGTGCTCTCCAGGTGCATCTCGACGCGCCCCTCGGCCTCGTTGTAGAGCGCGACGTGGCGGAAGTCTCGGAGGCGGAAGTCCGCGCCCAGCTCGCGGTTGATGCGCGCGAGGAGGTTGAGGTTGAAGGCGGCCGTGACACCGACCGGGTCGTCGTAAGCCGCTTCGAGCGTGGGCGCGTCCTTCTTCAAGTCCGCGCCCAGGAGCAGGCGGTCGCCGGGCCGGAGCGCCGCGCGCACGCGCCGCAGGAAGTCGCGCGCCTCGCCGCGGTCGAAGTTGCCGACGTTCGAGCCGAGGAAGAGGACGAGCGCGAGCGCGCCCTCCTCAAAATTTTCCGAGAGGCGCGGGAGCGCCGTGTCGTAGTCCGCAGCGTAGGCCGCGACGCTCAAGCCTTCGTAGTCGCCGAGCAGCGCGTTCGCGCTCTCTTCGAGCGCGGCCGTCGAGATGTCCACGGGCACGTACGTCAGTCGGGGTTGAGTCGCGAGCAGCGCGGCGATGAGGCGGCGCGTCTTCGCGGCCGAACCCGACCCGAGTTCGAAGAGCGTGACGCGCCGCGCCCCGCCCCGAACCTTCTCAACAATCTCCGCGGCGTAGCTCTCGAAGATAGAAGCCTCGGCGCGCGTCGGGTAGTATTCGGGGACGAGGCAGATGGCGTCGAAGAGGCGCGAGCCGAGGGCGTCGTAGAAGTATTTCGGCAGGAGGAATTTTCGCGGGGAGGTCAGCCCGCGCCTCACGTCGGCGGCGAAGTCGTCGCCGGCCGCGGCCGTCAGCCTGTGGATGCGGAGTCGCTCGGCCTGCTCCGTGCTCGCCGGGTGAGACATAAAGTCGGGTTCCCCTCGTCTGCTGAAGAAAGCTGCGGTATCATAACGCATCGAGTACGTCACCGCATCGTCACTTGCGCCTTAACTTTCTATGGACGAACAGGCAGAACAGATCGCCCTTGGGCTGACGGAGGCGCGCGCCGGGACGCTGCGTCTCTTCGACCTTAGCGAAGAGGATGGGCTGCACCGCAGCCCGGGCTTCGGCTACCGGCCGATCATCTGGCACCTCGCGCACATCGGCGTCTTCGAGGCGTACTGGCTCCTGCAAAAGCTTTCGGGCCGGGCCCCTCTGGACGAACGTTACGAGCGCGTCTTCGACCCCATCCGCACGCCGCGCGAGGAGTCGAAGGAGTTGCCGACGCGCCGCGAGATGGAAGACTATCTGCGCCGCGTCCGCTCCGGCGTGCTCGAAGCGCTCGACCGCTTCGACTTCGAGTCGAAAGACCCTCTGCAGGCCGGCGGCTACATCTTCCAGCTCGTCCTCGAACACGAGCGCCAGCACCAGGAGACGCTCTGCTACCTCTTCCAACTGCTCGACCCTTCGAAGAAGACGCGCCCCGACGTTCCTTCGCCCGGCGAGTTTGAGGGAAGTACGGCCGCCGCGGGCGAGATGGTTTCGATCCCGGCGGGTGCGTTCCTGATGGGCGCGCCGTGGGACGCCTTCGCCTACGACAACGAGCGGCCGGCGCAAGAGGTCTTCGTCCCGGCCTTCCGCCTCGCGCGCGAGCCTGTGACGAGCGGCGAGTACGCGCGCTTCATCGAAGAGGGCGGCTACGAGCGGCGCGAGTTCTGGACGGAAGAGGGCTGGGCTTGGCGCGAGAAGGAGGGCTGGCAATCTCCCCTCTACTGGCGGCGCGAGGGCGGGGCCTGGGTCGAGCGTCGCATGTTCGAAGAGGGGGAGTTACGAATTGACTGCCCCGTGACCGGCGTCAGTTGGTACGAGGCCGAAGCTTACGCGAAGTTCGCGGGCCGGCGACTCCCGACCGAAGCCGAGTGGGAGAAGGCCGCTTCGTGGGACGCCTCGTCCGGCACGAAGCGCCGCTACGCCTGGGGCGACGAAGCGCCCGACGACACGCTCGCCAACTTCGGCCGACGCCGATGGGGCACGACTCCCGTAGGCTGTCGTCCGCGGGGCGCTTCCGCCTACGGCTGCCTCGACATGACCGGCAACGTCTGGGAGTGGACTTCCACCCCCTTCGAAGGCTTCAAGGGCTTCGAGCCTTTCCCCTACCCTGAATACTCGCAGGAGTGGTTCGACGGCGACCACCGCGTCCTCAAGGGCGGCTCCTGGGCCACGAACCCCTCCGTGCTCCGCACCTCCTTCCGCAACTTCTTCCGCCGCCCCTTCCGCATCGCCTTCGCCGGGATCAGACTCGCCGAAGACGCTTGAGCCAAGAAACCCAGGCAGTCCCACCCGCCGCGGTAGCGGGTGGGACTGCCGCTACCGCCGACGCACGACTTTTAATTAAATCTCCGGCAAATTCCTGTAAACCTTGGGCGCGGGGCTGTCGTATGAGTGACCGAGCCGGGGCACGCCTTTGTCTCCAAACGCCAAGCGGAAAGTGGTTTTATGCGGACGATTTACACCTTCTACGCCGACGCCGCGCGCATTGCCTTACAGTCCATCTTCGCGCACAAGCTGCGCGCGTTCCTCACCCTCATCGGCATCATCATCGGCGTGGCGTCGGTCGTCGTCGTGGGCGCGGCCATCTCGGGCCTGAACACGTACGTCGTGGACAAGATGTCGAAGATGCTCGGCACGAACCACTTCATGATCGCGCGCATCGCGAGCCACGGCGAGCTCTCGGAGGAAGAGCTGGAGAAGATGAACCGCCGCAACAAGCGCCTGCGGTGGGCCGACATGGAGTGGCTGCAACAGTACTGCGAGTCCTGCTCGGCGGTCGGGGCCGAGGCCGGGCGCGGGACGAAGTTCGAGCAGGACGGCGAGACCTTCTACGGCGGCATCATCTTCGGCGTCACCGCCAACATGGTCGAGATCGAAGACAAGACCATCGCCGAGGGGCGCTTCATCCAGCCCGAGGAGGTCTCGAACTCCAAGCTCGTCGTCGTCCTCGGCGCGGACATCAAGGACAAGTTCTTCCCCGACCGAGACCCGGTCGGCGAGGAGTTCAAGGTCGAGGGCCTGCCGATGCGCGTCATCGGCGTCGAGGAGCGGCGCGGCCCCATCTTCGGCGACCTCATCGACAAGCACGTCTACATCCCGCTCACGACCTACCAGCGTTTCTTCGGCCGCAACCTCGACTTGCAGATTCACGGCAAGTCGCGCGAGAAGGGCGCGCTCCAGTACACCATCGAGGACGCGCGCAAAGCCCTGCGCGACTACCACAAGCTCATCGGCAGCGAGGAGGACGACTTCGGCGTCGTCAACACCGAGACCCTGGGGAGCCAGATCGACCAGTTCACCGGCGCCATCGCGATGGTCGTCACGCCGATTACTTTAATCGCGCTCGTCGTCGGCGGCATCGTCGTGATGAACATCATGCTCGTCTCGGTGACCGAGCGGACGTTTGAAATCGGCTTACGTAAAGCCCTCGGCGCGAGGCGCAAGCAGGTGCTCCTGCAGTTCCTCATCGAGTCCTCGCTGCTCTGCGCCCTGGGCGGGCTGCTCGGGCTCTTCGCGGCGGCGGGCATCTCGTGGGGGGTGACGGTGCTGACGCCCATCACGATGACCATCACCATCGGCTACATCATCCTCGCGCTCGGCGTCTCGACTGTCGTCGGCATGGTCGCGGGCATCTACCCGGCGTTCAAGGCTTCGCGCCTCGACCCCATCATCGCGCTCACAAGGAACTAGAGAGGTATGAGAAAAGATTTAACCACAGAGACACAGCTTAAAGACAATGGCTCGACAAGCTGTGCCTCTGTGTCTCTGTGGTTAATACCGCACACTGAAGTGAGAAGTAGAAAGAGATGAGACTCAGGTTCCCCAAAATCTTCCCGCGCGAGACGCTCCTGATGGCGCTCGACAGCGTGATGGCTAACAAGTTCCGGAGCGCGCTGACCATGCTCGGCATCGTCGTCGGCGTGTCGGTCGCCATCATCGTCGCCTCCATCCTCTCGGGGATGCGCCAGAACATCGTCAAGATCGTCGAGGAGTACGGCACGAACAACATCTACGCCTTCCACCTGACGACCGGCCCGCAGGTCGGCGAGCGCGACCAGTCCGAGCGCGCGCGCAAGCCCCTGACGCCCGAGGACGGCGAGGCCGTCGCGCGGCAGGCGCCGGCCATCGAGCAGGTCTCCATCGAGGCGCCGAACATCGGCGGCTGGGGCAGCGGCTTCGACGACACCATCAGCGTCAACGGCAAGACCTACCGCCGCGGCAACACCCGCGCCGTCACCGCCAACATGTCCGAGGTCGGCAACATCGCGCTCAAGGAGGGCCGCTTCATCTCCGAGCAGGAGGACTTGAACCGCCGCAACGTGATGGTCATCGGCGTCAACGCCGCCGAGGCGCTCTTCCCCGGGCAGGAGTCCGGCATCGTCGGGACGAAGGTCAAGATGGGCGGCTACGTCTGGGAGATCATCGGCGTGCTCGCCAAGCGCAAGGCCACCTTCTTCGGCGAGAACGAGGAGGACAACGCCGTCTTCGTCCCCTTCCGCACCGGCCGCCAGGTCGCGCCCGGACGCAAGTTCGTCGTGCTCGTCATGCGCGCGCGCTCCGGCCAGTTGCAGGCGGCCTACACGCAGGTCGAGGAGATCCTGCGCAACCGCCGCGGGGTGAAGTTCAGCGAGCCGAACAACTTCGACGTGAAGACGGCCGACGCCTTCATCACGCAGTTCGACAGCATCTTCGGCATGATCGGCGTCATCGCCATCGCCATCTCCTCGGTCGGCCTGATGGTCGGCGGCATCGGCGTGATGAACATCATGCTCGTCTCCGTCACCGAGCGGACGCAGGAGATCGGCGTGCGCAAGGCCATCGGCGCGCGCCGCCGCGACATCGTGCACCAGTTCCTGTTCGAGGCGATGACCTTGACGATGCTCGGCGGCGTCGTCGGCGTCCTCCTCTCGGTCGGCGTCGCGCAGCTCGTCATGCTCCTCGTCCCGTCGCTCCCGGCCACGATCCCGGCGTGGGCCGTCACCGCCGGCCTCGCCGTCTCCGTCGGCGTCGGCCTCGGCTTCGGCGTCTGGCCCGCGATGAAGGCGTCGCGCCTCGACCCCATCCAGTGCCTGCGGTACGAGTAAGCGAAGGGCGCGCGCGACTTTTCCGTTAAACATAAAACCCCGGCCCGGCGTATTAGAGTCCGAGCCGGGGCACGCCTTTGTCTCCAGTAAATTTCGCGGAAGGGCCTTTATGAGAGCGATCTATACCTTCTACGCCGACGCCGCGCGCATCGCCTTGCAGTCGATCTACGCGCACAAGCTGCGCGCGTTCCTCACCCTCATCGGCATCATCATCGGCGTGGCGTCGGTCGTCGTCGTGGGCGCGGCCATCTCCGGGCTGAACACCTACGTCATGGAGAGGGTCTCGGCCGTGCTCGGCACGAACCACTTCATGGTCGCCCGCATGGTCTCGCACGGCAACCTCTCCGAGGAGGAGTGGGAGAAGATGAACCGCCGCAACAAGCGGCTGGAGATCGAAGACTACGAGTGGGTGCGCGACCGCTGCGTGGCCTGCGTCGAGGTGGGCGCGCAGTTCCAGCGCCGCGTTGACCTCTCGCACGAGGGCGAGAAGATGTACGGGACGCAGATGCAGGGCTGCACCGCCAACATGGCCTCCATCGAGGAGAAGACCATCGCCGAGGGGCGCTTCTTCCTGCCGCAGGAGGTGGAGACGGCCGCGGCCGTCATCGTCATCGGCAACGACATCAGGGAGAAGTTCTGGCCGGGGCTCGACCCCGTCGGCCGCACCCTGAGCGTCCAGGGCATCCCGCTCCAGGTCATCGGCGTCGAGGAGAAGCGCGGCTCGATGTTCGGCAACTCGCTCGACAACCAAGCCTACATCCCGCTGACCACCTACCGGAAGATCTTCGGCGGGCGGCAGAGCATACAGATTCACGGCAAGGCGGACTCGCGCGCGAAGTTCGACGCCGCCATCGAGGACGCGCGGATGGCGCTCCGCGACAAGCACAAGCTCAAGGGGACGGAGGAGGACGACTTCGGCATCGTCAACACGGGCGAGATCGCGGGCGACGTGGACTCCTTCACGGGCGGCATCCAGCTGGTCGTCACGCCCATCACGCTCATCTCGCTGGTGGTAGGCGCCATCGTCGTCATGAACATCATGCTCGTCTCGGTGACCGAGCGCACGTTTGAAATCGGCCTGCGCAAGGCGCTCGGCGCGACGCGCAAGCAGGTGCTCCTGCAGTTCCTCATCGAGTCTTCGTTCCTGACGACCTTCGGCGGGGTGCTCGGGCTCTTCCTCGCCTTCGGCATCGTGTGGCTCATCTCGGTGACGACGCCGGTGACGATGACGGTCACGATCTTCTACATCTTCCTGTCGCTCGCCGTCTCGGGCGGCATCGGCATCGTCGCCGGCGTCTACCCGGCCTTCAAGGCTTCGCGCCTCGACCCCATCATCGCCCTGGCGCGAAAGTAGGAAGGTTGGTGAGAGTTATGAAATTACGCATGCCCCGGTTCATGTCTTCGGAAATCCTGCGGATGTCGCTCGACAGCATCCGCGCGCACAAGCTGCGGAGCGTGCTGACCGTGCTCGGCATCGTCATCGGCGTCGTGGTCGTCATCGTCGTCGCGTCGCTCCTGACGGGCGTGCGCCAGTCCATCGTCAACGTCATCGCGGAGTACGGCACGAACAACATCTACGCCTTCCACCTCTCGACCGGCTTCACCAACAGCAGCCGCGAGGAGGAGCGCACGCGCAAGCCCTTCAAGGAGGAGGACGCCGAGGCCATCAAGCGCGGCGCGCCCGCGGTCGACACGGTGGCGAGCGTGCTGCTCGTGGCGTGGTGGGACTCGACGATTCAGTACCAGGGGAAGAACTACCGGCGCGGGCAGTTGCAGGGCGTGACGGCGAACTACGCGGAGGCCGCCAACCTCTCCATCGCGGGCGGGCGCTTCTTCACCGAGGCGGAAGACACAAACCGGCGCAACGTGATGGTCATCGGCGTCAACCTCGTGGACGCGCTCTTCCCCGGCAAGTCGGCCGAGCAGATCGTCGGGACGGAGGTCAAGCTCGGCGGCCGCCCCTTCGAGATCGTCGGCGTGCTGGAGAAGCGCAAGAACGCCGTCTTCGGCGAGAACGACGAGGACAACGCGGTCTTCGTCCCCTTCCGCACGGCGCGGCAGGTCTCGCCCGGCAGCGAGTACATCCTCTTCATCGTCCGCGCGCGCGAGGGCCACTTCCGCGAGGCGCTCGACCAGACCGAAGAGGTTCTGCGCCGCCGGCGCGGGTTGAAGTCGAGCGAGCCGAACAACTTCGATTTGGGCACGGCCGACAAGTTCATCGGCCAGTTCGACAGCGTGATGGGCATGATCGGCCTCATCGCCATCGCCGTCTCTTCGATAGGACTGCTGGTCGGCGGCATCGGCGTGATGAACATCATGCTGGTGAGCGTGACGGAGCGGACGCAGGAGATCGGCGTCCGCAAGGCCATCGGCGCGCGGCGGCGCGACATCGTCCGCCAGTTCCTCTACGAGGCGATGACCTTGACGGCGCTCGGCGGGCTGGTCGGCGTCGCCATCGCCATCGCCATCAGCAAGCTGCTCGGGCTGCTCATGCCCTCGATCCCGGCCACGATCCCGCTCTGGGCCGTCATCGCCGGCCTCGCCGTCTCCGTCTTCGTCGGCCTCGTCTTCGGCGTCTGGCCCGCCCGCAAGGCTTCGCGCTTAGACCCGATTGAGTGCCTGCGGTACGAATAAGGGTGCTGGGTGTTTGGTGCTGGGTGTTGGGTAAAAGCCCCTTGTCTTCACCCAAAACCCAGCACCCAACACCCCTTTCCTACTTCTTCTGTATCGCGCTCAGCAGCTCTTCACGGAAGTAGCCGGCGGGGATGGTGCCCTGGCGCATGAAGAGGAGGTGGAACTCTTTGGGCGAGAACTTGTCGCCGAGGAGTTTCGACGCGTCAGACCTGAGCGCGAAAATCTGGTCTTTGCCGAGGCGGTAGGTGATGGCCTGGGTCGGCCACTTGGAGTAGCGGAAGATGGCGCGCTCGGCCGTCTCGCAGCTCGCCCGCTTCGAGTCGGACTTCGCGGGGTCGGAGCACTTGCCGGGCTGGAAGTCCACGACCTCCGAGAAGAGTTCGGTCGCCTCGTCGTAGGTCAGCTTCCCCGTGTGAATCCCCGTGTCCACCCGCACGCGCAGGTCGCGGTAGAGCTTGCCCTGAAGCTGGTAGAGCCGCTCCTCCGGCGTGTAGAAGCCCTCGGGCGCGCCCGGCTGCGGCTCCGCCATCAAAGCCTCCGAGTAGAGCGCCCAGCCTTCGGCCGCCATCGAGTCCTCCCACATCGAGCTCGAATCCTCGACGGCCCCCGGCGTCAGCCAGCGCACGCCCGCGATGTCGTTGCGGTACTGCGTCATCACCTTGTAGTGCCAGTCGTGTCCGGGGAAGCCCTCGTGCGCCGAGAGGTCTGCGAGCGCCGCGCGGTTGTTCTCCTTCAAGACCGCCTGGTCGTCCTTGCCCGAGGTGGTGACGTAGAAGCGCCCGACGCCGCTCTGCTTGAAGGGGGGCGCCGGGTAGTAGGCCGCGCCGTCGATGGAGGCGCGCAAAGGGGGCGGCGTCTCGACCACGTCGAGCTTGTAGTCGGCCGGCACGTCGAAGACGCCGGTCTTGCGCGCGTAATCAACTAAGCGGACACCCGCCTCCTTGTACCAGTTGACCATCTCGGCGTCGGTCTTCGGGTAGTCCTTGCCCAGCTCGTCGAAGACGGCGCGGACGGCCTGCGGCCCGTCCTCCGGGAGCTGCATCCCGCGCTTCTGCCCGATCTGGCGCGCGAGGTCTACCATCTGCTTGCGCGTGTCTTCGACGATGGGCCAGGCCTCTTCGTAGAGCTTCGCGGCCGTCGTGTCCACGCGCAGGTTATTCTTCAAGGCCCAGTCGTACTCCTCCGCGCCGAAGGCGTAGCGGTCTCGCGCGAACTGAGCCTTCGGCGTGAGCTTGTCGCCCGCGGCGTCGAAGAAGGTCGCGCGGACGAACTCCGCGAACTGCTTATAAGCCTCCGACGCCTGGTGCGAGGCGTCTTCGAGCTGCCGGAGCATCTGGTCGCTGGCCTCGCCCGCGGCCAAGCGTTCCTTCGCGATCTCGGGGAGCTTCGTGGCGAAGTAGTCGGCGTTGGCGCCGGCCGTCGTCACGCCGTCGCGCAGGAGCATGCGGTGGTCGGCGGTGTTGCCCGACTTGACGCCCGCCTCCAGCTGCGCCTGCGCGTTCTTGAGAAAGCCCGGGATGGCCGAGACGCGCTGCGTGACGAGCCGCCACTCGTCGGGCGTGCCGTAGGTCTTCTCGCCGGTCTGCGTCATGCCCTGCATCTGCCAGTCGATGGCGCGGAAAGGCTCGGAGACGTAGGTGTCCACGGCGCGCTCCTGGTACTTGCGCGTCTGGTGCTGTCGCAGCAGGAAGGCGATCTGCGCGAGCGCCACGTCGCGGTCGATGCGGCGCGCGGGCGAGAGCGAGGCGGGGTCTAACCCCTGAAAAGCCTTCTGCGTGTCGGCGAGCCATTTATCTTCTTCGGCGAGGGCGGCGGCCGAGTGGTCGCGCAGGCGGCCGTCCACGTCCTTCAACGAAGGGTCGAGGCCGCCGCCGCCGAGGTACGTGTTGACCGTCGGGTTGCGGCGGAGGAACTCGACGACGTACTTGTCGTGAATCGCCTTGAAGGCCGCGTCGCCGGAGCCGCCCGCGGGCGAAGCGGCGGGGGCCGTGTTCTGTGCGGGCTGCGTCGTACACGCCCCGGCCAGGAGCGCGGCTGCGAGCAGGAGGAGTCTTCTTCTCATCGCTTCCTCTTCTTTCGGGTGTGTGCTGTCCAGGGAAAGTTTGTCTGCTTACGCACGGAGATTAACGCCGCACTACGGCAGGCCGCAACCGCGGGCGCGCTTGTTCGTGCTCTCGCCCATCCGCTACACTGGCCGCGACTTTCGACCCGTCCCGACGAGTGGAAACCTTTCGATGAGCGAACTGAGAGAGCGGCGCTGGGCCGTCTTGAGCGAGCGGGGGTGTGAGGACTCCGGGCTCAGCTACGAGGATGCCGCGGGCCTCGTCGCGCGCCTGAGGGCCGAGCGCGTCAGCGGCCTCTGCGTCGTCACCGACGCGGCCGCCGCGCACCTGCCGCGCGTGAAGAAGTCGGCGGCAAAGCCAAAGCGCAGCCGCAAGAAGTCTTCTGCATAAAAATCTTTCTAACCACAGAGACACAGAGGCACAGCTTGAAGAGGATGACTCAAGAAGCTGTGCCTCTGTGTCTCTGTGGTTAATTTCCTGAAGCGTTGAGGCGTGAGGCGATGACCTTGGCGGCGGTGGCACCCGCGCCGGTCGCGCCGCTGACGGTGGGCGCGAGCGGGTTCGAGACGTCGCCGACGGCGAAGACCATCTCGGCGCTCGTCTCCTGCTCGCCGGTGACGACGACGTAGCCGCGCTCGTCGGTGTGGAGCTGTCCGCGGAACAGCTCCGTGTTCGGCTCGACCCCGACGCGGATGAGGACGCCGCGCACGGCCATCCGCATCGGCTTCAGGGCGCCCGCGCGCAGTAGCTCGACTGACTCGACGCGCTCGCCGCCCGTGATGCTCTGGAGCGTCGTCTCGGTGAAGACGGTGATGCGGTGGTCGCTCCTGATTCGTTCGGCGAACTCGGGGCGCGCGCCCAAGTTTCTGCCGCGGTGGACGAGCGTGACGGTCGCGCAACTTTCGGCGAGCAGCAGCGCGTTCTCGCACGCGGCGTCTCCGCCGCCGACGACGAGCACATCCTCGCCCTTCACCTTTTCATGTTCGAGCTGGCCCGACTCCAACACGCCGCGCCCCTCGAACTCCGTCTCGCCCGGGACGCCGAGGCGCCTGCGGCGGACGCCCGTCGCGATGACGAGGGCGATTGATTGTAACTCCTCGCCGCTCCGCAGGCGGACGCGCCTGGATTTAAGGTCGACGCTCTCGACCTCGGCCTCAGTCCAGAGGTCGAAGTCCCTCTCCTCGGCCTGCGCGGCGAAGAGGTCGCGCAGCTCGCGCCCGTTCGCGGCGCGCGCGCCGAGGTAGTTCTCGACGCGGTTGTGGACGCGCAGCAACTGCCCGCCGACCTCCGACGCCTGTTCGATGACGAGCGTGTCCAGGCCCAGCTCGTCGCACCAGAGCGCCGCCGAGAGTCCCGCCGGCCCCGCGCCGATGATGATGACGTCGTGCATCGCGAACGTTAGACGGTGACGGGCGCCGCCTGACCTTCGAGCGCCTCGCGCAGCTCGGCGGCGACTTCGTCGGGCTCGAGTTGCGAGGCGGCCGGCGCGTTGTCCTGCCCGAAGAACTTGACGGCCGAGGTCAGCTCGCTCCGGTCGGCCTTCCAGACGCCGCGGCCGCGCTCGACGACGTTGAGGCGGCCGAGCAGCCCCGCGAGGTTGCGGCGCGCGACACGCGGCCGCGCGTAGGTCTCGGCCCAGGAGTAGTACGCGTAGTCGATGCGGTAGGCCCAGCCCCCTGCGTAGGGCGTCGCGACCAGAATCACCTCGCCGCGCGTGTGGTGCGCGAGCGCCGTGTAGGGCGCGCCGTGCCGCGCCGGGTCGAAGCCCCCGGGGCCGTAGAACTCTTCGGCGAGCGTGACGACGGAGAGCTTGTGCTCGGCGTCCTCCGAGACGCGGGAGCGCCCGCCCGCGAAGCTCTCCAGCGTCCGCTCGATCCACGCCCAGCCTTCGCGCCAGAGGGCTTCGTACTCGCCCGTGCGCGTCAGGACGTTTTCGACTTCCGGCAGGACGAGTTCGTACGCGCGCCTCTCGTCAACCTTCTCGCCGCCCGCGAGGCTCTCGACCAGGGGCGAGTTGACGCCCGGCACGAAAGGGTTGTCGCCGCCCTGGAGCAGGATGGAGACGCGCACCGCGTCCTCGTTCGGGAACTCGGAGAAGTCTCCCGCCTCGGCCGCCGAGATCAACTTCTCCCTCAACGCGGGCGCGCGCACGCCGTTCAAGACCGACCAGACCGAGAGCACGCCGTCGGCGTCGAAGTGGTTGTTGGTGACGACCTCGACCCCGCGCGCCCACTCCCCGCGCCGCGGCCACGCGGCGAAGTTCAAGGCGATCTCCGTCGAGGTGTCCGCGCGCAGCTCCTCCGGCGTCTCGTTCCCCTCCCAGTGCGAAAGGTGCAGCGCGCCCCCGACCGTCCCGTCCACCGACAGCAGCGGCGCCTCGTTCAGACCTTCGTGGTAGAACTCGAACCTCATGGGGGCTCCTTTCGGTTAGTAGGCAGTAGGCAGATGGCAGTGGGCAGTTCAAATCCGAACCGAAAATTCTAACTTAACCTCTCAACATTCTTAACGCGGGCCTGCTGCCTACTGCCGTCTGCCTACTTCATTCCGTCACGCCCTTGATGCGGACTTGCGGGGCGAGGCGTGTAATCACCAGGCCGTCGCGCGCCTCGAAGCGGCAGGCGAGGGCCGTCTTGTCCTGCGGCTGGCCCCCTTCGCGGTACCAGAACTGGCAGTTGGTGCAGTCGCCGTTCCAGCAGAAGTCCCCGTACGAGATGGTCTCGACGGAGAGGTACTGGAAGCCGCGCAGGAGGCTGTTGCGCTCGGGCACGCGCACCGCGCGGCCGAGGACTTCCAGCTCGACCAGCCGCCCGTAAGGGGCGAACAGGTCGGGGTCGAGGGCGGGCTCGTCCGTGTGACTCATACTGAAATAGCGGTCAGAACCGCCTGCGGTAGCGGGCGGCTCTGTGCGATATGCTTCCACCAAATTATCAAGGGCCACCCGCTACCGCGGGTGGTTCTGACCCTTATTGCCTCGACGAGAGTATCCCCGCCGGCACCAGCAGCTCGCCGGTCTCGGCGTTGATGAGGCCGTTGCGCTCGTCCTCGATGTTGGTGGCCTGCGTGTAGACGTCGCCCGCGAAGGGGCGCGCGCGCAGCTCGCGCTTGAACTCGCGGATGAGTTCGGCGCGCCCGGCCGCCTCCGAGGG
>JAFAZX010000089.1 GCA_019239425.1 Acidobacteriota bacterium
CGGATTTGACGTAGACGCCCAGCTCGCCCTTCGAGCCCTCGATGGGCTGGTAGACCTCGCCCGCGGGGACGTTGAAGCCCTCGGCGACGATCAGGAAGTGGTGGATGAGCGCGTCCATGTGCGTCTTCATCGCCTCGCGCTCGGGCAGCACGACCTTCGGCGCGTCGGCCTTGATGGGGCCGGGGCGCAGTCGCGCGAGCGCCTGCTTGATGATCTTGTTCGACTCGATCATCTCGCGCATGCGCACCATGTAGCGCGACCAGACGTCGCAGCCCGACTCGGTCGGCACCTCAAAGTCGTAGGTCTCGTAACCCGTGTAGGGGTTCGCGCGCCTTATGTCGAGGGGGACGCCGCTGCCCCTCAAGCTCGGGCCGGTCAGGCCCCAGTCAATCGCGTCCTCGGCCGAAATCACCCCGACGCCCTTCGTGCGGTTCTGGAAGATGCGGTTGCCCGAGAGCAGCCCGTGCCACTCCTCGACCGCGGCGGGGAAGTCTTCGGTGAACTGCCGGCAGCGCTGGTCGAAGCCGGCGGGCAAGTCCATCATCAGGCCGCCGATGCGGAAGTAGCTGGGCGTCATGCGCTCGCCCGACGCCGCTTCAATCAGGTTCAGGATGCGCTCGCGCTGGCGGAAGCAGTAGAAGAAGACCGTCATCGCGCCGATGTCGAGCGCGTGCGTCCCCAGCCAGACCATGTGCGAGCCGATGCGCTGCAACTCGCACATCAGCACGCGGATGATCTGCGCCCTTTCGGGAATCTCGATCCCGAGCAGCTTCTCGACCGCCATGCAGTAGGCGAGGTTGTTGCCCAGGGGGTTGAGGTAGTCCATGCGGTCGGTGATGACGATGCCCTGCTGGTACTTCTTGTACTCGAAGAGCTTCTCCATCCCCGTGTGCAGGTAGCCGATGTCGGGCACGCACTTGACGACCATCTCGCCGTCGAGGACGAGTTCGAGCCGGAGCACGCCGTGCGTGGACGGGTGCTGCGGCCCGAAACTGATGGTCATCTGCGTGTCGAGCGGTCGGTCTACGACCTCGAACGCGGGCGGCAGGTTTGTCGTTGATGCGCTCATGCCGTGTCTTCTCTAAACGTTCCTACTGTCAGGGCGCGAAGCTGTAACTCAGCGTGCCGGAGACCCTCAACGGCTTCCCGTCCGCAATCGTCGGCGCGAACTTCGCCTGCCGCGCGGCCGCCACCGCCGCCGCGCGCAGCAGCGGGTGGCCCGAGACGGCCGCGGCCGAGACGACGCTGCCCGTCTCGTCAACCGTCACGCGCACCGTCACGGTGCCGGAAGCTTGCGCCGCCTTCGCGACCGGCGGGTAGGGCGGCGCAGGCTTGCTGATGGCCTTGCCGTCGAGCGCGCCGGCCGAGACCGCCTGCGCTTCGTCTTCGTCGGCCGTCCCGTCGCCGGGCGCGTCCGAAGAATCTTCGCCCGCCTCCTCCGACGAGCCGCCGGAGCCGTCCGCGTCCTTCTCCACGTCCACGCTTGAGCCGTTCGGCAGCGCGACGTTGCGGTCGAGCAGGGAGACCGTCTCGCCGCCGACGACGAGGTCGAGTTTCTGATACATCCACGCGCCGTCGGGGTTGACGGCCGAGACGCGGAGCGTGCCCGAGTTCTTCGGCCCGGAGACAGGGACTTCGAAGTTCGCGTTGCCGCCCGACGCGTCCACGTTGATGTTCCCCTGGACGAGCCAGCCGTCCTTAACCGGCTGCCCCAGCTTTTCAATCGCCGCCGGGTGCGTCTGCGCGACCTTGAGCGCGCCCTGGTAGACCTCGGACGACTTGATCGCCGACATCGCCACGAAGACGATGCCGCCGACGAGCGCCGCCACCCCGAGCAGCAACCCGAGACACCCGACGGGCAGCATCCACTTCCAGTTCCGGCCCAGACAGCCCTTCTGCTGCGGCTGCCGGGGCGACTGCTGGAACGAGCCGCCGTACTGTCCGGGGTTCGGGTTCGTCATCCCGACGCCTCAAAGCCTCAAGTCAGGCTGTACGGCTCGTAGCCGCGCAGCGGGAAGTCTTTGCGGAGCGCGTGCCCCTGCCAGTCGTCCGGCAGGAGGATGCGGCGCAGGTCCGGGTGGCCTTCGAAGATGACGCCGAACATGTCGAAGGTCTCGCGCTCGTGCCAGTTGGCCGTGCGCCAGACGCCCGTGACCGACGGGACGCGCGTGTCCTCCTGATTCAGGAGCACCTTCAGGCGCAGGCGGTGGAAGCGCTTCGTCGAGAAGAGTTGGTAGTTGACCTCGAAGCGCGGCTCCTCCTCGGGGCCGCGGTCGACGCCGGTCAAATCCGAGAGCATGTCGAACTCGAAGCCCGGCGCCGTCTTCAGGTGCGCGCACACCTCGGCAATCGCCTCGCGCGGCACGACCAGCGTCAACTCGCCGAAGGCCTCGACCGTCTCCGTCACCCAGCCCTCGTGCTCCGCGCGCAAAGCGTTAATCAAATCGGCAGGCGGCACAGGGTACGACGCGGCCGCGCGCCTGCCCTTGGCGATTTCCTTCTCGCGCTCGATGTCTTGGGACATATGAAAACCGTGAATAGTAAATGGTGAATAGTAAATAGTGAATCCGGTTCAGTCCATTCACTATTTACTATTCACCATTTACGACTCTAGCTCGAACGCCGGCGCTCGTGGCGCGAGGCGATGGTGTAGGGGCGCGAGGGGGTCTCTTGCGCCGCCGCTTCGTTGGTGGCCGAGACGCCGACGGCGGGGAGCGTGCCCGGCGGGACGGCCTCGAAAGCCTCCGCGGCCGGCACGTCGTCGCGGTCGCGCAGGGACTCACGCATCACCTTCTCCTGAAGCATCATGATGGCGTGAATGAGCATTTCGGGGCGGGGCGGGCAGCGGGGGATGTACACGTCCACGGGCACGACCTTGTCCACGCCCTGGACGATGGCGTAGTTGTCGAAGACTCCGCCCGACGTGGCGCACGCGCCCATCGAGATGACCCACTTCGGCTCGGGCATCTGGTCGTAGATGCGCCTCAAGACCGGCGCCATCTTCCTCGACACACGCCCCGAGACAATCATCACGTCCGCCTGGCGCGGGCTGGCGCGGAAGACCTCGGAGCCGAAGCGCGCGAGGTCGTGGCGCGAGTCGGTCGTCGCCATCATCTCGATGGCGCAGCAGGCGAGCCCGAACGTCGCCGGCCACAGCGAAGACTTGCGCGCCCAGTTGACCAGAGAGTCGAGCCGCGTCGTGATGACGTCGGGCAGCGCCTCGGCGATGAAATTTTCTAAGCCCATAAGAACACCTTGCTCGGAACTCTCAGGCGGCCCGCGCCGGCTCGGCCTGCCGCGCCCCGGCCTTGCGTGCGCGCGCCTCGGCCAGCTCGAGCGTGCGCGCCTCGGCCTCGGCCTCGACCCGCGCCCGCGCGCCCCACTCGAAGAGGCCCTTCTTCAGAATGTAGACGTAGCCGACGAGGAGCAGCACGACGAACGTCATCATCTCGACGTAGATGAGCGTGCCCAGACGGAACTCGCCGACGAAGCTGCGGAAGACGACCGCCCACGGCAGCAGGAAGATCAGCTCGATGTCGAAGAGGATGAAGATCATCGCCACGAGGTAGAACTTCACCGAGAAGCGCTCGCGCGCAGACCCAACGGGGTCTTTGCCGCACTCGTAGGGCATCGTCTTCGTCCGCGTCGCCTTGTGCTGGCCGACGAGCTGCGAGAGCAGGACGTTGCCCGCGGCGAAGCCGACGGCGACGACGAACATGAGCGCGATAGGCAGGTAGTTGGAAAGGCTGAAAACCTTCTCGCTGAACACACTATCCTCCCGTCAGCTTGCGCCGAAGTAGCGGCCCCCTAGCGGCCGTTCTTGAGTTTGAGAATCATGGTACAAGGGCAATCCTAGTCCACGCGGCGGGTCGTGTCAAGCCACCTCCGGCCGCGCCCAAAGCCATGTTTTGCAAAGAGTTTGACCGGCTTCGCGGGGCTGTGCTAAGTTGATTTCACCCCCGCCGGGGAGGCCGTAAGGCCCCGGCCAAGTCCGCCCACACACGCGATTCCGTAAGCTATCAGTGATTACCGGATTCAACACCGACATCCCGTACGAAGGGGTCACTTACCACGTCCAGACGGAGGACAAAGGGCTCGACACGCCGCTCATCCTCTCGCTCGTCTACGTCGGCGGCCACATCATCGCCAGCAAGCGCACGCCTTACGCCGACCTCATCAGCCGCGGCTTCGACGAGCAGGAACTGACCGAGCGCCTGCAGCGCCAGCACAAGCTCATCTGCGCCGCCATCAAGTCGGGCCGCGTCGAAGACCTCAAGCGGATGAGCGGGGGCGCGCAGACCGAGACCGAGGCCATGAACGGCGGCCGCAAAGCCGCCGGCCCGCGCCGCAGGAAGTGGGACGCGTCCGCGCCGGAAGAGACTCCGGCGCCCGAGTCGAAGCCGCAACCCGCTCAAGAGGCCGCGCCCCCCGCCGCGGAGAAGCCCGCGCCCGCCCCGCCGAAAGTCGAGGCCGCCGCGCCTCCTCCTCCTCCTCCGAAGCCGCAGCCCGACCCGGACATCGTCATCCTCTCCTCGCTGGCCGACGAGATGGGCACGTTCGATCCGTTCCGCCCGGCGCCCCCGCCGAAGGAGACGCCGCCGCCGCCGCCCGCCCCCGAGCCGAAGCCGGAGCCCGAGCACGTCCCCGCCGAGCCCCTGCTCGTCACGGAGGTCTTCGAGGACGCGGACGACTCGACCGACGAAATCTACCTGAGCCTCCTCGACGACGAGGGCGAGTTCCGCGCCGGCCAGCTCGTGACGATCAAGATTTACGTCGGCCGCGGCACCTACGGCCAGAGGCCGGTCGGCGAGGCGAACCTGACGGTGAAAGTCCTCGGCACTTCGTTCCGCCCGATCATCGTGACGACGACGACCGACGAGCACGGCGTGGGCGTGGTGCGCGCTCTGCTCCCGCGCTTCAACTCGGGCCGCGCCGCCATCATCATCCGCGCCGTCACGGGCGAACACGCGGCCGAGATGCGCCGCATCATCCACCAGTGACGAAAGGGGCCGGGCGTGCGCGTCGAGCTGAACGGTGAGCCGAAGGAACTGGCCGAGGGGACGACCCTCTCGACCCTCATCCAACAACTCTCGCTCGCCCCCGAGCGCGTCGCCGTCGAACTCAACCGCGACGTCGTCCGCCGCACAGACTGGCCCGCCACCCGACTCTCCGAAGGCGACCGCGTCGAGATCGTCCACTTCGTCGGCGGCGGCTAATTTCTGTTTCCATTGCCGAGGGTGTACATTGTGCGCAGTCCGCCGTTCCGAAGGGTCGGCGGGCTGTCATCCTTATCGAAGGAGCACTCATAAATAATGTCCACAGCGGTGCAGGCGGAGAGGGAGACTTTCGAGGTCGCGGGGCGGGTGTTCGCGTCGCGTCTGATCGTGGGGACGGGGAAGTACCGCAGCTTCGAGGAGATGAAGGCGGCGCACAGGCTCTCGGGCGCGGAGATGGTGACGGTGGCGGTGCGCCGCGTGCCCTTAGACCGCAAGACCGAGTCGTTCCTCGACCATCTCGACCCGAGCCTCGTCATCCTCCCCAACACGGCCGGCTGCTACACGGCCGAGGAGGCGATCAGGACGGCGCGGCTCGCGCGCGAGGCCTTGCAGACAGACCTCGTCAAGCTCGAAGTCATCGGCGACCAGACGACGCTCTTCCCCGACAACGAGCAGACGCTCGAAGCGGCGCGCGTGCTGGCGCGTGAAGGTTTCAAGGTGCTGCCCTACTTCTCCGACGACCTCATCATGGCGAAGAAGCTGCTCGACGCGGGCTGCGCGGCCGTGATGCCTCTGGCGGCGCCCATCGGGTCGGGACTCGGCGTGCAGAACCCCGCCAACCTCCGGATCATGCGCGAGCAGTTGCCCGACGCCGTCATCATCGTCGACGCGGGCGTCGGCACCGCGAGCGACGCGGCCGTGGCGATGGAGCTGGGCGTGGACGCGGTTCTGATGAACACGGCCATCGCGGAGGCGGAGGACTCCGCGAAGATGGCTACGGCCATGCGCCTCGCGGTCGAGGCGGGGCGTCTCGCGTACCAGGCGGGCCGGATGCCCAGGCGTCTCTACGCCAGCGCTTCGAGCCCCCTGACGGGCGTGGTGCGCTGAACTCGTAGTCGTTCAGAAGAAGGAAGAGAAGCGGGAGAGTCGCCTCTGTTGAAGAGGCTTGCTCTCCCGTTTCGCTTTGGAGAGACGTAGGGCAGGCCTGCGCGGGCGCGGAGCTGTTGCGCGGGTTGGGCTGTGCGGCGTCGAAGTCGGCGGAGTTGTTGCCGGCGTCCGTGCAGCCTCCGCCTTTGCGGACGGCGGCCGTGTTCGTGCCGGGCGCGGGGGCGGGCGCGGTCTCGGAGCAGTTCGCGGACGAGCCGTAGCCGACGAGGTCGACGACGTTCGTCGTCGAAGGGCAAGCGCCGTTGAGCGCCGCCGTCGTCTTGACGAGCGCGACCTTGCCCGCCGTCGCGCTCAGGTTGATCGAGCCGGTCGCGTCGGGGGTCGGGAGCGTGCTGACGCCGTTCGCGTTGCCTGACTCCTGCACGAGGTAACGCTGCCCGGGCGCGAGCGTGAAGTCGCCGAGCGCGGTGACCGACCACGCCCCAGTCCCCGTCGCGGACGCGTACTGCACAGACCAGCCGTTAAGAGAGACCGCGTTCGCCCCACGGTTGTAAAGCTCCACGAAGTCGTTCTTGAAGGCCGAGCAGTTCGCGGTCGTGCAACCGGCCCCGCCGTAGACCTGACTGATGACGACGAGCTGCAACGTCGGAGTCGGACTCGGCGTCGGCGTACCGGTCGGCGTCGGCGAGGGAGTTGGGGTAGGAGTTGGCGTCGGCGTACTCGTCGGGGTCGGAGAAGGCGTGGGCGTGGGAGTAGGTGTCGGCGTAGGAGAAGGCGTGGGCGTGGGTGTCGGGAGTGGAGTCGGCGAAGGCGTCGGCGTGGCGGCACACGAGAATGTCGCCGAGCTGAGGTTGCGCGGGTCGGGAGCCGACGCCTGGAAGTCCTCGGCGTTGTCGTTGGTGTCGGTGCAGCCGTCCCTCTTTCTGTTGGCGGCGAGGGTGTTGCCGGCGGCGGGCGCGGGGGCTGTGCCCTCGAAGCAGTTTGCGCCCGAGCCGTAGCCCACGAAGTCGACGACCTGCTGCCCCGAAGGGCACGCGACGTTCAGGGCGACGGCCGAACTCAAGAGCGCGACCTTGCCCGCGTTCGCGGCCAGCGCGACGTTGCCGGAGGCGTCGGGGGCGGGCAAGTCCTGACCGCACGGAGAGCCGGTGCAGCCCGTACCGGCCGCCTCCTGAATCAGGAGATGTCGTCCCGGCGCGAGCGTGACGTGTGGAAGTGTCGTCACCTGCCAGGAGGCAGCGCCGGCCGAAGAGTATTGAATCGACCAGCCGTCGAGGTCAGCCTCCGTCTCGCCGCGGTTGAAAAGCTCGACGAAATCATTCTTGTACGGCGCGCCGCTGTTGCCCCCGCCGCCGAAGACCTGACTGATGACGACCAGCGGCGCCGGCCCCGGCGTCGGTGTGGGGACTGGCGTGGGTGTGGGCGTCGGCGTAGGCAAAGGTGTCGGCGTCGGCAGAGGGGTCGGAGACGGCGTCGGCGAAGGAGTCGGTTTCGGCGTCGGTGTCGGTGTGGGCGAAGGGGTAGGCGTCGGCGTGGTCGTCGGGGTGGGAGAAGGCGTCGGCTTCGGCGTAGGCGTAGGCGTAGGAATAGGCGTGGGAGTCGGAGACGGGGTGGGTGTCGGAGACGGCGTGGGAGTCGGCGTCGGGTTGATTGTGATTGCGGCCGTGCCTTCGATGCCTCCGGCGCGTGCGAAGAGTGTGACGGCGCCGGACGCACGTGCGTTGACGCTGACGAAGGCGCCTTCGTTGGGAGTGACGCCCAACTTCTTCGAGTCGCTCGAAGACCAGTTGAAGGAGACGCCGGTGACTTCCACTTCGGAGCCGTTGCCGTTCGTGAAGGCGCGGGCATTGAAGCCGAGCTGCTCGCGCAGGTCGAGCGCGGCCGCGGCGGGCGTGACCTCGACGCGCGTCAACGTCGGCGAGCCGAAGGGCGTGCCGTCTGCACGCAGGCCGGGCGTGTAGGCCCGGCCCGCAGAGTTGGCGGCCAAGGCGTGCGCGTTGAAGTCGCCGCCGGCAGAACCCACGCCCGCGTCGGGCGAGCGCGTAAGCGATTGGTCTCTCGGCGCGGCGACGCCGCCGCCTGTGCCGTAAGCAAGAGTGGCGACGACGAACGTGCGGTCTGGACTGAGGGGGAGCTTGACGGTCACGGTGTCGCCGCCGTCGTTGAGGCTGAGCGAGCCGGTCTTGAGGACGAGAGCGCCGACGAAAGCGTCGGCCGGTGGCGCGCCGCCGCCGAAGATGACGACGGGCTGGCCCGCTTCGGCCTTCGTGCCTTCGGGGAAGGTGAAGCGCACGCTCGAGGCGTCTGCGATTTGCAGCCCCGACAGTTCGAGCGGCGCAGCGGACGTGTTGACCAGCTCGACGAACTCGTCGTCGTCGGCGTTGCGCGTGCCGTCGTGGTTCGCGTCGCCTTCCACCTGCGGCGTGTCCGGGTCGTCGGGCGGCACGTCCGCGAGGAGTTCGTTGAGGGCGAGCGGGACGAGGACGTTCACCGTCGCCTGACCCGACACCTGCGCGCCGCGGTTGTCGGACGTGTTGACGTCGACGCGGACGGAGCCCGCGCCCGTGGCGCGCAGCAGGCCGTCCGCATCGACGTTCGCGACGAGCGTGTCTTCGGAACTCCAATTGATGAGAGCGTCGGGGACGGCCCGCCCGTTCTCGTCGTACGCGGTCGCGGAGAGCCGAGCCGTCGCGCCGCGGTTGAGCGAGAGGGCGGACGGCGAGACCTCCACGCGCGTCACCTTCGGCGGGCGTTGACGGACGAGAAGCTCTGCGTCGTTGTTGTCGAGTCTGACGCCGCCCGCGTTCGCCTCCACGTTGACCTTTGTCGAGCCGGGACTGACGGCTCGCAGCGTGAACGTGACGGAGCCGTCGTCATTTTCGACGCCGCCGCCTTCAACCTGCGCCACGGCGGCGTCGCTCGAACTGAGGTCGAGCCCGACGCCTCTCATCAAGCGTTCGTACTGGTCGAACGCGCGCGCCGTGTAGGCGACCGACTCGCCGACGAAGAGAGTTTGCTGAATCGGTTCGACGCCCAGGCGTGTCAGGCGGCCGGCGCGTTCGAGGAAGAATCCGCCGTCGGAGCGCCTGCCCGGCGAGAACCTGCGCGCGCCGTTCGCATTGGTGTGGCGCGCGTAGGCACCCGAGATGTCAGGGGAGCGCGTGATGGATTCGTTGACCGCGTCGCCGCCGAAGTCGTCGCCCGCGGTGCCGTAGCCGAACTGCGTGACGAAGTTTCCCGCGGCGTCGCGCACGAGGATCGTGAGTCCGGCGTTCGAGAGCGAGAGCGAGCTGGCACTCACCTTCGAGACGAGCGCGCCGCCGAAGAAGGGGTCGCCCGCGTCCGGGTCTCCGCCGCCGAAGAGCACGAGAGCCTCACCCGCGGGCAGCACGCTCCCGTCCGCGAACCTGTGCCGGACGCTCTCCGCGGTTCCGCTCAAAGGCCGCGTGCGTAGAGTCCAGCCTGAGAGGTCGAGCGCCTCGGGGGAGCCGTTGACCAACTCGACGAACTCCTCCTCCGCGCCGACGCGGACGCCGTCGTGATTCGCGTCGCCCGCGATGCCGTCGGGCGGGTCGGCCAGAACCTCGTTGATGACGAGCGTGCGTTCGACGACTCGCAACGTCGCGTTCGTCGTCGCTGCACCGACACTCACCTTCAAAGCCGTGACGCCCCGCGACAGGCCGACGGCGAGGCCGGACGAATCGACGTCGGCGACGCCCGTGTCTCCCACCTCGAAGACGAAGGAAGGGTTCGCAATCTCTTCGCCCAGGGCGTCGAAGGCGCGTGCCTTGAAACGCATCTCGCCGCCGACTGGGATGAGTGCAGAGGCCGGGCTGACTTCGACGCTCGCCGCGCGCGAGGGCGGGCCGCCGCTCGTGAGCGTGAGCGTCGAGCGGTTGCTCTCGACGCCGTCGGCGCGGACGACGAGCGAGGCTAGGCCCGCGCCCCTCAGAGAAGAGGGGAGCGTGAGGTGCAGTTGGTCGAGGCCGGGCAGGTCGGGCGAGGGGACGACCGTTTCGACTTTGACATTACGTCCGCCGACGAGAGCCTCGACGTGTCGCGCGTATCGAAGCCCCGTGCAGAAGACGATCAGGCGGCGCGGGTTGCCGTTCGCGTCGTTCACGTCGAAGGGGCCGGGCCGTAGCGTCGAGTTGTCCAGAGCCACGGCCTCGCCCGTGCCCGCCGCGTTCAAGGTGAAGACGGCCGGGGCCGCGTCCGTGACGTTGACCTCGCCGCGGATTTCGAAGCCGTCGGGATTGTGCACGACGACTTCGAACCGGCCCGAGCCGAGTCCCGCCGGCAGCTTGAAGTTGAGCTGCGTCGGCGAGGCGTAGAAGATTTGCGCGGCCTGGCCGCCGACGCTGACCGAGAGGTTCTCAAACGCCAACGGAAAGGTGCCGTCAGGAAGTTTCGATGTTGAGTTCGCGGAGAGCGCGAGGCTCTTCCCCGTGGCGAAGGCGAGCGAGTCGGGCGCGAGCGCGCCCGCGGGCGGCGTCTTGTTTGGGACGGCGGCGTTGAAGAGTTGCAGCCCCGTGCCGAAGGGCGCGCGCGGCGGGAGCGAGGCGAGATAGATTTCGGAGCCGTTCCTGGACTGTTCGGGCGCGTCCGGTTCCGAGAGAACGCGCGGGAAGTTGAAGGCGACGCGCGCGCCCGCGTCGTCGAGCGAGGAGACGACCTCCGCGTTCGCCGCCGCGGGGGCGTCGGTCACGCGCGTCGTCGTGTTGGATGGAATGTCGTAGAGATACAACTCGACGCTCGCGTCCGGATTCAGGGACGCGAAGTTGCGGCGCGTGGCGAAGGCGACGCGGTTGCCGTCGCCGCTGATGGTCGGATTCAGAGGCACGTCCGAGGCGCGCGTGCCGAGCTGCGTCAACTGCCTTACGAGTTGATTGTTGCGACCGTCGAAGAGAAAGATTTGCGTCGCGCCGTTCGCGCCGCGCGCGGAGTAGACGACGCGCCGCCCGTCGTCGCTCAGAGCGCGGCCGATGGTCATGGCGAGAGAGCGCACGCCCGAGACGGCCGTCAAAGTCTCGCCGTTCGAGACGGAGTAGAGGAGCAGGTCGCTCAGGTCGTTTCCCGCGTCGCGTTCGAGGGCGTATGCGACGCGCGAGCCGTCGCCGCTCAGCTTCGCGTCGCGCGCCGGGGCGTCGCCGTCGGGGCGTGTGACCTGCGTGAGCTTCTGCGTTGCAGTGTCGAACAGGAAGACCCGTCGGGTCTGTTTCTCGTTCTCGCCGGCGAGGTCGCGGTCGGAGGTGAAGACGAGCAGACGTCCGTCGTCGGAGATTGAAGGGAGGAAGCAGCCTTGTCCGGCGCGCAGCGTTGGCTCGTCGGGCGTGGTGTGTGTCAACTGCCGCAGGCGCGTCCCGTCGTGGAAGAAGATTTCGGAGTCGCCGTCGCGATTCTCGCCCAGGGGGTCTGCGTTGGAAGCGAAGGCCGCGCGCGTGCCGTCCTGCGAGAGCGCCGCCGCGGGCGCACGCGAGAGGGCCAGCTCTTTGAACGCCGGCGACTCCGAGGCGTCCGCCGAGACGAGTCTGAAGCCTGTCCCCGCGCCGGCTGCGGTCAGGTCTGCGCTCGTCTCGAAAGCGAGGCGCGAGCCGTCGCCGCTCAGGGTCGGGTTGAGGTTGAGCGTGTCCGGCTGCGTGCGGGTCAGGCGGATGAGGCCCGCGCCCTGCGAGCTGACGCGCGTGACGAGCAGGCAGAGCGAGACGGAGAAGAGAACGGCGAAAGCCGCCAGCCTTTGCAGTGAGGACACGCCCGACCTCCTTTACGCTTGAAGAGGCGAGAGGCTGGCGGGCCACTGACCGATTTAAATGTCGTCGGCTTTCAGTCCGAAGGGCACTTCCCACGAAGCGGACGGGCCAAACCTGTGAGCTACAGTCTGACCGTTTGTGCGCCGCATTCTACAACTTCGGCAGGGAAAGGCAAGAAAAATTAAGAAGGAAATACTGGGCTGTTCTATAATCAAAGCCCCTTGAAGTTGTCTGTTTCTACGTCCTCAAATAACTTCGACGCCAGAGATGACCTGCTCGGAAGGGGTCGCGTACCGGGTGACAGAGGGAGGCAAATGTATACGTTAGTCTCATTCGCCACGCAGTGGGGCAGCAAGTACGGCGGCATCAATAGCTTCAACACGGATCTGCTCACGGCATTCAGCATTGCTTACCACAAAGGCTCTCAAGTCATCTGCGTCGTGTCGAACGCCAGCGAGGGTGAGCTGGAGGAGGCTGCCAAAGCTCACGTGCGGCTGGTGCCACTGCCGGACGTCCCGGCGACTGCCGCCTTCGGCCACGAAGACGGGGAAGCCGGGGCCAAGCGGCTGGTAAGCCTGGGCATCGAGTGTGACCCCGACAGGACGGTCTGGCTCGGGCATGACCGAATCACGGGCGCGGCGGCGGTCGCCGCGGCGAAGGCAAAGGGCGGCCGCTCGGCTGTGATTCACCACATGAGTTACGACCACTACGAGTCCGTCGCCGAAGACTCCCAATCCGCCGAAAGGAGGTCGCGCGAACAGTCAAATCTTTTTCAGAGTGCCGATATCGTTCTGGCCGTCGGGCCGCTGCTGCGCGACGCCCTGATGGACTTGGTGAAGAGATCGAAGACAGCGCACATGCTTATCCCGGGTCTCGCCGAGATCGACGCGCAGGAGGTGCCCAAAACCTTCTCGGCATTTCTGAGCGGACGACTGAGCGACGACGCGGCACGCATCAAGCAGGCGAATCTAGGCATCGCCGCATTCGCCACCGCACAGAAGGAGGCGCGGGAGAGCGAGATGCCCGATGCGCTGCGCAGACAGCCCAAGCTGGTTTTACGCGGGGTTGATTTTGAGGGCCGGGCGGCGAAATCGGCGTCGGGAGATACGTCCGACCCGGAGACCGAGTTGAAGAGATTGGCGGCCGAACTCGCGGGCGGGATCGTCAACCTTCACGCGCTGCCGTACACGTATGATCGCAGGCGACTCTACGAAGAGTTGAGCCGGTCGAGCGTGGCGCTGATGCCGTCCTGGCACGAAGGCTTCGGCCTCGTGGGCTGGGAGGCGATAGCGGCGGGCGTCCCGCTGATTCTTACTAAGAGCAGCGGCGTGTACCAACTGTTGGAAGAGAGATGGCCCGGCGCGGAGGTGGGGTCTGTCTACCCAATCGACGTGCGGGGCTCGGTCGATGCCCCCTTCTATCACGACGACGACCTGAAGGCGACGGTGGCGAGGCTGAAAGAGATTGCCAAAGACCCGGGTAAGGCGCGTCAGCGGGCGAGCAGACTGAAAAACGACATGGGGGAGGTGACCTGGGCGGCATGCGCCGAGCAGGTCGCCGGTGCCTTCGAATGGAAACTCGCGAAAGGAAGCAGGCCGGCCGTGGTGCCCTCGACGCTGCCGCAGCCGGAGGACGTCTTAGCCCCGGCGGCTCCGGCCGCGGGGCGCATGCGGGAGCCGCTGCTGATGCCGGTCGGCCACTGGCGCGCGGGCGCGGGGATGGCCGACAGCCAGTTGCTCCGCGCGGAGGAGGCTCTACTGCCCTTCGACCTGGCCCGCCAGCCGGACATCGACCGATTGAACGAATGGCTCGACGATGAACAGTGGCCCCAGGCCGTGCGGCTGATGACGGGCGCTGGGGGGCAGGGCAAGACCCGTCTGGCGCTGGAGATTTGCCAGCAGCGTTTGAAATCAGGCTGGCAGGCGGGGTTCCTCGACAGCGAACTGGAAGCCAACAGGATGGGCGGAATCTGGCAGGAGCTACGGAGGCTGAACCGGCCGCTCCTGATCGTGGTCGATTACGCAGAGACACGACAGGCGGCCTTCCTCTCCATCCTGAAGGCGGCGTTGCAGAACCCGGGCGAGCACCCTTTGCGGATGCTTCTACTGGCGAGGGACGCGGGTGAGTGGTGGGACAACCTGCCCGGCAAAGACAGCCAGTGCGAAGCCCTGTTGAGCGGCCTTGCGACCTCTGGCCCGTTTCGTCTGCCGGCTTTGTACGTGGCGCAGTCCGACCGCCACGAGGCTTACGCCAAGGCTTTGCGGGCGTTCGCGGAGGCTCTGGGCGGCAGCGCCCCGGAGGTCGTCCCAGACCTTCTGGGCGACCATTTCGAACGGCCTCTGTACGTGCAGATGGCCGCGCTGCTGGCGCTGTACGGCGAAGGCCCGACGACCGCGCAGGGGTTGACGAAAGCACTCCTGCATCACGAGGGCCGCTACTGGCGCGGCATCCTCGCCCCGTTCGAATGGCCGGGGCCGGAGCCGGAACGGCACGCCGAACAACTGCTGGCGCTCTCCACCCTCGCGGGCGGCTTCGCCACGCCCCGCGCGGCGGAGGCGTTCTGGACTCGGGCGAAGGGGGACGTGCTCAACTCGGCAGAATTCGGCGCCCTCTTCCGCGCGATGGCGACGCTCTATCCGGGGACGCAGGGGCTGCAAGCCCTCCGCCCAGACCTGCTGGGTGAGGCGCTGGTGGCCCAGGCCCTGCTCCGGTCTGAGGCGGATACGCTTCTCGATTCGGTTCTCTCCAACACGGCGGCGCAGACGAGCCGTCGCAACGCCCTGACAGTCATCGCCCGCGTGTCACAGCAACGACCCGACCTGCACGAGACTCTGGTCGAGGCTTTCGTCCGCCACTTCATCCACTGCTATCAGGAGATCATCGCCGTCAGTACGGAGACGGTGAGTCGCTTGCCGGCTCTGGCGGAAGAAGCGTTCACACGCCTGCCGCCGGGCAATAAGAGCCAGACCGCCGGGCTGTTGTGGCCTTTCCTCGAAGAAGAGTCGGTACAACTGGCCGGGCTGAGGTTCATAGTTTCAGCATATTTGGTCGAGAAGGCGAAGGAGAAGTTCGAAAAGAAGCCGGGCAACACCGAGCGTATGGCCGAATACGGCGGAAGGTTAGTCGATTACGCGGTGAGTCAGAGACGCATTGGTCATCTACAGCAGGCATTGGAGGTAAGCCGGAGTAACGTCAAACTCTATGAGCAGTTGATGGTCAAAGACCCTAGGCGTTTCGAGCAAGGATACGCAAGAGTGCTGAGCAATTACTCCATCTACTTAAGCGATATGGGCAATAAGGAGGAGGCCGTCCCCCACGCCAGACAAGCTATGGAGATTCATCGGCGTCTGTCCCAGAAGTCCCCCGAACGCTTTGAAAGAGATTACACTATGTCGTTGAATAACTACTCGACTTGTCTGGTAGACATCGGTAATTACAGCGAGGCCCTTGACTGCAACCGCAAGGCTCTGGAGATTCGTGAGCGTTTGGCGCAGAAGAAGCCGGATATCTTTGAGCCGGACTACGCAAATACATTGAATAATCATGCGCTCTGTCTGAGTGATGTAGGCCAGTACGAAGAGGCACTCGAGTATGCAAGCCGGTCGTTGGAGATCCGTGAGCGATTGGCGCGGAAGAACCCTGATCGCTTCGCGGAAGATCTGTTCAATACGTCAAAGGTGGTGAGCTTCTTATCCTGGCTTTGTCATCAAGAGGAGCCTAGAGGCAACGATAACTTAGCTCAACTGTTAACCTTCATGGCTCCGCACCGGCGCCCTCTGATGCTACATTTCGCGGCGTTCGCAGAGGCGTGCTGGTCAACGGGCCAGGCGGAACGAGCCGCGGCTTTTCAACGTGCGCTTATTACGTGGAACGACTTGTCGGCGCCGTTTGAAGGTGACCAGTATGGTCTATGCGCGGCTGCCTGGCTAAGTAAGTTCGGGCAAGGGGAGTTGGTGGCGCCTAAATGGGAAGAGAAGTGGCGGCAGTTTGCGAAGGAGCGAAATGGGAACGTGCCGCAGTGGATGTTGGAGGTGGCGCGACGTTTGGATTTCGAGTGGCCCGACTTCTCAGGTGACGTATAATTTCATTCAGGGAGTGTTTTAATGACCAAACGCCGATTGCTTTACTTTGTGACCTTTGCGTTGCTGCTTTGTGGGGCGGTTGTGGCTCAGGAGAAGGAGCCGCAGACGGCCGAGGAGTTCTTTAACCGTGGGGTCGAGCGCGCGAAGAAGGCGCAGTTGGACGCGGCGGTCGAGGACTACAATAAGGCGATACAGCTCAACCCGAACGATGCGAGGCCGTACTTCAAGCGCGGGGCCGTCAAGGCCATGAAGGCGGACTTCGACGGCGCGCTCGCGGACTACAGCAAGGCCATCTCGCTCGACCCGAGCAACCCGAACGCCTTCTACAGCCGCGGCCTCGCTTACGTCGCGAAGGGCGACGGCGAACACGCGCTGGCCGACTTCGACGCGGCCGTCTCGCTCAATCCCAAAGAGGCGGCGGTCTACACCAGCCGCGCCGGCCTGCGTTTTAAGAAGGGAGACTTCGCGGGGGCCGTCGCCGACTACGATAAGTTCCTGGCTATTAAACCCAACGTCGCGGAGATGTACTCGAGGCGCGGCGACGCGCGCGCGGAGATGGGCGACTACGAGGAGGCCATCGCGGACTACAGCAAGGCCCTGGAACTCAGCCCCAACAACACGAACGCCTACAACAGACGCGGCCTCGCCTACGCGAAGAAGGGCGAGGCCGACGCCGCCATCGCCGACTACGGCAAGGCCATCGAAATCTTCCAGGGCTTCGCCGACGCCTACGCCAACCGAGGGCTGGCCGAACTTGGCAAAGGTTTGGACGACGCGGCGGAGCAGGACTTCAAGAAGGCCGTCGAACTCAACGCCGAACTCAAGTCCATGATCGAGACCGAGTCCAACAAAATCCTGCAGAAGCGCAAGGCGCAGCAGAAGCCCTGAAGGGCGGGCTACGTGCCCGCGGGCGCGGCCTCCCGGTTGCGCGAGAACTCGGGCAGCGCCTCGAAGACTTCGAGGGCGTACTTCACGTTGTTAAAGGGGGCGGAGACCTGGACGCCCTGAATCGAATCGCGCACGTCGAGCAGAAGCTCGCGGGCGATGGCGAGGCCCTCGTCGCGGGCGGCGTCTTTGCCTCTCTCCGAGGCGAGGCGCATGCGCTCCATGATGGAGGGGGTGACGCGGACGCCGGGCACCTCGTTGTGCAGGAACTCGGCGTTGCGGTAGGAGACGAGCGGCCAGATGCCCGCGATGACGGGGATGCGGACGTGCTCGATGCGCTTGAGGAAGTCGCGGAGCTGCTCGGTGTCGAAGACCGGCTGCGTGATGGCGAACTCGGCGCCGGCCTCGACCTTCCACTCGAACCGTTTTATCTCTTCATCCAGATTCACCGCGCCGGGGTTGACGCCGACGCCGATGACGAAAGTGGTCGGCGCGCCCGTCGGGTTGTTGCCGAGGTCGAGCCCGTGGTTGAGCTTGTTGACCATGTTCGTCAGGCCGATGGAGTCGATGTCGAAGACGGCCGTCGCGTCCGGGTACGGCCCCATCTTCGGCGGGTCGCCGGTGATGAGCAGGAGGTTGCGCAACCCCAAAGCCGCCGCGCCGAGCAGGTCGGACATCATGCCGAGCAGGTTGCGGTCGCGGCAGCAGTAGTGTAGGACGGATTCGAGTCCTATCTCGCGCTCGACCAGGACGGCCGTGGCCTGCGCGCTCATGCGCGTCTGCGCGCGCGGGCCGTCGGGGATGTTGACGGCGTTGACGCCGGCCTCCTTCAGAAGCCTGATCCCTTCGAGCGTCTTCTTCGCGTCCCAGCCCTTCGGCGGTAAGACCTCCACCGTCGTCACGAACTCGCCGCGCGCGAGGCGTCGGCCCCAGTTCGAGCGCTCTTCGAGCGGCGTGACGGGAATCTCGTCCTCTCTAATCTCCGTGACCTGCGCGGCCGCGCCGGCCAGCTTGCCCGTGATGCCTGTGTGGCGCGGCGAGAGCGGGCGGACGGCGTCCGAGATGAGCTTGATGTGCGCGGGCGTCGTGCCGCAGCAGCCGCCGATGAAGCGGACGCCCGCCTGAATCAGACGCTTCGCGTACTTCGCCATGTACTCGGGCGAGCACATGTAGAACTGCCGGCCCTGCACGTCGCGCGGCAGGCCCGCGTTCGGCTGCGCCGAGAGCTTCTTCGTCGTGATGAGCCGCATCTTCTCGACGGCCGTCAGGACGGTGGCGGGGCCGACGCCGCAGTTGAGGCCGATGACGTCCGCGCCCCACTCGTCGAGGCGCGCGGTGAAGACCTCGGGCGTCGTGCCGAAGGAGGTGTTGCCGTCGAGCGAGATGGTCATCTGCGCGACGATGGGCAGGTCTGAGAGTTCGCGCACGGCGCGGATGGCCTGCCGCACCTCGGAGACGTCGGAGAAGGTTTCGAGGATGAAGAGGTCTACGCCGCCTTCTAAGAGCGCCTCGGCCTGCTGCTTGAAGAGTTCCTTGGCCTCGTCGAAGGAGGTCGGGCCGTAAGGCTCGATGCGCAGGCCGAGCGGGCCGACGGCGCCCGCGACGTAGCAGCCGCCGCCCGCCGCCTCGCGCGCGAGGCGCACGCCCTCGACGTTGATCTCGCGCAGGCGAGAGTCCAGGCCGTACTGCTGGAGCTTGTGCGCGGTGGCCGTGAAGGTGTTCGTCTCGATGACCTCCGCCCCGGCGCGCACGTACTCCTCGTGCACCGCGCGCACGAGGTCGGGCTGCGTCAGGTTCAGCTCGTCGTACGAGCGGTTAATGTACACGCCCTTCGCGTACAACTGCGTCCCCATCGCGCCGTCGAAGACGGTGACGTGGTCGGTCTCGATGAGTTCTCGGAAGGAAAGCATTGGAATATAGAAGTAGGCAGTAGGCAGATGGCAGCAGGCAGTTCGCTCCGCGTCTCGGACGTTGAAAGTTAAATTCGCATCAATCAAATGGCAGTGTTTTTAACCGCCTGCTGCCATCTGCCTACTGCCTCCTAAAAAAATTTCCCGCGCCTAAACAACGCGGGACTTCCTCACTCAGAAGTTGTTGGCGGCGGAAGCGCCGAGCTGTTTAGCTGCTTATTTTACGTGGCCGCAAGTCGCCTTAACTCACCACGTCTCATGTCAACGGCGCTTATACGCCCCGCCGCCCGCGTCTGTCAAGTTGAGCCCCGCGGGGCAGCGGGTCGTCTACACCACGGGACATAAAGGGCAGAGGGTGGCGTCGGTGCCTGCCGCCCTCTGCACACTCTAATGTGTTTGGTTGCGAGCGCGCCGGCGCGTTACGTCCGCCGTCCCGCGTCACGTCTGCGCCGCCGGTGGACGGCCGCGGCGATTCCCGACAGGCCGGTGCCGAGCAGGAGCAGGGAGGCCGGTTCGGGGACGGGCTCGAATGAGGCGTACGAATACACACTCACCGTCCCGCTGAAAGGATTATTCGCGAAGTCCGTGAAGAAGAGGGCGGAGGAGAGGTCGGTCACGCCATTAGTCACGACGAACGTTTGGCCGGTGGTGAAAGGGTTCCCCTGAACTAGAAAATCGGGGATGTTGATGGTAGTGAACAGTGAAGTGCTCAAATCCGCCGCGGCGAAGGTGGGGACATCGAACGGTTCGAGCGAGACCAGCGTGACCCCTCCGGCGTTGAGTTTAACGTCGTACTTAATGTCTGCACCGTTGAGCGTCTTCTGTTCGACCGTGACCTTCTCAACATCATCCTGATTGTCGATCGCGAATACGGCCTCCGTATTCGGAGGAAAAACCATCTGCTCCATGCTCTGCGTTCCCCGCGGGTCGGTTTTGTACTTAACCGTGATTTTCACCTTCGTGTTCGACGGGGCGTCCCGAACTTTGAGCTTCCCGGCGAACGCCAGCGCCGGCGTCAACAGGATCAGCAGGGTGATGACTACGAGGCGACCGAGTGAACGTCCACGTGCTCTCATGGCTAGCTCCTTTTTCGGTGTGGTGACGCGGGGTGGCGGCCGAGGCGGCGGGCGGGTGCCGTTTCTCCGACTGGCGACGACAGTGAAGAGATGAGACACACACGCGCTGCCCCTTCCGTAGCAGGCCGGTGCGAAAAAGTTGGCGGGAGTGGTAGTGCCTCTCGTCAACGTGAGGTGTTGGTCTGGCGGGCGGGGGAATGCTCGCCGGAACGAACACGGGTGACAGGGGAGCATATACGCCCCTTGCCGGATGGTGTCAAGACCAATTTACCGGCCCGATAAGGATACCGAACCGGGCGCCTTTTGAGAGTCGAGCATGACCCGCAGCTCCCGCGTCAGCAGTTCTGGCAGCGGGCGCAGAAGTAGGTCGAGCGGCCGGCGTGTGTGACGCGGCGGATGAGGTCTTTGCACTTGGGGCAGGGTTCGCCCTCGCGGTCGTAGACGCGCCAGCGACCCTGGTAGCCGCCGCCGCCGAAGTAGCTGCCGTCGATGTTCTCGGGGTCGACGTTCATCGTGGAGCCGTGCGCGAGCGCTTCGCCGAGGACGTGAAGGATTGCTTTATGAAGTTGTGTGACCTGACGGCGCGGCAGGCGCGCGGCCGTCGCGAAAGGGTTGACGCGCGCGAGGTGGAGCACCTCGGCGGCGTAGATGTTGCCGAGCCCGGTGACCTTCGTCTGGTCTAAGAGCACTTCCTTCAGCGCGCGGCCCGTGCGCGCGAAGACGTTTGCAAGATAGGCGGGCGTGAACTCCTCAGAGAAAGGCTCAGGCGCGAGGCCGCGCAATTCGCGCGCGTCGGCCAGGGCGTCGGCGGGCACGACTTTCATCAGACCGAAATGGCGCTGGTCTGTGAAGGCGAGGCGGCGGCCGTCGTCCAGTTGAAAGAGCGCGTGGGTGTGCTTCGGCAGGGGCCGGCGCGCGGGCAGGAGCAGGAAGCGGCCCGTCATGCGCAGGTGCGTGATGAGGACTCGGCCGTTGTCCAGCTTCGCGAGGATGTGCTTGCCGCGCCGCTCGACCTTCTCGAACTTCGCCCCGCGCAGTTCCCGCGCGAACGCGCGCGGCGTGTTCTCGGGCGCGAGGCCGGGCCGTATGAGTTTCGCCGACTCGATGCGGAGGCCCGCGACGAGTCTATCCAGCGAGCGCGCGACGAGTTCGACTTCCGGTAGCTCGGGCATGGGTTCAGTGGTGAAAGCTCTCGGCGAGGCGGCAGCCCTCTTCGAGCAGGGCGTTCATCTTCTCGACCGACGTTGCTTCCGAATAGACGCGCAGGACGGGCTCGGTGCCGGACTGCCGGAAGAGGAGCCAGGACTCGTCGCCGAAGACGAGCTTGGTGCCGTCCAGCGTCTCGACCGATTCGACGGCGTGGGCGCCGGCCGCGGCCGGGGGCTTCGTGCCCAGAGATTTGACGAGGGCGAGGCCGCGCGCGACCTCCATGTCCAGGTCGCGGCGGCCGAAGTAGAACTCGCCGAACTCCCCGTGCATCTCGCGCACCATCTCGGTCGGGCTCTTGCCGGAGGCGGCGATGGCTTCGAGGAAGAGGAGCGAGTTGAGGATGCCGTCGCGCTCCGGGAGGTGGCCGCGCACGCCGATGCCGCCCGACTCCTCCGCGCCGATGAGGATGTCTTCGCGCAGCATCAGGTCGGCGACGTACTTGAAGCCGATGGGCGTCTCGTGGAGCGGGAGGTCGTGCGCGGCGGCGATGCGTTTGAGCAGGACGGACTGCGAGAAGGTGCGGACGATGCCGCCCGTCTGCCCGCGGTTGCGCGCGAGGTGCAGGAGGATGAGCGGCACGACCTCGTGCATCGTCATCGTCTCGCCACCGTCGCCCACGGCGCCCACGCGATCCGCGTCGCCGTCAGTTGCTAAACCTACCAGCGCGCGGCGCTCCTTCACGCGCTCCTTCAGAGGCCCGAGGTTGCGGTCGATGGGCTCGGGCGCGACGCCGCCGAAGAGCGGGTCGCGCCCGGCGCGGATGGTCTCGACGCCCAGGCGGCCCCCGCGCAGAAAGCTCTCGACCCAGAGGCCGCCCGAGCCGTGCATCGAGTCGACCACGACGCGGCCCCGCAACGCGCGGACGCGCTCGAGGTCGACGTAGGACGCGACCTGCTTTTTGTAGCTCTCCACCTGCGCGTCCAGCTCCGACGAAGCCGCCGCGTCGATGCGCGCCGTCTGCACGGGCTTCGCGTCGACGAGGGCCTCGACGGCGACCGTCGTCTCCGGCGTCGCGCTCCCGCCCCAGGGCGCTTTGATCTTGAATCCGTTGAAGGTCGCGGAGTTGTGCGAGGCCGTGATGACCACGCCGCCCGCCGCGCCGCGCTCGCGCACGGCCCAGGAGACGAGCGGCGTCGGCACGGCCTCCGCGAAGAGCGAGACTGCGAGCTCGTTGCCGGCCAGGACTTCCGCCGCGCGCGCCGCGAACTGCTCGGAAAGGAAGCGCCGGTCGTAGCCGACGACGACCTGCTTCTGTCCCGGGGAGTCCGGACTCGCAGAGTCGGGATTCGGCTGCTGCCTGACGAAGTCTGCGTAGGCCTGCGCGACGCGCTCGACGTTCTCGAAGGTGAAGCCTTCGGCGATGACTGCGCGCCAGCCGTCCGTGCCGAAGCGGATGGTGGTGTGATGCTCTCGACTTCGGATTAGAGGGGTCACAGCGCGCCCCCGGTCTGCGTGTAGTCGGTGAGGCTGGTCTTGTCGCCGAGCACCGCGCCCGCGCCGACCTGCGCCGCGCGGCCGATGTGGCAGCCGCGCCCGACCACCGCGTTCGAGAGGTGCGCGCCCGCGCCGACGCGCGTGTGCGGCCAGACGACCGAGTTCTCGACTCGCGCCTTCTCCTCGACGTGCACGCCCTCGCCGAGCACGGAGTTGATGATCTGCGCGCCGGGCTTGATGGTGCAGTCGTCCGCGATGAGCGAGAGTTCGTCCAGCTCCGCGTGCGTGGCGAGGTCGCACTCGCCGCGGCGGCTCTTGAATTTGATGCCGCGGACGCGACCCGCGAGGAGGTCGTGGTGGACTTGCAGGTAGCGCGCGGGCGCGCCGATATCGAGCCAGTAGGCGTCTTCGGGCACGTGCGCGTAGAAGCTCACGCCGCGTTTCAGGAGGTCTGGGAAGAGGTTGTACTCGAACGAGTAGCTCTCGCCCGCGGGGATGAGGTCGAGCACCGAGGGGTCGAGGATGTACGTGCCGGCGTTGATGGTGTTGACGTTGACCTCGTCGGCGCGCGGCTTCTCGGAGAAGCTGAGGACGCGGCCGTCCCGTTCGGTCTCGACGACGCCGTAGACCGAAGGGTTCTCGACGGGCGCGAGGACGACCGTGGCGGCGGCCTTGCGCCCGTTGTGCTCGCGGACGGCGGCGCGCAGGTCGAGGTCTGTGACGATGTCGCCGTTGAGGACGACGGTCGGCTCGCGGATGAGGTCTGCGGCGAACTTGTAGGCGCCGGCCGTGCCCAGCGGCTGCGGCTCGACGGTGTAGTTGAGCTTGACGCCGAAGTCGGAGCCGTCGCCGAGCTTCTCCTCGATCTTGTGCGGCTGGTAGGAGAGCGAGAGCGTGATGTCCGTGACGCCGGCACGCTTCAGGGTGTCGATCTGGTAGAGCAGGAAGGGGCGGTTGCAGACGGGCACGATTGGCTTCGGCGTGTAGACCGTCAGCGGCCTGAGCCTCGTCCCCTTGCCGCCTGCGAGTATGAGAGCTTGCATAGTCGGTGTCTGTGGCGCGGCTGAGTCTAGCACCGGGCTTGGGGCTTTTCAAAGGGGTACATATTGTCGGCAATTCACCACAGAGACACAGAGACACAGCTAAAAGCATTAAGCTGCGTTCTGAGCTGTGTCTCTGTGTCTCTGTGGTGAAAAAAATTGACTTAATAAACCTGAACCGTGTCTACGGAAGCGTTGCTTGACACCCCTTTGGGCCAACGTATAATCGCTCTTTGGGTTAATCATTTATATTTCTTGAGTTCGAAATGGATGCGCGCGGGGACGCGCGCGGAAGGGGAGTGTAGAGGTCATGGCCGAGAGACGTGAGGCCGTCATCATCAGCGCCGCGCGGACGCCGACGGGGAAGTTCCTGGGCGCGCTCAAAGGGTTCACCGCGACGCAGCTCGGCGCGCTGGTCGTGCGCGAGTCGGTCAGGCGCGCGGGCGTCGCGCCGGAGGACGTGGACGAGGTCATCATGGGCTGCGTCGTGCAGGCGGGCCTGGGTCAGAACCCGGCGCGGCAGGCGGCGCTGCACGGGGGCATCCCGTTCGGCGTCTCGGCCGTGACGGTCAACAAGGTCTGCGGGTCGGGGCTCAAGTCCGTGATGATGGCCGCGCAGGGGGTTCAGTTGGGCGACTCCGAGATCGTCGTCGCGGGCGGGATGGAGTCGATGTCGAACACGCCCTACCTCCTGAAGCAGGCGCGCGAGGGGCTGCGGATGGGCGACGCCAAGGTCGTCGATTCGATGATCCACGACGGCCTCTGGTGCGCGTTCGAGAACTACCACATGGGCAACACCGGCGAGGTCGTCGCCGAGCGCTACAACGTCACGCGCGAGGAGCAGGACGAGTACGCCCTGAACTCGCACCGCAAGGCCGCGGCGGCGATCAGGGAGGGCAGGTTCAAGGACGAAATCTTGCCCGTGGAAATCCCGCAGAAGAAGGGCGCGGCCCTCGTCTTCGACACGGACGAGCCCGTGCGCGAAGACACCTCGCTCGAAGCGCTCGCGAAGCTGAAACCCGCCTTCAGGGAGGGCGGCACCGTCACGGCCGGCAACGCGCCCGGCGTCAACGACGGCGCGTCGGCCCTGGTCGTCACTTCCGAAGAGCGTGCGAAGCAGTTGGGCGTCGAGCCCCTGGCGCGCATCGCGGCGCAGGCCACTTCGGGCATCCAGCCCGAGCTGGTCATGATGGCGCCGGTCGAGGCCGTCCGGAAGGTCTTGCGCAAGGCCGGCTGGTCTCTGAATGAGGTCGACCTGATCGAGCTGAACGAAGCCTTCTCGGTGCAGGCCATCGCCATCATGCGCGAGCTGGAACTCGACCCCGCGAAAGTCAACGTCAACGGCGGCGCGGTCGCGCTCGGCCACGCCATCGGGCAGTCCGGCTCGCGCCTCCTGACGACGATGCTCTACGAGATGCGGCGGCGCGACGCGAGACGCGGGGTCGCCGCGCTCTGCCTCGGCGGCGGCAACGCCGTCGCGCTGGCCGTCGAACGATGAAGAGAAGGGTGCTGGGTGCTGGGTTTTGGGTAAGAGATTGTCTTTAACCCAGCACCCAGCACCCAGCACCACAGAGGTATTTATGACGCCCCAGGATCACAACAAGATCATCGGCATCATGCACCTCATCTGGGGAGGCTTCAACACCCTGATGATGCTGATCATGATCCCCTTTTTCCTCATCTTCATGCTCCCGCTCATGCGGAGCGACCCGAAGGTGCCGCCGGAGTTTTTCGCCTTCTTCACCGCCATCATGGTGGCGGTCTTCGCCTTCACACTGATCCTGAGCGTGCCCCCGCTCCTCGCCGGCTACGCGATGCTCAAGCGCAAGCGCTGGGCGAAGGTGATGAGCGTCATCGCCGCGTGCCTCGAGGCGATCAGCATGCCCTTCGGGACGGCGCTGGCCGTCTACTCGCTCTGGTTCCACTTCGGGCCGGGGCAGGACTTTCATCGCGGCGGCTTCGACGCGCCGCCCGCGCCCGACTGGCACGGCCTGCGCGACGGGAGCGCCTACGACTGGGAGACGCAGCGCGCCGCGCAGTCGAGCCGGCCGCGCGAGTACACGCCGCCGAAGCAGCCGCCCGACTGGCGCGGCTAGAAATTTATGGTCGAGGTCAAACTGTGTCTGAACTGATTGGGGTCGTCGGCGCGGGGACGATGGGCAACGGTATCGCGCAGGTCGCCGCGCGCGCCGGTTACGAGGTCGTCCTGCGCGACGTGTCGGAAGAGTTCCTCGCGCGCGGCATGCAGGCCGTCGACAGGAGCCTCCAGCGCGACGTGGACAAGGAGCGCCTGAAGGAGGAGGAGAAGCGAGCCGTCGTCGGGCGGATTCGGACGACGACCGCGCTCTCCGACCTGGCGGGCGCGGGCTTCGTCATCGAGGCCATCACGGAGAGCCTCGAGGCCAAGCGGTCTGTCTTCCAAGAGCTGGACGGCGTCTGCGGCGCCGACGCGATACTCGCCTCGAACACCTCCTCCATCTCCATCACGAAGCTCGGCGCGGCCACGCGGCGGCCCGAGAAGGTCATCGGGATGCACTTCATGAATCCCGTGCCCGTCATGAAGCTGGTCGAGGTCATCCGCGGCATCGCCACCTCGGACGAGACGTGGGCGCGCACGCGCGAGCTGTGCGAGAAGTTCGGCAAGACCGCCCTGGAGTGCAACGACTCGCCGGGCTTCGTCTCGAACCGCGTGCTGATGCCGATGATTAACGAGGCGGTCTTCGCCCTGCACGAGGGCGTCGCCACGCGCGAGTCCATCGACGGCATCATGAAGCTCGGGATGAACCACCCGATGGGGCCGCTCACGCTCGCCGACTTCATCGGCCTCGACGTGTGCCTCGCCATCCTCAACGTGCTGCACACGGAGCTGGGCGACCCGAAGTATCGGCCGTGCCCGCTGCTCCGGAAGTACGTGGACGCGGGCTGGCTCGGCCGCAAGAGCGGGCGCGGCTTCTACGAGTATTAAGGACGAGCGGCGGCGCGCGCGGGGTTGGAAGTGACCTCGCGCGCGTTGTCATTGAAGAATGATGTCGAACGTACGCGGGAAAATCTTCTGCCAGCGCTGCAAGTCGCCCAACGAGCTTGGGGAGGACTCGTGCGGCCAGTGCGGCACGCGCCTGATGCTCCTGGTCGAGCCTTCGGGCGCGCGCTTCGAGAGCCGCGGCACGGGCGGCGTGATGGAAGAGCACCTGCTGGAGCGCGTCACCGCCATCGAGACGCACATCTCGCGCGTCATCGACAAGCTGGAGAAGATGGCCGAGCTGATGTTGAAGCAGTCGCGCTCGGCCTTCTTCGACCACGAGCTGCTGGACACGCTCATCACGGTGCTCGGCGAGTCGGGCGCCATCAGCCGGCAGCGCCTCGCGGAGCTGTGGCGCGAGCGTCGGAAGAAGGAGACGGGCGAGGCGGAGGCGGCTGAGGCCGGGGCCGAGAGCCGCTCGCGCTTCGAAGGGATGATCGGCGTCGTGCTCGAACACTACGAGGGCGACGCGCGCGAAGAGTTCGAGCGTATCGTCCGCGAGAGCTTCGGGGAGGTGGAGAAGGGGCGGACGGCCGCCGGGCTCAGGCGGCTCGAACGCGCGGCGGCGCTCGCGCCCTCGAACGGCCCGCTCAACCACTTCCTCGGCGTGCAGCTCTACCGCAAGGGGCGGACGGCGCCCGCGCGCGACTACTTCGAGCGCGCGCTGGCCGTCGACAGGGAGAACGGCTGGCTCCACCTTCTGCTGGGCTTAGCCTGCGGCGACGAGGGTGAGGCGGGGCGCGCGCGCGAGCTGCTGAAGGATTCCGTGCGGCTCGGCGGGCCGACCTACGCGGCGCACTACGCCCTCGGGCGTCTCGCGGCGGCCGGGTCGGACTGGAAGACCGCGCTCAACGAGTTCAAGCTGGCGCAGGCCGTCGGCCCCGGCGCGGAGTCGCACTACCTCGTCGGACTCGCCAATTATCATCTGGGCCGCGACAGGACGGCCGCGCGCGAGTTGAAGAAGGCCGTCGCGCTCGACGCCGCGTACGCCGAGGCGCACTACCTGCTCGGGCTCTCGCAGCTTCGGCTCGGCGAGCGCGAGCGTGCGCGGGAGAGCTTCGAGGTCGCCGCCGCGGCGCGGCCCGCCGAGCAGTCCTACCGCGACGCTTCGGAAAACCCGTCGGCCGCCGCCGCGCCCAGGCCCTTCGAGGCGGAGGGGCGCGGCCGGCGCAAGCGGCTCATCACGGGCGGCGACGCGCGCCTGGCCGCGTTGCTGCGCGAGGACGCTCTGGGGAAGGCCGCGGGCGCCTGAAGAGTCCGGCCGGGCCGGTTTGACACTTTCGTTTCCGCCGCTATAATCGTAACTTTTGCGCGAGTGCGCCTCGAAGGGGTGTCGCTGACCGGGGGGTGTTGTGGATGCGGATTGAGGTCGAAAATCTGACGGCGGCGGCCACGCCCTTCGCGCACACGTACCGGCCCGAAGAGGTCGAACTCGAAGAGGAGGGCGCTCGCCTCGTCGCGGACGCCGCGGTCGATGGCGTCGCTACGCGCAAGGGCGAGCGGGTGCGCCTGCGCGGCACGATCAAGACCGAGGTCGAGCTGCTCTGCGACCGCTGCCTCGGGCCGGAGCGCGCGCCGCTCGCGGTCGAGTTCGACACCTCCTTCATCCCGCAGGAGGTCGAGGCGGGGAAAGAGGAGAGCGTCGAGCTGCTGGCGGAAGACTTAGGGCTTGCGGCCTACGAGGGCGACGCGGTTGATTTAGACGAGCTGGTGCGCGAACAGATCCTGCTCGCCCTCCCCTCGCGCCACCTCTGCCGAGAGGACTGCAAGGGGCTCTGCCAGAAGTGCGGCGCCAACCTGAACGAGAATCAATGCTCGTGTGAGCAGGGCGAGACCGACCCGCGTTGGGCGGCGCTCGCGGACTTGAAGAAGGAAGTGAATGGTGAATAGTAAATGGTAAATGGTTCTACTCTTCGATGAGGCCGCCGATTTACTGTTCAAGCTTTAAGACTTAATCACCATTCACCATTCACCATTCACCATTCACTAAGGAGTTATAAGATGCCTAATCCCAAACGACGCCATTCGAAGTCGCGCACGCGCCAGCGCCGCGCGCACGACGCTTTGCGCGCGCCGCAGACAGTGCTGTGCGAGAACTGCCAGGAGCCGCGCCAGTCGCACCGCGTCTGCGCCAAGTGCGGTTACTACGACGGCCGCCAGGTGTTGAAGGTCGAGCAGGAGGCCTGAGGCCCCTCGGCCGCGTGCGCCGCGAGACCTTTTTGATGGCACAGCCCAAACCGACCGGCAGAGTCGTCGTCGACGCGATGGGGAGCGACCGCGCGCCGCACCCGGAGATTGACGGCGCGCTCGCCGCCGCGCGAGACTTCGGCGTCGGCGTCGTGCTGGTCGGGCAGCGCGAGGTCGTCGAGAAGGAGCTGCGCCGCTGCGGCTGGCGCAGGGACGGCGACAAGGGCGTCTGGTTCGTCGAGGCCCCCGAGTTCATCGAGATGGGCGAGCCGGTCGCCACGGCCGTCCGCCGCAAGCGCAAAAGCTCGATGCGCGTCGGCGCGCGGCTGGTCGCCGACGGCCACGCCGACGGCTTCGTCTCGGCCGGCAACACCGGCGCGGCGATGGCGACGGCGAAGATGGTTCTGGGGATGCTGCCCGGCGTCGACCGGCCGGCGCTCGCGGCCCTGCTCCCGACGAAGTCGGGGCGGCCGACGCTGCTGCTGGACGTGGGGGCCAACGCCGAGTGCAAGGCGCTCCACATCGCCCAGTTTGCTATCATGGGCGACGCCTACTCGCGCTCCGTGCTCGGGACTGAGAGGCCGACCGTCGGCCTGATGTCCATCGGCGAGGAGGAGGCGAAGGGGAACGACCTGACGAAGGAGGCGTTCCCGCTTTTGAAAGAGCTTTCGAGTCTGAACTTCGTCGGGAACGTCGAGGGGCGCGACGTGTTCACGGGCGGGGTGGACGTGATTCTGACCGACGGCTTTACGGGGAACGTCATCCTCAAACTCGCGGAAGGGTTGCAGTCGGCGGTCATCTCCATGATTAAGCGCGAGCTCTCGGCCTCGGTCATCACGAAGACGGGCGCGGTGCTGGCGCGGCCGGCGTTCCAGAATCTGAAGAAGCGGCTCGACTACGCCGAGTACGGCGGGGCGCCGCTCCTCGGCGTGCGGAAGATCGTGGTCGTCGGCCACGGCAGCTCGAACGCGCACGCCGTCCGCAACGCCATCCGCAACGTGAAAGAGTTCTCCGAGCACGGCGCGCAGGAGCGCATCGAGCGCGGCATCGCCGAGACGAACGCCCGCGAGTCGAACGCGCTGCGCGCGCAGGCGGAGTAAGTGCTCGGGCGCTTTTGTGGTATGTTCTCAGCACTCCAGAGAAAGCAGGCAGGCTGATGGCAGAAGTCAGATCGGCAATACTCGGCACGGGGCGCGCCTACCCGGAAGGCATCCTGACGAACGCCGACCTCGAAAGGATGGTCGAGACCTCGGACGAGTGGATCACCACCCGCACCGGCATCAAGGAACGGCACCGGGCGTCGGAGTCCGAGTACACCTCGCTCTTCGCCGTCGAGGCCTCGCGCAAGGCCATCGAGCGCGCGCGCATCGACCCCATCGACATCGGCCTCCTCATCTGCGCGACCGTCTCGCCCGACCAGATTCTTCCCTCGACCGGCTGCCTGATCCAGGCCGAACTCGGCGCGCACAAGGCCGCCGCCTTCGACCTCGCCGCCGCCTGCTCCGGCTTCCTCTACGGCCTGACGATGGCCGACAAGATGATTAAGACCGGGCAGGTGCGTTACGCCCTCGTCATCGGCGCCGAAGTCCTTTCGCGCTACGTCGACTTCACCGACCGCTCGACCTGCATCCTCTTCGGCGACGGCGCGGGCGCGGCCGTGATGGGGCCGGCCGAGGGCGACCGCGGCGTGCTCGCGACGAGAATCTATTCGGACGGCCGCTACGCCGAGCAGCTCTACTCGCCGGGTGGCGGCACGCGCATCAAGCCGACATCCGAGACGCTCTCGCAGGGCCTGCACTACTTCAAGATGAAGGGGAACGAGCTGTTCAAGATCGCCGTCCGCTCGATGGCGGACGTCTCGGTCGAGGTCTTGAAGGAGGCCGGGTGCAGGGCCGAGGAGGTGAAGCTCTTCATCCCGCACCAGGCGAACCAGCGCATCACGGACGCCGTGACTTCGAGGCTCGACGTAGACCCTTCAATCGTCTACTCGAACATCGCCTACCACGGCAACACGTCTTCCGCCTCCGTCCCCATCGCGCTCGACGAGTGCGTCGAGCAGGGCAAGGTCTCCGAAGGCGACCTCGTGCTCCTCGCCTCCTTCGGCGGCGGCGTCACGTGGGGCGGCGCGTTAATCAAGTGGTAGGCTTTTGGTAAATAGTAAATGGTGAATGGTAAATAGAGACGGCTTTCGACCATTCACCATCTACCATTCACTATTCACTTATGATTGCATACGTCTTTCCGGGTCAGGGCTCGCAGGCGCCGGGCATGGGGCGCGAGCTGGCGGAGAAGTATCCGGCGGCGCGCGAGGTCTTTGAAGAGGCGGACGAGGCGCTGGGGTTCGCGCTGTCGAAACTCTGCTTCGAGGGGCCGGCGGAAGAGTTGCAGTTGACGGAGAACACGCAGCCGGCCATCCTCGCGACCTCGGTCGCGGCTCTGCGCGCGGCCGAAGCGGAAGGTTTGCCGCGGCCGGACTTCGTGGCCGGGCACAGCCTGGGCGAGTATTCGGCGCTGGTGGCGGCGGGCGCTCTGAGCTTGAGGGACGCCGTGACGGTCGTCCGCCAGCGCGGGCGCTACATGCAGGAGGCCGTCCCCGTCGGCGCGGGCGCGATGGCCGCTGTCCTAGGCGCCGACATCGAGACGGTCGAGGCGGCGTGTCGTGAGGCCGCGCACGGGGGCGAGGTCTGCTCGGCCGCGAACATCAACTCGCCGGGCCAGATTGTGATTGCGGGGAGCGCCGCCGCGGTCGAGCGCGCGCTGCCCATCTTGAAAGAGCGCGGGGCGAAGCGCGCGATACCTCTGAAGGTGAGCGCGCCCTTCCACTGCGCGCTGATGCTGCCGGCGCAGGAGCGCCTGGCGGCCGACCTCGACCGCGTAGAGTTCAGGGACTTGGGCGTGCCGCTCGTCACGAACGTCGACGCCAAGGCCATCCGCACCGGCTCGGAGGCGCGCGCCTCGCTCGTGAGGCAGGTCTCAAGCCCCGTGCGCTGGCGCGAGTCTTTGGAGCTGTTGACGGGCGAGGGCGTCGGCCTCTTCGTAGAGGTCGGGCCGGGGAAGGTCTTGAGCGGGCTCGTCAGGCAGACGGCCCCCGGCGCGCGCGCGGCGAACGTCGAGGACGAGGCGAGCCTCCGGGCGGCCCTCGCGGCCGCCAACGAGTCGGGCCGGGCCGCGGCCGGCGATTAAGGTTTTCGGGTTTTCCAACTTCAGACGCAGAGGAGCAGGACTAATGGCCGATCCAGAGATCGAGAATAAGGTTAAGCAGATCATCATCGACGAGCTGGGCGTGGACGAGAACGAGGTCACGCCGAACGCGCGCTTCATCGACGACCTCGGCGCCGACTCGCTCGACACGGTCGAGCTGGTCATGCGCTTCGAGGAGGAGTTC
>JAFAZX010000095.1 GCA_019239425.1 Acidobacteriota bacterium
CGTTGGCCGTGTCGAAGAAGTTGCGCGCGTTGAGCTGGCTCGAATTGAAGAGGCCGTAGAGCGTGCCGTGGTGCTCGCTCCCGCCCGAGCGCGAGATGGCGTTGACCTGCGCGCCGACGTTGCGCCCGAACTGCGCGGGCGCGAGCAGGCTGACGACCTGGTACTCCTTCACGGATTCGACGGGCTGCGGCACGAGCGCGAAGAAGCCCTGCCGGCGGACGCCGATGTCTTCGTCGTTGTTGTCCGAGCCGTCCACGGTGAAGTTGTTCGCGCGCGAGCGCAGGCCGTTCGCGGAGAACTGGCCCGAAGTCCCCACGCCCGCGCCGACGCCGGGGCCGCTCCCGCCCCCGAGCGTCTGCGGCGGCAAAGCCACGTCGGGCAGGTAGAGCGCCAGCTCGTCGAACGTGCGCGTCAAGGTCACGCCGCCGAGCAGGAGCGTCTGCACCTCCACGTCCGTGAAGGCTCCGCCGCGCCGCGAGTCCTTCGCGTTGACGCTGCCGCGCACGTCCGTGGCGGCGGCGGTGAGCTGCGGCGTGGGCGCTGGATTAGGCCGCGGTGTCGGGATGGGGTTGGGCGTCGCTGTCGTCGAAGGTGTGGAGGCGGGCGCGGGCGTCGGAGTCGGTGTCGGCGTGCCCGCCGGCGCCGGGTCGAGGGTGATGGGCACCGGGACGACCTCGCCCGTGCGCATGCCGATGAGGCGCTGCACGGTCTCGCTCGGCGCGTACCCTCCGGCGTCCGCGCGGATGGTGTACGTGCCCGGCGCGAGCAGGCCCTGGAAGAAACGCCCCTGCGAGTCGGAGAGCTTCGCGACCGTGACGCCCGTCTGCTGGTTGACGAACTCGACGCGCGCGCGCGCGATGGGCCGGCCCGTCAGGGCGTCGGTCACAGTCCCCTCGAACGCGCCGGTCACGGTGTCCTGCGCGGGCGCGGCGTGCGGCACGACCGGCAGCGCCATGAAGGCCGCGAGGGCGACGGCCAGAAGCCTGCACAGCGGAGAAGGATTCGAGATTTGAAATTTCAAATGCTTGATCCTCTTCATGTCAGTCGGCAGTAGGCAGACGGCAGTAGGTAGTTGTATCTGCATCCCCTGCGGGGATGCAGATACAACTACCTACTGCCCTTCAAGGCTGTCCGAAGCGCGAGCGGTACTCGATGGATTCGAGGAACGCTTTGACCATCTCGGCGCGGATGTAGTCGCCGTTGAAGGCGTTCAGCTTGTTGAGCCAGAAGTTGAAGCCGGCGGCGTCCGGGTCTCTCCTGAGGTAGCCGAAGTACTGCATCTGGACGAAGGCGGGACGGAACTCCGAGCGGACGAAGGCGTCCTTCTCGACCATCTTGAGGAGCACGCCCGCGCGCGTCTCGCGGCGCGTGAGCAGGCCGACGATGAGCGCGGTGCGCTCCTCCTCGGGGAGCACAACGCCCGCCCCGGCCGCGAGCCCGTCCACGTACTGCGCCTCGTTCTGCGGGTCGTACTTCGCCTTGAAGGCCGCGCGGTTGACGAACTGCTCGACGAAGAGTCGCTTGTTCAGCTCCAACCGGTCGAGCGCGCCCGTCTGGCCGACGATGACGCCCTCGCGCACGGCCGTCAGGTCGGGCAGGTACTCCGCGAACGTCGGCGCGCGGCCGAACGACAGGCGGTAGAGGCGGTGGACGAAGTAGCCCGTCCCTTGAAACTCAATCGACAGGAAGAACGCGGCCGAGACGTTGACGCGCTTGACCTGCCGGCACTGCAAGTCCGCGCCGCACTGCCTGATCTCGTTCGTCCAGAACTGTAGTCCCGCGTCGTCCGGCTCGCGGCCGAGGAAGTCGAGGTAGTGCTGGCGGACGAAGAAGGTCGTGTCGTTGATCGGGTTCTCCGACTCGTCGTCGAGGATGGTCACGAAGGCCTGCGCGACCGCCCCCAGGCGGCCGCCCGAGGGGTTCGAGAGCGTGACGCCGATGGTCTCGCTGCCCTCGGTCGAATCGTCGTTGAAGATCGGGATGGTGAAACTCTTCAGGCGCTCGCCCGTCCGGAAGAGGAGCGTGCCCGAGACGGCCGCGTAGTCGCTGCCGGGCGTGGCGGTGCCGCCGCCCGTGGCGTACGAGACCGAGAGCGGACTCTCGTCGCTGCCCGTGCGCACGACGTTGACGCGCGCCACGGCGTCCGTCTCGCGCACGCTGAAGGCCGAGGTCTCGAACTGCACGCGCGGCGAGGGCGAGACGAGGAAGTTGTCGAAGATGGCCTCGCCCGGATTCGCCGTCGCGCGCGTCGTCCCCGCCGAGAGTTCTGCGATGAGCGCCGTCTGGTCGCCGGGCAGGCGCGAGCGAAAGCGCTCCGTCCACACGACGAAGTCCGGACTCGTCTCGAAGATGATGAGCCGCTCGGCCGCGTCGAAGCGGAAGCGCCAGAAGCGGTGCTGCGCCGGGTCGTAGGTCACGCTCGTCTGGAACTTGTCCACGCCGAGGCTGAGCTGGAAGATGAGCGTCTGCTCGACCGAGTCGTTCTCGGCCCTTGTCTTAAAGCCTGCTTGCGCCGCGGGCGGCGGCGCCGCGCCGTTCTGGACGACGAAGCGCACCCAGTTCTGCCCGTCCGCGCCGAGGCCGAAGATGGTCTGCGCGCCGTCGCCCTGCGCCGCCTGCACCAGCTCGACGCTGACGACGGGCGTCGAGTTGAGGTCGATGGCGCGCACCGAGACGAGGCCGCCGAAGTTCGGGCCGTTCGCTTCGGGGCGCGGCTGGATGTGGAGCTGCCCGCCCTGCTGGAAGACGTTGACGAGCGGGTCGAAAGAGGTGGGCGGGTTGGTCAGGATGCCCTTCGCCCAACGGTTCGGGTCGGGGTCTGGGCCGCCGCCGAAGTCGTCGGACGGGTCGGGCGTCGGCGTCGGCTGCGGGCCGACGGCCGTGTTGAAGTTTACGTCGGCGCCGATGTCTTTGATGACGGTGTTCGGCGGGTTGAAGCTGAAGCCCTCGCGCTCGGGCGTGACGACGAAGCTGCCGCCGGCCGGCACGCCCGCGAAGGTGTAGTTGCCGCCCGCGTCCGTGCGCGTCACGGCCGAGCCCGCGCCCGCGAGCGTGACGGTCACGCCCGCGAGTCCCGCGCCGCCCGCGTCCGTCACGCGGCCCGCGACCGTGTAGCCGACGAGCTTGCCCGTGAAGTCCAGACCCGTCTGGCCTGCCTGCAGGTTGCCGAACGCGCGGCTCGGGGGCGTGAAGCGGTAGCCGTTCTCGTTGGGCGTGAGCGTGAAGCTGCCGCCGTGCTGAAGCCCGCTGAAGGAGTAGTTGCCGGCGGCGTCGGTCGTCGTGTCGCCGGCCGCCGAACCCGAAAGGTGCACGTTGACGCCCACGATGGGTTGCGCGCCCTCGTCGGTCACGCGCCCGCTCAGGGTGTAGGTGTTGAGCGTGCCGTTGAAGTCGAGGTTCGCCTGGTCGCCTTGCAGGTTAGTAAGCGTTCGGCTCGGCGGGGTAAAGCTGTAACCGGTTTTGGAGGGCGTCAGCGTGAAGTTGCCGCCGTGCGTGAGTCCGGCAAAAGAGTAGTTGCCCGCGGCATCTGTTGCCGTGTCGGCGGTCGCCGAGCCGGAGAGGTGCACGTTGACGCCGGCCAGGCTCGTGCCGCCCCCGTCAACTACCCTGCCCGTGACGGTGTATGTGTTGAGCGCGCCGTTGAAGTCGAGACTCGTCTGATCCGCTTGCAGGTTGTTGACCGCGCGGCTCGGCGGGGTGAAGCCGTAACCGGTCTTTGACGGCGTGAGGACGAAGTTGCCGCCCTGCGGCAGCCCCGTGAAGGAGTAGTTGCCCGCGGCGTCCGTCGTGGCGTCGGCCGTGGCCGAGCCGGAGAGGTGCACGTTGACGCCCGCGACCGACTGCGCGCTCCCGTCCGTCACGCGCCCGCTCAGAGAGTAGGTCGCGGCCACGACCATGCTGCAGGCGGAGAACTCCGAAGTGTTGCCCGCGGGGTCGGTCGCCGTCGCCGTCAAGACCTGGCCGACCGTGACGTTCGGCAGAGAGACGTTGAAGGTCGCGTTGCCGCCCGCGTCGGTCACGACGTCAGCCGTGCCGAGGAGTTGCGCCCCCTCGCCCGACCCGCTCACGTCGCAACTCGGGTTCGAGAAGAACTCGACGCGGAAGGTGGTCGAGGCCGTCGAGTTGAGCGTGCCCGAGACGCCCGTCGCCACGCCGTTCGAGGCGGCCGAGTTGACGACCGGGAAGTTCTGCAGGTTGTTCGCGCCCGTGTCGCCGTCGCCCAGGTCGTTGGGCGTGACGCCGTCGGGGCCGAGGTCTATGCCGAGGTGCTGCGCGGTCGTGCCGTTCGTGTGAATCGAGTTCGAGAGGATGCGGTTGCCGGTGCCGGTGCCGACCGAGACGCCGTCGCCGCCGTTGAAGGCGATGCGGTTGCCGGCCGCCGCGTTCGTGCCGCCGACCGTGTTGCCGCTCGCGCCGTTGGCGATGCCGACGCCGCCCGTGAGGTTCGCGAGCGCCGACGTGCCGTCGGCCTGCGTGCCGATGAAGTTGCCCTGGATGAGGTTGGCGTTCGCGCCCGCGCCGCTGATGAGGAGGCCGACGTTCCCGTTCCCCGAGATGACGTTGCGAGACGCGGCGTTGGCGCCGCCCACGATGTTGCCGTTCGCGCCGAGGACTGCGACGCCCGCGTTGGTGTTGCCGAGTGCGGCCGTGCCCGCCGCGTCCGTGCCGATAAGATTGCCGACGACGCGGTTGCCGGTCGAGTTCACGCCTTCAATCCGCACGCCGTGGGCGGCGTTCCCCGAGATGAGGTTGCGGTCGGCCGCGTTCGTGCCGCCGACGTTGTTGTTGGAGGCGTTCTCGATGAAGACGCCGCTGCCGTTGTTGGCCTGCGCGGTTGTCCCCGCGGCGTTCGTGCCGACGTAGCAGCCCGCGACGGTGTTGCCCGCGGAGGCCAGGCGGATGCCGTTTCCGTTGAACCTGTTCACGGTCAGGCCGCGCACGGTGCTCCCGCCGCCGGTGATGTTGAGTCCGGCCGTGACGGCGCCCGCGCCCGCGCCGTTTATCTCGACGAGCGGCGGGCTGATGAAGCCGGGCTGCGTCGTGCCGTCGACGAGCACGGGGTCGGTGATGTCGGGCAGTGCGGAGGTCGTGCTGATGGTCTGCGCCCCGCCGCCGCCGATCTGGAAGACGATGGTCTCGAACTGGCCGGGCGTCGAGTTTGAGGTGAGGATGGCTTCGCGCAGGGAGCAGTGCGCGGCGTTGCACGCGCCGTCGTTGCCGTCGTCGGTGGTGTTGACGGTGAGCGTCGTGCCCGCGGGGCAGACGGTGAACGTCCAGTTCGCGCCGTTGTTGCCGGAGTTCGTGCCGCTCCGCACAGAGATGGGGGCGGTGCCCGCCTGGGCGCTCACGTCCACGTCCGAGAGCGAGAAGGTGCCCGCGCCCGACCAGGCGCGCTGGGCGGCCACATCCGTCGAGCGGAGCAGAATCGCGTCCGCGTCGCCGCAGGCCGCGCCGCCGCCGTTGAGGGTGAGCGTGCCGTCATTAATCACGTCGCCCGCGAGCGTCAGGTCGCCCGTGCCGAGGTTCTGGAAGACGCCGCCCGCGTTGACGACCAGCTTGCCGACCGTCAGGTTGAAGCTCGCGCCCTGCGAGAACGTCCCGCCGTTGTTGACGGTGAGATTGCCGAGCGTGTGGTTGGCGCCGAGCGTGACGGTCGCGCCCGCGAGCACTTCGGTCTGGCCGGAGGTGACCGTGCCCGTCCCCGAAAGCGTCTGCGACGTGCCGCCGAAGCGGAGCGTGTTCACCGAGACCGTGCCGTTGTTCGTGAGCGTCGCGCCGTCGAAGCGGAAGACGGAGCCCGCGTTGCCGCCGCTGAGCGCGCCGTCGAGCGTGAGCGTGCCCTTGAGCGTGCCCGTCTGTCCCGCGGTCACGTTGAGCGCGCCACCCGCGTTGACGGTCGTCGCGGTGGTGTTGAGCGTGCGGCCGTTGGCGATGGTGAGCGTGCGCCCGGTCTGGACGGTGACGTTGAGGGCCGCGGCGTCGGCCGTCGAGATGGTCGGCTCGTTGTTGAGGGCACCCGAAGGGATGAGGACGTTGTCGGCGGCGGTCGGCACAGAGCCCGTGTCCCAGTTGGCACCATTGTGCCAGTTGGTGTCGGCGCTGCCGTCCCAGGTGACGGTCGGGGCCATGACCACGCTGCACGGCGAGAACTCCGACGTGTCCAGCGCTGCGCCCGTGGTCGTCGCCGTGACGACGTGTCCGACGGTGGTCATCGCCGGCAGCGACACGCTGAAGGTGCCGTGGCCGTCGTCGAGGGTGGAGACGAGCGTGGAGCCGAGGTAGGTCTGCCCCTCGCCGTTGCCCGACTGGTCGCACGTGGGGCTTGAGTAGAAGTCGATGCTGAAGCCGCTCGCGGCGGGCAGGGAGTCGAGCGTGCCCGTGATGTTCGTGCCGTTGACGGTTCTCTCCGCCGAGTCGATGTTGGGGAAGTTCTGGAGGTTGTTCGCGCCCGTGTCCCCGTCGCCCAAGTCGTTGGGCGTGACGGTGCCGTCGGGCTGCGCGTCGCGCAGCTCAATCCCGAGCCCCGCGTTCGAGTAGATGGAGTTGCCGCGGATGGGGTTGGAGACGCCCGAGGCGACCTCGACGCCGTCGCTGCCGTTGTTGGCGATCTCGTTGCCCTCGCCCGCGTTCTCGCCGCCGACCGGGTTCTGGTCGCCGAAGATGTAGACGCCGTTGCCCCCGTTCGGCAGCGCGCCCCCGCCGCTCCCCACGCCGATACGGTTGCCCTGCACGGCGTTCACGTCCGCGTCCCCGCCCGCGACCTCCTCGACGTGGACGCCGTCGCCGCCGTTCCCCGCAATGACGTTGGAGTCGGCGGCCGTCGGGCCGCCGACGAGGTGGCTGCCGCTGTTGACGATGGCGACGCCGTGCCCCCCGTTGGCGAGCGCGGCCATCCCCGCGGCGTTCGTGCCGACGTAGCAGCCGGCGACCGTGCCCTCGTTGCCCCCGCTGTACAGGATGCCGTGGCCGCCGAAGCGGTTGATGACGAGGCCGCTCACGTTCGCAGTGTTGCCGGTAATCTCGAGGCCGTTCGCGCCCGCGCCCGCGGCCGAGCCGTCGAGCTCGACGACGAGGATGGCATTGTTGCTCGACCCGACCCCGACGGAGACGGTGTTGGCGAAAGCGCCGGGCTGCGTGTAGCCGTCGACGTTGACCGTGCCGGTGATGACGGGGAGCGGCGAGAGGGGCTTGATGGTGTGGACGCCCGCGCCGGGGATGTTGAAGGAGATGTCGTCGGGGCCGGGGTTCGCGTTGGCGTCGAGGATGGCCTGGCGGAGACTCCCCGCGCCCGCGTCGTTCGTGTTCGTGACGACGAAGCCGGCGAAGTAGAAGGCTCGGACGCGTCTTACTTCGGGGGCGCACCAGAGAAGGCCGGCGAGCGTCAACAGCAGAAGCAGCGCCGAGGCCGAAAGCTTTGTCAGACGGCGAGGGGGTTTGCGCAAGAACATCAGTGCTCTAAATGAAGGCAGGAAGTGCAGCGGCCCGGATGCTCGACCCGAACTTGTACGGAATCGGTCGCGGAGGAAGTTAACACCCGCCCGCACGTTCTGGCAATCCTTTTGCTTGACAAGGCGCGCGGGCGCGAACTACCGTGAGCCGTCTTTCCATTGGGGCGCCCGCTTCGGAACACCTTAACCGCCGCGCCGATGAAAACCAGAAATAGTTCGAACGCCTTCGGCGCGCCGTGCGCGCTGCGAACGCTGCTGCTCGCGGCGGCCGCGTTGACCCTGTTCGCGCTCGCGCCGGACGCGCGGCGCGCGGACGCATCTGCGAGTGCCGCCGCCGCTCCGAAGCCCGAGCTGGTCATGCAGACGGGCCACGCGATGCGCGTGGACGCGCTGGCCTTCAGCCCCGACGGAAGGCTCGTCGCCTCGGGGAGCGCCGACAACACAGTGCGCCTCTGGGACGCCGCGACGGGGCGCGAGCTGCGGCGTCTGGCCGGGCACACGAACTACGTGCGCGCCGTCGCCTTCGCGCCCGACGGCGCGACGCTCGCTTCGGGCTCGAACGACGGGAGCGTGCGGGTCTGGGATGTCGCGTCGGGTGAGTTGAGAAGAAGGCTTGAGGGCTTGGGCGGTGTCGCCAGTCTCGCCTACAGGCCGGACGGAATGCTGCTCGCCGTCGGGACGACCGAGAACCTCGTCAGGTTCTTCGACGCGACGAACGGAGGCGAGGTTCACAAAGAGGCGGGGCACAAGGCCTGGGTGACGAGCCTCGCCTTCAGCCCCGACGGCAGGCTCGGCGCTTCGGGCGCGAGAGACGGCGGCGTCACGCTCTTCGACGGGGCCTCGGGTCAGGGCATGGTCTTGCTCGAAGGGCACACGGGCCTCGTCAAGTCGCTCGCCTTCAGCCCCGACGGCAAGATGCTCGCCTCCGCCTCGCTCGACGGCACGGTCAGGGTCTGGGAGAAGGGTAGGGAGTGGGAGCGCACGCTCAAAGGCTTCAACGGCAAGGCCACGGCGGTCGCCTTCACGCCCGACGGCCGCTCCCTGTTCGTCTCGTCGAGCGACCGTTCGGTGCGCGTCTTCGACACGCTGACATTTAAAGAGACGCGCTCGCTGCGCGGCGCGGACGACGTTGAAGCCCCGAGCGAGGTCGCGGCCTTCAGCGCGGACGCGAAGGCGCTCGTGACGAGTAACGGCGACAAGACCGTCCAACTCCGAGACCTCTCCGACGAGACGGGAAGCGGCACGCGTGTCTTCGAGAGTTATTCGAGCGGCGTCTACGCGACGGCCTTCAGCCCAGACCGGCGCTGGTTCGCGGCGGGTGGCAAAGACCGCACCGTCCGCGTCTGGGAGATCAGAACCGGCCGCAAGGTGCGCACGCTCGCGGGCCACGAAGGCTGGGTCACTTCCCTCGCCTTCAGCCCCGACTCGAACCTGCTCGCCTCGGCCTCGCTCGACGGCCGCGTCAAGCTCTGGGACAACGAGACGGGACTCGAAGCGCGCACGCTCGACGCGCACGCCGAGAGCGTCAACGCCGTCGCCTTCAGCCCCGACGGGAAGACGCTCGCGACGGCGAGCAACGACGCGACCGTCAAGCTCTGGGACGTGGCGACGGGCAGAAACACGCTCACGCTCAAAGGCCACGCGTCGGAGGTCAACGCCGTCGCCTTCAGCCCCGACGGCAAGGCAATCGCCTCGGGCGGCGTGGACAAGAAGGTCAAACTGTGGGACGCGGCGACGGGTCAGCTCACGCGCGAGATACAGAACGCGCACGAGGTCTTCGGCGTCGCCTACAGCCCAGACGGGAGCGCCCTCGCCGTCGGGAATGGCGGGGGCGCCGTCACCCTCTACGACGCGGCCGGAGTTAACGAGCAGCGCCTGCTCGCAGGGCACGCGGGGGCCGTGCGCGCCGTCGCCTTCAGTCCCGACAGTAAGACCATCGCCACCGCTTCGGCCGACGGCAGCGCGCGCCTCTGGAACGCGAAGACGGGCGCCGACCTTTTTTTCCTGAGCGGGCATACGGACGCAGTCAACGGCGTCGCCTTCAGCCCCGACGGCGCGTGGCTCTCGACGGGGAGCGAGGACGGCAGCACGCGCGTCTGGGACGCGAAGACGGGCGAGCAGGCCGCGACCCTCGTCTCGACCACCGACACGCGCGACTGGCTCGTCACGGCCCCCGACGGACTCTTCGACGGCTCGCCCACCGCTTGGCAGCAGATCGTCTGGCGCTTCAACCAGGACACGCGCAGCTTCGCGCCCGTCGAGGTCTTCTTCAACGAGTTCTTCTACCCAGACCTGCTCGCGGACATCTTCGCCGGCCGCCACCCGCGCGCCGCGCGCTCCGTCGCGCAGATAGACCGCCGCCAGCCCTCCGTCAAACTCTCCCTCGACGGCGGAGCCGGCGACGCCCCGCTCGCCTCGCGCACGGTGAGGATCAGGTTGGAGGTGACGAACGCGCCGGCCGGCGCGCGCGACCTGCGCCTGTTCCGCAACGGCGCGCTCGTCTACGTCGAGCGCGGGAGCGTCGCCCCGGCCGGGGGCCGCGCCACGCTCGAAGCGGTCGTGCCCGTCGTCGCGGGCGAGGACGTGTTCACGGCCTACGCCTTCAACCAGGACAACGTGAAGAGCGCCGACGCGCGCCTCGCACTGCGCGGCGCCGAACAGCTCCGCCGCCCGCCGACGACCTACATCGTCGCCGTCGGCGTCAACCGTTACGCGAACGCAGCCTACAACCTCCGCTTCGCCGCGGGCGACGCGGACTCCTTCGTCGCGGAGGTCAAGCGCCAGCGCGCGCTCGTCGAGCCCACGGGGCGTGTCGTCGCCGTCACGCTGCTCGACCAGGAGGCGACGAAGGCGAACATCCTGACGGCGCTCGGCCGACTCTCCGGCGCGCAGAAGGGGCCGCTCCCCGCGGGCGCCGCGAAGTCTCTGGAAGCGTTGCAGCCGGCCGAGCCGGAGGACGTGGTCGTCGTCTACTACGCGGGCCACGGCACGGCGCAGCGCAACCGCTTCTTCCTCATCCCGCACGACCTCGGCTGGGCGGGCGAGCGCGACAAGGTGACGGCCGAGGGCCTGCAGTCCGTCCTCCAACACAGCGTCAGCGACGAGGAGCTGGGCGCGGCCTTCGAGCCGCTCGACGCGGGCCGGATCGTGCTCGTCCTCGACGCGTGCAACTCGGGGCAGGCGCTCGAAGCCGAGGAGAAGCGGCGCGGGCCGATGAACTCGAAGGGCCTGGCGCAACTAGCCTACGAGAAGGGCATGTACGTCCTGACGGCGGCGCAGAGCTACCAGGCGGCGCTCGAAGCGACGCAGGTGGGGCACGGCCTGCTGACCTACGCGCTCGTGCAGGAGGGTTTGCAGAAGGGTGAGGCCGACTCGCGCGCCGCGCACGACGGGCAGATCGTCGTCCGCGAGTGGTTCGACTACGCCGCCGAGCGCGTGCCCCGCATGCGCCTCGAACAGGTGAAGCTGAAGCGCGGCCTCAAGGTCACCTCCTCGGCCCCCACCGCCGACGTGCGCGCCGAAGCGGACGACGTCCAGCGCCCGCGCTCCTTCTACCGCCGCGAGGCGGAGGCCCAGCCGCTCGTCATCGCCCGGCCCTGACCCGCGGGGTGAAGTTTTCGGCACAATAATGGTTGGGTGCTTCCACGTAAGCACGCGGCGGATACTGCCTGCCATCGGGTGTCAACCAACCTGTGAAGGAGAAACGAATGTCTTCTCAGCAGAACAATCTGGACAAGATAGAACACATCGTCGTGTTGATGATGGAGAACCGCTCTTTCGATAACGTTCTGGGCCGGTTGTACCCCGACGACCCGAACTTTAACGGCGTCAAAGACTCTATGAGCAACCCCCGCCCCGACGGCGAGCTGGCTTATGTCTTCGCCGGGACGGACATGACGGCCCCTTTCCCCGACCCGAACGAGCCGTATGACTACGTCTACATGCAGGAGTTCAACCCGCCGTCTTCTCCCGACAGCGTCCCGCCGTTTCGCCCGCCGTGCCCCATTCCGCTCACCACCGCCACGCCCGGCATGCAGGGCTTCGTCCTCGATTATGTCAACGCCCTCAGCCAGGCCAACCAGGAGGCCGCGAAACACGGGCGACCGCCTTTCGACGTCGACCCCGGCGTAATCATGAACTGCTTCGCGCCGACTTCGCTGCCGGTCATCAACGGGTTGGCTAAGGCCTACGCCGTCTGTGACAACTGGTATAGCTCCGTCCCGACGCAGACTTTCCCTAACCGCTCTTTCGTCCACGCGGCCACTTCCAGCGGGAATGTTTACAACACGTGGGGCGGCGAGCATTTCTGGGACAAAGGCATCTTCATCAACGACACGCCCACCATCTACAACCTTCTGGAAGCCGCAAACATCAGTTGGAAGATTTATCACGGCGGGCCGCTGCTGTTGTGCAACGCCTTATACGGGCAGAGGCACCTGTGGGAGTTTCTCGTCTCGCCGGATAACCGGCGCTTCTTCCCGCTCCAATCCGGCGACTATGCGTCTCATCCCGACACGCAGGCGAATCAGTTTTTCGCCGACGTGCAGGCGGGCACGCTGCCCGCCTATACCTTCATCGAGCCGAACATGATTTGCAGCGAGAAGTACGGCCCCGAAAACGACATGCACCCGGCCTTCGCCGTCTTCGACACGGGCGCGCCGACCAACGCGCTCTACGGCGACAAACTGATTTACGACATCTACACGGCTCTGCGCGAGAGCGATTACTGGGAGAAGACGCTGTTCATCATCACGTTCGACGAACACGGCGGCTGTTTCGATCACCAGCCACCCCCTCCGACAGTCTCTCCCGACGGCATCGTGATCGCGGCGAATAAAGAGTGCGACGGTCAGGGCAGCGGTTTCGACTTCCGAAGGCTCGGCGTCCGGGTTCCGGCGGTTCTGGTTTCGCCCTGGATCGCGCAGGGAACAATCTGCCACACTCAATTCGACCACACCTCCGTCATCAAAACGGCGTCGAACAAATGGCTGGGTGGAAAGAGTCTGACTAAGCGCGACGCCCTGGCCTCAGACGTGAGCGAAGTGCTGACTCTCGCGGCGGCGCGGACGGACGCGCCCGAGATTTCGCCGGCCGCGCCGCCAACCTTCGACGGCTGCGGGAGTGAGCTGCTGTCAGGCTTACACAGGGACATGCTGGTGGCGGCGGCGATGTTAGTCGCCCGGAATGCCGACAGGTATCTTCACCTCGGCTCGCTCAAGACCAAAGCAGAAATCATCTCCAAGCTTGACAGGTGGGGGGAGAGATTTCTCGCGTCGTAGAGAACCAGACCATCACCCGAACCCCAGGAGGGAGACCATGCTCGTCGAAGCACAGGTAACCGTCAAGGTGGGAACCCATGTTTTCTGAGATGCTGCCCGGGGGCCTCAAACGACTGAACGCCATTATTCGCGACCCGGCCTTTCTGCTCACGCTGGGACTTGCCGGTTGGTTCGAAGCGGTGTTCACAATCGAATGGTCGTTCCCATACTGTAGCAGTCTGGAAGACGGCCCCGCCTCCGCCGTCTACGGCATGCCGCTGCCATACATCCGTTGGTCGGGAGTCTCTTCGATGGAATACATCTACATGCCATCGATCCTGATCGTGAACCTCGTCATCCTTTCGGCCATCGGATTTCCTCTCGTCTCCTGGGCCGTCAGGAAGGTCGCCCCTCCCGGTCAAGGCGGGCGCCGCCGTCTGCTGAGCTTCGCCGGTGTAGTCCTCCTGTTGGGCGTCGGCGCCTGGACTGCGCTGCTCGTGCAGTCAGGCTTTTATAAAATCTCGGTTGCGAACATCGCCCACGGCGGTTACGAGGCTTACAGTGAGTTCCGGCCGGTTCGCTTCACCTTCAAAGACCTTCATTACGATTGCACGCCGTCAACCTTCTGGTTCAAGGACGGGTGGCGGCCCCGGGGTGAAAAGGTGGTCGGCAATACGAACTAGCCAACTGTTTGTCGGGTGGGCGCTGACTATATATGCCTGACGACAGCACGCACCCAACCCGAGACGCGCCGCCCGTCATCTACTCTCACAGACTCGGAGCGGCGGGTGTGGCTCGGCGGCGGGCCGCAGTTACTCGGGTGAGGACGCGATGAAAGTTGTCGCCGCCTTAATGCTGCTGCTAAGCTTCGGCTCCCCCGGAGTCGGCGTGATTGCCGGCAGCGAGCTTAAGGCCGCCTGCATGTCCGTGAAATTGGTGGCGGCCGGAAGGCACGGCTCGAACGCAGGGCTCTCTTTCACGCTAGTCCGCGGCTACAGGGCGGAGACCGACGCCGGGTTCGTAGCCGGGTGGCGCTCGCCGGATGAGATAAGTGGGATGAACGCCAAGCTCGTGCCCGAGGGGCTGGCCGCCCTGCTGTCCCGGGAGGTGAAAGATGCTGACCATCAGACTGTCTAAATTCTTTCTCGGCGGGTTCCTGGCGGGCGTCGTCCTGCTGGCCGCGGTAAATCTCTACAGCTACTCGCAGATGGAGAACTTAGGGATCGCGGATTTCTATTATGAATTCGGCTGGCCGTTCCCCGTGTACCAGGCGGGCAGCATCCTCCACCTGGATCAGATACATTGGTGCGGGGTCATCGCCAACGCGGCCGCCGCGTTCGGCGTCGGGCTCGTGCTCGGGGCCGTCTCCCATTTTGCCTGTGCCCGTCGGCGCGTCCCTTCTTAGAGTGGGACGCGCCTGTATACTTCACCGCGGCCTAACAAGTGCACGCACGCGAACGCAGGCGGTCATCAAGCCAAAGGGGCGACGCACTCTAACAAAGGTTTCGGGTTGAGGCCGGATGCAGGTAGAAGATTACTTGATCGACCACCAGGGTTTTGACTGGCCCCTCCTCCTGGCGGGCTGGGCGTGGCTGCTGCCCGCGGACGGGTTCACGGTCTGGCTGATGAACCGGTACGGAGACCTCTTCCTCGTCTTCGAGGATGACACCGTCCACATGCTTGACGTGGGGGCCGGCTCTTTGGATAAGCTCGCGGAGAGCCGCGACGAGTTCCTCCGCATGTTGGACGAGGTCGATAACGCGAACGACTGGCTGATGATCCCTCTGGTGGACAGCCTGGTCGAAGCGGGCAAAATTCTTGAGCCCGTGCGCTGTTACAGTTTCATCATCCCGCCGGTACTCGGCGGCAAGTACACGGTCGAGAACACGGCCGCCCTGCGAATCGAGGAGCATTACGGGGCGTACGCCTCCATCCACGATCAGATAAAAGACCTGCCAGACGGCGCGCAGGTCAGGCTCCGCGTCATAAACTGACGACACGCCGCTTGTCATAATTGGTTATCAGGCCGTTGGCTGTTTATGAGAAGAATAATCATCTCGCTGTTGCTCCTGGCCCTCGCGGCGGCCGCCGCCGCGGCGCAGGACGGCAGGCAGTTGTTGGGGCGGATTGAGCAGGCGGCGCGGGAGAGAGAGCCGGACTGGTCGGTCACCAGCAAGTCCGCACACGAAACCACCCTCCTGATCACATTCGCCTCTAACCAACCTCCCGCCGACGCGCCGAAGGTGCTCGTCACGGCCGAAATCGCCAAGTCGATCCAGAAGGCCAAATCCCGTTTCAGGGAAGCGTGCAGAGCCGGCGCCGCCGCGGCCCGCCGGGCGAAGGGCGAGGGCATCGAGTTGAAGGACTTGGGTGAGGAGGCCTGTTCCTACCAGAGCCTTCTCCCCGGGCTGAAGGGTCTCACCTTCAGGGGCGGCAAGGTCAACGTACACATCGACGCGAGTTCGTGGGAGGCGGCGAGGAGATTCGCCGACCTGATTGCCGCCAGCCTGGCCGCGCCTTAACGGAGGGGGTGCTACATGTTTCGGCCCGCAACCTTGCCGCTGCTCCTCATGTTGAATCTCATCCTTCTGCTTCCGCTCCTCGCGAGCGCGTGGGCGAGTCCCGCGCGGCCGGCCGTAGAGACGACGGCGCGGGGCGCGGCCGCTTACAAGTGCTCCCAGCCCGCCGCCGAACGCGAGGCGCTCATCCGTAAGGCCGAGGCGGAGGAGTACACGGTGCGCCGGGTCGAATTCCTCGGCAACGAGCACACGTCGGATCAGTCCTTGCGCCGGAGGATTCTGCTCATGGAGGGCGACCCGTTCACGCGAAAGAACCTGGTCGAGACCTTGCGGAGCCTGAGCCGGGCCAGGGCGATCTACCCGGTGGGGCTGGCCGACGTGGAGTTGAGCCTTTCGGGGGGGAGCGAGAAGGAGGTCGACACGGTGATCTGCTTCAGGGAGAAAAGGCGGCGGTGAGTTTTGAACATACTCGTCATCGGCGGCACCAGCGGTTTCATCGGGACGCAGGTCGTGCGAAGGCTGGCCGCGGCGGGCCACCACGTCACGGTCTTCCACCGCGGCCAAACGAACGCGGACTTGCCGCACGGCGTCCGCCAAATCTTCGGAGACCGGCAGAACCTTCCCGACTTCGCGGAAGAGTTTAAGCGGCTCGCGCCCCGCGTCGTCGTCGACATGTACCTGCGCTTCGGGCGTGAGGCCGTCGCCGTCATGCGGGCCTTCCGCGGCATAGCCGAACGCATGGTAGCCGCCAGCAGCCAGGACGTATACCGGACGTACGGGATTCTGTGGGGCGTCGAGGACACGGCCCCGAACGTGACACCCATCGCCGAAGACGCCCCCTTGCGAAGTGTCCTATACCCTTACCGCAAGGTGGCCGAAGGCGCGGACGACCCGAAGTATGATTACGACAAAATCCCGGTCGAGCAGGCCGTCATGGGCGACCCGGAGCTGCCCGGCACAATCCTGCGCCTCCCCGCGACCTACGGCCCCGGAGACAAGCAGCACCGCCTGTTCGAGTACCTGAAGCGGATGGACGACGGGCGCCCCTTCATCCTGCTCGGGGAGGGCGAGGCGCGCTGGCGCTGGACGCACGGCTACGTCGGGAACGTCGCCGAAGCCATAGCGTCGGCCGCGACGGACGAGAGGGCGGCGCGACGAATCTATAACGTCGGCGAAGAGGGCGCGCCGACGCGGGCGGAGTGGGTTCGCGGCATCGGCCGGGCCGCCGGGTGGGAGGGCGAAGTCGTCGCCGTGCCGGAAGACTTACTGCCGGAACACCTGAAGTCGCCGACCGGCTACGGGCACGACCTGGTCGTCGACACCGGCCGCATACGGAGAGAGTTGGGGTATGAGGAGAGAGTCTCACGCGAAGAGGCTTTATTGAGAACCGTCCGCTGGGAGCGTGAAAATCCGCCGGCCGAGGTCGACCCGAAGCAGTTCGACTACGCCGCCGAAGACGCCGCGCTGGAGGCATATGAAGGGGATCAGAAACGTTCTCTTTGACCTCGACGGCACCCTGACCGACCCGGCGGCGGGGATCGTTCGCTGCATTCAATACTCTCTGGAGACTCTCGGCCTCCGCTGCCCCGACGCCGTCGAGCTGGAGTCTTACATCGGCCCGCCGCTGCGGCGGACTTTCGGCACACTCTGTCAGACGTCGGACGTGGCTTACATCGAGCGGGCGGTCTCACTCTACCGCGAGCGCTTCTCGACCGTGGGTCTGTTCGAGAACGCCGTCTACGCGGGCGTGCCGCAGATGCTGGCCGACCTTCGGGCGGCGTCCTACAGGCTGTTCGTCGCCACTTCGAAGCCGAAGGTGTACGCCGAAAGGATTCTGCGCCACTTCTCTCTGGAGGGGTATTTCGTCGAGGTGTGTGGCAGCGAGCTGGACGGGCGCTTCGAAGACAAGGCCGAGTTGCTCCTGAACCTGCTGGAGAGGCACGGGCTGGCGCCCCGCCAGACGGTCATGGTGGGCGACAGGAAGGAGGACGTTCTGGCCGCCCGGAGGAACGCCCTCCCGTCGCTGGGCATCACCTACGGCTACGGCTCCGAGGAGGAGCTGCTGGGGGCCGGGGCCGACCACCTCTGCCGCAACCCGCCGGAGGTGGTTTCGCAAATAATAAGGATGGGCACGCCGGGCGTGAGGCGACCCTTTTTGGAGAAACTTTATGATTAGCTGCTGCGCCGTTCTGCTCCTGCTGCTCGGCTTCGCGCAAGGCGAGGGCAAGCCGCCCGACTTCAACACCCTCCAAAAACTGAGCCTCGAAGAGCTGAGGCTCAAGACGCAGGCGAACGTCGAGTCCTGGGGGCTGGACAGAATCAGCCGCTGGGATTTAGACCAGGATACCGGCGAGCTGGCCTTCTCGTTTGCGGACGGGACGAAGGCGGTCGCCCCAGCGCAGATCATCGGGACATATAACAGCGAGGATCACACGTGGCTGTGGGCGTGGGACAACCCTTCCGTTGAAGACAGTCTGAAGAAGGACGCGCTGAAGGTGCGGAAGTACGGCGAGGAGCACCACGTCGGGCGGCTGACGAAGTCGAAGTGGGTGGGGACGGAAGAGGAGGCGTGGGCGATGACGGCCCTGGCGGTCAAGCTGTGCGGGGAGCAGGGGGCGTACCGCGGGCCGGCGGGCGGGACGAAAGTCTTCATCGCCTTCGGCCCCGTGACGCTCAGCAAGAGATGAGCGAACGCGCCCGGGCTAACCCGCGGAGGTGTGTTTGAGATGAGGAAGAGCTTCATTCCGGCCGTCATCGCGTTCGCGCCGACGCTACTGCTGCCTCTCGTCCAAAACGTGATCCGGCCGAGGGTGTCACACGCGGGGCTGGCCGGATTCGTGCTGAGCTGGGCTCCGGACTTCGTGGTCGGCTTCTGCTTCCCTTTCTCGATTCTCGTAAGGCCGCGGGCGTGGACTGCGCGCGGGGCGGCGAAGCTCTTCGGCGTCTGGTCGGCCTTCACGGTCTTGATGCTGGTGCTGGTCGAACTCTTCAGCCCCTTCGGGCCGAACGTGTTCGACGCGTCGGACATCGCCGCGGGCGTCTGCGGCGTCGCGCTCGCCCTGCTGGCCTTCCACACCCTGCTCCGCTCGCGGCTGACGTTCGGCGACGGCGGGGCCGGGCACCTGCCGGACAGGTGACGTACGGCGTCGGGCTACTTTATAACTCTCACACGAACACGAAGGAGAGACATTACATGAAGCGTTCGTCCGTACTCCTGCTCCTCTCGCTCCTGCTCACGCCGTGCAATAGAGGAACTTACCGATGGCGATGAGTGACGTTCGGACGGAGGTGCTCTACAGGCCGGTGGGCAGCCGCGAGCTCGCCCTGATTCGGGAGAGCGGCAACACGCGCTTCCCGCCGCGCCTGCCGGAGCAGCCGATCTTCTACCCCGTTCTGAACGAGGCTTACGCCGCGCAGATCGCCCGCGACTGGAACGCCAGGCACAACCGGGACAGGGTCGGCTACGTGACGCGCTTCCGCGTCCGCGCGGAGTACCTCGAAAGGTTCGAGGTGCAGGTGGTCGGCGGCTCCGAGCACCGGGAGTACTGGATACCCGCGGAGGAGCTGGAAGAGTTCAACCGCAACCTCGTCGGCGAAATCGAAGTCATCGCCGAGTACATGGGTGAATAGTCGAGGGGCCGAGACGGAGAATCAGTCGTGGCGGACGTGAGTACGATTAAAGACCTCTACAGGCACATGGAGTGGGCCGACGCGGCGGTGTGGGCCGCGGTGCTCGCGTCCGAAGGCGGGCGCTCGGACGCGAGGCTGCGGGAGCTGCTCTATCACCTGCACGTCGTCCAGCGCGCCTTCCTGCGCGCGTGGCGCGGGGAGCCGCGCGAGACGCCGTACCCGTCGTTCGAGGATGCGGCGCCGCTGGCCGCCTGGGGGCGCACGTACTACGGCGAGGCGTTCGCGCACCTCGGGGCCGCGGACGACGCGAAAGTGTCGGAGCCGATGCCGGTCTCCTGGGCGGCGATGGTCGAGCAGATACTGGGCCGCGCGCCCGAGGTGACGAACGTCGGCGAGACGATGCTCCAGGTCGCGCTCCACAGCATCTACCACCGCGGGCAGGTCAACGCGCGGCTCAGGGAGGTCGGCGGCAATCCGCCGCTCGTCGATTACATCGCGTGGGTCTGGATGGGCCGGCCGGCGGCCGACTGGTCTGCGGTCGGCGCGCAGAGCACGTAGGCGGGCAACACCTTCAAGCCCCTTCCCCGCCCTCCTCAACGCCGCTCGGTTCGAGCGTCTCGAACGGCACGATGTTCACGTCGTGGAGCCGCCAGTCCACTTCGTGCACGACCTCCGCGGCCTGCTGCAGACGCTCGAAAAGGTCTCGTTCGTCGCGCGGGACGACGAACGCCTCGCCCGACAGGGTATCCCCGTCCTCGCGCAGGCGCACGCGCGCCTCGCGCACCCATCCGAGCCCGAGCAGCGCCCGCTGCACCTCGTCCACGACGGGGTCGTCCTCCTTGCTCTCCACGTCCGTCGGCCGCTTGTTCATCAACTGCGCGACGCTGTTGCGCAGGTTCGAGAAGCCGTCCCTGACGATCTCAAGTGAGATGAAGGCCGCGGCCGCCGAGTCGGCCCACCAGAGGCCGTAGGCGATGCCGAAGATGCCGGCCACGCCCGCGAGCCCCGCCAGCCAGTCGCCCTTGTTGATGGTGGCCGAGGCGTGCAGGGCCTTGTCGTGCAGCTCGCGCGCCAAAGGCTCCTTCATCCGGCCGAGGACGAACGGCGGGACGACGCTGTAGAGGAGTGCGGCCACCATCAGCCAGCCGAGCCACACGCGGCGGCCGAAGAGTTCCACGGTCTGCACGGTCGGGCGCTCGGCCGCCAGCAGCTTGTAGACCGACTCGCCGAAGAGGTAGAGGCCGAAGCCGAGGAGCGTGACCGAGCCGGCGAGGAAGGCGATGAGTATCGCGCGGCGGTAGCCGTAGGGGAAGCTGTCGTCGGGCGGCCTGCGGCGGAAGTGCGCGCCGATGAGAAAGGCCGCGAACGGGATGAGGCTCACCGTGTCTTCGACCCACATCGCCTTCATCGCCTGCGAGGAGCCCATCGTGAAGGCGAGCACGACGATGATCGTCCCGAGGAAGAAGATCGACCACCACTCGATGCGCCGCGCGCGCGCGAGCGCGGCCTCCTTGTCGGGGGGCAGGCGGAAGTCCACCTCGGGCGCGTAGGCGCTCAACGCACGGCCTCCTTCTGAAGCAGCCCCTTCACGTGCGGGCGCTCGCGCGAGAGAAACTCTTCGAGCCGGCGGAGGAAGCCGTTCTCGCCCGGCGCGACCGCCATCACGTGCTTCTCCGTGTGTAAGGTCTGCCCCGAAGGCGTGAGCCCGAGACTCTCAAGCTCCCAGGTGGGCGCGGCCGCGGGGCCGCTCGGGGGCTGTAGACTCAGGACGCGCGTGGGGACGGCGCCCTCTTTCGAAAGGTAGTAGGCCAGGGGGTCGCCTTCGCGCACGGCGACCTCCAAGCCCTTCAGACCTTTCGGCGGCGGCGTCGGCGCGCCGGGGAAGCCGACGGCGTACGCCTCTTCGAAGTAAGGGCCGGTCAGCCCGACGTACTTCCACCAGAGCGTCTGGTCGGTGACGCCGCCGACGACGAGGTCGAGTTCGAAACGTTCGAGCGCCTCCATGTGCCGCTGCTCGCCGCCCCAGTGCCACTCGGGCCGAGACCTCAGCTCGGCGGCGAACCGGCGCACGAGCTCCACCTCCGCGCCCGACGGCTCGCCCTCCGTGCGCACGACCCACGGCGGGTGCTCGACCAGCCCTACGCGGAGCCGCCCGCCCTCGACGCGCGCCAACGTCCCCTCCGGGTCGCGCGGCAGATTCACGCACGCCTGTGTCAGAGCGCACAACGCCAGGGCCGCGACCAGACACGAGAGCCGCATTCTCCCCCCTCGCTCTTCCGCCACTGTGGCAGTCGAATATGACTGAAAAGGAATTCACCACAGAGACACAGAGGCACAGCTTGTTGAGCATTCCTCTTCGAGCTGTGTCTCTGTGGTTAATGGTCTTCTTATAACAACCGCGGCAGGGAGTTTCAGTACACAGGCGAACGCTCGGGCGGGTCAGAGGATGAAGATGTCTCGGAACTTGGGGTCGGCGCGCAGGGCGTCGAGGCGTGGGTCGGCTCTGAGCAGGGTGGCGGCCTCGGGGTTCGTCCGCGCCTTGTCGCGCGCCTGCTTGAGCCACTCGTAAGCCTGCTCGCGCTCGCCGAGCGAGGCGTGGACGAGCGCCATGTCTGAGGGCGCGACCTCCGCGCCCGCCGCCGACAGCTCTTCGAGCAGGCGGCGCGCCTCCGCCTTCCGGCCCGTCACGGCGTACGCCTGGACGAGCGCCACGGCGACGCGCGCGTCCGTCCCGCCGGCCAGCTCCCGCGCGCGAGTCAGCTCCGTGACCGCCTCGGCCCGGCGACCTTCGCGCAGGTGGACGAGGCCGAGGAAGAGGCGCGCCTGTATGAAGTCCGGGTCGAGTTCGAGCGTGCGGCGCAGGCGCTCGGCGGCGCGCCTGTAGTCGCGCGCGAAGAAGAGCCGCTCGCCGACGGTCGTCGAGATGATGGGCGAGAGCGGGTCGAGTTCCGCGGCGCGCACGGCCTCGCTCAAGGCCTCGTCCGCGCGCCCGCGCGTGGCGAGGAAGTCCGAGTACCAGTGGTGCGCCGTCGCGTAAGCGGTGTCGAGTTCGATGGCGCGGCGGAACTCGCGCTCGGCCCCTTCGGCGTCCATCTCCTGGTAAGCCTTGATGAGCGCGAGCGAGGCGTGCGCCTCCGACAGCTCGTCGTCAACCTCGACCGCCTTGAGCGCCGCGGCGCGCGCGCGGACGAAGCACTCCTCGGGCGGGGTCGTGCCGTAGCGGTAGTTGCCGAGCACGCTGTACGCGTCGGCGAGTCCGGCGTAGGCGGCCGCGTAGGTCGGGTCGAGGTCGAGTGCCCTGCGGAAGTGTTCGACGCTCTTCTCGACGCCTTCGGGGTTGCGCTTGTTCCAGAAGTATCGGCCGCGCAGGTAGGCCTCGCGCGCCTCGAAGACCTCGGTCGTGTGGCGACGCTCGCGCCGCGCGGCCGTGGGCGCCGCCGGGGCCTGAGCCGAAGGGGCGCGCCCCGTCCAAAGATAAAGGGCGGCCGCGGTGGAGATGATCGCCACGGACATCGCGACCGCCAGCGCAGACCTCGGCGGGTGCGACGCGCCGACCGTGATGGCCGCCGTCTCCGCCAACGCGGCCGCCTCGCGCCGCACGGCGGGGCGCTCCTCGGAGGTTTCGGGCTCGACCTCGCGCACCGGCTCGACGAAGCTGTAGCCGCGGCCGGGCACGGTCACGACGTAGCGCCGCCCGTCCGTGCGCTCGCCGAGCGCCTTGCGCAGCATCGAGACGTGCTGCGTCAGGTTGTTCTCCTCGACCGCCGTGTCGGGCCAGAGCGCTGACATCAGCTCGTCCTTGGCGAGCACGCGGCCGCGCCGCTCGACGAAGACGAGGAGCGTGTCGAAGACCTTGCCCGTCAGCGCCACGGGCCGCCCCTCGCGCAGCAGCACGCGCCGCAGGGGGTTTAGGCGGAACGGGCCGAACTCGTAAACTCTCTCGCTCGTCTGCTCCATGGCAAAACCTTCCTTCTAACTGCGCGGACGGCCGGGAGACCGAGACACTTCTAAGCGATTTCAGAAACTTTTACAAGATTTCACCGGGCTTGAAAGACTCCGCACGGCCGCCGGCCGCAACATCCGGCGCACCTCCCGGCCGCGGGACGGGGCGCGCGGGAAAGGGGAAGGCGGAGGGGTCAACGTCAGGCTTACCTCCCTCACTTCCCTTCTGCGTACGCCGCGCCCCGCGGCCGTCCGAAATCTCGTACGCGAGGAGAATTTTGAGGATGCTTTCGAAGGGTCTGAAACACGTCGTCCTCCTCTGGTGCCTTTTGCTGTTGCCGCAGCTCGCGCTCGCGCAGGGCGCGACGAAAGACGACGGGAAGATCGTCGAGCAGACGCCGTTCGCGCTCCCAACCTTCGAACAGGTGCCCGACCGTTTCAAACGCCTCTACGGGCGCGAGGCCGTCGAGCGCGTGCGCAACTCGAACGACCTCGAGCTGCTCAAGATCAAGTACATGAGCGACGGCCTCAGAATCTCGGGCTTCATCTACAAGCCGAAGGACACGGCGGGCCGGAAACTCCCGGCCGTCATCTGGAACCGCGGCGGCGCGGGCGACGACACGGTGATAGGCGTCGCGAACTACCTGCACTTTTACGAGATGCACCGCCTCGCCTCGGAAGGGTTCGTCGTGCTCGCCTCGCAGTATCGCGGCTACGACGGCGGCGAGGGGAAGGACGAGGTCGGGGGCGCGGACACGGACGACGTTTTGAACCTCTTCCCGCTGGCGCGCTCGCTCGGCTACGTGGACATGGAGCGCGTCTACATGTTCGGCTTCTCGCGCGGCGCGCAGATGACCTTGCAGGCGATACGGCGCGGCGCGCCCGTCCGCGCGGCCGGCGTCGTCGGCGCGCCCACAGACCTCTGGCTCAGCTTTCAGGAGAACCCTGCCGTCCGCGACCTCATCACCGCGAACTGGGCGGGCGGCGCGGCGCGGCTTGAGCAGAATATGTTGGAGCGCTCGGCCGTCCGCTGGGCCGACAAGCTGACCGTGCCGCTCCTCATCTTCCAGGGCGGCGCCGACCCGGCCGTCTCGCCGAACCAGGCCCTGGCGCTGGCGAAGAAGTTGGAGGAGGCCGGCAACCTCTACGAGCTGGTCGTCTACGCGCGCGACGACCACTTCGTCACGCGCAACTTCGACGACCGCCTGCGGCGCACAATCGAGTGGTTCAAGAACCCGCCCTTTAACTCCATCTCTTCACCGCTGCGCCGAACCATCAGGGAGAGAGGCGTCGAGGCGGCGCTCGCGCAGTACAGGGAGTTGAAGAAGAGCCAGCCCGCGCGCTACGACTTCGGCGAGCCGGAGCTGAACGCGCTCGGCTACGAGCTGCTCTTCGCGGGGCGCGCGAAGGACGCGGTCGAAATCTTCAAGCTCAACGTCGAGGCGTACCCGCAGGGCTTCAACACCTACGACAGCCTCGGCGAAGCATACCTCGCCGCGGGCGAGCGCGAGCTGGCGATTAAGAACTACCGCAAGTCGCTTGAGCTGAACCCCGAGAACACGAATGCGACCGCCGCGCTCAAACGCATCGAGCAGACTTCAGCCGCGCCGGTCGCGCAGGATTGAGAGGTAGGCCGCCCACGGCCCGACCGCTTCGGCGTAGACCTTCGCCATCGTCCGCGCGAGCTGCGCCACGTGGTCGAGGTCGTGGACGACCCACGCCGCGAGCAACTGCCCGAGCGTGACTTCGCCGAAGTCCGGGTGCCGCCCCGTCCGCACAAGGTCGCCTGCGCCGAGGTTCATCCCGCGCAACTCGGAAACATTCTGCGCGCGCAGCCCGGCGAAGGTCGCGAGAAGCTCTTGGAGAGACTTCCCTTCGCTCTCCCTGAACTGCGCCCCGCGGTCGAACGGCGTGAACGGGCTCGGGTCGCCCGAGAGGATGTGCCGCGCGCGCCCGAGCCAGTCGGCGCGCTCGCCGTGCACGAGGTGCCCGACCACGTCGTAAGGAGACCAGGTTCCCTCGCCCTCCGTCGCGCGCACGAACGTCTCCGGCAACCCGTTTAGTAACGCGCCGACGGAAGCGGGCGTTCGTTCGAGCACCGCCAACGCCTCTTCCAAACGCAAATCGTCTCCCGCCATGTAAGAGTCCTCCGGATATGAAGTTCGCTTCAAGCGACGACGGCCGGCAGCCCTAGAAATTCGCCGTACCTCTGCGCGCCCTCTTCGAGCGCGTCGCGTTCGGTTCGCTTAAGTGTTGCCCACAGATTCGTCTCGATCACCACCGACTCCCTCTTCAACGTGCGCTTCCAGGTGCCGGCGGCCCGTCCGTCAATTATGACTGTCGGCCCGAGGACGGCGGTCGCCGCGTCGGGCCGTAGTGTGTGTGAAGGGTGAAGAATGGCCCCGCGGTCTTTATAGGCGACCGTGTACTCGTCGAAGGCAGGCAGCAGTTGCGCGCCCTTCTGCACGTCAACCGCGGCCCGCGTCGGAGGCGAGAGCCAGTACGTCTCGTCGTCGAAGACCTCACGCTGCAAATCCGCGGCGGCCAACTCAAGTCCCGCACGCGCGTCCGTCGTCGTGAGGCTCGACCACCAGACGAAGTCCTGCAACGTCGCCGGCCCGTGGCTCCTGAAGTAGCGCGCGGCCAGCTCCGCCAGAGCCTCCGCGCGCGACAAACTTTTTGAGGGGGCCGCCCACTCTTCGAGGAGCGCGAACGTGAACTGCTTGCCGCGCCTCGCCGCGTAGCAGGTCAGGCCCTCCAGCGCAGACCTGTTCAGAAGGTGTATGAGCCTTTGGCCTTCCGTCCTGACGCCGCCGCGTTCGAGCGCCGCGGCCAACTCCGGCCGCGTCAGTTGGCGGCCCCGAAGGGCGCGCTCTATCACCCGCCTGCTTTTGGCGAACGTCGCCCCGTCCAGCCCGAGCTGCCTGTACCTGCCCGCCGCTCGCGCGATGGTGCGCGCCCCCGCCAGCGAGAGCATCCAGCGCACGTCCTCGGCCGCCACGAAGTGGAGCGTGCCGCGCATGGGCCACGTGCGGACGATAGAACGGTCAACGACAGCGCGCTCGACCTCTGATTCAACCGCACCCGGCAGGCGCAGCCCGAGCGCCCACAGCGAACCGAGATAGTCCTGCGCCTGCACGGCGCCGAACCAGCGCACCGCGTCCGCGGGCTTTTCGAAACGGCCCGCCCCGATGCCCTGCCCTTGCAGCCGCAGGCGAGCGACTTCGGAAGTCTTCATTTTTTACGGGCTCGTGTTTTAGGACTGACGCGGTAGGCGCAGCGCTGTCCGCCGGAGACGATGTGCTCGACGCGCTCGACTTCGACCGACGGGCCGAGCACCGTGCGGAACAGGTCGAGCTCGGTCGAGCAGAAGCCCTGGCACGCGTTGGCCGCCGCGCAGATGGGGCAGTGGTTCTCGACGAGCAGGAAGCCCTCGCCTCCTTCGGCCTCCCGCACCTCCGCCATGTAGCCCTCTTCGGTGCGCACCTGCGCCAGCGCCTTCAAACGCTTCTCCAGCGGGTCGGACGCGCGTATACGCTGCTTATAGTCCGCTTGCTGGCGCGCGCAGCGCGAGGCGAGCACGCGGTTCAAGCCTTCCGCGCCGAACGTCTCCTGCATCGCGTCGAGGAGCGCGACACTCAGCTCGGCGTAGGCTTCGGGGAAGTGCCGGTCGGCCTCCCGCGTGAGCCGCCAGAACTTGGCCGGGCGGCCCACGGGCACGGGCCGGTCTTCGGACGTCACCAGCCCCTCGCCCTGCAGGGCGTAGAGGTGGAGCCGCACGGCCATCGCCGTCAGGCCCAGCCGCTCGGCCAACTGCGCCGTGCCGAGCTGCCCCTCGGTCTTCAGGAGTTTGACGATGGCGCGGCGCGTCTTGCGCTCGCCCTTCTGCGTAGCCTCGCGGGTCACGCGACCTTTCTAAAGAAAATGCTTGACAAAGTCAAGCCCCCGCGCTACCCTCCGCCTTAGTAAAGGTTTTTCTTTAGAAAGGAAGGACGGTGGGCAAGCATGAGTAACTCTTCGGACTTCTCCTCGCGGACGGGGGGCGGAACGAACCCCTTCGGCGGCCTGCGGGTCGCCGTCACCGGCGGGACTTCGGGCTTGGGGCTCGCGCTCGTGCGCGAGTTTCTGTCGCGCGGCGCGCGGGTCGCCTTCGTCGCGCGGACGCGCGAGCGAGTCGAGCGGGTCGCGCGCGAGAACGCGGGCGCGCACGGCATCGCGGGCGACGTCTCTTCCAAGGAAGACATCTACCCCGTCGCCCTGCAGATCACGGGCGAACTCGGCGGGCTCGACGTGCTGGTCAACAACGCCTCGGACTTGGGGCCGTTGCCCCTGGCGATGCTCTCGGACACGGAGTGCGAAGACCTTGAGCGCGCGTTCGCGACAAACGTCATCGGGCCTTTCCGTCTGACGAAGGCTCTGATGGGGGCGCTCGCGGCCTCCGCGCGCGAAGGGCTAGGCGCGGTCGTGCTCAACATTTCGAGCGACGCGGCGGTCAACGCGTACCCCGGCTGGGGCGCATACGGCGCGAGCAAGGCCGCGCTGCAACACCTCAGCCGCATCTGGGGCGAGGAGCACGCGGCCGACCACATACGCTTCCTCTCGCTCGACCCCGGCGACATGGACACGCCGATGCACGCGGCCGCCCTCCCCGACGCAGACCCTTTGACTCTCAAGCGACCCGAAGAGGCCGCGCGCGAACTGGCCGACGCCGTCGCCGCCGCGCTGCCGGTTCGGGAACTGGAAGGAGCACTCTCATGAACGCCGCGGACAGGGCCGTGCAAAGACCGCCTGACGCAAAGCTTCTCTTCGTGGATGCGTGTGGCCGGCTCGCGCACGCGCCGCGCTCGGCCTTCTTAGACTTCCTGCGCCCGGGCGACCTCGTCGTCGCCAACGACGCGGCCACGCTCCCCGCGAGCCTGCGCGGTCTCCACGGACGCACGGGCGCGCCCGTCGAGGTGAGGCTGGCGGGGCGCCCTTCTCTCAAACCCGAAGACGTGACGCGCTTCAGCGCCGTCCTCTTCGGCGAGGGCGACTTCCGAACGCGCACGGAAGACCGCCCCGCTCCGCCGCAGCTTGAGGGCGGCGACCGCCTCGTCCTCGGCCCTTTGCGCGCGACGGTCGAGCGGACGCTCGGCCACGCGCGCCTCGTCTCGCTCCGCTTCGACGGGACACCCGATGAAGTGTGGGCGGGCATCGCGCGCCACGGCCGGCCGATACAGTACGCGCACCTGCGCGAGCCGCTCGCGCTCTGGGACGTCTGGACGAAGATTGCAGGGCCGCCCGTCGCCTTCGAGCCGCCTTCGGCCGGCTTCACGCTCGACTGGCGCGCGCTCTCGTCGATGCGCGCGCGCGGCGTCGAGTTCGAGACCATCACGCACGCCGCGGGCATCTCCTCGACGGGGGACGAAGCGCTCGACCGTCTGCTCCCTTTCGACGAGCCGTACCGCATCCCTTTTGCGACCGCCCGGGCCGTCGAGCGCGCGAAGGCGCGCGGCGGACGCGTCGTCGCAGTGGGGACGACGGTCGTGCGCGCGCTCGAACACGCCGCGTCCGTCCACGGCCGCGTGCGCGCGGGCGACGGCGTCGCCACGCAGCGCCTCGGCCCCGAAAGCCGCCTGCGCGTCGTTGACGCGATACTCTCGGGTACTCACGAAGCCGGGACGAGCCACTACGAACTGCTCCGCGCCTTCCTCGACGACGACACGCTCCGCCGCTCGACCGCAGAGCTTGACGCCCGCGGTTACTTAACGCACGAGTTCGGCGACTCTGTCCTCATCGAGCGGTCTTTAGTAAGAAATAATTAACCACAGAGACACAGAGGCACAGCTTGATGCGGAATAGCTCAACAAGCTGTGCCTCTGTGTCTCTGTGGTTAACTTACTCCTGGCTACGCGCGCCCTTCGAATCAATCAAGCCGCCTGCGAGAGCGCGGGGTAGTCCGTGTAGCCGCGCTCGCCGGGCGTGTAGAAGGTCGTCTGGTCGGGGTCGTTGAGCGGCGCGCCGAGCTTGAACCTCTTGGGCAGATCGGGGTTGGAGATGAACTTCGTCCCGTAGACGACGGCGTCCGCCAGCCCCTTCGCCAGAAGCTCCTCGCCCGACTCCTTCGTCAGCCCCGCGCCCGCGAAGTAGACGCCGTCGTAGACCGGCCGCAGCAGCTCGTGCCAGCCCTCGCCGGTGAAGTCGCCGACGTGGACGTAGGCCAGCCCGCGCCCGCTCAGACGCCTCAGGATGTACGTGTAAAGCTCGTCCGCGTCGCGCTCCTCGATGTCGTTGAAGGGCATGCGCGGCGAGAACTTCACGCCGACGCGCCCCGCCCCGACCGCCTCGACCATAGCGTCCAGCACTTCGAAGAGGAACCGCGCGCGGTTCTCGACGGAGCCGCCGTACTCGTCCGCGCGCAGGTTCGCGTTGGTCGTCAGGAACTGCTGGACGAGGTAGCCGCTCGCCGCGTGCAGCTCGACGCCGTCGAAGCCGGCCTCGACGGCGTTCGCGGCCGCGTCGGCGAAGTCCCTCACCGTCTGCCTTATCTCTTCGACGGTTATCTCGCGCGGGGTCACGAACTCCTTCATCCCTCCGTCGGTGTAGTTCTGCCCCTTCGCGCGCACGGCCGAAGGCGCGACGGGCTGCGCGCCCTCGGGCAGGAAGTCGGGCAGGGCGATGCGGCCGGTGTGGAAGAGTTGCATGAAGACCTTCCCGCCGCGCGCGTGGACGGCCTCGGCCACCGGGCGCCAGCCCTCCAACTGCTCGGGCGTGTAGATGCCCGGCGTGCGCACGTAGCCCTTCGCCAACGGCGAGACGTTGGTGGCCTCTGTGATGATGAGTCCGGCCGAAGAGCGCTGGCGGTAGTACTCCGCGACGAAGGGCGGCTGCACGCCCCGGTCGTCGGCGCGGCTGCGCGTCATCGGCGCCATGACGATGCGGTTGTCGAGTTCGAGCTCGCCCACCTTGAGCGGGTCGAAAAGCGTTGACATGGGTTCCTCCGTTAACTGTTTGATGAAAGCCCCTCAGTTGGCCGACAAGACCTGCGCGGCCTCGCGCGCGCTCAGCTCCTTGTTGTAGACGGGCGTGCCGACCTGCTGGCGCCGCCCGCCCTCCCGGAGCGAGCCCGTGTCCACGGCGGCGAAGCCTATCTCTTCGACGAGGCGCGCCACCGTCCGCTTCGCCCCCTCGTCGTCGCCCGCGATGAAGATGGCGCGGCGCTCTTCGAGGGGGAGCTGCTTGTCGCCCTGCCTGGCGAGGTGCTCGAACCAGATGGTGTTGAAGCCCTTGACGAGACGCGCGCCCGACAGGTGCGAGGCGAGCAGCTCGCTCGAAGTGGTCTCGCCGCCGTCGAGCTGCGCGAAGCGGCCGTCGCGCTGCGGGTAGTAGTTGTTCGCGTCGACGACGACCTTGCCCCCGAACGCCTCGACGGGAAGCGTCTCGTACTTGCCGAAGGGGACGGCGACGAGCACGACCTCGCCGAAGCGCGCGGCCTCCTCGATGCTCGCCGCGCGCCCCTTCCCGCCCAGCTCCGCGATTAACTCTTCGAGCCCCGCGCCCCCGCGCGAGTTGCTGACTGCGACCTCGTGCCCCGCCCGCGCGAACAGGCGCGCCGCCGTCGCCCCGATGTTCCCCGAACCGATGATTCCGATCTTCATCTACGCTCCACCTTTCGCTTCTGGATTGTTTCAACTGCTCAGGCCGCCTCGGCGCGCGCCGGCTCCCGTGTGTTTGCCGCGTCCGGAACCTTCAGACCGATGACGCCGCCGTCGGCGACGATCTCCGTGCCCACGAGGAAGGACGAGTCCTGACTCGCGAGGAAGAGCACAGCCTTCGCGATCTCTTCCGGCCGGCCGAGGCGCTTTAAGGGCACCTGCTCGCCGAAGCCCTGCTTCGCCTCTTCGGGGAGGCCCGCCCGCCCGAAGATGGGCGTCTCCACGGGGCCGGGGCTGACCGCGTTGACGCGTATCCGGCGGCCGGCCAAATCTGCCGAGAGCGTCCGCGCGAGCGACAGCAGCGCGGCCTTGCTCGCCGAGTAGACGCTCGCGTTCGGGAACCCGACGTGCGCGACGACCGACGTGTTGAGGATGACCGAGGCGCCTTCGGCGAGCAGCGGCAGAGCCCCCTTGACGGTGAAGTACGCGCCCTTGAAGTTGATGTCCATCGTCCGGTCGAAAAACTCCTCGTCCGTCTCTTCGACCGAGGCGAACTGCGCGACGCCCGCGTTGACGAAGAGCACGTCGAGGCGCCCGAAACGATCCCCGACGGCCTTGAACAGCTCGTCGATGTCCGAGAGGCTCGCGGCGTCCGAGCGCAGCGCCAGCACCTCCCCGCCGATCTCTTGCGCCGCCGCGTCGAGCGTGCGCCGGTCGCGCCCCGTGATGACGACCCGCGCCCCCTCGCGCGCGAACTCCTTCGCCGTCGCCAAACCGATCCCGGAGTTCCCGCCCGTCACGACCGCCACCTTGCCTTCCAATTTGCCTGCCATCTCTCCTTCAGCCTTTCTGATTTCCGGAACGTTCATTCCAGAAACCGGCAAAAAATTTAGTCCAGCACCGAGAGCGTCACGCGCACCACGTCCTCCAAAGTCTTGCGGTCGCGCGTCGCCTTCGACATGAGTTGGAGCCCTTGCAGACTGCTGTACAGAAACCTCGCAACGGCGCGCAGGTCGCGCCCGCCGACGATCTCGCCTTCCCTCTTCCCGCGGAGCAGCGCCCGGTAGAGCGCCTCCTCCGCGGCGGCCATGTTGTCGCAGGCCTTCTCGGCCGTCGCGCGGCAGCGGCCTGCCAACTCCGACGTGGCGTTGCCGACGAAGCAGCCGCGCCTTTCACCCTCCCCGAGCGAGCACTCAACGACGCTTTCGAATAAACGCCGCAGCGCCCGCTTGACCGAGCCGGGCCGCTCCAGCAGCTCGAACATCTTCCGCCCCTCGACCTCCCGGTAGCGGTCGAGCGCCGCGAGGTAGAGCGCGTGCTTGTCGCCGAACGTGTCGTAGAGGCTCTGCCGGTTGATGCCCATGTGTTTGACGAGTTCGCCGACGGACGCGGCCTCGTAGCCGCGCGACCAGAAGACCTCCATCGCCCTGTGGAGCGCCTCGTCCCGGTCGAACTCTTTGTGCCTCGCCATCCGACTTTCTCAACCTCGGCGAGTCTTATACGCTTTCTGGAACGACTAGTCAAGAATTATTTTTTCGGCCACTCGGCGGGGAGGCCGAGGGCGGCGAGGACGAGCGGGTTGGCGGGGTTGCGGCGCACGTCTTCGGGGACGCCGACCTGCTCGATCCGCCCCTCGCGCATGATGGCGAGCCGGTGGCCGACGGCGAAGGCGTCCGAGAGGTTGTGCGTGACGTAGACGACGATCAGACGCTCCTCCCGCTGCAAATCTATCAGGTCTTGATGGAGGCGCTGGCGCGTCGGGCTGTCGAGCGCCGAGAAGGGTTCGTCCATGAGGAGCACACGCGGCCGCATCGCCAGCGCGCGCGCGATGGCGACGCGCTGCTGCTGCCCGCCCGAGAGCTCGTGCGGGTAGCGGCCCGCCAGGCGTTCGAGGTGCATCCGCCCCAGAAGCTCCTCCGCCCGCGCGCGCGCCCCCGGCTGGCGCCAGAGCGCGTAGGCGACGTTCTCAAGCGCCGTCATGTGCGGGAAGAGGGCGTACTGCTGGAAGACGTAGCCCACGCGGCGACGGCGCGGCGGGAGGTTGAAGGCGTTCCCGTTCTGCCCCGAGCGGAAGAAGACGTCGCCGCCCAGGACTATCTCGCCCGCGTCCGGCGTCGTCAGCCCCGCGACGGCGTTGAGCGTCTGCGTCTTGCCCGCGCCCGAGGGGCCGAAGAGCACGAGTATCTCGGCGCCCACCTCGAGCCGCACGCGCAGGTCGAAGGTCGCCAGACGCTTCTCGATGTCGATGCTCAGCCCGGACGCTTCCATCACGCTCCAGCCTAACGCCCGGCCTCGCGGCGCCGGTAGGCCGGCCCCTCGAGCCTCCGCACGGCCCACAGCCCCGCGAAGGCGAGGCTCGTCATCACGAGCAGCATCACGTTCGCCTCTTCGTAGCGGCGCGACTGCACGGCGTCGTAGACGGCGAGCGGCAGCGTCTGCGTCCTCCCGGGAATGTTGCCCGCCACCATCAACGTCGCGCCGAACTCGCCGAGCGCGCGCGCCGAGCCGAGGATGAGTCCGGCGAAGACCCCGCGCCGCGCCAGGGGTAGCGTCACGCGCCACAAGACCTCCCACTCCGAAGAGCCGAGCGTCCGCGCCGCGTTCTCCAGGACGGGGTCGACGCTCGCGACGGCCGCGCGCGACGCCTGCACCATCAGGGGAAGGCCCACTATCGCCGACGCGACGGCCGCCGCCGGCCAAGTGAAGACGATGCGTAAGTTGAGCCACTCGACCAAGGGGCTGCCGCGGCCCAGGGCGAGTAAGAGGAAGTAGCCGAGCACGCTCGGCGGGAGCACTAAAGGCAGGAAGATGAAGGTCTCGAAGAAGACCTGACCGCGGAACTGGTAGCGCCCGAGCAGAACCCCGAGCGCGAGGCCGACGACGAAGATCGCCGCGGTCGCGACGGCCGTCACCTGGAGTGAGAGCTGGAGCGCCGACCAGTTCATCCCGCAGGCTCCCCGCCCGGCAGGACGAGTATCCGCCCGGGGGACGCGGCCCGTTTGTCGAACAGTTCGGGGCTTTTGCGCATGTCGCCCGTTATACAGTACGCCGACTGACGGAGCAATTTGGCTACGGCGCCTTCCTCAATTCCGTGACGACCTCGCTCCCGTTGTCGTCCTGGAGCGTGAAGTCGACCCTGTCGCCGACGCTCACCGTCCTCAGCATCGACTTGTCCTTGACCATCCACTCCATCTGCATCGCGGGCATGAAGCCCTCGATCTCCTCGTGGTCGATCTCGAACCAGCCCTCCCCGATGTTGATTAAGCGAACGACTCCCCTGCCCCGGAAGGTTCTGACTGGCAAACGCGGCTGGGGCGTGCCCGAGGAGCCGCCGCCGACCTGCCGGGGCGGCTCAACCGTCCCCCAAGGGATCGGCGACGCGCCGGCCTGCGGCGTCGGCCCGGCCTTCACCTCCGACTTCGGCCCCTGCGCGCACGCCGCCGACAGCAACACAACCAGCACGCACGCCGTGCACTTCAGCAAGTTTGGCAAGTGACGCTCCTCGTAATTTCAAAGTTCTAATTTCAAATCCTACCTACTCTCTCCCTGACTTCCACAACCAGACGCCCTGCCCTTCTCCCTCTTTCGCGACGTAGGCGACGAAGAGTTCGCCGGCGGCTTCGGCGGCCGCGGGAAGCTCGCCGCCCGACGCGAGAACTGCGGCGCGGCCTTCGCCGTCGAGTCGCGCTTGCAACGCGGCCGGCTTCGAATCGTCAACGCCCTCCCACACGGCCGTCAGGGCGCCGCCCTCGCCTTTCAGCAGAGTGGGCGTGCCGCGCCCGCCCGCCTCGGCGAGCGCCACGCGCGGCGAGAAGCTCTGCCCGCCGTCAGCCGACTCCGCCCAGTAGAGTCCGGGCCTGCCCGCCTCGCCCGCCGTGTACCAGAGCACCCTCAACGAGCCCTCGCCGCCGGCCGCCAGCGCCGGGCCTGAGACGGGACAGCCCTGTAGCTCCCAGCGGTCGTCGCTCACGATTGAAGGGGCCGAGAAGCTCCGCCCGCCGTCCGCCGTCGACGCCACCGCGATGTGCCGGTAGTCGCCCGCCAGCACCTGCCGCCAGCCGACGTAGACCCGCCCGTCTCCCCCCGCCGCCAGCGCCGTCTTGCAGCAGGGGCAGGCCTCGCCCGCCAGCCTCACATTCTGCGAGAAGGTGCGCCCGCCGTCCGCCGACGCGGCGAAGTAGACCGCGCGGTTACTCTCCGTGTGCATCTGCGAGGGCGCCGATGCGGCCTCCGCCTCCCGCGGCACGACGTCGCGCTCGTCGAGCCACGCGACGTAGACGCGCCCGCCCTCTGCCGCGGCCAGCGAGTGCATCCCGTGGACGCAATGCCCCGCGTCGTCGTTGACCCTCGTGGGCGGCCCGAAGCTGCGCCCGCCGTCGCGCGAGGCCGACAGGTAGAGCGCCGTGGCGTGCGGCGCCGCGTCGTCCCGAGCCGTCCACCCGACGTAGACTGCGCCGTCCGAAGCAACTGCGACCGCCGGCGGGTCGCCGCGCCACGCTGTGGCCTGACCCGCCTCCGGGTTAACGCGGGCGGGCTGCGCGAGCGGCCTGCCTTCCGCGTCGAGGTGCGCGAGCCGGACGTCGGCCTCCTTGCCGCGGTGCTCGACCCAGGCCACGTAGACTGTGCCGTCGCGCGCGGAGGCGACCGAAGGCTCGGCCGCCTCCGTCCCCTCCGCGGAGACGCGCACGGGCTTGGCCTCCGACCTTCGCGATTCCGGACGCGCGCAGCCCGACAACAGAAGCGCCAGCAGTGAGCCGCAGAAGGCGGCCGCCCCTCTCTTCATCAAAGCAGTCCCCCTCAGAAGTTGAGCCTCAGACCGAGCTGTATCTGCCGCGGGCCGTCGGCCGCGGTCGGCCGCCCGAACGTCAGGAGCGTCGCAGCGTTCGAAGGGTTCAGCGTGTTGTTCGGCAGTTGCAGGTTCGCGCGGTTGAGCACGTTGAAGCCCTCGGCGATGAGTTCGAGATTCTTATGCTCGCCGAAGCTCACGCGCCGGCTCAGTCTCAGGTCGAGCGCGGCCGAGTCGAACCCGCGCCCCGTGTTCCTTCCCAAGCCCGCCGGCCGGTCGTTGACGGTCGTGTCGTTGTTCCGGTCGGTGCCGGTCACGACGTTGAAGGGCAGGCGCGACCCGTACTGAAAGATGTAGCTCAGCCCGAAGCCGGCCGGCATCTCGAACGAGCCGCTCAACGCCAGCCGTTGGCGCTGGTCGTTGTCGGCGAGGCCCCGCTCGTCGCGCAGGTTGAAGTTGTCCTGCGGCGTGAAGAAGAAGGCGTTGCCCACGTCGTCCAACGCCTTCGAGAAGGTGTAGCTCACGCGCGCCTGCACCCGGCGGCCGAAGCGGCGCTTGAAGGAGACGACCATCCCGTCGTAGTAGCTGTCGCCCGAAGACTCGAACCGCGAGACGTTCGCGTACCGCGAATCGGGCCGCCCCAGGTTGAAGACGCCCGCCGAGGCCGGGAAGCGGGGCACGTTCACGTTCCGAGACAGGATGATGTGCTCGCCCCGCACGTGCAGGTATCCGATTGACAGAGAGGTCGCGCCCGAGAGCTCGCGCTCCAACTGTAGGTTCGCCTGCTGGCTGTAGGCGCTGCGGACGTTCGGGTCAATCGTCGTGATGCTGACGAGCAGGTTCGCGGGGAACGCGGGCAGCACGTCGGGGAACGCGGGCGCGCCCGCCTGCCCGAAGGAGAGGACGGCGACGCGGTACTTCGAGCCGTCGCGCTGCAAGGCGTTCGAAGTGGCGCGCAGGGGGAGGCGGTCGTAGTAGATGCCGTAGCCGGCGCGGATGACAGTCCTGTGCCCGCGCCCGAGGAAGTCCGGCGAGTAGGCCAGCCCGACGCGCGGCGCGAAGTTGTTGGCGTCCGTGCGGACGGGGCCGGGCAGGAATTGCGCGTCGTAGCGCAACCCCAGATTCAAGGTCAGGTCGTGCCGCGGCTTCCACTCGTCCTGCGCGAAGAGGCCAACGTTCGGGTTCGACTGGAACTGACTCGCTTCGCCGAAAGCCTGCTGGAAGGTGGCGTAGCGCCCGGCCTGGAAGTTCTGCAGCGACGAGAAGGTGTAGACGCCTTGCAGTGCGCCGGGGAAAGTGATGTCAACGCGGTCGAGCAGGAAGTCTGCCCCGGCCTTGAGCGCGTGCGCCCCGCGCTGCGTCGAGACGTTGTCAACGATTTCGAAGGTGTCGAGGTCTCTGGCGGTCGGCGAGAAGGTGGCGGTGCCGAAGTTGGCGACGCCCGCGACGTTCACCGCCGGCCCCGACGCGTCGTTGACGGGCGCCGCCAGACGGCCGCGCGTGTACTGGAACCGCGCCTCGTTGAGCGCCCTGCCTGAGATGGTCGAGACGAGGCCCGCGGCCAAAGTCTGGTCGGTGTCGGAGAGGGCCGTGCCGCGGCTGACGGCGTTGAGGCCGCCGACGTTGCGGGCGTTGGGGCTCTCGATGTCGTAGAGGTTGTAGCGCGCCGTCAGTTGATGCACCTCGCCCAGGCGTTGGTCGAGGCGGAAGAGGAAGTTGGTCGTGTCGTAGCCCGTCGGCACGACGCCCGTCGAGAGGCGCGGCCCCCTGTAGCCGACCGCGTCGAGGCGCGCGTTGATGCTGGCGGCCGACGCGGGGGCGACGGTGACGACCGTGGCGTTGTTGAGCCGCGTCTGCTCGAAGTTGGAGAAGAAGAAGGTGCGGTCGCGCCGCACGGGGCCGCCGAAGCTGGCGCCGTACTGCGCCTGCGTGAAAGGGTCTTTCGACGGCGCGAGCGGGTTGCGCGCGTCGAGGCGCTGGTTGCGGAGAAAGCCGTAGACGCGCCCCCTGTGATTATTCGTCCCCGACTGCGTGACGATGTTGACGACGCCGCCCGAGGCGCGGCCGAACTCGGCGATGCCGCCCGAGGTGATGACTTCGAACTCGCGTATGACCTCCTGGCTGTAGAACGTGCCGGCGAGGTCGGCCGCGTCGTCGTTCGAGGAGAGCCCGTCCACGACGAAGCCGTTGTTGATGAAGCGCTGCCCCGTGATGGAGAGTCCCGTGCCGGGCACGGCCGACGTTTCGGGGAAGCGCTGGTTCGAGACGGGGTTCGTGCGCGTCACCCCGGGCGTGAGCGCGGCGAGGTCGAGGTAGTTGCGCCCGTTCAGGGGCAGCGCGTCGATCTCGCGCGTGACGACCGTCTCGGCCACCTGCGTCCGCGCCGCCTCGACGACGGGCGCGTCCGCCGCGGTCACTTGCACGCTCTCGGCGACGCCGGCCACGGGGAGCGCGAGCGGCAAGTCGAGCGCCTGCCCGACGGTCAGCGTGAGCTGTCGGTTCAGCGTGGCGAAGCCCGGCTTTTCGACTTTAAGTTGATAAGTCCCGACGGGAAGGTACGAGAGCCTGTAACGCCCCTCTTCGTCCGTCGTGCACGCGCGGCTCTGGTTCGTCTCGGTGTTGGTGGCCGTGACGTTGACGCCGGGCAGCGCCGCGCCGTCCGCGTCCGAGACCCTCCCGCCGATGGCGGCGGAGGTCACCGCCTGCTGCCCGAACGCAGGCGACATCAGCAGGGCGCAGAGCCAGAGCGCGAAGAGCGTGGACGCCACCGCCCCGTCTCTTCTCAGAGTCTTCATCGCAATCTCTCCGAAAGGTTCCGGTGACCGCAGCCGCGGACGCCGCCGCGCGCAGGACGTGTGGACGCGCGCGGGCGGCGGCCCGTGTGTGCGGGCGCCTTCCGCCGCGTGCGGGGCCGCGCGGAGAAGTCCTCGGTGTTTAAGCTGTGCGGGAATCGAGACCGTCGGGCGGCGCGCGCGTGGGATGAAGCTTGCGGAGCGCGGACGTGATTTTGATCAGAGGGGACGTGACGTGACCTTGCGTTTCGGAGGTGGGCGGGCGCGGGCGCAGGCTGTCGCTCAGAGTCGCAGCCTGCCGCTGCCGGCGCGGGCTGGCGAAAGAGGCCACGGCGGCGCCGCCGCATTCGGACGGGCAGGGCTTTGTCAACGAAGCCGCGCCCGCCGACTCCTGCGTCGGACTCTTCCTGAAGGAGGGCGGCGTCCCGACGGCCGCGGCGCGGAGCACGCGGGCGGCCCCGCACACGGGGTCGTGCCTGACCTTCGCGGCGGTCTTAGCGCGTGCGGGCAGGTGCATCGGGCAGGAGTCGCCGTGGCACTCGCCGCCCTTCCCCTTCATGCCGCGGCAGCAAGCGGGCACCGAGTCCTGCTCGTTCAGAAACGCCTCGGCCGGCAGCGCCCCCGCAAGGACGCAGAGCAGCAGCGCCGCCGTCAGGAGAGACCTGACGACGGAGGGGCGTGTTCCGAAACTCGTCTGCCGTGCGTGTCGCAAAACTCGAAGCCGCTTCGGCGGCGCGCGTGATAACTGGGTCGGCGCGCCGATTGTAGTCCGCGCCCCGTGGCGCGGCAAGCTTTATCTAACGCGCGCTTGCCGCCGATGATAAGATTGGGCCGGCTTGAGGAGGACTCTGGAATGACAGAGACCGAAACCTTCGCGGCGGACTTCGACCGCATCGCGCTGCTCGCGGGCGACGACTGGGATCACAACAGCCACTACCACGAATTCCTCGCGCGACACCTCCCCGCGAACTGCCGCGTGGCGCTCGACGTCGGCTGCGGCACGGGCGCGTTCTCAAGGCGGCTGGCGAAAACTTCAGAACGCGTGCTCGCCCTCGACCTCTCGCCGAACATGGTCGGCGTCGCGCGCGAGCGGTCGGCGCAGTTCCCTAACATAGAGTTTAAGGTCGCGGACGTGTTGAAGCTCGAACTCCCTTCCGAGAGGTTCGACTGCGTCGCGTCCATCGCCACGCTCCACCACCTGCCCGCCGCGTCGGTCTTGCAGAAACTCAAGCGCGCGCTGAAGCCGGGCGGCGTGCTTCTCATCCTCGACCTGTTCCACGCCGAAGGCCTGCTCGACTACGCGGCGGGCGCCCTGTCCGTGCCTTTTAGCTTCGGGCTGAGCCTGGCAAAGCGCGGCCGTCTGCGCCCGCCGCGCGAGGTGCGGCGCGCGTGGGAGGAGCACGGCCGGCACGACACCTACCTCACGCTCGCGCAGGTGCGCGAACTCTGCGCGGAGTTGCTGCCCGGCGCGGTTGTGAAGAGACACCTGCTCTGGCGCTACTCCGTCGTCTGGAAGAAGTGAGCGATGCTCATCTCCGTCGTCATCCCGGCTTTTGATGAAGAGGCTTACCTCGGGCGCACGCTCGACGGCGTGAACGCGGCGCGGGCTTTTCTGCTCGAACGCGAAGGCGTCCGCGCGGAGGTCTTCGTGGTGGACAACGACAGCACGGACTCGACCGCGGAGGTCGCGCGCCTGCGCGGCGCCTTCGTCGTACGGGAGACCGTTCACAACATCGCGCGGGTGCGCAACAGCGGGGCCGCGTCGGCGAGCGGCGACGTGCTGGTCTTCGTGGACGCCGACACGACCGTCCCGTCGGAGACGCTGTGGCGCGTCGCGCAGGTGATGTCCCGGCCCGACTGCGTGGGCGGCGCGCTGGACACTGACTACAGGCCCGCGAGACTCTCTTCGAAAATCTACCTGGGCGCGTGGCGCGTCGCGGGGCGGCTCGCCGGCGTGGCGCAGGGCGCGACGCAGTTCTGCCGCCGCGACGCCTTCGACGAACTCGGAGGTTTTGACGAGACGCTCTACGTGGGCGAGGACGTCGACTTCTACCGGCGACTGAAGCGCCTCGCGCGGCAAAGGCGCGGCCACGTGAAGCTCGTCGAGGACGTGCGCGTAGAGCCGTCCGCGCGCCGCTTCGACCGCTGGCATTTCGCGCGCACGCTGGTCTGGACAAACCCGCTCTTCGTCCTCCTGTTCCGCCGCAGGCGCTCGGCGTGGCGCGGCTGGTACGAGGAGGTGCCGCGCTGAAATTTTCTTAAACTTCACGCCGCTTGGGTGTAATCTCCGTCTCACCTTTCGCCGAGGAGGCATCAGGATGGCAAGCCCCAAACTCTCTAACGCTTCGCTCATGCTGTCGGTCGTGCTGTGGGGGACGCTGCTCGGCGGCATCGCCTACTCGCACCTCGTCTACTTCCCCGTCTACCTTTCGGCGCTGCCCGACTCGTCGGTCGTCGTCAACGGGCCTTACGGCCTGCGCGAAGGAGTCTTCTGGGGGCTCATCCACCCGCTGCTCATCCTCTCGCTCGTCGCCACGCTCGCGCTGAACTGGCGGCTGCGCGGGCGGCGCAACCTCGTCCTCCTGAGCTTCGCGGTCTACATGGCCGTGATGGTCGTCACCTCGATCTATTTCGTCCCGGAGCTGAGGGCCTTCGCAGCCAGCCCGGAGTCGGGCGTCCCGGCCGCGGAGTGGCTGACGCGCGGGCAGCGCTGGCAGCGGCTGAGCTGGTTGAGGGGCGCGACGATGTACGCCTGCTTCCTGCCGCTGCTCTTCGCGCTCACCAAACCGGCCGTGCTCCCGCTCAAGGCGGCGAAGGCGGAGGCGACGTTCGCGGGCTGACGGACGCGAATGAGGGAGACGCACGTCAGAGCGCTGCTCTTCATCCTGCTCGGCTTCGCCGGCGCGGCGGGGCAGACGGCGCCGCGCGAGCGCCCGAAGCTGAAGGACTTCGGCAAGAGCCTCGAACGTCTGCGTTGGGACGAGAAGAGCCGCGCGGCGGCCGAGAAGCCTCCGAAGGCTAAGAAGCAGAAGGGGCCAGAGGCCGGCGGGGCGGAGGACGAGGAGGTCGTCCGCGTCGAGACTTCGCTCGTCGTCTGCGACGTGCTGGTGCTCGACAGGCAGGGGCGCGCGGTCGAGGGGCTGACGCGCGAAGACTTCCTCGTCGCCGAGGACGGGCGGCCGCAGGAGGTGGGCACCTTCGCGCTCGGCGACGACACGGCCGTCCCGCGCTCCATCGTCCTCGTCATCGACTACAGCGGCAGCCAGTTCCCGTACATCAGGATGAGCGTCGAGGCGGCCAAGACGCTCGTCGACCGGCTCGGCCCGCGCGACCTGATGGCCCTCGTCACCGACGACGTAGAGCTGATCGCGGACTTCACCGCCGACAAGGAGAGGCTCAAGAAGAAGCTCGACGGGCTGGCGAGGCGGGCCAACGAGGAGGAGGGGCTTTTAGCCAAGTCGTTGGCCATGCACCGGCGCTTCGGGCGCAGCGCGCAGTTCAGCGCGCTGCTGGCGACTTTGAAGGAGGCTTTCGCCGAGGAGGGCGTACGCCCCGTCGTCATCTTCCAGACCGACGGCGACGAGCTCCTCTACCTGCGCGACCCCGTCATCGAGCCTTCCGTCCCGGCGGGCCTCCCGCCCGAACAGCGGAAGAAGGTCGAGAAGAGCATGGCGGTGTTCCGGAAGATGATCGCCGAGAACCGCCGCGAGTTCAGCCTCCGGGACGTCTACGCCGCGGCCGAGAAGTCGCGCGCGACCATCTACACGGTCGTCCCCGGCTTCCGCCTCGTCGGCCTCACGCCCGACGAACAGCTCCGGCGGAGGGACGCCTCGCGCGAGAGATTCCTGGACGCCTGGCGCGTCAGGCCGGAGGTGAGAAAGGAGCTGGACGAGCGCTACCAGCAGACCCCGCCCGAGGTCTTGAAGAGCGGCATCGAGCAGGAGCTGAAGGTGCAGGGCGCGCTCGTCGAACTCTCCTCGCTGACGGGCGGGTGGGCCGACTTCCTTGAGGAGCCGGGGCAGGCAGCCGGCATCTACGAGCGCATCTTCTCGGACGTGAACCGACGCTACGTCATCGGCTACTACCCGAGCAACAAGGCGCGCGACGGCACGCGCCGCCTCGTCCACATAGAGGTGCGCGGCCACCCCGAGTACACCGTCTGGGGCCGCAAGTCCTACTACGCCCCAGACCCCGACAGGTAGGCCGGACTCGGGCCACGCCTGCTAGAATGTTCTTCGAAGCGAGTGCACGCGCTCAGCGTTCGAGTTTTCGACCCGGGTTCTCTCATGCAGCAGCCGACCCACACGACCGCCACACAAAGACCGGCCGGGCCTTTGGACGGCGCGGGGCCGTACGACTACGACCTGCCGGCCGCGCGGGCCGGGGCTCAGCCCGTGCCCGTGCCCGCGCCGCGCCCCAAGTGGAAGCGCGCCAGCTTCAAGCTGGCAGACGCCATAGCCATCCTTTTCATCAGCTTCAGCGTCCCGTGGCTCAAGGGCGCGACCGGGTGGCGGCTCATCACCTGCTACGCGTTCCTCTACGCGGGCTACACGTTCCTCACGTACTGGACGCGGCCTGATCCGAAGCCGAAGGAGGGCTTCGTGCGTTGGGCCTTGAAGATGCTCGGGCTTTGGCTCAACGGCTACTTCGCGCTGGTGACCGTGCCCGAGGCGCTCGACGGCCTGCTGCCGGAGTGGCTGGCCTTCGCCCTGCCCGCCTTCCTCCTGACCTACGCCCTCTACTACGTCACGCCCGTCAGGCGCGACACGGGGCTGAAGTGGCCGCTCTGGCAGTGGCTCGTGCTGGCGGCGTGGGTCGCGGTCGCCTGGGCCTGGCTCGGCCCGAGCTTCATCGGCTTCACGGGATGAAGAGTAGGCGGTAGGCAGATGGCAGTAGGCAGCCGCTCCGCGTTTCACACGTTGTGATACCGCCTTGCGAGATGGAATAAGGCCCCTCCTCGCCGGGAGCGCGGGCATCCCTGCCCGCATGAGCGCGTAGCGCGAAAGCTGAGAGGCTTTACACCTCAACGTCGAGGTAAGAAGTAAGACGGTCAGCGTGCTCAAGCACGCTGGCGGGCAGGGATGCCCGCGCTCCCAGCTTTAAGTGGCCTTATTTTAATCTGCAAGTCGGTATGAGATTTATACGGAGTTCTCGGATTAAGGGTCTTCAACTGCCTACTGCCATCTGCCTACTGCCTGCTCTTCAAAGTCGAATACAATACTTTCTCTTCCCAGCCGCCATCGCCGCGTGAAAGAAGGCGGATTAATTGGTGCCATCTTTCTGGCGGGGGTTCTACAGGATGAGAGTTCTCGTGACCGGCGGGACGGGCGTCATCGGCGAGGGGATTCTGCCCGAGCTGATTGGGGCCGGCCACACCGTGCGCCTTCTGTCGCGCGGGGCCGAAGACAATGCCAGGCGCTGGCCCGCGGAGGTCGAGCCGTTCCCGGCCGACGTGACCGACCCTTCTTCCTTGCGCGGCGCGGCCGAAGATTGCGGCGCCGTCATACACGTCACCGGCATCGTCGACGAGTCGCCGCCCGCGCTCACCTTCGAGCGCGTCAACGTGCAGGGGACGCGCAACGTCCTGGCCGAGGCGGCGCGCGCCGGACTCCGTCGCTTCCTCTACGTCTCTTCGCTCGGCGCGGAGCGGGGCCGCTCACGTTACCACCGTTCGAAGTTCAAGGCCGAAGAGCTCGTGCGCGCCTCCGCCTTCGACTGGCTCATCCTGCGACCGGGCAACGTCTACGGGCCGGGCGACGAGGTCATCTCGACGCTCCTCAAACTCGTGCGCGCGCTCCCGGCCGTGCCCGTCATCGACGCGGGCGACCAGCCCTTCCAGCCCCTCTGGTACTCAGACCTCGGCCGCGCCGTCGTGCGCGCGCTGGAGACGCCGGCGCTCAGGCGCGAGACGTTGGAGCTGGCCGGCGGGGAGACGACGAACACGAGCGACCTCATCAAGCGCCTGTCGGTCATCACGGGCCGGCGCGTGGCGCGCGTGCCCGTCCCCTCGTTCCTCGCCTCGCTCGGCGTGCGGGTCGCGGAGAGGACGAACCTCGAAAAGTATCTGGGCGTGAAGATTCCGCTCAATGACGCGAAGCTGAAGATGCTCCTCGAAGGCAACTACATCGAGCACCCTTCGGCCAACGCCCTGACCGCGCGGCTCGGCGTCGAGCCGACCACGCTCGACGTCGGGCTGGCGAAACTCGCCGACTCCATCCCCGAGCAGCTTCCCTCCGAGGGCGTCGGCCCGCTCTGGCGCAAACGCTTCTGGGCGGACATCCGCGGCAGCCGCCTGACGCCGACCGCGCTCGTCGAGGAGTTCCGCGAGCGCTGCGCGGAGGTGATGCCTCTGGAGTTCTCGGCCGAGCCGGGCACGCCGCGCGTCGTCGAGGAGGGCGTGACGCTCACGCTCGGCCTGCCCGTGCGCGGCAACGTCCAGGTGCGCGCCGAGGAGGTCGCGCCGCGCCGCGTCACCTTCTCGACGGTCGGCGGGCACATGCTGGCCGGGATGATTCAGTTTACGGCGAGCGGCGACCGCCGGAAGGAGGTGCGATTCCTCATCGAGATACACGCGCGCGCGGCGACGGCGCTCGACCTCCTGGCGATGAGCACCGTCGGGGACACGCTGCAGAAGTCGAACTGGGAGGAGGTTGTCACGCGCGTCGTGAACTTGAGCGGCGGCGCGGCGCCTCTCGGGGTGCAGAGCGAGACCGCGACGCTCGACGAAGAGGAGGCGCGCCGCGCCGAGCGCCGCCTGCGCGACCTCATCAACCGCCGCAAGCGCGCCGAGGCCGAGCCGCCGCCGAAGCCCCTGCCCCAACCCGCCGCCCGCAAACGCACCGCCCGGAAGCGCGCGCCGCTCAAGGCCACGATCAAGATTGGTAAGGGTTGAGACTAGCGCACGATTGTTTTCACCACAGAGACACAGAGGCACAGCTTTGGGCCAATAACTCAACAAGCTGTGCCTCTGTGTCTCTGTGGTTAATTCTTGATGCCGAACACGCGGCGCAGTGCCGACAAAGCGGCCCAGTGGCCGCACATGCCGTGGACGCCGCCGCCGGGGGGCGTCGAGCTTGAGCAGAAATAAAGTCTCCGGTTGGGCGTCGAGTAGGGATCGTAGCGCGGGACGGGGCGCGCGAGGAACTGCCGGAGGTCGTTGGCGCCGCCGCCGATGTCTCCGCCGATCATGTTCGGGTTGTGCCGTTCGAGCTGGGCGGAGTTGATGGTGTGGCGCGCGCGGATCAGGTCGCGGAAGCCGGGGGCGAAGCGCTCGATCTGATTCTCGACCCGCTCGGTCATGTCCACGTCCGAGCCGTGCGGGACGTGGACGTAGGCCCAGCCCACCTGCTTGCCCGCGGGCGCGCGCGTCTCGTCGAATAAACTCTGCTGCGCGATGAGGACGAACGGGCGCTCGGGGTGCACGCCGCGCCAGACGGCCGCCTCGCCCTCCGCGATCTCCTCGATGGTCGGGCCGAGGTGGACGGTCGCCGCGCGTCGGCAGCCTTCGGCCTTCCACGGGATCGGCCCGTCGAGCGACCAGTCGATCTTGAAGACGCCGGGGCCGTACCTGAACTTCGAGAGTCGCTTCCGGTAACCGTCCGGCAACTCGCCGCCCGCGATCTCGACCACCTGCCGCGGCGTGAGGTCGAAGAGCACGGCGCGCGAGTCGGGCAGGTCGCGCATGCCGCGCACGGGATGGTCGAGTCGTATCTCGCCGCCGAAGCTCTTCAGACACTCCGCGAGCGCTTCGATAATCCTGACGGAGCCGCCGCGCACGCAAGGCCAGTTGATGGCGTGCGCCGCGAGCGCGAGCACCATCCCGAAGGAGGCCGTGCCCTTCTTCTCAAGGGGCAGCACCGAGTGCGCGCAGCACCCGGCGAAGAGCGCGCGCGCCTTCCTCCCTTTGAACTTGCCGAACGCCAGCCCCGTGCACGAGCGCAGCCCTTTGAGCGCGAAGCGGAGCATGAAGAAAGGGTGTGAAGGGATGCGGACGGGCTGCAGAGTCTCCTCGAAGAAGTCGTCGGCGCGCTCGACGAACGGCCGCATCAAATCCTGGTAAGCGCGCGAGTCCTCGCCGAGCGTCGCGCCCGTCCCCTCCAGGGACTTCAGGAGCAGCGCCGCGTCGCCGTCGTCGAAAGGGTGCGCGAGCGCGACCTCCGGATAGACCCACTCGACGCCCCACTTCTCCAGCGGCAGCGTCCGGAAGAAGGGCGAGACGACGCCGACCGGGTGTATCGCCGAGCAGACGTCGCTCCAGAAGCCCGGCTCGGTCAACTCGACGGTGCGCGCGCCGCCGCCGATGGTCTCCTTCGCTTCGAGCACGCAGACCGAGAGCCCGCGCCGCGCGAGTTCGATCCCCGCGCTCAGGCCGTTCGGCCCCGAGCCGACCACGACCGCGTCGTAACGTTTGCCGCTCATATAGATTTTTTCAGAGGGAGAATAAACCCCAAATTAGCAGCAACGACCGCCTTTTGTGAAGCATCTATATCGTTCGTCTGGATAAAAAACGACCGTTCGTACGGGGCCGAAAAATTTCAACCCGCCGCGGTTTGCCCGCCATTTTATGAAAGGGTAAGCTGTCGGCGACACCTCGGAAAACGAACCCAGACGCCGCCTTAAGGCGACGGAAACTTTACCCCACAAGTGAGAGTTAACACATGTCTAAAATCATCACCCGCACGCGCGTGCTCCTGCTCGCGACGGCGGTCGCGGGCTCTGCCGTCGTCATGAAGGTGAACGCCGAGAGCGCGACGGCCGACGATTCGGCGCAGGGCGCGCAGACGGCCGCCGCCGCCACGGCCGCGAACCCGCTCCTCGCCGAGTGGTCGGGGCCGCACAACGGCACGCCGCCTTTCGACAAGGTCAGGGTCGCGGACTTCAAGCCCGCGCTCGAAGCGGCGATGGCCGAGAACCTCGCCGAGGTCGACAAGATCGCCGCCGACAAGTCCGCGCCCAACTTCGACAACACCATCGCCGCGCTTGAGCGCGCGGGCGGCACGCTCGACCGCGTGACGACCGTCTACTCCATCTGGTCTGGGAACATGAACTCGCCCGAGTTCCAGACCGTCCAGCGCGAGATGGCGCCCCGCCTCGCCGCCTTCAACGACAAGATCACGCAGAACGAGGCGCTCTTCAAACGCATCGAGACGGTCTACAACGCGCCCGACAAGAAGAAGTGGACGCCCGAGCAGCAGCGCCTGGTCTGGCTCTACTACACGAACTTCGTCCGCTCCGGCGCGAAGCTCGACGCGGCCTCGAAGGCGCGTGTGTCCGAGATCAACCAGAAGCTCGCCGGCCTCTACACGAACTTCAACCAGCACCTCCTCTCCGACGAGAACGACCTCTTCCTCGTCCTCAGGAGCGAGGACGAGCTGGCGGGCCTGCCGAAGGAGCTGCGCGACGCCGCCGCCGCGGCCGCCGCCGCGAAGAAGCAGCAGCCCGGCACCTGGGTCATCCTCAACACGCGCTCCTCGGTCGACCCGTTCCTGACCTACTCCGGCCGCCGCGACCTGCGCGAGAAGGTCTGGCGGATGTTCGTCAACCGCGGCGACAACGGCGACAAGAACGACAACAACGCCATCATCACCGACATCCTCCAGCTCCGCGCCGAGCGCGCGCGGCTGCTCGGCTTCCCGACGCACGCGCACTGGCGCGTCTCGGAGAACACGATGGCGAAGTCGCCCGAGCGCGCGATGGAGCTGATGATGCAGGTCTGGAAGCCCGCGGTCGCGCGCGTCCACGAAGAGGTCGCGGACATGCAGGCACTCGCCGACAAGGAGAATGCCGGCATCAAGATCGAGCCGTGGGACTACCGCTTCTACATGGAGAAGGTGCGCAAGGCGAAGTACGACCTCGACCAGAACGAGCTGAAGCCGTACCTCCAGCTCGACAAGCTGCGCGAGGGCATCTTCTGGGTGGCGGGCGAGCTGTTCAACTTCAAGTTCACGCCCGCGCCGAACATCCCCGTCTACCAGGAGGACGTGAAGGTCTGGGAGGTGACGGACAAGAGTTCGGGCAAGCACATCGGCTACTGGTTCTTCGACCCGTACGCGCGCGACGGCAAGCGCTCGGGCGCGTGGATGAACGCCTACCGCAGCCAGCAGCGCCTGGACGGCAAGGAGGTGACGACCATCGTCTCGAACAACGCCAACTTCGTGAAGGGCAAGCCGGGCGAGCCGGTGCTCATCTCCTGGGACGACGCGACGACGATGTTCCACGAGTTCGGACACGCCCTGCACGGCCTCAACTCGAACGTGACCTACCCGACGCTCGCCGGCACGGCCGTCGCGCGCGACTACGTCGAGTTCCCCTCGCAGCTCCTTGAGCGCTGGCTGATGACGCCCGAGGTCTTGCAGCGCTTCGCCGTCCACTACCAGACGGGCAAGCCCATCCCGCAGGAGCTGGTCGAGAAGCTGAAGAAGTCCGCGACCTTCAACCAGGGCTTCGCGACGACCGAGTACCTGGCGTCGGCGCTCGTCGACATGAAGCTGCACCTCGCGGGCGCGCAGAAGATCGACCCGGACGCCTTCGAGAAGCAGGCGCTCGCGGAGCTGGGGATGCCGAGTGAGCTGGTGATGCGCCACCGCACGCCGCAGTTCGGCCACATCTTCTCGTCCGACTCGTACTCGGCCGGCTACTACAGCTACCTCTGGACGGACGTGATCGCGGCCGACGCCTTCGAGGCGTTCACCGAGGCCGGGGGCCCCTACGACAAGAAGGTGGCCGAGCGCCTGCGCAAGTACGTCTTCTCGGTCGGCAACACCGTCGACCCGGCCGAGGGCTACCGCCAGTTCCGCGGCCGCGACCCGCGCGTCGAGGCGCTGATGCGCAAGCGCGGCTTCCCGGCCGAGGAGTCGAAGGGCGGCGGCGCGGACAAGTCTACGGCCACCAAGCCGGCGACGAAGCGCAACAACTAAAGACCACCTGCGGGGGACAGACGTGGCACGACCGACGTCCACGAAAGGGCCGCTCCGAATGAAGGTATTCGGAGCGGCCTTCTGTTTACTCGCGGCCCTCTGCCTCTGCGCGCCGCCCGCCGCGCGTGTCCAGCGCGTGGTCGCGACGGACACGCCCAAACCGCCGGGCACGCTCCTCGGCGTCCACCTCGGCCCGGAGGTCTCCGCGTGGCTGGAAGAGGTCGAGGGGAAGTTAGGCAGGAAGGTCTACGCCGAGTTCGCCGAACTCGACGCGACGGACGCGGGCGGCGACTACACGCTCGGCGTCAGCTACATCACGCGGGCCGGCGTCGGGGTCGTCCGCGTGGACGAGAGCTTCGAGGCGAAGGGCGAGAAGTTGACCGAGGCCGTCATCGGCCACGAGCTGCTCCACCTGCGCCTGCGCGCGCGCGGCTACCCGCTCTTCCTCTTCGGGCCGGAGGTGAAGACGAAGCAGGGGCCGGCCGAGGACGTGGAGCAGCCGCACGTCAACGACCTCGTCAGCCTCATCGAGCACCGCGTCTTCGCCCCGGAGATGCGGCGCACGGGCTTCGACAGACTCATCGACCTCACGAACTACCTCGCGTCGGCGCGGCGACTGCGCGGCCGTCCCGACGGGCAGGCCGAAGTGCTCAACTACGCGCGCGCCGCCCTGGAGTGGGACAACCCGAAGCTGGTCGAAGAGCTTTCGAAGATATATCAGCTCAACGGCTGGACGCGCGCGCTCGCCGACGGCCGCCGCCTGGCCGAGACCATCCGCACTGCGAATCTCAACGCCCCCGCCGACGTGACCGCCCTCTTCCTGCGCTGCATGCCCGTCCTCTACGGCGCGGAGTTCCGCGTCGAGCCGGACACGAACTTCACGCTCGCGCGCCTCTACCCGCAGATGCTCATCCACGTGCGCCGCCGCTGAAATAATCAACCTTCTCGCCGGGAGCGCGGGCATCCCTGCCCGCCAAAGCGTGCTCACGCACGCTTAGCTGTGAAGCTCTATCTCTTAACCTTGAGTTATAACGTCTCACGGCCTTGGCGCTCTCGCGCTCATGGCGGGCAGGGATGCCCGCGCTCCCAGCTTTAACTAGCGCTTTTTACCTTTCTTCGTCTCTTTCTTCTCGGGCTTCTCCGGCTTCTCCGTCGGCTCCTGCTTCGCGCGCTTGCCGAGAATCTTGTCGACCGCTTCGGCCGCGGGCGGGTGCCCTTCGTTGAAGACGAAGACGTGGTAGTGGTCTCTCAACTCCCTCAGAGCCTCGACGCGCCCCTCGCGTTCGAGCCGCGCGATCTCGCCCATGACGAACTCCTGCTCGGCGGCCGTCATGTAGCGGTAGTAGACATCGAAGGCGAAACCGCTCGTGTGCGGCGGCGGCGCGAAGTCGCCCGCGTTCGGGTTGCCGGACTCGCGCAGAAGTTGCTGGTACTCCACCGTCCTCACGAGCGAGGTGATGGGGAGCACGCGCCCGAACTTCGCCTCGTAGGCCGTGCCCAGCTCTTCGATGACGGCGAGCGCGGGGCGGCGCACGAAGCTGAGCATGCGCGCCTGAAACTCCCGCGAAGCCGAAGGGTCGCGCAGGTCGTACGAGCGCCCGCCGAAGTTGCGCGCGAGTTTCTCAATCTCGGCGTACTCGGCGAAGAGAGGCTCGCCCGTCTTCTCCCTGCCCTTCGCGCCGGGCTTGCCGTAGTAGTCGGCGAGCAGCTTCTCCTTCTCCGTGACGGCCGTTAGCTCCTTCTTCCGCGCGGCTGCGTCCGCGAGCAGTTGCGCGCGCGCCTCCCGCTCCTTCTTACCCAGCTCCTTGAGCTTCACGTCTATCTCGTGAAGCGCAGTCGAGAGCCGCCCGCGCTCTTCCCCAAGCTCGCCCTCGGCCGCCTGCAACTCCTCGACGTTCGCGTAGAGCGGCACGACCTTCTTCGACTTCAGGTCGTAGTGCGTGAGCGCGCCCGTCGCCGTCAGCCCCACGCCGTAGAGCGCGTAGCCGCGCCCGAGCCGCGGCACTTCGACCAGCTCGCGCCCCGCTTCGATCACCGCGGCCAGCTCCGCGAAGTCGTGCGCCGGCCGGACGTGTGCCTCCGCGGCGGCGGCGCTCTGGATGGCGAGGAAGCGGCGCGCCTCGCTGTACTGCTTCAGCTCCTGCGGTATTGAGACTTCGGCGGCCTTGCGGCCCGTCGGCTCGCCCCGGTCTTCTTCGATTTTAGAGACGGCCTCGGCGTACGGGTCGCGCGGCGGCGCGCCGGTCAGGATGTCCTTCACCTGCTCGGCGCCGGTCTTGATGCCGCCGAGGACGGCCCGCCTGTGCTTGAGGTAGACGAGCGGCGCGGCGAGCGCGACGCAGACGAGGAGCGCGAGCGGGAGCCAGCGTTTGAGGGCCGAATGTTTTCCGGGTGGGGGGGCTGCGGGGGGCTTGTTCGTGACGTTCGCGACGCCGGGCGACTCCGCCGCTGCCGCGCCCGCGACGCCTTCTTCAGACTCAACTGCCCTGCCCGCTTGTTCGGATTCCACGCCCCTAAAATATCACGGGGCGCGTGCGGCGTCAGCGGATGGCGTCGGAGAGTCTCTGCCCGTTGAGGAGGACGCGGACTCTGCGGACGCCCTTGAACTGTCTGGCCGTCGCCTCGATCTGCTCCACTATGCGCGGCTCGTCGCAGACGCCCGCGACGGGGAGCGTGCCGCGGATGCGTATCGTCGCCACGCCGCGGCTAATCACGGCGCTCTGCACGCGCAGGCCCTCGCCCGCCCAGAAGTTGTTCAGGCCGCCCTCATATTCGCGCGGGACGGCGAGCAGTTCCTCGACGGCCGCCTTGAGAGGCGTGGCCGCGGAGACGACGCGCGTGACGGGGACGAGGCTGTCGTCGCAGCCGATCTTGCGGCCGCGCTTCCCCTTGTCGTCGAGCGCGACCAGGTAGACTTTGACCTCGCGCGTCCGCCGACCCGCCTGCGCGAAGGTGACGGCCGCCGATGTCAACGTCAGCGTCAGGCAGGCCGCCGCGAGAAACCGTCTCATGCACTTCCCTCCCTTTCGAAGTAAGAGACGGCGGGCGAGACCTCCGCCGTAAAGGTTGCCGGCGAAGGCCGCACCCGCCGTCCGTGTTCGTGCGCGCCGGGGGAACGCGGCGCGGAGTTGAGCCCCCGCCGGTTCAGGGGGCCGTGGGCACCGGGCCGTAGCTGCCGGCGGCCATGCTGGCGCCGAAGACAAAGTTGAGGACGATGATGAGGATGATCAGCGCCGTCCAGATGATCATCAGGTTCTTGATGTTGAGCTTGCCCGAGTTCATCCAGCCCCAGATGTATGCGTAGAGGCCGCAGATGATCCCGAGAATCCCGTGGATGGCGCCGGCGTTCTGGAACATCTTCACTGCCACCAGGATTTGCACCACGAACGCCCCCAGACACAGCAGGTAAATTAAATACTGCATCCTACTATCCTCCTTCGATTTTCTTGGAACAGAAAAGTTCTGACCGCTAAGCTTACCGGGGGAACGAGCCCGGCAGGAAAAACAGGCGCACCGACCAGTACAGCAACAACGCCCCGAGCACGACGTACGCGACCTTCGTGCGGCGCTCGAACCGCGCGACGAGCGCGGCGAAGGCCTCGCGCCGCGCCGCGGGCAGGAGCGCCGAGACGGCGAGCGCCGCCAGGCTGACGAGCAGCACCGGCGCGAAGGCGTGCGCGCGGAGGCCGGACGCGAAGTCGCCGCGCAGGAGCGCCACGGACGCGCGCGTCAGCCCGCAGCCCGGGCAGGGGATGCCCGTCGCAGACTTCAATGGACACGGCCACCCCCCGACCCCGGCCGCGACGCACGCGACCTGCGCCGCCGCCAAAGCCGTCACGCCGAGCGCGACGCGGCGGTCGCGCAGGAGCGACGCCAGAGCGGGGTCTTGCCCTCGGGGGTTGGTCATAAGGTCTGACTTGTGTCGCGTGCCGCTTGCGGGAGTCAGGCCCTTCTAAGGGCCGGAAGTTACGAACTGTAAGAGATCGGCGTACAGCTTGTAGAGCGCTTTGGAAAGGACGGGCAATTATATGAAAAAACCGGGATAAGGCAAGAGTAATTTGTGTCGAGTCGGCGGCGGGCGTTCACATTTTCGTCGCGAGCGTCGAGCGGTACCAACTGATGGTGCGCCGCAGCCCCTCGACGAAGTCCACGCGGGCGCGGAAGCCGAACAGCTCCTCGGCCCGCGTCACGTCGAGCGCGCGGCGCGGCTGGCCGTCCGGCTTCGAGGTGTCCCAGACGAGCCGGCCGCGGTAGCCGGTCTCACGCTTAATCAGCTCGGCGAGTTCCTTGATGCTGATCTCCATCCCCGACCCGAGGTTGACCGGCTCCGCCCCGTTATACTTCTCGGCCGCCAGCACGATGCCCTCGGCCGCGTCGTCCACGTAGAGGAACTCGCGCGTCGCCGCCCCCGTCCCCCACACCTCGACCTCCGCCGCGCCTCGCATTTCCGCATCCACGAACTTCTTAATCAGCGCCGGGATCACGTGCGACGTGTTCGGGTCAAAATTATCGAACTCGCCATAGAGATTCACAGGAAGCAGGTAGATGCCGTTAAAGCCGTACTGGTCGCGGTAGGCCTGGCACTGGACGAGCAGGGCCTTCTTCGCAATCCCGTACGGCGCGTTGGTCTCCTCGGGGTAGCCGTTCCAGAGGTCGTCTTCGCGGAAGGGGACGGGTGTGAATTTGGGGTATGCGCAAATTGTCCCAACTTGAATAAATTTCTCGACGCCGTTCAGCCTCGCCCCTTCGATGAGCTGGGCGCCCATCATGAGGTTCTCGTAGAAGTAGAGGCCGGGGTTCTCGCGGTTGGCGCCGATGCCGCCGACGACCGCGGCGAGGTGGATGACGACTTCGGGGCGCGCGTCCCGGTAGAGGCGTTCGACGTCCGCGCCGCGGACTAAGTCGTAGTCGCGCTTGCGGACGACGAAGACCTCGCGACACCCGCGCCCGCGGAGTTTCTCGACGACGACGCGGCCGAGGAAGCCGCCGCCCCCCGTCACCGCAATCCTCTTCCCCTGAAGAAAGTTCCCCATCGGTTTGTCAGGCGGCGCGCGCCGCGGCGAGGTCTTCGAGCCACGCGGCGAGCAGCGGCAGCTCCTCACGCCCGACGAGAGACATCTCGACCAGCTTCTCGTAGCAAGCGAGGAGGTTCTCGCCCAGACGCCCGACGCCGGGCGCGAGCTTGAGCGCCGCGAGCGCCTCGCAGATGGAAGCGTTGTTGAGGTAGCCGGGCACCTCGTCGCGGAAGTCGCGCATGAGGTTGTGCTCGTTGCGCTCCTGCCAGACGGTCGGCTCATGGAAGAGCACGCCCCAGCCCTGCTCCCAACCGATGCGCTGCGCGACGAAGCTGCGCCAGATGTCCGTCATGCGGAAGGAGCAGTAGGCCGGAAGGTAGAGCAGCGGGAAGGCGTCCGCCCACCAGGTCGTGTTCTGGCTGTTGAAGGGGCACCACGCGCCGCGGCCTAAAGCCACGCGGCGGTCGCGCCGGAAGGACTGCGGCAGCTCTTCGACGAGGCGGTAGATGGCGTCCACGTCCGGGTTCTCGTCGGCGAGGCCCTGCTGGATGGGACAGTCCGCGTCCCTGACCTTCAGGGACTCGAGCTCCGGCACGCGCTCGCGCACGCGCTCCAGCGGCAACCCGCGCGGCCAGATGTTCGCCTCGGTGAAGTAGCGGTAGACGTTGACCCAGCCCGCCCCTTCGAGCGCGGGCGCGGAGACTATGCGCCTTCTCTCGCCCCAGAACTCTTCGCGCGGGAGGTTGTCGTCGTCGGTCTCGACCAAGACGTTCGCGCCCGCCCGGATGGCGACGAGGTAGCCGAGGTTCTTGCGCGCGTAGTGGCGCACGGGGCAGAGCTTGGCGAAGCGGAAGCCCGTCTCGTACTGCGCTTCGAGGCCGTAGAAGTCGCAGCCCTCTAGATGAAAGTCGGCGGGACTCGGCACGTCGCCGATGACGACGAACTGCCGGCCGCGCGAGAGCGACCCTTCGGCGAGCGCGCCGAGGACGTGGTTGGGCGCGGAGATGGAGGTGACGACGAGGGCGACGCTCTCCGTCATGCCGCCTCGTCCTGTTCGAAGGCGGCGACCGTCTGGCCGCGCGAGAAGCGCGCGCGGAAGAGGCGCCAGAGGTTGACGAAGGCGTCCTTGAGCACGCCGCGGTTGACGCTGTCGCTGGCCGCGCGGTAGTGGATGGGGACTTCCGCGACGCGCCGGCCGTGGCAGTGCGCCTTGATCTCGGTCTGGAAGAAGTGGCCGCGCGAGTTGACGCCGCGGCGCAAGACCTCTTCGAGCGCCGCGCGCGAGAAGAGTTCGAAGCCGCTCGTCATGTCGGTCAGGCGCGTGCCGAGCAGGGCGTTCGTGAGGAGAGTGCCGCCGCGGCTGATGACCTCGCGCTTGAGGGAGCTGTCGGTGATGCGCCCGCCGTGCGCGAAGCGCGTGCCGAAGACGCAGTCGTGGCCTTCGGACATCTTCTCGAAGAAGAGAGGGATGTCCGAGGGCTGGTGGCTGAAGCCGGCGTCTATCTCCAAGACCCAGTCGCAGCCCGAGTCGAGCGCCTCGCGGTAGCCGCGCAGGTACGCGTCCACGACGCAGCGGTTCTCGGGCGCCCAGACGACGCGCAGTTGCGGCAGGGCCGTTTCGAGTTCCCGCAGGAGGTCGAGCGTGCCGTCGCGGCTGACGCGGTCGAGGACGGCGAAGAGTGTGACGGACTTGAAGCGGAAGGGTTCGCACGCGGCCAGCACCTCCCGGACGAACGCCTCGGCCGAGTCGCGCTCGTTCGCCATCGGGCAGACGACGCCCAGGTGGACGCCGGAGGTGACCAAATCAACGGATGCCGCCCGTGAGGCGACGACGCTCTTCGACAAATTACGTTTTGACCCTTCCACGGGGAGATAAAAAAACCGAAGTCAAAGACTCTAACACGACCCCCGAAGTTGCGCGAAACGCCCGGAGGGGAGTAGGCAGTAGGCAGTTTGCCTCTTGCGAAAGTTGTTGTTTTTGTCAGTCCACCCGAATCGAAACAAGAAACTCTCAGGCTTCAGGCTCCGAACTGCCTACTGCCGTCTGCCTACCGCCTACTTCCTTCACCCCGTCCCACATCATCTTCGCCAGGAACAGCCAGAGGCCAAAGGCGGCGAAGAACTTGAGGGCGTTCGAGAGGCCGAGCACGCCCCGGAGTTGGAACCAGTCGTCGCGCGGGAGTTCCCAGGCGATGAGGAGGAGCGCCAGGAGCGCCGCCAGCGCCGCGGGCAGGCGCGCCCTCCCCCTCAGCAAAAGGTCTATCGCGAAGAGCGCCGCCGGCAGCGCGTAGACCAGGTGGTGCTCCCAGGAGAGCGGCGCCACCAGGAACATCATCAGGAGGAAGAGCGAGACGTCCGCGTCCAGCGTCCTCTCCCCCTGCCCCCGGCGCGACGACCACCACGCGAGTCCGACGGTCGCCGCCCCGACCAGAGCCGCCAGCAGGTACGTGAGCGGCTTCGTGAACAGGCGCGTCGGGACGCCCAAAACCTCTGGCCTCCTGTCCTGCACGAAGAGCATGAAGCCGTTGATGCTGTGGTTCCAGGGCTCGACCGGGATGAAGGGGAGGTTGAACGGCCGCAGGCCGTAGCCGCCCGTCGGCGCCACGTTCGCCAGCCAGTCGCCCCACAGACCCTTCGGCAGAATCCACCACGAGACCAGCCCGTAGAGCGCCACCAGCGCCACCGTCCAGGCCGCCGCCGCGTAACGCTTCCGGATGACGAGCAGCGGCAGCAGGAGGAACGGGTACGTCTTCAACAAAATCGAGAGCGACAGAGGCACCGCGACGCTCAGGGCGTGTCCGCCCCGCTTGAGCGCGAGCCACGCGAAGCAGACGAGCACCAGCACTACCAGGTTGATCTGTCCCCAGGCGAAGTTATCAGCCACGGGGTAGTAGTTCAGTACGTAAACGGTCATCAGCGCGAAGGCCAGCCCGCGCAAAGCTTCGGGCGGCTCGAACGGGCGGATGCGCAGGAAGAGCAGGTAGAGGATGAGGAGCAGGCAGACGTGGCCGACGACGAGCAGCCGCACCTTCGCCGCGTCGTAGGTCGTGGTCGAGAAGGGGTAGAAGCAGAGGAGCGAGGGCGGCGGGTAGAGGTAGGGGAAGATGCGCCGCTGCTCGCGCCGGGCGACCTCGTCGAAGGCGCCGTCCACGTAGGGCGAGCGCCCCTCCTCGAAGACCAGCTTCGCGCCCCAGTAGAGCGTCGGGAAGTCGCCCGGGTACTCGGAGGCCCTCCGGTAGCCCTGCTGGTACAGGAAGGGGACGTAGAGGAAGACGAAGAGGCAGACGAGCGCCCGCTGCAACGTCCGGCCCTTCGCCCGCGCGGGCTCCGCGTTCTCGCTCACAGCGGCTGGCTCAGAATCTGGACGAGGTCGGAGCCCTGGCCGTAGTCGATGTTCGAAATCCTCCAGCCGGCCTTCGTGTTGACGAGGCGGAATTCGATGCGAACCTTCTGGTCGAAGTTCATGAAGGTGACCGGGACGGTGGCCGTGGTTCCTTTGACGGCCCCGGCGCCGACGCGGAAGTTCTTGATCTGCGTGTCCTGCGCGTTGTAGAGCGGGTCGAAGTCGAGGTTGCCGACCTCGTCCTGGTTCGGGCGCGTCGCGTCCTTCCAGATGAGCGCGGCCAGCTTCTGGTCGAAGAACCTCTGCTGGAGCTTGCGCCCCTGCTTCTCGAAGACGTGGCCGTAGCCGTTGCGGTGGACACGGTACAGCTCTTTGACGACCGTCTCGGGCAGGCTGAGCACGGGGACGCCTTCGAGCTTCTCTTTGGGGAGCGGGGTGATGCCCGTCTGCGCCGGGGCGGAGACCGCGCACGTCAGGATGAAGAGGGAAAGGATGACCTTCCGCATGCTGTAAAACTCTCCTTGGGGTGTAGGGGATTTTAGATAGTGCCGAGGATCGAGGCGAAGAACTCCTTGTCCTTCGCGTGGGTCAAAAACCCTGTGACGCTCCCGCGCTCGACCCAGCGCGCCTCGGGGTTGTCGGCGTCCTGCGGCGCGAGTTCCGTCTCGTCGGTGCTGAAGAGGAACAGGTGAATCGTCTTCAGCTCCGAGCGGTCTTCGCCGCCGTCGGCGCCGAGGCGGTAGCGCGTGTAGCTGCCGAGCGGCCGGACTAGCTCCAGACGCTCGACGCCCGTCTCCTCGCGAATCTCCCTGCGCGCGGCTTCGAGCGGCGACTCGCCGTCTTCCAGATGGCCCTTCGGCAGAGACCAGCTCGTCCCGTGCTGGCTGACCAGAAGGACAAGCCCCTCGGGGTTGAGCACCACGCCGCCCGCGCTCTCCGTGTGAATCATGCGCCCTCTCGCCGCCTTCACAAGGAAGGTGATGAGTGATGAGTGATGAGTGATAAGAGAAGACGAGAGCCGTTCTTCTTTCTTATCACTTATCACTCATCACTCATCACGCACTCACGCGGCCAGCTAAACACAACTCGGGATAGTTGACAAGGCCGCGCTCAGGCGGGCGGGCGCTCAAGCCCTGCGAGGTCTTTCCAGTAGCGCGGGTGCAGCAGCAGGCGGCGCAGCATCGGCCGCAGGCCGGGCACGGGAAGCGCGGCGTACACGTCCACGGCCGCCGAGAAGAGCGAACGTCTTTTGAGCCGCAGCAGGCGGCGCACGCGCTCCGGCGCGAGCAGCGCCTGAACCTGTAGCAGCAACTGATAACGCCACTCGCCGAGGTGCCGCCGGTAAGAGTCGTAGAGCATGGCCGTGTGCTTCCCGTAGGCGAGGTCGTGCCCCATGTGCGCACGCCGGTCTTCGCGCCAGCGCTCGTAGTCCTCGGGCAGGGCTTTGACGTTCAGCCCCTCGCCGACCCTTTTGAAGACCGCGTACAACTCTTCACGCTCGCCCTTCGTCAACGCGCCGTAGAGCATCCGGTGCGCGCGCTCGGAGTAATCGACGAGCATGTAGAGCACGTCGCGGAAGGCCCACTCCGGGATCGTCTGCCCGCGCAGGCGTTCGACGCCCGCGTGCGCCGCGTTGATGCCTTGCAGCGTGCGCCGCGCCGTCCCCTCGTCGGCGAAGACGATCTCGCGCGCGTAGCGCACGGTCGAGAAGAGGCGGCCGACCGGGTCGTTCGGAATCCTGCCCGTGAAGAAGAGCCAGTCCACCGCCTTGTTCAGGGCGAACTCCGCGGCCGAGCCTGCGAAGATGAGGAGCACGACCTCCGGGTCTCCCCAAATCTTCCGCACCACCGACCCGCGCGCGACGAACTCACGCCGCTTCGGCCCGGCGTCAACAGAGACTGCCTCGACGTTTCCTTGCGCGCCGTTCACTTCGTGTAGCTGTCGGCCCCGAGGAAGTGGAGCGAGACGTAGGGCTCTTCCCCGACGACCCAGCTATCGTGCGGCGCCGAGGGGACGTGAAAGAGTGTGCCGGGCGTGAGGTCGAAGACTTCGCCGCCGACCATCGCGGCGACGGCGTGGCCCGAGACGACGAGGCCGACGTGCTCGACCTCGCAGAAGGGGGTGCCGGCCAGAGGGCTGACGTGCACAGACCACTTCCACCCGGGCTGGTACGTCGCGCGGCCGACGGTGAGGCCGCCGACGCGCACGACCTCGAACCGGCCCAGCTCGAACTCGCGCGTCTCGTCGGGCTGCTCGAAACGTTTGAGGATGACTTCGTGCATCGGTGATTCACTCTCGGTTAAAGGGGAATGAGCGACGACGCGGATTATACAGCGCCGCCGCGGCCGCGGGAACTTCGCACGCCCCTCCCGACCCGCGCTCCTCTGTGCGCTCCCTTACGCTCGTGCCCCTCTGTAAAAAAGTAGTTGCGCGCCGCCGGACGGCTGCTCTATATTGCACAGCACTCACCAGTAGACTTCAGCCGAACACCGGGGCCGACGCTTCTACTTTTTCCCGACTCTTGCCCGCAGACTGACAGACTCCACCCCTGAGTTTAGACGCGACGGGAGTCTGCCCTTTCGCCCTGTTTGCCTTGACACCCCGCGGCGGGCCGAGCGCCCGTCGTCAGGTTTCAGACATCCGACAGACCTTTGGAGGGAAAATGAGAAAGACGCTTTTACTGCTCGCCACGCTCGCCCTGTCGCTCACCGCTTTGACCTTTACCGGCTCGCGCTCCTCGGCCAGCCCGGCACCGGCTGCGCGCAAGGGGCAGAAGCTCCACAAGAAAGAGAAGGCCATCCCCGGCAACTACATCGTCGTCCTCGACGACGTGGCCGCCGGCCAGCCCGGCGCCTTTTCGCAGGCCGACCAGATTACGGACGTGCTCGTCTCGGCCTACGGCGGCAAGGTCAAGAATCGCTGGAAGCACGCCCTCAACGGCTACTCCGCCGAGATGACCGAGGACGAGGCGCTCGCCCTCAGCGAAGACCCGCGCGTCCAGTTCGTCGAAGAGGATCAGGAGTACACCATCAACACGACGCAGTCGGGCGCGACCTGGGGCCTCGACCGCATCGACCAGCGCAACCGGCCGCTCTCGGGCACCTACACCTACAACTGGACTGGCTCGGGCGTGCGCGCCTACGTCATCGACACCGGCATCCGCACCACGCACACGCAGTTCGGCGGGCGCGCCGCCGTCTCGGCCGACTTCGTCGGCGACGGCCGCAACGGGCAGGACTGCAACGGCCACGGCACGCACGTCGCCGGCACCATCGGCGGCTCGACTTACGGCGTCGCCAAGAGCGTCAGCCTGCGCGCCGTGCGCGTGCTCAACTGCCAGGGGTCGGGCACGACCTCGGGCGTCATCTCTGGCGTCAACTGGGTCGCCGCGAACCGCGTGCTCCCGGCCGTGGCGAACATGAGCCTCGGCGGCGGCGCCTCTTCGGCGCTCGACTCGGCCGTCAACAGCGCCATCAACGCGGGCGTGACCTTCGCCGTCGCGGCCGGCAACGAGACGCAGGACGCCTGCAACGTCTCGCCGGCCCGCACGGCAGCGGCCATCACGGTCGGCTCGACGACCTCGACGGACGCGCGCTCGTCCTTCTCGAACTTCGGCACGTGCGTGGACATCTTCGCGCCCGGCTCTTCGATCACCTCGGCGTGGGCCACGTCCGACACGGCGACGAACACGATCTCGGGCACGTCGATGGCGACGCCGCACGTCGCGGGCGTGGCGGCGCTCTACCTGCAAGGGCACACCACCGCCTCGAACGCGACCGTGCGCAACGCCCTCGTCAACGGCGCGACGACGAACGTCATCACGGGCGCGGGGACGGGCTCGCCCAACCGCCTGCTCTACTCGCTCTTCTTCTGAGGCCGGCCCGGGCCTCCCAACGAAACCGCGGGGCGGCCGTCTCCCCGCCGCCCCGCGGCCGAAAGCCGGCGCGAACGCCCTTGACGTTCGCGCCGGCTTTTTTTGCGCTAGAATGTGGCGAAGAAAGTAGGCGGTAGGCAGCCGCTCCGCGTTAAGTCATTTGAAGAATTTCAAAAGGCAGTTGCATGAAGGTTCTTAACTGCCTGCTGCCATCTGCCTACTGCCTACTGTCCATCGGAGGTGAACCGAGATGTCAACGCAGGCCGGCCGGCGGGCGCTTATCGTCGTGGACGTGCAGAACGACTTCTGCCCGGGCGGGTCGCTCGCCGTCGCGCACGGCGACGAGGTGGTCGGGCCGCTCAACCGCCTCATCAAAGAGTTCCTCGAACGCGGCGAGCCGGTCTACCAGAGCCGCGACTGGCACCCGGCCGCGACCAAACACTTCCAGGCCTACGGCGGGACGTGGCCCGTCCACTGCGTGCAGAACACGCACGGCGCGGAGTTCCACAAAGACCTGATTGAAGACCCGCGCGTCCGCGTCGTCTCGAAGGGCCTGGGCGACGAGGACAACTACTCCGCCTTCGACGGGACGGCGCTCGCCGAAGAGTTGCGCCGCGAGGGCGTCGAAGAGGTCTGGGTCGGCGGCCTCGCCACGGACTACTGCGTCAAGAACACCGTGCTCGACGCGCGCCGCGCGGGCTTCCGCGTCCGCGCCCTCCGAGACGCCATGCGCGCCGTCAACCTCCAACCCGGCGACGACCAGCGCGCCCTCGCCGAGATGCGCGCCGCCGGCGCCGAAGTCGTTTAGGTTTTGGGTGCTGGGTTCTGGGTGTTGGGTTAGTTTCAGCCGCGCCCCCTGGAATGCCAACACCTAAAACCCAGCACCCGACACCCAGCACCTATGCTCAACATCGACCGCTACCACGCCACGATGGGCGACGCCTCTTACAAGGAGGCGACGCGCCTGCACGACGGACTCCTGAGCGACACGGAGGCGACCTTCTACGTGTCGCAGCGGAAGCTCCCTTACGCGCCGTGCCTCGGGCACGAGCGCCTCCTGCACTCGCTGCTCGATCTCAGAATCGACCGGCCGCGCCTGCGCACGCTCGAACAGGATCGCGGCGGGCTGCACCGCTTCGCGAAGGCCGTCGAGGACATCAACTTCGTCGGCACCGTGCGCGCCGTGCGCCCCGGCACCATCATGTTCGCCGGCCAGCCCTTCGCGGACATCACCGGCGCCTTCGGACTCGCGCAGGCGCAGGAGATCAAGTTCGAGCACGCCTTCGACCTCCCGATGACGACCGCCGCCATCGCCATGCAGATCCGCATCGCCGCCGGGTCGCGCTGGCTCTCCGACTTCTCCCTCCGGCGCAACGGAGACATCGAGCGCGCGGTGGACGTGGCGACCTACGCCTTCATCGGCGGCTTCAACGACACCTCGAACATGGAGGCCGCGCACCGCCTCGACATCCCGGCGGTCGGCACCGAGGCGCACTACTGGCAGCAGTCCTACGTCGAGTTCATGGACGAGCCCGAGGTCGAGCCGCGCACGGGCAGGCCGAAGCACTTCGAGCAGGTCGCCTTCGAGCGCTGGCTCGACGCCAACCCGCAGGGCACGACGCTCCTGCTCGACACCATCGACGTGCACATGGGCGCGGTGCACGCCGCTCTGGCCGCGACCTCCAGCCCCGAGCGCCGCCGCGCCTTCAAAGGGTTTCGCGTGGACTCGGGCGACCTCGCCCAGCTCGGCAAGTGGTGCCTCCAGTTCTTCGAGGCGAACGGGCTGCGCGATTTGATGCCGGTGCTGACGGGCGACCTGGATGTCGAGGGCGTGCGGCGCATCGTCGAGGAGTTCCCGCAGGCCGCGGGCTTCGGCATCGGCACCAAGCTCTCGGGCGAAGTCCGACGCGTCGCGGGCGTCATCTTCAAGGAGTGCGTCATCGACGGAAGGCCCACGCTCAAGGCCTCGAACACGCCGGAGAAGTCCACGCTGCCCGGCCGCCTGCAGGTCTTCCGCGGCTCTGACTCCCGAGGCCGTTACGTCGCCGACGTGACGGGACTCGACGACGAGGAGGTCTCGATACCCGGCGCCGCGCGCGTCGAGCGCCTGCTCCAACGCTTCTGGGAGGGCGGGCGCCACGAGACGATCCCCTCCATCCTCAAGCAGAAGTCTTTCGTCGAAGACCAGCTCCGGCGCTTCCCCGCCCTCGAAACCTACCCGCACACCCTAAGCGATAAGTTAAGAGACCTGCGCGACGGGCTGACCGCGCGCATGCGCTCGGACGAGTCGGGCTGGCGTGAGATTTTGAACGTGCCGGAGTCGCTGGACGACTCGCTCCCCGCGCCCACGGAGAACAGATGAGAAGAACGTTCGCGACACTCCTCCTGCTCGCGCTCTCGGCCGCCGCCGTTCACGCGCGGCAACAGCAGCCCGCGGCCGGCGGCGCGCGCCTCGTCGACGAGTTCGGCGACGTAGCGATTTCCGACCTCATGGCGCGCCTCGACAACTTCGCCATCGAGTTGCAGAACGAGCCCGCGTCCCGCGGGGTCATTGTCGCCTACGGCGTCCGGCACAGGTTCCCCGGCTGGCCCCTGCGGCGCGCTCACATGTCGCGCACGTATCTGGCGAACACGCGCGGCCTCGAGGCCGCGCGCCTCTCGGCCGTCTTCGCCGGGCTGCGCGACGAAGCCACCTTGCAGTTGTGGGTCGTCCCGCCCGGAGCCGAACCGCCCGCCAGGCCCTTCGACCTCGCGCTGCTGATGTCGGGCGAGAAGACGCCACTGCCGTTCGACCGGTACACCGTCATCGAACGCGGCGACCACTCGGAGTCGGAGTACGGCGACCTCTACCCGGACGACGCGGGCCTCTACGAATACTTCGCGGGGGTGCTGAAGCTCGACCCGGCGCTGCGCGGGTGCGTCATCGGCTACACCTCGCGGCGCGGCAGCCTCGCGGCCGGCCGCCGCATCGCCGCGCGCGCGAAGCTGACGATGGCTAAGGCTTACGCCGTGGACGTGACGCGCGTCGCCGCGCTCGGCGGCGGCCGGCGCGAGTACAAGATGATCGAGCTGTGGCTCGTCCCGCCCGGCGCCGCGCTCCCCAAGCCGACGCCGCCCGCCCGCAAACCGCGCCGACGGCAGAGACGTTGAGTGATGAGGTGAAGACTACTCTTCTTTATCCGCGAGACGCCATCATCTGACGAAGTACCCCGAGACGCGCCACACGCCGTCCTCGTCGAGCATCGGGACGACCGTCTCCGTCCCGCTCCTCTTCTTCTCGAAGGACGTGTCGTACTCGATGACGTAGTACTTCCCGTCAGGCGCTCCCGGCAGCTCCTCCGCGTACTGACTCGACTTGAGCGACCTCGACAGCGGCCGGCCCAGAGGGGCCTGGGCCGCGGCCAGCGAGCCCCGCCACTGCTCCAGAGAGACCGCCGACTTGAAGAGGCGCGCGGCCCTCTGGTAACTCTCGTCGGCGTCGCCACGCCCGATCAGTTCGAGCCACTCCTGCGCCGCGGCCGAAGCGTCGGCCAAGCTCTGTTCGTCCGCCATGATTCCTCCCTTCCGCCGGTAGCCCTCGACAGTCACGCACGCCGCGCCGCGCAAATCTCTATCCGCCGCACCGCGACGGGCGTATGATGCACGCGCCGGGCCGCGCCTTCAAGACCCGCGCGGCCCGGAATCTGAACCCGGGACGTTTGGCGTATATCTGTCTGTACGTCAGGCTGACCGTGCTGCTCGCCAAGCGGCCTCGCCCCAGCGACGGTCAGCCCTTCACAAGAGCTTTCTAACAGATTGTCGCGGCAGTGAAGCGGCATCCGGCTGCGCGCGGGCTCACGGCCTGCGCCTCAACCCCAAGGAGTCAAAATCCGATGGCAACCAAGAAAGGCTCTAGCAAGAAGGGTTCGTCGAAGAAGGCTTCGAAGAAGGCTTCGAAGAAGGGTGCGAAGAAGGGCGCCGTGCGCGCCGGCTTCCCCCCGCCCAACCTGCGCTGCATCCTGACGTGCGTCGAGCGCTACAACCGATGCATCCAGAAGGGCGTCCCCCGCGCGACCTGTCAGAAGCGCCTTGAGCGCTGCATCCTGAGCTGCATGACCACCGGCGCCCCCAGCGCCGACGAAGGCTGAGCTTGAGCTGACCTCTCGCCGGTTCGGCGGGGCGCGCGTGGCTTCCGAGAGGAGCCGCGCGCGCCCCTTTTTTATCGGCGCCCCGCGCTGGTGTATAATTCGGCCGTCCAACGCACAACATCCAGTTCAGAAAGCTTGGGAGCCAGACGCCATGAGATTCATCATTCTGGCCGCGGTGGTCTTCGCCCTGCCCCTGCTCGGGATGGCCCAGCAGGCGCGCAGTAACGGCGGCGGCAACGGCGGTAGCAAACTCTTCACCTACCCGTACACGATTGACGACCTGCCGAACGGGCTGCGGCTCGTCACCATCCCGACCGACTACCCGAACCTGGTCTCGCTCTACGTCGTCGTCGCCGCCGGCTCGCGCAACGAGGTCGAGGCCGGCAAGAGCGGCTTCGCGCACTTCTTCGAGCACATGATGTTCCGCGGCTCGGAGAACTACACGCCCGAGCAGCGCGAGGAGATCTTCAAGCGCGCCGGGGCCGACACCAACGCCTACACGACCGACGACCGCACCGTCTACCACGCGACCTTCTCGAAGGAAGACCTCGACGAGATCATGAAGGCCGAGGCCGACCGCTTCCAGCGCCTGAAGTACAGCCCCGAGCAGTTCAAGACCGAGGCCAAGGCCGTCAAGGGCGAATACGACAAGAACAGCGCCAACCCCTTCTCGAAGATGCACGAAGTCCTGCGCGAGACGGCCTTCGGCAGGCACACCTACTCGCACACGACGATGGGCTACCTCAAAGACATCGACGACATGCCCAACCAGTACGAGTACTCGAAGCAGTTCTTCCAGCGCTTCTACCGGCCGGAGTACGCGACCATCGTCATCGTCGGCGACATCACGCAGGCGCGCGCGCTCGATTTGACGAAGCGCTACTGGGGCACCTGGCAGCGCGGCAGCTACAAGGCCGACATCCCCGAGGAGCCCGCGCAGAAGGAGGCGCGCACGGCGCACATCCCCTGGGACGCGCCCACGCTCCCGTACCTCGCCGTCGCCTTCCACGCGCCGAAGTACTCGGACAGCTCGAAGGAGATGGCCGCGCTCGACATCTTCTCGGACGTCGCCTTCGGCGAGAACTCCGACCTCTTCCAGCAGCTCTACCTCAAGGAGCAGAAGGTCGACGTGCTCGAAGCCGACTTCGATCACAAGGCCGACCCCGAGCTCTTCACCGTCTACGCCCGCGTCAAAGACCCGGCGCAGGTCACCTACGTCCGCGATGCAGTTCTGAAGACCTTCGAGCGCTACAAGACGGAGCTCATCCCGCAGGCCAAGCTCGACGCCACGCGCTCGCGCACGCGCTACAGCTTCGCGCTGGCGATGAACAGCAACGACGCCATCGCCGGCGCGCTCGCGCCCTACATCGCCCTGGAGCGCACGCCCGAGACGCTCAACCGCCTCTTCCAGACCTACCAGGCCGTGACGCCCGAGGACATCCGCGACGCGGTGAAGAAGTACTTCCGCGCGGAGAGCAGCACCGTCGTCACGCTCGCCACCAAGGGGCAGAACCTCTCGGCGCTCGGCGGCAGCAACCACAACGAGGGGGGGCAGGACTAATGCGCAGCGCGACCACAACCCTTCTCATCGCCCTACTCATGCTCGCCCCGCTCGCGGCCCAGGCGCAGCGGCGCGGACGCGGCACGGCCCAGAAACAGATGACTTCCAGCACTTCCGACGCCGCCCACGCGGCAGCTATCGCCTCGGTCTTAGAGCCTTCGCAGTCGCCGCTCGTCTCTTTCCGCCTGCTCTTCATGACGGGGTCGGCCAACGATCCCGCAGGCAAGGAGGGCGTGGCGGCGCTGACGGCCGCGATGCTCTCCGAGGGCGGCTCGCGCGCGCTTGCCTACGAGGAGATCACCGAAGCCTTCTACCCGATGGCCGCCGGCTTCGGCTCGCAGGTCGATAAGGAGATGACCGTCTTCGCGGGCACGACGCACGTCGACAACCTGGAGAAGTATTACGGGATCATCCGCGACATGCTGCTCGACCCCGGCTTCCGCGAGGACGACTTCAAGCGCCTGAAGGAGGACGCCGCCACCTACCTGAAGACCACCCTGCGCCAGGGCAACGACGAGGAGTTGGGCAAGGAGTACCTCTACGACATCGTCTACGCCGGCCACCCGTACGGGCACAACAGCACCGGCACCGTCTCCTCGCTCGAAAAGCTGACGCTCGACGACGTGCGGGACTTCTACCGCGCGAACTACACGCAGGCGAACCTCGTCGTCGGGCTCGCGGGCGGCTACCCAACGGACTTCGCCGAGAGGTTGAAGTCGGACTTCGCCAAGCTCCCCGCCGGCTCGGGCGCGCCGAAGAAGTACGCGCAGCCGAAGACGGCGCCCGGCATGCGCGTCGAGATCATCAAGCGCGAGACGCGAGCGACGGCCATCTCGATGGGCTTCCCCATCCCCGTCAACCGCTCGCACAGGGACTGGCCGGCGCTCGCGCTCGTCGCCTCGTACCTCGGCCAGCACCGCTCTTCGGTGAGTCATCTGTACCAGCGCCTGCGCGAGGCGCGCGGCCTGAACTACGGCGACTACGCCTACGTCGAATACTTCCCGCGCGGCATGTTCCAGTTCACGCCCTCGCCGAACCTCGGCCGCTCCTCGCAGATTTTCCAAATCTGGATACGGCCGGTCGAGCCGCAGAACTCGCACTTCGCGCTGCGCGCCGCGCTTTACGAGTACGACAAGCTCCTGCGGGAGGGCATCCCGCCGAAGGACTTCGAGGCCATCCGCGACTTCCTCGTCAAGTACGCCAACGTCCTGACGGCGACGCAGGGCGCGCGCCTGGGCTACGCGCTCGACAGCCGCTACTACGGCACGCCCGAGTACACGGCCTTCATGCGCGCGTCGCTCTCGAAGCTGACGGTGGCGGACGTGAACCGGGCGATCAAGCAGTACCTCGCGCCCGGCCAGCTGCGCGTCGTCGTCATCACGAAGGACGCCGAGGGCCTGCGCGACCGGATCGTCAAGGGCACGCCCTCGCCCATCACCTACAACTCGCCCAAGCCCGCAGACATCCTGGCCGAGGACAAGGTCATCGAGAACTACAAAATCCCCGTCCGCCCCGACCAAGTCGTCATCGTGCCCGTGGACAAGGTCTTTCAGTAGGCAGTACGCAGACGGCAGTAGGCAGTTGAAAGGCAGGAAGCCTTTCTAGATGTAAGCGTCCTAAAGAGACGGAGGCGGCGAGCTTCGTTACTCGCCGCCTCCGTCTCTTTAGGACTGCTTTTTGCTTTAACTGCCGTCTGCCTACTGCCTACTGCCTACTGCCTTCACTCTCCCAGCTCGGTCGAGTAGAGAATCCCGTACATCGCGTCCTCGTGGCGGGCGAAGTATTTGCCCTGGGCGGCGAGCATGATGTTGACCATCTGCTTCTGGCCCTTGTAGTCGCGGAAGCCGATCCACTGGAGCCGCCGCGGGTTGTCGCCGCTCTCGGGCGCGGCCTCGCGGAACAGGACGCCCTTCGCGTCGCCGAACTTGACCCACCGCACCTCCTCGTACTTCTGCGGGTCGCGCTTGAAGCTGTCGTAGTTGGCCTTGAGGCTGATCTCCTCGGGGAAGTCGGCGGCCATCGGCGAGATGCTCACGATGAGGTGTGCCGCGTCCCAGGAGCCGGGTGAACTCCACGTCAACTGGGTGCTGCTGGCCGTGTCCTTCTTCCACGTCTGCGGCACCGTCCACGAAATCTCCTGCTGCTCCCACTTCGCCGTCTGCCCGCCGGCGATGGCCGCCTGCTGCTCGGAGGTCGGACTCGGCGCTTCGGCCTCGATGTCGCCGCCGCTGCTGCTGCTGCTGCCCGCGAGCCCCTTGAGCGCGTCCCGGCTCCGCGTGCTCGCCGTCTCCTGCGCCTTGCGGCTGAGGTACCAGACCAGGCCGCCGCCGGCGACGGCGAGCACGACGCCCCCGCCGACGACGAGGACGATGACGACGATCAGGATTTTCATGCCCGTGGACATGCCCTTCTTCGCGGGCGGCTGGGGCGGCGTACCGTACCCGCCCTGCGGGGCTTGCGGCGGCGGCGGCGTGGGGTTTCCGTAGTTCTGCATGTACCAAATCTCCTTTGGAGGGTTCTTTCGCGGTCGGGATTCCGGCGCGGGACTATATCACCCCCGCCTCCGTCTGAAAAGATTTTCCGGCGGCTTGCCCGCGGGCGCGCGGGCAAGTTAAGTTCGTGGCTCGCGCACTGCCGAACTTTAAGACTCAACGGGGGAAGGTATGGTCTGGCTCTACCTGCTCGTCTGTCTCCTGGCCGGCGCGCTGATGCCCTTGCAGGCGGGCGTCAACGCGCAGCTGGCGCGCTGGGTCGGCCACCCCGTGACGGCCTCGCTCGTCTCGTTCGCCGTCGGCACGCTCGCGCTCCTCGCCTACAACGCGGCGACGCGGCCGAGCCTCCCGCCCCTGGCCGCGGTCGCGGAGGCGCCGTGGTGGGCCTGGGCGGGCGGACTCTTCGGCGCGGTCTTCGTGACGGCGGCGGCGACCTTCGCCCCACGCCTCGGCGCGGCGACCTTCATCTCCATCAGCATCGCCGGGCAGGTGCTCGTCTCGATCCTGCTCGACCACTTCGGCGTCGTCGGCTTCGCCGCGCGCCCCGTCACCGCGCTCCGCCTCCTCGGCGCGCTCCTGTTGATTGTGGGTGTGCTGCTCGTAAGGAAGTTTTAGAGGCAGTAGGCAGTAGACAGTAGGCAGTAAGAAGACAATGCGGCGCGTTCGGATTAACCTGGGCGCGCCGCTTCGTATTCCTACTGCCTACTTCAATAAATGTTGAAGTTGAACTCCAGCACCACGTACTGCGGGACGGGGCGGCCGTCCTTCTCGGCCGGGAAGAAGCGCATGTGGCGCGTGACGCGCAGGGCGCTTTCGGTTAGCCCGCTCGGGAGCGACTTGAGCACCTCCGGCCTGACCACCTCCCCCGTCGGCGAGAGGACGGCCCTCACCCTGATCACGCCGGTCACGTTCCGCTTCCGCGCCTCCTCCGTGTAGGGCGGCTCCGGCTTGTAGACGATGACGGCCTTGTGCTCCAGCTCCTTCATCTCGTAAGGATCGTCCGGCCCGCGCACGAGATTCGGCACCGCCTCCGGCGGCGGCCCCTCCTGCTTCTTCGGGGCGACGTAGCGCGGGACGGGGGCCTCCGCCGCGACCTGCTCGCCCGCGGGCGCCGGCCCAAGCGTGACTGAGTCCAGGAAGCGCCTGACCTCGGGGCGGTTCGGCTCGGTCGAGAGCGCCAGCAGGAGGTAGGCGTGGCTCTTCGCGCGGAAGACGCGCGCCTCCCCGTGCACGTCGTAGAATTTCCGCCCGCGCTGCGTGCCGACCGCCTCGTACGAACGGCCCTCGAAGCCGCCCAGCTTCAAATCCCCTTTCGCCACCAGCCCCCACGCGCCGCGCAGCTCGGCCGCGAAGAAGTCGAAAGACTCTTCCGGGTGCGGCCGGTCGTACGCGGCGACGAAGAAGATGACGCCGCCGGAATAGAGGTCGAAGACCCGCACCTTCTCGTAGTTCGGCTTTCGCAAGTTGCCGTTGACCAGCCTGTCCGTGTTATAGACCAAGGGCGTCCCCGGCAGCTCGACCGAGAACTCCTCGCCCGCGTACGTGTAGCGCGACCAGGCGGCCTCCTGTCCGGCGGCGCGTGAGGCGCACGCGAAGGCGAGCAGGGCGGCGGAGAGCAGCAGTCTCTTCTTCAACTCCCGAATCCTCCCCCGCGCAGCCCCGACAGGAACTCGCGCAGCAGGTTCTGCGCGACGCGCGTGCGGTAACGCGCCGTCGAGCGCACGTCGTCAATCGGCGTGACCTCGCGCCCGAGTTCTTCGAGCGCGGCCGTCAACGTTTCGTCGTCGGGCGTGCGGCCCCGCAACGACACCTCCGTCCTGCGGCAGCGCAGCACGACGGGCGCGACGCTCCCCAGGGCGACGCGCACCTCTCTCAACGCGTCCCCTTCCATCTCCGCCAGCGCCGCGAAGCAGACCTTCGAGATGGCCTGCGCGCGCCGCGTCCCGACCTTGCGGTAGAAGTGTCGCGCGCCCTCACTCGGTTTAGACAGACGGACGGCCGCGATCAGCTCGTCCGCGCGCATGACGGTCTGCTTGTAGCCGGTGTGGAAGTCCGCGTAAGGGACGCGGCGCGCGCCTTCGGCCGAGACGAGTTCGACCTCGGCGCCGTACGCCAAAAGCGCGGGCGGCGTGTCGGCGGCGGGGCTGGCGTTGGCGATGTTGCCGCCGACGGTGCCGCGGTTCTGGATGGCGATGCCGCCCGTCTCGCGCGCGGCCTGACCCAACATCGGGAAGTGTTGACTTAACAACTCGCTCCGCCGCACGTCCGTGTAGGTCGTCAAAGCGCCGACGCGCACTCCGCCGTCGACCTCCTCGACGCCGCGCAGCTCCTTCAGGTGCCGGATGCTGAAGAACTTCCTCTGCTCAAGCCTCCCCGCCTCCAGGAGCACCATCAAGTCCGTCCCGCCCGCGAACGGCTGCCACGCGCCCGCCCCCTCGCGCAAAAGCGCCAGCGCATCGTCGAGCGTGCGCGGCACGACCATCTCGTATGCAGGCAGGTAAGCTCTCATCTTAGTCGAGTGATGAGTGATAAGTGATGAACGATGAATGAAAGACAAGCTGCCTTCGATTCATCATTCATCATTCATCACTCATCATTTCTTACACGCGTGGATAACTGCGTCGAAAATCTTCATGTAGCCGGTGCAGCGGCAGAGGTTCCCCGCGAGACCTTCGCGGATGTCGGCCTCGGTCGGGTCGGGAGTGTGCCGAAGTAGGTTGACGGCCGCGAGCACCATGCCCGGCGTGCAGATGCCGCACTGCGCGCCGCCCGATTCGAGCATCGCCTGCTGGACGGCGTGCAGGCGTTCGCCGTCGGCCACGCCTTCGACCGTCTGAATGTTCGCGCCCTCGACTTGCGCCGCGGGGACGAGACAGCTGTTGACCAGCTCGCCGTCGAGGAGCACGGAGCACGCGCCGCATTCGCCCTCGCCGCAGCCCTCCTTCGTCCCGGTCAGTTTAAGTTCCTCGCGCAGCACGTCGAGCAGCCGCGCGAAAGGGTACGCGCGGAGCGTGACGGCCTCGCCGTTGACGTCGCAGGGGACGGAGATTTTACCTGGGGATTCAGACATCTCTACTTTGCCGCGCCGGCCGTCTCGCCTTCGAGCGCGTCCATAACGGCCTCGGGCGTGAGCGGGACGAAGTCGAACGCGTGGCCGGTGGCGTGCTCGACGGCGTTGAGGATGGCGGGGGCGGGGCCGTCCATCGGCAGCTCGCCGATGCCCTTCGCGCCGCCGGGGCCGCCCGCGTACGGGTTCTCGAAGAAGTGGACGCGGATGGGCGGGATGTCGGCCGAGGTCGGGATGATGTAGTTCGTCATCTGCCCGTTCGCCATCCGCCCGCCGCGCCACACGACGTTCTCGTAAAGCGTCCAGCCGATACCCTGCGCGACGCCGCCCTCGATCTGCCCGGCGGCCAGGACGGGGTGGATGACCCGGCCCACCTCCTGCACGGCGACGAAGTCCTCGACGCGCGCCTCGTACGTCAGAGTGTCGACGGACACCTCTGCGACGTAGACGGCCCACGCGTACGCGCCGTACGCGTCGCCGCGGTAGCGCTCGTCGTCCCACTCGATCTCGGCGGGCTGCTGATACTGCACGTGCTTCCTGAGCGCGCCGTGCCTCGACGTGTACTCGCCGCACGCGCGCGCCCACTCGCTTTGCGTGTAGGAGTCTGAGATGAGGCCCGCGCCCTTCAAGGTCTCTCTGAGCTGAAGCGCGGCCGACTCGACGAGCTTGCCGACGATCATCGTCGTGCGCGAGGCGACCGTCGGGCCGCTGTTGGGCACGTCGGCCGTGTCGGGCTGGACGACCTCGACCGTCTCGTAGTCGAGGCCCAGCGCCTCGGCCGCGATCTGCGCGAAGACGGTCTTCGTCCCCTGCCCTATCTCCGTGCTCGCCGCGAGCACGCGGACGCGCCCCTCGGCCGTCGCCTCGCAGCCGACGATTGACTGGAGGTACTTCTCGCCCGAGCCTGTGAAGCCCGCGCCGTGCATGAAGGTGGCGAAGCCGATGCCGCGTTTTCTCCGCGCGCCCTCGTTCTCGCGCGCGAAGCGCTCGCGCTTCGATTGGTAGTCGGTCAGCTCGAAGGCGCGGTCGAGCAGCCCCGGAAGGTCTACGTCCTCGCGTATGACCTGCCCCGTCGCGGTCGTCTCGCCTTTCGTGATGAAGTTGCGGCGTCTCAGCTCTTCGGGCGTGAGGCCGACCGCCGCCGCCACCTTATCCAGGTGGCGTTCGAGGGCGAAGATGCTCTGCGGCGCGCCGAAGCCGCGGAACGCGCCGTGCGGCGGGACGTTGGTCGCGACGGCGCGCGAGCGTATGCGGACGTTCGGGCAGTTGTAAGGCCCGGCGGCGTGAATCGTCCCGCGCGAGAGGACGACCGAGGAGAGCGTGGCGTAGGCGCCGCCGTCGATGTCGAAGTCGATCTCCATCCCGACGAGCTTGCCCCCGCGCGTGACGGCCGTGCGGTGGCGCGTGCGCGAGGGGTGGCGCTTGGTCGTGGCGACCATGTCCTCGGCGCGGTCGTAGACCATCTTGACGGGCCGGCCCGACTTCCAGGCGAGCAGGGCGGCGTGGCCCGCGATCATCGAAGGGTACTCCTCCTTGCCGCCGAAGCCGCCGCCCGTCTCGGTCTGGATGACGCGGACTTTATCTTCCGGCAGGTCGAAGAGCTTCACGAGCGCCTTGTGCACGTAGTAGGGGCACTGCATCGAGCCGCGCACCGTTACGCCAGTTTCGGGACTCACCTCGGCGATGACGCCGTTCGTCTCGATGTAGAGTTGTTCCTGCGCGCCCGTGCGGTACTCGCCCTCGACGACGACGACGTCGCCTCTGTCCCAGACCTCTTCGACCTTCCCCTTCTCGACGAGGAAGGTCTTGAAGACGTTGTCCGCGCCCCAGATGATCTCCTTGGGTTCGAGCGACTCCTCGATGTCGAAGACGGCGGGCAGAGGCTCCGCCTCGATCTTCACCGCGCGGCGCGCCTCTTCGAGCAGGTACTTGTCCGCGTGCGCGAGGAGGAGGACGGGCTCCTCGGCGTGGTTGACTACCCGGTCGGCGAGGTACGGCTGGTCGTTGAGGATGAGCGCGACGTAGTTGTGGCCGGGTACGTCGCGCGCGGTGACGACGGTGAACTCGTCCCACGGGATGCCTTCGCCGAAGTGGACGCCGGTGATGCGCCCGCGCGGGAAGGGGCTGCGCACGGTGACGCCGTGGAGCATGCCGGGGAGCACAAGATCGTCCACGTAGCGGGCGGCGCCCGTCACCTTCGCGCGCCCCTCCTTGCGTGGCACGGGCCGCCCGACGAGTCTGTCTTTCGTGCTGAGAGTCATCCGGTTGGTCTGCCGGTCTTCCTTGTTGCCCTTGCGGGACGACCGGACTATGATGGCGGCCAGCTTAACACATCGCGCGTCGCCGCGGTCAATCCCGCGGCCGCCTCCGTCACACTCCCGCAACGGAAAGGATCAGACACTTGGCAGAGCAATTTCGGGGCGTTCAATACCGACAGGGCGACGTGTTCCTCGTCAGGGTGGGGGACGACGTCAGGACTCTCCCGCACCGCAGCGTGCCGCGTGACGACGGCCGCATCGTCCTCGCCTATGGGGAGGCGACCGGGCACGCGCACGCCATCGCCGACGCCGACGCGGAGTTGATAGAGCTGGAGACCGGCGAACGTTTCCTCTTCACCTCGCGCGGCGTCTCGCTCAGGCACGAGGAGCACGACACCATCGAGCTGCCGGCGGGCGCATACCGCGTCGTCCGCCAGCGCGAGTACGTCCCCGCCCGCGGTGATGATGACGACGAGGAAGAGGCGGACGACGCCCCGGACTCGCGCTACGTCGCGGACTAAGACCCGCCCCTCCGCCCCATGTCCTCCGCCGAACCACTCAGCCGCGAAGAGAGCCAGGGACTAGCCGCGGCGCTCCGCGAGAAGTGGACGGCCGTCGCCCTCTCGACGGGGCCGTCCGACCGCGCGGCCGCGCAGGAGGCCGCGCGCGAACTCTACCTGCGCGCCGGCCTGACGCCGCCCGAAGGTTACGTCTGGCTCGACTCCCCGCTCGAAGGCATCGTCGCCGCCACCGTCTTCCAAGACCGCGACCCCGAGGGACTCTTCCGGCGGTTCGACGTACCGCGGCCGAGGCGAATCTTCGAGTGCCTCAACGCGCCGAGGCGCGAAGGCGCGCCCGAGCCGCCCGCCGCCTTCGACGCGCTGCGCAGACTCTGCTCGCGCGCAATCAGAATCGTCCGCGACCGCCTGGCAGAAAGCTTCTCCGCGCGCTACGTCTACGACATCTGGCACGCGGGGATCGTCGGCGTCGAGCCGGGGTCGGAAGGCTTCACCCCCGAGCAACTGAAGTCGGAGGTCTTCGCACGGGTTCGCGAGAAGCTCCTGCGCCAGACGCCGCCCGCCGTCAAGCCGCGGCGCTGGCAGAGGGTCTTGGAGCCGTTCGAGACGAACGGCGCGGCCGTGCGGCTCACGCGCGAGATACCTTTTGAGACCATGCCCGGCGGCGACACCCGTGATTTCGGCTTCGGCACGCACGACGCGTGGCGGCTGGCCTTCTGCGAGTGGGCGCTCGCCGCGGGAGGTGGCGGCGACGAAGAAGAGGCAGAGAGGCTGACGGCCCTCTGCGAGTTGAGCAGGCAGTGCGGCTGGTGGTGGCCTTTGAGCCGCCTCGTCGTCTTCACCGAACGGCCGACCGCCGTCGGCTGCGAGGCGTCGGGCCGGCTGCACGCGCCGGACGGGCCGGCGCTCGGCTATAAGGACGGGTGGAGTTTCTACGCCTGGCGCGGGATGGAGGTGACGGCCGACCTCATCGAGAATCGCCACCTGCTCACGGTCGGGCAGATCGAGGACGAGCACAACGTCGAGTGGCGGCGCGCGATGATAGAGATCTACGGGCCGGAGCGTTTCCTGCTCGACAGCCGCGCGCGCGTCGTCCACCAGGACGAGTTCGGCATACTCTACTCGCTGGAGCTGTTCCGGGACGAGCCGCTCGTCATGGTCGAGGTGCGCAACTCGACGCCCGAGCCCGACGGCTCACACAAGACCTACTTTCTCCGTGTGCCCCCGAACGTGCGCACGGCGCGCGAGGCCGTCGCGTGGACGTTCGGCTTGGAAGCGTCGGACTACGGGCCGTCCGTTCAAACTTAGAAGACAGTTCACCACAGAGACACAGAGGCACAGCTTGTTGAGATAAGTCTCCAAGCCGTGCCTCTGTGTCTCTGTGGTAAAAACTCGCTCGCTTTAGTCGCCGCCCGCGCCGACTGTCTCTTCGGCGGGCGTGTCGGCCGCAGCTTCCTCTTCACTTTCAATAGCGCGGCGGCGCGCGAAGGCGGCGCGCACCCTTCTGCCCGTGTGGAACGGGTAGGCGAGGACGTTGCCGACGTGTCTGCGCCACCAGGCCGTGCGGCCGATGTCGTCGAAGATGGTGTAGGCGACCGGCGTCACGAGCAGCGTCAAGAGGAGCGAGAGCGACTGGCCGCCGATGACGACGACCGCGATGGAGCGCCGCTCCTCCGCGCCGGGGCCTGTGCCGAGCGCGAGCGGGAGCATCCCCGCGACGAGCGCGAGCGTCGTCATCAGGATGGGGCGCAGGCGGTCGCGGTTCCCCTGGATGACGGCCTCGAACCGCTCCATCCCCTTCGCGCGCAGGTTGTTCATGTGGTCGATCTGCAGAATCGAGTTCTTCTTCACCACGCCGAACAGCACGAGGATGCCGAGCGCCGAGTAGAGGTTCAGGGTGTCGCCCGTCATGTACTGCGAGAGCAGCGCGAACGGGATCGCGAGCGGGAGGCTCAAGAGAATCGTGACCGGGTGAATCGTGCTCTCGAACTGCGACGCGAGAATCATGTACATGAAGATGATTGAGAGCATGAACGCCCAGAGGAACTCCGTGAACGTCCGCTCCAGCTCGCGCGCGCGCCCCGAGACGGCCGTCGTGTAGGCGGCCGGCATGTTCATCCGAACGGACTCGGCCCTGAGCGCCTCGATGCGGTCGGCGAGGGCGTAGCCGGGCGCGACCGAGGCGCGCAGAGAGACCTGCCGCTGGCGGTCGATGCGGTCGATGCGCGAGGGGCTGATGTCGCGGCGTATCTTGACGAGGTTGTCGAGGCGGATGAGCCCGCCGCGCGAGGAGGGCACGTAGAGCTGGCCCAGCGTGCGCGGGTCGTTGCGGTCGCGCTCGTTCAGGCGGAGCTGCACGTCGTAAGCCTCGTTGACCGTGGCGTCGTGGTAGCGCGTCACCTCCTGGTCGCCCCCGACCATCACGCGCAGGGAGTTCGCCACGTCGGCCGTCGAGACGCCGAGCGCCGCCGCGCGCTCGCGGTCGATCTCGACGCGCAGCTCGGGCTTGTTGAGCTTGAGCGTCGTGTCGGCGTCCACGATGCCGCCGAGTTTGGCGGAGCGCGTGCGCAAGTCCTCCGCGTACTCGGCGAGCTTTTCGAGCTCGGGGCCGCGGATGACGAAGTCTATGTCGAAGCGCCCGCCCGCGCCGAAGTTGAAGGACTGCGCGTTGCGGACGCCGACGCGCATCGGCTGATACTTCTGAAGTCTGCGACGAACCTCCTGCATCACGTCCTGCTGCGTGTAGTTGCCGTGGAAGGCCCCGAGGGGGTGGCCGGCGAGCGTCTCGCGCCAGAGGCGGCCGAAGGAGAGCGTGCGCTCCTCGTGCGGCGCGATGCGGATGTACATGTCGCTCTGGTTGACGCCGCCGAGGAAGCTCCCCCCCGCCGAGGCGAGGACGAGCCGGACGCCGGGCGTCTTCATGATGTCCTGCTCCATCGCCTGCATCGTCTCGTTCATCGAGGCGAGGTTCGTCCCCTCCGGCGCGCTGACCGAGACCTCGAACTCCGCCTCGTCCACGTTCGAGGGGATGAACTCCTGCTTGACCGCGCGGTAGAGCGGCGCGCTCGAAGCGATGACGGCGAGGGCGAGGGCGGAGACGACGACGCGGTGACGCATCGAGAGCGTCAGCAGCCACGTGTACGCGCGGTCGATGTAGCTGTAGAAGCCGCGCCGCGAGCCCGCCTTTGTGCCCTCGTACTCGCCTTCGTGTTGCCCGCCGCCGTGCCCCTTCGCGTCCTCCGCGCGCAGCAGGCGCGCCGACATCATCGGCGTCAGCGTGAACGAGACGAGCAAGCTAACCATGATGGCGACGGCCGCCGTGATGCCGAACTGGTAGAGGAAGCGCCCCGAGATGGAGGACATGAACGAGACCGGCAGGAAGATGACGACGAGCGAGAGCGTCGTCGCCAGCACGGCCAGCCCGATGTCGGCCGTCGCCTCGCGCGCCGCCTCCATCGCCGTCATCCGCTTCTCCTCGACGAAACGGAAGATGTTCTCGAGCACGACGATGGCGTCGTCGATCACGACGCCGACCATCAGGACGAGCGCGAGCATCGTCACGCTGTTCAGGGTGAAGTCGAGCGCACGCATCATGGCGAAGGTCGAGACGACCGACGCCGGGATGGCGACGGCCGCGATCAGCGTCGAGCGCCACGAGCGCATGAAGAACAGCACGACGAGCGACGCGAGGATGCTGCCCAAAACCAGGTGGACGGTAATCTCGTGGAGCGCCGCCTCGATGTAGCGCGACTGGTCGCGGATGACCTCCACCTTCACGTCGGAGGGGAGCTGCCCCTCGACGCGCGCCAGGGCCTGCTTGATGCCCCCGATGACCTCGATGGTGTTGGCGCCCGACTGGCGCTGTATCTGCAAGGTCACAGTCGGCACGCCGTTCAGGCGCGCGAGGCTTCGCTGCTCCTTCGTGCTGTCCTCGACGCGCCCCACGTCGCGCAGGCGGACGGCCGAGCCGCCGAGGTTGGCGATTGTCAGGTCGTTGAAGGCGCGCGGGTCTGTGACGCGGCCCATCGTGCGCAGCGTCAGCTCCTCGTTGTTGGTCGTGACGTTGCCGCCGGGGATGTCCGCGTTCTGGCGCGCGAGCGCCGTCTGCACGGACGTGATGGGTATCTGGTAGGCTTCGAGCCGGGCCGCGTCCACCCAGACGTTGATGGCGCGTTCCAGCCCGCCGACGATCTGCACCTGCCCGACGCCGCCGACGCGCTCGAACTGCGGCCGGACGGTCTTGTCGGCCAGCTCGGTCAGCTCGCGCAAACTACGCTCGCCGGTGAGCGCGATGGTGATGACGGGCGCGCTGTCGTTGTTGAACTTCTGGACGACGGGCGGGCGCTGGCGGGCGTCCTCGGGGAGCTGGTTGATGACGGTCGTGACGCGGTCGCGCACGTCCTGCGCGGCAGTATCGAGGTCTCGGTCGAGCTTGAAGGTGGCGATGATGATCGAGGTGCCGGGCGCGGAGACCGAGCGCAGCTCGTCGATGCCCTCGACCGTGTTGACGGCCTCCTCGATGGGCTGCGAGACGAGCGTCTCGACCTCCTCGGAAGAGGCGCCGGGCAACTGCGTGCGGACGCTCACCGTCGGCAGGTCGACCGAGGGGAAGCGGTCGACGCCCAGACGGAAGTAGCTCGCCGCGCCGACGACGACGAGCGAGAGCACGATCATCGCCGCGAAGACCGGCCGCCTGATACAGATTTCCGCCAGCTTCTGCATGACGTTAGTTCTTCTTCTGTTCCGCCGCGAGTTTGAGCCGCTGCGCGACGTACTCTTCGACCGCGGCCCCCTTCGACAGCCCGGGTTCGAGATTATAAGCCTGCCGGTAGCTCTCGGCCGCCTCCTGCGTGCGTCCCTTGCGCGCGAGGAAGTCGCCGAGCAGCTCGCGCAGCTTCGCGTCCTTCGGGTGGAGTTGGACGCCCGCGCCGACGAACTCGGCCGCGGCGTCGTAGAACTGCGGCCGGTTCAGCCAGCGCCCGCCGATGTCGAGGAACGTCTTGGCGGCCATCACGCCGTCGGGGTTCGAGTCATACGCGCGGCGGAAGTACGCGAGCGGCCGCTCGTACTCGCCCGCGGCCTGCTTGAGCGCGGCGCGCCCCTCGGGCGTCATCTCGCCGAGGAGGATGAAGTAGCCCCAGTTGAAGAGCAGTTCGTCCGCGTACGGGTAGAGGTCAACCCCGAGCTTCTGCGCCTTGAACACGGCCACCCCGCCCTGCTGTATCGGCTGGATGAGGTTCATGAAGTCGGGGTAGACCTCCGCGCCCGCGAACTCCTTCCTGAGCCGCGCGCCGACCGCGTCGAAGTCCGTGTCGGGCGCGATGGTTACGTGACGCGTGTAGTCGTTCCAGGTGCGCGCCCAGTCGGCGTCCCAGCGCGCGATGAGCTTCTCGAACTCGGGCGTGAAGCGCAGGGACTTCGGAACCGAAGAGTCGGACTTGTAGAGACGCACGTAGTCGGCGAAGAAAGGTATCGCGCCCGACGTGTGATACTTGTCGAGCCCCGCCGCGCCGTTCCGCTCCTTCAGGCGCGCCGCGACGTACGAGCCGAGTTTGATGAGGTTGGTGTTGCCGACGGGGTGGCGCGCGTCGCGGATGCGCTTGGCGACGGCGTTGAAGTCGGCGCGCGTGGCCGCGCGTGAGGCGTTCGCGTTGAAGAAGGCGAAGGCGTCGGCCAACTCCTTCGCGTCGCTGGTCGCGGGCCGCCGGTGCTCTTCGAAGTCGAGCGCGCCGTAGTTGAAGGCGCTGTTGAGAGCGAGCGCGATGGGCGCGTCCGCTTTCTCGCGCGTGAAGACCTTCCCTCCCCACGAGTCGCCGGTGACGACTTGGTAGAGCTTGCTCACGTACCGCTCCGTCGGCGCGAACTGTAGGTTACAGGCCACGGCCAGGCCGAGCCGCTTCTCCGGGAAGTAGAAGAGCAGCGTCTCAGTCCCCTTCTGGCTGCCCGCCGCGAAGACCGAGAAGTTGCCGTTGATGGGCCGCACCATCCAGCCCTGCGTGTAGTAGACGTCGCCGTCGCCGAGGCCCGTGTAGCGTCCCGGCTTCGAGGTGAAGGGCTTGAGCATCTCGTCCACCCACTTCGCCGAGACGAGCTTCCCCGCGAGCGCCGCGCGCGCCCAGCGCAGGAGGTCGGGCACGGTGCCGGTGAGTCCGCCGCCGCCGAAGCGCGAGCTGACGTTGAGGAAGGGCGCGTTCTTAATCTCGCCGTTCACCAGCTCGTAGCCGCGCACGCGGTTCGGGACGAGGTTGACGACGTCGTCCATCCCGGTGTCCTTCATCCCGGCGGGCGCGAAGAGGTTCTCGCGCAGGTAGGCGTCTAAGCTCTTCCCCGAGACGTTCTCGACGGCCGCGCCGAGCAGGTTGTAGCCGCTCGTCTGGTAGTCGAAGCGCGTGCCCGGCTCATACTGAATGGGATACTTCGAGATGCGCGCGACGACCTCCTTCGTCGAGACCTGCTCCGGCCCCAGCCCCGACCCCGTCTGCCCCGCGCCCGTGTGCGTCAGGAGGTTGCGCACCGTGACGGGCCACTTCTGGACGGGGTAGTCGGGGACGTAACGTTGTATCTCGGCGTCGAGGTCGAGCTTGCCGCGCTCGGCGAGCTGGACGACGGCCTCGCCCGTCATCGACTTCGTGATGGAGGCGAGGCGGTAGGCGCTCTCGGCAATCGCGGGCGTCCTGTTCTCAAGGTCTGCGTAGCCGAAGCCCTTGACCCAGGTGTAGTCACCCTTGAAGAACCCGACGGTCATGCCGGGGATGTGGTCGTTCTTCATCGCCGTCGCGACGAACGCCTCGAACTCGCGCAGCCGTCCGGCGTAAGGGTCTGCCGCCGGTGAGGCGGATGACTGCGCGCCGGCCGGCACGCAGAAGACGACGCCGCACAGCAGGGCGGCGACGACGGCGAGGCTTAGAGTCTTTCTCACGGTGAGCACCTTGAAAGCAGTAGGCAGTAGGCAGATGGCAGTAGGCAGTCGCTCCGCGTTTCGGACGTGGCAAGATGAAATCGGAAGTTCCGGCAGCGGGTCTTCAACCGCCTACTGCCATCTGCCTACTGCCTACTGTTTCACTCCACGACGTTGACGGGCTGGCCCGACTGCAGGTTGCCGGGGTCTAAGACGACGGCCTCGCCGACGTTAATGCCGGAGAGGATTTCCGTCCAGGTCTCGGCGCGGCGCCCCGTCGTGATGGGCTTCTCCTTGGCCTTGCCGTTCTCGACGGTGATGACCTTCTCGATGCCGGCGAAGGTGACGACGGCGTTGGCCGGGACGGTGACGGCCACGTCGCCGCTGTTGGTGACGATCTCGGCGCGCGCGAAGCCGCCGGGCCTGAGGCCGCCGGGGTTCGCAATCTCGGCCTCGACGACGAGCACGCGGTTCTCCTGGTTGATGGTCGGGCTGAGGCGGACGATCCTTCCGGAGTAGAGGCCGCGGTCGCCCTCGACCGTGACGCGCACGGGCTGGCCGGCGCGCACCGTCGCCGCGTCGCGCTCGGGCACCTCGCCGCGGAAGCGCAGGGGGTTCACGCGCACGATGGTCACGACGGGCGCGGCCGCGCCGAGGTACTCACCAACGCTCGCGCGCTTCTCCTGCACCAGCCCGTCGAAGGGCGCGACGACCACCGTGTCCGCGAGCGCCTGCCGCGCGAGCGAAAGCTCCGTGCGGCGCTGCGCGAGCAGAGCCTGGCGGTTGCGTATCTCCTCGACGGCGTCCTGATACTTCCCCTGCGCGACTTTGAAGGAGGCGTCGGCCGCCTCGTACTCCGCGCGCGCGACGACGCCCGACTCGACGAGCGCCCTGACGCGCTCGCGGTTCTGCCGCGCCTCTTCCAGGACGGCGCGCGCCTGCCGGACGGTGCCCGTGACTTCGGGGTCGAAGGTGTCGTCGTCGCCCTGCGGCTGCAAACCCAAACGCGCGCGCGCCTGCTGCAAGGCGGCCTCGGCCTGCTGGACGCGCAGCTTGTAGTCCTGCTGCTCGACCTGCGCGACCGTCTGCCCGCGTCGCACGACGCTGCCGAGGTCGACCGTGACGGTGCTCAGGCGGCCCGGCACCTTGATGCTCAGCGTCGCCACGTCCTGCGCGGCGAGCGTCCCCGTCACGTTGACGCTCGCGCCGACGGGCATCTGCTCGACGTGCGCGACCTTGACCGGCCGCGCCTCGCCGCCGCCGCCCGCGCCGGGGACTTTCTGCTGACCGGAGGCCGGGTACTCGCTCTTGCACGCGGGGGAGGCCAGAAGCATCAACGCGAACGCCGCGACCGAGGAGCGTTGCGCAAAGTTTTTGAGTAAGATTCTGACGGGAGATGACATCGTGATAGCTGCCTTCAGGCGTTGAAGACGCAAAGTTTATCACGGCGGTTACAAAAAGAAGTAGGCAGTAGGCAGACGGCAGTAGGCAGTTCAGGTATAAAGACGGCTTGAAGGAATCGGGGCCGGCGTGTACAGCAACACGCCGGCCCCGATTCCTTTGACCACCTTAGCTCCCGCCTAACTGCCTACTGCCTACTACCCCTCTCAATTCCCGATGCTCTTCCGAATCAGGTAGGACGCCTTGATGAAGAAGAGGCGGCCGTTGCGGCGGAAGCCGGGCTCGAGCGTGCCCGAGAAGGGGTTGAGGCCGTTGCGGTTCATGTCGTCGTTGTAGCCGACGTAGAAGCTCGTCCCCGGGTTCGGCGTCCAGCCCAGCAGGAACTGGCCGCGCGCGTTGCGCCCGAGCGAGGTGTAGTCCACGCGCGCGCGGGCGAAGATGAAGCGCGTGAACTGGTACGTGCCCCGCAGGGAGTAGATGTTGTCGTCGAAGGCGACCAGCCCCGTGTCCTGGCGCACGAGCCGCGCCTTGTTGTAGTCGAGCGAGAGGCGCAGCGCGTCGGTCGGCTGGTAGGCGAAGCTGCTCTGCACCGTCCACTGGTTGCCGGGGCCGGGGTCGAGCGGCGCGTCCTGCCCGAAGGCGACCGCGGCCGGGCTCACGCGCGGGAAGCGCGGGTTCCCCGTCCCGAAGTCGAAGTCGAGCTGCCCCCAGCGGTAGAGGCTGAAGATGTTGAGGGAGTACTTCTTCGACGGGTGCGTCTCGACATAGAAGTAGATGTCGCGGTTGTAGGCCGAGCGCTCGGGGTCTTCGCCGAAGAAGGTGCAGGGGTTCAGCTCGGGGCTCCGCACGCCGCTGTCCCGCTCGAAGTTGACGCAGGCCGGCACGGTCAGCCCCGCGAGCCGCGCGTTCCGCGAGTTGGCGAGCGCGAAGCCCTCGCGCGACGGGCCGAACTCCGACTCGAAGACGCGCTCGTAGCCCTCCTCGACGCCGAAGCCGACGTAGGTCTGCCTCTGCATCCGCAGTTGCAACTGCGACTCGTTCTGGAAGAACTGGCTGCGGTACTTCCAGTCGAAGTTGAAGGTCGAGTTGTTGAAGACGCGCCAGCTCACGATCTTCGCCTTCGCCTTGTCGTTCGACTGGTAGCGGGCGAAGAAGTCCTGGTTGTGCGTGTTGTAGCGGCGGTCGAAGCCCACGTCGGCGCGGAAGAGGCGCGAGCGCCCGACGGCCGAGTAGTTCCAGCCGAAGTTGCGCGCGGCCCAGTCGAGGTTGTAGGCGTAGGCGAGCCCCTTCTCCTTGCGGTCGAAGGTGCCCGCCTCGTCCGGGTAGAAGAAGGGCTGGTGCGAGACGCTCCCCAAAGCCTGCGCCCAGAAGACCAGCTGCTTGTTGAAGCGGTAGCGCACGTCGAAGCCGCCGACCTGGTTGTACTTGTCCACGAAGTTGTAGGAGGTGCCGAGGAAGCCGATGTGCCCCTCCTTGCCGATGTCGCGCTTGAGGCGCAGGACGCCGATGGTCGCGTTGCGGTCGAGCGTCTTCGCGAGCGAGTCGCGCTCGGACTGGAGCGCGTCGGTCAGCGGGGTCAGGTTGGGGTTCAGGTTCAAGGTCGGGTCTCGCCTAACCGCCGCCTCCCTGTTCCTCCGCTCCTGCTCCCTCACGGACGTGAGGTCTTGCGTCGCGCGGAGGAAGTCGCGGTCGTCCTCGCCGAGGTTGCCGGGCGCGTTGTCCGAGGCGAAGAGCAGGCCGTAGGTGTTGCGGCCGCGCCGGCCCGTGAACTTGAAGGCGTAGTCGGGGTCAACGATGGTGCGCGTGTGGACGGCCGAGAGCAGCGTCTCGAAAATCTCCTTGCCTTCGAGGAAGAAGGGGCGCTTCTCGTCGAAGAAGATGGGGAAGCGCTGGTTGGCGGTGACGACCGTCGCGTCGGCCTCGACCTGCGCGAAGTCCGGGTTGAGGGCCATGTCGAGCGTCATCGTCGGCGAGATGCTGAACTTGGCCGTGAGCCCCGGGTCGAAACCGACGGGCTTGTTCAGGAAGCGCCCCCCGTCCGTCGGGTACGGGATGCCCATCGCGTCGGAGACCCCGGCGCGACCCTTCGTCACGGAGGCCACGCGCTTGCCCTCCTCGGAGACGGTCAGGGAAGGAATCAGCTCGACGGTGCGCTCGGTCGAGATGCCTTCGAGCCCGGTGACGTGCCCCGACTGCCCGAGCAGGCTGGAGTTGTCGCGCGAGACGGGCGTCCAGGTGGACTGCTCGTTGTTGAGCCGCTTGATGGTGCGCATGATCTGCACGCCCCACTTCTTGTCCTTGCCCGCCTCGTAGCGCAGGGACTTGAAAGGGATGGCGACCTCGACCGAGTAGCCGTCCGGCAGGAGCACGCCCTTCGACTCGTGCACGATGTCAACGGAGAAGTCCTCGTTGATGCCCTCGGTGAAGATGGCGTCGGCCTGCACGCCGAGCGGGTTGAAGATTAGTTCGTAGGCGCGGCGGCCGTCGTTGAAGGTGTCGAGCCAGATGCCGACCCAGTCGTCCTCGAAGACCGCGTCGCGCTTGGCGATGGTGGCGCGCACCTTGCCCGGCTCGTCGTAGGCGCGGAAGCCGACGTAGAGGAATTTGGAGTCGTAGCCGATCCTGACCTCGGTCGGCTGCGAGGGCGCGACGAGGTCAACGGGGCGGAACTGCACGAAGTCCTTGAAGACGGCGGCCGTCTTCCAGACCTCCTCGTCCAGCTTGCCGTCGATGACGGGCGCCTTGTCGAAGCGCACGAGCCGCGTCGGCTGCACCTTGTCCGGCGTGAGCAGGGCCGCCAGCCGCGCGGCCTTGGTGACGGCGCCGCCCACCTGCCCGCCGCCCGCGGGCGTCGTCGTCGTCGCGGGCGGCGCGGCCTTCGCCCCGGGCGGCGCGGCCTTCTCGGGGGCGGCAACGCCCGGGGCGGCCGGCGGGGGCGTCGGCGACACGGAAGCGTTCGCCTCGCCGCCGCCGCCCGACTGCTGACCCGTCTGCGCGGCGAAGAGGATGTCCAGGCGGTTGAAGCTCGCGCGCACGCGCGGCGCGACGCCGGGCGCGAGCGTGAAGGCGATGAGCGCGTCGTCGCCGCGCTGCCCCGCCTCGACGCGCGTGAAGCCGCGCGCCTCCGTGCCGCCCGAGGCGAGCACCGCCGCGTCGGCCTCCGGGACGAGGACGAAGAACCTGCCGCCCTCCGTATAGGTCTGGTAGCCTTCGAGCGCCGCGTCCGAAGTGATGCGCACGCGCGAGCCCTCGGCCGTCTCCGTCGTGCTCAGCGTCATGCGCTTGAGCAGGCGCGCGCCGCCGCCCGCCGCCGCCCGGCCTGACACGGGCGCACGCGCCGCCGCGACCTCCTGCGCCGACGCCTCACCCGAAAAGAACGCGGTCCTCAGCGAGAGGGCGAGGGCGGAGAGTGCGACGGCGGAGAGAAGCTTTTTCTTCATGGCAGGGCTCTGACTGCGCGGCCTCGCCTCGGTCGCGCGTTCCGCTTATTGGATTTGATGCTGCCGGACTGGACGAGCCGCTCGCGACGGCGCTTGGGGGAGCTTCGACGACCGCTTTTCACGAGTGCCCTGTTAGACGTAGTGCGCGCGCCTAATGTTTCAACGAAATCATGGCACCAATGCCGTTTCTTTCAGCGTACACGAGGGCCGTTGAACGCGCGCACTTCTTCAGAAGATTTCACATCTTTTCATCCCGCGTGCCCGCGGCCGGCGGCCCTCTGTCGGCCCTTAAGACGCGCCGCGCGGGGCGCGCGTTAACGCCGGCGGAGGATGATCTGGCCGTCGCCCGTGTGGAGCGTCAGCAACTGCCCGCCGCCGCCGACGCGCCAGCGGCGGACGCGGCTCTCCGCGTCGGTCTCGGCCACGGCCACGCCGTCGTTGTAGACGGACTCGCCGTCGGTCTCGACGGTCGCGTTGGCGCCCTCGGGGAGCGAGAGCGAGATGGTGCCGTCGCCCGTGCGCGCGGCGAGGCGTGTGAAGTTGCCGTCGAGCGTGATGCGGCCGTCGCCGGTGCGCGCCTCGGCGTCGCCCTCGAAGTTCTCGACGCGGATGCGGCCGTCGCCGGTCTCGGCGTGCAGGCGGCCCTTCGAGCCCGTCACGTCGATGGAGCCGTCGCCCGTGCGCAGCTCGACCTCGCCGCTCACGCCGTCCACGCGCACCCTGCCGTCGCCCGTCGAGACGAAGAGCGTCGAGTTGCGCGGGACGTAGAGGTCGAACTCGGCCGAGGCGTTCGAGGAGTAGGTGACGCGCCCGCCGTGGTCGCTGTAGTTGCGCGCGAAGCTCTTGTCGAAGTCGGCGCGGATGGTGACTTCGCCGCCCGCGCCCTGTGCCTTGAGCTTGATGCCCTGCATCTCGCGGTCGTCGGCGGCGCGCTTCGTGGCCGTGTACATCACCTCGGACTTGTCCCAGGCGTGGACGCTGATGGCGCCGTCGAACGTCTCGACGCGGACGCGCGGCGCCCCCTGAACGGCGAAGGTGTTCGACTCGCGCTCGGTGCGGCGGGCGGAGTCGAAGCTGTTGTTGACGCTGCTCTCGATCTCCTCCTTGATCTTGTCCTTGTCGATGTCGCGCATCGCCCTCTCGGCCTCGCGCGCGGCGCGGGCGGCCTCGCGCTGGCGGTCGCGCTCTTCGTTCGCGTGGTCGCGTTGTTCGTTCGCTCGCTCGCGCTCGGCGTCGCGCGCCTCGCGCGCGGCGTCGCGGGCGGACTCGGCGGCTTCGCGCGCCGACTCGGCGATGTCGTCGTTGTCGTTGTCCTTGTCGCGGTCGAAGTCGGCGCGCCCCTTCGTCTCGGAGAGGAGGTTCGTGACGGGGCTCGCGGGCCGGCCGTCTGCGGCGCGGCGAATCTGGACGGAGCCGTTGACGTTGTTCAGGCGCACGTTGGCGCCGCCCTGGCCGAGGCGCCCTTCCAGGTCGCGCCCGACGTACTCGCCGACGCGCACGGGCAGGTTGAAGTCGTTCGTGATGCCGCCGTGGACGGTGCTCGCGCGCAACGTGGCGTTCGCGTCCGAAGGGAGCGTGACGACGAGCGGGCCGTTGACCGAAGAGAGGTTGACCGCGCCCGACTCGCTCAGACGGTCGAGCGTGGCTTCGAGCCGGCCGTTGATGACCGAGAGGTTGACGGGGCCGGAGAGCCCCAAGGCCGTCACGCGGCCGTTGATGGAGGAGGCTTTGACCGGGCCGGCGAGACCCGCGACGTCGAGGTCGCCGTTAATCAGGTTGACCTCGTCGATGTTGACGCCGCGCGGGACGGTGAGCGTGTACTCGACGGTCGCGGGGTTCTCGCGGCGCTCGTTGTCGCGGTCAGTCCAGCGCAGGCTGGAGTCGGGGTACTCGGTCTCGATGCGGACGCGGTTGGCCGTGGCATCGACCTTGATCTGCGCCTCGCGCAGGCGCTCCGGGGTGTACGCGCGCTTGACGGCGTCCACCTTCACCTCGGCGCGCTCCCACGCCTGCACCTTCACCGCGCCGTTGATGTTCGAGAGGCTGACCCGGCCGCCGGCCGCGAGCGGGTAGGTCTGGTGGAACTCCTCGGTCAGCTCCGGCCGCTCCGAACGCTGCGCCCTGACCGAAGCGTCCGCCGCCGTCAACAACAGCGCCGCCGCCGCGGCAAAGATTAAGAACAAACGCTTCTTCGACATGATGATTCCTCGGTATGCAGCGATGAGTGATGAGTGATGAATATAACGACGCTGCCGTATTCATCGTTCATCACTCATCATTTAGTCTTAGCTCGCGCGGCGTATCTGGACGCTGCCGTTGACGGTTTCGAGAATGAGCTGGCGGTCGCCGCCGCCGGAGCCGATGGTGCCCGAGAGGCGCCGGCGGCTGAAGGTGCCGCTGACGGTCAGGGGGAAGTCGGACGAGATGTCGCCGTTGAGCGTCTTGGCCTCGACGCGCGCGCTGAGGCTCGCGGGCAGGGTCAGGTCGATGCCGCCGTTGACGGTCTTGAATTCGAGCCCCGCCGGCCAGTCGGCGCGGCCGAACGCGGCCGTGATCGAGCCGTTGACGGTCTGCGCGCGCGCTAGGCCCGTGGTCGAGACGTTGATGCTGCCGTTGACGGTCTTCGCGTCCACGTCGGAGGCGAGGCCGTCGGCGTCCACCTTGCCGTTGACGGTGCGGCCGTTGAAGTTGACGCCCGCCGGGACGCGCACGGTGAAGTTGACGGTCGTGTCGTTGTCGTGGACGTGCGAGCGGCTGCCGCCCACCTCGCAGGTGTTCGGCTCGCCATCGGGGTTCGGGTAGACGGCGCAGATGAGCACGCCCTCGGCGTGGCGCACGACCTCGATGCGCACCTCTTCGGGGTCGCTGCGGCGCGCGCTCTTGACGGCCACGACCTCGAACTCGCCGCCCGCGGCCGGCTCGGCCGAGACGTTGCCGTTGATGCCCCTGATTTCGAGGGTGCGCCCGGCGGCCAGCGCCTCGCGCAGGCGGAACTCGTTACCCTGCCGCTGCGGCTCGGCGGCCGCGGGAGTCGCGGGCGCCGCGTTCGCGGTCGCGTCGATGTAGGCTTGCAGCGGCCCGGGGCTGGCGTTGAAAGTGTGGCCGAACGTGGCGAGCGCCGCGGCGGCTGCGAAGATGATGACGAGATTGAGTGTGCGCTTCATGCTTGCCTCCTGGGAGTCAGAGAGTTCGGCCCGCGTCCTTGTTCCAAAGAGGAAACACCGCGCCCGCCGCGTTCGTGGCAAAAATTTCCTCGATTTAAGAAGAGAGCCCGACACCGGGGTGCCGGGCTCTCTTCTTCCGCGGCGCCTTTAACCGAGGCGCCGGCTAGCGTTTTACCAGGTGCAGCGAGCCGCTGAAGGAGCTGAGGTTGATGACGGCGTCGCCCGTCCCGACCGTGCCGTCGAGCCGCGCGGACTCTTGCTCCCTGGGGGCTTTGCCTTTCGGCCCTTTGCCGGCGTGACCGGGCGGCGTGGGCGGGACTTCGACGCCGGGGACGGGCGGGGTCGGCGGGGCCGGCGGCATCCCGGCCGTGTTGACAGGGGCTCCGGCGGGCGCGGAGGTGCCGGCCGTCTTGACGGGGAAGTCCGTGACGATCTCGCCGCTGACGACGACCTTCGCGTGCAGGTTGAAGGAGGCGTCGGCGGGCAGCTCCATCGTCACCTCGCCCGAGATGGTGCGGAAGTCGTAGGAGCCGCCGCGCGCGAGCGGCCCCGTGTAGAGGAGGCTGCCGCTGGTGGACGAGCCCGTGACGCTGCCGTGCGCGACGCCTTCAATCGTCACGTCGCCGCTCACGGACTTGGCTTCGAAGTCGTCGCCGGCCGCGGACGTGCGCAGGTTGCGCGCCTCCACGTCGCCGCTCACGGTGTTGATGCGCACCGACCCGGTCGAGTCGGAGACGGACACGTCGCCGCTCAGGCAGGAGACCTGGACGGCGCGCGCGACCCGGCGCACCTCCACGTCGCCGCTCAGGACTTTGACGCGCGCCTCGGCCACGTCCGCGACCTCGACGTGCCCCGTGCGCGACTCGACTTCGACGGTCGCGCCGCGCGGGACGGTCAGCTCGACCGTCTCGTTCGAGCCGCAGTGGCCCGCGTTCAAATCAGCTTCCTTGTCCTCGGAGACGAGCACCTCGACGCGCGGCGCGGGGCGCACGTTGGGCGTCAGGAGGCGCAGAGTCCCCTCGCCCTCGGCGCGCGCGCGCACCTCGTTCCTGTCCCAGCCGCGCACGATCACGTCGCCCTCGTTGACGCAGAGCGAGACGACCGCGCGGGCCTCCGCCTCGGCGCGCCGTTCGAGCGGGAACTCTTCGGCCGCGGGCTCGTCCTTCGCCGGGCTCGGCCGCTGCTGCTGCGCGGCGGCCCGCGGCGCGCAGGCGAGCGCGAGGGCGAAGAGGAGTGTCAAGAGTGAAAACTTCATCGCGTATGATTCCGACGATCTATCAAGTATGAGAACTCTAACGCCCGAGCGCGGCGACCTGTGCCTGGTCGGCGACGCGGGAGAGCAGCTCGACCTTGCTCTGGTAGGTCGCCATGAGGAAGCCCACGGCGTCCTTGTCCTTCGGGTTCTGCGCGGCGACCTGCCGCGTCTGCTGGATGGCGCTGTCGAGGAGCGCGAGGTTGCGCTCGTAGTCCGCGCGCACCGTGGGCCGCAGCGACTGCTCGCCGCCGAACTTGATGGTCTTCTCCAAAGAGGCGATGGCCGTCTGGTACTCCTTCTCGCCGGGCAGCTCTTCGGCCTTCGGCGCATGAGTCAACGGCTGACGCTTGGGCTCCGCGGAATGATTCGCCCCGCGCGGCTTGGAGCCGGCGACCTGAGCCGCCTTCCCGACCTTGCCCGGCTCGGGGCTGGCGACGGGGGTGATTTCGGGCGGCGTCTGCACCTCTTTGGACTCGGGCGCGGGCGCCGGATTGACTTGCGCGATTTGGGACGAACCCTGCGGCTGCTGTGACCTCTGGGATGAGAAGTAGATGATGCCGGCGGCCACGGCGACGAGCAGCGTGGCGAAGGCCGCGGCGGCGCGCGGCGTGAAGGTGAAGAGTCCCGAGAAGGACGCTAAAAATCCGCCGAAGGTGCGACCTTGAGAGTGCCTTTGCCCGGACTCCGCCGCGTTGTCGAGCTGCGCGACGGCGGCGTTCAGGCGCGCGCGCAGGGCGGCCGTCGGGACGCTCACCGCCTCGTCGGGCGCGAAGGCCGTGGCGAAGAAGGAGGACTCATCCTCCACCTCCGCGAGCGCCGCGGAGCACGCCTCGCACGCGGCGAGGTGCGCGGCCGCGGCGGCGGCGTGCGTCTGCGAGAGTTCGCCGTCGATGTAAGCCTGTAAAGTTCCTTCGTCCAAATGCCTGTCCGTCATCGGCGTCCTCCGATCTTCCCGTAGACCCTCGTGAACTCTTTCCGCCCGCGCGCGATCAAGCTTCCCACGTTCGCCTCGTTGAGGTTGAGCGTCTGCGCGATCTCCCTGTAGGAGAGCCCCTGCTGCTTGAGCAGGAGGCAACTGCGCATCGGCTCCTTGACCTGCGCCAGCGCCCGGCGCGCCTCTTCGATTTCAGTCCGGCGCTCGTAGTCGGCCTCGATGCCGACCGGCTCGGAGCCGCCGCCGACCGTGGCGGCGACCGCGAACTCCTCCTCGCGCGCGCCCGTCCGGCCGCGGCCGCGGATGGCGTTGAGCGCCGTGTTCGAGGCGACGCGCAGAAGCCAGGGCCGGACGTGCTCCTCGTTCTTGAGCGAGCCGAGGTGCTGGTAGAGCTTGAGGAAGACCTCCTGGGTCACGTCCTCGGCCAGCCCGGCGTCGCGGACGAGCGCGTAGGCGGCGCGGAAGACGGCGCGGTGGTGCAGGGTGAAAGCTTCGTCGAAGCTCGGGGCCGCCTGCGCCGCCTGAACCGTCTCTGGCACTGAGTTAATCAAAGCTTCTGCCGCTCGTTCGCTCATTCGGCCACTCTCAACCACCTAAACACCGCCGCAAAAACGTTTGTGGCACTTAATTTTAGCAGAAACCGCCCGACCCGACCCCGCGATTCCGCCCGCCGCCGCAAAACAGTACACCCGCCCACCTCCTTCGAGATTCCAAGAGTGAAATTTCCCTCTCCGAGACTCAAAATTCCGTCTCCGAGAGTCAACGTTGACTCTCCGAGACGGAACGATGGGTCTCAAAGAGTGAAATTTGGGTCTCGGAGAGCCATCGATGACTCTCGGAGAGTCAACGTTTCTTCTCCGAGATGGAACGATGGGTCTCGGAGAGTCAGCGCTGACTCTCCGGGACGGAAAGACGGGTCTCCGAGACGGAATGTCGGGTCTCGGAGAGTGAAAGTTCCGCCTCTGAGTCCGGAAAAACAGTACCGCGAGCGGTGGCGAGCGGGTGCGCGCCGCGACGGACGGCCCGGGCGCCGCATCGCCGACCCGCTCGCTACGGCTCGCGGTACTGTTTTCGCGCCATTAACTGCTATATTGTCCGCGCGCGGACGGCAAATTAACCCCGAGAGGCACGGATGAGCGAGGCGAGGAAGAGCACGGGCGGTCTCCAACTTACCCAAGAGCTGCGCGACAGCCCCTTCATGCGCGCGTGCCGGCGCGAGCAGGTGCCGTACACGCCCGTCTGGCTGATGCGACAGGCCGGGCGCTACATGAAGGAGTACCGCGACGTGCGCGCCCGGCACTCCTTCCTTGAGATGTGCAAGCAGCCCGAGGTCGCCTCCGAAGTCACCGTCTACGCCGCGCACCGCCTGAACGTTGACGCCGCCATCATCTTCGCCGACATCCTCCTCATCGTCGAGCCGATGGGGCTCGAACTCGAATTCGCCAAGGGCGAAGGCCCCGTCATCCACAACCCCGTCCGCTCAGGGAAAGACGTTGACCGCGTCCGCGAGGTCGAGGACGTGTCTTCTTTAGATTACGTCTACGAGGCCGTCCGCATCACGCGCCGGGAGTTGAAGGCCGACCTCCCGCTGATAGGCTTCTGCGGCGCGCCCTTCACCCTCGCCTCCTACATCTGCGAGGGCGGCGGCTCGAAGAACTACGTCAACACCAAGCGCCTGATGTACACAGACCCCGGCGCCTGGCACGCGCTCATGTCGAAGATCGCCCGCGCCCTCTCCCTCTACCTCAACGCGCAGGTCGAGGCGGGCGCGCAGGCCGTCCAGATTTTCGACTCGTGGGTCGGCGCCTTAAGCCCCGACGACTACCGCGAGTACGTCCTCCCGCACACGCGCGAAGTCATCCGGGGCGTCACTTCGGGCGTCCCCGTCATACACTTCGGCACCGGCACGGCGACGCTTCTGGAACTTCAGAAGGAGGCCGGCGGCGACGTGATCGGCCTCGACTGGCGCGTGCGTCTGGACGAGGCGTGGGCGCGGCTCGGCGACGTGGCCGTGCAGGGCAACTTCGACTCCGTCGCGCTCTTCACGAATCCCGACATCGTCCGACAAAGGGCCAAGGATATTCTCGAACAGGCCGCCAACCGCCCCGGCCACATCTTCAACCTCGGCCACGGCATCCTCCCCGAGACGCCCGTCGAAAACGTTGTCGCTTTAGTTGAAGCCGTCCACGAGCTGAGCCGGAGGTAGAGACCCGACCCGATGAATCAGACCTACGACGCGCTGCTGGTCGTCTCCTTCGGCGGCCCCGAGGGCTTGGACGACGTGATGCCCTTCCTCGCCAACGTCCTGCGCGGCCGCAACGTCCCCGAGTCGCGCATGCGCGAGGTCGCGCACCATTACGAGCTGTTCGGCGGCGTGAGCCCCATCAACGGGCAGAACCGCCGGTTGATTGCTGCCTTAGAACAGGAGCTTGAACGCGAAGGCCCGCGCCTGCGCGTCTACTGGGGCAACCGCAACTGGCACCCCCTGCTCGCCGACACGCTCCGGCAGATGCGCGACGACGGTATTAAGAACGCGCTCGCCTTCGTCACCTCGGCCTACAGCTCCTACTCCGGCTGCCGCCAGTACCGCGAGGACATCGAGCGCGCGCGCGCGGCCGTCGGCGAAGGCGCGCCGCGCGTCGAGAAGCTGCGCGCCTTCTACAACCACCCCGGCTTCGTCGGCCCGAACGTCGAAAATCTGCGCGCGGCGCTGGGGCAGATTCCCGAAGGGCGGCGCGCGGCGGCGCGCGTGGCCTTCACGGCGCACAGCGTCCCCGCCGCGATGGCCGCCGGCTGCGACTACGAGCGCCAACTGCTCGAAACCTGCCGCCTCGTCGCGGAGGGCGCGGGCGCCGAGAACTGGCGCCTCGTCTTTCAAAGCCGCTCGGGGCCGCCGACGCAAGCCTGGCTCGAACCCGACATCCTCGAACACCTGCGCGCGCTGAAAGGCGAGGGCGTCGCGGACGTGGTCGTCGCGCCGGTCGGCTTCATCTCCGACCACATGGAGGTGCTCTACGACCTCGACACGGAGGCGCGGCAACTCTCCGAAGAACTTGGCGTCAACATGATTCGCGCGGCGACGGTCGGCGCGCACCCCGACTTCGTCCGCATGATCCGCGAGCTGCTCATCGAGCGGCTCGACCCGGCCGCCCCGCGCCGTGCGCTCGGCACCTTCGGGCCTTCGCACGACGTGTGTGCGGTTGACTGCTGCCTGCCGGGCTCGTCGCGACCTTCTATTAAGCCTGAGAGCAATTCTGTGGTAAACCGCCCTTAACTTTCACGTTGGTCGAAGAGATTTCAAACAGGCGTCGGGTTGTCATCGTCGGCGGGGGCGTCAGCGGCCTCGCCGCCGCGCACCGCCTCGTCGAATTACAGTTGGAAGACAGTGCAATCGAAGTCGTCCTGCTCGAAGCCTCGAACCGTTTGGGCGGGACTGTCCGCACGCACCGCCGCGACGGCTTTCTCATCGAGGGCGGCCCCGACTCCTTCATCTCCGAGAAGCCCGAGGCGCTCGCACTCGCCAAACGCCTCGGCCTCGCCGAACGCGTCATCGGCACCGGCGAACAGCACCGGCGCAGCTTCGTCGTGCGCGGGGGCCGCCTGCGGCCGACGCCCGAGGGCTTCCAACTGCTCGCGCCCTCGCGCATGCTCCCCTTCCTCACCACGGACATCTTCACCTGGCGCGGCAAGGCCCGCATGGCGCTCGACCTCTTGCTGCCGCGACGCAAGGGCGCGAACGGGCGCGACGACGAGAGCCTCGCCGCCTTCGTCCGCCGCCGCTTCGGGCGCGAAGCACTCGAACGCATGGCGCAGCCGATGGTCGGCGGCATCTACACGGCCGACCCGGAAGTCCTCTCTCTGCGTGCCACGATGCCGCGCTTCCTTGAGATGGAGCGGCGCGACCGCAGCCTCATCCTCTCGATGTGGAAGGCCGGCCGGCGCGCCAACGAGGCCGCGCGCCACGGGCGCGGCGCGAGCGGCGCGCGCTACAGCCTCTTCCTCTCCTTCGACGAAGGCACGCAGGTGCTCACCGACACGCTGGCCGCGCGCCTGCCCGAAGGCTGCACACGCCTGAACACGAAGGTCACGTCGCTCCGCCCCGAAGGCGGCGCGCGCCGCTGGTCTTTGCAGACCGACGCGGGTGAGACTTTCGAGGCCGACGCCGTCTGCCTCGCGCTCCCCGCCTACGCCGCGGCGCGCCTGCTGCGCGAGACGGACGACGCGCTGGCCGACGAGCTGGACGCGATACCCTACGCCTCGACCGCGACGGTCAACCTCGCCTACAGGCGCGAAGACATCCCGCACCCGCTCGACGGCTTCGGCTTCGTCGTCCCCTTCGTCGAGCGCCGCGCGACGCTGGCCTGCACCTTCAGCAGCGTCAAGTTCCCTTCCCGCGCGCCCGCGGGCCACGCACTGCTGCGCGCCTTCGTCGGCGGCGCGCTCCAGCCGGACATGTTCGGGCTTGACGAAGACCGCATGGTCGAGGCCGTCCGCCGCGACCTCCGCGACCTGCTCGGCGTCGAGGCGCCGCCGCTCTTCGCCCACGTCGAACGTTGGCCGCGCTCGATGGCGCAGTACCACCTCGGCCACACGGCGCGCGTCGCGCGCATCCGCGAACTCACCGGCCGCCTCCCAGCCCTCGCCCTCTGCGGCAACGCCTACGAAGGCGCCGGCCTCCCCGACTGCGTCCGCGGCGGCGAGTCCGCGGCCGCATCCATCTTGAAAGCTCTCGACCCTGCTCAACCCTGACCTCTCCCCTTGCGCCTATGGAAGATAAAGTAGAAGAGACGTACGACCGGCGCTGCGCGGACGTGTACGACCAGTGGTTCGGGTATTTCGACGAGGCGGCCGTTGACGTGCTGGAAGAGTTGGCGGGCGGCGGGCGCGCTTTGGAGTTGGGGATTGGGACGGGGCTGGTGGCGCTGCCGCTGGCGGCGCGGGGCGTCGAGGTGCACGGCATCGACGCGTCGCCGGAGATGGTGGCGGCGCTCAGGGCGAAGCCGGGTGGCGAGCGTTTGCCGGTGACGATGGGCGACTTCGCCGATGTCAACGTCGAGGGCGAGTTCTTGCTCGTCTACGTCGTCTACAACACCCTCTTCGCGTTGCAGACGCAGGAGGAGCAGGTGCGCTGCTTCCGGGGCGTCGCCGCGCGGCTCGCGCCGGGCGGGGCGTTCGTCGTCGAAGCCTTCGTCCCAGACCTCGCGCAGTTGAGCGCCGGCCGCGGCGTGCGCCTCCTGCACATGACCGACGAACGCGTCGGCATCAGAGTCTTCGAACACGACCCCGTCGGGCAGAAGCTCAGGAGCCGGCACGTCGTCTTCAAAGACGGCGGCACGCGCGTCTTTCCCGTCGAGGTGCGCTACGCGTGGCCTTCGGAGCTGGACTTGATGGCGCGGCTGGCGGGCCTGCGCCTGCGCGCGCGCTGGGGCGACTGGCGGCGCGGCGCGTTCGGCGCGCAGAGCGAGAAGCACGTCTCCGTCTACGAGCGGCCGGCCCGAGCGTCCTGAAGATGAAGAGAGGCACAGCGCTTCAAGTCGGTCGGCTCACGCTGGCCGCGGCCCTCCTCCTCGCGGCCGCGCTCTTGCACGGAGCCGCGGCGCAGTCCGGCCGCATCATCCCGAAGCAGACGCCGACGCCCACCCCCTCGCCCACGCCGCAGGTCGAAGAGCCGCGCTTCGTCCCCGACCCCAACGCGGAGAAGTACCGTCTGGTCTTCGCGACGCGCCACCAGGGGAGTTTCTCCCTCCGCGGCGACGACGAGCTGACGCTGGCGCGGCGCTCCGCCTTCGACAACTTCACCGAGAACCTGAACAAGGCAGGCGCCGAAGGCTACAGGGTCGTCACCTCTCTGAAGGGCGACCCGGCCGTCGTCGCGCTCGGCACACAGCAGTTCGAGTACGCCTGGACGGAGACGGCCGCGCGCGACGAGTTCTCCAAGCCGGGCTTCGCGGGGACGTACGCGCAGCTGGCGAAGAAGGGGTTTCGTCTCGCCGCGCACTCGCTCATCTACGGCTACTGCGAACCCCTCTACCCCTACCCCTGCGACTACAGGGACTTCTTCCTCTTCGAGCGGCGGAAGGGCGACGAAGCGCCGCGCGAGTTCAAGTCCGTGGACACGGAGCGCGGCGCGGCGAAGAGGAAGGGGGCGACGCAGGGGGACGTGCTGACGGACGCCGTCAGGGCCAGGCTCGCCGAAGGCTTCTACCCCGCGCACCCACTCTCCAAATCGGAGATCGTGCTCGAACGCGAGCCGCCCGTGCCCGCGCTCGCGGAGGCGGGCACGGAGGTGCGCGTCGTCCGCTCCGACTCCTTCTGGGAGCGCGACGAGCTGCCGAAGAAGGTCAACGAGCTGGCGCGGCAGGGCTTCAGGCTGGCGCTCGCCGACTACGAGATCGCCGTGATGTACCGGCGCCCCGGCGCGGCGCCGCCGCTCGGCTACGTCTGGCTGAGCACCTCGAAGAAGGATTTCGAGAAGAATTTGGCCGCGCTGCAAGAGGGCGGCGCCGTCTTCCGCATGTCCTACCCCGACTCCGACGGCATCCGCAGAACGCTCGTCTTCGAGCAGGGGCCGGCGGGTGAAGGCGCGCGGCGCGAGTACAGGGTCTTGCGGTTTGAGCTACAGACGCGCGAGCACGCCGACGAGCAGGTCGTGGAGACGACGTTCGCCCCTTCGTCCGCTCAGGCGCAGAAGGAGCTGAACCGCCTCGCGGCCGAGGGCTTCGTCGTCCTCGCCCTCTTCGAGGGCGACAAGTTCCAGTTCACGAAGCCGGGCAAGGGGCGCGAGGGCCTTGTCTCCGAGGAGTTCGGCGTCCTGCTTGAGCGTAAGGCAGTAGCCCGACCGTGAGGGCGGGCGTCAGGGAAGGCAAAAGGCAAAAATGAAGACGACGGCCCGCGGCTCTCGTTTTCACTTTTGCCTTTTGCCCTTTGCCTTTTGCCTTTACACCCACACCCTCCCTCACGGTCGGGCTTCCGCCTCTGCTGTAGTCCGCTGCCTTTTGCCTTCGCCGTCGGACTCCTTTAAGCTGCACCTGCTTTCACATCAAAGATAAATCTCTCGGCGGCGCACTTGGGCAAGGAAGGACTGGTCATCGTCGGCGGCGTCGCGGCCGGGCTCGCGGCGGCGATGGAGGCGAGGCGCCACGCGCCCGACCTGCCCGTCAACGTCTTCGAGCGCACGGGCGACATCTCCTACGGAGCCTGCGGGCTCCCTTACGTCGTCGCCGGGCTCATCCCCTCGCCCGACTCGCTCGTCCTACACACGCCCGAATACTTCCGCGAGCGACACTCGATTGAGGTCAAGCTCAACTGCGAGGCCGTCGAACTGCTCCCCTCGAAATCGGTCTTGCGCGTGCGCGACGGCGAGGGCGAGCGCGAGGTCGGTTACGACTCGCTCGTGCTCGCGACCGGCGCCGCGGCCGTCTGCCCGCCGCTGCCCGGCCGCGACCTCGAAGGCGTCTTCGTGCTGCGCCACATGCGCGACGGCCGTCGGATGCTCCGCTACTTTGAAGAGGCGCGGCCGCGCACCGCGGTCGTCGTCGGCGCCGGCTACATCGGGCTTGAGATGGCCGAGGCGTTCAGAGCGCGCGGCCTCAACACGACGCTCGTCGAAGCCTCCGACCGCGTGATGGGCGCGCTGGGCGGGCGCGCACGCGACGCGGTCGCCGACGAGCTGCGCGCGGGCGTCGTCGAGGTTCTGTTCGGCGAGCGCGTCTCGGCCTTCGAAGGTCGGGGCACACGCGTGGAACGTGTGCTGACGGAGTCGGGTCGCGCGCTCGCGGCGGACGTGGTCTCAATCGGCGTCGGCGTGCGCCCCGAAGTGGCGCTGGCGGTGGCGGCCGGGATTGAGGTCGGCGAGAGCGGCGCCGTCCGCACCGACGAGCGGCAGCGGACGAGCGCGCCCGGCGTCTACGCCGCGGGCGACTGCTGCGAGGTGCTCAACAAAGTCTCCGGCCGCCGCGTGTGGCATCCGCTCGGCCAACCGGCCGTCAGACAGGGCTGGGTCGCCGGCGCCAACGCCGCCGGGCGCGACTCCTCGCCCGAAGCGCGCTACGCCGGTGTCGTCGGCACGAACGCCGTCAAGGTCTTCGGCCTGGAGGTCGCGCGCACGGGGCTCTCTTTAGAGGAGGCTCTTGAGGCGGGGTTTGAAGCTTTGGAAGTCGAGAGCGAATCGCACACGCGCGCGGGCTACTACCCGGGCGGCTCAAAGATTCTGACGCGCGTGGTCGCGGACGCGCGGGGGCGCCTGCTCGGCGCGCAGTTGGTCGGGCGCGAGGGCGTCGCGCAGCGCGTCAACGTCTTCGCCGCCGCGCTCCACGCCGGGCTCAAGGTGGACGAAGTGGAGCGCTTCGACCTCGCCTACGCCCCGCCCTTCGCGCCGACCATCGACCCGATTATCCGAGCGGCACACGAGGCTCGGAAGAAAGGCTGAAACGTCCGGAACGAAAAGGGAGGGCGCGTACTCTGTTAAGAGTCGCGCCCTCCCTCTTTAACGCCCGAACGTCCCCGCGTTACAGCTTGGCAAAGACGATCACGAGCGTGAAGAGCACCAGGGTCTCGATGAAGACGAGGCCGAGAATCATCAGCGTCTGGATGCGTGCGCCGGCGCCCGGGTTGCGGGCCACGCCCTCGGCCGCCGCCGCCGCGACGCGCGACTGGCCGATGGCCGCGAGCGCCGCCGCCAGGGCGAAGCCGAGCCCCGCCGCTATCGCCTTGTACTTGTTCACCGACTCGGCGTTGTCCGCCGCCGCGGTCTGCGCCAGGGTCGGCGCCGCCATGGCGAGCACGCCCACGACGGCGAAGAAGGCCATTCTCAGTTTCTGCATCTGCTTCCTCCTGTGAGTGCCGGCCCGGGCCTTTGAGCTGAAAGGACTGTGGGGAACGTCTCGGCGCGGCGCGCTTCTATGATTTCGCCTCGACCCGGTATCCGCCGCCCCTCTTACAACGGCGCTCCAGCGATCTCGACACGCCCCGGACTCACGCAATTCGAAGAGCCCGACAACCTCGCGCCGACCGCGAACGTCCTTCCCCCGAACCCTTAACTCCCCCGAGCCGTCCGTTTGAATTTCGCGCCCCGACGTGCGCGCGCTCGAACGCGCTCGCCGCCCGGCCGACGCCTCTGCCTTGTTAAGCCGCGGTATGAATCCGCAAAAAGCTCTCACGTGTGCGACGGCAGCGTCATCACGCCGCCCGCCTCGGGCATCAACTCCTGCGAGTGCCCGCCGTGGCTCTCGCCGTGCCCCTCGTGCCCGTGCTCTTCGTGGTGGTGGGAGACCTCGCTGATGTAGAGGATCGACAGCAGCACGAAGATGAAGGTCTGCATGAAGGCGACGAAGAGGCTCAAGGGCATGATGAGGACGGGGATGCCCCACTTCGTCCACGGCGCGAGGGTCGAGATGGTGCCGAGAATCTGCTCGTCGCCGAAGAGGTTGCCGAAGAGGCGGATGCCGAGCGACATCGGGCGGACGAAGTTACTGATGAGTTCAATCGGGAACATCAGCCACGCCAGCCAGATGATCGGCCCCGCGAAGTGTCGCAGGTGCCCCGCGAGCCCGTTCTCGCGGATGCCGATGGCGTTGTAGTAGACGAACGAAGAGATGCCGAGCGCGAACGTCACGGAGGTCGAGGCCGTCGGCGCCATCAGGCCGGGGATGAGCCCCATCAGGTTCGAGATGAGAATCAGGATGCCGAACGTGCCGACCACGGGGAGGTACTTCGCGCCGTGCGGCCCGACGTTATCGACCAGCAGGTCGCGGATCGCCAGCACGCCCGTCTCCAGCGTCAACTGCCCGTAGCGCGGCTCCTCGACCGAGAGCTTGCGCGGCTTGAGCAGCAGGATGACGAGCAGCGTGAAGAGCGCCGCCAGCACGAACATCACCGTGTACCAGGGCACCGCGTTCTCGGGCGTGTAGGGGCCGAAGGCCGACTCGGCGCTCGACCCGAACATGCCGAGGAACTTGTCCCAGAGCGGCTTCGTGTAGTGGAGCTGGAACTGGTGCACCGGCTCGCCGACGAGCTGGTTGAGCTTCTCGACGATGAGGGGGAGGTGGTGCTCCGCCCCGGCCGCGGCGTGCTCGGTGGCGGCGGCGCCGTGTTCGGCCGCGGGCGCGGCCGCCTGCGCGGCCCCTTGCTCGGCGTGCTGAAAGAACATCGACTAGGTCTCCTCCCGACGTACGATGGCAAAGTAGAACTGCCTGAATCCTTCCGCGAGCAGCCCCGCGACGACCGCGCACATCCCGGCGAGCGTCGCGACGAGCGAGACCAGACCCGCCCGGTATGCGAAGAAGACGAGAGCGGCGACGACCGCGTAGCGCAGGACGTACCGCGCGGCTCTCATCCTCGGCGGTCGCGCGGGGCTCGCGCCCTCGAAGACCGCCTCGACCGAAGTGCGCAGCCAGTGCTGGTTGAAGAGCGCGAGCGCGCCGCCCAGGGCCAGCCCCGCCGTCACGCGCCAGGGGGCGAGGAAGGCGCTCACGGAGACGGCGACGAGCGCCGCCCAGAACGTGTCGCGGAAGATGCGCCTCACGGCCTCGCGCGGGGCTTCGCCTGATGCATCGTCCGGCCCGCCCGGGCGCGCACTGTCTGCGCCTTCGCTCATCACGGAACGGAAGATTCTACACGCCGCCCGGCGCGCCTGTCGAGCGCGACGCCGAACTTTATCGGGGGGAACTTACTTGTTGAGCCGCGACATGATGCGTATGAACTGGTAGAAGCCGACGGCCGCGCCGAGGACGATGCCCGTCACCATCATCCAGCGGGTGCCGAACTCTCGGTCGAGCACCCACCCGAGCCCCATGCACGTGAGCACCGAGAAGAAGATCGACAGCCCCGCCGCGTACGCGATGCTGGTGCCGCGCGCCGCCTCGCGCTCCTGGCCGTCACCGTTTTGCGGCTCCTTCTCGGCCATAATGCCCTACTTGGTCAGCTCCTTGTGCCGCAGCTCCGCGAGCATCCGCTCGGCCTTCAGCATCTCGACCTCGGCCGGCGAGAGCGCGGCGTGCGCGTCCTCGTCCGGGCCGGAGAGCAGCTTGTACGCGCCGACGCCGAGGAGCGCGATCACGCCGAAGATGACGAGCCACTTGAAGATCACGGCCACCAGGCCGAAGAGCGCGAACGCGCCCAGCACGGCCAGGAACAGCACGACGAGCGCGAACAGGAGCTTGAAGAGCTTCATGTTTTAAAACCTCCGCGGGTCGTTAGGATTTCGTTCGCTTCCCTCTGCCAGCATAAACGCTCGCGCGGCCCCGCGCGTTCGCAGTCTTTAACGTCACCAGCGGGCGCGCGTCAGGTAGTTCTTCGGAACTTCCCACAACTGCGCGCGCCGGCTGCTCCGCAGGGAGTCGTGTATGAAGCAGACGTGCGTGCACCAGCAGGCGCGGCCCGCGTCGATCTGCGTCAACTCCTCGCGCCTCCCCTCGGACTCCCACAGTTTACCGAAGTCGAAGTCGAAGTCGGGAAGGCTCGCGAACTTCCCCCGCAGCTCGCAGGCGCGCACGTCGCCGTTGTAGTCGATGACGGCCGTCGTCTCGCCCGCCGTGCAGGGGAAGGGCCACTCGGACGGCCCGGCGAAGTTCGCGTGCTGCGTGCGGTAGTGCGTCGTGATGGCGCCGACGTAGGCGACCGACTTGACGAAGCGCGTGGCCGAGTCGTCCCCGGCGAACATGCGCTCGCCGTACCTCTCCGTGAGCGCGGCGACCCGCGCGTACATCCCCGGCAGCACGCCGGCCGGAATCTGCTTGATACCCTCACCCGCCTTCGTCTCGCCGCGGACGACGTTGAAGTAGTGGCCGTCGAGCCGGAAGTTCTCCCACATGAAGTCGGCGAGGCGGCCGACCTCCGCGTAGTTCTCGGCGCAGACGACGGTGTTGACGTTGAGGCGGAAGCGGTCGCCGTACTTCTCCTTCAGAGGGTAGAGCGCGCGGATGCATTCGAGCGTCCGCGCCCAGTTGCCGGGCACGCCGCGCACGCGGTCGTGTGTCTCGCCGTAGCCGTCGAGCGCGACGTTCAAATACAGGTCGAGCTCGGGGTGGAGCGAGAGCGCGTTATCGACCAGCGAGCCGGTGCGCGCTTTGAGGAGCCCGTTCGTCGGGACGATGACGCGCCGCACGCCGTTGTTCTTGACGAAGAGGCGGATGATGTCGTCCACGTCCTGGCGCAGCGTCGGCTCGCCGCCCGAGAGCCAGAGGTCTGTAATCGGCGGCATCGTCCGCGAGACGCGCTCGATCTGCTCGAACGTCATGTCGCCCGGCCGGTTCAGCTCCTCGTGGTAGAAGCAGGTCTCGCACTTCGCGTTGCAGCGCGAGGTGACGAAGAAGATGACCGTGCCGAGCCGGCGCTCGCGCCCGGTCGAGCGGAGGAGTTGGACGAACTGTGCGACCTTGTTAGGCATCCGGCCCGATAATCTCAGTTTCCGTCGGCGATTTCAATTCGTAGCCGATGCCGCGCCAGACGATGCGGCGCGAGAGTCCGGCCGCCAGGGCGTTGTAGAGGAAGAGCGCGCCGGTCAAAGGCCACAGCAACAGGTGCGCCCAGAGCCCCGCGCGCAGGCGCCCGTGATGCCCTTCGAGCACGAGCGCCACGGCGCGCAGGCGGAAGAAGGCTTTCCACATTCCGAGCAGGAAAATAACCGAGACGATCACGAGCGGCCACACGGAGGGGAGCCCGACGGCCGCGCGAACGCCCGCGAGCGCGAGCCCGCCGAAGAAGACCGCGACGAAGAGCAGGTTCGAGACGAGCACGAATCCCCAAAGCTTCGGCGCGTAGACGCGCGTGATTTTCAACTGGCGCGTGGTGAACTCGAACAGCTCGCGGAAGGTGCAGTCCTCGACCGAAGCGTTCAGGCACGCGGGCACGAAGCGAATCGGGAGTCGCGCCTCTTGCAGAGCGCGCGTCAGCGCGTAGTCGTCCGAGACCGTGCCGCGCCAGCGCCGGAGCATGTCCAGCCGCCCGAACGTCTCGGCACGGACGGCCGTCGAGCCGCCCCAGCAGAAGTTGCCCCGCACGTTCTGGCCGAGCGCCGAGGCGATGGAAGCGTTCCACACCGAGCGCAGTTGCGAAGCGAATCCGCCGCCCGCGGGCAGGAACCAGCGGTAGCCGGTCGCGGCGCCCGCCCCCGCGTCCGCGAGCGGCGCGACCAGCGCGCGCAGCCAGTCGGCCCGGGGCCGCGCGTCGGTGTCCACGAAGACGAAGACCTCGCTCGAAGAATCTGCTTCCTTCAAAGCCACCCGAAGGTTGTGAACCTTCTGCCCGCTCTCGGCCGCCGGCCCCGCGACGACGAAGCGCGCACGCGCGACCGTCTCGCCCTCCAACTCTCGCGCGAGCTGCCGCGCGATTTCGAGCGCGGGGTCGTCCGCGCGGTCTGAGACGAAGACCAGTTCGTAGGCGGGATAATGCTGGCGGAAGAGCGCGAGCAGGTTCAGGCGCAAGCCCTGATCCACCCCGCGGCACGGGACGAAGACCGAGGCGAAGGGCATGTAGAGCGCGCGCGGCGCCTCCAACTCGCGCCGGAAGAAGTTGAGGTAACGCACGCCCCCGCGCAGTGAAAGAAGGCTTTGCAGGACGACCAGCGCGGCGAGGGCGTAGAAGACGACCATCAGCGGGCGCATGTCTGCGCGCGGCCGCCGTCGATTGAATAGGTCGCGCCGGTGATCCAGGAGGCGCGGTCGGAGGCGAGGAAGAGGATCAGCTCGGCGACCTCTTCGGCCGCGCCGACGCGGCCCAGCGGGTGGGTCGTCTTCGAGTGTTCGAGGAAGTCGGCGTACTTCTCCTCGGACATGCCGCCGCGGCGGTGAACCTGCGTGACGACGACGCCGGGGTTGACGGCGTTGACGCGGACGCCCTTCGGCGCCAGCTCCAGGGCCGCGCAGCGCGTGAGCTGGTCAACGCCGGCCTTCGAGACGCAGTAGGCCAGGACGCCGGGGAAGGCGCGCAGCCCCGTCACGCTCGACACGTTGACGACGTTGCCCGGCCGCTTCTCCAGGTGCGGCGCGGCGAGCTGCATGAGGTGGAAGACCGAGCGCAGGTTGACGTTCATCATCTCGTCCCAGTCCGAGAGCTGCGTCGTCTCGACGGTGCCGTTGGCGATGATGCCGGCCGCGTTGACGAGCACGTCGAGCCCCCCCAACGCCTCGGCCGCGGTCTCGACGGCGCGCCGCGCGTGCGCCTCGACCGTCACGTCGGCCTGCACCTCGACGGCCTCGGCGCCGCCCGCGCGCACCTCCCCGGCGACCGCGGCCAGAGTCCCCGCGTCGCGCCCGACGAGCGCCAGGCGCGCGCCCTCCGCCGCGAACCTCAGCGCCGTCGCGCGCCCGATGCCCGAAGTCGCGCCCGTGACGAGCGCCGCCCTCCCCTCCAACTCTCCCGCCATCGTGAATCCCCTTCTGTTTCCGGATGTGTGGACGAGGATAGCGGACGGCTCACCTCTGCGCCAGCGGGGCGGCGGCGGGGAGCACCGCCGTGACGACCGACTCGGCGGCCTTGATGAGCGGCTGCGGGTAGACGCCGATGAGGACGACGCAGACGGCGCAGACGACGAGCGCCGTCTTCAACGGCGCCGAGAGCGAGAGCGGGCGCGCGTCCGCCTCGCGGTCGCCGATGTACATCGCGCGGATGAAGCGCACGTAGTAGTAGAAGCTGACCACCGTGTTGAAGGCCGCCCACGCCGCGAGCCAGTAGTACCAGTCCCGCCCCTCGGCCGCGCCGCGCTGGATGACGCCGCCGAAGAGGAACCACTTGCCGATGAAGCCGCCCGTCACGGGCAGCCCCCCGAGTGAGAGCATGAAGATCGCCATCATCAGCGCGAGCCCCGGCGCCTTCTGCCCGAGGCCCGTCACGTCGTCCACCTCGTCGCCGGCGACGCCGTGCCGCCGCAGGGCGATGAGCACGCCGAACGCGCCGACGTTCATGAAGGTGTAGACGACGAGGTAGACGACGAGCCCCGTGTAGCCGTACTGGTTCGCCGCGATGACGCCGAGCAGCAGATACCCCGCGTTCGAGACCGAGGAGTAGGCCAGGAGCCGCTTCGCGTTCGTCTGCGTCACGGCCGCCCAGTTGCCGACCATGATCGTGACCGCCGCCACCAGCCCCAGGAGCGGCGCCCAGTCCACGCGCATCCCGCCGAGGGCTTCGAGGAAGATGCGCGCGAGCAGCGCGAAGCTCGCGGCCTTCGACCCCGTCGAGAGGAAGGCCGTCACGGAGGTCGGCGCGCCCTGGTAGGCGTCGGGCGCCCACATGTGGAACGGCACGGCCGCGATCTTGAAGAAGAGCCCGGCGCCGAGCGCGATCATCGCGAGAATGACCAGCGGCCTCAGGGAAGCGCCGCCCTCGACCGTAGCGGCCAGGGCGGCGCGCCCCACGGCCGGCGCGATGTCGCCCAGGTTCGTCGAGCCCGCCACGCCGAAGAGCAGAGACATGCCGTAGAGCAGTATCCCGGAGGAGAAGGCGCCGAGCAGGAAATATTTCATCCCCGCCTCGTTCGACTGCCGCTCGCGCTTCGTGTAGCCGACCAGCACGTAGAAGGTGAGCGCCATCAGCTCCAGACTGATGTAGAGCACGATGAGGTCGTACCCCGAGGCGAGGAACGTCATGCCGGCGGTGGCGAAGAGGACGAGCGAGTAGTACTCGCCGCGCTGCTCGCCCTCCACGTCGAGGTAGCGCAGCGAGACGGCGACCGTCAGCGCCGCCGACAGAAGGAAGATGAGCTTGAAGACGACGGCGAACCCGTCAACCTTCACCGTCCCGTAGAAGCCCGTCAGCCCGAGGGCTCCGCCCGAGCCCGGCCCGACGAGCCGCCCGACCAGCGGCAGCTCGTGCAGGAAGCCCGCGACCATTGACCACCCGAGCACGCACACGCTCGCCGCCGCCAGCGCCGTCGCGCCCAGGGCGAAGTAGCCCACCCAGCGGCCCTTCCGGTACGGCAGCACCACCTCCATCACCAGCGCCACGCAGGCGCAGAGGGACAGGATGATTTCGGGCGCGATCAGCTTCAGATCGGCCACGTCGAACAAAGCGGTCGTGGAGGCTTGCAGGAGGAACATAGGATTCATGCTTCTTTCGCGGCGCGTGCCCCCGCCCGCTCAGAGGATGCTGACGGAGAGCCTGTAGCGCGGGCGCTTGCTGTCGCGGTTGAAGACGGAGAGGTGGTAGTCGCCCGTCTCCTCCAACTGGAACTCGGCGCGCCCGTTTCCGCCCTCGCCCGCCATGTTCGTCCCTTTGGGTGATGTGAGGCTGAAGACCGTGGCGGCCGGGGCCGTCAGGATCACGACCAGCTTCTGGCCGGCCTTGGCGCGGAACACGTAGTCACCGCCGCCGACGCCGCTCACCACCGCGCTCGCGTGCCCGGCCGGGAAGCGCAGGCGCTTCCCGGCGGCGTTCGCGGCCGGCGTGCCGGACGCCGTCAGGAGCATCAGTGCCGCCAGCGCGGCGGCCATCGGTCTCATTCGCGGAGTCATACGAATCTCCTTCCTTTCATCTGTCGGCGCGCCGCTCCGCCGTCTGCGGGGCGCGCAGGGGCGCGGCCGGGTTGACGGGGTAGTCGGGGCGGACGTGTTTGACGAGCGCGGCGACCGGCTTCTGGATGAAGTCGATGAAGGGCTTGGGGTAGACGCCGATCCAGAGCGACATGACGAGCAGCGGCACCATGTAGGCCCATTCGCGCCCCTTGAGGTCGGGCAGGTGCTCGTTCTTCGGGTTCTCGACGTTGCCGAAGAACATCCGCTGGTAGAGCCAGAGCATGTAGCCCGCGTTCAGAATAATTCCCAGAGCGGCCCAGCCCGCCCAGTAGGGGTTCGCCTCGAAGGCGCCCCGCATCGCCAGGAACTCCGAGATGAAGACGCAGAGGAGCGGCAAGCCGATGGCCGTCATCGCCATCGCCAGAAAGACCGCGGCGTAGCCGGGCATCACGTGCGAGAGGCCGCCGAACTCGTTGACCGCGCGCGTGTGGCGCCGCTCGTAGATGATGCCGACGAGCAGGAAGAGCGCGCCCGAGTAGATGCCGTGGTTAATCATGTGGAGCACGGCGCCGTTCAACCCGTTCGGGTTCGCCGCGAAGAGCCCGAGCATCACCACGCCCATCGAGGAGACCGACGAGTAGGCGACCAGTTTCTTCACGTCGCCGTCGCGCTTGACGACGAAGTACATCGCCGCCAGCGCGCCGTAGATGATGCTGATGATGGCGAGGACGACCATCACGTTGCGCACGCCGAAGGCGCCGTTCCAGAAGTACGACTGGTCGATGGAAGCCTTCGGGAAGAAGGGTAGGTTGAAGCGGTAGAAGCCGTAGGTGCCGAGCTTGAGCAGGATGCCGGCGAGGATGACGGAGCCGGCCGTCGGCGCCTCGACGTGGGCGTCCGGGAGCCAGGTGTGGAACGGCCACATCGGCACCTTGATGGCGAAGCCGATGGCGAAGGCGAAGAAGAGCAAGACCTGCATCGTCCCCATCGGGATGACGGAGCCGAGCGCCTGCATGAACATGATGTTGAAGGTGCCCGTGCCCGCCTGCTGCGCCGCCGCCAGGCTGTGGTCGAGCATCAGGCGCGCGGCGTCGTTGCCGGCCACGAGCGCCTTCGTCGCCGGGGTGATCGCCGAGACGAGCGCGGCGTCCTGCGTCAGGAAGTACATCTTGATGAGCCCGAGCAGAAGGCCCACCGACCCGACCAGCGTGTAGAGGAAGAACTTGATGGCGGCGTAGAGGCGCCGCTCGCCGCCCCAGATGCCGATGAGGAAGTACATCGGCACGAGCGAGACCTCGAAGAAGAGGAAGAAGAGGAAGAGGTCGCCCGCGCAGAAGACGCCGAGCACCGAGGTCTGCAAGAGCAGCAGCAGGACGTAGTACTCCTTCTCGCGCTTCTGGATGTACTCCCAGGAGGAGAGCGAGGCGATCCAGCCGAGCAGCGTCGTCAAAAGGATCAGCAGCACGGCCACGCCGTCGGCCCCCATCTGGTAGCGCGCGCCGATGACGGGAATCCACTCCCCGTCTTCGAGGAACTGGAAGCCGCCCGCGCCGCGGTCGTAAGCCAGGAGCGCCAGCGAGAGCAGGAAGTCGAGCGCGAACCACGCGGTGGCGAAGCGCTTGATGGCGCCCGTCTGCTCTTTCCTGAAGAGGAAGAGGACGACGACCGCGCCGAGCGCCGGCAGCCACGTGACGAGCGAAAGGAGGTAGGGAATTTTCACTTTGCACCCCGAAGGCGGGACTCGGCCCGCCGCGAACTTATGAGACGGAGTTAAATAATGCTGCTGACGGCGGCCACGAGACTCTGCCACATCTCAGGGCCGAAGAAGAGGCCGACGGCCGCGACGAGCCCGAGCAGCATGGCGAGCGCGTAGTTGGCCGTCACGCCGGTCTGCGCGGCGCGCAGCAGCGGCGACATCAGGAGCTTGATGAAGCCGGCGACGCCGTTGACCGCGCCGTCCACGACGAGCCGGTCGGCGTTCCCCGTGAAGCGGCTGACCTGCTTGGTGAGCCACGCCGCGCCGTTGACCGCGCCGTCGATGACGCGCGAGTCGGTGGCGTAGACGCCGCGCGCCGCGTCCATCGTCCGCCGCGTAAAGAGCATCCCGTACAGCTCGTCAACCCAGTACTTGTTGAAGCTCGCGCGGTAGAGCGGCGCGAGCCTCTGCGCCCAGAGCCCCGGCAGCTCCGGCCGCCAGACGTAGAAGAGGAAGCCGAGCCAGATGCCGAAGCCGGCGACGACGAGCGAGATGACGATGAAGAACCACTCGGCCGCGGTGTGGCTCCCGCCGAGCATCCCCTGGACGGCGTGCGCGAGGTTGAAGCGCCCCTCGTCGCCGTAGGGCGCGGGCGCTTCGCCGTGCTCCACGTCCGTCTGCGTCGGGAGCGGTGCCGCTTTACTCCCCTCTTCTTTGACGGCCTCGTGCCCGGCCGTCTGCCTGTCGCGCCCCGCGAGCGCGGAGGTCTCCGCGCGCGACTCCTTGCCGAACTGTCCGGTCAGAGGGTTCCAGATGACTGGGTCGAGCCAGTTGACGATGTTGAGCCTGCCGCCGACGTGCGCGCCGCCGGCGAAGGCCGGGCTGATGCCGACGAAGCCGCCGACGGTCGCCAGCACCGCCAGCACCGCGAGCGGCACCCACATCGAGGGCGGCGACTCGTGCGGCAGAACGGAGCCGTGCGGGTGGTGTCCGTGGCCGGCGGGCTCGTGCGGGTCGTGGTGGTCGTGTACGTCGTGGCCGCGCGCGTCCAGGCCCTCGGGCTCGCCCGCCGCGGCCGATTCGAGCGCGTGCGCCGCGCCGACCCGCTCCTCGGGGCCGTGGTGCGGGCGGTCGCCGACCGAAGGCGTCGCGGCGGCATGCGTCGTCTCCCCTTCGGCGTAGCGCTGCGCGTGCGCCTCGTCGGCCTGCCCGCCCGCAGGCACTTCGAGGAAGCGCTCCTTGCCCCAGAAGGTCAGCGCCATCAGGCGCGTCATGTAGAAGGCCGTGCAGGTGGCGGCGATGGTGGCGATGAGCCAGAGCAGCCAGCCCGAAGGGACGTAGTCGGTCGAGGCCGCGTTCCACAGAATCTCGTCCTTCGACCAGAAGCCCGCGAACGGGATGATGCCGCAGATGGCGAGCCAGCCGGCGAAGAACGTCCAGTAGGTCTTCGGCATGTACTTCCGCAGGCCGCCCATCCGCCGCATGTCCTGCTCGTGGTGCATCGCGTGGATGACCGAGCCCGCGCCGAGGAACATCAAAGCCTTGAAGAAGGCGTGCGTCATCACGTGGAAGATGCCGATGACGAACGCGCCCGTGCCGCAGGCGAGGAACATGAAGCCGAGCTGCGAGACGGTCGAGTAGGCGAGAACTTTTTTGATGTCGTTCTGCGTGATGCCGATGGTCGCGGCGAAGAGCGCGGTCAAGGCGCCGACGACCGCGACGACCGTCATCATCGCCTGCGAGTGCTGGAAGATGACGTTGCAGCGGGTCAGCATGTAGAGCCCGGCCGTGACCATCGTCGCCGCGTGGATGAGCGCGGAGACGGGCGTCGGCCCCGCCATCGCGTCGGGCAGCCAGACGTACAGAGGTATCTGCGCCGACTTGCCGCACGCGCCGACGAAGAGGCCGAGCGCGATCCAGGACATCACGCCCCAGGTGAGGACGCCGCCGAGCGTCTCGACGGGGAACGTGCGCGCCTGCTCGAAGACGGCCGTGTACTGCGTGGTGCCGAAGGTGGCGATGACGCCGAAGACGGCGAGCGCGAAGCCGAAGTCGCCGATGCGGTTCGTGATGAAAGCCTTGCGCGAGGCGTCGCCCGCCTCCCGTCGGTCGAAGTAATAACCGATGAGCAGGTACGAGCAGAGGCCGACGCCCTCCCACCCGACGAACATCATCATGAAGTTCGAGCCCATCACCAGGATGAGCATCGAGAACATGAAGAGGCCGAGGTAGGCGAAGAAGCGGTAGAAGCCCCGGTCGCCGTGCATGTACCCCGTGGCGAAGATGAAGATGCACAACCCGACGCCCGTGATGACGAGCATGAAGATTGAAGAGAGCGCGTCGAGCTGGTAGCTCCACTCCACGTCGAGCAGCGCCCCGACGCCGCGCTTCACCGGCACGCTCGGCTTCACGACGAGCACGGAGCCGCCGGGCGCGATGCCCTCCTCCCGGCCCTTGCGCTCGGCCGCCTCGTCCGTGCGGCGGTTGGCCTCCATCTCGGCGCGCTCCGAGAGCCCCTCGGTCAGCTCGACCGCGCCGCCCGGAATCCACGTGTAGACGAACGCGCCGTCCTGACTCGTCACGTAAGGATTCGGCCACACGTTCACGCCGTACGAGACGACCGCCGCGAGACTTATCAGGAAGGCGAGCGCCACGGAGCCGACGCCGACCGCGCCGACCGCCCGCTCCGAGAAGCGGAGCCTGCGACCCAAAAGCCCGTTGACGGCCGCGCCCAACAGCGGCAGGAGTGGGACGAGCCAGATGTACCGGTGCATAGTTTTCAGTTCTCAGTTTTCAGTTTTCAGTTGGTCGTTTACCGTCGAAGCGCCTGCGTGCTCTGACTGAAAACTAAAAACTGAAAACTGAAAACTGTCCCTCACCACTTCAAGAGGTCAATCTTGTCCACGAAGATCGTCTCGCGGTTGCGGTAGAGCGCGATGACGAGGCCGAGGCCGATGGCCGCCTCGGCGGCGGCGACGACGATGATGAAGACCGTGAAGACCTGGCCGGCGACGGCGTTCACGCTCCCCTGCTCTTGCAGGTAGCGCGAGAAGGCGATGAAGTTGAGGTTCGCCGCGTTCAGGATCAGCTCAATCGACATGAAGATGACGATGATGTTGCGGCGCGTCAGCACGCCGGCCACGCCGATGGAGAAGAGCAGCGCCCCGATGATGAGGAACTTCGAGAGGTCTGGGTGCTGAAGGCTCTGCTGAAGGTTGTCGAGGGCGCCGCCCTGCAAGAGCGCGAGCGCCGGCGTGAAAGGGCTGTTCATAGTCTTGGCTCTCGGGTTAGACCTCGAAGGCTTTCGCGCGCGCGGCGGCCTCGATCTCGGCCGGGGTCAGCTCGCCCGCGGCGGAAAGCTCCGGGATGACCCGCGGGTCAACGTCGTCGGCGACCAGCTCCTGCTTCGACGTGCGGGCCAGGAGCACCGAGCCGACGATGGCGACGAGCAGCAGGAGGCTCGCGATCTCGAACGGGAGCGCGCCGTAGCGGTAGAGGCTCGCGCCGACGCGCTGCGTGTCCTCGGAAATCTTCGAGACGCCCGTTTCGGCGGTGCGCAGGCGCGCGGCCCCCGCCCCCTCGCTCCGGTTCGACGCGAAGCTGCCGGCCGACTGGTTGACGGCGTAGAAGAGGCCGAAGACGAGGAGCGCGACGAAGCAGACGGCCGCCGTCACCTGCCCCGTGCGGTTGAAAAGCTCTTCGCTCCCGCGCTCCTCGGCCGAGACGTTGACGAGCATGATGACGAACAGGAAGAGCACCATCACGCCGCCGACGTAGACCAGAATCTGCACGCCCGCGATGAACTCGGCGCCGAGGAGCACGAAGAGCGCCGCCACCGAGACGAGCGTCGAGATAAGGAACAGCGCCGAGTGCACGGCGTTGCGCGCCATCACGGTCAACAGCCCCGCCACCAGCGCCGACAGCGCGAAGACCCAGAAGAAGACGCTTTCCCAGCCGGAAAGAACCATAGTTTGAATGATGAATGATGAGTGATGAATGATGAATGAAGAGCAAGTCGTCTTTCATTCATCATTCATCACTCATCACTCATCATTTCCTTTCTTACGCTTCAAACTTGCGCGACTCGCGCCCCTGCTCCAGCATCTCGCGGTTCCAGACGAAGCCGGCGCGCGAGTAGGTCGCCAGCTCGAACTCCTGCGTCAGCTCCAGGCAGGCCGTGGGGCACGCCTCCTGGCAGAGCGCGCAGAACATGCAGCGCGAGGTGTCGAAGATGAACTCGTCGAGCACCTTCTTCTTGCGCGGCTTGCCGCCGACCGACATCTCGATGTCCATCGCGATGACGTCGATGCAGTCCTCGGGGCAGGCCAGCGCGCAGAGGTTGCAGGCGATGCACAGGCTTTCGTGCGTCTCCGGGTCCATGTTGAGGCGCGGCGCGCCGTGGAAGCGCGGCGCCACCTGCGGGCGGACGGAAGGGTACTGCTCGGTGTAGATGCCGAACCCCTTGACCGAGTCCTTGTCCGTCAGCGCGCCGACGTTGTACTTCAGCGTCAGCCACATCCCCTTGAACATGTCGGCCATGAAGAAGCGCTTCAGCCTCTCCCCCAACGTCGGCCGCGGAACTTTCACTAAAGACATATGACCTCTCCAAAAACCCCTTGACGGTTACGCGTTGTCCGCCGCCGCCCTCGCCACGGCCGGCGCGCCCTTCGGCACGTCCACGAGCTTGATCTCGCGCCGCTGCTTCTTGAGGTTGAAGTCGCGCGAGTGCCGGTTGAGGTAGGCGAGGAAGAGGGCCGCGATGAAGAGCCCCGCGAAGCCCATGAAGACGGCCACGCCCTTCCCCTGCCCCGTCAGGTTGACGCCCCGGTTGAGCGACTCGACCGTGTCGAGCCGGCCGTCCAGCGCCTGGAGCACGAAGATCGTCACGGCCGTCCAGACGATGTTCAGGAGCGAGGCCGGGATCATCCACTTCCAGCCCAAGTCCATCAGCTGGTCGTAGCGGTAGCGCGGGAACGTCCAGCGCAGCCAGAAGTAGAGGTAGAGCAGCACCGCCATCTTGACGATGAAGACGACGAGGCTCAGGAAGACGTAGAGGTTGTTGGAGCCGCCCGCGAGCCTGTACACGCCGGGGAAGTACCAGCCGCCGAGGAAGACGGTCGTCGCCACTCCCGCCACCACCACCATCGCCGCGTACTCGGCCATGAAGAAGAGCGACCAGCGCATCCCCGAGTACTCGGTGTGGAAGCCCGCGACCAGTTCCGACTCCGCCTCGGGCAGGTCGAAGGGCGCGCGGTTGTTCTCGGCGATGCCGCTGATGAGGAAGATGGCGAAGGCGAGCGGCTGGTAGGCGATGAACCAGACCGAGTCGGACGCCTGCGCGGTGGTGATGCCCGACAAGCTAAGCGTCCGCGCGAACATCAGCGCGCCGACGAGCGAGAGGCCCATCGAGACCTCGTACGAGACCATCTGCGCCGAGGAGCGCAGGCCGCCGAGCAGCGCGTACTTCGAGTTCGAAGACCAGCCGGCGAGGATGAGGGCGAGCACGCCGACCGAAGAGATCGAGAGGACGAAGAGCAGGCCGATGTTCACGTCCGTAATCACGCCCCAGTCCGGCGCGAACGGCACGACCGAGAAGGTGATGAAAGTCGCCGCGACCGAGATGTAAGGCGCGTAGCGGAAGATGTACGGGTCGGCCTTCTCCGGCACGAGGTCTTCTTTGGTCAGGAGCTTGACGGCGTCGGCGATGGGCTGCAGGAGGCCCCACTTGCCGACGCGCATCGGCCCCAGGCGCGCCTGCATGAAGGCCGAAATCTTCCGCTCCAGGTAGCTCGCGTACAAGGCCCAGACGGCGACCAGCGTGATGACCGCGCCGATCTGGATGAAGGGCCAGACGACGTAGTTGACCGTCTGCTCGCCGAAGAAGCGCAGCAGCAGGTCGTCGAGGAAGTTGGGCGGCGCGAATAGCGCGAACGTGCTCGTCATTGATTTTTCACCGGCTCGACCGACATCCGCTTGAGGTCGATCACTTCCAGCTCGCTGGAAAGGTAGTTCGCGACGAAGAGCGTCTGCCCGTCCGGCGCGCGGCCGAACTCGCGCGGGAAGATGCCGGCCGGGACGGTGCCCACGACGGCCGCCGCGCCCTCCGAGACGCGCGCCGCGTCGATGACGGTCAGCGTCTGCCGGACGTTCTGCTCGCGCGCGAAGCGGTTCGAGTTTGTGACGAAGACCTGCCGGCCGCCGTTCGCGACCGCCACGCCCACGGGCGAGGTGCCGACGGGCACCGTACCGACGCGCGCGTTCACGGTGTCCGCCAGAAACTTCGCCGTGTTGAAGGCGAGCAGGGCGTTGCTGTTGCGCGCGGTGACGTAGGCGCGCGAGCCGTCGGGCGAGATGGCGAGTCGGACGGGGCTGCAACCGGCCTGCACGCTGGCGACGACGGAGTTGGCCGGGTCGGCCGCGGCTCTGCCTACGTCCACGACGATGATCGCGCCCTGTGGGAAGCGCGGCTGCGCCTTCGCCGGGTCTTGGCCTTCGGGCTTGCACTCAATTGGCCACTTCAAATTCTCCGGCGCGATCTGGCTGGTCGTGTAGAGCCAGCGGCCGTCGGGCGAGAAGGTGAGCGCGATGGGCGCGCCACCGGTCGGAATCCGCCCGACGATGGCCGACTCCTTGAACCCCTCGGCGCGCGCCTTCTGCAAGTTGACGACGGTGACGGCCTCGGCGTTCTCGTCGCTGACGAAGAGGAGCTTGTCGTCGGGCGTCGTGTTGACGTAGACGCTGCCGGGGGAGTCCCCGTCCCTGATGTAGCCGAGGAGTGGGTCGCCGTTCGCGCCCGAGGTCATCCGCGCCGCGTCCATGAAGACGACGTAGTCGCCGTCGGCGACGACGAGCAGCTTGCCGTCGTGCGTCAGGGTCATGCCGGTCGGCTCGGCCTCGACCGGGAAGACCTTCTCGAGCTTGACCTCACCATTCCGGCGGCGGAGCAGCGCGACGCCGTTGAAGGAGCGCGGGCTGGAACTGGTGACGGAGACGAAGAGCCAGCAGCCGTCGGGCGAAGAGACGGTGCTGAAGGGGTGGCCGGGCAGCGGGACGAAGGAGACGGCCTCTTTCATCGGCGCGTTGCACTGCTGCGCGTGCGCCCACGCGGCGCAGAGGAGCGCCAGCGCCAGCGCGCCCAGGAGTCTCTTCGCCGTCTGTGCCGTGCGCATGTTCATTCTGGCTGTCAGCTAGTAGCTACAACTCAATCTCGAAGGTGCAGCCGCGCAGGGCGCGCAGGTCTACGAGTTCGAGGTCTTCGTCGAGCGTGCCCTTGCGATCCACGACGAGGTAGGAGTACCAGTCGCCGGTGGCGAAGGGCGGCGTGTGCCACGTGCCGCGGAAGTACGCGTAAGGGAGCCGGCCTTCGACGAGGAAGGCGACGACCTTGTCGGGGTCGGGCGCGTCGAGGCCGTTGGCGGGCGCGACGCAGATGACGGCCTGCGAGCCCGCGAGCGGCGAGAAGACCTGCATCGTGTGCTTGTGGCGCGCCATGAACTCGAACTTGAAGGGGCGCGGGTCGGCCGTCGCGCCCGTGATGGAGGGCACGCCCATCCCGATGTCCACGTCCACGCTCCCGCGCCGGTCGAGCAGAACCCCGTACGGCGCGAACGCCTCGCGCGTCATCTTCTGGACTGGCAGCCTGATGACGTTCATTGCTGGTAAATGGTCAATAGTAAATATTGAATGGTGGATGCGTGTTTACAAAGTCGCTTCAAGTTTTCAAACCTCGCGACTCTCAACGGCCATTCACCATTTACCATTTACTATTCACTAACGATCTATCTCCCCGAGCACGATGTCCAACGTGCCGATGATGGCGACCACGTCGGCGACGAGGTGGCCGACGCACATCTGCCGCAGCGCCTGGAGGTTGATGAGGCACGGCGGGCGGACGCGGACGCGGTACGGGCGGCTCGTGCCGTCCGAGACGAGGTAACAGCCGATCTCCCCCTTCGGGCCTTCGATGGAGTGGTAGTAGTCGCCCGCGGGCGGCTTGATGACCTTCGGGATTTTGGCGTTGACGGGGCCGTCGGGCATCTGCTTCAGAGCCTGCTGGACGATGCGGCGCGACTGGCGCATCTCTTCGAGGCGGACGAGGTAGCGGTCGTAGGTGTCGCCGTTCTCGCCGACGGGGATGTCAAAATCCAAGTCCGCGTAGGCGGCGTAAGGACGCGACTTGCGGATGTCCCACGCGACGCCCGAGCCGCGCAAAGACGGGCCGGAGAGGCCGATGGCGACGGCGTCCGCGGCCGAGATGACGCCGATGCCGACCGTGCGGCCGAGCCAGATGCGGTTCTCCGAAAGCAGCGTCTCGTACTGGTCGATGCGCTTCGGGAAGATGTCCACGAAGCGCTGCACGTCCTCGGTGAAACCTTCGTAGGCGTCGTTCGGCATGCCGCCGATGCGCCAGGCGTGGCAGGTCAGGCGCGCGCCGAACTGCTGCTCGAAAATCTTCAGAATCTCCTCGCGCTCGCGCAGCGCGTGCAGAAGCACCGTGAACGCGCCGATGTCGAGCGCGTGCGTGGCGAGCCAGAGCAGGTGCGAGGAGATGCGGTTCAGCTCGGTCAGAATCGTGCGGATGTAGTGCGCGCGCGGGGGGATTTCGAGCCCGAGCATCTGCTCGACCGTCTCGACCCAGACGAGGCCGTTCGAGACGGCGGCGATGTAGTCGAGCCTGTCCCAGTACGGCGCGATCATCGGGTAGAGCCGGTTCTCCGCGATCTTCTCCATCCCGCGGTGGAGGAAGCCGATGTCGCAGTCGAGGTCGATGACGGTCTCGCCGTCGAGGCGCAGGACGACGCGCAGCACGCCGTGAGTCGAAGGGTGCTGCGGCCCCATGTTCAAGACCATCTCGGGGTTGTCGAGTAAGGTCTCCTGCGTTGTCGCGACTTCTACTTGGTGCATAGAACTGCAAGGATGAAGGCGGAAGGATGAAGGATGAAAGCACCGCTCTCAAGCTTCTGTTTTAACTTCATCCTTCCGCCTTCATCCTTCATCCTTTCCCTTGAACGCTCCCGCGACCGCGTTGATTTCGAGGACGAGCGCGATCTCCGAGACTTCGCCCTTCTTCCTCTTGCCGATGAGGTCGTAGAGGATGGCGGAGGCGGCGGAGTCGCGGTTCCAGACGTTGCGCGGGCTCATGCGCTGGCCGAGGCGGAAGCCTGCGGCTTCGGCGGCCGTGGGGCTGTCGAAGACCTTCACTTCGTACTTGGCGGCGAGGTCTTTCGGGTGCATGGCGTCTACTTGTGCTCCTTCGGCAGCGGGTCGCGCCCGTCGCGGAAGATTTCGCGGATGCGCCGCTCGTCGGGCGTCTGGAGGATTTCGAGGCCGTAGGCGCGGCGCTGCGCGAGTTGCTCTTTCTGGACTTCGGTGAACTCCGGCAGGTGGCGCGTCGTCCAGGCGTTCTCCATGAACTCCAAAGGATAGTCTTTCCTGAGCGGGTGCCCGTCCCAGTCCTTCGGCAGAAGCAGCCGCCGCAGGTCAGGGTGGTTTTTGAAGGACAGGCCGAAGAGGTCGTAGACCTCCCGCTCCATCCAGTTCGCCGTCGGCCAGACGCCCGTGACGCTGTCCAGCCCCGCCTCGCCCGCGGCGGCCTTTAACCTCACGCGCGCGTTCTTCGAAATCGAGTAGAGGTTGTAGACGACTTCGAAGGGCGACTCCTCGCGCTCGGGCCAGTGGACGCAGGTCAGGTCGGAGAGGTAGTCGAAGGGCGTCTCCGCGTCGTCGCGGAGCGCCTGACAGACTTCTACGATGGCGTCGGCCTTGACGTGAATCGAGAGCTGGTTGACGAAGGTGAAGGCGCCCTCTACGCTCTCGCCGAAGCGCTCGCGCAAGCGCTTGAACAAGGGATGGTCTGGAGACTCGATGGGCTTCGGCCCCTCGTCCTTCTTCTTGACGGGGGGCTTCGGGACTCCGGCGGCGCCGGGGGCGGCCACGGGCGCGGCGGGTTTGGCGGGCGAGGCCGGCTTCTCCGCGCCGGGCGCGGCGGCGGGCGACTTCGCGGCGGCCGCTTCTTTCGCGGCGGCGGCGCGCGCCTTCGCGGCCGCGATCTTGGCGGCGCGCTCTTCGTCCGCCGGCGAAGGACTCTTGGGCGCGTCCCCGCCTGCGGCCTGTGCGGCGGCGGCGGCCTCTTTTCTGGCCTTCGCCTCGGCGATGATGCGTTCGAGGCGCGCCTTCTTCTCTTCGGGTGTCTCGTCGGCGGGCGGGGCTGCGGCGCGGCGTTTTTCGTCGCTTTCAGACGGTGAGGAGTCGGGAGATTCCGGAGGGTTTTTCGGTTCGTCCGTCATCGCGTCCTAGAGGTTCGACTTCCTTGTAAGGACGTAGCTCGGGGAACAACTCGCGTCCCTACTGGCTTATGAGTGCGGCTTGTATTACTTTCAAGGTACTCTAACGGAAAAGCTTCAAAAGGTGTGTTCGTACGCGTTTGTAACACGCGATTTGTACGCATGTCAACAGACTCCGCACGAGCCCCGGCGCGCGGGCAATCGCCCGGACGACTCGCGCATCCAAGTCCTTGCCCAACTTGACGATGCGCGACCGACGCCGCTAAGATGGGGCTTTGTCCGGGGCCGGCTGGGCCTCGCTATCAGAGAGGAAAGAGAAATGAAGCAAGGAATTCATCCCAACTACCACGAGATCACCGTCCACTGCGCCTGCGGCAACCAGTTCCAGACGCGCTCGACGAAGAAGGACGACCTCCATCTCGAAATCTGCTCGGAGTGCCACCCGTTCTTCACGGGCAAGCAGAAGCTGATCGACACGGCCGGCCGCGTCGACCGCTTCAACAAGCGCTACGGCAAGAAGACCGAGGCGACCGCGACCGAGACCGCCAACGCCTGAGATTTACGGCCAGCGTCTATGGCACCTGTCCGACGCCGCCAGTATTAGCTACCCAGAACCCGGACGCCGACCTTCCGCGCCCGCGGCCGACCTCTTTCTGCCCGAAAGGGCTGACGAAAGAAGCGCCGCACCGAAGGTCGGCGTCTTTCTTTGGTAAATGGTGAATAGTAAATGGTAGTGTACTAACAGGCGGTTCGCGCCGGTGCTTCGCCAACCATTTACTATCTGCCATTCACGATTTACTTCACGGAGTGAACATGAGCGCCAGCGAAAAAGACCTGATTGTCGGCGGCCAGGCCGTCATCGAGGGCGTGATGATGCGCACGCCCTCGGCGTACGCCATCGCGGTGCGCCGCCCCGACGGCACCATCACGCACACGGCCGCCTCCCTGCCGAAGTGGAGCGACAAGTACCCCGCCCTGAAGTGGCCGGTGCTGCGCGGCGCGGCCGTGCTCGTGCAGTCGATGGCGCTCGGCATCAAGGCGCTCAACTACTCGGCCGCCGAGGCCTTCCAGGAGGAGGCGGAGAAGGCAGAGGCGGTCGCGCTCACGCCCGCGGTCGTCGAGGGCGAGGGCGACTTCGCGGGCATTACGGGCGGCGTGCCCGGCCTCTTCCCCGTCCCGACGAAGAAGCGGCCCGAGGAAGAGCTGAAGAAGAGCACGACCGCGGCCTTCGGCTCGATAGCCTTCGCGATGCTCTTCAACGTCCTGCTCTTCGTCGTCGCGCCGCTCGTCCTGACCAACGCGCTCTTCATCGGCATGGGCTGGGCCGAGCGCAATCCGACCGATGTCCCCGCCGCCGCGCCGCAGGGGCAGGCGGCCGGCGACATCAAGCGGCCCGTCGATGTCCCGGCGCCGAACGCTGACACTACAACAGCCGACGTGCCGTGGTACACGCGCGCTTACGAGAGCGTCCGCGGCTACCTGAAGCCCGTGAAGCCGAACGTCGCCTTCAACCTCATCGACGGCCTCATCCGGATGGCGATCTTCATCCTGATGATTTCGAGCTTCTCCTTCTCGAAGGGTATCCGGCGCGTCTTCGAGTACCACGGGGCCGAGCACAAGACCGTCTTCAACTGGGAGTCGGGGCTGCCGCTTTCGGTCGAGAACGCGCGCGTCCAGCCGCGCCAGCACCCGCGCTGCGGGACGAGCTTCCTGATGGTCGTGATGCTCGTCTCCATCGTGCTCTTCTCGGTCGTCTCCTTCAGCTCGTTCGCCTACAACATCGCCGTCCGCGTCGCCTTCATCCCGGTCGTCGCCGGACTCTCCTACGAAATCATCCGCCTCTCGGCGAAGAAGGAGGGCGGCCTCTTCTTCAAGCTCATCACGCTCCCCGGCGTCTGGCTCCAGAACGTCACCACCAAGGAGCCCGACGACCGGCAGCTCGAAGTCGCCATCGTCGCACTGAAAGAATCTCTGAAGTTGGAGCCGCCGCCCGCGGAGCCCGCGCCCGCGCCTTTATCGTGAACAGCCATGCTAGACAAACTCGAACAGATTGAAGCCCGGTACGAGGCGCTGACGGAAGAGCTCTCGCAGCCGGAGGTCTACAACGACCCCGCGAACTACGCGAAGCTCAACAAGCAGCACCGCGGCATGGAAGAGATGGTGTCGAAGTACCGTGAGTGGAAGCAGCTCAAGTCCGACCTGTCGGGGGCGAAGGAGCTTTTCGACCTCGAAGAGGACGAGGAGATGAGGGAGCTGGCGCGCGCCGAGATGACGACGCTCGAAGGGCGGCTGGAGAAGGTCGAGGAAGACCTGCGCATCCTCCTGCTGCCGCGCGACCCGAACGACGAGAAGAACGTCATCCTCGAAATCCGCGCCGGCACCGGCGGCGACGAGGCGACGCTCTTCGCGGCCGAGATGCTGCGGATGTACGGCCGCTACGCCGAGCGGCAGGGGTGGAAGATGGAGATCCTCGACGCCTCCGAGTCCGGCATCGGCGGCCTCAAGGAGGCCATCGCCGAAATCTCCGGCGACAAGGTCTACTCGAAGCTCAAGCACGAGTCGGGCGTCCACCGCGTCCAGCGCGTGCCGCAGACCGAGACCTCGGGGCGCATCCACACCTCGGCCGTCACCGTGGCGGTGCTGCCCGAGGCCGAAGAGGTCGACGTGAAGATCAACCAGAACGACCTCCGCATCGACACCTTCTGCTCCTCCGGGCCGGGCGGCCAGAGCGTCAACACGACCTACTCGGCCGTGCGCATCACGCACATGCCGACGGGCACGGTCGTCTCGATGCAGGACGAGAAGTCGCAGATCAAGAACCGCGAGAAGGCGATGCGCGTCCTGCGCGCGCGTCTCCAGGAACTCGAAGAGCAGAAGCAGCACGAGGCGCAGGCCAGCGAGCGCCGCCAGATGGTCGGCTCCGGCGACCGCTCCGAGAAGATACGCACCTACAACTTCAAGGAGAACCGCGTCTCAGACCACCGCATCCAGCTCACCATCCACCAGCTCGACCTCGTCATGGAGGGCGCCCTCGACGAGTTCATCAATGCCCTCGTCGCGCACTACCAGGCCGAGAAGCTAAAGGCCGAGACGGTCGCGGCATAGGCCGCGGCCCGGTGATAAGTGATGAGTGATAAGTGATAAGAAGGAGCCATTGCCTTCACTTATCACTTATCACTCATCACTTATCACTTTCTTTAGATATGGAAACGACCCGCGTCCTCCTCGTCCGCCACGGCCAGTCGCAGGGGAACGCCGAACACAGGTTCGGCGGCCACTCGCCGACGCCCCTGAGCGCTCTGGGCCACTGGCAGGCTGAGGCGACAGCGCGCGCGCTCGCGAACGAGCGCGTGACGGCCGTCTATTCGAGCGACCTCCTGCGCGCCGTACAGACGGCCGAGCCCCTAGCGCGCGCGACCGGTTTGGAGGTCACGCGGACGGCGGCCCTGCGCGAGCGCAGCGTCGGGCTGATGGAGGGCTTGACGTTCGAGGAGGCGGCCGCGGCGCACCCCGAAGAGTACGCGGCGCTGCTGCGGCGCGACTTCGAGCGCGTGCTGACGGGTGGCGAGAGCTACCGTCAGCTCCTCGACCGCGCCGCCGCCGAACTCGACCGCGCCGTCGAGCGCCACCGCGGCGGCACCGTCGCCCTCTTCTCGCACACGGGCACCATCTGCATTCTCGCCCTCCATCTCATGGGCGCCCTCGACGCGCCGACCCTCAAGCCCGTCTGGATCACCTCCAGCAACTGCGGCGTCACGCGCTTCTCCATCGAGCACGGCGGCCTCGTCCGCATCAAGGCCCTCAACGACACGCGCCACCTCGCGGGGGTGGCGTAGAGTCACACGAGACAAACACGGCGGCACGGCCGGGACGTTAAAAGCCATGTCCGGGCCGTGCCGCTGTGAATCCTCTTACCCGCCGGCCGACTCCGCGCCGCACGAGGTTGAAGGGTGTCGGGCTAGAGCAGGGCGCTCCCCAGTGTGATGAGGCTGCTGCCCAGGTGGACGGCGGCCGTGACGGCGTCGAGGACTTTCACGATCTGCTTCAGGTTGCTGAGCATCCCAGAAATTTGCTCCTTGGCGTCCTTCACGTCCTGAGTCAGCTTCTTGACGAGCGGGTCGTTCTGCTGGAAGACGCGGTTCTGCGCCTCGAAGAAGTTGTCGCGCGCGGTGACGTATGACACCCGCAGACGGTCGCGCTGCTCCTCGGTCGTGCAGGCGGCGAACAGCTTGTTGAAGTTGAGGTCGAGGAGAAAGTAAATCTCCTTCAGCTCCTTGAAGCTCGGTGAGTTTGCCATGATTCCTCCATTTGCCTCTTACGGCGCGTGCGCCGCGGGTCGGATTATTCGGACTTCTTCGCCTCGCGTAGCTTATTGATCTCGTCCACGTAGGCCTGGGCGCGCGCCACGGCGGCGAGCACGCCGTCCAGACTGAGCCCGCGTTTGGCTTGAAGCTCCTGGTGCGCGGTGGCTAGGTCCGCGAGGCCCGCGCTCATGCTGTCGGCGGCCCCGGCCGAGAGGGTCGCCATGCGCAGCATGCGCACGCGGATCATCTCCATCAGCCCGGCGATGGTCGGCGCGTCGATGACGGGCTTGTCCGCGCCCGCCAGCTTGATGCCAAGCGAGTCCGGCACCTTCTGGAGCAGCGGGAGGGCGAGCACCATCTTGTTCTCGATGAGGTACTGCGCCACGATGATCGCTTTGTTGCCGCGCTCCTCGGTGATCGACTTGTAGACATCCTTCTCGGCATCGACCAGCTTGGTCAGCCCTTCGACTATCGACAAGAGAATTTTGCTGCCCTTGCGGATGTCGCGGGACTGCTTCCAGCCGGCGATGTCGCTGGCGACCATCCCGAAGAGGGTGGACGGGTTGATGCCGGCCTGCGGGAGCGAGGTCAGGCCGGTGATCTCAGTCGCCAGCGCCTCCGCCGAACTCTTCACCGCCCCCGACGCGTCGAAGGTCGAAAGGTCTTTGAGGGCGTTGTACGTGGTGACCAGCCGGCGCGCCAGTTTTGCCCTCGCGTTGAGGGCGTCCAGCCGTTTCTGTAAAAGGTCTTGCTCCCGCGCGTCGAAGGTGATCGGGTGTTGCGGAGCCGCGCCGCCCGCGGCCGCCGCGGCCATCGAGTTCCTGATCGACACGTTGAAGGCTTCGAACTCCCAGGTGTCTATCGTGTCCTGGATGAGCGAGTCATAATATTTGGCGAGGGTGTCGGCGGCCGCGGCTCCCGTCTTGGCCAGCGCCTCGCCTTCCGCACGGTTGTCGCAGCCGGTCAACCCGGCCAGGATGGGGAGCAAGAGGAACAGCGCGAGCGTTGAGCTCAGAGCCCTCTTCGCGCGTGGAACGTGCTGACGAAAAGCTAGTCGCATTCACTAATTCCTTTCGGTTTGTGGTTCCCTTCATCCAGATATGACGCCCGGCCCAATTTCATTTCGCGGCTGGGGTGGCGGAGGGTAGATATCCTCGGGATGGAGAAAGCAAAGGGGTGCGAAAGTTCACGCTTATTACTTTTGTGTGGCACATGGGCGACGAGTATCGGTAGCGCTCCCCGCCTCCGTAATCGATGGCCTTACCTGATGTCATCCCCTCAATAGTTAACGCGCCGCTTCATTGCCGAAACCATCAGCCCCTTTCGCACCTAAGCCTTTCGGCTTCCGCTTTACTCCGCCCTTTCAGCATCAAGGCCCTCAACGACAAGGCGCCACCCCGCGGGCATCTGAGCTTAGAAAGAGGGGCGGCGCGGCCCTCATCAATTGATGATTGATGAGGGCCGCGCCGCCTTAGACCTGAATTTTCTTCCGAGTCCGCGAACGTTCAGCGGATGAGGCGCGCGCCGCGCTGCGTGCCGCCGCCGCCGAAGTAGGTGTGGCTGCCCTCGCCGGTGCCGAGCGCGACGTAGAAGCGGAAGAGCACGTTGTCGAGCTGGCGCGGGACGACGACGATGCCGAGGCCGTAGGAGTGGCGCAGCCGGCCGTCGCCGAAGCGGCTGACGCTCGAAGCCACCTTCCCCGTGTCGTAGAAGGCGATGAAGTCGAGCGGCCCGTAGAACCTTTGCAGGAACTCCGTCTGCACGAGCGCGTAGTCGCGGTCGCGGAAGCGGTAGTCGCGGAAGCCGCGCAGCGTGTCGTCGCCGCGGATGTTCGAGCCGCCGAGCGTCTCCATCAGGTAGAAGGGCACGCGCTGCCCCTCGCTCGTCTCGCTCAGCGAGAGGCGGCCGCGCACGCGCAACTCTGTGTTCGCGCCGATGGGGAACTTGTTCCTCAAGTCCATGTCGAAGCGGCGGAACGAGTAGCGGTGCTCCTGCAAGTCCTGGTAGACGTGGTAGAGGAAGACGTATTCGAACTTGCGCGCCTCGGGCTGGCGCGCCTCGTGGATGCGCGCGTAGGCGGCGAGGTGCAGGTAGGCGGGCTGCGCGCCGAGGCCCGGCGCCGTCGCCTCGTTGTAGACGCGCTCGACCGAGCGCACGGTCGGGTTCGTGATCGGCCGGATGTCGGGGAAGATGCCCTCGATGGCGCCGCCCACGTCGAGCCAGCAGTGACGCTCTGAGGCCGTCGAGAAGTCCGCGCCGACGACGCCCTCGCGGTAGTGGTAGACGGCTCGATCCTGCTCCCTCGACTCCGGCCCCGTGCCGAAGTAGTCGAGCCGCGGCATGTCCTTGACGAGCCCGTAGAGGTCAAACTTCGTGACGTTCTGCGGGCCTAACTTGGTGGTGCACGGTGTCTGGCTAGTCGGAAATTTCTCCAGGTGAAGGTTCGCGTCCAACTCCCAATACTTCTTGATCGAGACCCTGGCCGACGCGTCGGACTGTGTGAACCAGTGCTCGCTTGTCGTTGCGTGGTTGATCCCCACCCCGCCCGCCTGGCCGCCCCCCGGCGCCACGCTCCCGTGGACAAAGTGGAGGCCGTGATACCCCTTCACCGTCACCAACTCGTACTTGCTCTTAAGACACTTGAAGTACTCGTTGATGCCCCTCTTGTCCTTGCCCGGCGGCAGGGCGCAGGGATCCGGCGGCGGTATCGCAGACGGGGCGTCCGGTTCAGGCTCCGCGACGGGCGCGCGGGGCGGGGGCGTCTGCGCACGCGCCGCGGCGCAGCACAGGAGCAGGGCGAGGCAGACGGGCAGGCGGCGCAAGACCGCGCCGGTAGCAACGCGGCGCGCGCGGCGTGCGTCTTCACGTGTGGCTGAGTTCATAAGTCTTCCTCCGACACGGTCTCACGGAGCCGTTGCGTTTCGAAGCGGGTTGCGACCGCGGCTGTGCGCTCAACGCCTCTTCGAAGCGCCTTTCTTACTCGCCTTGCCGCCCTTCTTGGACGCCTTCTTGGCCCCCTTCTTGGACGCCTTCTTGCCGGACTTACGGCCCTTCCCGGCGCCCTTCGCCGCGGCCTGCGTTGGCACACCGTTGTGCTTCCCCGCGAGCCTCTCGCGGATCGCGGCGAAGTACTCGGCGGCCTCCTGCTCGGTCGAGATGGAGCTGACGAGAATGCCCGTCTGCTCCTGAGGCGGGAGGTGTCTCTCGAAGGTGAAGGCGTGTTGAATCATCGCCTCGGTCAGCTCGGAAATCTGTCCGCCGGAAGGGGTCGGGGCGACGGCGAGTTCCTTGGCCGAGACCCGCGTCGCTTTCGCGGCCGGCTTCGCCACCGCCTCCGCCACGCCGAGGAACGTCGAAGCGTGGGCGGCGGGTGCGGCGGCCGCGGCGTCCGTCGGCTGCGGGATGTTGACCTTGCCCGGCCGCGGGGCCGCGAGCGTGAGAGCGTCTTCGAACGTGTTCGCGGTGCGGTCGCGCTGCGTGAGGAAGGTCGGGGCCGACGTGACGAAAAGCTTGCTGGCCGTCGCGATGATGGAGGTGTGGTCGAAGACCTTGTTGTGGATGATCGTCCCGCGCGGGATGAACGGTGAGACGAGCACCGCCGGCACGCGCACGCCGAGGCGCTCGAAGCTGAAGGGCGGCGAGCCGGTGTGCCCGTCGCCGGGGTTGACGGTCGCGGGCGGCGGCACGTGGTCGTAGAGCCCGCCGTGCTCGTCGTACGTGATGACGAGGAGCGAACTCTCCCAGACCTTCTTGTTGGCGGTCAGCGCCTCGTAGACAGACCTGATGACCATCTCGCCCTGGAAGACGTGGTGGTCGGGGTGCTGGTCGGCCGCGGCGAAGAACTGCCCCGGCAGGTTGAGGTTGTTGAACCGCGGCTCGATGAAGCTGAAGGCCGGGAGCTTGTCGTTCTTGCAGTCGTCGCGGAAGCTGTCGAAGAAGGAGAAGAACTTCTTGGCGCGCTGCAGGAGGAAGCCGACGGCGAGGCCGATGGTCACGTCGGTGTAGTAAATCTTCGAAGAGACGCCGTGGCCGTCGAGCAGCTCGAAGACGGTCTTGAGCTTGAGGTAGTTCGGGTTCATGTCCACGCGGCCGAGCGAGGTGCCGGCCCACGCGAAGGCGCGGTTCGGCAGCGTCGGCCCCGGCACGGACGCGAACCAGCGGTCGCAGACGGCGTACTCGCGCGCGAGCGTCGCGAGCGTCGGCAGGCGGCCCGGCCCGAAGCACTTCATAATGTTGTGCGACTTCTGCACGTTCTTCGTCTTGCCCTGGTAGGCCTTGACGAAGCCCTGCATGTTGGCCGCGCCCGTCGCGGTCGAGTTGCCGAAAATCTGCTCGTTGACGCTGATGAAGTCGTGGCCGGGGTCTGGGGTGAGGTCGCCCGCGTAGCGAGCGTCGGGCGTGACCCGCACCGGCACGCCGTTGATGTCCGGGTTGGTCTCGGCCCCCGTCAGCCCGTCGATGGGCCAGTCGGGGCTCTTGAGGAAGCCCAGCATGTGGTCGAACGAGCGGTTCTCCATCATCAGGACTACGAGGTGCTCGATTCTGTTTGGCATGAGTCTGCTCCTCCAGGCGGCGCGGCGCGGGCGCGCCGGGCCGGGCGTTGAAGTTTTCGTCGGCGGGGCGGGAGGGAGCGAAGCTCCCCCCTTGCGACTGCGTGGCCCTCGGTTCGGACTGTCTGTGTGCGAGTGAGGCCAGCGGGGCGTCTAAGACCCGTTGGCTGGCGTGCGACGCGTTTGAGACGGACGCACGATATGCCCAAACCCGCCGGCTGTCAACAGAAATGTCTCCGGCGGCCGGAGCCATCCCTCACATAAGAATATGACGCCCGGCGCCCTTCTGTTACACCGTCGGGTGAAAATAGTGAAGGCGGGAGGGGCCGTGCTTTTCGTCGTCGGCCGACGACGAAAAGCACGGCCCCTCCCGCCTTCGAATGTACCCTCCGGCCTTAAGCCCTACCTCACCCCTTTAACTCCGCGGCCGCCTCGACGGCCTCGGCGTCGAGCGGGGCGAGTTCGGCGAGCGAGGCCTGGTCTTCGTCTTCGGGGAGGTAGCGGCGGCGGTGGACGCTGCCGTCCGACTCGAAGATGTAGGCGGCGGGGGCCTCGCGCATGATGATCTCTTGCAGGCACATCAGCCCGTAGAGCAGCGCCTCGGGGCGCGGCGGGCAGCCGGGGATGTAGACGTCCACCGGGATGACGCGGTCGACGCCCTGCATCGTCGAGTAGGAGTCGAACGGGCCGCCCGTCGAGGCGCACGCGCCCATCGCGATGGCCCACTTCGGCTCGGGCATCTGGTCGTAGACCCTCCGCACGACCGGCCCCATCTTCAAGGTCACCGTGCCGGCGACGATGATGAGGTCGCTCTGCCGCGGGCTGGGCCGGAAGACGCCCGCGCCGAAGCGGTCGATGTCGAAGCGCGAGGAGCCGGCCGCGATCATCTCGATGGCGCAGCACGCCAGCCCGAACGTCATCGGCCACAGGGCGGACTTGCGCCCCCAGTTGACGAGGCCGCGCACGGGCTTCGCCCCCATCACCGGCGCGGCGACGTTGCGCCGCAGCGCGTTGAAGATCGAATCGACCGTCGTTAAGACGATGCCTTCCTGATGCTCAGCCATATCAAGAAATGATGAAGGCGGAAGGATGAAGGATGAAGGCCGAACCGTCCGGCTCTCATCTTTCAGTTCATCCTTCCGCCTTCATCCTTCATCCTTTCTCTTATGCCCACTCTAAGGCGCCTTTGCGCCAGGCGTAGTAGTAGCCGACGACGAGGATGCCGATGAAGACGAACATCTCGATGAGCGCGAACTTGGTGAAGGAGAAGTTGTCGCCCATGAAGATGATGGCCCAGGGCAGCAGGAAGATGGTCTCCACGTCGAAGACGAGGAAGAGCATCGCCACGATGTAGTAGCGGACGGTGAAGCGGTCGTGCGCCTCCGTGACCGGGTCGATGCCGCACTCGTAGGGGCGCATCTTCGCCTTGCCGTACAGGTTCGGCCGCACGAAGCGGCCGAGCACGACGGGCAGCACGGGGAAGACCGCCGCCACCAGGAGGAAGACCATCACGGGCCAGTAGGCCGTCAGCGGCCCGCCCACGCCCGCGGCGCCGGCCGCGGGGGCGTTCGCTTGCAGGAGGAACGTGCTCAGCATCTCTTGTCTCGCCTTCGGTTGGTGCGCTAGAGCGTGCGGCGAAATGAAGAACTGGGCGGATTCTAGGCCGCGCGTCTGACGTTGTCAAAACCTTTTAAGGTCCGGGCGCGGGGGCTTGGGCGCGCCGCTCGTCCTCCTCGGCCTCCTTCACGCGGCCGAGCTTGCGCAGCGCCGCGGCGCGCGTCTCGTAGGCCGAGGTCAGGGACGGGGCGAGGCGGAGCGCCTCCGTGCAGTCGCGGACGCTCTTCTCGTACTCCGCGTTTTCGAGCAGGTAGGCTCCGCGCATGGCGTACGCGTAAGGGTACTTCGGGTTCAGCCGGAGCGCCTCGGTGGCGTCGGCGATGGCCCTGCCCAGTTGCCCGACCCGCTGCTGCGCCGCGCTGCGCAGGAAGTACGCCTCGGCGTCGTTCGGCACGAGGCGCAGGTAGGCCGTGAGGTCTGCGAGCGTCTGGTCGGGGTCGTTGCGCCGGAGCGCGATGAAGCCGCGGCGGAAGAGCGCCTCGGTGTTCTGCGGGTCGCGCCGCAGAACGTCCTCGAAGTCCTTGAGGGCGAGGTCGAACGACTCCTTCGCCTGGTAGCCCTTGCCGCGGGCGAGGTGGGACAGAACCCGGTCGGGTTCGAGCCGCACGGCCTCCTCCCCTTCGGCCACGGCGCAGTCGACGTCTCCTTTGGCGAGGCAGGCTTCGCTCCTGAGCGTGTGCGCGTAGCCGAGTTTCGGGCTGCGCCGCAGCGCCTCGGCGTACTCAGCGAGCGCGCGGTCGAAATCGCCCTTCCCGTAGTAGGCGCGCCCGCGACCGAGGTACGCGGCCGTGAAGAGCGGGTCGAGGCGCGCGGCCTCGTTGAAGTCGACGACGGCCTGTTCGTACTCGCCCTTCCGCAGGTGCTCCATGCCGCTCTCGGAAACCTTCTTCAGTCTCTCCTGCTCCGCGACCGTGAGGGCCGGGGCCGGCGGAGGTGGCGGCGGAGGCGGGCCGGTGCGCGCGTCGGCCTCGCGCTCGTCGGCCGCGGCCAGCTCCGTCTTGCCGACCTTTCGGTAGGCGGCGGCGCGCGCGCGGTAGTGTGCGGCCGACGGGTCGAGCCGCACGGCCTCTTCAAGGTCGGGCAGCGCGCGCGCGGCCTCGCCCTTGCGGGTCAGAGACTCGCCCCTGAGGAAGTAGACCTTGGCCGTCCGGTTGCCGAGCCGGATGGCCTCGGACGCCTCGGCGGCGGCGCGCTCGTAGTCGCCCTTGCAGAAGTTGGCCTCGCTCAGGCCGACGTGGCTCGACGCGTCGTCGGGGTTGAGGCGCAGCCCCGCGTTGAAATCATCGACGGCGCGGTCGCACTCGCCGCGGCCCAGGCGCACGAGGCCGCGGCTGCTGACGGGGCGGTAGTCTTTCGGGTCGCGGCGCGCCGCCTCGTCGAAGTCCGCGAGCGCCTCGTCGAAACGCTTGAGCCAGAGGTAGGAGAGTCCGCGCAGGAGAAAGACGTTCTGGATGTCGGGCGCGAGGCGGATGGTCTCGGTGAAGTCGGCGACGGCCTTCTCGTGGTCACGCTTCTGCGTGTGCGCGAGGCCGCGGAAGAGGAGGGCCGGCGCGTACCTCGGCTCGATGGCGAGGGCCTCGGTGGTGACCCGGATGACCTCGTCGTACTCCTGCGCCCTGAGGTGGGTGGTGGCGGCCTTCAGAAGCTCTTCGAGTTTGGCCTGCTGCGGGTGCGGCGTCTGCGCGACGGCCTGCGCGCACAGGAGCAGGAGGACGAAGGCGACGAACAGGGTGCGTTGGACGAGGCGCGAGGGCTTGGGCATGCGAGACTCCTTGTGCGCGTTCGACGTGTCGGATTGTATTGGACGCGGAGGCGGGCGGTCAAAATCATTCCGGCGGACTAGTGCTGCCCCCCGGCGAGGATGGAGACGGCGTGTGCGAGCAGGGGGCGGATGACGGCGAAGCACTCGCGCACGCCCTTCGGCGAGCCCGGGAGGTTGACGATGAGCGCGCCGGAGCGCGTGCCGCAGACGGCGCGCGAGAGGAAGGCCGTCGGCGTCTGTTTCGAGGTCTCGGCGCGCATCGCCTCCGGGATACCCGGCACTTCCCTCTCGACGACGGCGCGCGTGGCCTCGGGCGTGTTGTCCCTCGGCCCGAGACCCGTCCCGCCGGTCGTCAGGACGAGGTTGACGTCCGCGCGGTCCGCGAGCGCGCGCAGGCGTTCGGCGAGAGTCTCCAGGTCGTCCGAGACGACCTCCTGCGCGACGACCTCCGCGCCCGCCTCGCGCAACAGCTCGGCCAGCACCGGCCCCGACGCATCCGCGCGCTCGCCGCGCGCGCTGCGGTCGCTCACGGTCAGCACGGCCGCGCGAATCTCAACCTTCATAGAATGACCTGTCTTAGCCCGCGGCCTGCGCTACCTCGTGCAGCTCCTGCAGCGAGTAGACCTGGAAGGCGTCAGTCTCTTTGCGCGCGGCGATGGCCTCGACGATGGCCTGCGCGCCGGTCATCGTCGTGACGCAGGGGACGTTGAACTGGAGCGCGGCGCGGCGGATGGCCTGCTCGTCATAGTGCGAGGCGCGGCCCAGGGGCGTGTTGATGACGAGCGCGACTTCGCCGCTCCGTATCTTGTCGGCGATGTTCGGGCGGCCCTCGTTGACCTTGAAGACCGTCTCGGCTTCCAGACCCACTTCGCGCAGGCGCGCGACCGTGCCGACGGTCGCCATCAGCTTGAAGCCGAGTCGCGTCAGGCGGCGCGCGAGCAGGGCGGACAGCCCCTTGTCGGAGTCGTTGACGCTGATGAAGGCCGTGCCCCCGGTCGGGAGTTCCAAGCCCGAACTGATCATCGCCTTCGCGTACGCCTCGCCGAACGCGCGCCCGACGCCCATCACCTCGCCGGTCGAGTGCATCTCCGGACTCAAGACGGGGTCGACGCCCGGAAACTTCTTGAACGGGAAGACCGGCGACTTGATGTAGAAGCGGTCGAGCCTCCCGGTCAAATCTTCGGGCAGCCCGAACGAGGCGAGCGGCCTGCCCGCCATCACGAGCGCCGCGATGCGCGCCAGGGGCACGCCCGTCGCCTTCGCCACGAACGGCACCGTGCGCGACGCGCGCGGGTTCACTTCCAAGACGTAGACGCGGTCGTCCTTAATCGCGAACTGAATGTTGATGAGGCCGCGCACCCGCAGCTCGCGCGCGAGCGTGCGCGTGTAGTGGCGCATCGTGTCGAGGTGCTCTTCGGCGATCTTGAACGGCGGCAGCACCGAAGACGAATCGCCCGAGTGGATGCCGGCCTCTTCGATGTGCTCCTGCATCCCCGCGACGACGCACGTCTCTTCGTCGGCCAGCGCGTCCACGTCGAACTCGGCGGCGCGCTCAAGGAACTTGTCGATGAGCACGGGCTTCTCGGGCGACGCGTCCACGGCCGTGCGCATGTACTCGCCGAGGCTGCGCTCGTCGTAGACAATCGCCATCGCGCGCCCGCCGAGGACGAACGAGGGGCGCACCATGACGGGGTAGCCTATCGTGTCGGCCACACGCTTCGCCTCTTCGAACGAGGTGGCCGTGCCGTTCTCGGGCTGCGGGATGCCGAGCTTGTGAAGGAGCGCGCCGAAGCGCTTGCGGTCTTCGGCGAGGTCGATGGAGTCGGGCGAGGTGCCGATGATGGGCGCGCCCGCCTCGGAAAGTCTGACGGCGAGATTCAGCGGCGTCTGGCCGCCGAACTGGACGATGATGCCTTCGGGCCGCTCGACGTCCACGATGTTCATCACGTCCTCGAACGTCAGGGGCTCGAAGTAGAGGCGGTCGGAGGTGTCGTAGTCGGTCGAGACCGTCTCGGGGTTGCAGTTGACCATGACGGTCTCGAACCCCGCGTCGCGCAGCGCGAAGGAGGCGTGGCAGCAGCAGTAGTCGAACTCGATGCCCTGCCCGATGCGGTTCGGCCCCGAGCCGAGAATCATGATCTTGCGGCGCTCGGTCGGCTGGGCCTCGTCCTCCTCCTCGTACGTCGAATAGAGGTAGGGCGTGTAGGACTCGAACTCCGCGCCGCAGGTGTCCACGCGCTTGTAGACCGGCTTGAGGCCGAGCCGCTTGCGGTGCGCGCGGACTTCCAATTCGGTGCGGCCGGTCAGGTAGGCGAGGCGGCGGTCGGAGAGTCCGACCTCCTTGAACTCGCGCAGCACGTCCTCTGGAATCTCTTCGAGCGTCTGCCCCTCGACGCCCTTCTGAATCGACATCACCTGTCTGAGCTGTTCGAGGAACCAGGGGTCTATGCGCGACAGGCGGTATATCTCCTGAATCGGCATGCCCTGCTGGAGCGCGTAGGTGACGTATGAGAAGCGCTGCGAGTTCGGGCGCGCGAGTTTCCGCTGCAGTTCGTCGGCGGGCACGTCGCGCAGGCGCAGGGGCTTGACGGCTTCGAGCGAGCGCAGGCCCTTGAAGAGCGCCTCCTTGAAGGTGCGGCCGATGGCCATCACCTCGCCGACCGACTTCATCTGCGTCCCCAACACGTCCTCCGTGTCGCGGAACTTCTCGAAGTTCCACTTCGGAATCTTGGCGACGACGTAGTCAATCGTCGGCTCGAAACTCGCGGGCGTCTTCTTCGTGATGTCGTTGTCGATTTCGTCGAGCGTGTAGCCGACGGCGAGCTTGGCCGCGATCTTCGCGATGGGGAAGCCGGTCGCCTTCGAGGCGAGGGCGGAGGAGCGCGAGACGCGCGGGTTCATCTCGATGACGCGAATCTCGCCGTCCTCGGGGCTGACGGCGAACTGTATGTTCGAGCCGCCGGTCTCGACGCCGACCTTGCGGATGATGCGGATCGACATGTCGCGCAGGCGCTGGTACTCGACGTCGGTCAGAGTCTGCGCGGGCGCGACCGTGATGGAGTCGCCGGTGTGGACGCCCATCGGGTCGAAGTTCTCGATGGAGCAGATGATGACGACGTTGTCGGCGAGGTCGCGCATCACCTCCAGCTCGAACTCCTTCCAGCCGAGGATAGATTCTTCGATCAAGACCTGGCTGACGGGCGAGGCGGCGAGGCCGCCGCGGACGATCTCTTCGAACTCTTCGGGGTTGTAGGCGGTGCCGCCGCCGGTGCCGCCGAGCGTGAAGCTGGGGCGGATGATGGCGGGGTAGCCCGTCTCCTCGACCATCCTCTCGGCCTCGGCCCAGGTGTGCGCGAAGCCGCCGCGGGGCATCGGCAGGCCCTCCTCCTCCATCGCCTTCTTGAACAGCTCCCGGTCTTCGGCGACGCGGATGGCCTCGCGCTTGGCGCCGATCATCTCGACGCCGAACTCCTTGAGGACGCCGGCCTCTTCGAGCGCCATCGCGAGGTTGAGCGCGGTCTGGCCGCCGACGGTCGGGAGCAGCGCGTCGGGGCGCTCGCGCTTGATGATGGAGGTGACGGACTCGACCGTGAGCGGCTCGACGTAGGTGCGGGAGGCCATCTCGGGGTCGGTCATGATGGTGGCCGGGTTCGAGTTGACGAGCACGACCTCGAAGCCCTCGGCGCGCAGGGCCTTGCACGCCTGCGTCCCGGAGTAGTCGAACTCGCACGCCTGGCCGATGACGATGGGGCCGGAGCCGATGATTAGGATTTTGCTGATGTCTGTGCGTCTGGGCATCTGACTGGCTCCCGCCCGGCGGCGAAAGCTCCTTCCTGGCTGTGTGAATTCGTGGCATTATACACGCCCAACCGCCACCACCCGAACCCGCCGGACGAGCGCCGACACGCCCGCCGCAACGTTTGAAAACCGCGAGCCGTCGGCGTACCTTTAGTGCGCCGTGGAAAGGAAAACTCACATGGCAGCGAACCCCGAGCGGCGCTACACGCTGGAGGAGTATCTCGAACTCGACCGCACGTCGGAAGAGCGTCTTGAGTTCTGGGACGGCGAAGTCTTCTGCATGAGCGGCGCCAGCGAAGAACATTACGAGATTGAAGGAAACATATTCGCGTTCTTAAAGTCACGACTCAGAGAACACGGTTGTCGCGTCTTCCTCGGAAACGTGCGCGTCAAGGTTCCAAGTGCGCCGCCGTACCGCTACGCCGACGTTTCCGCTCTATGCGGCGAGGCGGCGACGTTTGAGGACATCGGCGGCGCCGACGCGCTCGTCAATCCGCAGTTGCTCGTCGAAGTCCTCTCGCCTTCTACCGAGAATTACGACCGCGTCAAAAAGTTCACACACTACAAGTCCATTCCGACACTGCGCGAGTATCTCCTCGTCGAGCAGCAACGGCCGCACGTCACGCGCTTCTTCAAGCAGGATGACGGTCTGTGGGTTCACACGGAGGTTAACGACCTGGAAGCGGTCTTAACGTTGGCCTCGCTCGGCTGCGAATTGCCCCTGACAGAAATCTACGCGGGCGTCAGCTTCGACGCCTGAGCCCGGCGGCCTTCAAGGTGAGCCGTTTGGGGATGGATTAATACTAAGAAGTACCTTGTTGCTGCTCGCGCCGCGGACGGTGATTTGGACGCGCACCTCGCCGGCGTTTGCGAGTTCGGCGGGGAGGATGACGGTGACCTGCGTCAGCCAGCCCTGGCCGGGCACCACGCCGACGAACTCGACGGGCAAAGAATAGGTGATGCCCTGTGAGTCTTCAGCCTGGGCCGTGAAGAGTGCGGGGTTGCCGACGGCCGTCGGGTCTACGTCGGCGGCGAAGAGCATGACGCGCGTGCGCGTATCCGTGCCGAGGTCGTAAGGCGTCGTCACCCCGAAGGGTTCGCTCAGCCAACTGACCGAGGTCAGCGCGACCGCGCGCCCGGTGACTTCGTCGGTCAGAAGTCGGACGGGTGTCGGCTCGACCGGCGGCGACTCGACGTCGCTGTAGACGACGAAGCTGTCAACGACCTTGCCGTTAATATCTTTGAAGTAGAAGAGGGCTTTGTTCGGCCGGCCGTCCACGTTGAAGACGCCGAAGAGCGCGCCGGGCGCCGCGTTCGGCTGGCAGTACGCCTCGCCCGCGAGGCAGGTCGAGGCGTAGGCGCTCGCCCACCAACTCCCGCCGACCAGCTGGGGGCGGACGCTGTGCCCGCCGAGGCCGGAGACGAAGGCGAAGCTCTTCCCCTTCGTCAGACTCAGGGTGTTCGAACTGCTCGCGATTGTCTGCGGGGACATGCTGGAAAGCAGGTGCGTGCGGCTGTAGGAGTGCTCGTGCGCGGTGGCGATGATGGCGCCTCCCTTGCGCGCCTCCTCGTAGACGCCCCAGCCGGTCTCGTCCGTCTTCCCGCCCACCTGCATCAGGCGCTGGTTCTTGTGCCAGCTACAGATGCTCCACACCGAGTTGTCCGCGGCGAGCTGCTCCCTGACGTAGAGGTCGCTCGCGCCGTCGTCGAAGCCGCCCCCGATGCCCGGCGCCGCGAGCACGAAGAAGAGCCCTCTGTAGTGGAAGGAGGAGCGCACGCCCAGCCTCCCGCTCCAGGCGATGCCGAGCCGGGTGAAGCGCGCCTCGACAAGTTGCTGGTAGCCGCCGGCGGCGGCCCACTTCAACTCGTCGTGGTTGCCGATAGTGACGAAGTAGGGGAAGTCCGGGCCGAGGACGGAGTTGACCTGCGCCTCCCAGGCGGCGGGGTTGTCCGCGTAGTCGAGGTCGCCCGAGTGCAGGACGGCCTGCGCGCCTTCCAGCTTGATGAGGTTCAGAACCGCCACCGCGTCCGGCCCCAAACTCTGGTCGCCGATGAAAGCGACCTTCAGGTTCGGCGGCGGCAGCTCCCCCGCGCAGACGGACGCCCGCGGGCACGCGAACAGGAGAAACAGGGCGCACCACGCCAGGCCGTTTACAAAAGGCGGCGTGCGCACGTGCGGTCTCATCGGACTGACCCGGACACTCATGCGGGACGGACGCTCTCCCGACGCGGTGAGATTGGGGGCGCCGTCCAATGTAACAAACATGGAGGGGCGGGGGCCACCCGAGGCCCCCGCCCCTCTTCAACCCACGTATGTTTTTGTCAGAGGGCGGCGCGCGTCAGGACGGCTGCGTGCCCCCCTCGCCGCGCGGGCCGAAGTGCGCGCGGAGGCGATTGTGTAAGAAGACCGCGGCCTCGCCCTGCGTCTGCGGCAGGTCGTGGATCGTGGGGATGGCGGCCTCTCTGAACGCCCTCTCCGCTTGCTGCGCGGACTGCGTCAGGTGGAAGGCCCCGACGAGCATGTCCCGCTGGTCTTCGTTGAGCGGCTGGTTCAGTGGGTGCGTGACTGAGGTCTTGCTCGCGGTGATCTTGGGCAGCTTCGCGCGCGGCAGCGTTCTGGGCGTGTCCGTGCGCGGGGCGGACAGCTCCTCGAAGACCTGCTCGAAGGTGTTGGCGCTGGCGTCGCGTTTGGTCAGGAAGGAGGGCAGGCCGAACATCTTCTTGAGCGTCGCCAGCACGGAAGTGTGCTGGTAGCGCGTCGAGTCGACCTTCCCCGGCCTGACCCACGGCGAGGCGATGACGACGGGGACGCGCAGGCCCAGCCGGTCGAACTTGAACGGCGGCACGAAGGAGGCGCCGGGGTCGCCCGCGACGGGCGAGTTGATCCCGTCCGGGTTCGGGATGTTCTCCGAGGGCGGGACGACGTGGTCGTAGAAGCCGCCGTGCTCGTCGTAGGTGACGATGAGCGCGGTCTTCTCCCACACGGCTTCGTTCGCGCGCAGGGCCTCGTACACGTCCGCGATCAGGTTGTCGCCGTAGCGCGCGTCCTCGGGCGCGTGCTGCGAGTTGCCGTGCCCGTCGGGCGCGTTGTTGAAGCGCGGGCAGATGAAGGAGTAGTTGGCGAGCGTGTTCTTCTGCACGTCCACGGCGAGGGCCTCGAACTTCTTGAAGTTCGGCGCGCTGCCGTCGAGGGTCGAGAAGTTCTGCCGCACCTCGTTGAGGTCGAAGTCGTAGGTCGCCCACGTCGCGCCGGCCTTCTCCAGGTTGTTGTAGATGGTCTGCACGTCGAACTTCTTCGACCAGACGTTGTGCGCGAACCCGGCGGACGTGGCGGCGTGCATGTAGAGGCGGTTGGGCTGCGTCGGGCCTGGGACTTCGGAGAACCAGCTGTCGCAGATGCAGAAGGCGTCGGCCAGCGCGTTGATCGAAGGCAGGTGCGCCGGGGCGAACGACTGCATGGCGACGGCGACGGTCTGCTGCGAGGGGTTCGAGACGTGCTCGGCCAGGAGTTCGTCGTGGTAGTTGAGGGCGAAGCCGTTGTTGCGCGCGGGGTGCTTCGCGTCCGGCCCCGCGCTGTTGTTGAAGAGCTGGACGTTCGTCCCCTTGAGCGAGTGCGAGGGGCCGTTCTTGCTGTTGATGGTGACGAAGGGCGCGCCGGTGCCGGTGTGGAAGGCCGGGTTCACGTCCGACTCGGGCTTGTTCGGGTTGAGCAGATTGAACTCTTTGCCGGTCAGCCCGTTGACGCCCTTGCGGAAGCCGAAGATGTGGTCGAACGAGCGGTTCTCCAGCATCAACACGACCACGTGCTCGATGCGGCCGCCCGACGAAGACTTCGGCGGCTTCGGCTTCTTCGCGCCCCCCTTCTTCGCGCCTCCCTTCTTCGCGCCTCCCTTCTTGCTCGACGCCTGACCTTTTTTGCTAGCCATGTGAGTTATCCTCCGTACGAACAGGTTTGAATGTGAACGGTCTGAACCTACCGCCGACGCCCGGCGGTCTAGGTCAGGCGGGAGTTCTGCGAACGTTGACTCTTTAAGGCGTGATGCGAGACGGGATGTGTCAGCCGCCGGCGGAGGGAACCGCCCGGGAGATCGCGCCTTGCGGGTCGGGCGGCCCGCCGGCCCGGCTGAGGTTGCTCCCATCCTTCGAGTCGGGGGCCGCGCGCATCCGTTTGTTAGACCGCCTCGGATGTGCCCCTGAGCTTAAGTGAGGGGGTCGGGGCTGTCTCCGGCCAGCACGAGCTGAGGAACCTGACTAAAGATATAGCCCCCTTTGCGAGATGTGGTGTCGTAATCGAATACCCACACCATGTCGAACCGATCACTGGGCCACTTCCCCTTCGGAAGCGGCGGGCTTTTTTTGGTCAGCGGTATGTAGCCGGCCAGGGCTGGTATCCGGCCGTGCGGCCAACTTATCAGCACCACCCCGTCGCAGCTTACGGCCGATTCCACCAGCTTCTGCTCCTGGCCCTTCTTAAAATTGAAGTTCGGCGCCAGGAGCAGTTGCTGTTTTTGAAGTTTGGCGACCAGCGGCATCACGGTTTGCTCGGGCCGGTTACCTTCTTCGGGGTCTGGAGATTGAGCCGCATAGATGTATCTGGGAGTCGCAAGATTGGGGTCTTGAAGTGGCCCCTTGGAGGGCGCGAAAAGAACTGCCAGCGCGCCCGCCCTCTGCCAGCCCTGGGGGATCAGCGAGTCCTTGTTCTGGTCGCCGGCAATATCGACGCCGCTCGGAGGGGGAGACTGCGCGGGCTTCTCCGCGTGGCGGATGACCATGATCTTCGGGGCCTTCGTGTTCGTCTGGGGCACGTGTGTATCCTCCTCAAAGTTGTGTCCACTTTTGAGCTGCGCCGACAGACGCCGAACGCCCGAATTAATCGAGCGGGAGGGCGCTAGACTTTGCCCGTGTCGAGCTGCTTGCGGTAGTCGTCGCCGTCGAGTTCGACGGTGCGGCACATCTCGTAGAGGCGGGAGCGGAGGCGGACGCCGACGCGGTCTTCGAGGGTCTCCTCGGCCCCGCGGCGTCCGTCCATGTAGTTGGTCGTGAAAATGGTGAGCTTCTTGTCGTTGTAGCGCTTGCCGATGATCTGCATCATCGTGTCGCGCACCCAGTCGGTCGGCTTCGACGCGCCCAGCTCGTCCAAGACCAAGACCTCGGCCTGGTAGACCGGCGAGAGCACGCCCAGCTCCGAAGTGTTCGAGACCTTGTTGTAAGAGTCCTGAATCTCCTTCAGCAGCGCGCCGAACTCGTAGAAGAGGCACGGCACGCCCTTCTCCATCAGCCCGTGGAGGATGGCGACGGCGAGGTGCGTCTTCCCGACCCCGACGGGGCCCATCAGGAGCAGGCCGCGCTCGACCGCGGGGTACTCGCGCACGAGTCGGAAGGCGTAGTTGAACGCCTTCAGTTGCGAGCCGTTGTTGGGCGCGGGGTAGTAGTTCTGGAGCGTGCAGGCTTCGCGGCGCGGCGGCGCCGGCTCACGGTAGCGGCGCGGGATGCGCGCCTGTTCGAGCAGCTTCGAGCGCGTGTCCTGCGTGCGGCACTCGCAGCGGCGCGCGCCGCGGCCCGGCGTGACTTCGTAGCCCGTGCCGAAGCACTTCTGACAGACCGCGGGCGCCTCGGCCCTCCTCCCGCGCGCGGGCCTCTGCTCCTCGCGCTGGGCGGAGTCGGACTCGCCCTCCGTTTCGCGGACGGGGAACAGGGTGGGAAACTTCTTGCGGTTGTCCGAGGGCATTCGGGAGACGAAACGTCCTTGATTGTTTGACCCCGCGCGGCCGAGGTCGCGCGGATTATAGCATCCCGACTTTTGTTTGCAAGACGGTTTAATGCGTTCGAGAATTTCCACAGTGTGGAAAACTGTTCGCGCCCTCAACAGCCCCCGCCGCCGCCCTTGAAGACGGGGCGCCAGCGCCCCTGCTGCCTCTTGTAGATGACGTAGTCGTAGCTCTCGTAATACGTGCCCTCGGCGATGACCTCGCCCACGCCGTCGCCGTCGAAGTCCAACTGGTCGACGAAGTGCCGGTCTTCGTAACCCTCCTCTGCGCCCTTGTGGAACCACTCCCACGCCGTCTTGAAGCCGTCGCCCGAAGGCTCCATGATGAGGAAGAGCGTGTAGGAAGTCGCCGATGCGTCCTTGCTACCGGCGACGAAGCTGCCGACCAGCTCGAACTTGCCGTCGCGGTCGAGGTCGGTCGCGGTGAGGTTGACGACCTCCATCTTCGACGCGAGCGCGGCGGCGACGCCGTTCTTCGCGTAGGAGGCGCGCGCCAGCTCGACGGCCCGCGCGCGCTCCGCCTCGGTCGGCGCGCGGCGCGAAGGGGTGCCGCGGCCGAGCGTCTGCGAGTCGGTCGCAAGCACCTTGATGCGCCCGCCGAGCCGCGCCGTCGTGTCGGCCGTAGCGGCCGCCGTCGGGTCGACGCAGCCCGGCGGCTCCTGGTACTTGCTGATGGTCAGCGTGCCCGCGTCGCCCCCGCCCGAGATGATTCGGTACTTGCGCCCCGCGCGGAAGTATTCGCGCGCGAAGGAGGCGGTCTCGTCCCCGGCCGCGGGCGCGTTCTCGAACTTCCCCCCGCGGTAAGAGACGACCGGCTCCGCCGTCACGTCGTTTTCGTACTTCGAGACGACGAAGACGACGGCGCCGCCGCCGCCCTGCGCGGCCGGCTTCTGCCGCGCGCCCGCGGCCGCGCACACGAACGCGCACACGAAGAGCGGGAGGGCCAAGGCGAGCAGTCGGGTTCTCGTCCTCATCTCAGTGCCTTTCAATTTTTTTAAGGGGGGGCGGGCTCATGTACTCGACGAATTCGAGCAGGCCGTAGGCGAGTACCAGCGCCGCCAGCACGAGGAAGACGACGTGCCAGCGCCGCAGCACGTAGCGGCGGCAGGCGTGACATCTGAGGCCCGCCATTCGGAGGGGCCTGGCGCAGTAGGGACACTTTGCCATCAGTCAAGAATGTCGGGCACCGTGCAAAATGCCACGAGTCGGCCCCCGCGTTCAAGTCCGGGCGCGGGGGCGTGCTATATTTCGTCCGGGCATGAGTATCATTCAGGGGCTTCTCAACAAGATCGGGCTCGGGGCGTCGTACGGCCGCCGCCCCTTACGCGTCTTCCTCCTCGACGACGACACGCTGCGCCACGAGTGGTTCGCCAAACAGTTCAGGGGCGAGCACCTCGACGTGGCCGAGTCGGCGGCGCGCGCCGTCGAGCTGCTCTCGGCGAACCACTACGACGTGATCTTCCTCGACCACGACCTCCTGCCCGAGCACTACTACGCGGAGGAGTTCGACGACGAGCGGAGCGGCTACGCCGTCGCGCGCTGGCTCGCGGAGAGTCCGGCGCGCCACGCGGCCGCGACCATCATCGTCCACACGCGCAACGCCGACGGCGCGCTCCGCATGGTCGAGCTGCTGCGCCGCACCGGCCGCCAGGCCGCGCACGTCCCCTACCAGATGCTCGCCCCCAAGATCAAGCAACTCCGCCGCGATTAAAATCTATGAGGACGAAAAACTCTCTCAACTCTTCCCTGCTCGCTCTCTGCCTCCTCCTCTCCTGCGCCGCCGCGTCGTCCGCCCAGACCGGCGCCGCGCCCGCGCGCGAGCCGAACGGCGCGGGCCAGCCCTACGACGACCAGGTCAAGGCCGTGCTCGCCCGCCAAGACGTGCGCGCCGCCTTCGCGCACGTCGAGCGCGAGCGCGACCGGATACTTCGTGAGTGGATCGCCATCACCGAGATCAACGCGCCTTCGGGCAAGGAGGCCGAGCGCGCCGCCTTCATCGAAAAGCTCCTGCGCGGCTACGGGTCGCTCCAGGTGGGCCGCGATGCGGCGGGGAACGTCGTCGCCACGCGCAAGGGCACGGGCGGCGGCCCCGTCGTCGTCATCGACGCGCACATGGACACGGTCTTTCAGGAGGGCTTGAAGATCAAGGTGGAGGTGCGCGACGGGAAGGCTTACGCGCCGGGCATCGGCGACGACACGCGCAACGTCGAGGCGATGCTCGCGGCCGTGCGCGCGCTCGACGCGGCGGACATGAAGACGAAGGGCGACATCGTCTTCCTCTTCACCGTCGAGGAGGAGACAAGCTTCCGCGGCGTCGAGGAGTTCGTCAAGGCGAACAAGGGGAAGATCGGCCAGTACATCGCGCTCGACGGCGGCTACGACGGCTTCACCTACGGCGGCATCGGCATCAACTGGTACAAGCACCACTTCATCGGGCCGGGCGGCCACACGCGCTCACAGACTCCGCCCTACTCCGCCACGCTTCCCGCGGCGCGCGCCATCGAGCGCATCTACCAGCTCCAACTCCCGCAGGGCATCTCTTCTAATCTCAACATCGGCATGCTCGGCGGGTCGGAGGTCGTGAACGCGAAGGCCGCCGACGCGTGGTTCACGGTCGACTTGCGCTCGACGAGCAACGAGGTCATCGCGGACTTGGAGAAGAAGATCGCGGCGATTGTGAAGGAGGAGGCCGAGCGCGAGCGGATGACCGTCAGGACGGAGCTGATGTCCGCGACGCCCGCGGCGCAGATACCGGGCCACAGGGACTCTTTTCTGGTGAAGACGGCCGAGGCCGTGCACTACGCGATGGGCTTCAAGCCTTCGATCACGCTCTCGGGGTCGAACAACGGGAACGTGGCGCTGCTGGCGGGCGTCCCCGCCATCTCCACCGGCGCCGGCCCCTGCAGCAACTCGCACGCGCTCACAGAGAACTGCGAGATCGAGCCGCTCTACAAAGGCATCCAGAAAGTCATCCTCCTCCTCGCCGCGACCGCCGGGCCAAGCCAGTAAGAATTAAACACAGAGACACAGAGACACAGCTTGTTGCGGAGTATTGCCCCAAGCTGTGTCTCTGTGTCTCTGTGTTTAATTAACCCTTACTTCAGTCTCAACTAACGAACTCGCTTGTCGGTCGTGCGGATGCCGACCTTCGCCAAGGCCCAGGCGGCGGCGACGACGGCGGCCTTGCCGAGACTGAAGCGCCCCTCGTCGTGGCTCACGCGCGTGACGCGGCCGCGCGCGGCCCCGGGCCGCGCTTCGAGCTTCGACGAGGTCTGAGCGGGACGACTCCCCCCGGCCTGCTCCTTCTGGCCGGGCGCCTTCTCGCCCTTCTCCTTCGCGTCGGGCGCGCCCTGCCGCGCCATCGCGTTCTCGATCTCAGAGTTTATCTCGCCGCCGACGAGGATGGCCGTGCCCGTGAAGTAGAACCAGAGCATCAGGATGATGACCGCGCCCAGGGAGCCGTACGTCGCGCTGTAGCTGTTGAAGTAGCTGAGGTAGGCCTTGAACGCGAACGAGATGAGCAGCCACAGCGCGACGCCGATGAGCGCGCCCGGCGTGATCCACTTCCAGTCCTGGTCGTGCGCGTCCGGCCCGAAGTAGTAGATGAGCGCGAAGGCCAGCAGGACGAAGACGAGCACCAAAGGCCACTGCAAGACCTTCCACGCGGTCGCGAACGCCGTCCCCAGCCCCAGCTTAATCGAGACCGCGTCGGCGATGTCCCCGCCGTAGAGCACCAGCACGAGCGCCGTCACGATGAGCAGCGTCAGGGCCAGCGTCAGCCCGATGGCCGTCAGCCGCACCTTCCACCAGGGCCGCGTCTCCTTCAGATCGTAGGCCGCGTTCAGCGACTCGCTGATGGCGCCCATGCCGTTCGACGCCGCCCAGAGCGTCGCCAGGATGCCGAACGAGAGTTTGCCGCCGCCGCTAGACTGCACCACGCCGTTGACGGTCTGCGACACGAGCTGCGAAGCTTCGCCCGGCAAAACCGTCGCGAGGTAGGTGAAAAGCCCCTGCCGGAGCTGGCTGTCCGCGCCCGCGAGATAACCGAGCAGCGACGTGAGGAAGAGCAGCGCCGGGAAGAGCGCCAGCAGGAAGTAGTAGGAGAGCTGCGCCGAGCGGCCCAACACGTCGTCGTCCATCACCTCCGCGTAGACGCGCTTCGCCAACTCCGTCACACCCATGCCGCCGAGGCCCAGTGACTTGAACATTGCTTCGAACTCCTCCGCCCCTTAAAAGTGTGGCCGCAGTTTTACCACGCGCGAAGGCGAAAGCGTCACGATTTCTTCAAGAGTTGTCCACGGGCCGCTTCAGAACTCTTTCAGGAGAAATTCACGCGGGCCTAAAGACTCTCGGCGCGCGCGCGTCGTATCCGCGGCGCGCCTTAGAGACGGCCGCGCCGCGCTACTGGACGCCGAAGCAATTTAGGGGTAAAGTACGCGGCGCTTTCCCCTCCTCTCGAAACCTTTTTCGAAGGCGGAAGGAGTTTTTCAGTGAGGCTTGTTACCTTCGCGACGAGGCCCACAGACAGACATCGTGCGGCCGGGTTCCCCGCCCGGCAACGTCGTCTCCGCCCCGAACCCCCTGAGCACCCACACCGCAACACATTTACCAAAGAGATCACGGCCGACCCGCACGCCCCCTTCTGAGCGCGCGCGGTTGGCCGAAGGACGGAACTTGAAAATTGGCGGGCCCGCAAGGGTCTTCACCCTCGAACTACTTGTCTGACGGAAGAAGGAGTTTTTCGATGAAGACTTTACGCTTAACCTCGCTCGCGGCGCTGCTCCTGTTCGTCTCCGCGGCGTCGCAGACATCATTCGCACAGTCGTCCGCCGCCGGCAGCTACCAGTTCACTCTGGCGGGCGACAAGGATTTGAAGACCGTCGAGTTCAGCGCGCAGACAAACCCCGACGGCAGCGCGACCGGCTCCATCTATTTCACCGACCAGGCCGTCATCACCATCCAGGATGTGGACGGCACCGGCGAGAAGGGCCGGTTCGCCGGCTACGACCTCAAGGTCAACGTGGACGGCCTGTTCACGGCCAAGAGTGAGACCGGGGCGCAGGCCGTGATGAGCGGCACCGTCACCAGTTCCAGCGTCCTGGAGTTCGTCGGGCAGCGGGTGGTGTTCACGGTCGAGGACAACGGGGACAACACACGCATCCCGGACAAGCTGACGTGGGGCGTCTACAGACAGATTAAGAGGGACTGGGTGCCCTCGGACGCCGAGTGGAAGGAGGACCCGGGCGTCGGCCTGAGGTGGTGGGCGACCGACTACGAGGTCAAGGGTGACGTGGGCTACCAGATGCCGCGCGACGAGACCCTTCACGGCCAGACCTTCCCCGCCACCGTCTACAACTTCGTGGATGCCGTCAACACCGCCGGCGACATCCGCGTCTCGCCGTAGCACGGCCGGCGGCCGCCAACGACCGCTTGAGAAAACGAAGGCCGTTCGGAGGCGACCCGAAGCTCGCCCCGAACGGCCTTCAGCTTATAAAGTCGAACGCCTACTTGACGAAGGTTCCGGTGCGGCTCCAGCGCGTGTTCCTGAAGAAGTCGATGACGTAGCTGACGGGCGCGGGCGCGTCGCTGCGCGGCTTACTCTCGTCGAAAGACCAGTAGACGAACATCGCGCGGCCGATGATGGCGCTGCGCGGGACGTAGCCCCAGAAGCGGCTGTCCTGGCTGTTGTCGCGGTTGTCGCCCATGACGAAGTAGTGCCCCTCGGGCACGTCGAAGATTTCGCCCGCGGCCGGGGGGCGGCGCGTCTGCGCGTGCATGTCCGGGTCGATGTAGACGCCGTAGTCCGCGTCGGGCGGCGCGGTCGGCGTGTCGAGGACGGTGAGCGGCGCCCCGTACTCGTCCTCGGGCGTCTCGCGGTCGTCCGGCGGCGGGTTGCGCGCGTGGATGACGCGCTCTTCGAGCGGCTGGCCGTTGATGAAGACCTGCGTGTCGCGCACCTCGACGCGGTCGCCGGGCAGCCCGATGACGCGCTTGACGTAGTTCGTCTTGTAAGGGATGTTGTCCGGCCGTTCGTCGTCCACGAGCTTGCTGTCGCGGAAGCGCGGCTCGCCCTGATACTTGCCCGGGTACTTGAAGACGATGATGTCGCCGCGCTCGATCTCGCGCTGCGGCAAAAACGGCAGGCGCGGGCCGGGCGCGAAGATGAACTTGTTGACGAGCAGGTGGTCGCCGATGTTGATCGTGTTCTGCATCGAGCCGGTCGGCACCTTCACCGCCTGCACGACGAACGTCATGCCGAAGAGCGCCATCACGGCGGTGACGACCAGCGACTCGAAGTACTCGCGCAGGACGCTGTGCGGCGGGGCCGGCTTCCGCGGCGCCTCGGCGGGAACGCCCGCGCCGTCGCCCGCGCCCGCGCGGGCACGCACCCGCCCGCCCTCCGCCTCCGCGGGCGGCTCGGCCACCCCCGCTCCCCTCGACTCATTACTCATATTGCACTCATCCTAGAGAACCCTTCAGACAATGGTCAAGCGGGACGCGGGCCGGACGGTTCTATCTTCACCCTAAAATAATTTCTGTTTCACGCACGAAACGCCGTTTCATCTCCGCGGATTTTGTGGTAGAATCCTTCTCATGAAAACGACGGAGAAAAAGCGTGGGGCGCGGGTCGAGCAGTTCACGCCGGCCGAGCAGCGTTCGGCGCGCGCCGCGCGGGTCAAGGTCTTCGAGGCCGAGCCCTACGGCTGGATCGCGCAGTCGGAGTCGGGCGTCGAGCGCGGCTACCACCTCTTCCGCGACCCCGACACGCGGGCGCTCGCCTGCACCTGCGCCGACTTCATCTTCCGCGGCAACGCCGAGCCCGGCTACGAGTGCAAGCACGTCGCCGCGGTGCTGAAGTTCATCGCGCGCCAGTACCTCAGGTTCGAGTACGACCCGCGGCGCCAGATGTCGCGCGTCGCGTAAGAATTTCAGGAGACGGAAGAGAAGATGAGCAGCAAGACTTTCAAGTGCGAAGCCTGCCGCACGGCGTCCGAGAGTTTGCACATGCGCAACTCGGACGGCAAGTGGGTCTGCGCCCGCTGCATCCCGGCGGCGGAGCTGGACGCCTGCGAGGGCCTGCGCGCGCGGCTCGGCCTGAAGCCCTCGGCCGCGCGCGTGCCCCGCCGCAAGGCTGCCTGAAGATTCAGACTTTCACCTCACCCCTCAAGCCACGCGGGCGCGGAGGAGTCCGGGAGTTCGCCTCCCGGGCACTTCGCGCCTTCGTGTTTCTGCCTTAAGCTCTCCGGTAATCATGAGCACTTTCGAGACGAAGGAGCAGGTCTCCGCGGGCGGCGTCGTCTACCGCCGGCGCGGCGGGAAGACGGAGGTGGCTTTAATCTCGGTCGGCGAGCCCGCGCGGTGGCAGTTGCCGAAGGGCTTGGTCGGGCGGGGCGAGACGCCTTTGGAGGCCGCGCTGCGGGAGGTTCGGGAGGAGACCGGGCTCGCCTGCGAGGTCGAAGGCGAGCTTGAGCGGGTCGAGTACTGGTACTTCTCGAAGGGCGGCGGGCGGCGGGTGCGCTTCCACAAGTTCGTGCACTTCTACCTGATGCGCTTCGTCTCGGGCGACGTGTCGGGGCACGACGACGAGGTGAACGAGGCGCGCTGGGTCGAGGCGGAAGAGGCCGAAGGGATGTTGGCTTTTAAGGGCGAGCGGAAGGCTCTGTCTGAAGCGCGGGAAATGCTCGCGGCGGGCGCCGTGGATTGAAGTCCCGTGCGCCCGCGCCGACTCTCTTGGTCGGCCGTCTCAGTGGACGACGCGGCTGGCGCTGAGGCGCTGCCAGAGGGATTCTTCGTCCGGGTAGGCGATGCCGTTCTCCGAGCGCATGGCGAAGGCCGTCTGGACGATGAGCTTCAGGTCTCGGAAGACGCCGTCGCAGTCGGAGCAGGTGCTCAGGTGAGTTATCACGAAGAGCTTGTCGTCGTCGCCGAGCAAACCGGCGTCGTAGTCGCTGAGCAGTTCGATACTTCTGGCGCAGTCCATTGGCCGTTCCTTCGAGGGTGGAATAGAGTCCGGCCTTCCGGGTGAATCCCGGAAGATTACTTAGATGCGGCTTGCTCCCGGATTAATTGCCTCAGCTTGAGCCGCGCCTTGTGCAATTGCGACTTGGAGGTGCCTTCGGCGATCCCGAGCATGCCGGAAATCTCGTAGTGCTCGTAGCCCTCCACGTCGTGGAGGACGAAGACGGTGCGGTAGCCCGGCGGGAGCTGTTGCAAAGCCCTCTCCAGGGAGATGCGGTCGATGACGGGCATCGTGCCCGGGTTCTCCGTCCCCTTGACGATCTGGATGGGGGTCTCGCCCTCCTCCGTGAGGAGTTCGGAGCGCGTGCTCTTCTTGCGGAAGTGCATCAAGACCTGGTTGACCGTCATGCGGTGGAGCCAGGTGGTGAAGGCCGACTCGCCGCGGAACATCCCGATCTTGTTGTAGAGTTGGAGGAAAACGTCCTGCGTCATGTCCTCGGCTTCCGTGGGGTTGCCCATCATGCGCAGGGTGAGCGCGTAGACGCGCCGGTAGTGGCGGCGGTACAACTCCTCGAACGCCTTCCCGTCGCCCCCGGCGGCCTTCTTCGCCAGCTCGAAATCAGACTCCTGCGGTCTATCCACCTCTGCTACAGTCACTTCTTTATTCAGTCCTTTATTAATTTTCTTCGATTATCCACCAATTCCCGACAAATGGGAAACAGAGGCGGAAGCCCGATTTACTTCAACGTGTCCCAACTCCCGAGCGCGCGCAGCTTCTTATAACGCTTGGCGAGCCGCTCGGCCGGGTCGAGCGCGGAGGTCTGCCGGAGGCTCTCCCAGAGCGCCGCGTCGAGCAGGCGCGCCGCCTCGTCGTAGTCGTTCTGCGCGCCGCCCGAGGGCTCGGGGACGACGAGGTCAACGATGCCCGCGCGGTAAAGCTCGGGCGCGGTCAGGCGCAGAAACTCGGCGGCGCGCGGCGCCTGCGCGCTGTCCTTGAAGAGAATCGCGGCGCAGCCCTCGGGCGTGATGACGGAGTAGACGGCGTTCTCAAGCATCAAGACCTGGTCGGCCACCCCGATGGCGAGCGCGCCGCCCGAGCCGCCCTCGCCGATGACGACGCCGACGACGGGGACTTTCAACCTCGACATCTCGAAGAGGTTGCGGGCGATGGCCTCGGCCTGGCCGCGCTCCTCGGCGTCGATGCCCGGGTAGGCGCCCTGCGTGTCGATGAAGGTGACGACGGGGCGGCCGAACTTGTCGGCGAGCTGCATCAGCCGCAGCGCCTTGCGGTAGCCCTCGGGCTTGGTCATGCCGAAGTTGCGGTAGCGGCGCTGCTTGGCGTCGCGCCCCTTCTGCTGCCCGACGACGCCGACGGGCACGCCGCGGTAGCGCGCGAAGCCGCAGACGATGGCCGGGTCTTCCGCGTAGCGCCGGTCGCCCTTGACCTCGACGAAGTCCTCGAAGAGGCGTTCGACGAAGTCTAAGGTGTACGGGCGTTCGAGGTGGCGCGCCAGCTTGACGCGCTCGAACGCCGACATGGAGCCGATCCTGTCTTCCATCCTTTACGAATTGACCTGAACTTTGATTGAGACGACCGTGGAAGGATGTACGTTTATCCCCCGCCCGTCAAGCTCGCGCGCAAAAGGTTAAGAGGCTTGCCCCATTTCCCCTCAAGTAGAGGGAGCGAGCAAGCCTCTGACCGTCGTTTAAGTTTGTCCGCTTACTGCAAGCTGTCGGTGAACGCCTTGAGCAGGCGCGCGCGCGACGGGTGGCGGAGCTTGCGGAGCGCCTTGGCCTCGATCTGGCGGATGCGCTCGCGCGTCACGTCGAAGTTCTTGCCGACCTCTTCGAGCGTGTGCTCCTCGCCCGCGGGGCCGAGCCCGTAGCGGAGTTTGATGACCACCTCTTCGCGGGGCGAGAGCGTCGCCAGCACGGCGTCCGTCACCTGCCGCAGGTTGGTCGTGACGACCGAGTCGGCCGGGCTCACGCGCGACTTGTCCTCGATGAAGTCGCCGAGGTGCGAGTCCTCCTCCTCACCAATCGGCGTCTCCAAAGAGATGGGCTGCTGCGCCAGCTTGAAGACGCTGCGCACCTTCGGCACCGGCATGTCCACCTTCGCCGCGATCTCCTCGGTCGTCGGCTCGCGCCCGAGTTCCTGCACGAGGGCGCGGGAGGTGCGGATGAGCTTGTTGATGGTCTCGATCATGTGGACGGGGATGCGGATGGTGCGCGCCTGGTCGGCGATGGCCCGCGTCACCGCCTGCCGAATCCACCACGTCGCGTAGGTCGAGAACTTGTAGCCGCGCCGCCACTCGAACTTGTCCACGGCCTTCATCAGACCGATGTTCCCCTCCTGAATCAGGTCGAGGAACTGGAGCCCGCGGTTCGTGTACTTCTTCGCAATCGAGACGACGAGGCGGAGGTTCGCCTCGGTCAGCTCGCGCTTGGCCTCCTGCGTCTCGGCCTCGCCGGCGACGATGGCCTGGTGCGTGCGCTTGATCTCGACGACCGAGATGCTGTGCTCCTCTTCGAGCTTCTTCAGGCGGCGCTTGGCCGCGAGGAGCTGCCGCTTGTACTCCTTCTCGGCGTCGGGCTTGATGCGCCTGTTCTCGAGCTTGTCCGAGAGCTTCTTGATCTCGCGCTCGGCCGAGCGCACCTCTTTGTGCGCGATGGCGATGGCGTCGATCAAGCGCTGGCGCGCCGACTCCTTCAGGTTGAGGTTCTTAATCTCCTGCGAGATTTCGAGGCGCGTGCGCGCGACCTTGCGCTTGAGGCGGAGGAGCTTCTTGGTCGGCTTGCCGCGCGTCAGCTTCTGCTCGGCGGCGAGCTTCTCCCACTCCTTCAGGCCCTCGCGGAAGTGCTTGCGGATGTTCTCGACGCCTTCGAGCGTCCACTGCAAATACTCGTCGGCCTTGTCCTCGGCCTCGGACACGTCGGCCTGGTCGGAGAAGTTGACGATGTCGCGGATGGACAGGTCGCCCGTCTGCAACTCGTCGCCGATGCGGATGAGTTCCTTGACCGCGATGGGCGAGCGCGAGATGGCCTTGTGCGTCTTGATCTGGCCGCGCTCGATGCGCTGCGAGATGGAGACTTCCTGCTCGCGCGTCAAGAGCGGCACGGTGCCCATCTGGCGCAGGTAGACGCGGACGGGGTCGGCCGACTTCTCGTCCTCGCCGGCCGAGAGGTCGAGGTCGTCAACCTCGTCGAGCGTGCCCTCCTCCTCCACGTCGGTGGCGAGCGAGGCGACTTCGGAGATCAACTCCTCGTCCGATTCGACCGCGCCGATGGTCGCCGCTTCCAACTTCTGAAGCACGTCGTCGATGTCGCGGTCTGCGACCGGGTCGCCCGAGACGACCTCTCCGTAACCCTCGTAGAACTTCTCGCCGCCCGTCTCCAACAGATCCAGCCCCTGCTTCTTCATCTTCTCGCTCAAATCGTCGCCCCCCCGTTAGACGCCTTAGCCGCGGAAAGCGTCTCATACGTGGCTTCAGACATTAATGTTTCCGCCCTCACGCCGTCGGCCGCCCCACCTCGCACACAATTAAGTCGTTGATGCGAGGGACATTAGATGTCTGACACTCTTTTCCGGTTGTACTCGCGCCTCCGCCCCGGCGGCGAGCAGTTAAAGGGAGGTTCAAACACGGACACGCCCCTGTGATGCAGCAGACAACGCCCCGGTTCGTTCGCACGGCACCAAATCCGAAGCCTTAACCCCGAAGAAATAGCATAATTTACACATATATTCCAGCCTTCGGCGCGGATTGGCCGTTTTCCCTGAAAACTAGACGCTTTCGCCGCCCGCCGGTTCCACGAACCGCCCGCACGGAGGGGCAAAAGGAGTCCCGAGCCCCGACTTTTCACCTCCGAGGCTAAAGGGTGCGTCTCAGAGGCGGAAGGATGGCTCTCGGAGAGTAAAATTTGGGTCTCCAAGACTGATTATTCGGTCTCCGAGACCCGACGTTCCGTCTCGGAGAGTCAACGTTCCGTCTCGGAGAGCCAACGTTCCGTCTCGGAGAGCCAACGTTCCGTCTCTGAGAGCCAACGTTCCGTCTCCGAGACCCAAATTTCACTCTCTGTGACGGAACGTTGGGTCTCGGAGAGTCAATCTTCCGTCTCGGAGACTCAAATTCCCCTTCTTGAGACTCAAAGTCGGAGAAAAAAGCTCAAAGTTTTTTCCTCGGGGGACGAATGTTCGGGTTTCAGACCGCAAGGGCGAGCCTCGGGGCATGAAATCCGCTCAAAAAATGGCTTGAGTTTGTGATAAAAAGGGGGTCGTCAGTCCTCTTCCCACAGAACAGGCGGGATTCCAGGGGCAACCATAGTGATTACGGCTCTGCTGATCTTCTTCTGGGGGGTTGTGCCCGGCCTGATAACGGGCTGGATGCTCAGGGAGCGCGGGCGCAGCTTTCTGCCGGGGCTCCTTCTGGGGGCGGTCTGCGGCCCCCTCGGCATCCTCGGCGTCCTGACCTTTATCTATATCTCCGACCGCAGGCAGGGCGGGCGCCGGCGCGCCGTCCGCGTCTTTTACGACATCCCCGTGGTCGGTCGTCTGCACGTCTCGACCGTCTGGATGCTGGCGGGGGTCGCAACCTTCCTCTGCCTCTGGATGATCGGCGGCATCTCCTACGAAGTCTACAGGGCCGAGCCGAGACCCGAGCCCTCGCCCGAACAGGCGCGACAGACGGCGGGCGAGCCCGCGCAGCCCAAAGCGCTCCTCCCGACGAACGGCCCTTCGGAGAAGCAGCCCCCCGAGACGCGCCTGTCGGAGCAGACGCCGCAGGGCAACCCTACGAACCAGGCGCACTCGGCGCTCGTCGGCAACTTCTCGGGCCAGCCCGCCTCCTTGCCGCCGCCCTCCGGCAACTCCGCGACGAACTGGCAGCCCGCGCCGCCCGCCGGCAACGGCACACAGCCCGCGTCGGCCGCGCCCGCCGCCGCCCCACCCCAGCCGAACGCACAGCCCGCGCCGCAACCCCCGAAGACTCCGGCGCCAGCGCGCGCCGACGCCATCGCGGAGGTGACGCGCGACCTCGCCGCCAACGGTCACAGGGTGCACGCGGCCCTGAGCGGCAACGCGCAGAACGCGACGCTCTCTTTGACGGGCGAGACGCTGACGCGCGAGGCCGGCAACCAGCTCCTCGGCAACGGCCGCCTGCGCGGCGCGCTCAAGGCCGCCGGCGTCCGCATCGTCGTCCTGATGAACGGCGAGCAGAGCTGGACGTACATGCTCTGAGCCACACCGCCGATTTGGTTAAGGCCGTGAACCATTTCGTCACCCGTCTCAGAGGCCAGCGCCGAACTCCCTTCCCCTACCGAAAGAAAAAGGCCGGAAACGCGCCGGACTTCGTCCACCTTCCCCCGCCTCGGACGTGGCACGCAGGTTGTTTAGCTGAATGGCGTCTCCTAAACGAGACTGGTTACGGTGCCGATGCGCCGGCAACCACAAAGTCGAGGCCCGGCTGTGAAGGGGAGAGCGCAGCCGGGCCTCAGCTTATTTACGACCGCCGTTCAAGGGTTTCGGTTTTCGCGCGAGTGGGAGATAATGCCGTTCATGACCGCCGAACTGCCTCAGGAGAACGAGACCGGCCAGACCGTTCTGGTCGTGGACGACATGAGCGACAACCTCATCCTCATCAGCCTCTCGCTCCAAGACCTCGGCTACCGCGTCGTCACGGCGACCAACGGCGCCGACGCGCTCAACGTGGCGAAGCTGGCGCGCCCTGACCTCATCCTGATGGACATCGCCATGCCGCAGCAGGACGGGCTCGCCGCCACGCGCCGCATCCGCGAGGAGCCGGAGTTGCAGGACGTGCCGGTCGTCGCGCTCACGGCCTTCGACACCGACGGCTTCCGCCAGGCGGCCTTCGACGCGGGCTTCAACGGCTACCTGACCAAGCCCATCGACTTCGACCGCCTGCGCAACCTCATCGTCAAGCTGCTCGCGCGCGACAAGGGGAACACCACGCGGCTCTGAGCGTGTACCCCGCGCGTGTACGCCGTCAGTCCCCCTGCCCGCCCGCCGCGCGCCTGCGCTCGCATCCGACTCCGAGACGCGACCCGCGCCGGCCTTCTTTTTAAAAGGAGAGTGAGAATGAACAGAAGGAACTACCTTTTGACCGTCGCGCTGTCACTCGCCGCCGGCCTCGCCGGGCACGCGCTCTACGGCCCGCTCGCCGCCCCAACCGCGGCGCGCGCCGAGCCGCGGCGCGACGCGCAGTACGAATACTGCGCGGTCGTGAAGTCGCAGGCCATCGCGACGCCCCGCCTCTTCTACTGGATCATCTACTTTAAGGAGGAAGGGGCGGCGAAGACCGAGACGGTCGAAGCCTCGCTCAGCGGCAACTCCCAGGCGAAGGCCATCGCGAAGCTCGGCGAGGACGGCTGGGAGATGGTCGGCGAAGGCCCGCTCGACGTGCGCCCCGACCCGCGCCCCAACGCCCCCGGCACCACCACCACCGCCATCTTCTTCAAGCGGCGCAAGGACTGAAAGCCGTGAACCGTAAACCGTGACAAGAAGGAATTGACTTCCTCCTGTCACGGTTTATGGTTTACGGTTCACGCCTGACGACTACTTCTTGCCGCCGCCCTGCTCGTCGGCCGCCTTGAGTTCCTTCTGGGCGGCCTCGGCCTTCTCGTCAATCTGTTCGACGCCGCCCTTGACGGCGCCGATCAGCGCCCCCACCCCCGCGCCGACGAGGATGTCGCCCGCGACCTCTTTGGCCTGGTTGAGAATCGAGCGCCCGCCGCCCTTCTTCGAGCCACCCTTCTTGGCTCCGCCTTTCCTGGCTCCGCCCTTCGACGCGCCGGCGCCCTTCCTGGCTCCGCCTTTCTTGGCTCCGCTCTTCTTGGCTCCGCCCTTCTTGGCTCCGCCCTTGGACGCACCGCCCTTCGCGCCGCCTTTCTTAGCGCCGCCGCCTTTGGCCCCGCCCTTCTTCGAGCCGCCGGCCTTCTTCGCGCCGCCTCCGCCGCTCGACTTCTTACCGGCCGACTTCTTGGCGCCGCCCTTCTTTGAGGTCTTCTCGTCGTCCTTCTTTGACGACTTCTTCGAGGACTTCCTGGAAGCCATTCCCTTTTCTCCTTCTTCGCTTGATCTTTGTACCGCTCCGACATCTTGTAGCAAATGACGTCGCCGCTGTCATCAACTTTTCTCTCCCGCCCGACTCAAAAATCCGCGCGCGTGTGGGGCCGCGTAATTTAACGCGTGGTCGAGAAACTTGTTGACGCGCCGCGCCGCGGCGTCAAGAATGTGGCACCGACGGGCGACGGCCTTCCCTTCAAAGGCTTTGCGCGACACATTCCTTTCATCAAGTGGGGCGGCGTGAGCGATAGAGAGTTCCACTACCGCTGGGAGTACGACCTGCGAGCGAGCCCGCAGGCGCTCTGGCCGCTCGTCTCCGACACGAACCGCTTCAACCGCGACGCCGGCCTGCCCGACGTTTCCACGCAGGGCTCGTCCGGGGTTAAAGGCACGGCCGGCCGCCGCCGTCTGCGCCTGAAGAAGCTCGGCGTCGGCGTCGAATGGGAGGAGGAGCCTTTCGAGTGGGTGCGCCCCTTCCGCTTCGGCGTGGTGCGCCGCTACCGCTCGGGGCCGGTCGCGGAGATGCGCGTCGCGGCCGAACTCAACGAGCGCGAGGGCGGCGGCACGCGCCTCGTCTACGACGTGCGCGTCCGGCCGCGCGGCGCGCTCGGCCGCGCCGTCATCCCTTACCAGATCGGCCGCGTCAGCGCGCGCAAGTTCGCGGAGGTCTTCCGCCGCTACGACCGGCTTGCCCTCGCCGAAGAGGCGCGGGGCGTGGTTGAGAACCGCGCGGTCGGACTCGGCGCGAGCGCGCGCGCACTGCTCGCCACGCTGCGCGACAAGCTCGTCAACGAAGGCGCGGACGCGCGCCTCGCCGCGCGCCTCTGCGAGACGGTCGCGTCCGGCGACGAGCTGGCGCTCGCGCGCGTGCGCCCTTACGCGCTCGCCGACGCGTGGGGCGTGCCGCGGCGCGAGGCGCTTGAGCTGTGCCTGCGTGCGACGCGCGCCGGGCTGCTCGACCTGCGGTGGGAGCTGCTCTGCCCCGTCTGCCGCGGCGCGGGGCAGTCGGCCGAGTCTCTGCGCGACGTGCGCGCCGACCAGCACTGCGACTCCTGCCAGATAAACTTCACCGTCGCCTTCGACCGCTCGGTCGAGGTCGTCTTCCGCCCCAGCCCCTCCGTCCGCCGCGTCGAGTCGCGCGATTTCTGCGTCGGCGGCCCGCAGGTCACGCCGCACGTCGTCGTCCAGCAGCTCGTCCCCGCGGGCGAGACGCGCACCGTCTCGCCCCTCCTCGAAGAGGGCCGCCACCGCCTCCGCGCCGGCGCGGACGAAGACGCGCGCGCGCTCCTCGTCAACGCCTCCGGCTCGGGAGAGTTGACGCTCCGCGCGGTCGAAGATGTCGAAGAGGAGTTGACGGTCTCGACGCGCCCCGTCATCAGACTTCAAAACAACACGGACGGCGAGCGCCTCTTCCGCATCGAGCGCGAGGCGTGGGGCGGGCAGGCGGCGACCGCGGCCGAGGTCACGGCGCTCCAACTCTTCCGCGACCTCTTCGCGGCGGAGGCCCTGCGCCCCGGCGACCAGATCAACGTCGGCCAGATGACCATTCTCTTCACAGACCTGCGCAACTCGACGCGCCTCTACCGCGAGATCGGCGACGCCGTGGCCTTCGGCGCCGTGATGAGCCACTTCGACGTGCTGCGCGAAGAGATCGCGCGCGAGGGCGGCTCCATCGTGAAGACCCTGGGCGACGCCATCATGGCCGTCTTCCCCCGGCCCGCGCCCGCGCTGCGCGCCATCATCAACGCGCAGTCGGCGCTCGCCGCGCCGCCCGAGGGCGTGCGCCCGCTCACGGTCAAGGCCGGGCTGCACGCCGGCCCCTGCATCGCCGTCACGCTCAACGAACGGCTCGACTACTTCGGCTCGAACGTCAACATCGCCGCGCGCCTCGAACCGCTCTCGACCGGCGAGGACTGCGTCATCACCGCGGACGTGCGGCGTGACCCCGAAGTCCTGGAGCTGCTCGCAGACCCCTTGAGCGGCCTCGCCGCCGAGCCCTCCGAAGCCATGCTCAAGGGCTTCGACAACGAATGCTTCGAACTCTGGCGCGTGAAGAGGGCGGAAGCCCGACCGTAAGGGAGGACGTTCAGTCCCTCTCAATTATCAGGAGGTTATATGACGACCTCGACGACCACCGCCCCACAAGTTACCGCCGCGCGCCCGCGCCGCCGCGGCAGGCGTTGGATTAAGTACGGCGCGGTTCTCATCATTGCCTTACTCATCTGGGCGGGCTTCGACCTCTACGCGCCGCGGCGCACTTCGCTGCGCGACTTTGACCCGGACGAGGTGGCGCGGCTTGAGACGGCGATGTGGCGCTCCTACTATTCGCGCCAGCGCGTCAAGCTCTTCCGCGAGATGACGGAACTGCTGCGCACGCAATACCGGCTCCCGCTCCTGCGCTCGAACGCCGTCGCCTACCGCGCCGCCAAGGCCGCCTTCGTCTTCAAGGACGGGCACTCACGCGCGGACTACGAGCGCGCGCTGCCCGACCTCGTCAGCTTCTACCAGTCCATCCGCGCCGTCTCCGACACGGACTTCGACGTGGAGCGCGCCGCGCGCCTCGAACTCGAATGGTGGATCGTCCACCGCGAGCGGCGCGCGCACGCGCCCGGCGACCTCGACCGCGCGCTCGCAGACCTCCAGGCCGAACTATTCCGCGTCCCCGCCGACCGCCTCGCCGAGCACGCGCGCCTGCGCGCCGAGGCGATGACCATCCGCGACGACAAGGCCGACGCGGGCGGCGTCAACGAAGAGGACTGGCGCAGGATAGATGAACTGCTCCACCAGTCCTGGCGCTCGCTCCACGCCGCGGTCAACCCCTGAGGGCGGCTAAATTTTTTCTATTCGGATTCGGCGCTCCTGGTATATAAATGCGCGCCATGTTGGCTTCGGCGGGAATGGACGGGATTGAGGGCGCCGTTTATCTGGCACTCATTGTGTGTGTGTTCTGCCTGGCGGGCGCGCTGCTGGCGGGGCCGCTGGCGGTCGTCGGCACGCTCGTCGGCGGCAGGATGCGCGGGGTCGGGTTCGTGTCAGCGCTGACGGCGCTCTTCGTCGGGGCGGTCGGCTTGCTGCTCGCCGCGGCCGCGTACTTTTTCCTCGGCGCGATGTTCGAGGGCGTTATCGCGGCGATGCTCCTGCTGCCCCCGCTGGCGTCTCTGACTCTGGGCGGGGTCGCCCTCTGGCTCCGCCGCAGGCGCCGGGCCGAACCAACCGACTGACCCTTCGCCGGCGAGGGCTCGCATGTACCCTTACTACATCCTGGCGAAGTGGGCGCTTATCTTTGCCTTCTTCGTCGTGGCGCCGGCCTACGCAGCCCTGCTCGCGCTGGTCAACGTCGCGTACCGCCTCAAGTCGGGCCGCTTCTTCCGCTGGGTGAGCTGGCGGACGTTCGCGCCCTTCCTCTTGCTCTTACTCGCGTGCGCGGGCTTCATCTTCTACACCTTCACGCGCCCGGGCGCTTTCGTCATCACACACTGAAGCTCTTCACTATAGCGGCGGCCGGCGCGGCGGTGGCGGCGGGTAGCCCCCGGGCGGTGGCGGCGGCGGGCCGCCATATGGTGGGGGGCCGCCGGGCGGCGGGTAGCCTTGCGGTGGCTGGCCGCCGGGCGGCGGGCCGGCCTGCTGCCTGCGACGCGCATCCTCGGCGCGCCGCGCCGCCTCGTCGGACTCGGCAGATGCGTCGTCCGAGGGCGTCGGGGTCGGGTTGACGACGATGACGATGGGGCTCGTGTTCTGAGTCGGCGCGGCCTTCTTCGATTCGTCGGCGGCGCCGGACGCGGCACCCGCGCCGGAAGCGTTCTGCGATTCGGAAGCGTCCGTCGTTTTCGCGGGGGCTTGAGTCGGCGCGGCCGCCGCGCTCGCGGGGGCGACGGGACTCGCGGCCTTCGAGCGCTCGGGCTCCGCGACCTCGTTCGACTCGTCGTCCGGCGTCGCCGAGGCGGCGGCCGGGGCAGGCTTAACTTCCGGGGCGCTCGCGCTCAAGAGCGGGTAGGCGACCGCGGCGCAGATGGCGACGACGGCGGCGGCGACGAGCAGCTTCGCCGTCGCGCCGAACGAACGCCGCTCCGGCTCCGCGTCGAAGTGCGTCGGGAGGTTGGTCGTGTAAGAAGGAGATGCGCCGGCCCGCGCGGCGTTGAGTGTTGTTTCGCCGAAGTAGTAGGACTGGCCCGCCGCCTTCGTCAGCGAATCGACGACGGTCGCCTCGACGTTCGAGTTCTGGTCGCGGGTCAGGGCGGGGGCCAAGGGCGCCGTCTGCGCGCCGGCGGCGGCCGCCTGCCGCAGCAGCTCGCGCATCTCTGCGGCCGACTTCGGGCGGAGCGCGGCCTTCTGCGCCAACGCGCGCCGGACGACGCGGCTGACCGCGACGGGGATGTGCGTTTGCACGACGTGCGCGGGGCGCAGGGGGTCTGCCTCGTTGTTGACGACGGCCGCGGCGCGCGTCAGCGCGTCAACCGGCGCCTCGCCCGTCAGAAGGTGGTAGAGGGTCGCGCCCAGTGAATAGATGTCGCTGGAAGGGTCTGTGCCCGTCCCCTGCACCTGTTCGAGCGGCGCGTAGTGCGGCGAGTAGCCGAGGATGCTGCACGTGGCGGTCGCGGTCGCGCGCGTCGGAGTCCCCTTCGCCAGCCCGAAGTCGAGCAGAACCATCCGGCCCTGCTTCGTCCGCTTGATGTTCTGCGGCTTGATGTCGCGGTGGACGACCGGCGGCTCCTGCGCGTGCAGGTATTCGAGCGCGTCGAGCAGCTCGTCGGCCCAGGCCAAGACCTCGGCGACGGGGAACCAGCCGACGCGCGCCTTCAAAAGCTCGCCGAGGTCGTTGCCCTCGACGTACTCCATGACGAGAAACTGCCCCTCCTCCTCCACGAAGTGGTCGCTGACGCGCGGCAGCGCGGGGTGCTTGAGGTGGTTGAGCAGGACGGCCTCGCGCTCGAAGGCTTTGCGCATCGAAGGGTCGTCGAAGAAGAAGGTCTGCTTGACGGCGACCGTGCTGTTAAAGCGCTCGTCGGTGGCGACGTAGACGGCTCCCATGCCGCCGCGCCCGATCTGTCGGGTCACGCGGTAGCGGTTCTGGAGCAGGGTGCCGGGTTCGATCATGATGCGGGTTCGGGACTCCTTCCGGGGCGGCGGGCCAACTCTTTTGGACGGGACGTGAGAGGTCGGATTTAACGACGGCGCGGGGCCGCGTGAACGTGCGGCCCGCGTCTTCCACCTTAGCGGATTGCTCGCCGCTTAATCAACACTTATTTTCGCCGCTCAGCCCGCGCGCTCGTTGATCCAGACGGGCCTGGCGTTGCAGCCGGAGCCGTCGCTGCGCCAGCGCGGGCACGACCAGAAGAAGCTGCCGGCGGAGGTGGGGCCGCGCTTGAGCATCGGCGTCTTGCAGAGGAGGCAGGGCGGGCCGGCTTCGGGCTCGGGGCGGGGCTCTTCGAGCGCGCCCTTGTCGTCGAACCAGCGCGCGCCGCGGCAGTCCGGGTAGCGCACGCAGGAGAGGAAGGCGCGCTTGCCCTTCTCCTTCGGCAGGCGCAGGCGCATCGCGCCGCCGCAGGTCTGGCAGGGAGTTTGTAAGAGCGCCTTGCGCTGCTTCGCGTTCTTCGGCGCGTCGCTCAGATAGCCGCACGCCTCGCGCCCTGCCGAGCACGCGAGGAACTTTCCCGCCGCGCCCTCGCGCTCGACCAAAAATCCTTCGCGCCCTTCCCTCTTGCACTTCGGGCAGTCGAGCGCGCCTTCGGGCCGCGGGAGTTGCCGCGCTTGTGCGGAGCCTTGCGAAGGGCGTTCGACCTCCGAGCCCGCGATCTGCGCGACCAGCTCCGAGACCATCCCGCGCACCTCGACCATGAAGGCGTCCAGCTCGTACTCGCGCCGCGCCATGCGCGAAAGCTTCTGCTCCCAGCGCCCCGTCAGCTCGGCCGACTTCAAAAGCGGCGACGGCAACATCTTGATGAGGGCCGCGCCCTTCGCCGTCGCGACGAGCGACTTCTTCTCGCGCGTGACGTACTCGCGTTTTAAAAGCGTCTCGATGATGGAGGCGCGCGTGGCGGGAGTCCCTAAGCCCGCCTCCTTCATCGCCAGACGCAGCTCCTCGTCTTCAACTTTCTTCCCCGCCGTCTCCATCGCGCCCAGCAACGCCGACTCCGAGTAGCGCGGCGGCGCCTTCGTCTGCTTCGCCAGCGCCTCCGCGTTCAAGACCTCGGCCGGGTCTTTCGCCTTGAGGGCGGGAAGCTCCGCCGCCTCCTCTTCCTCCTCCTCGCCCGCCTTCTTCGCGCCCTCCTCGTTCGACCTCCCGCCGCGCCCCGGCGGCTCCACCTCGCGCCAGCCTGCCTTCAAGACCACCGTGCCGCGCGTGATGAAGCGCTCGCCTTCGGCTTCGGTAACGACGGTCGTACGCTCAAGCTCCGCGTCCGGGTAGAACGCGGCGAGGAAGCGGCGCGCGACCAGATCGTAAATCCGTTTCTCGTCGGGCGAGAGCGAGTCGCCCTTTATCTTCTGCTTCGTGGGGATGACGGCGTGGTGATCCGTGACCTTCTTGTCGTCCACGTGCCGGCTCGTCAATTTCGGCTTGCCGCCCGCGAGAATCTTCTCGATGAAGGGGACGTAAGGGCCGACCGAGGCGGCGCGGACGTGCGCCTCGATCTCCTCGGCCACGGCCTTCGAGAGGTGGCGCGAGGAGGTGCGCGGGTAGGTGAGAAATTTCTTCTCGTAGAGCGACTGCGCCAGCTCCAAAGTCTTCGCCGCCGTGAAGGCGTAGCGGACGTTGGCGGCGCGCTGCAAGGAGGTCAGGTCGTGCAGCAGCGGCGGCTTCTCGCGCGCGGCCTTCTTCTCGACCGACTGCACCGCGCCCTGCTTCCCCTGAACCTTTCGGACGACCGCTTCGGCGTCATCCTTCTTATCAAAACGACTGCCGTCCTTGCCGAACCAGCGACCGCGGTACTCGCCGCCGGGCGCGCGGAAGTCTGCGACGACCTCGAAGTAGTCCGTAGGCACGAACTCCGAAATCTCTCGGTCGCGCTCGACAATCAGGGCAAGCGTCGGCGTCTGGACGCGGCCGAGCGAGAAGACGCCCTCATGCCCCGCGCGGCGCGCGCGCACCGTCTGCGCGCGCGTCGCGTTGATGCCGACGAGCCAGTCTGCGCGCTGGCGCGCGTGCGCCGACTCGCGCAGCCCCTTGTACTCTTCGGCCGGCTTCAGGTTCCGAAAACCCTCCTGAATCGCCTCGCGCGTGAGCGACGAAATCCAAAGGCGCTCGACCGGCTTGCGGCAGCCCGCGAGCGTGTAGACGAGGTCGAAGATCAGCTCGCCCTCGCGCCCCGCGTCGGCCGCGTTGACGACCGACACCACGTCCTCGCGCCCGAGCAGCGCGCGGATAACGTTGAACTGTTCGAGCGTTCTTTCGGAAGGGTGGTACTTGAACTCTCCGGGCAGGATGGGCAAATCTTCTACGCGCCAGCGCTCGAACCGCGGGTCGTAAGCCTGCGGGTCGTCCAGCTCGACGAGGTGCCCGACGCACCACGTCACGATCTCCGACTCGCCCGAGATGAAGCCCTCGCCTCGCCGCGCCGCCCCCAAGGCCGCGGCCACGTCCCGCCCCATCGAAGGCTTCTCGGTGACGATGAGTCGCATGCCTACTGGTTCGTGTAGTCCTGGCTGTTCGTGCGGTAGACCTGCAAGTCCTTCTCGCCGTTGATGAGCCAGCGGCCGCCGGCCTTGACGAGGGTGACCTGCTGGCGCACGGAGCCCGTGGAGTTCTTGTCGGGCGAGTCGAACTCCCAGGTCTTGTCGAAGGTGGCCGTGGCGCGCAGGCCCGTCGGGTCGGGCGTGACCTCGACGTTGTCGAGCTTCACGTCGATCCGGTCGTAGCGTTGGAAGGCGTTGCCGCGGTCGGTGCGCACCTGCGCGGCGCCGACGTTCTGCTTCTTATAATAAGTCTCCAGCGTATCGGCGTAGCGGCTCATGTGCTTGTCGAGGTCGCGGTCGCGGGTCGAGTCGGCCCACTCCTTGAGCGCGTCCTGGACATCCCTCCTGACGCGTTCGGGGTCGCCGCGCGGCGGCTGGCCGTCGTTCTCCTCGAACGCCTTGAGGAGGTCTGCGTTGGCCTTGTCGTTCGTCGTGAGCTGATCGTCGTCGTAGTCGCCGCTCGGCTTGTACCAGGCGCGCGACTGGAAGTAGGCGCGGAGGTCGTTGTCCTTGAAGGTACGGCCGTGGCGCGCGGGCACGGTGTTGCGCAGTATGCGCAACTGCTCGGCCGTCATCCCCGCGAGGTCGGAAGCAGAGAGCAGCGAGCCGCCGACCACCTTGACCTCGGCGAGCTGCATCGCGTCCGGGAGCGGCGTGGGCGTCGGGCTCGCGAAGGAGTTCGCGTTCGTGTTGGCGCGCACGGGCGTCGGGGTCGGCCGCACGTTGACGTTGACAGTCGTGCCGCCGCCGCGGTTCAGGTAGAGCAGCACGCCCACCGCCGCCAGCCCGGCGAGGCCCACGAAGAGCACGACGAGCAGGCCGGCCAAGTACCCTTTGCGCGAGCGGCGCGGCGGCGCGGGCATCGGCGGCGGGGCGGCTTGCGCGTGCGGCCGCGGCGGGTAAGGGGTCGGCCGCGGCGCGGGGAGCGGGGCCGACGGCCGCGTTTGAGAACGGGCGGGGTCGTGCACGACCGTCACCTCGTCCGGCGCCGACGAATCCGGCGTCGTGCCTGACGCGCGCCCGCTCGGCCGCGGCGGGCTCGAAGGCGTGACGGGCACGGGGTGCGCGGTCGCGGGGAAGAAGGGCTCCTGCGCCGTGGTCGTGCCGGCGGCCGCGGCGGTCGTCCCGGTCGCGGGGGTCGAGAGCGCCGTCTGTATCTCGCGCGCGAACTCGGAGGCGTCGCGCGGGCGCGCGTCCGGGTCTTTCGAGAGTGCGCGCAGGACTGCGGCCCGCAGCGCGGGCGTGACGGGCAAATCTTCGGGCAGCGGCGGCGGCGGCTCGGCGACGTGCTTGAAGATGAGGCTCGTGATGTTCGAGGCGGTGAAGGGCGGCGTGCCCGAGAGCATCTCGTAGAGCATCGCGCCCAGAGAGTACACGTCGGCGCGGGAGTCGAGCGGCTCGCCCTTGCACTGCTCGGGCGACATGTAGAAGAGCGTGCCGACCATCATGCCGGCCTCGGTGAGCGTCGAGCCCTCGGCGGCGAGGTCGCGCAGCTTGGCGATGCCGAAGTCCACGACCTTGACGCTCTCGGCGGGGTGGTCTTCGTCGGCCGGCGTGACGATGATGTTGTCGGGCTTGATGTCGCGGTGGACGATGCCGCGCCGGTGTGCGGCGCCGACGCCCGCGCACACGTCGCGCATCAGCGCGACGGCGCGCGCCGGGGCGAGGCGGCCCTCGCGCCGGAGGATGTCGCGCAAAGATTCGCCGCGCACCAGCTCCATGACGATGTAGGCGAAGCCGCCGGGGCCGCGCGCCTCGCCGTAGTCGTGGATGGTGACGACGTTCGGGTGGTGGAGCTGGGCGGCGGCGCGCGCCTCGCGCCGGAAGCGCTCGACCAGCTTCTCGTCGCCCGTGAGGCGCGAGTGCAAGACCTTGATGGCGACCTCGTCGCCGATGTGGACGCGGCGCGCGCGGTAGACGGCGCCCATCCCGCCCGAGCCGAGCGGCGCGACGATCTCGTACTTCCCGTCGAGCACGCGCCCCACGAGCGAGTCGCCCGCCTCGAACGAGTCGTCCGCCGCCGCGCCCCCGTCGGACTCGACCGTGGAGAGAGACGCGGACGGCCCCTCGCCCTCCGCGGCGACGGTGCGCGCCCCGCAGCGCGTGCAGAACTGCGCCCCCTCGCGCAAAGGCTCGTGACAGTTCGGACAGTTCATAAAGCTAATGATGAGTGATGAATGATGAATTGAAAGCGGGCTGCCTTTAATTCATCATTCATCACTCATCATTCATCATTTCAGTTTTCTTGTCCCGTCACGCGGGACTCAGAGTGCCTTATCAACCCTCGACGGCGTCGAGCACGCTCGTCGCCTTCTTCTCGTAGGCCGCGATGGCGGCCGCGTTCTGGCGCTCGACCTCGGTGAGCGCGGCGTCGGTGTACTTCGGGTTGGGCTTGTACCAGTCGAAGCTCTTGAAGTAGCCCTGGAGCCAGCGATCCTTGAAGACCTTGCCGTGGCGCGCGTAAATCTCGTTGCGGAGCTTGCGCGCGTCTTCGAGGAACATGCCTTCCAGCAGCGCGTTCGTGACCGGCGTCGTGCTCAGAGACTCCTTGACCTTGCGCTCGTAGGCGACGATGGTCTCGATGTTCTTCTTGTCCGTCTCGGACAGCTCCGGCTCCTTGTTGTCCTCGCGCGCCTCGTACCAGGGCTGGCTCCAGAAGTACTGCGCGAGCCACTCGGTCTTGAACTGCCGGCCGTGGCGCGCGTAGACCTCGTTGCGCAGCAGGCGCAGCTCGTTGAGGCTCAGGCCCTTGAGCATCTCCTCGGTGACGAGCCGGTTCTCGAAGTGCTCCATGTCGCCGGGCGAGATGGCGGCGTGGCGCTGCTTGCGCTGCGCGGCTTCGATGGCGGTGAGGTTCTTGCGCTCGGTCGCCGTGAGCTGGCGCGCGTCGTAGCTGGGGTCGGCCTTGTACCAGTAGCGGTCTTCGAAGTAGCTCTTGAGCCACGGGTCGTCGTCGAACGGCTTGCCGCGGACGGCCTCGACCTCGGCGCGCAGCACCTGCCACTCGGCCGAGGAGTGCGTGCCGAGCTTCTCCTCGGTCATCTCCTTCGCCTGCCACCAGCGCAGGTCGCCCGGCTCGATCTGGTCGTGCTGCTCGGCCTCCAGCTCGCGGATGAGGTCGAGGTTCTCGCGCTCGGTCTCGTTGAGCAGCGAATTGGTGAAGCCGGGGTTCGGCTTGTACCACGCCTGATCCTTCAGGTAGCCCTGGATGTCGCGGTCTTTGAAGATGCGGCCGTGGCGCCCGAAGACGACGCCGCGCAGGAGCTTGAGGCTCCCGAGGTCTACGTCCTTGAGCTGTTCGCGGGTCGCCTTCTGCTTCGCGTAGTCGATGGCTTCGAGCTTTTTGAAGGCGTCGTCCTGCGCGGGGCAGAGGGCCGCCGCGAGCAGGACGAGGGCGGCCGCGGCCGCCGCCCTTCTTAATTTGTCTGGCAGTTTCTTCATAAGGGGGAACGCTCCTTCCAGCGCGTCCTGTCTGTTTAAAGTTAACGGGGGTTACTTGTCCTTCGCGGGGGCGACGAAGCGCGCGACGCCGTCGGCAATCGACTCGGCCATGCGCCTCTGCCCCTCCTCGGTCTTGATGAACTCGGCGTCGTCCGCGTTCGAGAGGACGACCATCTCAATCGTTACGACGGGCACTTCCGAAAAGATCGAGCCCGTCAGGGCGCCGCCCTGGTCGTGCCCGACCTTCGTCTGGTTGTCGGTGCGCACGCCGTTGTCGTTGAGCGCGCCCTGCAAGCCTTCGGCGAGCCCGGCGTGGACGGCCTCGGCCGCGCGGCGGCTCCCTTCTATAACGCCGGGGCCGGGGCCGGTCGTTCCGTCTTTGGCCTTGCCCTGCCGGTCTGGGTAGTAGATGGCGAAGCCGCGCTCGGTGCTCGCGTCGCAGTGGAGGCGGATCATCAAGGCGGCGCGCGCGCGGTTGGCGACGAGCGCGCGCTCCTTGTTCTTGACCAGCTCCCCCTCCGAAGACTTCGTCATGACGACTTCGTAGCCGCGCGCCTCAAGCGCCTCGCGCAGCTTCGAGGCGACGGCCCAATCGACGTGCGTCTCGCTCGTCCCGTTCTGGACGTTCTGGCCGCTGGCGACCTCGGACGGATGGCCGGGGTCGATGCAGACGACGGTGCGGCCCGAGTCCGGGACGTCCGTCTTAACGTCTGCCTTCGTCGGCTCGGCCGTCTTCGAGACCTTGGACGCGGGCTTGGGTGGGGCGGATGTCCTTCGACCCTTCCCCCGCCTGACCTGCGCCGCGGCGGCGCCGAGGATGAGTGCGAACAGAAGGGCGAGCGTGGCGAGGAGTCTCATCTGGGTTAAAACCGACGGGCGCTGTTCACGGGCGTGATTTGATGATAAAAAAGCGTTCGAGTTAAAGCGCCCCGTGTCGCCTCGGCCGGCGGCCGCCGGCGGCGCCCGGGCATTATTCGACTCGGCCGGACGCGTTGTCAAACCACACCCCCTTTGGGTGGCGGCACGAGCGCCGCCCCGACCGCGCATGACCGCGAGAACCCTCGACCGACTCTCCATCCGACGACGCCCGCGCGGGCTGCCGCTGATGCGGCAGTGGTGGGGCAAGCTCCTCTTCATGCACTGGCCGGTGGCGGTCAGCGCGCTCCGGCCGCTCGTCCCGCCGCAGCTCTCCATCGACACCTACGGCGGGCAGGCGTGGGTCGGCGTGGTGCCGTTCCGGATGTGGGGCGTGCGCGCCTCTTTCGCGCCGCCCGTGCCGGGCCTCAACGACTTCCTTGAGCTGAACGTGCGCACCTACGTCCACCACCAGGGCGTGCCCGGCGTCTGGTTCCACTCGCTCGACATCGACAGCGCCGTCGCCACCTGGGGCGCGCGCCGCTTCTTCTACCTGCCCTACCACCAGGCCGAGATGAGCCTGCGCCAGCAGGGTGACGCCATCGACTACTCCTCCGCGCGCACGCAAAGGGACGCGCCGCCCGCCGCCTTCCGCGGCCGTTGGACAATCGGCGAGAGCCTGCCGGCCTCCGAGCCCGACTCGCTCGAATTCTTCCTCACGGAGCGCTACTGCCTCTACTCGGTCAACGACGAACAGCTCTACCGCTGCCGCATCCACCACGCGCCCTGGCCCCTGCGCGCGGCCGAGGTCGGCGACTTCGACTCCTCCATGCTCGAAGCGCTCGGCGTCGCCACGCCCCCCGTCGCGCCCCTCCTCCACTACGCCGAAGAGCTGAAGGTGGACATCTGGCCGCTCCTCCGCGTCGGGCAAACCACCCGCGACCACGTCTTCGAGCCCGCCGGCGCGTCCGAGCTTGTTGGATGAAATTCAGCGTGCCGCGCGGGCGGGCAGTTCGGCTAGCCGGCCGACCTTGTCGGAGTTCAGCTCGGTGAACCAGAGGTTGCCGTCCGGCCCCAGGATGATGCGGTGCATCACCGTGTCGCTCGTCTCGACGGGGTAGGAGGTGAAGTCCTTCGCCGAGAGGCCGCCGGGCCGGGCCTTGAGGATGGCCTTGTCGATTCTGACGATGTTGTCGGGCGCCGTCGGGTCGGGGTTGTTGTGGTCTACGTACTGCTGCACCCAGAGGTTGCCCTCGTGGTCGAAGGCCAGCCCGGCGAGGATGACGTTCGCGTGCGACTTCGGCACGGCGAACTCGGTGATGCTGCAGTCGCGCTCGACGCGCCCCACGCGGTTGCCGGCCTCCTCCGTGAACCACATGCGTCCGTCGGGCCCCGGCACGACGGCGATGGGGCGGCTGTTGGGGGTCGGGATGGCGAACTCCGTCACCTCGCCGTACGGCGTGACGCGCGCGATCTTGTTGCCGACCAGCTCCGTCACCCACATGTTGCCGTCCGGCCCCTTCTTGATGTAGATGGGCACGCTGCCGACCGTCGGGAGCGCGTAGGTCTGCACCTTCCCGTCGGGCGTGATGCGCCCCACGGTGCCCGTCCCCTTCCCCGTGAACCAGACGGTCTTGCCGTCCGGGCCGATGCCCAAACCGTGCGGGTGCGTGTTGATCTTGTCCGGGCAGGAGCTACAGTCGAGGCGCACGTCGTAGTCTTCGAGAATCTGCCCGTCCTCGTTCAGCTTCACGATGCGACCGTGGAACTCAAGCGTCAGCCAGATGTTCCCCGCCGCGTCGAACTCGATGCCGTGGGGACCGCTGCCCTGCGGCATCCGGAACAGGCGCGTCCGGCCGTCGCGGGTGACGCGCACGAGCGTGTCGTAGTTCTGCCCCGTGACCCAGAGGTCGCCGCGGCGGCGCTCGTCGAAGGTGATTTCGTGCGTCGAGCCCATCGGCGCGCCCCCGTCGCGCGCGACGTGGCAGTCGCCCTGCGCTGAAGGCTGTGCCTCGCCCGCGTATTTGATGGGGAACTCCTCGATGCTCGGCGGCGGCCCCGCCTGCGCGTAGCAGGCGGCCGCGAGGGCGATGGCGAGGGCCGGCGCGGCGAGCGCGGCCTTGGCTCCGAAGGCGTGCGGTGAAGTCTTCATCATTATCTCCCGAGGTCTGCGGCCGGTCTCTACTTGAGCGGGTCGCGTGTGCGCGGCGGCGGAGTCTTTAACTCTTCGGGGTCGAGGACGGTGCGGAGGCGGCCGTCTATCAGGTAGAGGCGCTGCGTCTCCGCGAGGTTGAAGGGGCGCGCGCCGCGGCGGCCGAAGACGGAGAGCTGGTTGCCGCTCTCGTCGGCGGCGCGGTCGCGGTCGAGCCCTTTGGAGAGGGCGAGCGCCGGGCCTTTCGTCTTGAAGGTCGCAATCAGACGCGGCTCGGGCGCGGGGCTGAAGCCGCCGTAGGTCGCCATCGTCTCGGGCGAGGTGAGTTGGAGGATGCGCAGGCCGTTCTTGCCGTCGGCGACGTAGGCGAAGAGGCTCGCGTTCGTCATCGCCACCTTCACCTGGTGCACGTCGTTGAGTTGGCCTTCGGCGTCGAACTTCTTGTAGAGGCGCGGCGCCTCCGGGCGCGTCACGTCCACGATGGCGACGCCCTCGGGGCCGTTCGCCACGTAGGCGTAGGTGCGCGCGACGTACACGTCGCGCGCGTGCAGCAGCGGGACGGTCGCGCCGCTGACGACCTCGCCGCGCGGGAGCGACTTGCACGGCGCCGCGACGGGGCCGCGGCAAGGGTCGGGCGGCGTGAGCGTGAGGTCGATGACCTTCAGCCCCTCGTCGTCCACGACGAAGCCGTAGCGGAACTGGACGGCGACGGCGTGCGGCTGCCGGAGTGCGGGCGCGCCGATGGCCTTGACGACGCGCGGCTCCAGTGGGTTGTCGATGTCGATGATGACGAGGCCGCTCGCGGTCGTCACGTAGGCGAACGTGCCGGCGATGGTGATGCTGTTTGCGTCGGTCAGTATGCCGCCGGGGTTGAAGTGGTCTTCCTGCTTTCCGTCAACGGTCAGCGTCGCGCGCTTCAGGTAGTTGTTGAGCGGGTCGCCGTCCAGCAGCGTCGCGGCGTTGACGAGGATCAGGCCCTCGTAGCGGTCAACCACGTAGAGGTACGCGTACAGGGGATGTATCGGCTGCTCCTCGTTGGCGAGCGGCGCCGGCTTCCCTTCCCGCTCTTTCAGAGGAAGCTGCTGCCACGCGTCCCACATGACCTTCGCGTCGGCCGGCGAGACCGCGCGGCCGTCCGAGGTCAGGCGCCAGCGCGCCGGGTCAACGCCGAGCGTTGTCGGCGAGGCGACGGCCGTCGCGTACTTCGTATCGACCCAGAACTTCTGCCCGAAGCGCGAGACGGGCGCGGTCGTGATGCGCTCGGAGAAACCCTTGTGGTCGATCTGCGCCACGTCGTAGACGCGCAGGCCGCCCTCGCCCGCCGCGACGTACGCGTACTCGCCGCGCAGTTGCACGCCGAGCACTTCGGGGTTGCCCTTGTGCTCGTAGACGGTCTTCAGTTTCCTGCCGCCCGCGACGAACTCTTTAAAATCGTCCGGGTAGGCGACCTCGTGCAAAGTGCTCCCGTAGACGGCCTGCGGCTCGTCGCGCTCTGTGACGGGGACGACTTCGAGCGCGTCATCGGCGGCGACGTAGACGTAGCGCCCCATGAAGTTGACGAAGTTCGTCCCCTGCATCAGGAGCTGCGCCATCCACGCGTTGTTGTCGCCGCGCCTTGAGACGTGGCAGTCCGCGCAGGTCTTCGTCTCGGTCGTCCGCACCGTGTGCGGGACGTGCGTGGCGAAGGATTGGCCGTTGAAGCCTTCGGCCGAGATGGTCTGCTGCTGCGAGTAGATCCACTCGCGGTTCTGGTTCTGCGAGCTGACAAGGACGGCCGAGCGCGAGGCGGCGGGCGCGACGCGGTTGCCCGTCACCGTGCCGTCGCGGCCGAGCATGAACACGTCGTCTCTTAAGACCTGGAAGTTGTAGGTCGTGAAGTTGCGCGAGGTCTCGCCCTCGAAGTGCCGGTTCGGCATCTTCGCGTTGGCGCGCATCGAGAGGTGGCAGCCGAAGCAGCTCGTCATCCACGAGGAGTGACAGGTGTAGCAGCTCATCGTGTCGTTCCGGTGCGCGAGCTTCGACTCGTCCGCGGGCACGTCGCCCCAGACCTCCTGCTTGTTCTCGTCGATGCGGACGGTCTTGGCGTAGGCCGAGCGCCAGTTGTAGTCCTGCTCGTGTCCCTTCGTCTCGGTCACGGTGTAGGCCGTCTGCTTGACGCGCCACCAGCGGCCGGGCTCGACCGAAGAGTTCTGCACGATGTCGCCCGCGTGGAGGCGGACGGGCTTGCCCGTCGAGTCGGGCCGGTCGCGGTCGCTGGATATTCGTTCAAAGACAGGAATCGGAACCTGCCGGCCGCCGCTCGTGCGCGTGAAGGGCGTCTTGAGGTCGCGGACGAGGTTGCGGCCTTGACCCTTGACGTAGTTGCCGTCCTTCGTGCTCTGGCCGTCGGCCGGCTCGACGAGGTTGAAGCCCGCGGCGGGGCCGGAGGCGGTCAGCTTCGCGGGCTCTTTGATCGTGCCGTGGCAGTCGATGCAGTCGATCTCGACGGCGGCGCGCGGCTCGTTGTAGAGGACGCCGTTGCCGTGCGCGTCCTGCCGGAAGTGGCAGTCCACGCAGTGCATCCCCTTCTCAAGGTGTATGTCCTTCAAATGAACCGGCACGCCCGCGGGCGGCGGCACGGTCTTGTCGCTTGAGTCGTCGCGGTACGAGACGGCCTGCTTCAACTTCTCCGGCGTCACGTCGTCCACGCGCGCGCCCGCGGAGTCGAGCATGTGCCCCTCGCGGTCGCGCTTGAAGACGGCGCGGTAGAGCCAGCCGTGGCCGTGGAAGTCCGCGAACTGCGTGCGCGTCATCTTCGAGTTGAACTCGTCCGTGCCGGTCTTCTGTAGGAAGTCCGGGTCAGACCAGTTGCCGCGCACGGAGGAGCCTTCGGGGTTGCGGTCTAATCTTCTGTACTCCTCCTCCGCCGAAATAGAACGCTGCTTCGAGGGGTACATGCCCGCGGCGCGCGCGTCCGTCTCGTTGTCCCACCAGAGCAGGCCGAGGTAGGTGGCGACCATGTTGTTGCCGGGGTGCATGTGGCAGGTCATGCACTGCGAGGTCGGGATGCGGTTGGTGAACTGGTGCTTGACGGGGTGGCCCGGCTCGTCCTTCTTCTCTTTGAGCTGCGCGTCTTCGCTCGCGGTCGTCCCGCGGTTGCCGTACTTCGCCCATTCAGGACTTGAATGGACGAGCGAGCGGTCGTTGGCGTAGACGACGTGGCAGGCCGTGCAGCCCGAGGAACGATAGTCGCCGGGGTGGTCGTTCGTGCCGAGGAAGTTGAGCGTCGGGTCTAAGAGACGAGTCTTCTGAAGGCCCAGGTAGACGGGGTCTGTGCGGTTGAGCGTGCCGAGGCCGCGCGCGCTCAGTCCCTTGTCGGGCTTGCCGGGGTCGTTCTCGCGCTCGGGCAGTCCGACCTCGGAGCGCCCCCGCCCGCCGCGCTCGAAGACGCGGAGGACGTTGCCCGGCTGCGAAATCTCCCAGCGCGGCAGAGGGTCGAGGTAAGAGAGCGCGCCCATCCACGTGCGCGTCGCGGGCGAGGGCTGCGGGAGTTGAATCATCCGCTCGGGCGCGCCCGACTCGGGGCTGTAGCTCTCGCCGAAGCGCGTGTCTTTGAGCGGGTAGCCGCCGTTGTTGTAGAGGGCCGCGCCCCAGAGCATCGCGCCGTGGCGCATCATGCTGTTGCGCGCGGCGGCGACTTCAGAGGTGTGGCAGCCGGTCGTGGCGCAGGTCAACTCGGCGACGCGGAAGTCGCCGGGGTTGATGAAGCGTACGAACTCGCGGCTCTCGGCGGCGAGCAGCGCGTTGGTGCGCTCGGGGTTGGCGCTCGAATACTTGCCGTCCTTCCCCGCCCAGCGCTCCGGGTAACGCGGCGCGACGTGCGCGGCGCGCATCGTCTTGTCGAACTCCGCGTCGCCGCGGTGAAGCCTTGCCCTTGCCCCTTCGTCAATTCTCGGGAAAGGATTCCCGCCGTGGCAGGCGGTGCAGGTCAGGCTCATCCGGTCGGTGCCGTCGTCCTTGAGCTTGCCGTCGCGCGTGTTGTGCATCGGCTCGCTCCCGGCGTGGCAACTGAGGCAGCCCTCGACCTTCGGCGCCTCGGCCTGCGCCGGAGTTGCCGCGGGAGTCGGGCTCGTCCGCGCGGGGGTCTGCTTGCCGGCGCGCGCGGAGGAGCGGGCGCCGCCCGACGCGACGAGTCCGAGCGCGACGAGGGTCGCGAGCACGAGAATGACTTTGAACCTCTCCACCGGGCTGAGCCGACGCATGACGAATCAGAAGTTGAACCGGAGCGTGCCGAAGAGCGCGTAGAGCGGCTTCGACGGGTTGATGACCGTGTCGTCGGGCGTGCAGAAGCTGGCGACGTTGGGCGGGCAGTTGCGCGAACGGTCGGTGTAGATGTCGCGGAAGCCACGCCCGGGCTTGAGCATCGACGCGCCGAAGTTGAGCGTGATGTTGTTGATGAGCCGCGGGCGATACGCGACGCCGACCGACAGGTCTTCGCCGATGTCGTGGCGGATGTGGTTCTGGAAGAGAAGATATTCGAGCGGCTCGGTGCGTTGGAAGCGCAGGTGGTTGAAGTTGAAGACGGCCTTGATGCGCTGCGTCAGCTCGATGTCGTAGCCGAGGTTGCCGATGACGATGCCGGGGTTGACGTAGTTCGCCTGCCCCTGCGTCTTGCTGCTGCGAAGCGAAGGCAGAAGGCTCAAAGGCTGCACTAAGCCCACGCCCGTGCCGACGAGCGGGATGCCGACGCGATTCCAAAAAGAGAACTGCCCGCCCGCGAAGTTCGGGTCGTCCAGAATCGCGTCGAAGCCCGTCGCCTTTCCGTCGGTCGGGTTCTTGTCGCCCGAGGCGAAGAAGAAAGAGGCGCGGAAGCGTTGGAAGTCCTTATCCAAAGACGCCTCGGCCGCGGCCATCTGCGCCCTGACGCGCGTCTTGCGGCCGGCGATGGGGTTGCGCGAGTCGGTGCCGAGCGCGAAGTAGTAGGAGTTGGTCAGGTTGATGCGCCCGACGTGGCCGTCGCCCGAGAGGCCGAAGTAGCCGACCTTCAAAGAGTGCGGCCGCACGTCGCCGACGACGGCCGGGCGGACTTTGAAGCCGTTGCGGTCGTACTCGATGCCGGCGCGGTCGTCGTTGAAATGAAAACTGGCCTGCGCCGTGTAGCCCTTCGCCAGAAAGTCCTGCTTGAAGAGGTTGGCGACGTAGACGTTCTGCCGCCGCCGGTCGAAGCGGTTCAAACCGCTGTTGGTGTCCTTCTCAAGCTGCGCGAAGTAGGCGAGGTTGAACTGGTACTGGTTGTTCTTGAAGGCGCCGAAGATGCGCGCGCCGAGGTTGTTGTCGGCGTAGATGAAGCCGCGGAAGTCGGAGACGAACGGCTGGATGCCCGCGCGAATCGAAATCGCGTCGTAGTTCGCGTTCACGTCTTCGAGCTTGACCTCGGCGAAGGCTTCTTCGAAGGAGAAGTGCCAGTCGGTGCGGGTCGTGCCGCGGCGGGGGTCGATGTTGATGACGCCCTGCTCGCGCGCGCGGACGTAGTTCGGGACGCTGAAGGTGGGCGAGAGCTTGATCGCCCACTGGCGCGGCTTGAAGGTCGTGTCGCCGCTGAACATCTCGAGCGAGAACTGCAAGACCTGGTTGAAGGCGAGCACCTCGGGCTTGTTGAAGGCTTCGGCGGTGCCGGGGCGTGCGCTGCTCGGGTTCGAGGGGATGGGCGTCCGCTGCTGCTGGACGGCCGTGAAGCTCGTCCCCGAAAGGATCATGAAGACGTGCTGGCCGAAGATGGGGTAGTCGCCTTTAAGAATGCTCTGGTCGTAAGGGTTGAGCGCGCTGCCGTGTCGGAAGAGGATGTCGCGGCCGCGCGAGACGCCGCCGTAGCGCTCGTACTCGGGGAAGCTGATGCGCCAGCGGTCGCGGACGGGCACGCGGTCGGGCGCGGTCGGGGCTTCGGTCGCAACGCTGGAAGAGCCCGCGTAGCCGTTCGGCTCGCCCTCGTCGCCCTTACCCGGGGGAGGCGTCGAGGGCGCGGGCGTGCCCTCCTTCGGAGCAAGCACGATGTCGAGCTTCGTATCTTGCCCCGGCTCGACGCCCACGTTCTCGACCGCTTCGCCGCGCGCGATGGCGAAGGGGCCGTACTTGACCTTGCTGTCGAAGCTCGCCTTGAACGGCGCTTCCAGGCGGACGCGGTAGGCGCCCGCGGGGAGGCCGAGCGTGTAAGACCCGTCGGCTTTCGTCTTTGCTCGATAGGCGCGCGAGCTGATTTGATTGACGGCGACGACCACGGCGCCCCCGACGCCCTTCGGCATCGTGCCGGGCGAGTCGAGGACGCGCCCCGTCAGGCGCCCGCGCTCCTGCGCGAAGGCCGCGGGCGCGCAGAGGAGCAAGGCGGCGCACGTCGTCAAAAGAATCCGGGGGATGCAGGGAGTCATCTTTGCGTCTGAATTAAAATAAACGATGGGCGGCTTTCTTTTAGCACGCCCGCGCGCCGCCGACAATAAAATTTATCTTTCACTTCGAGCATGGGCCGCCTGGCGGAAAAGTATCTTGACTGAAAGCCGCGAGGTGATACATTGTCGGCCAAGCGGCGGGAACGCCCGCGTCTTCAACCCCGGACGATGAAAGCTTCCGACACTTCGAGCGCGAAACGTGCGCTGCTGTTCGCGGCAGTCATGCTCGCCTGCGGCGCGCTCCTCTCGACGCCCGCGCGGCGCGGCGCGGCCCAATCGGCGAGCCCCGTGCTCATCAGCCAGGCGGGCTCGACGCGCGCCGTAGCCTACGAATCGACAACGCGCGTCCCCGAGCCCTTCGCTCCGACCGCGCCCGTCCGCTTCGGCCCGGACGAACGCACACGCCTGATGCTCTTCGCCATGAACCTGCACCTCGCGCCGGGCGAAGACGCCGCCTCGATGACGGCCGACGCGGAGGACGAAGCGCACCGCACCTACGCGCTCGCGGTCGAGCACGTCGGCCCCGTGCCCGGCCAGGAGTGGATGACTTCAATCGTCGTCCGCCTCAACGACCAGCTCGCGGCGGACGCGGGCGACGTGCTCGTGCGCATCACGTATAAAGGCGCGCCGAGCAACCGCGTGCGCGTCGCGCTCGGCCACGTCGGCGGCGGCCCGCCCGACGACCCCGGCTCCGTGCCGACGCCCGCCGTTGCCGCGCCCACGCCGACGCCGAACAGCAACCCCGTCACCGCCGGCAACCTCTCGACCTCCGATGTGCAGACCGTCATCGCGCAGGCCGTCTCCGCGGCGGCGGCCCTCAACCGCGCCGTGACCGTCGCCGTGACAGACCGCGAAGGCAACACGCTCGGCCTCTTCCGCATGACCGGCGCGCCCACGACGACGCGCATCAGCGGCGGCGGCTTGAGCGGGCAAGGCTTGGAAGGGCTCGACGTGCCTTCGCAGCTCGCGGCCGTTTCGAAGGCGGGCACGGCCAGCGTCTTCAGCACGCAGGGCAACGCGTTTACGTCGCGCACGGCGAGCTTCATCATCCAGGAGCACTTCCCGCCGGGCACGGCGTTCCAGCCCGGCGGCCCGCTCTTCGGCGTGCAGTTCTCGCAACTGCCTTGCAGCGACATCAAGCGGCCCGCGCTCCCGCTCGGCCTCTCGGCCGACCCCGGCAGCGCGCCGCTCTACAAGAACGGCGCCGCGGTCGGCGGCGTCGGCATCGAGGGCGACGGTCTCTACACCTTAGACAAAGACCCGGCCGACTTCGACAAGCCTTTTGAAGAGCTCGTCGCCGTCGCCGCGCAGAGAGGCTTCCAGCCGCCCGACCTCATCCGCGGCGACAACATCATCGTCGGCGGCGTGCGCCTCGCCTACCTGAACGTGACGGACGCGGACGCGCCGCGACCTGCGACGACGCCCTTCGCATCTCTTTCGGGGACGCTCCTCTCCCCTGTCGTCGCGGCACAGCCCTCCGAGTTTGTCCCGACAACGACGGGCGGCGTGAGCGGCGCGGCCGACACGCGCTTCTTCCCCTTCGTCGGCAGCACCAGCGGCTCTGCGAACGCGCTGACGGCCGCCGACGTGCAGCGCATCATCAACCAGGCGGCGCAGCAGGCAGACATCACGCGCGCCGCGATCCGTCAACCTTTGGGCAGCGCCGCGCGCGTCTCCATCTCGGTGGTTGACGTTGACGGGAACGTCCTCGGCATCTTCCGCACGACCGACGCGCCGGTCTTCGGCTTCGACGTGTCGGTGCAAAAGGCGCGCACCGCGGCCTTCTACTCGAACCGGAACGCGGGCGCGCTGCTGCGCGCGGCGGGCTTCGGCAGCTACGTTGACCGGGCGGCGGCCGACGGGCTCAGGCTCGACGGCTCGGTCGCCTTCACCGACCGCGCGGGCGGCTTCCTCTCGCGCCCCTTCTACCCGGACGGGCTGAACCCGAACCCGGCCGGCCCCTTCAGCCGCGAGATCACGGAGTGGAGCGTCTTCAACGACGGTCTGCAACTCGACCTCGTCAAGACCAACCTGCTCGCGGCACTCAGCGGCGCGAACGTCAACTGCACTTCGATCCCGAACCTGCCGAACGGCATCCAAATCTTCCCCGGCAGCGTGCCGCTCTACAAGAACGGCGAGCTGGTCGGCGCCATCGGCATCAGCGGCGACGGCGTGGAGCAGGACGACCTCATCTCCGCGGCCGGCGCCAACGGCTACGAGCCGCCCGCCGCCATCCGCGCCGACCAGATCATCGTCCGCGGCACCCGCCTCCCGTTCCTCAAGTTCCCGCGCAGCCCGAATCTTTAATTAAGAGGCGAGCAAATGATAAAGACGTTCACCCTCTGGCTAGACCCTGAATATTCGCAAATGTCTTACTGGCTATATCGGAGCAACGAACGGAACACTTATAACGGCCGTCCGACTGTGGACGGTGTTTATATTTGGCGACGGGAGATAGGAGAAGCCCCGCCGCCAAATATGAAGCTCACCCTAGAGTGGGAAGATAACAACGACGAATCAGCAACATAGATTGATTAGGACACTGCCCAACCTTTAACCGGCTAGACTTCACCTGCCGAATCCTTTAACCTCATTGGCTAAAGAAGTGCCCGTGTTTCGGAAATTTCTCACATGGCTGCCCGTGCCATTATGAGAAAAGATATTTTGGAACGGGAAGCAGAAATCCGGGCGTGGGTTAGTGAACATCGTCCGAAAGCCTTCATGTGTCGGGAACTAAGGTGTAAGCCTCTGACGCTTGATAGTTATTTGAAAAGGTTCGGACTGAACTATCGGGGGAATATGGGTGCGAAGGGGCATAAACAGTCCCCGCATCGTAAGAACGTCTATGAGTATTTGAAAAAGGGGCCTTTAATTAGCAGCCATAAACTCAAGCTAAGGTTATTGAGGGACGGAGTGAAGGAACACTGCTGCGAAAGATGCGGACTAAGTGCGTGGCTGAGTGAGCCGATACCTATTGAACTGCATCACATAAACGGCAACCGATTCGACAACAGACTTGAGAACTTGCAATTGCTTTGTCCTAACTGTCATGCTCTCACTGATAATCATGCGGGAAAGGGCGCCCACCATAGCATGAAAGTTTAGCCATCTCGTAAATTTTAGCGAAAGTGGCGGAATTGGCAGACGCACCAGATTTAGGCTCTGGCGCCGCAAGGCGTGGGGGTTCGAGTCCCCCCTTTCGCATTGGGATTCATTAAAAGTGAAATCAATTAAGGAAGGACGCCCGCGCTCTCGGTGGCCTTTGCAGCCGAAGAGAGTCGGCGGGATTCGTGTTTATGAAGACTGAAATCAGCGAAGTCTCCCCGACGCGCAAGGAGATTAAGATCGAGATTGAGGCCGCGGACGTGCGGGCCGAGTTCGAGCGCGTGACGCAGGAGTACGCGCGCGCCGTGACGGTGCCCGGCTTCCGCAAGGGGCACGCGCCCGTCGGGGTCGTGCGCACGCGCTACAAGAAAGACATCCAGGGCGACGTGCTCAAGCGGCTCGTGCCCGAGGCCGTCGAGCAGGCCATCGAGGAGAGCGGCTTCCAGGTCATCGGCCAGCCCGACGTGCACCTCGACAACGAGAACCTCGACAAGCTCGGCGAGGAGTCGGTCACGCTCCACGCGCACGTCGAGGTGATGCCCGAACTCAACCTGGGCGAGTACCGCGGGCTCGAGGCCGCGCGCCGCACGCGTCCCGTCACCGAAGAAGAGATCGAGCGCGTCGTCGAGAATTTGCGCGAAGCCTCCGCCTCGCTCCAGCCCGTCGAAGACCGCCCCTCGCAGGAGGGCGACACCGTCACCGTGGACTTCCAGGGCCGCTACGTCGAGCCGCAGGAGGAGGAGGACATCAACGTCTCGGACGTGGACGTCGTCCTCGGCAGCGAGGGCGTGCTCGACGAGTTCAACGAAGCCCTGACCGGCGTCCAGCCCGACGAGGTCAAGACCTTCACGGTCAAGTACCCCGACGACTTCGGCCCCCAGCCGAAGGAGGGCGAGGAGCGGAAGGGGCTCGCCGGCAAGACCATCGAGTACACCGCGACCGTCACGGCCGTCCGGCGCAAGGAGGTGCCCGCGCTCGACGACGACTGGGTCAAGAGCCTCGGCGAGGAGGAGGTCGAGACGGTCGAGCAGCTCCGCGTGCGCGTCCGCGAGAACCTGTCGAAGAGCGCCGAGCACGAGTCGGAGCACCGCCTGCGCGACGAAGTCCTCGGCCGGCTCATCGAGCGCCACCGCTTCGAGGTGCCCGAGACCATCGTCTCGTACCAGGCGAACCAGATCCTCCAGTCGATGATCCGCGACATGATCTCGCGCGGCGCCGACCCGCGCACGCAGGACATCAACTGGGAGGCCATGCGCGACCTCGTCCGCGAGCGCGCGGGCGACGACGTGCGCGGCTCGATGCTGCTGGAGCGCGTCGCCGAGGCCGAGAACATCGAGGTCACGCAAGGTGAGATCGACGCCGAAATCGAGTCCATCGCGGAAGGGCAAAGGCAGTCGGTTGAGCAGGTGCGGGCCGCCTTGACAAAGCAGGGGGGCGAACGTAGCATCGCCGACAGATTGCGCAACCGCAAGGCGCTCGACTTCCTCGTCCAACACGCGCAGGTGCGCGACGAAGAGTGGCGCGAAGAAGAGCCCGCCGAAGGTCAGCCCGCAGAGCCCGAAGAGGCGGCGGGCGAAGAGCAGGCGGCAGGAGCCGAGGGCAGTTAAGGCTTTCTGATGCCGCCGGGGCGTAAGTTCACAACCAGGAGATTTGAAATTTCAAATGCGAGTTTGGAGTTTCAAGTCTCCGGTTCTATTTTGAGAGAGAAAGCAGTACGGGAGTTCAAAGATGAGTCAGTACATTCCCAACCCGACGGTCTTCGAGCAGACGCCGCGCGGCGAGCGCTACTCGGACGTCTACTCGCGCCTCCTGCGCGACAACATCGTCTTCCTCGGCACGCCGATTGACGACACGGTCGCGAACCTCATCATCGCGCAGTTGCTCTTCCTCGAGGCGGAAGACCCGGAGAAGGACATCAACCTTTACATCAACAGCCCGGGCGGCTCGATCACGGCCGGCATGGCGATCTACGACACGATGCAGTTCATCCGCCCGGACGTGGTGACGATCAGCCTCGGCCAGTGCGCGTCGATGGGGGCGCTGCTGCTGACGGCGGGCGCGAAGGGCAAGCGGTTCGCGCTGCCCAACTCGCGCATCCTCATCCACCAGCCGTCGATCTCGGGCGGCATCGGCGGCCAGGCCAGCGACATCAAGATTCAGGCCGAGGTGATCATCCGCATGCGCGAGCTGACCTCCAACATCATCGCCAAGCACACGGGGCAGCCCTTCGATCAGGTCGAGCGCGACGTGGAGCGCGACCGCATCATGTCGGCGACGCAGGCCAAGGAGTACGGCCTCATCGACGAGGTCATCACGCACCGCCAGTAACGGCGAAGAGCCCGCGCACGGCCCCGCGCGGACGGTTTATGAAAAGGTCGGGCGGGAGACTCTCGCCGTCTCCCGCCCGCGTTCTTTCCGCCACACGGACTCGGCGTTTGCAGTGCGCGCCGCCGCCTCCCACACACAACGTTTCGGCGGTGCGCGCCCGCGCCCGTTCTGTGATACATTAACGGATGTGGAGTCCGGCCCGCAGGTCAGCCGCGCCGGGCGTTGACATCCCCCTCGTAATCGTCTAGAAGACTTGCGGCGCGTCGCACCAGCGACTGAGCCCTGAACCCCTCAGGTTTCACACAGGAAGAGTAAGTCCGCCCTCGAAAATCTTATGGTACGCCGAACTGACGACACGTTGCGCTGCTCCTTCTGCGGGAAGTCGCAGAACGAAGTCAAGAAGTTGATCGCCGGCCCCACGGTGTACATCTGCAACGAGTGCATCGACATCTGCAACGAGATCATCACCGACGACCAGCAGGCCGAGGCCGTCGCGTCGCGCCCGCCGCTCCCCAAGCCGGCCGAGATTAAATCCTTCCTCGACGAGTACGTCATCGGGCAGGAGGAGACGAAGAAGCGTCTGGCCGTCGCCGTCTACCAGCACTACAAGCGGATCGAACTCGCGCGACGGCGTAGTGATGTCGAGATACAGAAGTCGAACATCCTCCTCATCGGGCCGACGGGCACGGGGAAGACTCTGCTCGCGCAGACGCTCGCGCGGATGCTCTCCGTCCCCTTCACCATCGTGGACGCGACGACCCTGACCGAGGCGGGCTACGTCGGCGAGGACGTGGAGAACATCATCCTCAAGCTCCTCCAGGCCGCCAACGGCGACGTGGAGCGCGCGCAGCAGGGCATCATCTACATCGACGAGGTCGATAAGATTTGCCGGAAGGACGAGAACCCTTCCATCACGCGCGACGTGTCGGGCGAGGGCGTCCAGCAGGCGCTTTTGAAGATTCTCGAAGGCACCGTCGCCAACGTCCCGCCGCAGGGCGGGCGCAAGCACCCGCACCAGGAGTTCTTCCCCGTAGACACGACCAACATCCTCTTCATCTGCGGCGGCGCCTTCGTCGGCCTGGAGAAGGTCGTCGAGCGGAGGATGCGCAACAAGTCGCTCGGCTTCCAGGCGCAGATCAAGTCGTCCTCGGGCCGCTACTCCGAGGCGTTCTCTGCGGTGCAGCCCGAAGACCTCGTCAAGTACGGACTCATCCCCGAGTTCGTCGGCCGCCTGCCCGTGACGGGCGTCCTGCACGAGTTGGACGAGGCGGCGCTCATGCGCATCCTGACCGAGCCGAAGAACGCGCTCATCAAGCAGTACCAGAAGAAGTTCGAGTACGACAACGTCAAGCTCCGCTTCACCGACGACGCCCTCAAGGCCATCGCGCACCAGGCGGTCGAGCGCAAGGTCGGCGCGCGCGGCCTGATGATGATCATGGAGGAGCTTTTGCTCGACGCGATGTACACTCTGCCGTCGCAGAAGCGCGTCAAGGAGTTCGCCATCACGCGCGAGATGGTCGAGCGCCGCCGCGCCGTCCCCGGCGAGATTCTCACCGGCGTGGACGAGGCCGCATAGGAGGTAGATGGCCTCCGTATAACGTCCGCCTCGCGAGGCCGGCCGCCTTCGGTCTGGTATCGTGAGTTCCGACGGCACATCGGATTCCGGGCTTTAGGGTATCTTGACAGGCGGCCCCGACGGGGACTCGGCGCGCCCGTGACCGCGCGTAGCTTCCGGCGGCTGCCTTCAGCGCGCTCACCGAATCATCCCGAGCCATATTCGCCGGGGCAAGTCCCCGGCGTCTGACTTCACAATCCCGTTGGCAAAGGAGGCTCCCTTGGTCGAAAGGTTACTGGCGCCGGTCATACTCGGGGCGGTCGGCTCGCTGCTCGCGGCGTGGCTGTCTTCATACTGGCCGTCTCTAGACACGCGGGGCCGTCTGCTCGTGAGCGGGGCGTTCGGGTTGGCAATCGCCCTCGTCGTCTTCACACTCCGTAAGCCCACTCCGGCGACTGCCGCCGACCCTAACACGGACAAGTACGGCAGTGACCTGCGCGGGAGGGGGGATGTCGAGGTCAGGGACTTGGACATCGAAACGAACCCGAAGAAGAACACAAAGGCCGCGAGCGATTTAGTTAGTCGCAAGGGGGGCATCAGCGTGTCGGGCATTAGTGTGCGCCGCGGTGGAGACGACGCGGGCCATGATGAATAGCGGGCCGCTGAGAATCGACTGGCGCGATGCGCACCGCCTCGCGGAGCCCTACCTGGCGGGCAGGGGCGGCGTCATCGCCGTGGCCGGCTACCCCACCTCCGCCTGCAACACCTACGCCAAGCTGCTCATGCACTCCCTACAGGAGCGCGACCCGCGCAACGTCGCGCTCCTGCTCTCGCCGGGCGACGCGGCCTGCCGCTCCGAGGACGACCTGATCGTGACGCTGGAAGAGGCGCTCGGCATGGAGGCGTTCCTCCCCGGCGGCGGCTCGGTGTCCGCCGTCACCGGCATCACGGCCCACGGCGGCAGCGTCAACATCAATGACGTTAACATCTCGGGGGAGCCGACCGCCTACGAGGTTTCACTCGCGGGTAATCAGCGGGCCAAGCGCATAGTCGAGAAAGGGCTCAACCTGACGCTCAGAAGCAACCGGGTGGTGCTCGTACTTTACAACTGGCACGAGATGCCGCGCAGGACTCGCGACTGGTTCTGGTCTAAGCTGATGGGCGGGGGCAGGCTGGAAAGGCTCACCGGGAAGGGTCTGCTTATCGTCTGCGCCTACACCACTGACAGCGGCAGGCCCCCGCACGACGGGGGCGCTCCGACGCCCGAGCTGTCCATACTGCTGCGGCCGAGCTATGACGGCCAGGAGCGGGAACACGCCAGGCAAGACGTGGCGGGAATCCTCGCAAGAGCGGAGGGACTAGAGATGGAAGAGGCGCTGGTGACGGCCGGCGTGCTTTTGAGAGAGTGGTCGTATGAGCCGCAAACAGCTCATGTCAGACTCCCCTGGTATCTTTTAAATCAATTCTGAACGTGAACTCGGGACCCAAGAGGCCGGACTCCCTGACCGCCGTCCTTCAAGCGATGCCCGCAGACGCGGCGCGCTCGCTGGTCGCGCTCAGTGCGGCCGTCGCGCTGACGGACGAGGTGGCCTCCACGCTGATCAAAGAGTGTGTGCCGACCGGCGCCGAGCAGGCGAAGGCGGACGCGCCGGACGCAGGCCGCCGGGCTAAACGGCCCGACGCCGGGGCCATCGTCGCGTGCCTGCATGCCTGCGACTTCGTCTACGCGCGGAACGGCGAGTGGCACCTCGACCCCGCCGTCAGGGCGACGCTGCTCGACCGGCTGGAGCGCGAGCCGGAGGTGGAGCGGCTGGCCCACTCCACCCTGCGAGACATGGCACAGGCGGCGGCCGGTGCGGCCCGGCGACACCTGCCCGCTTACCTGACCTGGCCGGCGGGCCTCGCGTACCACACGACGGCACTCGACCAACAGCGCGGCCGCGAGATCTACGCCGCGGCGGCGCGCGACACCAAGTACTCCGGCTCCCTGTGGCTGCTCGGAGTGCTCAGCCGGGAGCAGCTCAACCGCGGCCGCCTGCCTCAGGGGGCCGTGGAGCCATACTTTTTCGAGGGGATGACGGCCTACCACGAGGGGCGCTGGGAGGAGGCCGAGCGAAACTTCCGGCAGGTCGCGAAGAGCGACGAAATTCGCATCGAGGTGTCAATCGCCCTGCACGTGCTGGGACGAATCGTCTACCTCCGGCGCAACGACCCCGAGGAGGCCGCCGCCATCCTGCGCCGCAGTCTCGCGATAGAAGACAAGCTGGGCAACAGGCACGGCCAGGCGCTGGTGCTCAACACACTCGCCACGGTCGTCGGCAAGGAAGACCCGAAAGAAGCCGAGGGGCTTTTGCGGCGCAGCCTCGAAATCGGCCGACTCCTCGGCGACGAGGCGCACCAGGCGCAGGCGCTCAACAGCCTCGGAGCCCTCACCGGGCAGCAGCGGCCCGACGAGGCCGAAGGGCTCCTCCGGCGCAGCCTCGAGCTCCGCCGGAAACTCAAAGACCTGCGCGGGCAGGCCCAGACCTTGCAGAGCCTCGCGAATCTGATTCGGCGTAGCAGGCCGGCGGAGTCGGAAGAGCTTTTAACCCAGAGCCTCGACCTGGACAGGCAACTCGGCAACCTGCGCGGGCAGGCCCAGGTGCTCCTGAGCCTCGCCATTCTGGTGTGGGACAGAGACCCGGCCCGGGCCGTGAGTCTCTTCCAGGAGAGCCTTAAAATTAATGAACGTCTCGGCGACGTGAACGGGCAGGCGAAGGTTCTCAACAGCCTCGGGACATTCTACCTGCGCACCGGGGAATGGGAGCCGGCGCGCTCTTCCCACCAGCGGGCCGCGGAAATAACCAACGACTCGCGGAGTCTGGCGACCGCTTACAACGCTCTCTCAAAGATTGCCGAAGAGCACGACGGGGAGCTGCGTGAGGCCGCTCGCCTGCTGGGGACAGCCCTTCACTTCGCACGCAAGACTGGGCGCGCCCAGTTCATCCAGGAGATTGAGGAGCGGCTCTTCGACCTGGAGCGGCGGATCGCCGACAGTAAGAAGTAGGCCCCGACGATTCTCAGCGCGGCAGAGCCTTCCAGACCGCATTCGCGCCCGCGCCGTCACCCCGCCTCCCCACACCAAACGCCTCTTTTTTTGCACGATGACACACCCGAGCGAAATGTTTTATACTTTTATTAGAACGGGGGCCGCACAGAGAATGCCCTTTGTCCTCGTAAGATTTGGCGATGGCCTTTCCTATCTGTAGAAGAAAGCAGTCCGCCTTTATTCTTGCCTTTAGCTGACGCCGCCGGGTAGCCCCTGCCATAGGGCACGCCGGAGTCGGCCTTGAGCATCCTCTCGACGCCCGCGCCGCGCACGCGCGGGCATTCACGAGCAGCCCGCGTAAAGCAGCCCGCCCCGGCTCGTCACTCTTACTTCACGCGTCCGCGGACGCCTCGAGGTGACGCCTTGTCAACACGAACCGTCGTCTTCGCCTGCCTGTCTCTTCTCGCGCTGGTCTCGCTCAACCTCCAGCGAATCCCGAGGATGATCGGCGAGCACTCCTACGAATCCGGCAGGCAGTATCTCGACGCCGGGCAGTACCGCAATGCGGCCGCCGCCTTCCGCCGGTCGTCGCTCTTCATGCCGGGAGAGGCCCGCCCCTACATCGACCTCGGCGACACCCTCCTCCGGATGGAGAAGTATGAGGAGGCCGGCGCCTCCTTCAAGCAGGCGCTCGGCATCGGGGAGGACTCGTGCGCCTTCTGCGGACTCGGCGTGGTCTACTACCGGACGGGCCGTTACGAAGAGGCCGAGCGCGCCTTCCGCCGCGCCGAGGAGTTGAGCCCGAACGAAGAGTGCGCCTACGACTGGTCGGGCCGCATGTTCTACGAGCTGGGGCGTTACCAGGAGGCGGCCGAGGCGTTCGAGCACGAAGTCAAGATTCACCCGCGCGCCGTCGCGCCCCTCCACTTCCTGGGCAACGCCTACGGCTACCTCGGCCGTCACGAAGAGGCGGCCGAGACCTACCGACGCATCACCGACCTTCAGCCGGACTACGAGGAGGCGCACTACCAGCTCGGCGGCGCCTACTCCTACCTCAAGCGCTACCGCGACGCCGTCGGCGCCTACCGCCGGGCGCTCGAACTCAAGTCTGACGACCGCAGGGCCGTCACCGGCCTCGCCCTCGCGCACGCCGCGCTCGGCGAGAGTCGTTCGGCCGCCGCGTACTGCGAACGGCTCAAGTCGCTCGACCCCGCGTCGGCGGCCGAGTTGTCGAAGAGGCTCGGCCGCGGCCTCCCCGCCGAGGGGCGTTGACGCGCCCGCGCTTATTTTCCGAAGGCCGGTGGCAAGGGCGCGCGAAATGATTTAGAATTAAAGCCTACAGCGACGGGGCGAGCGGAGCTTGCAAGAGCGGCTCGCCCTTTGTGCCCTTTAAGGTTCGGCCGAAGCTTTTTTATTTATGGAAGAATATTCTGATCGCACACCCACCGACATCGTGCGGCTGCCGATGGTGCCCATCCGCGATGTCGTAATCTTCCCTTTCACCAAGGTCGCCTTCAAGATCGGCCGGCCCGGCTCGGTGCGCGCCCTCGAAGACGCGCTCGCCACCGACCGCACGATCTTCCTCGCCACCCAGCACGACGCCTCCATCGACGAGCCCAGCCCCGACCAGGTCTACACGGTCGGCACCGTCGCCCGCATCCTCCAGGCGCAGCGCCAGGAGAACGGGCAGACCAAGGTCGTCGTCGAGGGGCGCGAGCGCGCCACGACCATCCGCATCGAGAACGACAACGGCGCCTTCACGGCCACCGTCCGGCGCGCGCCGGCCGCGCCCGAGTCGGGGCCGCGCATCGACGCGCTGATGCAGAGGGTCGGCCAGCTCGTCGAGCAGCACGTCCGCCTCGCGCCCGAGATGCAGACCGACGCCTTGCAGACGGCCCTGCGCAACACAGACCCCTCGCACCTCGCGGACGCCCTGGCGTCGCAACTCAAAATCTCGGTCGAGGACAAGCAGGGCCTCCTGGAAATCTTCTCCACGCACGGCCGCTTGCAAAGGCTCGTCGAGCTGCTCGAAGTCGAGGTGGACAAGCGGCAGCTCGACCGCACCATCCAGGCGCGCGTCAAGCGGCAGATGGAGAAGGCGCAGAAGGAGTACTACCTCAACGAGCAGATCAAGGCCATCCACAAGGAACTCGGCCGCAAGGACGAGAAGGCCGAGATGGAGGAGCTGCGCAAGCGCATCGAAGAGGCCGGCATGACCGAGGAGGCGAAGGAGAAGGCTCTGCAAGAGCTGCACCGCCTCGAAGCCATGCCGCCGATGTCGGCCGAAGGGACGGTCTCGCGCACCTACATCGACTGGCTGTTGAGCGTGCCCTGGAAGCAGAAGTCGAAGGAGATTCGCGACATCACGAAGGCCGAAGACGTCTTGAACGAAGACCACCACGGGCTGGAGAAGATCAAAGACCGCATCCTCGAACACCTCGCCGTCCGGCAGCTGGTGAAGAGCCCGAAGGGCTCCATCCTCTGCTTCGTCGGCCCGCCGGGCGTCGGCAAGACTTCGCTCGGTAAATCAATCGCGCGCGCCACGGGGCGCAAGTTCGTCCGGCTCTCCCTGGGCGGCGTGCGCGACGAGGCGGAGGTTCGCGGCCACCGCCGCACCTACATCGGCGCGCTGCCCGGCCAGATCATCCAGATGATGAAGAAGGCAGGGACGGTCAACCCCTGCATCCTCCTCGACGAGGTGGACAAGCTCGGCGCCGACTTCCGCGGCGACCCGTCGGCGGCGCTCCTCGAAGTCTTAGACCCGGAGCAGAACTCGACCTTCCAGGATCACTACCTCGACGTCGAGTACGACCTCTCGAAGGTCTTCTTCATCGCGACGGCGAACGTGCTGCACACCATCCCGCCGCCGCTGCAAGACCGCCTTGAGATTCTGCGCCTCTCGGGCTACACCGAGCGCGAGAAGCTGGAGATCGCCAAGCGGCACCTCGTCCGCAAGCAGGCCGAGGGCGCCGGGCTCCGCAACGAGCAGGTCGAGTTCACCGACGAAGGCATCCTCGAAATCATCCGCCACTACACGCGCGAGTCGGGCGTCCGCAACCTTGAGCGCGAGATCGGCTCGTGCTGCCGCAAGGTCGCGCGCAAGCTCGTCGCCGAGGGCAAGGGCGAAGAGTTCAAGATGACGATTACGTCCGAGTCCGTCCGCGAGATGCTCGGCCCCATCCGCTTCCGCCAGACCGACATGGCCGCGGCGTCGGAGGTCGGGTTGGCGCTGGGGCTGGCTTGGACGGAGGTCGGCGGCGAAGTCCTCCAAATCGAAGCGACGCTCACGAACGGCCGCGGCGGCGTGCAACTGACCGGCAAGCTCGGCGAGGTGATGCAGGAGTCGGCGCAGGCCGCTTTGACTTGCATCAAGGCGCGCGCCGAACGGCTCGGCATGAATCTCGAATTCATCCGCAAGCGCGACCTGCACGTCCACATCCCCGAGGGCGCCATCCCGAAGGACGGCCCCTCGGCGGGCGTCACGCTGGCGACGGCGATGGCCTCGGCGCTCGCGCGCGTCCCCGTCCGCAGGGACGTGGCGATGACGGGCGAGATAACGTTGAGAGGCCGCGTGCTCCCCGTGGGCGGCGTCAAGGAGAAGCTGCTCGCAGCGCACCGCGTCGGCGTCTCGACGGTGCTCATCCCGAAGGACAACGAGAAGGACTTGGAGGAGGTGCCCGAGGAGGTGCGCGCCGACATGACCATCCAGTTCGTCGAGACCATCGACGAGGTCTTGTCGCTCGCGCTCGAAGACGCGTGCCCGACCGACGCCGGGGCGACCGACGCGGCGCCGCCCGTCTGGACGACCGAGCAGCCCTCGGCCGGCGGCGCGCAGACGCTCGCCGACTGAGCGGTTTTAAAAAACCGGCCGCACGGACTTCGGGGGTTTGAAATTTCAAGTTTGAAATTTCAAACCCCCGAAGTTGACAGCCCGCGCCCCCGCCTGTAAAGTTCGCCTTCCCGGCGTCTCAAACCAGCAGGCAGCTCTGAAGGCAGACCGAGCAACAGCAGCCCTCGCCCCGCTGCCGCTCTGCGCTTAAGACTCGCCAGAAGCTTTCGCTCTACTTCCGATTCTTCCCCGAGGAGACAAACTTGATGACAGACAAAGTGAAGAGCGCCGAGCTTATCCTGAAGCTCTACGACCTGCGCCGCGAGGCGGTCATGCGTGAGGCGCGCAACTGGTTCTTTACCTTCGACCCCCAGAGCGCCGAGGAGATTTTGCACGTCTCGGTGGGCGAGCACGGCGGCCACCTCCGGATGGTGACGACCTACTGGGACATGGCCTGCTCCTTCGTCAACCACGGCGCCATCGACGCCGAGATGTTCAACGACGCGACCGGCGAGCAGGTCTTCGTCTTCGCCAAGATTCAGCCGTTCCTCGAAGAGATCCGCGCCGTCGGCAACCCGACCTACATGCAGCACCTGGAGCGCGCCGTCCTCGCCATGCCCAACGCCGAGGAGCGGCTCGCGCGCGTCCGCGAGATGGCCCGGCGCGTCGCCGAGGCCCGCGCCGCCGCCTCCGCGGAAAGGGCGGAGGCCGACGCCGCGAACGCCTAAATGAAGGTCACGAGCACGAAGTTCGTCAAGAGCGCGTTCGAGGAGTCGCAGTGGCCGCGCGACCGCCGGCCCGAGGTGGCCTTCATGGGGCGCTCGAACGTGGGCAAGTCCTCCATGATTAATTCGATGCTCGGGGTCAAAGGCTTGGCGCGCACCTCCTCGACGCCGGGGCGGACGCAGGCGCTGAACTTCTTCCAGATTAATGAACGGTTCTACTTCGTGGATTTGCCCGGGTACGGTTTCGCCCGCGTCCCGCGCGACGTGCGCGAGTCGTGGGGGCAGTTGGTCGCCGATTACCTTGCCAAGCGCGACTCGCTTGTGCTATCAATTCACATCGTAGACTCGCGCCACGAACCCACGACATTGGATTTGCAGCTCCGC
>JAFAZX010000061.1 GCA_019239425.1 Acidobacteriota bacterium
GCAGCCGCCCTCGGCCGGGCAGACCACCTGCGGCAACGGCTCCTTCAACTTCAGCGTGAACGACGTCTCGCTCGACCCGGGCCAGACGGTCTCGCTGACCGGCCAGATCACCGGCGCGCAGCAGTCGACGGTGCCCGAGCCGGCCACGATGTTGCTGCTCGGCACCGGGCTGACCGGCGTCGCCGGCCTCGCACGGCGCAGGCGGAAGAGTGCCGGCCGCGAAGAGTAGGCTCAGAACTGTCACATACGTTCTGCCTTCCACCCGTCATAAAAAGGAAGAAGGAGGCGTGCCCATTAAGATGAGCACGCCTCCTTCTTCTTCAACCCGATTGGTGTAATACCGACTTGCAAATAGAAATAAGGCCGGCTCTTCGCCGGGAGCGCGGGCATCCCTGCCCGCTAGCGTGCTTGAGCACGCTGACCGTCTTCCTCTTCACCTCGACCTTGGGCTGAAGCGCGTCGCCTCATTCGCGCCTGCGGCGCTCATGCGGGCAGGGATGCCCGCGCTCCCGGCGAGGAGGGGCCTTATTTCTATTTGCAAGTCAGTTAAGCGACCGTTCACAGGAAGCCCGGCCGCTTTGGGCCTGTATCAAGGGGCGCGAGGGATTCTTCAGAGACCTGCCCTCGCAGACGAGGAGGCCCTACGCACCGCACTGCGTAGGGCCTCCTCGTGCTTCAATGGACGCGACCGGGACGCTAACGACCACCACTACTGAGACGACCGTCACGCCCGGCGGCGAAGAGCGGCTCGGCCTAATGAGACGTGTCCGCCGGCGAGCCCTTCGCTCTCTGCTCTAGAACCGTCTAGTAGGCGCGATGGCGGCGGCGCCACTGGCGCTTCTTGTGGTAGTGGTAGGCGGTGCCCCCGGCCGCGCCGGCCGCGCCGCCGACGAGCGCCCCCTTCTTGCCGCCGATCAGCCCCCCGACCACGGCCCCCCCGACCGTGCCGATGCCGATGCGCTTGACCGCCTTCTTCGTGCCGCCCTGCGGATTGCGGTAACGCCTCTGCGCCGAGGCCGGCGCGACCAACATGCCCAGCAGCAGGCAGGCAGTCAGCACGAACGAGACCAGCCTGAACCTCTTCAGCGATTGCATCCTCTTCTAGCCCTCCGTGTCGAAGTAAAGTGACCTGTACAGCGTCGCAATCATCATGCCAGCTATCGCCCTTAATAAAACTCTTGATGAATCTCGGACAGAAGGGCCGCCCGGCCCGCAGAAAGGCGTGTGAACGTGTAGTGAGAACGATGCAGCACTGTCCGATTTTCCAAACAACACGCGGGGCCGTCCGGTTGCCTCGCGGCGGGGGTTTCACCTAACATCGACCTCATAGTCACAACAGACGAACGACATGGAGGGTAGCTTTGCCATCCGCCGTCTTACTCTTTCAGGAGGCCGCGCACGCCGCCGTCCGGCCGCCCGCCGAGGTGGGCGTCGAGGGCAACGTCGTCAACGCTGTGCTCTGGCTCAAGCTCGCCGTCGAGACCGTCGGCGCGCTCGTCATCGGCCTCGGCATCGTCAACGCCGCCTACCTCTTCCTGCGCGCGCTCATCCCGCCGCAGGTCAAGAACTACAACCGCGTGCGCCTCACGCTGGCGCGCTACCTCGCCCTCGCCCTCGAGTTCCAGCTCGGGGCCGACATCCTCTCGACGGCCGTCGCGCCCACCTGGGATCAGATCGGGAAGCTCGGGGCCATCGCCGTCATCCGCACGGCTTTGAACTTCTTCCTCACGCGCGAGATGAGGGATGAGCGCGAGACGACCGAGCAGGAGGGCGAGAGCCCGCGCGACCTGCCGGCTGAAGGTTGAAGCGTGAGGGCCGGAAGGAGGGCTTGAAGTACGCGGGCCTTCCGCCCGAGGGCTTCCTGCGCGGGTCGTGACGCGCCCGTCAGGCACGCGGAGGCCGGCCGCGTTTAGTCAGCTTCTCCACCAGCACTTCGAGCCTCTTGAAGTCGATGGGCTTGCTGAGGTAGTGGTCGAAGCCCGCCGCCTCCGCCCCCTCCCTTGAGACCGCACGGTCGAAGGCGGTGACGGCGATGACGGGAAGGCTTGCGAACTCCTCCCGCGCGCGGATGCTTCGGATGGCCTCGTAGCCGTCCGCTATCGGCATCGACAAGTCCATCACGACGAGCTGGGGACGGTGCTCGACGGCCTTCTCCAATGCCTCACGCCCGTCCGCCGCCTCGACGACGTTGTAACCCCAACGCTCCAACATCCAGCGCACGACCACGCGCGTGTCCGCGTTGTCGTCCACCACCAGCACCGTAGGCTTGCTGCCGGCCTCCATAATCCTTCCCCCCGTCTCAACGTGCGCCGCCGCCGTTCCCCTCCGCGCCAACTTCATGTAAAAGAGACGCCCGTCAGCTCTTCGCACAGGCTTAAGAATCTCTCCTGCAAAGACGTGTCGTCGGCCTCGGGGTTATGGGGGCTCTCTTTTCGATGATGAAAATAACGGCCGCTGACCTTGGCCTTCTCGTCGTCGCTCACGGCGAGCCACACCTGCGTCTCGAATCCTTCTTGCAGGTCGTCGGGTGCGCCCCGCCCGCCCATCTTGGTGGGAACCCAACCGGGGTCGACCGCATTGGCGTAAACTTCGGGCCACCTCCGCGCCACCGCCATGCAGAGCATCAGCACGTGCAGCTTCGAGTCGGAGTAGGTGATGCGGCCGGCTTCGGTCTTGAAGCTTTCCAGTTTTGCGCGCCCCTGCAGATGCATGCCTGAACTCAGGTAGACCAAACGCTTCGGCCTTCGGATGAGGCACGTCAGGACGTAGGGCGCCAACGTGTTGACGGCGAATATCTCTTCCGCCGAAGCGTTATACACGCCCGCGTTATGAATGACCGCGTCGAACTCCCCGAGGGCGTTCACCTTTGAAGCCAACTGTTTCGTCTCGTCTACGGAGCCGAGGTCGGCCGTCAACACGCTTTCCGCGCCGGGCACTTTGTCCAGGGCTTCTCGTCCCCTCCTTTCGTTGCGCGCGTGAAGTACAACCTGGTGCCCACGGGCAATCAGTGCTTTCGCCGCCAACTGCCCGAGGCCGTCCGCCGAACCTGTGATGAATATTCTTGCCATCTGTCGAATTCGACTCCGTCAACGTCAAGCCCGCTCTCGCTCGACACCTTGTGCGGTCAGGCGCGAGAAATCTTCGGGGGTGTCCACGTCCACTTCGCCGCCCGGAAAGGGCAGGAAGTGGGCCTCCGGCGCATGCCTCTTGATAACCTGCTTCGCGCCGGCCGCCCCTTCCAGCCGCGCCAGCTCGACGAAGAGGGACTTGGCGAACAACGCCGGCACGCCGAAGCTCCCGCCGTAGGCGGAGGCGACGACGGGCGCCCCGCCGGCGCGGTGTGCCGCGACGAGTTCGGAGATGACTTCGGCGTTGACGTGAGGCTGGTCGCACAGCAGGAGGACGGCCGCATCCGCACCGACGTCGGCGCCGGCTAAAGCCTCGACGCCCGCACGGACTGACGAAGCCATCCCGGTCTCCCAGAGTGGATTCAACACCTCCCGCACGTCGAGCCCCTCCAGCTCGCGCCCCGACGACTCGGCGTTCGCGCCCGTCACCACGACTACGGGGCGGCACCCCGCGCCGAGCGCGGCGAGGACGGCGCGCCGAAGCAGACTCTCGCCACCGTATCGAAGAGTCTGCTTCGGCCGCCCCATGCGGGACGACGCACCCGCCGCAAGGATTACGGCACCCACACTTTTCGAGTCGCTTTCGGCCACCCGGGAATCACCCTCCGCGTCAGCCTTGTCAGCCTTCGCCCCTTATGCCACCGCGGCCGGCAGGGCCTGCTCATCCGCCAGCGGAACGCCCTCGCCGTCACACGCACTCCCGTGGATGGAGCCGCGGCGCTCGCGCAAGCTACCGCCGCGCCGCCCGTCCAGAACAGCGCGCATCTCGGCGATGATAGACAGGGCGATCTCCGCGGCCGAGTTCGCCCCGATGTCGAGACCGGCCGGCGCGTGAAGGCGTGAGAGGTCTTCCTCTGCGGGCCGGAACAAGTCTTCGCCCGCCGCCAGCTCGCGCAGCATCCTCTCGGTACGCTTGCGCGGCCCCATGACTCCGACATACAGGGCCGGGGACGCGAGCAGGAACCTGAGCAGTTCAAGGTCGTGCGAGTAGTTGTGCGACATCAGGAGCGCGAGCGTCCGCGGCGTGACGGTGACATGCGCGGCCACCTCTTCGGGGCGCGCGAGCGTGACGTGGTCGGCCGCGGCGAACCGCGCGCGGCTGGCGGGGCGTGCCTGCGGGTCTACGACCTCCGTCTGCCAGCCTAAGGATCGCGCCAGCTCGACGACCGGCAGCGCGTCGTGCCCCGCCCCGAAGACGACGAGCGGGACGGGCGGGAGGAGCGTCTCGACGAAGACTTTTACGCCGTCGCCATCCACCTCGAAGGCGTGAGCGCCGGACGCCGCGCCGCCGAAGAGGAGCGCCCGCACCTCGCCTTCGAGCACAGAGGCCGCCTCGCCGCTCAACTTCTCGCGGCCGACCTCGCCGCCGTCGTCGACGACGAGACGCGCCCCCGTTTCGATCCGGGCGGCGGCCAGGCCCGAAGGCGTGTGCCGGTAGACGGTCGCCACCGTCAAAGGTGTGGCGTCCGCCCGCGCCCCGCACGAACGCCTCAACGCCTCGACGTAGATTGAGCCGGGGGCGAGCGGCTCGACCAGCACGCGCACGACGCCGTTGCAGCCGAGCCCTAAGCCCCAGGCCATCTCTTCACCCGTCGAGGCCGTGTCGTACTCGACGAGCTTCGCCGTGCCGGACTTGATGACGTGCCTCGCGTGCTCCATCACGTCGCTCTCCAAGCAGCCGGCGCTGATGGTGCCGGTGCTCGCCCCGCCTTCGCAGACCAGCATCCGCGCGCCCGGCCGCCTGTATGAAGAGCCTTCGACGCTGACCACAGTCGCCAGCGCACACCGCTCGCCCGTGCGCGCAGCCGCGTCGAACGCTTCGACCAATGCTCTCACCTCGTTCATCGGCTCAACCCCCTCTACAGCAGCTTGTCCGGCGTGATGGGCAGCTCGCGCACGCGGCGGCCCGTGGCGTGGAAGACGGCGTTGGCGATGGCCGCCGGGATGCCGACCATCCCCAGCTCGCCCATGCCCTTGACGCCGAGCGGGTTCACGACCGTGTCGTCCTCCTCGACGAAGATGGTCTCGATCTCGTGAACGTCGGCGTTGACGGGGACGTGGTAGTGCTGAAGGTTCGGGTTCATGATGCGCCCGAACCGATGGTCGATCTCGGTCGCCTCGGTCAGCGCCATGCCGATGCCCCAGACGACGCCGCCGATCTCCTGGCTGTGCGAAGCCTTCGGGTTGATGATCTTGCCGCACGCCGTCACCTCGATGGCGCGCGTGACGCGCACGCGCCCGAGGTCGGGGTCAACCTTGACCTCGACGAACTGCGCGCCGTGCGCCATCGTCGCGTACTTCCGGCGCTCCTCCGACGGCCTCGACTCGAAGGTCTCCGTGACCTCCGCGAGGTTGTTCCGGCGCATGACCTCGGGGATTTGGACGGACTTCGAAGGGTCGCGCTTGAGCCGCAGGCGGCCGTCGAGCATCTCCACGTCCGCCGGGGCCGCCCCCTTCAGCGGCGAAGACTCATCCTGATTCGCGAGCGCGAGCAACCTGGCGGCGACGGCGAGGGCCGCGCCGTGGACGGCCGAGCCGACGCTCGAAGTCGTCTGCGAGCCGCCCTGCGCGGGCGCGCGCGGGAAGTTCGTGTCGCCCAGCTCGAACTTCACCTGCTCGGGGCGGTTCCCCAAATACTCGGCGGCGATCATGGTCATCACCGTGTAGGTGCCGGGGCCGATGTCGCTGGTCGCGCTGGTGACGTGCGCCGTGCCGTCGGCGCGGTAAGTGATTTTGGCGCTGGCCGGACTCTGGAACGCGCCCCAGACGCCGGTCGCCGTCCCCCACCCGACGAGCAGCCGCCCGTCGCGCATCGAGCGCGGCTCCATCCTGCGCTCCTTCCACCCGAACTTCTCCGCGCCGAGCCGGTAGCACTCCCTGAGCGCCTTGCTCGAAAACGGTCGCCCCGATTCGGGGTCGCGCTCGGCGTAGTTGATGAGCCTGAGTTCCAACGGGTCGATGTTAAGTTTGTAGGCCAGCTCGTCCATCGCGCACTCCAACGCGAACATCCCCGAGACCGCGCCGGGCGCGCGCATCCACGTCGGCGTCGGGAGGTCTACGGGGGCGATGAGCGTCGGCGCGAAGAGGTTCGGGCAGGCGTAGACCTGCCTGGTGAAGCCGGTCGTGTTGTCGCTGAACTCCTCGAAGGTGGAGGTGTTGTGCACGGCCGTGTGAATCATCGACGTGAGCTTGCCCGACCGTTCGGCCCCGAGCGCGATCTTCTGGATCGTGTAGGGGCGGTGGCCGTGGCCCGTGAACATCTGCGTGCGCGTGTAGACGACCTTGACCGGGCGCTTCAGCTCGCGCGCGGCCATGGCGGTGAGCGCAGGGTAGTAGTTCGGCCGCAAGGAAGAGCCGAAGGCCCCGCCGACGTAAGGAGAGACGACCGTGACGTTCGCCTCCGGCACGCCGAAGGTCGTGGCGAGGTGGCGGCGCACGGAGTAGACCTCCTGCGACTTGTCGAAGATGGTGAGCCTGTCGCCGTCCCACGCGGCGACGGCCGCGTGCGGTTCCATCGGGTTGTGGTGCTCCATGGCGATGCGGTACTCCGCCTCGACTTTCACGGCCGCCGTCTTCAACGCCTCTTCGGGGTTGCCGCGGGGTTTGGGCGGCGGCCCCTGCGAAGGCGACCGCGCGCTCTCGCGCACCGCTTCCGTGTCGGTGGTGTGCTTCTCGGCGTCGTACGTGGCCTTGACGAGCCGAGCGGCGTAGCGCGCCTGCTCGTAAGATTCGGCGACGACGAGCGCCACGGGCTGCGCGTTGAAGTAGATTCTGTCCGACTGGAGCGCGCGGAATGACTTGTCCTGCTCTCTGGCGTTGCGCGGCGGCGCGTACTCGGTGTTGGCCTTCGGCCCGAGCTTCGGCGTGTTCAGGTGCGTGAAGACGCGGACGACGCCGGGCGCGCGCTCGGCCTCGCTCGTGTCGATGGACTTAATCGTGCCCTTCGCCACGGAGCCGAGCACGATGAAGCCGTAGGCGAGGTTCGGCGCGCGGAACTCGGCCGCGTACTTCGCCCTGCCCGTCACCTTCGCCACGCCGTCGACGCGGCTCATCTCTTTCCCGATGTATCTCGGCATAGTCTCCCCCTTAGACCAGGCGCGCGGCGCGCATCAACGCGCGCACGACGGCGCGCTTCCCCAGCTCGACCTTGTAGGCGTTGTGCGCGAGCGGCTTCGCGCCGGCGAGCGCGGCCTCGGCCGCACGCCGGAAGCTCTCCTCCGAGGCGGGCCTGCCCGCGAGCGCGGCCTCGGCCTCCGCGCTCCGCCAGGGCTTATGCGCGACTCCGCCGAGCACGACGCGCGCCTGCCGCACGTTGCCGCCGTCGAGTTCGAGCGCGGCGGCCACCGCGACGAGCGCGAAGGCGTAGGAGGCGCGATCTCTGACCTTCAGGTAGTAAGAGTTCTTCGCGAAGTTAGACTTCGGCAGCTCGATGGCCGTGATGAGTTCGCCGTGCGCGAGGTTGTTATCCTTCTCCGGCGTGTCGCCCGGCAGGCGGTGAAAGTCGTTAACGGGTATCGTGCGTTCTTTACCGTTCGAGCCACGCACGCGCACGACGGCGTCGAGCGCGTAGAGCGCGTTCGCCATGTCGCCGGGGTAGGTCGCCACGCACTTGTCGCTCCAGCCGAAGATGGCGTGGATGCGGTTCAACCCTTCGAGCGCCCCGCAGCCCGTCCCCGGCTCGCGCTTGTTGCATGGCATCGCCGTGTCGTAGAAGTACTGGCACCGCGTCCGCTGCATCAGGTTCCCGCCGTTCGTCGCCATGTTCCGCAACTGCCCCGACGCGCCCGCGACGATGGCCTGCGTCAGCAGAGGGTAGTTCCGGCGAATCAAGGGATGATTGGCCGTGTCGGAGTTCTTCGCCAGCGCGCCGATGGAGACGCCGCCGCGCGCTTCCTTAATCTCCGAGAGCTTCAGGCGGTTCACGTCGACCAGCTCGTTCGGGCGCTCCACGTCCTCCTTCATCAGGTCGAGGATGTTGGTGCCGCCGGCGAGGAACTTCGCGTTCGGGTTCGCCGCGACCGCGCCGGCCGCGACCGCCGCGTCGCTCGCGCGCGTGTACTTAAACGGTCTCATCGGCTTCCAGCTCCTTCCTGACCCGCGCCAGCTCCTCCTCCTCGACGAAGCGCCACGTCCGCGCCGACTCGCGCCCCGTGTGCGCCTCCCGGATGGCCGCGACTATCCCCGGGTATGCGCCGCAGCGGCAGATGTTGCCGCTCATCCGCTCGCGTATCTCGTCGTCCGAAAGTTGTTTGAAGGGTGCCGTCACGTCCTCGGTGACGTGGCTCACGTCGCCGCGCTTCGCCTCCTCCAACATCCCGACGGCCGAGCAGAGCTGCCCCGGCGTGCAGTAGCCGCACTGGAAGCCGTCGTACTTGATGAAGGCCGCCTGCAACGGGTGCAGCTCCTCGCCGCGCGCGAGCCCCTCGACGGTCGTCACCTCCCTGCCCTCTAAGGTCGCGGCCAGCGTCAGGCACGACAGCACGCGCCTCCCGTCCACGAGCACCGTGCAGGCCCCGCACTGCCCCTGGTCGCAGCCCTTCTTCGTGCCCGTCATCTCCAGACGCTCGCGCAGCGCGTCGAGCAGCACCGTGCGCGAATCCACCTCGAGTGTCTTCGCCGCCCCGTTGACCTTCAGCGCGACCCTGACCGGGTTCTCCAACGCGGGCGCCGCGGCGAAGACCGCGCCGGGCTCCGCGGCGAGCGCGGCCAGCGCCTGCTCCTTCTCCATGAGCATCAGGGCGAACAGCCCCATGCTGCCCGCGAGCGTCTGCCCCAGGAAGGTGCGGCGCGCCTGCCCGACCTCGCCCAGCGTCGGCATCTCCCTCAGCAAAGCCTCCTCGTCGGCCGAAAGCTCCGCCCCCGAGGTCTCGTCCAAGTCGTCTTTCATGTTCGACTCCCCCTGTCTGTCCCTCAACCGATCTCCTACAAAGGCCGCAGGCCCAGACCTCCGCCGCCTGAGCCTGCACCAACAACGACCCGTCGCCGGAACGCCCCCGCGTTCTCAACTCTTATGACCGCGCGCGGTCTCGTCTGTGAGCGTGTCTCTTTGCCTGCTAACGTAACACACGACGACCCGCCCCGTGTATGGGGGCGACATACTTCACACGACGGGCGTCGTCGATTCGCCGAACTACCGCGGTTGCTTTTCCGGCCTGGCGGCGACGACTTTCGCCAACGACTTTCGGGCCGCTTCGGCCTGCTGCCTGCCGATGTTCTTTTCGATCAAATCAAAGGCCTGCTTCAACCCGCTTTCCGTCAGCCCCGTGTTCATCGCCATCGACAGGTGAGACTCCAGTTGCGGCTCGACGCCCGGCATCGCGGCGAGCGCCGAGACGGTGACCAGCTCGCGCTGCCGGTGGCTACGTCTAAGGTTTGATTGTTATTCATATTGGCTTGTCCGTTCATCTCGTTAGAACTGATTATCAGTAAAAAGATAAAGGCCATGACGACTCGAATTCTTATCCCTTTCATTTTCTCCAACGCATTATTCGAAACGCCCGTCTCGGTAAACCGATGGGTTCTCTGAAACAGAGAACGGCCGATTCTCTGTTTCAGAGAACCCATCCCAACGCTCAACGATTGACCAGCCTCTGCGAGCCTTCGCCGTAGCGCGCCCCCTGCACCTGAATCTGTGCGGTAAGCAGATCGAGTTCGCGGAGGTCGTCTTCCGTCAAAACGACCTCGACCGCGCCGAGATTCTCTTCGAGCCGATGCAGTTTCGTCGTCCCCGGAATCGGCACGACCCAGGGCTTCTGGGCGAGCACCCAGGCGAGCGCGATCTGCGCGGGCGTCGCCTGTTTCTGTTCGGCGAACTTTCCGACCAGCTCGACCAGCGCCTGATTTGCCTTGCGGTTCTCCTCCGAAAAGCGAGGCACGGTGTTACGAAAATCCGTGTTGTCGAACGTCGTGTTCGCGTCGATTTTGCCCGTCAGAAAGCCTTTGCCGAGCGGGCTGAACGGGACGAACCCGATGCCGAGTTCTTCGAGCGCCGGCAGAATCTCCTCTTCGGGTTCGCGCCACCACAACGAGTATTCGCTTTGCAGCGCGGCGACGGGCTGCACGGCGTGCGCGCGGCGGATGACTTCGACCCCGGCTTCGGAAAGTCCGAAGTGCCTGACCTTGCCTTCCCGAATTAATTCTTTGACCGCGCCCGCCACGTCTTCAATCGGCACGCTCGGGTCAACGCGGTGTTGATAGAACAGGTCGATGTAATCGGTCTTGAGTCGTCTGAGCGAAGCTTCGGCGACTTCCCGGACGTGTTCGGGGCGGCTGTCGAGCGGCGGGTTTTGATGCTGCGTCCCGTCGCGGTCAATGTTGAACCCGAACTTGGTGGCGATGACGACCTGCTCCCGCACCGGAGCCAGAGCCTCGCCGACGAGTTCCTCATTCGCGAACGGGCCGTAGACTTCCGCCGTGTCGAAGAAGGTGACTCCCCGTTCGACGGCCGCGCGGATCAACGCGATTCCGTCTTTCGGGTCAATCGGCTGGCCGAGGCCGAAGCTCATCCCCATGCAGCCGAGCCCGAGCGCCGACACTTCCAGGCCGCTGTTCCCGAGTCTTCTTTTTTGCATTTGCGTCTCCCTTTAATTCTTCACGAAGTCAAAACCTCAAGTCCGCTCGCGTGCCCGACGCGGCGCTTCAGGAGCCGCGCGGCGACCGCCGCGGAGCACGTCACGACGAGCGCGCTCGCGAGGAAGACCGCGCTCAGGCCGAACGCGCCCGCGAACAGTCCCAGCAAGGGGTTGGCTAACCCCAGCGCCAAATCGAGGAACGCGGTGTAAGCCCCCATCGCGAGGCCTCGGCTCTCGGCCGGCGCGCGCCTGACCGCCTCCACGCCGAAGCCCGGATAGACGAGCGAATAGCCGAAGCCCGTGACCGCCGCCATGATCGGCAGCAGCGCCGTCACGACCGAACTCTTCGTCTCCGGCTCCCGGGGCGAGTCAGAGGACAAGGACAACCCTCGAATGTTACCGGACATGCTTAACTCTTCTTCCGAAGTCGGCTCGTATCAACCCTCGTACTGCTCGTCGCCGACCTTCTCCATCCACTCGACGGCCTTCCCGTCGAGCGCCTCCTGGATGGCGACGTGCGACATCGCGGTCGTCGAGGTCGCGCCGTGCCAGTGCCTCTCGTTCGGCGGGCACCAGACCACGTCGCCCGCGCGTATCTCAACCTTCGGCCCGCCCTCGCTCTGCACCCAGCCGCACCCTTGGGTGACGACCAAAGTCTGCCCGAGCGGGTGCCAGTGCCACGCAGACCTCGCGCCCGGCTCGAAGCTGACGAGCGCGCAGCTCACGCGCGAAGGCTCGTGCGCCTGCGACAGCGGGTCGATGCGCACGCCGCCGGTGAAGAACTCCTCCGGCCCCTTCTGGGAAGGCTGCGAGCCACTTCTTTTGACTTCCATCTTCTGAATACCTCCGACCGGTTTACGGCATCAGCAGCGCCTTGATCGCGCGGCGCTCGTCCATCGCCTTGTAGCCTTCGGCCACCTGTTCGAGCGGCAGCCTCAAATCGAAGACCTTGCCCGGGTCGATCTTGCGATTCCAGATGAGGTCGATCAGTTCGGGCAGGAAGCGGCGCACGGGCGCGGGGCCGCCGAGCAGATGAACCTCCGAGAAGAACAACTCCTGTCCCGGTATCTCGACGCCGTGCGTGACCCCGACGAAGCCGACGTGGCCGCCGGGGCGCGTCGAGCGTATCGCCTGCATCATCGACTCCTGCGTGCCGACCGCCTCGACCACGGAGTGCGCGCCGAGCCCGCCGGTCAACTCCTTGACGCGGGCCACGCCCTCGTCTCCGCGCTCCCCGACGATGTCGGTCGCGCCGAACTCGCGTGCGAGCGTGGCCCGCGCCTCGTGGCGGCTCATCATGATGATGCGCTCGGCGCCCATCTGCCGGGCCGCGATGACCGCGCACAGGCCGACCGCGCCGTCGCCGACGATGGCCGCGGTCGAGCCGGGCTTCACGTCCGCCGCGTCGGCCGCGAACCAACCCGTCCCGAGCACGTCCGAGGCCGCGAGCAGGCTCGGGACGAGGTCGTCTTCGGGCAGGTCGGGCGTGGCGACCAGCGTGCCGTCGGCGAGCGTGACGCGAATGAAGGGCGCCTGCGCGCCCGTCGGGGCGGCCAACTCGCCGCGCACGCAGCGGCTCTGGTAACCCGCCTGACAGATGGGACAGGTGTTGTCCGAAGAGAAGAACGAGCCGACGACGAACTGGCCGGGCTTGATGTTCCTGACCGCGCCGCCGACCTCTTCGACGACGCCGCAGTACTCGTGGCCCATCGGCCTCGGCTCGGTGACCGGGTCGTCGCCGCGGTAGGGCCAAAGGTCTGAGCCGCAGACGCAGGTGGCCGCAGTCCTGATGATGGCGTCGGTCGGCTCGATGATTTCGGGCTCCGGGCGTTCCTCGAAGCGAACGTCGCGCGGGCCGTAGAGAACTGTTCCTCGCATGATGTCTAAAACCTCCGTGTCCTGCTCTGACTCGCCTGGTTGATGCTGTAAGAATTTTAGAGAGAGTGCGGCGGACAGTCGCGCGCACTCTTGCGTCACCTGTGCCGATATTGCTCGAAACCTGATTCGGGGCTAGGAGGGTAATAGTCCTGCGCAGAGGCGCGGAAGCGTGCGCGGTCGCGTACCCTTAGGGTGGAATTTTCGTGCCCGTAAGGTGGAATTTTTGCCCGGCTAATTCGCGGCAGGGTCAACGCTGCCGTCGGTAGTCGCTCGGCGAAAGACCTGTCTCCCTGCGGAAGAGGCGCGCGAAGTGGCTCGGGTTGGTGTAGCCGACTTCGAGGGCGACCTCGATCACGCCCAGCTTCGTCTCGCGCAGCAGCCGCCGCGCCTCGTTGATTCGCAGGTCGATGTGGTAGCGCGAGGGCGAGACGCCCGTGGCGGCCTTGAAGAGGCGCTGGAAGTGAAACTTGCTGAGGCCCGCCTGCGCCGCCAGCCGTTCGAGGCTGAACTCCTCGGCCAGGTGCTCGGCCATCCAGTCCGTGAGCTGCCGGAGCTTGTAGCCGGGGAGTGAGGGGCTGCTGCTGGTGTGCGACTCTTCGTCCGTCACGCCGTAGTTGCGGGCGAGGTGGATGGCGACGGCCTGCGCGATAGCCTCGACGAAGAGCGGGCTCGCCTGCGGGCGCATCAGTTCTTCACGCAGCAGCCCCAGCAACGAATTCAAGCCTTCGTCGTTGAACGCCGAAGCGTCCCGCAGTCGGGCGTGGGTCGCTGCGCCCCCGAAGACTTCGTCGAGGGCGCGTTGGAGGACGGGCAGCTCGACGAAGACCAGCATCGACTCGAACGGCTCGTCGCCGACGGCCCTCCACCGGACGTCGTAAGGGGCACCGCCGGTGGTGAGGAAGAAGGAGCCCTTCCTGATCCGGTTGGTGAGCCAGGGCCCGCCGCCCTCCCGCTCCTGAAAGTCCACCTCGCCCGAGATAGTCCAGGCGAGGAAGGGCTCGCTGACCGAAGGGAGGTGCATCGTGTCAACGTTAGACGGTAGGGCGGTGACCCACGCCTTGATGTCGCGCCAGGCCTCGCCCCGGCCCTCGAACAGACACTCCCCTCCCGCGTAGCGCCAGAAGGCTTCGGCCGACGTTGTCTCGGGAACAGACATGAAACGGTACGGACGTTCGACGGTGGTTAAGCAGAATCTGCGTACATTGTCAGGGACAATATCTAACTCAATCTTTATTCTGAGTGAAGCGTAATTCCGCGAAAAGATTCTTTTGTAGAAGTAGAGTCCTCGTTCCCTACTTGTTCGCCCCCGATTCATCGCCTCTCGTCAGCGCCCGCGGACGGTTCGTCACATTCCCTAAACCTCGCGGCGCAAAGCCTCGTCTATCCCGGCGTGGGCACGTCTCCCCGCACTGGTAATACTCTTAACGGCTAAGGCTGGAGGTTTCGATGATGAAGGGCTTAGACATTCCGCTCTGGGCGGTCGGGACGGCAGGTACCGTGTACGCGCTCTACGAGTTCATGCGGTTCGCGACGGCGAAAGACCCGGCGGGCTTCCAGGACGTGTGGGCGGGCGTGGGCCACCTCTACGTCGCGCTGGCCGCCGCCGCCGCGGCCGCCGCCTGTATCGTCTGGGCCTTCGTGCGGCGGCCCCGCGTGATGGAGGAGATTCACGTCACCAAGTGAGGGCGTGAGGTTTGGAAGAGTGAGAGCCTCTCTCACTCGCTCCGCAGGGCGATCATCGGGTCTACTTTCGTGGCGCGGCGCGCGGGCAGGAACGACGCCAGCAGCCCCACGAGGATGATCACGCCCGAGACGCTGCCGTAGGTCAGAAAGTCGGTCGCCGTCACCCCGTAGAGAAGGCTCTCCATCAGGCGCGTCAGGGCGTAGGCCCCGGCCATGCCGACGCCGACGCCGACGAGCGTCAGCGCGAGCCCCTGCCCGAGCACCAACCGCAGGACGTCCCGCGCCCTCGCGCCGAGCGCGATGCGGATGCCGAGTTCGCGCCGGCGCAGCATGACCGAGTAGTTCATCACGCCGTAGACGCCCACCGCCGCCAGCGCCAGCGCCAGCCCCGCGAAGGCCATCAGCAGCGTCATGTTGAAGCGACGCCCCGAGAGCGACTCCGTCAACACCTGCTCCATCGTCCGCACGCTGCTGATCGCCTGCTCCCTGTCCACCGCGTAGACGGCCTTGGAGAGCGGGTTGACGAAGCCCTGCGGGTCGGAGGAGGTGCGCGCGACGAAAGTTATCCACGGCCTCGGCGCCTGCCGGAACGGCAGGTACATGGTCGCGCCCCCCTCGTCGTCGAGGCCGTTCGACTTCACGTCGCCCACGACGCCGACTACCTCGCGCGGCCCGAGCTTCTCGTGGAACGAGGCCGTCAGGCGCTTACCCAGAGGGTTCTCGCCCGGCCAGAAGCGGCGCGCCATCGCCTCGCTGATGATGACGACCTGGGGCGCGCCCTCTCGGTCGCGGTCTTCGAACGCGCGGCCCTGCTTTAAGGGGACGCCCATCGCCTTGAAGTAGTCCGTGCTGACGTAGCGCGTCTGCGCCAGCGGCTGCTCGGAGACGGGCGGGGCGGGGCGGCCTTCGACGGTGAAGGGCTGCTTCGACCCGCCGCCCGTCAGGGGGATGGTCGTGGTCGAGCCCGCGGCGACGACGCCCGGCAGCGCGCGTATCTGCTCCAGCACGCGGTCGTGGAAGGCAAGCACCTGCTGGGGCTCCGAGTAACGCGTGGAGGGCAGGCCGACGCTTAGCGTCAGGGCGTTGCTCACGTCGAAACCCGGGTCGACGTTCTGCAGCTTCCAGAAGCTGCGGATCATGAGCCCGGCCCCGACCAAAAGGATGAGCGACAGCGCCACCTCGCAGACGACGAGCGCCTTGCGCGTGCGCTGCCTCACGGAGCCGGCGGCGGAGCGACCCGTGCCCTGCTTTAAGGTCTCTGCGAGTTCGTTCTTCGAGAACTGCAAGGCGGGCGCGACCCCCGCCAGGACGCCTGCGGCGAGCGAGACCAGGAGCGTGAAGCCGAGCGCCCACGCGTCCACGCCGACCTCCGCCGAGTTGGGCAGGCTGCCGGCGCTCAGCCGCACGAGCAGACGCCCTCCCCAGCCGGCGAGCAGGAGGCCGAGCAGGCCGCCCACGACGGCGAGCAGGACGCTCTCGCACAGCAGCTGCCTGACGATGCGGCCGCGCGTGGCCCCGAGCGCGATGCGGAGCGCGATCTCCTTCCGGCGGTTCGCGCCCCGCGCCAGCATCAGGTTGGCGACGTTGGCGCAGGCGATCAGCAGCACGAAGCCCACGGCGCTGAAGAGCACCAGAAGCGCCGGGCGCACGTCGCCTACTAAATCCTCCTGAAGCGGGATGACGACCGCGCCCCAGCCCTTGTTGGCCTCAGGGTACTGCTGCTCCAGCCTGCTTGAGATGGTGCTCATCTCGGCCCTCGCCTGTTCGAGCGAAGCGCCTTGCTTCAGCCGGGCGACGACGAGGTAGTCGTGGATCGACCTCGTCTGCCTCTCCTCGGCGTCCCACGCCAGCGGTACCCACAGCTCGGCCTCGGCGGGAAACTCGAAGCCAGCCGGCATGACGCCGACGACGTTGTAGGGCCGGCTGTTGAGCGTCACCGTCTGGCCGATGACGTTAGGGTTGGCGCCGAACGCGCGCTGCCAAAGCCCGTGGCCGAGGACGACCACCTGCTCGCGCCCCGGCTGCTCCTCATCCTGAGAGAAGGTGCGCCCCCTCGCCGCCTGCGTGCGCAGGACCGAGAAGAAGTCGGGCGAGACGGCCGCGCCCGTGACGGGGACGGGGTCGCCGCCCGCGCTCAGGCTGAGGCCGGCGTAGCCGTAGGCGGCCATCTGCTCGAAGGCGCGGCTCTGCTCCTTCCAGTCGAGGTAGTTCGCCGGCGACACGGAGAACCTCTTCGTGCCGGGGAAGCTCTCCTGCGGCGGGGTGTGCCAGACCGCCACGACGCGCTCAGACTCGGGGTACGGCAGCGGCCGGAGCAGGATGCCGTTGACGACGCTGAAGATGGCGGCGTTGGCGCCGATGCCGAGCGCGAGCGAGAGCACGGCCACGATGGTGAAGGCCGGGCTTTTGACCAGCGTCCGCGCGCCGTAGCGCATGTCCTGCCACACGGTTCCCAACAAGTGTCCCACCCTGACCTCCCTGACCTTCTCTTTGACCTGATCCATCCCGCCCAGCTCTAACAGCGCCGCGCGCCGCGCCTCTCCGGGCCTCAGCCCCGCCGCGATCTTGGCCTCGACCAGCAGCTCCAGGTACGCGTCCAGCTCCTCCGCGAGGTCTCGGTCGACAAGCTCACGGTGGAGCAGGTTGCGCCGGAGGCTGTCGAGGCGTGGGATGAGCGGCATCGTTAATACTCTTAAGTGGCCTTGAGGGCGCTCGTGATGGCGACCGAAATCCGCCGCCAGTCTTCGGTCTCGGCGTCGAGCTGGCGCAGGCCCGCCTTCGTGAGCCGGTAGTACTTGGCGCGGCGGTTGTTCTCCGACTCGCCCCAGGACGACTCCAGCCAGCCCGCCTCCTCCATCCGGTGCAGCGCCGGGAAGAGCGAGCCGGGCTTGACCTGGAAGGCCCCCTTCGTGATCTGTTCGATGCGGCCCGAGACGCCCAGCCCGTGCAGCGGCCCCAGCGCCAGCGCCTTCAGCACCAGCAGGTGGAGCGTCCCCTGTAAGAGGTCGATTTTCTTTCCCGGCACGGCACCCTCCTATAGACGTTCTGTAGGGAATTGATAAACCTTCTCGTATAGAATGTCAATAGGACGCCGACTCTCAATACGGCGGGGAGGCCTTAAGGTTCCGCCGAACTGGTAAGGAAGCCGACGGCCCGCGCTACGCCGGCGGAATGCCGCGGGAGACGGTCTACCCTTCGCACAACACGCGGGAGCTTCTGAGGCACGCCGTGGAGGCCCCGCGGCGCATTCACGAGCGCCCACGCAAAGACATAGACGGCCGTGCCGGCGGCGGCCAGGACGAAGACCGCGCCCTCGACCCAACCGGGCGCTTCGAGTAAGGTGGCGGTTCTCACGCCACACGCCTCAAACGGCCCCGGAGCGCCGAGGCCGTTTTCGCTCTCTCCCGAGTAACGTTATGCGGGTAATGCGTGAGGGAAGATATTACCGGAGGGGCGGGGTGTCAGCGATTCGATGCCGGGACGGTGATAGAATCCCCGCGCTTGGCCTCGGGGGCCGGAAGGGGGGCAGGCCGCCCCTGATTAATCACTTACCGGATAAACGGAGATCGCGTATGGGCAGAGGTCGTTTGGAGGCGTTCAGCGACGGTGTGCTCGCCATCATCATCACGGTCATGGTGCTGGAACTGAAGGTGCCCCACGGAACCGACCTGGCGGCGCTCGGCCCGCTCGTCCCCGTCTTCCTGAGCTACGTGCTCAGCTTTATCTACGTCGGCATCTACTGGAACAACCACCACCACCTGCTCCACACGGTACAGCAGGTCAACGGCCGCATCCTGTGGGCCAACCTGCATCTGCTGTTCTGGCTCTCGCTCATCCCTTTCGTCACCGGCTGGATGGGTGAGAATCACTTCGCCGCCTGGCCCGTCGCCCTCTACGGCGTGGTGCTGCTGTCCGCGGCGATAGCCTATTTCATCCTGGCCCGCGTCCTCATCTCTCACCACGGGCGGGATTCGGCCCTGGCGAAGGCGCTGGGCGGGGACTTCAAAGGCAAGGTGTCGGTGGTCTTTTACGCCGCGGCGATCCCGCTCTCCTTCGTGAGCCCGTGGCTGGCCAGCGGCCTGTACGTCCTGGTCGCGGTCATGTGGCTCATCCCCGACCGCCGCATCGAGCGGGCGCTGTCCGGGGCGGCCACATAACCTGACGCCGCCTATCACCCGCCGCGCGAGGCGTGTGGATTTACGGGCCGGCTTCCGGCGTAAACCATGCGAACTCCTTCGTGTCGGGCTCGGTCTCGGAATAGTTTGGGTTGGTGTCGGAGAAGTGGAGGTTCTTCACGCCGACGCGAACCTTGCCCGGCGTCGTCATGTCGAACTCGACCGCGCTCAGCCCGACGGCGTTCTCGCCGAAGGTCTGATAGACGAACGTGTCGCCGTCCCACATGTGTAAGCTGACCTCGCGCCGGTCGGGGCCGACGACGAGCTTCAGGCGGCGGGAGCTGCCGGGCTCGTCCCCTTCGTCGAGCTTAATCTCGATGGGGCCGTAGTACTCGTGTGTGAACTTGCCGCAGTACTCCTTGAGTCCCCTCTTCGGGTCGGAAACCCACGTGCCGTAACCCATGTCCTTCGGGACGGGGAGGGCCGAGTTCATCATCTGGGCGGCGCGGGCGAGCCAGGACTCCAGCGTCTGCCCGTTCGGAAGCTCCCCGCCTACAAGGTAGTCGCCGAAGGCCCAGCAGACGGCCTCCGGCACGCCGACCGGCTCCCCGTTGGTGAGGGCGATGATGCCGACGCCGAGGGCGGGCCAGAGTTGGACACAGGTGGACGCGCCTTTGAGGAACGCGCCGGAGTGGCCGAGGTCGCCGTTGAGACTCACGTTCCACCCCAGGCCGAACTTGCTGTCCGTACTCCTGTAGCGCGAGTGCGTCCGGGCGAGCGCCTCGGCGTTCACGACCTGTCGGCCTTCGAACACGCCCCCGTTCAACTGGAGCTGCATCCACTTCGCCAGGTCGGCGACGCACGAGCGGACTCCGCCCGCGGGAGACTGCGCGTCGGGGTTGCGCGGCGTCGCGGGGGCCAGCCATTCCCGCTGACCCGGGTAGCGCGAGAAGCGTTGATGTTCGACCGCGCAGTTGGGGTCGCCTTTGAAATGCTCGTAGCTCGAACTGGTGCGCGTCATGCCGAGGCGCTGGTAGAGCCGCTCGGAGGCCAAATCCTCCCACGAGGTCTGCCTGCCCGAGCGCTTCGAGTAGGCCATCGCCGCGGCGACCGCCGCGGCCGTGAAGCCGAAGTTCGTGTAACGATCCACAGTCCTCGGCGGCGAGACCGGCAGGTAGCGCAGTTGGTGCAGCACGGCGCCGCGGTCGTTGCCGATGTCTTCGAGCAGGTCGCCGGCGTGGTCTGGGAGGCCGCCGCAGTGTGCCAGCATGTCCGCGACCCTCACCGTCTGCGGCTGTGAAGGCTCGGGCGTGCGCAGCTCGAAGTCGGGGAAGTGTTGCGAGACGAGGTCGTCCCAGCCGAGCACGCCGTCGCCCACGACCGCGGCGACGACCGTCGAGGTGATCGGCTTGGAAACCGACGCGAGCTGGAACACGGTGTTCGCGTCGACGGCCGCCTTGCCCGCGGCGTCGCGGACGCCGTAGCCGCGGAGGATGGTCGGGTGCCCGTCGCAGACGACGGCGACAGCCATGCCCGGCACGCCGGTCGCTTCGAGCGCCAGTTCCGGGCAGTGGTGCTCTTCGAAAAACTTCTTCGTCAGGCTCTCGAAGAACGTCTGCACGTAGACGCCCGGCGCGACCGCATGGAACAGCACCGTGCCGTCCGTCCACCCGTAATAGTTCTTCGGCGCGAGGTCGTAATAGTACCGGGGGTAACCCGGCTGGTCGGCCGGCACGCCGTGCTCGTAGACCGGAACCACGGGGCAGCCGGGCGAGGCCCCTTCGTTGAAACCCCAGAACAGGGGCTCCGTGCCGACGGGTTCGTAGGCGCCCTCTTTCTCCGCGTTCAGGGACAGCTTGTAGTACGTGTTGCCGTCGGCCTGCCGGCTCTTGAGGTAGACGGGCACGGCGCCGGCGGTCGCGGCGGCCGCGCCGAAGAAGGCGGGCCACGTCGTCCCTCGATACTCCTTGTCGTCGATCACGCGTTCGCGCGAGTAGAGGTATCGATCCGGGGGCACCTGGTCGGAGTCGGTCGTGCGGTGCCCGTAGATGACGCACAATCTGGCGTCAGATGTCGCCTCGTTTTTCATCGTCATGTTGATGCCGCCGGTGAAGAGCTTGGTTAGAACGCCTGTGTGCGCGAGAGCGAAGGGACAGGCGCGGGAACGATATGCCCGAACGGGCTAGCTGTCAATGGGGAATGGTAAGGTTTCGGACGCTATACGGCTGCCCGGCGGCAGCGCCAATAGTCCGCCTGCAAAGCCCGTCGGGTCGGTGAAGTCGACCGGAGCGCCCTTGACGGAGGCAGGCCGCGGCGCTCATCTGGTTCCCACGGCGGCGGCGGCCGGCTCGTAAATCTCCAGCTCGATGATGCTGAGCGTGCCCTTAGCCCCCGCCTTGTCGGCGGAGGATTTGGGGTCGGGTTTGCCCGGCACCTCGATAATCTGTCCGAAGGCGTCGCGGTTGCTCGCGCTGCCCGTCAACTCTATCTTGAGGCTGCGCCCGGCGGCGGGCGGGAAACCGATAGTCACGTAACCGAGGCTGCGCGGCGTGCTGCCCTCGAAGACGACGCGGTCGTCGACGAGGACGCGGACGGGGTAGGACTGCGTCCGCCAGCCCTTCAGCTTCAAGACCACCTCGCCCACGGTCGCCTCCCGGCCGAAGTCGTACCTGACCCAGGCGTTCGCCAGCCTCCCGTCGCTCGCCCACTCGGTCGTCTCGTCGTCGTCGAAGCTGGCCGAGACCTTCTCGGCGTTCGCGCCCGCCTCCGCGCGCGCCACCTTCACCGGACGGCGCGTGACGACGTACGAAGGCCCCGAAGGTGTCGGGCCGCGCCCGAGGTAAGAGGTCAAACCTTCACCCGGCAGCGCGGGCGACAGGCCGCCGTCGGCCGCCGCGGGGCGCGAGACGATGACGACCGAGGCCGGCTTGAGCCCCGCGGCCGTCGCGGACACGACGACCTTGCCTGCCCTCGTCGTCGAGCGGATGATGACGCGGTTGACGCCGTTCTCGACCGGCAGGGATTTCGAGAGGATGTAGTTGTCCGGCCCCTGCGCGATGCCGCCGCGCCACTCGCCCGGCCCCGTGAGTGTGAAGTCGACGAGATTCAAAGCCGTCGGGCAGCGGTTCCCCTTCGCGTCCACGACCTCGACGTCCACGAGCGCCACGTCCGCCCCGTCGGCCCGCAGGCCGCGCGGCCCCGCGTGTGTCGTCAACCTCAACGCGACGGGCTCGCCCGCCGTGGTCTTCGAGTCTTCGGTCACCCTCTTCCCTTCACGGTCGTAGCCGACGGCGCGAATCGTGCCCGGCTGCCACTCGACATCCTTGAAGGTGTAGAGGAAGCGGCTCGACTGCTCGCCGAACCCCAAAGACTTGCCGTTGACGAACAGCTCGACCTTGTCGGCGCTTGAGACGACGTAGACCGGCTTCTTCGTCCCCGGCCGGTAGTTCCAGTGGCCGACGATGTGCGCGTGGGCCTTCTCCACGTCCACCCAGCCGTCCCACATCACCCGGTGCGCGTAGTAGCCGTCCTTCGGCAGGCGCACGGCGTCCACCTCGCCGCTGCGCCGGTAGTTCTCCGCCCCGCGGTGGTGCGTGTTCGAATCCGAGAAGACGATGTTCACGCCGCCCGAACTCACGCGCGCGCCGGTGCCGGGCCGCTCCCTCCAGTAGTCGTACCAGCGCACCACGTTCTCGACGGCGTGCGAGTCCTGGTTGCGGTTGTAGGCCGAAGCATCCTGCCCCTGGTGCAGCGGGCCGTCGCCGTCCTTGTGAAAGGGCGGCGAGAACTCGTCCCAGTACTTCCTCAGGGCCTCGTCGCGCGAGTACTCCATCGCCCACATCGGTACCCGCGCGCTCTTGTTGATGTAGAGCATCTCGCCGCCGTACTCCGCGACACGACTGTCCAGCATCTCGCGCGAGCCCGAGGCGCGGCCGCCGTGCGGGTCGTACTCGTCCCTGACGGCCTTCATCTGTGACATGTGCTCTTCGCTGATGCCCTCGTTGCCCGACTCGTAGAAGACGATGGAGGGGTTGTTGCGGTTGTAGATGACCGAGTCGCGCATCACCTCGACGCGCTGCCCCCAGCGCCTGCCTTCGACGTCCTTCTCGGAGTCGCCCGCCGGCATCGCCTCCATCAGCCCGACGCGGTCGCAAGACTCCACGTCCTGCTTCCACGGCGTGACGTGCATCCAGCGCACGAGGTTCGCGCCCGACTCGACCATCAGGCGGTTGCTGTAGTCGCTCACCCACGCGGGCACCGAAGGGCCGAGCGCCGGCCACTCGTTCGTCGAGCGCTGCGCGTAGCCGTGCACCTGGATGACGCGGTCGTTGAGCTTCACCATCCCGTCCGCGAACTCCGTCTTGCGGAAGCCCGTCCGCGTCGTGACCGCGTCGACCGCCTTCCCCGCGACCTTCAAGCTCGTCTCCACGTCGTAGAGGTAGCCGTAGCCCCAGCTCCAGAAGTTGAGGTTGCTGATCCTCGCCGACGCGCTCAAGGTCTTCGTCTCGCCCGGCGCGAGCGTGTGCGTGCCGCCGTCGAAGGTCTTGACCGCGCGCCCGTCCATCTCCTTAACGACGACTTCATAGCTGAAGGTCTTCGCCGCGCCCGTCTCGTTCCTCACCTGCGACTCGGCGGTGACGGTCGCGCCGCGGCCGGGGACGTCGAAGTCTTTGGCGTAGACGTAGACGCCCGTGGTGCCGAGGTTCGTGTAGAGCGGGAGCGTCTGGTGCAGGCGGCCGGTGACGTGGAGGAAGACGTTCTTGTTGATGCCGCCGTAGTTGGCGTAGAAGTTCCGGTCGTTCCACTGGAAGGCCGAGCCGGTCGCGCGCTCCTTGTAGTCCCACGAGTTGTCCGTCCGAACTGCCAGGACGTTCTCGCCCGGCACGAGCAGGTCGGTGACGTCGAAGCCGAAGGCCGTGATGCCGTTCTCGTGCCGGCCGACGGGCTTGCCATTCAAGTAGAACTCGCCGGCCTGCCGGATGCCCTCGAATTCGAGGAAGACCTTCATCCCTTCGGCACCGGCCGGCATCCTGAATCGCTTGCGGTACCACGCGACGCCGGTCGAGAGGTCTTTGATGTCCTTCCTGAAGGCGTCGTCCTCGTTCCAGGCGCGCGGCAGCGTCACGTCCTTCCAGCCCGATTCGTCGAAGCCGGGCTGTTCGGCCCCCGCCGGGTCGCCGACGAAGAGCTTCCAGCCGGGGTTGAAGTTGTACTTCGCGCGCCGACCATCCGCCGGCTCGGAGGCGAAGGTCGCCGAGGCGAACAGCAGAACCAGACAGCTCCGAATGAATTGACGTTTCATCGCTTTATCACAATCACCGTTGAGCGCCGCGCCGCTCCTTCAGGACGCCGACCCTGTGCAGCCAGTCGAGCGCGGCCTGCGGCCAGACGCGGACGTCCTTCTCGGAGCGGAGGCCGTAGCCGTGGCCGCCCGTCGGGTAGAGCAGGAACTCGTTCGGCGCCTTCGCCTCGTCGAGCGGCGCGTGGTAGAGCCTGCAGCCCGCGACCAAGCTCTTGTCGTCCTCGGTGCTGACGATGAGTGCCGGCGGGATCCGCGCATTCAGAATTTAAGATGTTAGCGGGTCGGTCTTCAACTGCTCCAGCAGAGTCGGGGTGGGGTTATCGCCGCCGTTCTGTGCGAGTTGCTCCATGTGGTCGTTGGCGATGGCGTAGATTCTCGTGATACTGCGTCGGCGGTTGGCCTGGAGGATGGCGTCGTACTCGTTCTCCTCCTGCAATACTTTAATCAGCGCGGGGGTCAGTTCCAGCAGGATGAGCAACAACCGCACGCCCCAGGCCATGGCCCACGCGTCCGCTCCCTTCTGCGGGTCTTGCTTGACTGCCCCTAAAGCTATGTAACGCGAGAGCAGGTCGTCGGCGGGCGGGACGGCCTGCCTGCCGTACTCCCGTTCGAGGCGACCCAACTCGGCCTGCTCGTCGGCGTTCAACTTGTCGTAGGCTGCGCGCGCCTGCGTCAGCTGCTCGGCCTTCTCCGCAGCCTGCTCTTTGAGGCGGCGGAAGACTGGCCCGGCGCCGGGGTGCAGCGTGCCACGGGCCACCCCGGGTATCTGCCGGTCGGGCTGCAAGACTTCGTTGGTGATGCGGGACTCAAGGTCGCCGGCCTCTTCCCCCAGCGCCTGAATCTGCCTATCCTTCTCCACGATTCGCTCGCGGTACTGCGCCTCCGCCTGCTGCTTCCTTTCGAGGTAGGGCGCGTTCTGGGCATTCTCAATACGCTTCTGCTGCTGGATTATCTGCTTCTCGAAGAGCTTCAGCTCAATCGGCACCGAGACCACCAGGCCGATGAAGACCGCCAGCACCAAGCGGGTCACGAGCATAACCTTCCCCTTGCTGGTGGCCGCCACGATCTCACGGTCGATGAACATGATGAGCGCGGCGTACACGGCCGCGACCGCGAAGACGGCGTAGCTGTCGCTGAGCGTGGTGCGTAAGGCGTAGGAGGAAGAGGTGAAAGCGAAGATGCCGACGATCAACACGAAGATGCCGTATCCGACCTGGGTCTTGTAGGCTGAGTCCGAGCACAGTCCGACCAGGCGGCTGTCGGTCTTAGACAGGTAAAGCAGGGTTCTTGCCACGATATTCATGATGATCCCAGTTCGGCTTTGCTACGGCTAGCCCCTTAGTTTGACGGGCACCTCCTGCAACTTGCAGGGTACGGGCCGCAGTCTCAGAACAGAGTCCGGTGCCTCCGCGTCGGGCCGAGCCTCGGGACTGCCAACGGCGTCGCCGTCGCCCGGGTCGCCGACACCTTTGTCGGCGGGCGTCGCCGTCTCGAAGGCTTCGAGCCCGACGGTGGCGGGCTGCTCGCAGTGCGCGCCGCCCGCGCCGCACCAACTGTCTTCGAGGAACGGCAGCAGGCAGGCGGCGCAGAGCGTTACCCTGTCGCCGGCCTTGAAGACCTTGCGCGTGACAGGGTCCTGGCGCTGCGCGGCGAGAAACTCGCCGTGGCGCTGCGCACGCAGGACGGTTACCTTACAGCCCATCGTTCCCTAACAAGCTTGATGCCGGTCAGTTCCCTGCCGCGCGAGTGCGGCGTCAGTTCTTCCAGTATCTCCGTCTCTCATTACTCACTTCGTTGTTGTTGCCGGCCACCGCGTTCGCGTTGAAGTTCTGTGAATCGCTTATGTGCTGCGACACAGTATTGAGGTCGCCCGACGGACGTGTCTCTTCAGAACGTGTCGGCGACGGCGGCGGCACATCTTTGCTCGGCAATACTTTTACGAAGGGTTCGTTCAGGTTGGCCTCGGCCCCTTCGCGCACGAGCAGGTCGGAGACTTTGAAGACCGGGTGGCCCTCGATGCGCGTGAGCAGCCGCGCGGATTCGAAAGCCTGCCTGATCGAGCCGCCGGAGGCGAGGACTTGATAGAAGGCGGCGGAGAAGCGCAGGGCGCCCTCGTCCGAGATGGGCTCGTCCATGCCGATGGTGAAGTCCAGCACGCGCCTGAGGGCCTCCGCCTGCGTGTGCCCGTAGCAACTGGTCATCAGCGCGACCTTGAGGTTGGCCTTGAACAACTCCGCCAGCCCCGCGAGGTCTTCCGGGGCGACGGGACAGCTCAGCCCCACGTCGTCCTGAAGCACGATCTGTTTGTCCTCATTGCCGTGGCCGCTGAAGTGTATGATGTGCGGCTGGACTTCCTGCAGCCCGCGCAGCAAATCTCTGGGCCGCACGGCCGGGAAGTAGATGAACTCGAAATCGTCGCGGCGCGTGCTCTGCCGGATGCGCTCTTGCAGGTCGCGGGCCTCCTCCTGCACGCGGAGGCGGCCCGTGTCCAGGGGGTTCGCGGCGAGGTACAGAATTTTTATCTTGTCCGTCATGGCCTTCTCTCTTTCCGCCGGGCGGTCATTCGGTCAACTGGGGTTTCGCCTCGGCGTCCAGCTCGTACTGGACGGAGACGTGATTCGCTTCGCCTTCGCGCGGCAGGTCGTCGGGCAGTTGTGATTCCAGCGCCGCCGCCAGGTGGTGCCGGCCGAAGCGCGGCGAGGTGATGGAGTCCAGCTCTTCTTCAAGTATCCGGATACTGTTGTTGAGCTCCTCGACCTCTTCCTTGTCGTCGGGGGAGAGCAGCAGGAGGCTGCGCCTTTTCTTCAGCGCCTTGATCTTGTTCATCAGGTCTTCGCCCTGCTCGCGCGCGTCGTTCAGCTTCCTCTTCTCGATGTCGCCGAGCAGGCCGCGGTGGCTCCGCTCGGCCTCCGTCGTGTTGCGGTCGAGGTTGGTCAGGTGAACCATGAGCCCGAACTCGCGGCGCATGTACTGCGTGGCGTAGCTCTCGACGACCTTGAACACCTGCCGCCGCGCGATCTGGTTCTGGAACATGAAGCCGGACTGGTAGTAGGTCTTCAGCTCGGACTTCAGGTGGTTCTGCAGCTGCGTCTGTAGCCCGTCGAGGTCGAGGCGCATGGAGCTGAAGCGCTGCCACCCGTTCGAGTCCGGGTAGACGCCGCGCACCTCGAAGTTGCCGGTCAGGGTCAGCGACTCGGTGCCCTGCGGGTCGTGCGGCTCGATACTCACGTGGAGCTCGCGGATGACGAAGCACAGCTCGTTGTAGCGATCCGTCAGGTCGGTCCGGCCGACGCGCGTCGTCAGCCCGAGGGGCTCGGCGCCGAACTTCAGCGTCAGGCCCTTCCTGATCTCTTCGTCAATCAGCCACTTGACCGCCTGCCGCTCGGAGGGGTCTTTCGCCTCATCGTCTGGGTGGTTAAAGTGGAGGTAGAAGCGCTCCGGGTGGATGGTGCGGAGGAGCCGGCGCGTCTCGCTCAGCACCGCGGCCTTTATCTCTTCCTTCACGTCCTCGTCCCGGTTCAGGTAGGTCTTGACCGTTTGCAGGTTCGGGATGCGGAGCCTGAGGTCGAACTTGAGCTGGACTTCGAACTTGTCGAGCTTGGTCTCGAAGGTGTCGTCGAAGCTCAGGTCGAACGGGTTGACGAGGTCCAGCTCCTTCAGGTGCGGGACGGAGACGAGGTGGTCGACCTTGTAGCCCACGCCGGCCGCGCGCGCGCTCAGCTCGCGCTTGATGCTCTCGACCAACTCGCTCTTGACATTCTCGAGGGGCGCGAAACGCAGCAGCAGGTCTGCGTAGGTCTTGCCGATGAGGTGGCGTTTGAGGATGACGTTCAGCGTGCCCTTGACCCACGCCTCCAGATCGTCCACGCCGCTGGCGAGGAACGCCACCGAGTTGTCGCAGTAGAGCTGCACCGTGTTGTGTATGACGACGGGCTGCGCGCGGCCGGGGATGTTGTGGTTATAGGGGTAGGTGACCGCGACGAACTCGCGCGGCGGCTTGGTGGTCTTCCCCCCGCCGGGGGAGAAGTTGATGAAGCTGACGCGCCGCCCGACTTGCAGGAGCGCCGCGCCCAGCGCCTGCAGCATCGGCTGCTTGAGGTGGGGGTATTGCAGCTCGCGGCTGAACTGCTCGAACGTCACGCGCTGCTCGAAATACTCTCTCAGGTGGCGTTTGAATAGCTCCTCGGGCGACTCCTGCCGCTCCTGAAAGACGTACGCCCTCACGTAGTCCTGTTCGTCGAGCCTGAGCCCCGCCTCGACCGTGAGGCTCTGCTGCTCCTTGTAGTCCTGCAAACGCACGCCTACCTCCACCGGCCCGACCACGATCTCGCGCGGCACGGCGGCCTCGCCGCTGAGCGAGACCCGCGGCAGTAACACGAGGCCGGTCTGGGCGAGCGCGCGGCGGGCGAGGTGACTCTCCAGCGGCGCGCGGGCCGCGTCGTACGTGTCGATGAAGCGGCCCTCGTCGCCGGGCGGGATGAATTCGAGCACCCAGCGCTCCATAAGGGCGGCGAAGGTTTGCGCCGGCGACCCTCCCCAATGCAACGACTCCGCGGCCTTGGCCTCGCTACCTTCCGGGCAGGAGCAGGCGGCGACGCCGATGTCCAGGGCGAGCGTCCGTTCTTTCTGCGCGTCGCGGACGTAGTAGGGCGACAGCTTCCCGCTGCCGGAGGCGGCCGGGTTGCGGTCGTTCGTGACGAGGTAATCCGTGTAGTTGCCGCCGAAGCGCACGCCGAGCGTCTTCCTGACCGCCTCCCCCGTGCCGCGGTCAACCGTCACCACGACCTGCTCGCCTGCCACGGGCGTCGCCGCCTCCACGCCCAGCTTGCGTACGACCTTGTCTAAGTTGATGGTGTTCTTCATCGGTTTGCCCCTCAGCCGTTGACGACTTCCGCCGCGCAGCGCCGGAAGTCCTTACGGAGTTCACCCACCAGGGCGCGCGTGGCGAGCAGGTTGCGCCGCGCGGCCGCGGCGTCCTTCATCAGACTGGCGGGCGCGGGCCTGTCGGGGAGCCCGTCCATGATCTCCTCGAAGATGGAGACCTGCACGAGGATGTTGCCTCGGAACTCCTCCCAGACCTCCAGCAGGTCGCGCCTCTCCTGGCGCGAGCAGTGCCGCGCGATGCATTCAAGGAGGAGCCGCCGGACAGCAAGCGAGTCGAGGCCGCCCGCCTCATCGCTCGCCCCGTCCCCCCCGCCGGGCGCGGGCGCTGAGAGCGGGGTCAGGATGAAGTACCAGCCGGCGATGATGTCTGCGGCGATGGACAGGGCGACGTCCGGGGAGGCCGCGGAGGCCGCTTCGAAGAGCCAGCCGATCAGAAGCTTCAGCCACTCGCGCGCTTCCGCGACGTCCTGAAAGGCGAAGAGCGGGTGGGCGCTGGGCCAGCGGCCGTAATCCTGCTGCGGCACCCGCCCGTTGGTCTTGACGCAGTAGAGGATTAAGAGCGTGTGCACCGCGCGCCCGGCCTGCCCGTCGGGCGACCACTGCTTCAGCTCTTTCAGCGTCGAGTAGACGAGCGCGTCGCGGCGCAGGAGGTAATTGAGTAGATAGTGCAGCGCCTCGTCGCGAATGTCTTCCCTGCCCTGGTCGAGCACCTGCTTCAGCCAGTCGAGTGTCTCGGCCGGCGTGGAGTTACCCATCTGCCAGAGCAGGGCGACGAACCAACGCTTCTGGGTCTGAAGCAGCTTCAGCCAGAACAGCCGCGCGGACTCCTGCAAGTCGGGCTTATCCAACCTGCTCAAGACGAGGCTCAGGCCGTGGCAGAGGTAGCGGCGGTCGTCCTTGACCTTCACGTCCCGCAGGAGTTGGAAGAGCGGCGAGCGATCCTTGAGCAGGTCGGCGGCCTGCGCCTGCTCGAACTCGTAAACGATCTCGTAGAGCCAGTTCGCGACCTCGTTCGGCGCGTACTGCGCGGCCATCTCGACCAGCAGTTGTCTGGCCCCCTCCGCGATCCTCTTCTTCGGGCTGAAGAGGAGGCGCTGCCTGCGCATCAGCACGAACTTCGACTCGTAGAAGAAGTAGTCGGTGTCCGGTATGTGGCGACTCAGCGGGCTCCTCAGGCCGTCAACCTGAAAATCGACCACGCGCTTGTTGTTCTCGTCCGTCAGCGCGCCCAGCTTGCAGCGGCGCAGGACGGTGCCGCGGTCTCGCAGCCAGCGCCGAATCGCCGACGGCGGCACGGGCGGTGCGGCCGCCTCGTCGCCGTTCTGGGGTTCATCCGTACTCTTCTTCACTTCCTCGTCGTCGGCCTCGTCCTCCAAGAACAGTTCGACGAGTTGGGAGAAGTCCTGCGGGGAGAGGTCGGGGTAGTAGGTCGCGCAGTAGAGCACCGTGTCGGCCACGGGGTCTTGCCGCTCCGGGGGGAAGAGTTGACTTACGTCGAGGCGGACGTAATCCGGTCGCGCCTTGTCGGCGACGGCGGCGGGCAGGCCGCGCTTCCTCAGGTATCTCTCTATCTCCTTATAAAACTCCGTGTCGTCCTCGTCCCACTTCCCCTGCCGCCGCTGCTCGACGATGGTTTCGGACAGCTCCTCGACCTGATGCAGCCCGTGCTCCTCCAGCATCGGTCTCAGGAAGTCTATCTCCCAGCTTTGTAGATCGACCTCGAAGTTTGAGCGGTAGTCTTGCAGCCTCTGCGGCGGGATGACGCAGATCAGGTACAGCCCGCTCTCGCTCAGTTGCGCCTGATACTGGTCTACGTGTGTGCCGCTCAGAAAGAGCGAGTCGAGGATAGTGTTCGAGACGTCGCTGACGTTGCCTTCGCCCACGTCGTCCGGCTCCCACACCCAGACGGCCTGCGGCGGTTGCTGCGAACTCCGCCCCTCGTTCTCTCTGGGCGCGGCGAGCTGCCTGATTAAATCCTCGACGGTGAAGGTGCCCTCGCAGTTCGGCTTGACCGTCACCGACCGCTTGCAGGCCGCGGGGCTTTGGTGGGCGATAGACTTTGCGACGTTGAGCGCCACCGTCTTGTTGCGGCAGCCGAGCAGGAGAATCCTTTGCGTCAGCAGCACGCCGACGTACCCGGCAATCTCCGAGTCGTCAACGCTCTGGTACGAACGCCTGGGGGGCGGCAGCGGTGATTTCGTGATGTACTGGGCTAAGTCCCTCGGCTTGTCGTCGGGCGTGGTTCCGTAATAGTTGTTTGTGTTGTTTGTGACGGTGTTCTGAATATTCGCTTCGTTACCGCTGAGACTGTTGACGATTTCGGCGGGCGACTTGTAAAGATTGCTCTTAACCTGATTCTCGACCCGCTCGGCCGCCGTCTCTGCCGGTGGCGACTTCGACGCGCCCCCGTCGCCGGACTCCGTGCGCTGCTGCTCGACGACAGGCTGCTCGGCCTCCTCCGCGCCGCCTTCGCACGCGGACGCGTCTACGCCCGACGCCGCGTCGCCGTTATCTTCGGCCGTCCTGTCTTCGGGTAGTTCGTCCTTCATCAGTCACCCCGCCGAACCTTCCGCGTATCGCCCGCGGCCTCCGTCGCCAGACACTTCACCCCGCAGGGGAGGTTTCTTCGAATATGAAAATTTATTTGAAACATTACACGGCGCACTTTCGGCCTTTTTCGGGGCTTGTAATGTTTTCTCGCTACGGACATATAGAAGTGAGGCCGTTATCCCGCCCCGCAGAGTGAAGCGCCGACGGCATTCGGTTTACGCACACGAAAGGAGAGTTGAAGATGTCAGTAGACGAGAAGAGTGAGGAGGCCGGCGTGGGGACAGGCGTCAGGGAGCAGGAGCCAAAGGGGGCCACCCAGCCTCCGGCCCCGCACGCGGGGGGTGGCACCTTTCGCATAGGCACGAAGGACGACATCAGGGCATCGGGCGGCGCAGCGGGCGGTAGCCAAACCGGGCCGCGCGATGCCGTGCGTGACGGGACGAAGTAACGCCCCGCCTGCCTCACAAGGCCCGGCCGCCGTCCACAATTCTGTCCTCACCATTGGGGCAGCCCTTACGCGGCTGCCCCTCTTCTTTCCCCGCTTCTTCGCCCGCCCGAAAACTGCCAGCCGCCCCCGGCCTCCTGCACGCTATTGAATAGCGTCCTTATAAATGTTAAATAATCCGGGCCACTACTTATGCCCGGAGACATAACTTTTCAGGCCCGGCCCGCTTTTCGTTAGTGGCGCCAAAGCGCGCAGAGTTACTTCCCTTCCGTCACCTGCCCGACGAGTACCGCGTATGTACGGCCACATGGATAACAGTCCGCCTCATACGAAATCTCGTCAACACGTCACGCCCCGGCTCTGGATTCTGCTCACAGTGCTCTCTTCGCTCTGCCTGACTGCGCACGCTCAACGGCCCCCGCGCGCGGGCGGGCGCGAGTCGAAGAGCGAGGCGGCGGCGAGGGCGGAGGCGGAGGCGGGGCGGCTGCGCGCCGCGTGGGGGAAGGACTCGCTACGGCTTGCTGCCGACAGGTTCATGGAGGCGCGTGCGGCGTGGGGCGCGGCGGGGCAGACTGCGCGCGCCATAGACGCGCTCGGCGCCGCCGCCGAAGCCCACTTCGCACTCGGCGAATACCGGCAGGCGCTGCGTCAACTGACGGCGGCCGCCGCAGAGAGCGCGCGCCTGGGCGACCGCCGGAGGGAGAACGAAGCACTCAGTTCCGCGGGCCGCGCGCTCTCCTATCTCGGCGACAACGACCGCGCGCAGAAGTACCTGGCCGCGGCCCTCGAATACTACGAACGGCAGGGCTACGCCGGCGCGGCACCAGACGACAGGCGCCGCCTGGCCGCAGCGCTTAACAACATGGGCGAGGTCTATTACTCGAAGGGCACGCCCCTCAAAGCGCTCGGATACTTACGGCGCTCGCTCGCGCTGTGGGTGGAGGCCGGCGACTCGAAGGGCGAGGCCGCGGCCCGCCTCGACCTCGGCTACGCGTTATCCAGCCTGGGGGATCAGGACGGCGCCGCCGAGCAGTTCGCGGACTCGCTCTCGCTCGCACGCGCGGCGGGTGACCGCACGGTGGAGGCGCTCTCGCTCTCCGCGGCGGGGACAGTCCGGTCTTTGAAGGGGCAGGAGCAGCAGGCGCTCGACCTGCATCTCGAAGCATTAGACGTCGCCCGCGCGGCGGGCGACAGCCAGAGCGAGGCCGTGGCGCTCAACGGCATCGGGCAAGCGTACGAAGGCATCGGGAAGCGGCTCATCTCGCTCGACCACTACGAACAGGCGCTGGGACTCTTCCTCGCGAACGAGAGCCTTGATTTCGCGGCCGGCACGGAGTGCCGCATCGCCAGAATCCATCGCCTGACCGGCGAAGACCGTCAGGCGCTCGCGCACTACGGCCGCTGCGTCGAGTTGAGCCGTCGCGCGAATAAGAAGCGCACGGAGGCTTACGCGCTGACCGACATCGCCGGCGTTTACCGCGCCAGAGGCGGGCGCGGCGCGGCGCTCGGGCAGTACAAAAGGGTGCTCGAAATCTACCGCCAGATCGGCGACCGCCGGGGCCAGGCCATCGTCTTGAACAGCATCGCCGAACTCGACTTCGAGTCGGGCGACAAGCCGGGTGCCCTGACCTTCTACCGGCGGGCGCTTCCGCTGGCGCGCGCGTCCGGCGACCGCGAGTCCGAGGGGGCCACGCTGTACGGTGCCGCGCTCGCGGCCCGTGATTCGGGCGACCTCGAAGGGGCGCTCGACTACGCCGGGCAGGCCGTCCAACTCATCGAGACCTTACGCACGTACGTCGCGGGGCCAGACCACCGCTCTTCATACTTCGCCTCCGTCCACAGGTACTACGGCCTCTACATAGACCTCCTCATGCGCCTCGACAGGCTGCGGCCGGGCGGGCAGTATGCCGCCGCCGCGCTGCTGGCGAGCGAGCGCGCCCGCGCGCGCTCGCTCCTTGAGGTTTTCGCCGAAAACGGCGCCGACATCCGTCGCGGCGTGGCCCCCGCTCTGCTCGAACGCGAGCGCGCACTGCAACAGAGGCTACAGGAGAAGGCGCGGCTGCAAGTGCTGCTTTCCGGAGACACGGAGGCCGAGGCCGAGGCGGCCGGGGCCGCGAGAGAGTTGCGCGAGTTGACCGCCGAATACCAGTTGGTCGAGTCGCAGATCAGGGAGCAGAGCCCGCGCTACGCGTCACTGACCCAGCCCAAGCCCGTCACGCTCGAAGAGATTCAAGGCGAGTTGCGCGGCGAGAACACGGCGCTGCTTGAATATTCTTTGGGTGAGGAGAAGAGCTACCTTTGGGTGGTGTCGGCGGACTCGCTCGCCGGCTACGAGCTGCCCGGCAGGGCCGTGCTCGAATCGAGTGCGCGCGAAGTCTACCGCCTGCTCACGTCTCGGCAATCCGCCGACGGGAAGATCGACGCCGCCTATCAAGCGGGCGTCGCCGCCGCGGACACGGCCTACGAGGAGAAGGCGCTCGAGCTGAGCCGGATGCTGCTCGCGCCCGCCGTACCGCAGCTCAGCGACCGGCGGCTGTTGATCGTCGCCGAGGGGGGCCTCCAGTACATCCCCTTCGACGCGCTCCCCCTGCCCGACTCGCCGCCGGGCGGAGGGCGGCCCCCCCTGGTCTCGCAGCACGAGGTCGTCAGTCTGCCTTCGATGTCCGCGCTCATCATCCTGCGGCGGGCGCGGCCGCGCGAAGAACCCGCCCCCGAGCTAGCGGCCGTCCTCGCCGACCCCGTATACGAAACGAGTGACCCGCGGGTGCCGCAGGTCGGGCAGGCGCTATTGGCGAGAAATCCGCAGAGCGCGCCGGAGGCTGGCGCGCCCGCACTGCGCGCGCTGCGCGAGTTCGGCCCGCGCGGGGCGGCCTCGGGCATCCCGCGTCTGCGACACACGGCGGCCGAGGCGGAGGCAATCATGTCTCTGGTGCCTTCGGGCAGCGGCATGATGGCTACGGGTTTCGAGGCCAGCCGCGAGACGGCCATCAGCCCGCGCCTCGGTCGGTATCAGATCGTCCACTTCGCCGCGCACGGGGTCGTCAACAGCGAACACCCGGAGTTGTCCGGCCTCGTCCTCTCGCTCGTGAACAGGGAGGGAGGGCGGGCCGATGGCTTCCTGCAACTGCACGACATTTACAACCTCGACCTGCCGGCGGAGGTCGTCGTCCTGAGCGCGTGCGACACCGGGCTCGGCGAGGACGTTGCGGGCGAGGGGCTCGTCGGCCTGACGCGCGCCTTCATGTACGCCGGGTCGAAGAGTGTGGTGGCGAGCCTTTGGAAGGTTGACGACGCGGCCACCGCCGAGTTGATGCGCCATTTCTACGAGTCGATGTTGAAGGACGGCCTCCCCCCCGCGGCGGCGCTCCGGTCGGCCAAGGAGGCCATGCGCCGGCAAAAAAGGTGGCGCCAGCCTTATTACTGGGCGGGCTTCTTCGTGCAGGGCGAATATAGGCAGCGCATCCAGACCGGCCGCGGGCATCCCGCGGCGTACCTCGTCATCCCGCTCGCAGTCTTTCTCGGTTGTATCGGCCTCACCATTTTGCTGAGGCGTCGGAAAGGTCTCACCACCGGAGGCGGCGGCGCGCAGACCACACGGCCTCCGGGGCCGTAATGTCGGCGGGCCGCCCGCGAACGTTGAAATGCCCAAACGACAGCCCATGACGCAGGACGAATTCGACCGGCTCCTCGCGTGGCTCGACGAAGACCCCGAAGAGGCCGGGAGAAAATACGAAGACATTCGCCAGAGTCTGGTCAAACTCTTCACCTGGCGGGGCTGTCTGGACGCCGAGGGCCTGGCCGACGAGGTCTTCGACCGCGCCGCCGCGCGCCTGAGCACGCTGGGCAGTGACTATGTCGGCGACCCGGCCCACTACTGCTATGGTATCGCTAAAAATCTTTTCCACGAGTGCCGCAGGAACATGAAGGCGCAGGCGTCTCTGGATGAGGTCGCCGGTTTGACCGCGCCCACCCCCGAAGTTACGGAAGACGACTCGGACCTGGAACACGAGTGCCTGGGGCTGTGCGTCGGGAAGTTGGATGCGGGGAGTCGGGAGTTGATTCTGGCCTACTACGCGCTGGAGGGGCGCGACAAGATCGAGGCGCGCAAGGCGCTGGCGCAGCGCTTCGGCATTTCGATCAACAACCTGCGTGTCAGGCTTTATCGCATCCGTGCCGGTTTGGAAAAGTGCATCAGAGAATGCGCGGAAAAGGCTCCCGGCGTGAAATGAATTGAGAGAATATTCATTATCGTGTGGTGCCCTGGGTCTTGAAGAGGGTAACGGCGATGAAAGAAGCGAACGAAGAAGAGTCTCTGCTCCGGCGGTACCTGCTCGGCGAACTGGACGAGGGCGATCAGGAGTCGGTCGAAGAGCGGTTCATTACCGACCGCGGCTTCAACGAGCGGGTTCTGGTCGCCGAAGACGAGCTGGTGGAGGACTACCTTTCCGGCGGGCTTTCGGAAGCCGAGAAGGCATCGTTTGTAAGACATTTCCTCTCGACGCCGAACCAGCGCCGGAAGGTCAGACTCGCGGGCGCCATCAAAAAATACATGGCGGCGGAGGTGGCCGCGTACCCTACTGAGCCGGGCGGCAACGTTCGCACGCCCGGCGCCATAGATAGCGAGCCCGCCCGCAGGCCCTTTTGGCGTAGCCCTCCGGTACTTGTGGCGGCCTCATTGGCTTTGCTTCTCGCTGTCGCCCTGGGCGTCGGCTGGCTGGTGGTGACAGAGCGACGGCGGAAAGAGCTTGCGTCCTCACGGCAGGAGCTGGAGCGGCTGAACCGACAACCCGTTTCCGACGACCCGCGCTGGGTAATCCTGACGCCACTCAACGTGCGGGGCGACAGGGAGGCGAACGTCCTACAGCGGCCCGCGGGCGGCACAGTCGTCCAGTTGTGGCTCATGTTAGTTAAGGACGAATACCAAAGCTACCAGGTGATTCTCCAGAAGGATGGCGACGCGGAGCAGCTCCTCGTCGGCGGCCTCCGGGCCGAGACCACTCCGCACGGCAGGGCAATTCCCCTCAGGGTGCCGGCTCAAATCCTTCCCCCCGGCACCTTCGTCCTCAAACTGAACGGCGTCAGCGAAGGTGACCGCGTCGAAGAGGTCGGCGAATACAACTTTCGTGTGACGCGTTAGTAGTCACGCGCTCCGCATGACTTTAGGCGTGGCGGCCTTCCCGGCGAACGGGCGTGCCCCGTTGCCGCTTTGAGATTGAAGTACCGACTTGACCAAATTATCCCTTCGCTAAATGGGATCACCTGCAATGTACCGGGTGGAGCGTAAGGAAGGCTGTGTCTTGAATGCCGCCTACTCGCTTCGCTGTCGTAATCCGGTGAGGGATGCGGCCCCGGCTGCGTCTTCGAGCGTGAAGTCAACCTCCTCGCCGGCCTCGACCGAATTCAGAAGCGACGCGTCTTTGACGCGGTAGTCCATCGTCATCGCCTCCATGTAGCCTTCGATCTTCTCGTGGCTAATGCTGACGGTCTGCTTCTCAAGGTTCACGGCCTTGACGACGCCCCGACCGTGGTAGACGCCGGCCGAAGGCTCCGCTCCGACCCCCGATCCCGCGCCGGCGTCGGTGCGCGCGAGCCAGACGGAGTGGCCGCCGGAACCCCCGCCGATGTACGCGACGAAGAGCCGGCCGGTCGTCTCCACCGCCACCGGGAGCGCCCCCCCGCCCGTCACGACAGAAGGCTCCGATGGATGGTCGTCGCCGCTGAACCCGACCGACATGGTAACGGGGGTGTCTCCGTCGCTCCCTTCCCACACGGCCTTGAAGCCGCCGCCCTCGCCTTTCAGCAGAGTGGGCGTGCCGCGCCCCCCGGCCTCGGCGAGCGCCACGCGCGGCGAGAAGCTCTGCCCGCCGTCCTTCGACTCCGCCCAGTAGAGTCCGGGCCTGCCCGCCTCGCCCGCCGTGTACCACAGCACTCGCACAGAACCGTCCGCGCCGGCCGAGAGCGCAGCCCCGGAGACCGGGCAACCCTGCAACTCCCAACGGTCGTCGCTGACGATTGCCGCCGGCGAGAAGGTCTGCCCGCCGTCCGTCGTCGAGGCGACGGCGATGTGACGGAAGTTGCCGGGGAGCACCTGCCGCCATGCCGCGTAGACGCGCCCGTCCTCGCCGACGGCCAGAGAGGTCTTACAGCACGGGCAGACTTCGCCCGCCACCCGCAGGTTCTTCGAGAAGGTACGCCCGCCGTCGGCCGAGGAGGCGAAGTAGACCACGCGGTTGCTCTCCGTGTGCATGTGCGAAGGAGCCTTCGACGGGTCGGCCTCCTTCGGCTCGATGTCACGCTCGTCGAGCCAAGCCATGTAGACGCGCCCGTCGCCCGAGACGGCCAGCGAGTGCATCCCGTGGACTCCCGGCTTCGCGTCGTCGTTGACCTTTGTCGGCGGGCCGAAGCTGCGCCCGCCGTCGCGCGAGGCCGAGAGGTAGAGCGTGCTCGCGTGCGGGGCCGCCTCGTCGCGCGCAGTCCAACCGACGTAGACCGCGCCGTCGGCCGCCGACGCGACCGTCGGCGGGTCGCCACGCCACGCCGTCGCTTTACCCGCGTCAGGGTTCACGCGGACGGGCGGCGCGAGCAGGCGCTCTTCGCCGTCGAAGTGCGCGAGCCAGACGTCGGCCTCCTTGCCGCGGTGCTCGACCCAGGCCACGTAGACCGTGCCGTCGCGCCCGGCCGCGACCGAAGGCTCGGCCGCCTCCGCCCCCTCCGCGGAGACGCGCACGGCCTCGGCGGCGTTGGCCTTGCCAGTCCCGGTCGCCGTGTCCGCCGCAGATACTCCCGGCTTCTCGACTTGCGTCATCGTCCGCGTGCAACCGCTTGCCGCCAGCACCAGTGCGGCGCAGAGGGCGGCGAACGCTCCGAAGGTAACCGGCTTGCTGCTTAACACCACTTCTTTTCCCATACGGAGGCCCTCCTTCGCTCACTGCGCAGGCTAGAAGCTGAGCCGGAACCCGAGCTGAACCTGCCGCGGGTCGAAGGCGGCGGTCGGCTGCCCGAACGTGGCTGGGGGCTGCGCGCCCGTCCCGAAGTTGTTGTTCGGCACGCTGTAGTTCGCCCGGTTGAAAAGGTTGAAGCCCTCCGCGATCAACTCAAGGCCGAGCCCCTCCGTGACGTGGAAGCGGCGCGCGAGGCGCAGGTCGAACGAGGCGAAGTCGAAGCCGCGCCCGGTGTTCCGGCCGAAGCCCCGCGGGCGGTCGTTGTTGTTCGAGTCGCCGTTGAGGTCGCTCCCGGCCAGCACGTTGAAGGGCAGGCGCGAGGCGTAGGTGAAGATGTAGCTCACCTCGAAGCCGCCGAGCGCCTCGCGCGCGAACCTGTTCTCGAAGGTGTTCGGCGCGTTGAGAGTCCCGCTCAACGTCAGGCGGTGGCGCTGGTCGTTGTCGGAGAGGGCCTTCTCGCCGCGCAGGTTGAAGTTGTCTTGCGGCGTCGAGAAGAAGAAGTTGCCCGAGTCGTCAATCGCCTTCGAGAGCGTGTAGGAGGCGCGGGCGGTGGCCCAGCGCCCCTGACGTTTGTTGAACGACACGACCATCCCGTCGTAGTAGCTGTCGCCCGAAGACTCGAAGCGCGAGACGTTGCCGAAGTTCGGGTCGGGCCGGCACAGGTTCGAGTCGACCGACGCGGCGCAGCGCGGCACGTTCACGTTCCGAGAAAGAATGATGTGCGTCCCGCGCAGGTGGATGTAGCCGACCGAGACGGATGAATCCCACGGCAGCTCTCGCTCGATCTGTAGGCTCGCCTGCTGGCTCGAGCTGTTCTCTATTCGCGGGTCGATGCGCGTGACGCCCGGCTTCGTCGTCAAGACCGAAGGCTGCGCGCTTAGAATATTCGGGAAGACGGGCGCGCCCGGACTCGTGCGCGAGAGGATGGCGACGACGTACTTCGAGCCGTCGCGCTGCAGGGCGTTCGAGGTGGCGCGCGTAGGGATGCGGTCGTAGTAGAGGCCGAGGCTTCCGCGGACGACCGTCTTCTCGTTCGGCGAGTAGGCGAAGCCGAAGCGCGGCGCGACGTTGTCCGTGTCGGTCTCGATGGGGTCGGGCAGGAACTGGAGGTCGTAGCGCACGCCGACGTTGAGCGTCAGGTCACGTCGCACCTTCCACTCGTCCCTCGCGAAGAATCCGACGTTCGGATTCTTCTGCGCCTGCGACGGCGCGCCGAACGCCTGCTGGAACTGGCTGTAGTTTCCGCCCAGGAAGTTCGAAAGGTTCGTGAACGTGTAGACGCCTTGCAGCGCGCCGGGGAACTCGATGTTCAAATCGTTGTAGAGGTATTCCCCGCCGAACTTGAGCGAGTGGTCGCCGCGCAGGACGCTGAAGTTGTCGGTGAGTTGGTAGAGGTCGACGTCGCGCGCGGTCGGCGAGCTCGTCGCCGTGCCGAAGCTCGCCACGCCCGCGATGTTGACGGCCGGGCCTGTCCGGTCAATCGCGGGCGCGTCGAGGCGGCTGCGCCGGAACTGGAAGCGCAGCTCGTTGAGCGAGCGCGAGCCGACGACCGTGACGTTCTGAAGGTTGGCCGTGTGATCCTGGTTGTCGAGGTTCGTCCCGCGGCTGACCGAGTTCAGCCCGCCGACCGTGCGCGCGTTGACGGCGTCGATGTCGTAGGAGTTGTAGGTGGCGGTGAAGGAGTTTCTTCTGCCGAGCTGGTGGTCTACGCGCGCGAAGAGGTTCGTCGTGTCGTAGCCGCCGGGGACGAGGCCGGTCTGGAGAAGCGGGCCGCCGTAGCCGACCGCCTTGAGTCGGTTGTTGATGACGGTGACGTTGGCCGGCGCGATGGTGATGACGTTCGAGTCGTTGCGGCGCGTCTGCTCGACGTTGCCGAAGAAGAACGTCCGATTCCTGACGAGCGGCGCGCCGAAGCTCCCGCCGTACTGCGCCTGCGTCAGCGGGTCTCTGCCGGGCGCGAGCGGGTTGCGCGCGTCGAGGCGCTGGTTGCGCAGGAAGCCGTAAGCCTTGCCGTGGATGTCGTTGGTGCCCGACTGCGTGACGATGTTGACGAAGCCGCCCGAGGCGCGGCCGAACTCGGCGACCGCGCCGGAGGTGACGACCTGGAACTCGCGTATGACCTCCTGGCTGTAGTAAGTGCCGGCCAGCTCGACCGAGTCGTCGTTGGCGCTCGCGCCGTCCACGATGAAGCTGTTGGCGAGGTTGCGCTGCCCGGCGACGGAGATGCCGGTGCCCGGCACGGCCGAGGTCTCCGCGAAGCGCTGGACGCTGCCCGTGTTCGTGCGCGAGACGCCGGGCAGCAGCAGCGCGAGGTCGAGGAAGTTCCGGCCGTTCAAGGGCAGGCCCTCCACGTCCTTCGGTAGCACCGTCTCGGCGACCTGCGTGCGCGCCGTCTCGACCGCAGGCGCGTTCGTAGAGTCGACCTGCACGTCCGCGGTGACGCCGGCCACGGAGAGCGCGAGGGGCACGTCGAGAGTCTGCCCGACCGTCAGCGTCAGGCTTTTCGTCATGGCCGTGAAGCCCGCTTTCTCGACCTTCAGCTCATAAGCCCCGAGGGGCAGGTAGGAGAAGCGGTAGCGCCCCTCTTCGTCGGTCGCGGAGGTTTTACTCTGATTGGTCTCGGTGTGTGTGGCGGTGACCGTGACGCCGGGCAGCGCCGCGCCGTGCGCGTCGAGGACGCGCCCGCCGAGCGTGGCGGAAGTCACCGTCTGCTGCGCGAGGGCCTGCGTCGCGCCTGCGGTCAGCATGAGCGCCGCGCCGAGCAGGGCGACGCGGAGGGCCGACACCACGGCCCCGCCTCTCTTCAGGGTTCTCATCGCGATCTCTCCGGGAAGGTCTTCTCACCGCCCCGACGGCCGTGTGGGCCTGCGCGTGGAAGCGGCCGCCGCGCGTGTTACGCGGTGAAACACTCGCGCCGTGACTGTGTTCTACTGATGCCAAAGGCCTTGCGGGGAATGCGCGGATTCCATTCCGCGGTGCGAAACGTGGCAACTGTTATGCCGCCGTGAGGGAGCGCCGTACTTAACGCCAGGCAGGGCAAGCGGCGGGGCGGCGAACGGTTAACCGTTCGCCGCCCCGCCACCTTGTTAAGCCGGACTTGCCGTCGGCGTTAGTTGGCCGTCGCCGCCGGGTAGATGCACGGAGACGTACTCGCACTCGAATTCGTCGTCGCCTGCGGGCAGAACTTGGTCGTGCAGGGTTGGCAAGGATCGGGCGGCGGCTGGTAGGCCGGCGCGACCCGGAAGAGGCCCCAGATGCCCCCGTCGAACTGGAAGGACTGGAACGTGCGGTAGAGGTAGTCGCCGGGGATAGAGAACCCGCCGCCGGCCCCGTGCTTCAACATGAAGTCGAAGTGACTGCCCGGCCCGACGCCGTACTGCGCGCCCTTCCACTCGGAGAGCGGGTTGGCGCCGAGGGCGGTGGAGCCGTTGACGTAAGGCTCCTCCTCCCAGACGTGCCCGTGGAGCATGAACACGTTGTTGCGCGCGTGGCCGCCGGGCTGGAGCAGGCGCAGGCGCACCTGCTCGCCGGCCGTCGCCGTGAAGACCGGCGTGACGGGGTCGCCGCCGACCTGCGCGTTCGACAGCACGTTCGTGAAGTCGTAGGCGCGCGTCTGCTCCAGCGGCGTGTCGGGCGCGTAGCCCATGCGCTTCCAGAGCGGCTCGGTGCGGTAGTTGACCGCCTTCTGGCCGGAGTCCTCCGAGTCCTCCTCGCCCGCGATGTTCGGCACCGCGATGGTCTTCGACGTGCCGACCGTGCCGCCCGAGTAGGCGTCCGTCGCCGCCCCGAAGCCCTGGTAGCGGAGGTTCACGTCGTTCTGGAACATCATCACGAACTCGCGGAAGCTCGTGCCGTCGGCGGGGTTGCTGACGGTGGCCGCCGCGCGCGAGTTCGCGTCCTCGTACCAGGACGAGCCGGCCGGCTCGATGATGAGCGAGCCGAACGCGCCCTTGTTCGAGTGCTTGATCGGGTCTGAGGAGGTCAGGCCCGTCGCGCCGAACTCGATGGGCGTGATGACGGCCGTGTTGGTGGCGGACGCAGTCACGTCGCCCGCGTACCACTTGTACTTGACCGTGAACCCGGGCTTGGCGGTCTGCACGGGGTTGAGGCCGACGTTGACGCCGTTCGAGCGCGTCACGTCGAAGTAGAGGTTCTGCGGGTGCAGGCCCACCTCGGCCGACGGCCTGACCTGGTTGGCGTTGAACCGCTCGACGATCATCGGCAGCGTGTTGTAGCCGGCCACGTCGATGGCGCCGGTGGACGGCAGCTTGTTGCGGAGCGTCACGTCGAGGCACTCGCCGGCGCGCGCGCGCAGGACGAGCGGCTCGCGCGGCACGCCCGCCTTGAGCTTGCCGGTCGCCGTGTCGATGTCCGACGTGCGCACGAACATGATCGCCGTCGGGTCGTGGAGTTGGCCGCCGTTGGTCGTGCGGCTGTTGTAGACGAGCGTGCCTTCGGACAGGATGTCGCGCGCGAGCGCGGCCGTCACGTCGAAGGGTTGCACGGTGGCGGTCTTCGGGCAGACCTCGTTGAAGTCGCCCGGGTTGGCGAAGGGCGCGCCGCCCGTCGTGTTCGAGGGCAGCGGCTGGAGGTCGGTGCGCCGCGCCTTGTAGGCGCGCAGCAGGCCCCACAGCCCGTTCCACTGGTCGTCCACGCTCGCGCCGGGGCGGTAGAGGTAGTCGGCCGTGTCGCCCTGCCAGTTCTTCGCGAGCTGGGGCACGACGAACTCGTAGTGCTCGCTGATGCCCATCATCTGGTTGTTGCGGTAGCCGGAGTTGTTGACCGACGCGGGGTCGTCGGGCGTGCCCGGCTCGAACTTCCACTTGATGCCCTGCACCTCGAAGTTGTGCCCCTCTTCGTGCGCGCCGACGAGGATGCGGATCTGCACTCTGTCATCCTCGTACGCGCGCAGCAGGGGCGTGTACGGGTCGCCGGGCTGCACGTCGCCCGTGAGCGCCGGGTAGAAGGTCGGCTGCACGTTCAGGCGCGCGTCGGCGCGGGTCTTGAGCGAGCGGTAGGCGTGCGAAAGGTCGCCGGGGTCGCCCGCCGCCTGCGTGTTGGTGTTGGGGTCGCGGACGCGCAGCGCCAGCGGCTCGTTGCGGTAGTTGACCGACATCGTGCCGGGGTCGGCGGCCGAGACCGCCTCGGGGCACGGCAGGGGCACGCCGCCCGGGCACTGCGCGGCCTTCTCGACGAGGTAGGGCAGGCCGATCTCGTTCTTCACCGGCGGGCTGATGGCGCGCGCGGGGTCTGGGACGGGCTTGCCGTTGCCGTCGATGCCGCCGCCGTCCTCGTACGCGAGCTGGTAGTCCGCGAACTCGAGCAGGAACTCGCGGTAGCTCTGCGAGCGGTCGGCCGTCAGGATGTCCGCGCGCCAGGTGGTCGGGCCGCCGTCGGCGCGCGGGGCGATGCCGGCGCCGCCGAAGACGACGCCCGTCTCGGGGTCGCGCCACTGCGAGCCCTGCGGCTCGACGACGAGGCCGGCGTAGAGGCCGGTCTGCTGGTGCGTCGAGGGGCCGAAGTGGTCGTGCGTGAAGACGGTGCGCAGCGTCCTGTCCTTGCCGTTGTTGTTGAGCGTTTCGTCCGCGTACCAGCGCTGGACGGTGGTCTGCGCGCCGAGCACGCCGAGGACGGGGTGCGTCTTCGCGACGGGGCACGTGAACGTGCCGTTGCGCGTGTCGTTCACGGCGCAGCCGTTCTGCTTGCGGATCGCGTCGATGCGGGAGATCACCTCCTGCGGGGCGAACGTGCCGTCCTCGTAGTTCCAGCCGTTGCCCGCGCCGTCTGAACTGGTCACGTCGAACTTCACGAGGTGGATGTGCTGCCCCATGATGTCCGTCGGCGTCTTCACCTGGAAGTCGTCCACCTCGTAGACGCGCGGGACGAGGTTCGTGTGGTGGAAGGTGATGCAGTCGCCCGTGTTGGCCCGGAAGAAGAAGGGCTCGGGCGCGCGCTTGCCGAGGCGCGTCGCCTCGACGTCGTTCCAGAGGGTCAGGATGCGCGCCTGCGGGACGTGCCAGCCGGCCTTGTTGAGCTTGAGGTCGATCTGGATGTCCGCGGCCTTGTAGATGCGCGGCGTGCCCGTGGCCGTCTGCTTGTCGCTGATGCAGGGGTCTGCGTAGGGAGCGCCGGGCTGCGGCGGCAGGCCGTTCGTCAGGAAGTTCGCGGCCGTGCCGTCCGGCGTGAAGGAGGCGTGCGAGGGCATCGCGTGGAAGTCCATCGCGGCCTTCTCCGCGGTCGTGCCGCCCTCGGGCACCGGGTTGGCGATGGCCGTGACGAGTTCCTTGTCGAAGTCGAGCCGGTTGTGGACTTCGGTGAACGTGCCGCCGACGATGACGTGGCGCGGCAGGCCGCCGTCGTCGATGGTGTCGAGCGGCGGGTGCGGCGGGCGGTGGCCGGCGACGCCGGCGACGTAGAACGGGTAGCCCTGGAAGGTGGCCGTCGGGGCCGGCGCCATCGCGAGCGTCGGGATGGGGACGAGCGCCGGGATAGGCGTGCCGGCCTTAATCTCGCCGTCGGGGTAGGCGCGCGCGCCGGCCGCGACCGTGCCGTCGGCGTTAAGCTGTGTGCCCTCTTCGAAGGCGTCGTGCGAGCGCCAGAGCTCCCACATGCCCTGCGCGAAGTGCGGGTAGAAGTGGCAGTGGAAGATCGAGTCGCCCGGCGTGCGGTTGCGGTTGCCCGTGCCGCCGTGCGCGATCTCGGTCGTGAACGAGTAGCCCGGCCCGAGCGCCTGGCTGTCCAGGTAGGAAGAGTTGTCGTCGTCGGGCGTGCGCAGCCACTGGTGCGCGTGCAGGTGGTGGATGTGGTGCTCCTTCGGCCCGGCGTGCAGCACGCGCATCTTGACGTGGTCGTTCAGGTACGAGTGGTGGACGTTCGAGGGGTCGTCCGGGTAGAGCACCTTCCGCGCGACGACGCCCGCCTTCGGGTCCGAAGCGTTGGCCGGCACGTCCACGAGCTGTGCGGGCTCGCCGATGGCCCAGGCTGAGAGGAAGAACTCCTCGTAGTTGCACTCGACGCAGTCCTTCATCGGGCCGACGCCGAGGCGGTTCGCGAGAATCTCCGAGCCGATGCCGGCGATGCCGTAGTTGATGGCGAAGCCGTCCTTGACGCTGTAGAGCGTGTGGCCGAGGACGGGGTCGTCGTAGAACTGCGGGAAGGCCTGCACGGCCTTCACCTCGTCGTGGTAGACGACGGTGAACTCGCGGAACGGCTGGTCGCGGTCGGGCTCGACCGCGTTCGGCCGGTACGTGCCGGCCGGGAAGCGGCCGTGCCCCGCGCCCGTGATGATCGCGTTCAGGTCGGAGTGGACGATGCGGTTGTTGGCATCGAGGATGCGGAGGATGGGCGTGCCCGCGCGGGCGCCCGCCGCGTAGGCCGCGTCGTAGTTGATGATCGGCTGGTTGCCGGTCGTGCGCGCCCTGGTCGCGGCCTTCATGTCGGCGGCCGTGAGCTGGCTGCGGTACCACTCGGCGCCCGCGGGCTCGACGTTGACCGCGCCGAAGAGGCCCATCGCGATGGAGCCGCCGTCGCCCTCGCCGCCGGTGGTGGCCGCCGAGGAGTAGAGCAGGTGCGACCCCTCGCGCTCGGCGAAGAGCGTGTAGGTCGCGGAGCCGCCGGGGCTCACCAGGCTGCTCGGGTTCTGGCCGACGTTCGACCCGTCGTCGTTGATGCTGTTGACGAGCTGGAGGCCGGCGACGTGGATGCCGGCCGTGCGCGTGTTCGGCTGGTCGTCGCTCGCGCCGATGGCCGAGAGCAGGTTCTGGAACAGAATCTGGAGGCAGTCGCCCACGTTCATGCGCAGCACGAGCGGGCGCGGGCGCTTGTACTCTTTAAGCTGGACGTTGCCGGCGACGAGCCCCTGCGAGGCGTCTATCGGCTTCACGTCGTTGCGGAGGGCGAACATCATCCCGCCCGGGTTCATCGCGCCGAGGCGGTTGTAGACGATGGGCTGGTCAATCGCCACCACGTCCGCCGTGATGAGGCGGGTACAGCCCGACGCGTACTCCGGCGGCGGCGGGTCGATGGTGTAGTCGTTGCCCGGGTTCGGCGTCGGCGTCGGCGTCGGCGTCGGGTCCACATACGGGTCCACCACTATCGGCGTCGGGGCCACCATCGCCGAACTGGATGACTGCGCGTGCGCGACACCGCACAGCGTCAGGAGCACGAAGCAGAGCGCCGGGCCGTACGGCCGCAGCGCCTTTCGGGCTCTTCTTATATTTTCATTTCTCATGGGCGTCCTTCCTCGAAGGTGAGAGGCTCTACATGGGCGTCGGCGGCGTGGCACGCGCGCCGGACAGCTACGTTCGTCTGTGTTCATCTGTGGCGGCTCGCGCGCCGCGGGGTTACCGCGTAAGCAGTGCGGCGAAAGTCGGAGCCTTGCCGATTCATCGGCTGCCCACCGGAAGGAAATACCGCTCGCCATTCTGAGAGGGCGCGCGTCAGCGCAGTGGTTCAGCGCGGCCGAGAGGAGCAACCGCCGTGCCCGAGTGCACTTAAGAGAAATTAAGAGGAGACGCGGCGCATTCGAATTCGAAGGCCGCGCGGTCGGTTTCAATTTAAAACATCAGTGTCCGCCCCTGTTTCAACGCGCATCACGCCCTCGGATAAGACCAGCTTAACCACAGAGACACAGAGGCACGGCTTGAAGACTTATTGCTTCAAGCCGTGCCTCTGTGTCTCTGTGGTTAATTGTTAGCGCTACTCGGTGCGAGTAGTTTTGAGGGCTGCGTCGATGGCCGCCTTGAGCAGTTCGTAGGTGGCGCGCTGGACGCGGACGCCGTTGACGAAGACGGTCGGCGTGCCGTTGACGCCGGCGCGCTCGCCGTCGCGCAGGTCGCGGCTCACGTCGTCGGCGAAGCGGCCCGAGTCGAGCGCCGCGTCGAACTTCGCGCGGTCGAGCCCCACGCGCGCGGCATATTCCTTCAGCTTCTCGGCCCGGAGCGCCGACTGGTTCTGGTAGAGGAGCGTCGCGTACTCCCAGTATTTGCCCTGCTCGCGCGCGGCCTCGGCCGCCTCGGCCGCCCTCTGCGCGTCGGCGTGCTGCGGCAGTGGATAATCACGCACGACGAGGCGGACGCGGTCGCCGTACTCGGCCATGACGCGTTCGAGGTGGGGCTGCGCGGCGGCACAGGAAGGGCATTGGTAGTCCGTGAACTCGACGACCGTGACCGACGCGGCGGGGTTCCCTTTCGCGGGCTGGCCGTCGGTGGCGATCTTGTACACGGGCGCGGGCGGCGCGACGAGAAACGTCCGCACCTGCGCGGCGGCGCGCAGGCGCGCGGCGAAGTCGGCCTGCGCCTTCTGCTCCGCGAGGTCGCGCAGGTATTGGACGATCTGCTCCTTCGTCTGCGCGAAGTCGCCGTCGATGCGCGCCCTGTTCTCTTCGTAGAATTTTTGCGCGTCGGCTTCCGTCACAGGCTGAATTTTGGAGACGACTTCCGCGTCGAGCAGCGCCCTCGGCGTCACGCCGCGCCGCCGCGCCTCCTCCCCGAGCAGGAGGCCGTTGACGCGCAGCTCGACCTCCTGCTCGCGCAGCCTGTAGACCTGCTCCTGCACGCCGTAGACGAGCGGGCGCAGCGACTCCTCCACTTCGGCCGAGGTGATGTCGCGCCCGTCGACGCTGGCGAGGACGCGCGCCAACTCGGCCTCGCTCGCGGGAGGCGTCGCCTCAGCGGCGAGCCGCTTCACTCGCGCCGAGGCGCGCAGAGTCTCCGAAAACTTGGCGGCCACTTCGCGCCGCCGCGCTTCGCGCAGGTAAGAGACGACCTCTTCCTTCACGTCCCTGAACTCGCGGTCGATGCGCGCCCGGTTCTCGTCGTAGAACTTCTGCGCGTCGGCCTCGGTCGGCTCCGGCGCCTTCGAGAGCACCTCCGCTTCGAGCAGCTTCGCGGCCGAGACGCCGCGCCGCTTCGCCTCCGCCTCCAGGAGCGCGCTGTCGATCTGCGACTCGAGTTCGCGGCGGCGCGCCTCGACGACCTGCTGCTGCAAGTCCGCGACGCGCTTCCGCGCCTCGGGCGAGATGTCCTGGCGCGTGACCCGTATGCCGTTGACGGTGGCCAGCACCTCCGGCAGCGGCGAGGATTCACAGCCGCAGGCCGCCGCCGGGTCGGGCCGCGGCGCGCTCGGCTGAATCTGCCCGGAGACGGCCGCGGGCGCGGCGAGCGCCGCGAGCAGAAGCAGTGACAGCGCGAGTCTATTCTTTGCAGCGTTGAGTGGCATACCTGTCATCTTCCATTTCAGTAGGCTTTGACCCAGCCGCTCGCGGGGACGAACTCCTGACGTTCGGGGTCGATGCGGACGACGTAGGCGCCGGCCGCGCCGACGCGGCGGTTGGGGCCGAACGTGAGGCGCGGCGTGAGCCCCGTCTCGTAGTCGTAGAGGCCTTCGAGGGCCGTGACGAGTCGCTCGCGGCTCACGTCTCTGCCGCCGCGCCTGAGCCCCTCGGCCAGAGTCTTCGCGGCGGCCAGAGCGGAGAGCTGAGCCGCCGTGTGACGCAGCCCGAACTTGTACTTCGCGGAGAGCGCGCGCAGTTCCGCCTCGCCCCCCTCGGTCAAGTCTGTGGGGACGGTGGGGAAGGTGAGGAAGACTTTCTCCCTGAAGCCCGCGGGGACGGACGAGACCAGCTCGCGCCCCGTCAGCGCGCCGAGCAGGAGGACGTCCGGATGCCACCCGGCGGCGTCGGCCTCTTCGATGAAAGTTTTCTCTTCGCCGTCCGCGCCGAAGAAGAGGACGGCGTCCGCGCCCTTCGCGCCGCGGACGAGCGCGGCCGGGTCGAACTTGCCGCGCGCGTAAGAGAACTTCAGCAGGGTGCCGCGGCCCGACTTCTCGCACTGCTCGGCCGCGGCCGCGGCGGCGGCGGCCGGGAACTCGGACTCTTCGTAGATGACGGCGACCTTCAAGTGCGACTGCGGCTGACGCTGCGCCTGGAAGTTGAAGAGGGCGCGCGCCTGCTCGGCGGGGCCGGGCATCAGGTAGAAGACGTAACGGCCCGGCTGCGGCAGGAGCGTCGCGGGGCCGACGAAGGGGACTTCCAACTCACGGGCCAGGGCGGCGACCTCCGCGTCCGCGCCCGCGCTCAGGCCGCCGACAAAGGCGAAGACCTCACCTGCCTCCGCGAGGCGGCGCGCGTCCGCGGCGTCCGACGCGGACTGTAGTTCGACCTTCCGGCCGAAGACGCCGCCCGCGGCGTTCAGCTCGTTCAGGTATGCCGCGAGCACGTCGCGCATCGCCGCGCCCGCCGCGGCGAGCGGCCCCGCGGTCGGCAAGAGCGTCCCCACGCGCACGGACGCGTCGGACAGGCCCGGGTCGTGGTCGTCTTCGATGCGCTTGAGGTATGCGACGAGGTCGGCCGCGTCCTCCGCCGACATCTGGTAGCGCGGCATCGCCGCGAGCATGTCGTTCTTCGAAGGGTCGACGCCTTCGCTCACGGCGCGGAAGAAAGCGGCCTCGTCGAAGGGGCCGTGCCTGCGCCCCGTCGGGTGCGTGTGGCCGTAAGGCTTCACCAGGTTGGCCCAGGTGAGGTTGCCGGCCGTGACGCCGCCCTCGGTCTTCCCTTCACCGCGCGCGCCGTGACAGCCCGCGCAGGTCATGGTCGAGGCCGGCACGTCCACCTCGCCGACGAGCGCCTTGAGTTCCCGACCCGGCGTGCCCTCGCCGCGGAGGTAGATGGCTCGGCCGCGCCGCTCCTGCGGAGTCAGCCCGTGTGTCTTCTGCCCCTGCGCAAAGGCGGACGGAAGTGTCAGGGCCAGAAGCGCGAGCGCGCAGGCCGCATGGAGTTTGAGCCTTCTCTTCATCAGATATTCATCAGACCTCGCGCCCGCCCGCGTCTACTTCGATTCGCCCTTGACGTTGCCCGTCTCGGCCTCGCCCTTGTCGTCGGCGACGCTCCGGACGATTTGAATCAGGTCGGCGGGCTTGGCCACGCCGAGCGCCTTCTTCCAGAGCCCCGTCCGCTCGTTGCCGACGGCGATGACGGTCGTGTGGTCGTCCTTCGACTCCACGTACTGCCCCACCCGGTAGAGCGCCCACTCCACGTTCTCCTTCTTCCCCGTCAGGAAGAGCCAGCCGGGCTTGGCGTGGAACCGCTGAGAGTACTCCTTCAAACGAGGCGGCGTGTCGGTCTCCGGGTCGACCGAGATCGAGACGATGAACACGTCCCTGCCGACGCGGTCGCCGAGCGCCGCTTGTACTTTCTCAAGGTTCCGGTTCATCGGCGGGCAGACGGAGGTGCAGGTGGTGAAGAAGGCGCTGATGATCACCGTCTTCCCCTTCAGCACGTCGGTGTAGAAGCGCACCCGGTTCCCGTCCTGGTCTAACAATTCAACGTCCGAAAAATACTTCTGCGCGGGCGACTGCTGCGGCTGCGCCTCGCCGCTCATGCGATGGCCGGCGTGCGGGTCGCTGAGTTCGGCGGGCTTCGGCGGCGGCGTGGCCTGCTGCGCGGCGGCGGAGGCGGCGCAGGCGAGTCCGATGACGATGGCGTTGAGCGCTCTTCTCATTGTCTTGCGGCCTCCTTGCCGGTCGAATCGCCGGCGGCGTCTATCAGCCCGAGGAGCACGGCCGGGCGCGCCAGCCCGTAGGCGCGCGTCCACCGGCCCGTCGCGTCGTTGCCGACGAGCACCGTCGGCGAATGATCCTGCGGGCTCGCGGTGGCCGCGCCGAGCGCGCGCAGCAGCTCGTCCACCTGCGGCTTCGGGCCGGTCACGAGTGTCCACCCCGGGCCGGCGTGGAACTTCTCGCCCCAGGCCTTCAGACGCTCGGGCGTGTCGGTCGCCGGGTCGACGCTGACCGAGATGAGCCGCACGTCTTGCCCCGCGCGCTCGCCCAAGTCTCGCTGCACGCGCGCGAAGGTGGCGCCGAGCGGCGGGCAGATGGTCGTGCAGGTCGTGAAGATGAAGTTGACGGCCACGGTCTTCCCCTTCACGAGGTCGCTGTAGAAGTGGATCGTGCGCCCGTCCTGGTCGAGCAATTCCACATCGGGAATCGACATCTTCGAGGTCACCTGAGAGTCGCCGTGCCCGGCCGTCATGACCTCCGCGGCCTGACTTTCGGCGCGCGCGGGGCGCAAGTCCATCTTGCATTTCGGGCACGCCCCCTTCTTCTTCGACTTCACCTCCGGGTGCATCGGGCAGGTGTAGACCACCTCCTCCTTCGCCTCCGCGTGCGCGCGCGGGTCGTGCGCGTTCACGCGCGTCTCGGACGCGGCGCAGAGCGTGAGCGCGAAGGCGAGTGCGGCGAGCGTGTGCGTGTGAAAGTACCTGCTTCTCATTTCGTTCGACCTCGTCCTTTCATTCCCGCCCCTTCGCCGTCGCCTGCCCGGCCTCGGGCGCCGAGGCGCGCAGCACCAGGTACGGCAACTGCCGGAAGGCGACGCCCGCCGCGCGGCTCTCCACGAAGACCATGTAGACGCCCTCCTCCGGCACGTTGACGTTCAGCTCGTAGACGCCCTGCCCCGTGCCCTTCGCGAAGGCGCGCTTCTGCCAGACGCCCGGCGAGAGGAAGGTCAGGACGCGCACGTCCTTCAGACCGTCCACGGGCTTGCCCGTCGCCTTGTCCGACAGGCGGACGCGGAGCTTGAAGTCCTCGCCCGCGCGCACAGCCTTGTCCTTGTCGAGGTAGTCGACCGAGAGCGCCACGGGGAGTTCGTGCTCGACCGAGGGGTCTTCGGCCGCGCTCGTTTCGAAGCAGTGCATGACGCGCGGGCTATCGAGCAGGAAGGCCACGTCGTAGTTGCCGCCGCGCGGCAGTTTCGTCACGGTCTCGTAGGTGCCCGACTTCACCTCGCGCATGCTGCGGTCGGCGACCATCACGGCGCGCGGCTCGCGCTTGTAGTTCTGGAAGTCGCCCATCGGCGCGGCCATGCCTTCGGCGTAGTAGTAGATGAGTTTGTCGGCGACGTTGGCGACGAGCATCGAGTTGCCCTCGGGCGCGGGCGCGAGCGAGTCGGCCGCCGCGGCCGTCGCGTCCGCCTCGGCCGGCGCCGACTGCCCCGCGGGGAACGTGACCACGTCCAACTCTTTGCCGACGGTGTTCAGGCGTATCATCGTCACGTCGAGCGACCCGGCCGAGCGGACGTACGCGAACTCTCTGGTGAAGGCCACCTGGTCTGGGCCACGGCCCTTGATGTCCTTGCCCTTCGAGACCTTCAGGTCGTGGAGCAGGCGGTTGTTCGAAGCGTCGAAGATGTGCACGACGCCCGCCGCCGGGTTGGGCACGAAGCCGTAGCGGCCGCCGGGCGCGAAGCGCACCGCCCCGAGCCCGGGCGCGGCGGCGATGCGTGCCAGCACCGCCGCCTTCGCCGGGTCGACGACCGCGACCTGCCCAGACGCGCGGTCGGACACGTAGACGAACTTGCTCAGAGGCGAGACGGCCACCGAGTCCGCGCCCTTGCCCGTTTTCACTTCGCCGGTCTTCGTTAGCTTCGCCACGTCGATGAGCGTGACGGTGCCCGCGTCCCGGTTCGTGACGAAGGCCGTGCGGCTGTCGCCGGAGAAGGCGAGCTCGTGGTGGCCCGCGCCGGTCGGGATGCGCGCGACCTGCTTGAAGGTCGCCGCGTCGATGACGGTCACGCCCGCCCCGGCGCCGTCGTCGGTGCCGACCCAGAGGTACTTCTCGTCCGGCTGGAGCGCGAGGCGGACGGGGCGCGCGCCTGTCTCCACGTTCGCCACGACCTTCCACGTGTTCGTGTCCACCACGGCCACCCCGTTCGACGCGGGCATGCTGACAAAGAGGCGTTCCTGGTCGTTCGTAATCACCCAGTCCTCGCCGGGGCTTTCGAGCATGACGAGCGTGACGAGCTTCGTGCCGCCGAAGCCGATCAGAGGGTCGATGACCGAGATGTTCGGCTCGGAGTTGAGCGCGAGCACGTAGTAGGTGTTGAGGTCAACGTCGGGCCGGGCGCGCAAAGAGCCTTGCAGGAAAGACCTGACCTTCTCCTTGCACTGCTCGGGCGTCGCGCGCTCGCCCTGGCGCTGTGACATCCAGATCGAGGGCCTGACGCCCGCGAGCGGCGAGCGCGTGGCCGTGTCCGTGACCTTCACGCGGACGCGCGCGTCCTGGCCCTCCATCAACTCGGCCCTGCCGTCGGCGGCGGGCTTGACGGGCTCGATGGTGAGCTCGACTTCGAGGCCCTGCGTGACGATCTTTTGCGGGCCTTGCGTCTGCGGTGTGGCGGCGGCCTTCTCCTGCGCCGTGGTGTTGGCGGCGAACGCGAGGGCGAGCGCGCACGCGAGTAGCGTTCGGGGAATCGTTCTCATGTCTGCTCCTCTGTGGGACTTCGGCGGGCGCGCCATTAGCGCGTGATGGCCTTCAGGTCGCGCAGCGTGCCGCAGAAGGCGCGCACGGGGACGCTGCCGTCGTTGGCGTATTCGAGAAGGGCGTTGCGCAGTTGCGCCGAGTCTTCGAAGACGAAGACCGTCTTGCCGTTCTGCCGCCTGATGTTGTTGATGGTGAAGCTGCGGCAGCGCAGGAAGCTTGCCAGCGTGAGGTCGGTCGTGTCGTAAGTCCGGTGGCCGGTCTCCGTGGAGTTCATCCTTGTTCATCCTTCCGCCCCGCGTGGCGGGGGCGTGTCTTTGGGGGTCGTCCGGGCAGTCCTGCGGCTCACGTACGCGCGCGTGTGCGCCGGTGACGACTCTTTCATCTGTGCTTGAACCGCGGCGTGAGCAAACTTACCTGAACGGGCCTAAAGCCGCGGCCGTGTGACGGGCACGGCCGTGCCTTGAGCAACCGCCGTGCCCGGACGTAAAGATTTGTAATGCGGGCGTGAGAAGGGGGAAGGCCGCCGCGGACTCGCGCGGCGCGTGTCTCACGGTGAATCACACCGCGCGCGGCCTGTTACACCGCGTGACACAGTCAGGATGAGGCGAGTAGGCGCTCGACGGCGGCCCTGAGCTTCTCGACGTGGAAGGGCTTCGTGATGAAGTCGCGGCAGCCGGCGGCGAGCGCGTCCTCTCGAATTTCGCGGGCCGTGTGCGCCGAGACGGCGATGACGGGCACGTCGCGCAGGCCGAGCAGCCTGTGCAGTTGATAGATGGTGGCGAAGCCGTCCATCGCCGGCATGCTCAAGTCCATCAGGATGAGGTCGGGCGAGCCCGCCTGCGCCACCTCCACGGCCTCCGCGCCGCTGGCGGCCTCCAGCACGTGGTAACCGAAGGACTCCAACGCACGCCTCGTCACCAACCGCATCTCGTCGTAGTCGTCCACGACCAGCACCGTCTTCTGCACACTCTCGCCGGAGCGCATCTGTCTCGTCCTATCTGTCGGGATAGTCGTCGGGTACATCGTTTATAAAGATGATAGCGTGGCCCAAGTCTGCCCCGACACACGTCGAAAAGCAAACCGGGCGCCGCCCTCGGGTGCAAGCGCCGTTCCGTTGGCAATGTCCGGTATGTTACTCGGCGGGGGTCTCGCCGGCCTCTTCGTCGGCGGCGTCGGCCATGAGGCCGAACTTCTTGAGCTTGCGGTAGAGCGTCGGGCGGTGGTAGTCGAGAATCTCGGCGGTCTTCTTGACGTTGCCGCCGGTGCGTTCGAGCGTCTGCGCGATGGCCTCGCGCTCGATCTCCTCCATGGTCATGTAGGGCGGGATGACGCAGGCCGTGTGCGCGGCCGTCGAGGCGTGCAGGTGTTCGGGCAGGTCTTCCGGGCGCAGCTCCTCCTCCCGCGCGAAGAGGACGGCGTGCTCGATGACCGACTCCAGCTCGCGGACGTTGCCGGGCCAGTCGTAGCGCGCCAGCATCGAGAGCGCGGCCGGCGAGACGGCGCGGATGCGCTTCTGGTACTTGTCGGCGTACGCGCGCAGGAAGCGCTCGGCGAGCAGCGTCACGTCGTCGTGGCGCTCGCGGAGCGACGGCACCTTGACGCGAATCGTGCTGACGCGGAAGAAGAGGTCTTTGCGCAGCGTGCCGTCCTGAATCATCTGCGCCGTGTCGCGGTTGGTCGAGCACAGCAGGCGGAAATCGACCGCCACCTCCTGCTCGTCGCCGAGCCGGCGCACGCGGCGGTCTTGCAGCACGCGCAGCAGTTTGGTCTGAAGGTGCGCGGGCATCTCCGCGATCTCGTCGAGCAGGAGCGTGCCGCCCGAGGACGCTTCGATCAGCCCGCGCTTGTCGCGGTCGGCGCCGGTGAACGCGCCCTTGCGGTAGCCGAACAGCTCCGACTCGATCAGCTCCGAGGGGAGCGCCGCGCAGTTGATGCGGATGTACGGCCCCGAGGCGCGGCGGCTCTGCGCGTGGAAGGCCGCCGCGATCAGCTCCTTGCCCGTCCCCGACTCGCCTTCGATCAGCACCGAGGCGTCCGAGGGCGCGGCCGTGCGAATCACCTCGGTAATCTGGAGCATGCGCGGCGAGCGGCCCGTGATGCCGAACGACTCGCCGTCGCCGGGCGAGAGGACGCGCTTGAGCGAGCGGTTCTCGCGGGTGATCTCGCCGAACTGGAGGGCGCGCGAGGCGAGCATCAGGACGTGTTCGGGCGTGAAAGGCTTCTCGATGTAGTAGTAGGCGCCGTGCTTGATGGCCTCGATGGTCACGTCGAGCGAGCCGTGCGCGGTCATGAGGATGACCTGCGTGTCGGGCGCGTCCCCCTTGATGCGGTCGAGCAGCTCGATGCCGGTGGCGTCCGGCAGGCGGAGGTCTGTGAAGACGAGGTCGAAGGGCGCGCCCTCGCCGAGCCGCCGCGCCGCCTCCGCGCCGCTGCCGGCGGTGCGGACTTCGTAGCCGCCCTCGCCGAGAATGAGTTCGAGCGCACCCGTGATGCCGTCCTCGTCGTCCACGACGAGGATTCTCTGCCGCCTTGCCGTCATCAGCCCTCCTCGCCGGCCGGCAGCCGGACGCTGACGAGCGTGCCCTCGCCGGGGCTGCTCTCGACGTTAAGTTCGCCGCCGTGCTCTTCGATGACTTTCTTCGCGTAAGACAGGCCGAGGCCGAGCCCCTTGGCCTTCGTGGTGTAGAACGCCTCGAACATGCGCGCGACCTGCTCGCGGCTCATGCCGACGCCCGTGTCGGCGATCTCGACGCGCAGGCCCGCGCCGTCGCGCGCCGTCTTCACGGTGAGGCGCCCGCCGCCGTTCATCGCCTGCAGGGCGTTGACGAGCAGGTTCGTGAGGGCCGCGCGGAGCGACGACTCGTCGAGCCGGCCGCGCAGAGGCCCCTCCGCCAGTTCCGTGTGAGTCACGACGCGCGCGCAGGCCGCCTGGTGTTCGAGCAGTTGGAGCAGGTCGTTCACGACGCGGTTGAGGTCGACCGCGCGGCGCTCGAGGCTGAGCGGGCGCGCGAAGTTCACGATCTGCTCGACCGTCTGCGAGAGGTGTTTGATGGTCTCGATGATGCGGTCGGCGAGCTGGAGCTCGGTCTCGCTCATGCGGTCGGCGAGCTTGCTCTTCATGTGCATCGAGTAGAGCTGGAGCCCGGTCAGGGGGTTCCTGACCTCGTGCGCGACCTGCGCGGCGACGCGGCCGAGTTCCGCGATCTTCTCCTGGTGCGCGAGCCGCGCCTGCATCTGCCGGAGCGACTCCTCCGCGCGGCGCTCCGCCGTCAGGTCGCGCATCACGCAGAGGTGCCCGAGTATCTGTTCGCCGCCGACGACGGGCGAGAGCGCGACCGCCGCCGGGAACTCCTCGCCGTCGCGCCGGTGCAGAATCATCTCCGTCCGGTAGAGGCCGACCGCGTCCGCCTCCCGCAGACATTCCTGGAGGACGTTCTGGCCGTAACGCTCCACGTCGAGGAACAGCTCGCGCGGGCGGCGCCCCGCCACCTCTTCGGCCGCGTAGCCGAACATCAACTCGGCGCCGCGGTTGAAGAGCGTGATGTTGTACTCGGGGTCGAGGACGACGATGGCGTACTCGGTCGAGCTGTCGAGGACGAGGTTGAGGAAGCTGTGGGCGGCGGCGAGGTCGGCCGTGCGCTCCGCGACCCGTTGTTCGAGTTCTTCCGCGTGGCGGCGCACCTCCTCTTCGAGCCGGCGCTTCTCGTCGTCGAGGCGCTTCTTCTCGGCGGCGCGCGCGACGGCGCGCGTGATAGCCTCCTTGAGCACCGGCTTGGGCAGGAAGTCGTAGGCGCCCGCGCGCACGATCTCGGGCAGGTGCGAGACGTTCGGCTCGCCCGTGATGACGATGACGGGGACGCGCGGGTCGCGCTCGCGCAGCTCGCGCAGCAGCTCGATGCCGCCGCGCCCGGGCAGGTTGATGTCCACGACGGCCACGTCCACGCCGCCGTCCGCCCCGAAGAGTTCCGCGCCCTGCGCGGCGTCGGCGGCCGCGCGCGTCTCGAACCCCTCGCGCCGGAGGAACTCGGCCAGCGTCAGGCGGATGCTCGGCTCGTCGTCCACGATCAGAACCTTATGCGCCATCCGAAGCCCCCTCCGGCCCGCCCACGGGCAGCTCGACGATGAAACGCGCATACTCGCCCGGCTCGCTCTCGGCGCGGATCGTCCCGCCGTACTCGTGGATGATGCCGAAGCTGATCGAGAGCCCGAGCCCCGTCCCGCCCGAGTCGCGCCGCGTCGTGAAGAAGGGGTCGAAGACGCGCTCCAGGTTTTCGCCCTTGATGCCGACCCCGTTGTCGTAGAACTCCGCGCGGACGAACTCGCGCCCGCCGCGCTCGGACAGGCGCGCGCTGATGCGGAAGAGCCTGTCGTCGCCGCCCTTGGATTTCAGAGAGTGGTGCGCGTTGCTGACCATGTTGAGGACTACCTGCCGCAGGCGCGAGCGGTCGGCGCGCAGCGGCGGGAGGTCTTCGGGCACGTCCGTCTCGATGCGGATGCCGTCCTTCTCCAGCTGGCGGCCGAAGAGCGCGAGCGAGGAGTTGACGGCCTCGCCGAACGAGACGCCGCCGACGTGGTGCTCGTCGTGGCGCGCGAACGCGAGCAGCCCGCGCACGATGCCGGCGATGCGCTCGCCCTCCTCGATGATGCCGTCGAGCATCGCGCGCTCGAAGTCGGTGCGGGCCGCGCCCTCGTCCTGCAAAAGCTGCGCGAAGTTGATCACGCCGTTGAGGGGGTTGTTGATCTCGTGCGCGACCCCGGCCGAGAGCTCGCCGAGTGAGGCGAGCTTGGCCGTCTGGAAGAGTTGCTGCCGCATCTGCTCGCGCTCGGCTTCGAGCCGGCGGCGCGCCGAGAGGTCGCGGACGATAAAGATGATGAGCCGCTCCTTCTCGGTCGCGAGCGTGCTGAAGGAGAGGGCCACGGGCTGCGTCGCGCCGTCCGCGCGTTCGACGACCAGCTCGGCCTCGCCCTCTTCCCCGGCTTCGAGCAGGCGGCCGAGGTCGTCCGTGCGGCGCCCGCCCGCGTAGGTGCGGACGACCTCCCGCACGTCGCGCCCCGCCGCCGCGTGCGGCGCGCAGCCGAGGATGTCGCAGAAGCGGTTGTTGACTTCGGTCAGGCGGAGGTCGCTGGCCGAGGCCACGCCGATGCCGTCGCCCGCGTGCTCGAAGAGGGAGCGGTAGCGCCCCTCGCTCTCGACGATGGCGCGCTGCTGGTGGCTGATGAGCCGCAGGAGGAGCGTGACGACGACGAGGTCGACGGCGACGGAGATGGCGAAGTGCTCGACGCGCTGCTGGATGGCGTAGCGCGTGCCCCGAAACTCATCGCCGGGGTAGTGGCGCTCGACCCACGCGAAGAACGGGTCGCGGATGAGACTCTCCCACACCACCATCACCGCCGCGGTCATGACGAAGGTGAGCAGGGTGAAAGACAGTATGAGAGTAAGGTTAGTGCTTCGCTTCATGTTCTGAAGACAAAGTGAAGAGGATGGGGCAAGCTTTGTCGTCAGGGCAGGCGCGGGCGCGTCCGGCTCACGGGATTAACCTTCTACTTCTTCCTTTCCACGCGGGGACTTCGGGGCGGTCGAGCCTCCGGTTAACACCGCGTGAGCGCACGCCGACGGCGCAGCCCGCAGTAAAGAGATGCTAGACAGAAGCCTTGCGAAATATGAATGGCCTTGTGCAAAGGCCCGCAGGGCAGAGGTACAAACCGAGGTGCGGATTATACCCGCGGGTGAGTTTTTTTCAAACGCGGCGCGGGGCGGTGACGCGACGCGGCTTCTCACCCCGCGGTGCGTGGGCGGGAGAAGAGCCAGGCGACGAGGATGGAGATGAGGTAGAGCACCACCATCGGGGCCGCGAAGAGCATCATGTTCGGGATGTCGTTGGTCGGCGAGAGCACGGCCGCCGCCACCAGGATCACCACCAGCGAAATCCGCCAGTGC
>JAFAZX010000063.1 GCA_019239425.1 Acidobacteriota bacterium
GGAGAAGAGCCAGGCGACGAGGATGGAGATGAGGTAGAGCACCACCATCGGGGCCGCGAAGAGCATCATGTTCGGGATGTCGTTGGTCGGCGAGAGCACGGCCGCCGCCACCAGGATCACCACCAGCGAAATCCGCCAGTGCCTGACTAGGAAGAGCGCGTCCACCAGCCCGATCCGCGCCAGCACGTAGGTCACCGCCGGCATCTGGAAGACCACCCCCATCGCCAAGAGCACGATGATGATGAAGTCGAAGTAGTCCGACGCGTTCAGGAAGAGCCGGAAGTCCGACCCCAGCCCCAGCAGGTACGAGATGGCCGGCGGGAAGAGCACGTAGTAGGCGAAGGCCGCCCCGGCCACGAACGACAGGCTCGACATCAGCACGAACGGCATCGCCCACCCCCGCTCGTGCGGGTAGAGCCCCGGCGAGATGAACGCCCAGACCTGCCACAGGAGGAACGGCACCGAGAGGCAGACCGCCGCGTAGAGCGAGACCTGCAGGTAGAGCGAGAACGGCTCGACCGCGGTGCGCACCACCAGCTTGTCGTCCTCGTTCGGCAGCCCCCCCTCCCGCGCCCGGAAGTCCAGCGGCAGCCGCACGCCCTTCGGGATGACGGAGGGGCCGGAGAAGAGCGCCTCGTCCGTGTAGAGGCCGAGCTGCCCGTCCGGCCCCGCCGCGGCGCGCACGGCGACCGAGGCGCCCGGCGGGACGACGACCGTCCCGAGCTTGGTCGTCGCCTCGAAGACGTAGCGCCCCGCGTCGCCCTCCCTGATGTCCTTGAGCGGGAGGATGTGCTCGCCGCCCGTCCGGCCGCTGAGCGGGACGGGGCGCTGGGCGGCCTCGGCCAGGGCGCGGCGCATCGGCGCGGCGAGGAAGTTGTAGATGCGGTCGGAGAGGAACCAGCAGAAGAGCAGCGCGACGAAGACGAAGACGACCGAGCGGATGATGCGGCGGCGCAGCTCGTCCAGGTGCTCGAGGAAGGACATCTGCCCGCCCAGCCGGCCGCCGCCCTGCTGTTCGTCCTCGCCGCTTTCCAGAAGGGTCGAAGCCATCTCGTCGGTTGTCGGAGTCTACTCGAAAGTGTCGTGGAAGAGACGCGCGCCGTGCGTCGCTTCAGGAAGCGTTGAGTTCGTCTTCGTCGGGGCGCTTAGTCAATGCGCGCCCCGTCGCCACGTCCCACGCGTGCTCGTCCTCGGCCGCCCCGCGGGCGACGGTCGGCTCGGGCGCGGCCGCGTGAATCGTCTGGGCGTCGGCGTGGACTTCGCCCCCCCCGTAAGCGGGGAGCGCCGCCGAGGCGCCGCCCGGCGTGTCGCCGTGCACGGCCGGCGCGGGCTCCGGCGCGGGCTTGCGCCGCTCAAGCTCGACCTCGTACTCCCACGTCCGCTTGAAGTCGTCGGAGGCGCGCTTGAACTCGCCCAGGGCCTTGCCGACGCTGCGCCCGATCTCGGGCAGCTTGCGCGGCCCGAACAGCACGAGCGCGACGACCGCGATCACCAGAAGCTCGGTCGTGCCGAGGAATTCGAAGACGAGAAGGGGTGTGTTCATAAGAACCCGTGAACCGTGGGCCGTGACAAGAAGTAAGGGCGTTAACCTTGTCACGGTTTACGGTTCACCGTTTACGGCTGTCTGTATTCGGGCGGGTAGTAGATGACCTCGACGGCGCGTTCGCCGACGCCTCTGGTGTAGAAGGAGACGGAGCGGTCGCGGTGCTCCTTGATGGGTCGGTTGCCCTCGCGGCGGGCCGCCTCTTCGAGCGCCTCGCGCGTCTCGACGCGGATGCCGAGGTGCTGCGGGTGCTTCGAGCCTTCGGGCAGCAGCGCCACGCCGAAGCCGCGCGCGTCGCGCAGCATGGCCCAGTCTTCGTAGATCGTCTCGACGCGGAAGCCGAGCCGCTCGTAGGCGCGCACGTCCGCGTGCATGTCCTCCGTCCTGACCGCGATGTGGTCTACCACGCCCTCGACCCGTAACTCTTCCCGCTCTGGCATGGGGGGATTGTAACCCTTCGCGGCGCGCGCGCAAAAGCGCGGGGCGCGCCCTCCTTGACAGGCGCGTCGCGCGTGGGCCAACCTCGCGGCAGCTAATCCGAAAAGGGAACGGGGAAGGTTTACAGGGATGGGGACACGCCCGCGCATCGTTTCGCTCCTGCCGTCCGCGACCGAGATCGTCTGCGCGCTCGGACTCGGAGACGCGCTCGTCGGCGTCACGCACGAGTGCGACTTCCCGCCCGAGGTGGTGGGGAAGCCCGTGCTCACTTCGAGCCGCATCTCGCACGAGACGATGTCGAGCGCCGAGGTAGACCACGCCGTCCGCTCGCAGCTCGACGGCCACGGCTCGATCTACAACCTCGACGAGAAGCTGCTCGCCGAGCTGAAGCCCGACCTCGTCATCACGCAAGAGCTGTGCGAGGTCTGCGCCGTCAGCTACAAGACGGTTCTACAAGCCGCGCGCCTCATCGAGTCGGACGCGCGCGTCGTCTCGCTTGAGCCGAACAACATCCAAGATATTTTCGCCAACATCCGCACGGTCGGCGAGCTGGCCGGCGCCTCTGCCGAAGCGAAAACTCTCGTGCGTGAGTTGACCGTGCAGTTGGACGCGCTGGCCGTCCTGCTCACGGAGGTCGAGACGCGGCCGCGCACGCTCGTCCTCGAATGGCTGGAGCCGCCGTTCGCGCCCGGCCACTGGGTGCCCGAGCAGGTCGCGTTCGCGGGCGGAGACGCGAGCTTCGGTAATGCGGGCGGCAAGTCGCGCACGACGACGGCCGAAGAGATTCGAGCTTACGCGCCCGAGGTGATTGTGCTCGCGCCCTGCGGCTACTACAAAGACGACATCCTGCGCGCGCTCGAACGGGCGCGGCTGCCGCGCGGCTGGAACGACCTCCCGGCCGTGCGCGACGGCAAAGTCTGGGCCGTGGACGCGACGAGCTACTTCAGCCGCCCCGGCCCGCGCGTCGTCGAGGGCGCAGAGATACTCCTCAAAATCATCCACCCCGAAATCTTCGGCGAGCCGTCGGAAGCGCAGGCCGTGCGCGTTCCACGAGAGTTAATGACTGCCGAGTAGAGAGGTCAGAACCACCCGCGGTAGCGGGTGGCCCTTTATGATACGGAGCATCCGGTTAACAAAGGGCCACCCGCTACCGCGGGTGGTTCTGACCCGGTGGCCGTCGAGACTTGTTAATGCGGAAAGAGAAAAAAACGTCAGCCGCGGGCGCGACGCTGCAAAGGTTCGCGGAGGTCGCGGACGCGGTGGGCGCGACGACGAAGAAGCTTGAGAAGGCGGCGTTGCTCGGCGCGTACTTCGAGGGCCTGGCCGACGAAGACCTGAGCCTCGCGGCGCGCTACTTCGCGGGCCACGTCTTCCCGCTCTACGACGCGCGGACGACGAACGTCGGCGGCGGGATGCTGCGCGACGCCGTCTCGGAGGTCACCGGTCTCGAAGTCGAGAACCTGCGGCCGCGCTACGTGCGCCTCGGCGATTCGGGCGACGTGGCGTTCGAGGCGTTCGCCGAGACGAAGGGCGCGGAGAACGTCGAGCCGACGCTCACGCTCGCCGCGACGCAAACGCTCATCGAAACCTTAAGCGAGACGCGCGGGACGAAGAACAAGAAGACGCTTCTGACCGAAGCCCTCACGCCGGCCACGCCTTCGGAGGCGAAGTACCTCGTCAAGCTGCTCGTCGGCGATCTGCGCATCGGGCTGAAGGAGGGCCTGGTCGAGGACGCCGTCGCGCGCGCGTTCGGGCGGCCGCTCGCGGACGTGGCGCGCGTCAACATGCTCACGGGCGACATCGGCGAGACGGCCGTGCGCGCACGGCGCGGCCGTTTGGAAGGCGTCGCGATGCGCCTCTTCCACCCCATCAAGTTCATGCTCGCCACGGCCGCCGAGACGGTCGAGGACGTGGCGCGCACGATGCCCGGAGAGTTCTACGTCGAGGACAAGTTCGACGGCATACGCGGGCAGGCGCACGTGCAGGCGGGAAGGGTCGCGCTCTACACGCGCACGCTCGACGAGGTGACGCACCGCTTTCCGGAGCTGGTCGAGCCCCTCAAGCAACTCCCTTCGGACGCGGTGCTCGACGGCGAGGTCGTGCCCGTGCGCGGCGAGTCCATCCTGCCCTTCCTCGAACTGCAAAAGCGTCTGGGAAGGAAGACCGTCTCGGAGGAGCTGCTCGCGGGCGTGCCCGTCGCCTTCGTCGCGTACGACCTGCTCTACGCCGCGGGGCGCGTGCTGACGGACGCGCCGCTCTCGGAGAGGCGCGCGGCGCTCGAAGCCTTGATCAAGGATGAGGCGGCCGGGGCCGTGCGTCTGTCGAAAGCGAAGTTGACGGCCGGCGTGTCCGGACTCGACGAGGAGTTCGACGCGGCGCGCGCGCGCGGGAACGAGGGCTTGATGATTAAAGACCCGCGCTCCTCGTACAAGCCGGGCAAGCGAGGGCGCGAGTGGCTGAAGCTGAAGAAGGCTTACGCGACGCTCGACGTGGTGGTGACGGCCGTCGAGGTCGGGCACGGCAAGCGGCGAAATTTACTTTCCGATTACACCTTCGCCGTGCGCCGTTCGGAGGACGACCCGGAGCTTCTGAACGTCGGCAAGGCCTACTCGGGCCTGACCGACGCGGAGCTGGCGGAGCTGACCGAGTGGTTCCGCGCGCACACCGTCCAGGAGTTCGCGCACGGGCGAGTCCGCGTCGTCGAGCCGAAGATAGTTCTGGAAGTGACCTTTGACCGCGTGCAGGAGTCGAAGCGACACAAGAGCGGCTACGCCCTGCGCTTCCCGCGCATCCTCCGTCTCCGCGAAGACAAGGCCCCCGAAGAGATCGACACCCTCGACACCGTCCGCCGCATCGCGCGCGAGCTTGCGGGGGGAGGGGAAGAGTAGGCGGTAGGCAGACGGCAGTAGGCAGTCCGGACATCCCCTGCGGGGACGTTCTAATACCAACTTGCAAATAGAAATAAGGGCGGCTCTTCGCCGGGAGCGCGGGCATCCCTGCCCGCATGAGCGCCGCAGGCGCGAATGAGGCGACGCGCTTCAGCCCAAGGTTGAGGTGAAGAGTAAGACGGTCAGCGTGCTCACGCACGCTAGCGGGCAGGGATGCCCGCGCTCCCGGCGAGAAGGGGCCTTATCTCAATTTGCTAGTCGGTATAACTGCCGACTGCTATCTGCCTACTGCCTACTCTTCCTCACGGGCCGGTCAGCACGTCGACGAGGCGGGGCGCTTTGCCCTTCTTGCCCTTCAGAGCTTTCTCCATCTGCTTGCGTATCTCTTTCTCGACATCGTCGTCGCGCTCGCGGCGTTTCTCGGCGTGTCTGCCGCGGCGCTCCGAGTCTTCTTCGTCTGACTGTGCGACTTCGGGCGCGGGTTCGACCGCGGGCGTAGTCCTCGGGCGTCGAGGCCGCGCGGGCTGCGCGGGCTGCGTGTCTTCTACTTTTGGCGTCGTCGCAGGCGCGGGTGGCGCGGGCGGCGGCGCTTCCGTTGTCTGGGCGGGCGGGGGCTGTGTCGTCTGTTCCTGCGCCTGTTCGACGCGCGGGCCTTGCGTGAACTTCACGGCAAGGGCGCCGCCGAGCGCGGCTGACGCGAGCAGCGCGACGGCCAGCAGCGCGGGCGTCCAGGAGCGCCGCCTGCGTCGAGCGCGCGGCGCGGGCCGCGGCGCTTCGACGAGAGGGACGACGGGGTGCGCGCGGCGCGCGTCGTCCGCGTCGAAGCGCGGCGTGACGAGCGTCTCGTCCGTATCTTCGCCCGCCGCTCTTAAATTTTCAGGACGCTGCCGCATGCGATTTGGCCTCAAACCGTACGTGAAAACCTCTCCGCCGTTGATAAAAGCAATAACGAGGCCAGCCGAGGGGGCCGAAGTTGCCGCCCCGCGACAAAAAAAGGATAATCCAACGCTTGTCGCCGAAGGCTTATCGAAGCTCGTACGCGGCGGCTCTCTTCAGAGATGTACATCCTCGGCATATCGGCCTACTACCACGACTCCGCGGCGTGCCTCGTGCGCGACGGGGAAGTCCTGGCCGCGGCGCAGGAGGAGCGCTTCACGCGCAAGAAGCACGACCACCGTTACCCTGCGAGCGCCGTCGAGTTCTGCCTGAGCCGCGCCGGCATCACGCCGAAGGAGCTGGACTTCGTCGCCTTCTACGACAAGCCGCTCTTAAAATTCGAACGCCTCCTTGAGACCTACATCGACTACGCCCCGCGGGGCCTGCGCTCGTTCCTGATGGCGATGCCCCTGTGGCTGCGCGAGAAGTTGTGGATTCGGGAGCAGGTCTCGAAGGAGGCGGGCTTCGAAGGTCAAGTCCTCTTCACAGAGCACCACGAGTCGCACGCCGCCTCGGCCTTCTTCCCCTCGCCGTTCGAGTCGGCCGCCGTCCTGACGATGGACGGCGTGGGCGAGTGGGCGACTTCGAGTTACGGGTACGGGAAGGGGAATGAACTTCACTTACTCAAGGAGCTGCACTTCCCGCATTCCCTGGGCCTGCTCTACTCGGCCTTCACCTACTACACGGGCTTCAAGGTCAACTCGGGCGAGTACAAGGTGATGGGCCTCGCGCCCTACGGCGAGCCGAAGTATGTGAAGCTTATACTCGACGAACTCATCGACCTGCGCGAGGACGGAAGCTTGCGGCTCAACATGAAGTACTTCAACTTCGCCGCCGGCCTGACGATGACGAACAAGGCCTTCGACCGCCTGTTCGGCGGGCCGCCGCGCGAGGCCGAGTCTGAGGTGACGCAGCGCGAGATGGACTTGGCGCGCTCGGTGCAGGAGGTGACCGAGGAGGCGATGCTGCGGATGGCGCGCCACGTCCACAAAGAGACCGGCGAGCGTAACCTCTGCCTCGCGGGCGGCGTCGCGCTCAACTGCGTCGGCAACGGCCGCATCCTGCGCGAGGGGCCGTTCGAGAACGTCTGGGTGCAGCCGGCCGCGGGCGACGCGGGCGGGAGCTTGGGCGCGGCGCTGTCGGTCTGGTATCAGTACCTCGGCAACGAGAGGAAGCTGGAGGAGGTCTGCCGCGGCGGCGCGGACGGGATGCGCGGCGCGTACCTCGGGCCGGAGTTCGCCGACGACGAGATTGAGGAGTCGCTCGTCACGCTCGGCGCGCGCTACCGGAAAGTCCCTCAAGGCGAGTTGAGTGAGACGGTCGCGCGCCTGCTCGCCGAGGAGAAGGTCGTCGGCTGGTTCCAGGGGCGGATGGAGTTCGGGCCGCGCGCGTTGGGCGCGCGCTCGATACTCGGCGACCCGCGAAGTCCTCGGATGCAGTCGCAGATGAACCTGAAGATCAAGTTCCGCGAGTCGTTCCGTCCGTTCGCGCCGTCGGTCTTGCGCGAGCGCGTGTCGGACTACTTCGAGTTGGAGGCGGACTCGCCCTACATGCTGTTAGTCGCGCCCGTGCGCGAACACCTGCGGCGCGAGGTGACGGAGGCAGAGAGTCGTCTGTTCGGCATCGAAAAACTCAACGTGCCGCGCTCGACGATCCCGGCCGTGACGCACGTCGACTACTCGGCGCGCGTCCAGACCGTGCGGCGCGAGGAGAGTCCGGCCTTCTACGACCTGCTCGCGGCGTTCGAGCGGCTGACGGGCTGCGCCGTGCTCGTCAACACCAGCTTCAACGTGCGCGGCGAGCCGATAGTCTGCACGCCCGCGCAGGCCTTCGCCTGCTTCATGCGCACCGAGATGGACTGCCTCGTCGTCGGCGATTTCCTCCTGCTCAAGTCGGAGCAGGGCAGGAACGCCTTCTCGGAAGACCTCTCGTGGCAGGAGGAGTTCCAGCTTGATTGAGCCGAAGGGGAGCGTCAGTCGCGCGAGTGATGCCGCGGTCACGGACGCGCAGGCGCGCAAAAGCGCGCTGCTCGTCGCCGCGGTGCTGCTCGCCGTCGCCGCCTGGAACCTCTACCGCGGCCGCACGACGGTCGTCACCATCTTCGGCGGCTTGGGCGGCGTGCTCCTCATCACGGGGCTCCTCGTCCCGCCCGCGGCGCGCGCGTTCCACACAACTTGGATGAAGTTCGCGGCGCTGCTCGGGCACGTCAACAGCCGCGTGCTCCTGACCCTGATGTACTACCTCGTGGTGACGCCCTACGGCTTCGTCACGCGGCTCGCGGGCCGAGACCCCTTGCGCCGCCGCGGGGCGAAGGCCGAAAGCTACTGGGTCGAGCGCAAGACGACGCGCCAGGCGCGCGAGCAGTTCGAGCGCCTGTTCTGAAGATTCGACGGAGGGTTCGCGTTTCCTATGGGTAAGCTCTCGCTCGCCGGTGAGGTCTGGATGTTCCTGCGCCAGAACAAGAAGCTCTGGCTGCTCCCCATCGTCGTCGTCCTGCTCCTGCTCGGCGCCCTGCTCATCTTCGCCCAGTCGTCCGCCCTCGCGCCGTTCATCTACACGATCTTTTAGGTGATAAGTGATGAGTGATAAGTGATAAGAGAGGAAGAACGGGCGCGGTCTTCTCTTATCACTTATCACTCATCACTTATCACCCTTCCTGTTAACGCTCCGCGCCGCCCTCGCGTCTATAACGGCGTAGGAGGGGGGCGGTAATCTTCAAAGGCATGTTAGAGGTCGAGACCGGCACACTGCTCTTCGCGGAGCGAGCGACGGAGGCGGCGGAAGCGCAGCCGCCCGAGGTCGCGCTCGTCGAGGCGGCGCGCGCCGGCGACCGCGCGGCCTTCGAGCGCCTCTACCACTCTTTCGCGCCGCTCGTGCACGGCGTGCTGCTGGCGCGCGTCCCCTATGGCGAGGTCTCCGACCTGGTGCAGGACGTGTTCCTGACGGCGTTCCGCAAGCTCTGCGCCCTGCGCGACCCGGCGCGCTTCGGCCCCTGGGTCGCCATCATCGCGCGCAACCGCGCCGCGGACTTCTACCGGCGCGCGCGCCAGACCGAAGAGCTGCACGACGAGCTGGCGCAGGGCGCGGGCCGCCCGGCCGAGGCCGTCGAAGCTTTAGAGATCATCCGCTCTTTGCCCGAGGCTTACAGGGAGACTCTCGTGCTGCGCCTGGTCGAAGGCATGACCGGCCCGGAGATCGCGGAGCGGACGGGCCTGCGCCCCGCGTCGGTGCGCGTCAACCTGCACCGCGGGATGAAGCTCCTGCGCCAGAGGCTCGGGCTGCGGCCCGGAGGTGTTTAAGAGTTTATGAGCGACTACCTTTGGGACAAGAAGGGCGAGCCCGAACGGGACGTGGCGCGGCTCGAAGCGATGCTCGGCTCGTTCGCGCACGAGCCGCGCCCGCTCGAATGGCCGGCCGAGGCGGAGGCGTCAGAAGAGACACGCGCCACGCTCCTGCCTTTCGCGCCGCGTGCCTGGAAGAGGTTCTTCGCGCCGGCCGCGCTCGCCGCGGCGGCCGCGCTCCTCGTCACGTCCCTGCTCGCCGCGAACGCTTTTCTGCGCGCGCGCGTCCCGGCCGGAGGCGAGCGCGCCGCCGCGCAGAACTCTCCGCAGCCGCCCGAGCCGAGCGCGCGCAAGGACGAACGCGCGGCGCCGCCCGAGCCGCAGCGTGCCATGCTGACGCCGCCGGAAGCGGGCGGGGTGAAGGACGCGCCGCCGGCCTCCGTCGGCAAGGTTAAGGATGAGAAGGTCGAGGTCGAAACTCTCAAGCGCGTCGCGCGCCAGCGGAAGGAAGTGCAGTTGGCCGCCGTCACCCCGCGGCGTCCGAGAGACTCGGGCGCGGGCTCAGCCCCCGAGGCGATGAGTGCGCCGGGCGTCGCGTCGTCGCTCGTCGAGAACGCGCGCCTTCTGACGAAGGAGCAGTTGGTCTACGCGCTCCGCCTCACCAGCGCGAAGCTCAAGGACATGCGCCAGAGGGCGCAGGGGGAGAGTAGGCAGTAGGCAGTTGGCAGTAGGCAGCCGCTCCGCGTGACGAAGGTTGAAGGATGTATCCGCAGCGCTCGACATAAATGTTTTCAACTGCCAACTGCCTACTGATTGACAAAGTTATGAGAAAGGCAATCCTGAAAACTCTGATTCTCGTCACGGCGACTTTCATCGTCGCCGCCTCGGCGCGCGCGCAGGCGCCGCAGCAGGCGGAGGCCGGGCGGCTGCGCCTCGACAGCCTGGAGCGGCTCGCGCCGAAGGCCGCCGAGGCGGTCAACATAGACATCGACGGCGTCCTCATCAAGTTCGCGGCCCCCATGCTCTCGGACGAGGACGCGGACGACCGCGCCGTCAAGGAGTTGATCCAGGGCCTGCGCGGCGTCTACGTCCGCAGCTACGAGTTCAAGGCTTCGGGGGAGTTCGCCGAAGATGACGTGGCGGCGCTGCGCGCGCAGCTGCGCGCCCCCGGCTGGTCGCGCGTGATGGACTTGAAGTCGCGCGGGCTCGACTTCGGCGACGCCGAGGTCTACCTCGCGGCCTCGGGCAGCCGCATCGAGGGCTTCGCGCTCCTCTTCGTCGGGCCGAAGGAGCTGACCGTCGTCAACATCGTCGGCCCGCTCGACCTCGAAAAGCTCCGCCGCCTCGGCGACGACCTCAACCTCCCGCGCCTCCGCGTCAAGCGGAAGAAGAGCGACCGCAACTAAAGCAGTTAACCACAGAGACACAGAGGCACAGCTTTGAAGCGATAAGTCTTCAAAGCTGTGCCTCTGTGGTTAATTCTTTTCTTGGGCACCGGCCGAGCCGCGCGTGAAGAGGTAGCGCGGGTCGGGCTTGGAGTTGAACCAGCCGGCGAGCGCGGTCTTCGGCGTGTCGCCCTCCACGTCCAGAACGCGGTGCTCGAAGCGCGGGTCGATGGGGAAGAGGATGGCGTCGCCGAAGCCAGTGTTCGGCAGCTCGCAGACGACGCGCCTGGTGTCGGCCTCGCGGATGAGGGTGGTGCCGCCGCGGTAGACCTCTTCGCTCAGGTTGATGCTGAGCGTGACCATGCGGCCGTCGTCGTTGACGTCCGTGTGCCAGCGGCTGACGTGGCTCTGCCCCGGCGCGCGGCGGTAGATGCGCCCCGTAAAGCACGCGACCGGAGCGCAGCCCGTCAGGCGCGGGATGAGCTCGAGCACCGCGCGGCTGTTGAGCAGAAGCTCCAGGGCGAAGTAGGGGGCCGAGTCGAGCGGGCGCAGCTCGCTGCCCACGTCGCGGTCGATGCGGACGAACTCGGTGGCGGAGAGCTTCGCGCGGAGCATTTCGAGCAGGGCCGGGTCGAGGAAGCCTCGCAGCGTGAGGAAGTGTCTTTCCTCGAACTGCGCGCGCAGGCGCGCCAGCTCACCTTCCGAGGCCGAGACGACCGGCCCAGACCTCTTCAAACTCAAGACGCCGCTCACCAGGGCAGCCCCCCGACCTCGACGCGCCCCGCGGGCCACACGCGCTCGCCGCACGGCTTCACCATAACGCGGTAGGGCCAGACGACCTCGCCCGAAGGCTGTTCTATACGGACCTCGTCCTCCAGAGCCTGCCAGCCCTGCCGCGCGTAGAACGCTTCGAGCCGCGGCAGGCAGAAGAGCATCCCGAACTCCGCGCCCAGCTCGTGACAGATGAACTCGGCCGCCTGCCGCATCGCGGCGTGGACGAGGCGGCGCCCCTGCGCCTCGGGGCGCGTGGCGACGCCGCCGACGCCGCCGACCGTGAGCTGTCGGCCGCCGACGCTCACCGCGGTCTTGATGACGCCGACGTGGCTGAGCGGCTCGCCGTCCTCTTCGGTGATGAAGTGGTAGTCCTTCGGCCGCCAGCGGTAGTGTGCGTCCTCGACCCCGAAAATGTCCTTGCCCCAGAAGAAGAGCGCCTGCCGCTCCTCCTCGGTTAAGCTTTCGGCGTAACGAATCTCGACGGCCAACTCTGCCACGCTCCTTGAAAATGTCGTTTGCCCGCGCGGGCGAAAGGCAATATAGTAGCCCGCAAACGTCAGCCGTTTTAAAGCTTTCCCGGTCGGAACACAAGTCCATTCTTCTCAGAGGAGCCTTGCAGATGTTGAGGGTACGTCTTCTCCCGGGCGGGTCGTCGGCCTGCCTGCTCGCCGCCATCCTTCTTTGCAACCTGCTGCCCAACGCGGCGCGCGCGCAGGAGCCGGCCGCGCCGCAGGGGCAAGCGGCGAGCGCGCCGCAGCGCAAACCTTTCGGGCCGCTCGCCTACAGGCAGATCGGGCCGTTCCGCGGCGGGCGCGTCGGCACGGTCGCGGGCGTCCCCAGCCAGCCCTTCGTCTACTACTTCGGCGCGACCGGCGGCGGCGTCTGGAAGACGACCGACGGCGGCGTGACGTGGGAGCCGCTGGGCGACCAGACGTTCAAGACCGGCTCGGTCGGCGCCATCAGCGTCTCGGAGTCCGACCCGAACGTCGTCTACGTCGGCATGGGCGAGGAGACCCTGCGCGGCAACCTCTCGCACGGCGACGGGATGTACAAATCGACCGACGCGGGGAAGACGTGGAAGAAACTCCCCGGCCTCGACGACACGCGCCACATCTCGCGCGTGCGCGTGCACCCGCGCAACCCAGACCTCGTCTACGTCGCGGCCATCGGCCACGCCTTCGGCCCGAACGAGCAGCGCGGCGTCTTCCGCTCGAAGGACGGCGGGAAGACCTGGGAGAAGGTTCTCTACAAGAGCCCTCTGGCCGGCGCGATTGACCTGACGTTCGACCCGAACAACGCCAACGTCCTCTACGCCGCGCTCTGGCAGTACGTGCGCAAGCCGTGGACGTTCGAGAGCGGCGGCCCCGCGAGCGGGCTCTTCAAGTCCACGGACGGCGGCGACACGTGGGCTGAGATTACGCGCAGCCCGGGACTTCCGCGCGGGCTAGTCGGGAAGATCGGCGTGACCGTCTCGGCCGCGCAGCCCGAGCGCGTGTGGGCTTTAGTCGAGGCGGAGGATGGCGGCGTCTTCCGCTCGGACAACGGCGGCGCCAGTTGGACGAAGGTCAACGAGTCGCGCGACCTCCGCCAGCGCGCGTGGTACTACACGAAGATTTACGCCGACCCGCAGAACGCAGACCGCGTCTACGTCCTCAACACAGGCTTCTACCGTTCGAACGACGGCGGCCGCACCTTCGCGAACATCTCCGTCCCGCACGGCGACAACCACGACCTGTGGATCGCGCCCAACGACCCGAACCGCATGATCGAGTCGAACGACGGGGGCGCCAACGTCTCCTCGAACGGCGGGCGCACGTGGACTGAACAAGACCAGCCGACCGCGCAGTTCTACCGCGTCGCCCTGGACGAAGACTTCCCTTACAACGTCTACGGCGCGCAGCAGGACAACTCGACCATCTCAATTCGGAGCCGCACCGAAGACTTCGGCATCGACGAGAGCGCCTGGCACGACGTGGGCGGCGGCGAGTCCGGGTGGATCGCGCCGAAGCCTAACGATTCGAACGTCGTCTTCGCGGGGTCGTACGGCGGCTACCTCACGCGCTACGACCACCGCACGAAGCAGCTGCGCGCGGTCAATGTCTGGCCCGACAACCCGATGGGCTGGGGCGCGGAGGGGATGAAGTACCGCTTCCAGTGGAACTACCCGATTCTGTTTTCGCCGAACGACCCGAACGTTCTGTACGCCGCGGGCGACCACCTCTTCCGCTCGACGAACGAGGGGCAGTCGTGGGAGATGATAAGCCCCGACCTCACGCGCAACGACAAGTCGAAGCAGGGGCCGGGCGGCGGCCCGATTACGAAGGACAACACGAGCGTCGAGTATTATGACACCATCTTCACGGTCGCCGAGTCGCCGGTCACGAAGGGCGTCATCTGGACTGGGTCGGACGACGGGCTGGTGCAGGTCACGCGCGACAACGGCAAGACCTGGTCGGACGTGACGCCGAAGGGCATCCCCGAGTGGATTCAGATCAATTCGGTTGAAGCCTCGCCGCACGACGCGGGCGCGGCCTACGTCGCGGCGACCGCTTACAAGTCGGACGACTTCAAGCCCTACCTCTACAAGACGACGGACTACGGGAAGAGTTGGAAGAAGATCGACGCGGGGATTCCCGACGGGGCGTTCACGCGCGTCGTACGCTGTGACCCGGCGCGGCGCGGCCTGCTCTACGCGGGGACGGAGGTCGGCATGTACATCTCCTTCGACGACGGCGAGCACTGGCAGCCGTTCCAGTTGAACCTGCCCTACGTGCCCATCACAGACCTCGCCGTCCACAGGCGCGAGAAGGACCTGGTCGTCGCCACGCAGGGGCGTAGTTTCTGGATTCTCGACGACCTCTCGGTGCTGCACCAGTTGACCGACGCGCAGCGCGCGGGCGGCGGCGAGACGACTTTGCTGAAGCCCGAGGACGCCTACCGCATGCCGGGCGGTGGCGGCGGCCCTCTGCCGCCGACGGTGACCGCGGGCGCGAACCCTGCCAACGGCGTCGTCGTCTACTACTACCTGAAGTCGAAGCCTTCGACGGACGTGACGCTCGAATTCATAGACCCGGCGGGCAAGTCCGTCCAGAAGTTCACGGCCAAGGCCCCGCCGAGGCCACAGCCGACGCCCGCGGGCGGGACGGCCGGGCAGCCCGGGGCCTCGACCGCGCCCGGCTCGGCGCAGGTGCAGACGCCTCCCGAACAGCCGCAGGCGCCTTCGGGCGAAGAGTCTTCCGAGTTCACGGGGAGGCGCGGCGGCGGGGCGGCGCGCCCGACGACAGACGCCGGGCTCAACCGTTTCGTCTGGGACATGCGCTACCCCGAAGCGACGCGCTTCCCCGGGTTGATTCTCTGGGCGGGCGGCACGACGGGGCCGCGGGCCGTGCCGGGCACGTATCAGGTGAAGCTCACGGCCGACGGGCAGACCTACACGCAGACGTTCGAGATCAGGAAAGACCCACGCCTCCAGACGACGCCGGAGGAGTTCGCCAAGCAGCTCGCGCTGCTGACGAAGATTCGGGACAAGCTGACCGAGACGCACAACGCCGTCTCGCAGATCCGCGACGTGCGGCGGCAGGTGGACGACCTCCTCAAGCGCGTCGCCGACCAGCCGAACGCGAAGCCCCTTTTGGCGGCGGGCGGACAGCTCAACAGGAAGCTCCAGGCGATTGAGGAGGCGCTCTACCAGACGAAGAACCAGAGCAGCCAAGACCCCCTCAACTTCCCCATCCGGCTCAACAACAAGCTGGCGGCGCTCGGGGGCATCGTCGCGAGCGCCGACGCGCAGCCGACCGAGCAGTCCTACACGCTCTACGAAGAGCTGGCCGCGCAGATCGACGCGCAGCTCAAACAACTCAACCAGGTGATGACGGACGACCTCAAGAGCTTCAACGCGCTGGCGCGCTCGTCCGACATCCCGTTCGTCATCGTCAAGCCGGCGACGCCCGCGCCCGGCGCGCCTCCGGCGGGCGGTGATAAAGAGGAGGAGCCGGAGCGTTGATTTTCTGATAGACTCACGTCCCCGTTCGGGGCGATGTGTCATGAGTAAGAGATTTTCACCACAGAGGCACAGCTTGAAGCGATTAGGCCCAAAGCTGTGCCTCTGTGTCTCTGTGGTGAAATTCAACTCATGAATTCTCAAGTAATGAGAAGGAAAGGGTGCCTGGTCATGCTGTATCCAAACCCAAGTCGAAAGTTCGTCGGAAGGCTCTTCCTCCTGTCGGCGCTTCTGCTCGGCGCGCTCGCGGGCGCGTCCGCGCAGACGGCGCAGGAGAAGGAGGACGTGGTGCGCGTCGAGTCGGAGCTGGTGCAGACTGACGTGATGGTCTTCGACAAGTCGGGCAAGTTCGTGGACGGGCTCACGCGCGAGCAGTTCGAGCTGAAGATAGACGGTAAGCCGGTCGCGCCCGCCTTCTTCGAGCGCATGTCCGCGCCCGCGAAGGGCGTCGCGCCCGGCACCACCGGCGCGGCGGCCGCCGCCAACCGCGCCATCGCCGCGGGCGCCCCGCGCCGCACCATCATCTTCTTCATCGACGACCTGCACCTCGCGCTCGACAGCCTCAACCCGACGCGCCTGGCGCTGACGCGCTTCATCGAGGAGGAGATGGCGCCCGGCGACCTCGTCGCCTTCGTCACGGCCTCGGGGCAGCTCGGCTTCCTCCAGCAGTTCACCGACAACAAGGCCGTGCTGCGCGCGGCCGTCGCGCGCCTCAGGAACATCCCCCACGCCATCCAGGATAACGAGATACCCCCGATGTCCGAGTACATCGCCGCCCGCATCTCCAACGGCGACCGCGAGGCGGCCGGCTTCTACATCACGAAGATCACCGAAGGCTTCTTCTCGAAGGCCGCCGTCAAGCAGGGCGGCGGCCAGGCCTACAACGCGAACGCCGTCTTCGAGATGGTCAAGACGCGCGCCAACAACATCACGCGGCAGGCCGAGGCGGTGACGAACGGCTCGCTCTCCGCGCTCGAAAAGCTCGTGCAGGTGGCCGGGCAGATCGAGGGGCGCAAGCTGGTCTTCTTCGTCTCGGACGGCTTCTACCTCGGCGGGAAGGGCTCGGTGCAGTCCACCAACCGCCGCCTCCAGCTCGTCACCGACACGGCCGCGCGGACGGGCACCGTCATCTACACCATCGACGCGCGCGGCCTCTTCGCGCCCTTCAACGAAGCCGCGGGCACGAAGCCGCGCGACCCGTCGGGCGCGCTCGACCGCGCCTCGGTCGGCGAGGCCACGGCCACGCAGGAGGGGCTCGCCAACCTCGCGGGCGAGACGGGCGGCGAGTTCCTCAAGAACCAGAACTACTTCGACCACTGGGTCTCGCACGTGGTGGACGAGACCTCGAACTACTACCGCATCGCCTGGAAGCCGGAGGGCGACGAGCAGAAGGGCGGGCGCTACCGGAACGTCGAGGTCGCGGTCGTCGGCCGCCCCGACCTGACCGTGCGCCTGCACCGCGGCTACGTGCCGGCGGCCGCGCGCGCCGCCGAGGAGGCGAAGGAGAAGAAGCCGGACGCGAACGCCGCGCCGCCGAAGCCCGCCGAGCCGAAGGGGCCTGAGGCCGACTTCCGCGCGGCGCTCACGGCCCCGGCGGGGAGGGTCGGGCTGCCGACCGCGCTCTCGGTGAGCTTCGTGGACGTGCCGAGCAGCGGCCCCGTCGTGACCGCCTCGGTCGAGGTGGCGACGGACGCGCTCGACTACGGCGCCGACGGGAAGCAGCCGGCGTCGGTCGACATGGTCGGCGTGGTTCTGAACGACCAGGGCAAGCAGGTCTCGAACTTCAGCAAGCGGCTGACGGTGGCGCCGTCCGCGCCGGGGACGGGCGCCGCGGGCGAGCAGCCGGGCGTCATCTACAACCACAAGGCTCCGCTCGCGCCGGGGCTGTACCAGGTGAAGGCGGCGGCGCGCGACGTGCGCGGCGGGCAGTTGGGGAGCGCCGTCCAGTGGATCGAGATACCCGACCTCTCGAAGAAGCAGCTCTCCTTGAGCAGCCTGCACCTCGGCGGGCGGCAGGTGGGCGGCGGCGCGGGCGGGGGCGCGCCGCAGGTACAGTTCAGCGTAGACCGTCGGTTCACGCGCGGGGCGAAGGTGGACTTCCTCGGGTTCGTCTACAACGCTTCGCAGACGGGCGGGCAGGTCGACCTCTCGGTGAACCTGCGCGTGCTGCGCAACAACCGCGCGGTGGTCGCGTCGCCCGCGCGCAAGCTCGCGCCGGAGGCGGGCGCCGACCTCGCGCGCATCCCCGTCACCGGCGCCATCTCGCTCGGGCAGCTGCCGCCCGGCCGCTACGAGCTCGAAGTCGCCGTCGGCGACAACCTCGCCCACACCAAAGCGGCCGAGCGCGTGATGTTCGAGATTAAGTAGGCAGTAGGCAGATGGCAGTAGGCAGTTAAGGCAGGAAGCCTTCTAAGGAACAAGTCTCAACGAACGTCGGGCGGCGAGATTAGCAACTCGCCGCCTGACGTTTCTTTAAATTCATTCTCTTTCTTTTAACTGCCTACTGCCTATTGCCATCTGCCTACTGTTCTTTCTCCCGCTTCACCTGCCTGAACACGATGCCTGCAGGGACGAGAATCATCGCGAAGTAGTTGAGGATGTAAGCCTGTTTGAAGAAGGTGAGCGAGAGCGTCTGGGCCGAGGTGATGAGCAGCGTGGCGCGCCTGACCCAGTGGCGCTCGTGGAGGAAGAGCGCGGGCGGCAGGAGCATCCCCATGTACCACCCGTTGAACTTCGAGCTGACCACGCACAGCAGCACGAGCAGCACGAGCGCCCACAACTCGACGAGCCGCGCGGCGGAACTCCGCTTCAGGAACCTCCAATGAATGACGACGAGGAAGGCGGCGAAGAAGAGGCGCAGCACGGCCTTGATCCCCGAGTCGACCGCGTCGTGGAACTGCGCCAGGGGCTTGAAGAGCCGCGCCGCGTTCTCGTAGATGTGTATGAGGAAGGAGTGGAACGAGTTGTCGATGAGCGTCGCGTTGTCGCGTATGTCTTCGAGCCGGAACTGGCGCCAGTCCGCGAGGAACGGCGCCACGGCCGCCACGACGACCAGCGCCGCGAGCAGGCAGCCCAGAGCCGTCACCTTCCACCCGCGCCGCTTGAAGACGTAGACGAGCGCCGCCGGGACGAGCAGGACGGGCGCGTACTTCAGCATGACCGCGGCCGCGAGCGCCGGCAGCACCCACACGTCCCTTTGCGTCACGACGAAGTAGGCCGCGAGCGCGAGCGCGCAGCCGATGAGGATGTCGTTGTGCCCGTTCGCGAGGTGGTGCAGCAGCACGAGCGGGTTCCAGAGGAAGGCGTAGAGCGCGAGCAGCGGCCGCCCGTGGTCTAGACGTTTCGCGCCCGACCAGACGAGCCAGCCCGTGAGGCCGTAGGCCGCGGCGTTGACCGCCTTGAACATCGCGAGCGTCAGCGCCCAGTTGCCGCCGCCGAGGACGGTCAGCCCGCGCGCGAGCAGCGTGAAGAGGAAGCCGTACGGGTTCGGGTTGTAAATCCAGTGATCCCAGATCATCGGGTCTTCGCGCCAGCCCGGCACCTCGGCCACGGTGTAGACGTAAGGGTTCATGTGGTAATGAACCTGCTGCCAGCCGCGGTTGACGTAGCCGAACACGTCCGTCGAGTGGAAGGGGTAGACGGCCGCGCAGAGGACGCAGAAGAGCGCCGCGAACTTGACGACCGTCGAGGTCTTCAGCCCGCCGCCCGAGTCGCGAACCACACGGTAGCCGCGCCAGTAGAGGTAGAGCAGCGGCAGCACGGCGAGCCAGATGAAGACCTCGCGCGCCCTGCGCGTGTAGCCCTGGAAGCCGCGCACGTAGAAGAGGAACGTCGCCAGGTAGACGGCGGCCGTGAGCGCGCCCGCCCACGCCAGCGCCCGCGCGGGCGAAGACCCGGCCCCTTTTTCATGTCCCCCGTTCGCACTCATACGGTCGGCCGACTCTACCCGATGGGAATTTGAAATTTCAAATCATCTTGATTGACAGGCCGGCGGGGAATTGATATTCCAACGTAGCCACGGCGGTCAGTACCACCCGCTAGCGGGTGGCCCCTTGCAAGTCGGGTGTTGCGTATCGCACCGGGCCGCCCGCGCTAGCGGGTGGTACTGACCCGGTCGCGTCAATAGATTTTATAAACTCGGAAGAAAACGTCTGCTCATGCACACCTCTTCGAAGAGAGCTTTGCCGTTGCTCGTCGTGCTCTTCTGCCTGGCCGTGTCTGCGTCCGCGCGGCAGCAGGGCCACTCCGTCTTCTCGCCGAACAGAAAGATTGAGCTGAGAGTCTACACCTCGGGCCGTCTGAGCTACGACGTGCTGGTGAACGGGAAGACCTTGCTGCGCGGCTCGACGCTCTCGCTCGACGTGGAGCACCGGGCGCTCGGGCTGAGCCCGAAGGTGCTGCGCGCGACGCCGCGCGCGTACGAGGGCTGGGTCGAGCCGGTCGTCCGCCAGAAGTTCGCGCGCATCCGCGAGGCCTACAACGAGCTGCGGCTCGAATTAGATGGCAACTACGCCGTCACTTTCCGCGTCTACGACGAGGGCGCGGCCTACCGTTTCGAGACCTCGCTTCCGCAAGCGGAGGTGAAGGTCTACGGCGAGGAGGCGGCCTTCAACTTCGCGGGCGACTACACGGCCTTCTACCCGCAGGAGGAGAGCCTCTTCTCGCACAACGAGCGGGTCTACGCGCCGAAGCCCCTGAAGGAGATCGCGCCGGCCGCCTTCGCGACGCTCCCCGCGGTGGTCGACGCCGAGGGCGTGAAGGTCGCCGTGGCCGAGTCGGACGTGGAGGGCTACCCGGGCCTCTGGCTGCGCGGCACCGGCGGTAACGGGCTGGCGGCGATGTTCCCGCCCTACCCCTTGAAGGAGGAGCTGAAGGGCGACCGCGACTTCCGCGTGACCGAGGCCGCGGACTACATCGCCGTCACGAAGGGCACCCGCACGTACCCGTGGCGTCTGCTCGGCGTCGCCGAGCGCGACGGCGATCTGGTCACGAACCAGCTCGTCTACCTTCTGGAGAGCCCCTCGCGGATTCAGGACACGTCGTGGATTAAGCCGGGCAAGGTGGCCTGGGACTGGTGGAACGCCAACAACGTCTACGGCGTCGACTTCAAGTCGGGCGTCAACACGGAGACCTACAAGTACTACATCGACTTCGCCTCGAAGTACGGCCTCCAGTACATCATCCTCGACGAGGGCTGGTACAAGCGCGGCAACGTGCTCGAAGTCGTCCCCGAAATCGACGTGCAGGAGCTTGTCGACTACGGCCGGCGGAAGAACGTCGGCGTCATCCTCTGGGTCGTCTGGAAGACGCTCGACGACCAGATGGAGCCGGCCCTGAATCAGTTCGAGAAGTGGGGCGTCCGCGGCATCAAGGTCGACTTCATGCAGCGCGACGACCAGAAGGTCATCGACTTCTACTACAAGCTCACGCGCGAGGCGGCGCGGCGCAAGATGCTGGTCGACTACCACGGCGGGCAGCGGCCGGCCCTGATGACGAGGACGTGGCCGAACCTCATCAGCACCGAGGGCGTGCGCGGGCTGGAGTGGAGCAAGTGGAGCGCCGAGGCCAACCCCGAGCACAACCTCTCGCTCCCCTTCACGCGCATGTTCCTCGGGCCGATGGACTACACGCCCGGCGCGATGCTCAACGCGCAGCAGAAGAGCTGGGCGAAGGTCTTCGACCGCCCCGTGTCTCTGGGGACGCGCTGCCACCAGCTCGCCATGTACGTCGTCTTCGAGAGTCCCCTGCAGATGCTCGCCGACAGCCCCTCGAACTACCTGCGCGAGCCGGAGGCGATGGAGTTCCTCTCGGCCGTGCCCTCCGTGTGGGACGAGACGCGCGTGCTGGACGCGAAGATCGGCGACTACGTCGTCGTCGCGCGCCGGAGCGGCCGCGACTGGTACGTCGGCGCGATGACCGACTGGACGGCGCGCGAGCTGGACGTGGACTTCTCTTTCCTGCCCGAAGGCGCCTTCAGAATGGACTCGTACCAGGACGGCGTGAACGCCGGACGGTTCGCCGGCGACTACAAGAAAGTCTCGGGCCGCGCCGACCGCACGACCCGTCTGAAGATTAAACTCGCGGAGGGCGGCGGCTGGGCCGCGCACCTCCGCCCTTAAACGGAAGCATTCTCCCAGACCCCTGACAGAGGAGAGACTGACATGCTGAGAAGAACTTTGAGCGCGCTCTTCGTCTTCGCCTGCGCGCTGCCCCTGCTCGCCTACGTGCCCGCCGCCGAGAGCGTCTACACTGACATCGCGCCCGCGCACTGCAAGACCGTCGAGACGCGGGAGGAGGGCGCCGGCTCCGTGCAGAAGTGCGCGGGCGTCGGGGGCTACACGCTGCTGGTCGAGGACAACGACTCGCGCCAGTCGGTCACGGTCGTCGGCCCCGACGGCAAGGAGCACCCGCTCAACTACTCGCAGGTCATCACGACCGGGTTTTCGAGCCTGGGCGAGAAGGCCGAGTGGCGCGTCGAGAAGAAGGGGGGCAAGGTGCACCCCTACGCCCTCATCGTCCGCGTCAACGCGAGCGAGAACCCCGAGAAGCCCGAACAGAAGTCCTCCTACCTCGCCGTCGCGAAGATCACGGACGCCGCCGTCTGTGTCACCGACAAGGTCAAGACCAACGAAGAGGCGCGCCAGGCCGCCGACGCCTCCGCCGACAAGCCCTGCCGCGAGTCGGAGTGAAACTCGCTCCCGGCGAGCGCCCGTCTCTGACCCGTCCGGTCGAGTCCTCCACGGAGGTTTGAAATGAACATGCGTAAACTCCTCCCGAAACCTCTCGCGTTGGCGGCCGTGCTGCTGGCGCTCTGCGCGCACGCACACGCGCAGGCGCCGGCCCGGCAGGCGGACGAGGCGGCGCGCGTCGAAAGGCTGTTGGGCCTGGCGAAGCTCTGGGGCGCGGCGAAATATTTCCACCCGTCCCTCGCCTACCGCGAGGTCGACTGGGACAAGGCGCTCGTCGAGGCGATCCCGAAGGTCAACGCGGCCCGTTCGCCGCAGGAGTACCAGGCGGCCCTCAACCAGATGCTCGCCGCGCTCGGCGACAAGAGCACGCGCGCCGAGCTGAAGACCGAGGCCGGTGCGGCCGCGCCTCCCAAACAAACAGGCGCGCCCGCGGGCGAGCTCGTGCGGACGGAGAACGGCGTGCTCTTCATCGACGCGATGCGGCTCGCCGAGGCCGGCGCGCGCGACAACACGGCCCTGCGCGTGATGTTCGGCAAGGCCATCGAGGCGGCCGCCACGGCCAGGGCGCTCGTCATCGACGCGCGCCGCGGCGGCCCCGACACGCTCGAAGGCTTCGCGGCCTACATCTTCGCGGACATGCTGCGGCAGGTCTTGCCGCCACTGCTCGACTCGGACGTGACGCTCGGCCACAGCCGCTACCGCATCCACAACGGCTACGCCACGCAAGGCGGCGGCGCCTCCTTCTACTACTCGGCCTTCGCGGAACTCGCGCCGCAGACCCTCGCCGGCAAGGGGAAGACGAAGATACCGATTGTCTTCATCATCAACGAGAACTCGCCGCCCGCGACCGAGGCCCTCGGCGGCCTGCAGTACGCCGGCCGCGCCTACGTCGTACAGGACGGCGAGCGAGCGCCCGAGGCGGGCGGCGGCACCTTCACGATGGACTTGCCCGGCGGCGTGCAGGCGCGCCTGCGCACCTCCGAGTCGGTCAACCCCGACGGCTCAATCGGCTTCAGCGCCGACGCGGTCGTGCCGAAGGGCGGGGGGGCGGACGCAGCTTTGGCCGAGGCCGTGCGCGCCGCGCAGGAGGGAAGGGTCTCGCAGGTCGGGAAGAAGTCCGGCGCGGCCCTGACGCCGCTCGTCGGGCAGCAGGAGCGGCCGTACGCCGAGATGGAGTTCCCCGCGGCCGAGTACCGCCTGCTCGCGCTGTTTCGCTACTGGAACGTCATCAACTACTTCTACCCTTACAAGCATCTCATCCAGGACACGTGGGCGACGGTGCTGCCGCGCTACATCCCCAAGTTCGAGGCCGACAAGGACGCGGCCGAATACCAGCTGACCGTCCGCGAGCTGGTCGCGGAGATGCACGACTCGCACGGCGGCGTGCAGAACGCGAACGCCTCGGCCGAGCGGCTGGGCACGTACCTGCCGCCGTTCGTCGTGCGTTACGTCGAGGGGCAGACGGTCGTCACGAACGTGCTCGACGAAGGGCTGCCGGTCAAGGTCGGCGACGTGGTCTTGACGGTCGACGGCGAGCCGGTCGCGAAGCGCGTCGAGTTCCTCGGCCGCTACACGGCCTCCTCGACGCCGCAGGCTTTGATGAGGAGCGTGCACGCGAACCTCCTGCGCGGGCAGAAGGGGACGGCGGTGAAGCTGCGCCTGCGCGGCATGGACGGCGCGGAGCGTGAGGCGGAAATCCCTCGCTCCATCGGCCGCGCCGAGCAGGGCAAGCTGTTCGCCGCGACGCAGCGACAGACGCCGGTCGTACAGGTTCTGCCGAGCGGCTACGGCTACGTCGACCTCGCGCGCTTGCAGCTGGGCGAGGTGGACAAGATGTTCGAGATGGTCAAGGAGACGCCGGCCCTCATCTTCGACATGCGCGGCTACCCGAACGGCACCGCGTGGGCCATCGCGCCGCGCCTGACGGAGAAGGCGCAGCCGGTCGCCGCGCTCTTCTCGCGCCCGCTCCTCGAAGCGACGAGCCTCAGCGACTCGGAACTCGCCGGCTCGGCGAACTACACCTTCGCGCAGCGCCTGCCCGAGCGGCGGGGCGACGCCTACAGGGGCAAGGTCGTCGTGCTGATCAACGAGGACGCCATCAGCCAGTCCGAGCACACCTGCATGTTCTTCGAGGCCGCGACCGACGTGACCTTCGTCGGCACGCCGACCACGGGCGCCAACGGCGACGTGACCTTCATGGTGCTGCCCGGCAACCTCGCCGTCAGCTTCACGGGCCACGACGTGCGCCACGCCGACGGCCGCCAGCTCCAACGAGTCGGCATCCAGCCGAACGTCCGCGTCGCGCCGACGATCAAGGGAGTGGCCGCCGGGCGCGACGAGGTCTTGGAAGCGGCCGTCAAACACTTGCAGGGGAGTCTGTCGAAGAAGTAGACGCGGATGCCGACGGCCGCCTTTGAAAAGGTCTTCCTGCGCGCGCCCCTCGCGCGCGACCGCGAAGAGTTCCTCGCGCTCAACCGCGCGAGCCGGCGGCTGCACCGGGGCCTGGTCATGCCGCCGACCGAGCCCGAGCATTTCGAGGCCTTCCTCAAGCGCTGCCGCGACGAGCGGAGCGCGTGCTTCTTCGTCTGCCGCGCCGGGGACGGGCGCATCGTCGGGGCGATGAACCTTTCGGAGATCGTGCGCGGCATCTTCCGCAGCGCGTACCTCGGTTATTATGTCGGCCAGCCTTACGCCGGCCGCGGCTACATGGGGGAGGCGCTCGGGCTTTTGCTGCGCCGGGCGTTCGGCCCCTTGAAGTTGCACCGCGTCGAGGCGAACATACAGCCGGGCAACCTCGCGTCCGTCGCGCTGGTCAGGCGGGCGGGCTTCGTCAAGGAGGGCTACTCGCGGCGCTACCTGAAAATCTGCGGGCGCTGGCGCGACCACGAGCGCTGGGCGATCACCGTCGAGGACTGGCGGGCCGCGCGGAAGGGCTGAAGTCACAACTTGGAGACGGGGGCGAGACCAATGTCACATCGCGGCACGACGAGAAAGCTGGCGGCGGCGCTCATTCTCCTCAGCATCATGGCGCCCGCCTCCGCGGCGCAGGAGCAGAAGGATAAGGATAAGAAGAAGGAGCTGCCGAAGGGCACGCCCGTCATCTGGCGCGAGCCCGCGGACGTCTCCGCGCTCGACCTCCTCGCGGGGCCGGGCGGCGAGGAGATGCGGCCCGCCGCCCCCTTCGCCTTCGTCGGGGAGGAGAAGGGCGGCTTCTCGAAGAAGTACCGCGTGCGCGACGCGAAGGGGCGCGTCTGGGTGGCGAAGGTCGGCGTCGAGGCGCAGCCCGAGACGGCCGTCACCCGCCTCGTCTGGGCCGCCGGCTACATCCCCGAAGTCACGTACCTCGCGCCTTGCGCGAAGATCGAGGGCGCGCCCGACCCCGGCAAGGATTTCGAGCGGTGTCAGGACGGCGGCCTCTCGAACGTCCGGTTCGAGGCGCGGCCCGAGGACACGAAGCGCCACGGCGAGTGGCGCTGGACGGACAACCCCTTCTCGGGCAGGCGCGAGCTGCAGGGGCTCAAGATCATGATGGCGCTCTTCGAGAACTGGGACTTGAAAGACGACAACAACCGCATCCTCGTGGTGAGCCGCGAGGGCGGGACGGAGCTGCACTACGTCGTCAGCGACCTCGGGGCCACCGTGGGCAAGACCGGCGGCGTGGGCGGGCTGATGGCCCGCGTCCGCCAGATCAAGGGCACCCGCAACAACCCCGAAGACTTCGCCCAGGACAAGTTCATCGAGGGCGTCGAGTCCGGCCGCGTCCGCTTCAGCTTCGAGGGCAAGAACAAGGGGCTCATGCGGGACATCACGGTCGCCGACGCGCAGTGGCTCGCCGGGATACTGTCGCGCCTCTCCGACAAGCAGATCGCGGACGCCTTCCGCGCCGCCAACTACAACGACGACGAAGTGCGCCTCCTCACCTCGGCCGTCCGCGCCCGCATCGGCCAACTGGCGGCGGTCAAATAGATTTCAGATTGCCTCCGATGAACAGACCCGCTCACATCCTTTGCGTGTTGACGCTGGTGCTCTGCGTCTTCTGTCCTGCGGCGTTCGGGCAGCAGGGGGACGAGGAGGTGGTGCGGGTCAACGCGGAGCTGGTGCAGACGGGCGTGAGCGTGTTCGACCGGCAGGGGCGGTTCGTGGACGGCCTGAAGCGGGAGGACTTCGAGCTGAAGGTGGACGGGCGCGCCGTCCCCATCAGCTTCTTCGAGAGCGTGGTGTCGGGGAGCGCGAGGGAACGCCTGGCGCGCGCGGCGGCGGAGGGCGGGCCGGCCCCGACGAAAGCGGCCGCCGCGGCCGCGCCCGCGTCCCGGCAGCGCACGATTGTCTTCTTCTTAGACGACCGGCACCTCTCACTCGACAGCGTCACGCGCGCGCGCAAGATGCTGCTCGACTTCATCGAAAAGGAGATGGGCGAGGGCGACCTCGTCGCCCTCGCCTCGGCCAGCGGGCGCATCGGCTTCCTGCAACAGTTCACCGACGACAAGGAGATTCTGCGCGCGGCCGTCGCGCGCGTCGGGCACGTCCCGTACGTCGTGACCGACTACGCCCGCAACCCGGGCGGCACGATGACCGAGTACGCGGCGCTCTCCGTCGAGCGCAAGGACGACGAGCGCCTCTTCGATTTCTACGTGGAGGACTGCATGAAGTGGGGCGGGGCCGCGCCGACCCGCGACCCCGCCGTCCGGCGCCAGCACTGCGAGATGCAGGTGCAGAGCCGCGCGCGCCAGATACTCATCCAGGCGGGCAACGTCACGGCCGGCACCTACTACTCGCTCGAAACCCTCCTGCGCTACGCCGAGAAGATGCCGGGCAGTAAGCTGGCCTTCTTCGTCTCGGACGGCTTCCTGGCCGAGACGGGGCCGCGCGGCCCCATCGCGCGCGAGCGGCTCGGGCGCATCACGGACGAGGCGCGCCGCGCGGGCGTCGTCATCTACTCCATCGACGCGCGCGGCCTCATCTCGGGCACGCCCGACGCGGCGGGCACCGCGCCGACGGACCCGAACGGGAGGCTCGAGGCCTCCAACCTGCGCGAGATCGTCGCGTCGCAGGACGCGATGAACGCGCTCGCGGCCGACACGGGCGGGCGCGCGCTGCGCAACCAGAACACGTTCGGCCAGTTCGTCAACGCCGCGGTGGAGGAGACCTCGCGCTACTACCTCATCGCCTGGCGGCCCGAGGGCGAAGGGGGCAGGAGCGAGAAACTTCGGAAGATAGAGGTGAGCGTCGCGGGCCGACCCGACCTGACCGTGCGCTCGGCGCGCGGCTTCTTCAGCGGCGCGCCCGCGCCGACCGACGCGGCCGCGAACGGGGAAGTGAAGGGCGAAGCGAAGGACGCGGCGAAGTCCGAGAAGAGGCCGGCCGACCCCCTGAGCCACGCGCTCGCGGAGTTCTTCCCGCGGCCGGCGATACCTTTGCAGCTCTCGCTCATCTACCTCGACGTGCCTTCGAGCGGCACGGTTTTGACGACTTCGGTGCAGGCGTTCACCGAAGGTCTGTCCTACGGCGCGCAGGACAGAGAGCCGGCGCAGTTGACGATAGAGGGCGTGGTGCTCGACGACCAGGGCAAGCCCGCGGCGAGCTTCAGGACGGGACTCAAGGTCAACCCGCCGTCCGAGGCGGAGGGCGCGCGCAACTTCTCGAACGTCATCTACAACCAGCCCTCGCCTTTGAAGCCGGGCATCTACCAGGTGCGCGTGGCCGCGCGCGACGAGCGGAGCGGCGTCCTGGGCAGCGCCTCGCAGTGGGTCATCATCCCAGACCTCTCGGCGCGGCAGCTCACTTTGAGCAGTCTGATCCTCGGGCTCGAAGGCGTCGCGGACAAGGGCGCGGAAGCCGGCCGCGTGCAGTGGAGCGTGGACAAGCGCTTCGCGCGCGGCTCGCGGCTGAGGTTCATGACCTTCGTCTACAACGCGGGCGCGGTCGGCAACCTCTCGGCGCGCGTGCAGGTCTTCCGCGAAGGCCGCGAGGTCGTCGCCACGCCCTTCCGCAAGCTCGCCGTCGACGCGCAGACAGACCCGGCGCGCGTCCCCTTCACGGCCGAGCTTAATCTGGGCGAACTGCAGCCCGGCCGCTACACGCTCCGGGTCACGGCCGAAGACCACGCCGCGCAAAAGACCGCCACGCAGCAGACCGCCTTCTACGTTCAGTGATTCAATAAAAGAGAGTTAACCATAGAGACACAGAGGCACAGCTCGACGACTTATGTCTTCAAAGCTGTGCCTCTGTGTCTCTGTGGTTAATGGTTTTCAGACGGTGACGAGCGGGAGCGTGCGGTAGCGCTTGCCCGTCAACTTCGAGAGCGCGTTGACGACCGCGGGCGAGATGACGGGGACGGGCGGCTCGCCGCAGCCGGTGGGCGCCTCCGCGCTCGGGACGATGTGCACGTCCACGGCGACGGGGGCGTCGGGCATGTAGGGCGGGACGTAGCGGTCGAAGTTCCGCTGCTCGACGCGCCCGTCCTTCAGTGTGATCTGGCCGCCGGCCATGAGCTGCGAAAGGCCGAAACTTACGCCGGCCTGGAACTGGCTCTCGACGGTCAGTGGGTTGACGGCCAGCCCGCAGTCCACCGCGACCGTGACGCGGTGAATCCAAGGCCGCCCGTTGCGGATCGAGACCTCCGCCGCGCAGGCCACGCCCGTCCCGAAAGACTCGTGCGCGGCGAAGCCGACGGCGTGGCCCTGCGGCACACGGTCGCGCCACGCGGCGGTCTTCTCGTCCAGAAGGTCTATCGCCGCGAGCAGCTTCTTCGTCTCCGGCTCCTGCCTGATCAGCTTGCGGCGGTAGGCGAGCGGCTCCATCTTGGCGCGCGCCGCCAGCTCTTCGATCAAAGTCTCCATCACGAAAGCGGAGTGCGTGTGGCCGACCGAGCGCCACCAGAGGACGGGCACGTTCACCTTCGGGTGGTGGACGGTGACGCTGAAGTTCGGCACGGCGTAGTGCGTGTCGTTGACGCCCTCGACCGTCGAAGAGTCCACGCCGTCCTTCATCATCATGGCGAAGGGCGTGCCTTCGAGGAGTGACTGGCCGACGACGACGTGGCGCCACGCGTGAGGCAGGCCGTCACTGCCCAAGCCGATCTCGACCCGGTGGACGTGCATCGGGCGGTAGTAGCCGCCGCGCACGTCGTCCTCGCGCGGCCAGACGAGCTTGATTGGCGTCCCCTTGAAACGTTTGGCAATCGAAGCCGCCTCGCGCTGCACGTGCGAGTCGGGCACGGCGCGACGGCCGAAGCCGCCGCCGGCCATCTCGGTGTGGAAGGTGACGCGGTCGGGTTTGAGACCCAGGACGTCGGCGACGGCCATGTGGTCGAAGGTCTGGAACTGCGAGCCGGCCCAGACCTCGGCCGCGTCGCCGTCGAAGCGGACGGTCGTGTTGAGCGGCTCCATCGGCGAGTGCGAGAGATACGGGAACTCGTACTCGGCGACGAGGAGGTCGGCCGGGGCGACGCGCTCGATGGCCTTGGCGTCGCCGCGCGCGGCCGCGCTCAGGCCCGCCGTGCGCGCGAGCTGCCTGTACTGCTCGAAGAGGCGCGTGCTGTCGGCGCGCTCGACCTTCGAGTCGTCCCACTCCACCCTCAGGAGGTCGCGCGCGCGCTTCGCCGTCCAGTACCTGTCCGCGACGATGGCGACGCCCGTCCCGCCGCGCGTGACGGGAATCTCGAAGACCTCGCGCACGCCCTCGACCTTGCGCGCCGCGGAGTCGTCGAAGCTCTTCACCTTCGCGCCCCACACGGGCGGGCGCGCGACGACGGCCACGAGCATGCCGGGCAGGTCGAGGTCGATGCCGAACTTCAGAGAGCCGTCGCACTTCGCGCGGCTGTCGAGCCGCCTGGCCCCTTTGCCGATCAGCTTGAACTCGGAAGGCTCTTTGAGCCTCACCGTCGCCGGCACGGGCTGTCGCGCCGCGTCGGCCGCCAGCTCCCCGTACTTCAGAGACTGACCCGCGGGGCCGTGGACGACGCCGGCCGCGGTGCGGCACCTGTCGGGCGAGACGTTCCAGCGCGCGGCCGCCGCGCCCACGAGCATCGCGCGCGTCTTCGCGCCCAGCTCGCGGTACTGCGTAAACGAGTGCGCGATGGAGCCGGAGCCGCCGACCATCTGGATGCCGAAGAGGGGGTCTTTGTACACGTCGCCCGCGGGCGCGAGTTCCGAGACGACCTGCGACCAGTCGGCGTCCAGCTCGTCGGCCAGCACCAGGGGCAGGGCCGTGTGGACGCCCTGCCCGAACTCAAGCCGGTTGACTTGAATGACGACCTTGTTGTCCGGCGTGACGCGGACGAAGGCGTCGGGCGGGTAGTCCTTCTTCGGCGGTGGAGGAATCTGACTCGGCTTGACGCCCTCCTGCGCCGTCGTATGTTTGTCGAGGTAGAGCGCGACGAGGAGTCCGCCCGCGGCCGTCGCCGTGGCGCGCAGGAAGCCGCGGCGGCTCGTCGTCCGTAACCCTTCGACTTTCGTGTTCGAGTTCGTCATCAAACGTCCGCCCCCTCTCACTTCAGCTTCTGCGCGGCGAGGTGGACGGCCTCGCGGATGCGCACGTAGGTCGCGCAGCGGCAGAGGTTCCCGCCGAGCGACTCGTCGATGTTCGCGTCCGTCGGCCTGGGCGTGTGCCTGAGCAGCGCGACCGCCGTCATGATTTGTCCGCTCTGGCAGTAGCCGCACTGCACCACGTCCTTCTCGACCCAGGCGTCCTGCACGGCGCGCCCGACGGGGTCTTGGGCCATCGCCTCTATCGTCACGACGGGGCGCTCGCCGAGGAGCGCGATGGGGACGACGCACGAGCGCGTCGCCACGCCCGCGACGTGGACGGTGCACGCGCCGCACGCGCTGACGCCGCAGCCGAACTTCGTGCCCGTCATCTTCAGGTCTTCGCGCAGCACCCACAGGAGCGGCGTCGAGGGGTCGGCCGAGACCTCGCGGCTCTGGCCGTTGACGTTGAGCTGATACTTCGCCATCGAACCTTCTCCTTACTTGCCGGACGGGCAGGGCGTGCCGGCCTCGACCCAGCGGCGCGTGGCCGCGACGAACTCCTCGTGCGAGACGGGCGGCGTGGAGCGCACGGTGCCGTCGGGCCTGCGGCCCGGCTCCCAGGCCCAGAGGACGAGTTCCGCCTCGGCGTTGTGCTTGATGAGAGCCTGCGGGCTCATGTTCCCGTTGCGCCTGGGGTCTTTGACCTGCCGGCAGACTTCGTCGCTCGGGAGCGGTTGGTCGTTCTCGTCTTGCCACCTCATCGAGAGCGGCGCGAGGTGCCAGTCCGGCCCGCCGGGGACGCCCGTGCTGTCGGCGTTCGCCTTCTGGTGGCAGCTCACGCAGTTGAGGCCCACGACGCCGTGGCCGTCGGGGCCGCGCAGGACGTTGACGGCGTGGCGGCGTCGCTCGTCGCCCTGCTGCGGGTAGTTCGTCGCCGTGTGGCAGTTGATGCAGCGCGGGTGCGTGAGCACGCCGTAGACCTGCCCCCACGCCGCGAGCCCTTCGGCGCGCTTGTCGGCCTGGCGCTTCGCCTCGACGTTCGAGGCCGACAGCAGCGCCCACGCCCCGAAGGCGGCGAAGAGCGCGGAGGCGATGAGGCCGGCGGCGCGCGTGCGCGGCTTAGAGATTCTCATTGTCGAATTCCTTCGGGGCGGCCAAGACCTCGGCCGAGTGTTTGAAGAAAGATTGGAGCATTCTAATGTTATTCCGAAAATAGGCAAGGGTTTTTGAGTTGACGGCGGCGGGCAAGGCGAAGCGGGGGCGCCGCGGCCGGCCGCGGCGCCCCCGCCCCTTCCGTAACCCGCCGGCCGAGAACGGCGGGACGTACCCAACGGCTCAACGCCTCGATGTGCCGCCCAGGTAAGGAATGTGGACTTCCTGCGTCGTCGTCTCCTCCGGCTCCTCGGGCTCCTGCTTGCCCTTCGCCTTCCTGACCGACTGCGCCGGGCTGATGGTGTTGGCGCAGCCCTGCGCGTCCGCGGGCTGCGTTACCGCCGGCGGCGTAACGCTCGGGTTCGTCGTCGTCGAGAGCTTCGGGGCCTTCCCGTTCTGGGCGAAGATGTCCTCGGCGATGGTCAGGCCGAGCGGGATGCCCCCGACGTTCTTGCTGAGGTCGGGGTTGCCGTTGGCCTTCGCCGCGTGGGCGTCGAAAATCCAGTGGACGCCGAGGTAGACGCGGCTGATGCCGTTTTCGAGGATCATCTGCCACAGGCCGTCCTTGAACTCGCGGACGTGGCGCGGCCGCACCGTCCCGCGGTTGTCGCGGTTGATCCCGTTCAGCTCCTCGGAGACGACGGAGAGGTCTTTGAACAGGTCGTCGCGGCTCTTGTTGCCGGGGGCGATGCCGTAGAAGAGCCGCGTGATGTGGAAGGCGGCCGCGCCGAACGTGGCGTGCCCCGACGGGTAGGCGGGGAAGGGCGGCGTGAAGTTTTTGAGCGCCGTGTTGTTGGTGTTGGGCGCGCCCAGCGGCAGCCAGGACGGGTCGGCGTCGTCGGAGATCGTGTTCCCGGGCCGGGTCGCAAGGCCGGGGCCGAACGAGGGGTCGTGCTCGCGGATGGCGACGACGGGCCGCCAGAGGTCGTAGCAGTACTTCGCCTCCCACGCGAGGATGGCGGCGTCGGCCATAGCCGCGTTGACGAAGGCGAAGAGGCGCGCGTTCTGCCCCTCGCTGTTCGGCGTGTTGGGCGCGCCGGGGCTGCGCTTCATGGCGATCAGGCGGATGATCTGGTTGTAGAGGCGCGGCGGCGTGCCCAGCCTGTTCGCGCCGTCGTAGCCCCAGAAGATCCCGGTGAGGGTCTCGTCCGGGGTGCGCCTGTCGTTGAAGAGCGCGCCGGGCAGCGTCGCCATCAGTTCCGGCATGATGCCCTTGGCGCGCACCTGCTTGAGCGCCCTCAGGTACTCGGTGCCGGGCGAGTCGCACTTGGGCGGCGCGTCCAGCTTGTGGCGGGCGGAGATGGCAAAGCCTTTCGTCTGCGCCCCGTAGAAGGGCGCGTGGAAGCCCTGCCCGGGGTTGTCCGGGTCGGGGCGGTGCCTGCACCTCTTGTTGCTCGGCATGTACCCGTTATCGCCGACGCCGGCGTCAGCCTCGCGGAACTTCCACAGCGCGAACCCGACCTCGGCCCCGAAGACGAAGTACGGGTCGGCGGTGTTGAAGCCGCTCAACTGGGCGTCGAAGTAGTCCTTCTGATTCTTGTAGAGCAGGGTGAGCGTCCTGTGGGCCGCGCCCGCGACGGCGTTACGGACGGACGAGTCGGGGAGCAGAGGGGGCGGCGGGGGCGGCGTCGGCACGTTTGCCGGCGGCGCGAGGTAACGCGGGAAGTCCGGCCCGCCGGTGATCGCGGCGTAGGCGTCGTACATCGCCAGGTGGACGATTGCCAGCGCCCGCGCCGAAAGCGGCGGGCCAGTCTGCTCCATCCTGCCGGGGTCGCTGTGGCTGACGCGGTTGGCTTCGAGCGCGACAGCGTTCCAGAAAAGTATCGAGTCCTGCATCGTTCGATTCCTCCAGAATGATAAGCGAGGCCGACGGGTTGATGTCTCTCGCCAGCATGAACGCGACGGCTCACCATCGGGCACAAGACGCCGCACCGATTAAAGACAATGTGATTCCATAGACATATGTCGGCCGCCGCGGAAACATTTCAGGACGGGCCGCGGTCAGAAGATGACGACCATGGAGCCTTCGGGGAGTTGGTCGTAGAAGGTTGGGATGTCGGAGAGGTGGAGGACGACGCAGCCCCAGGAGAGGTGGCGGGGGCCGGAGTCAGACCATTCGCGCGCCCAGCCGTGGAAGCCGATGCCGCCGCCGAGGCGGGTCGTCTCTAAGGTTGGTGAGCGCTTCTCCCAGGCGGCGGAGATGGATGCTTCCTGCGCGGGGGTGATGAGGCCGGCGGCGCAGCCGCGCGCGGCGTCGTAGCGGTTCGGGTAGTTGAGCTTGATCCAGTGGCCGCCGTAGAAGGCGCCGTAGTCGCCCGGGAAGTCGCCGCGGTGCTTCTGGACGACGAAGTACATGCCCTTCGGCGTGCGGTTGTCCCCCTCGACCTGCTTCTCGCCCACGCCCTGTCCCAGGCTGACGTTGTACTCGCCCGCCACGCGCCCGCCCGCGTAGAGCCGCGCCTTGTAACGAGCCTGGTCGACCAGGACGAGCGTGCTCTCGTTTTGAGGGACGGGAAGCTTCCGGTGCGACTTGATGAAGCCGGAAGGCTCCTCGTAGTGCTCGCGCAGCCACGCGGCGTCCTTGCCTTCGGACGAGGGCCAGAAGGTCGGCGCGAGCGTCGGGTCGAGGCGCAGCTCGACGTGCAGGTGCGCGTTGAAGAGTTTCTCGGGGTCTTGCCCGACCGTCGCAATCAACTGGCGACGGCGCACCTCCGCGCCTTCGCTCACCTTGATCTCGTTCAGGTGGGCGTAGAGCGAGCGTATCTCGCGCCGCTCGTCGTTCTCGTAGAAGAGGTGTTCGATGACGACGACGTTGCCCCACAGCCTTCCGCAGTTCCTGGCGAAGACCACGCGGCCGTTGGCGACCGAGTAGACGGGCTGGCCGAGGTCTGTGTTGCCGCCGCCCGCGCCGTTCCAGTCTTCGCCGGTGTGGAGGCCGAGGCTGTACTGTTCGGCGAAGTGCGTCGCGACGTACCAGCCCCCGTAGCTCTTGCCCGTCGCGAGGTCTGTGTAGGAGCCGCCGCCCGCGCCGTCGCCGAAGGGGAAGTCGAAGCCGTCGGCCGGCGCGAACTCCGCGCGCATGTAGCCGTCAAAGTCCTGGGGCTCCGTCGGCGTGCTCGTCGTCGAAACGTTGGCGTTGGCCGGGGCCGCCGTACTCGACCTTGAACGCGGCGCGACCGTGCAGGCGGCGCTTACGCAGAGGAGCGCCGCGAGCGTCAAAGCGGGATACTTGAAAGCCTTCGGCAAAGGCATCGGTGCATATGACGCCGGACGTACGTTCGCGGTTCCTTTTAAGTGCCGCCGGGTTTTGCGTCGGCGGGGCAGTAGTTGTTAAATAAGGGCCGGAAGAAACTCATTCGCCCAACGGTTCGTAGAATGTGCGCGCGTGGCGGCGGCCGCGCGGCGCCGGATAATTTTTCAGAGAGGCATGATTATGAGGAGAGCATTCAGCGCGTTCGTCATCGTTCTCGTCTTCGCACTCGCGCTCGCGGGGTGCCGCAGGGCGGCGCAGCCGGAGCAGGGGGCCGGGCAGCCCGAGCGGCAGGGCGACTTCAAACTGCCGCCGCCTTCGTCGCCAAACGTCGAACACAACTCTTACGCCGACGTGGTCGCGCGCGTCGCGCCCGCGGTCGTCACCATCCGCGCCGAGCGCCAGACGCGCCTGCCGCGCCAGCACCCTTTCCTGGACGACCCCAGTTTGCGGGACTTCTTCGGCGGACGCCAGCCGCAGCAGGAGCAGCCGCAGGTGCAGCGCCAGCGCGCGCTCGGCTCCGGCGTCATCATCACGGCGGACGGCTACATCGTCACCAACCACCACGTCGTGGACGGCGCCGAGCAGATCACCGTCGAACTCACAGACCGCCGCATCTTCACCGCCAAGCTCATCGGCAGCGACCAGCCCTCCGACCTCGCCGTGCTCAAGGTGGACGCGAAGGACTTGCCCGTGCTCACGCTCGGCGACTCGGACAAGGTGCGCGTCGGCGACGTGGTGCTCGCCGTCGGGAACCCCTTAGGCATCGGCCAGACCGTGACCTCCGGCATCATCTCGGCGAAGGGGCGCTACACGGGACTCTCCGACGGGAGCTTCGAAGACTTCCTGCAGACGGACGCGCCCATCAACCAGGGCAACTCGGGCGGCGCGCTCGTCAACACCTCGGGCGAGCTGATCGGCATCAACTCGCAAATCCTCTCGCCCTCGGGCGGGAACATCGGCATCGGGTTCGCCATCCCCTCGAAGATGGCGCACAGCGTCATCGAGCAGCTCGTCAACGGCGGGCGCGTCCGGCGCGGCCAGCTCGGCGTCGTCGTGCAGGGCGTGACCGAGGACATGGCGCAGAGCCTCGGGCTCAAAGAGGTGCGCGGCGTCATCGTCGGCTCGGTGCAGAAGGGGAGCGCGGCCGACAAGGCGGGCCTGAAGCAGGGCGACGTGATCAAGGCCTTCAACGGCACGGACGTGAACGAGCCGAACGAGCTGCGCAACCTCGTCGCCTCGACGCAGCCGGGCACGGAGGTGACGCTCAAGCTTCTGCGCGACGGGCGCGAGCAGGAGTCGAAGGTGACGGTCGGCGAGCTGGTGGCTAACAACAACGGCGCGCGCGGCGGCGACGAAGGCGAAGGCGGCGGCGGGCAGGCCGAGGGCGGCGGCAAGCTCGGCATCGGGGTGACGCCGCTCACGCCCGACCTTGCGTCGCGCCTGCGCCTGCCGGCCGACCGGCAGGGACTCGTCGTCACGGAGGTTGACCCGAACGGCCCCGCGGCCGACGCGGGGCTTCGTCAAGGGGATTTAATCGAGCAGGCGAACCGCGAGCCCGTCAAGGCACCCGAAGACCTGCGCTCGGCCATCGACGCGGCGGGCAACCGCCCCGTGCTCCTCCTCGTCACCCGCGGCAACGAAGGCTCGACCTTCATCACCGTCCGGCCGAGGGGGTAAAGAAGGTGTTGGGTGCTGGGTGCTGGGTGCTGGTAAGAACAATCCAGTACCCAGCACCCAGCACCCAATACCCTTTAATCCGCCGCGGGGGATACGGAAGTCGGGCTCGCTGAGCTTAATCGGCACCTCCTTGGTCTAAGAGGTGCCGCTCACTCGGTAGGAACGTCCCACAGGAGTGCCGCGTTCTTTCCGCCCGCCGTCGCCAGGGTTCGCCCGTCGGGGCTAAAACAGACCGGGTATTGCCCGCCGCGCAACTCCGCTTTCAACTCACCCGACGCGGTGTCCCATAGTTTCACGACTTTCTCGTTGTCGCTGCCCGTAGCCAGCAGAGCCCCGTCCGGGCTGAACGAGAGCGACCAGACGGTTCCCTTGTGCGGCAGTTCGGCGATCAGTCTAGCCGAACCGGCCTCCCACAAACGCGCCTTGCGGTCATCACTCGCGGTGGCGAAGTACCGTCCGTCGGGGCTGAAGGCCAGACGAAGCACGCGGCCCGCGTGCGGCAAACGCGCGACCCAACGGCCCGTCGCCACGTCCCACAACTGGGCCGAAAAGTCCCTGCCACCCGTAGCGAGCGTGCGCCCGTCGGGGCTGAACGCGAGCGTGTAGATCGTGTCGCCCTGTTCGAGGACGTGGGTGATCTGCCCCGCGGCCACGTCCCAGAGGTACGCGGTGCTGAAGCCCGACACGGCGGCGAGCGTGCGCCCGTCGGGGCTAAAGGCCACCTCCCCCGTGCTCTGCGAGAACTTCGCTTTCGGGTGGGTCAGAGTCGCGCGCAGCTTTCCGGTCTCGACGTCCCACAGGTTTACCGAGCGACTCCCGCTGCTGGGGATGGCGACGGTGCGTCCGTCGGGGCTGAAGCTGACGCCGAAGACGAAGCCCTTCTCGCCCTCAAGTTTCAGCTTCAGCTCTCCCGTCCGCGCGTCCCACAGCCTGACCGACCGCCGCATCCCACCGGTCTCGAGCAGCCTGCCGTCGGGGCTAAACGAGAGCCTCGACACGCCCCCGAGAAACCCGTGGCCCGGCAGCTCGGCCTTCACCCGGCCGGTCGCCACCTCCCAGAGCCGCGCCGTGCTTTCGTCGGCGCCCGTCGCCAGTGTACTCCCGTCGGGGCTGAAGGCCAGCGCCTCCACCTTGCCTCTATGCCCGGACAAGACCAGCCGCGGCGACGGCGACTGCTGCGACCCCTGCGCGCCGACAGTCCGCGCGTCAACGCCCCGCGTCAACAGCGCATGACACACCGCGCAAACCAGCAACCCGACGGGCAACACCAGCGAGGCTCTCTTATACATAGTTCTCCTCTTTCAAAAGTACACAGTCCGTGAAGGAGAATAGCGTCAGAGGCGACCAACAGGGCCGACGTTGTTACACTTTCCCGAACTGTAGCAGGCAAGACCTGACGCGGGCGAAAAATTCTCTTCGCAACCGGGCGCGGTTTTTATAAACTCCGTGGCACATGGACAGACCAACGACTGACCGCAGGAGCTTTCTCGCCTCCGCGCTCGCGGCCGGCGCCTACGCGGCTCTGGCTAAGAGTCCGGCCGCACGCGCCGCGCAGGAGGAGCCGCCGCGCCGTCTGCCGCCCGCAAAAGTCTCGCGCGACCGGGTCATCCGCACGGTCGTCGGCCTGCGCCCCTACCGCCCCGAAGGCTTCGTGCTCACGAACGAGCGCCTCGGCGAGAAGGTCGTCGTGCACAACTACGGACACGGCGGCGGGGGCGTCTCGCTCTCGTGGGGCGTCGCGCAGATGGCGGCCGAGCAGGCGCGCAACCTCGAAGACAAAAGTCTCGCCGTGCTGGGCTGCGGCGTCATCGGACTCTCGACGGCGCGCGTGCTGCAGAGGCGCGGCAAGGCCGTCACCGTCTACACGCGCGAGCTGCCGCCCGAGACGACCTCGAACGTCGCGGGCGCGCTCTGGTACCCCACTCACGTCTACGAGCAGGGGAAGGTCAACGCGACCTTCATGGAGCGCTACGGGCTCGCGTGCCGCCTCGCGCACAGGGAGTTCCAGTCCTACGTCGGCCCCGAGTACGGCGTCCGCTGGATGGAGACCTACACGTTCGGCTCGGGGCCTCTGGGGCGCGAGCTGGCGGGCGGCCCCGAACTCTACCCCGAGACGCGCTTCTACTCCGACGCGCAGCGGAGCTTCGGCTTCCCCTTCGTCCGGCAGTTCACCTCCCTGATGATCGAGCCGCAGACGTACCTGCGCGCGCTCCTGCGCGACTTCTACGCGGCGGGCGGGCGTGTCGTCGTGAAGGAGCTGAAGACGCGCGAAGAGGTGGCCGGGCTTCCCGAGCGCGTCGTCTTCAACTGCACGGGCCTCGGCGCGCGCGCGCTCTTCGGCGACCAGGGGATGGCCTCGATGCGAGGCCAGATCGAGGTGCTTTTGCCGCAGCCCGAGCTGGACTACGGCTACCTCGCCAACTCGCTCTACATGTTCCCGCGCGCCGACGGCGTCATCCTCGGCGGCACGTTCGAGGCCGGCAACTGGTCGATGGACGCCGACGAGGCGACGACCAAGCGCATCATCGAAGGCAACGCGCAGATCGCCAAGGGACTGAAGAACAGTAGACAGTAGGCAGATGGCAGTAGGCAGCAGGTTCCAATGCGGGGAAGTTAAAGATGACAAACATGCGGTCTGACCGACGAAGGGTTTTTCAACTGCCTACTGCCTACTGCCTACTGCCTACAGTCTTACTGGCGGCGCTCGCGCTCGGGCTCGCCCACTCTTCGGCCGACATCAACGTCAAAAACCAACCCGCGTCGGAGGGCCGGCCGATAACACCCGCCGGCTCGCTCGTCAAAGACCTGACGACGGGGCTGCCGGCCGTCGGCGCCCTGCCCGTCAACTTCGTGCGCAGCCCCGACCGCACGGGGCCGGGCGGTCGTGGGCAGTACCTCGTCGTCGTCAACAGCGGCTACGGCCTGCAGTTCGACTCGAAGACGAACAAGGCGCAGCAGTCGCTCGCCGTCATCAACCTCTCCTTGCGTCCGCCGGCCGTCGTCCAGAACGTCTACTTCCCCACGCCGCAGAGCGCGAACGTCGGCCTCGCCTTCTCGCCGCGGCCAGACCGCGAAGGCTTCTACAAGCTCTACGTCTCGGGCGGCTTCGAGAACAAGGTCTGGGCCTTCGACTTCCTCCCCGACACGGCGGCGCCGATCCTCCCCGCCTCGAACGGGCCGGACACGAAGGTCACGGCCCCCTCCATCGACGTGAGCGGCTTCGCCACGCGCCCCGCCGACCCGCGCTACAACGACGGGCACGCGGCCGTCTACCCCGTGGGGCTCGCGCTCTCGCCCGACGGCGGGACGCTCTACACCGCCAACAACCTCGGCGACAGCCTCGGCATCGCCCGCGACCTGAAGGGCAAGCCCGCGCTCGAACGCGTCGACCTCGCGGGGCGCAGGGGATTGAAGCCCGCGGACGGCCTCGGCGCTCACGTCTACCCTTACGACGTGGCGGCGCTGTCGTCGAAGGTCTACGTCTCCTGCTGGAACGACGAGTCTGTCGCCGTCGTCCCGGTAGCGGGCGGGGGGCGCAAGGTTTCGTACGTGCCGGTGGGAAGACACCCGACGGCTTTGAAGTTGAACCGCGCGGGGACGCGGCTCTACGTCGTCAACTCGAACGACGACAGCGTCTCGGTCATCGACACCCGGACCGACCGCGAGGTCGAGCGCGTGGGCGTCCGCCTCGCCGAAGGCGCGCGCCTCGGCGCGAGCCCCGAAGGGCTCGCGCTCTCCGAGGACGAGCGCACTCTCTACGTCGCCAACGCGCACAGCAACTCCGTCGCCGTCGTCACCCTCTCCGCGCGGCGCTCGTCCGTGCGCGGCTTCATCCCCGCGGGGCAGTACCCTTCGGCCGTGGCGGTGGCGGACGGTACGGTCTTCGTCGGCAACGGGAAGGGGACGGGCTTCGCCAACGGCTCGACGGTCGTGGACAACTCGGGCCGCGCGCCCAACCTGCCGAACGAGCGCTTCCCCGCCGGCACGCGGCGCAGCACGCACGCGGCCCCTTACGGCGGGCAGTACAGCGTCTCGCTCGTCGCCGGCAACCTCTCCGCCCTGCCCGAGCCGACCGAGCGCCAGCTCGTGCGCTACACGCAGAGCGTCATGCGCAACAACAACCTCGTCGGCGCGGAGCGGCGCGCACTCTTCGGCGGGCGCTCGCCCATCCGGCACGTCATCTACGTCATCAAGGAGAACCGCACCTACGACCAGGTCTTCGGCGACCTGAACGCTTCCGGCGACGGCACGCCCGCCGACGGAGACCCCTCCATCGCCATCTTCGGCGCCGGGAGCGCTGCGCGCAGCCAGAATGGCTCGGAGCAAATGGTCGCGCCCAACCACCGCGAGCTCGCCCTGCGCTTCGGACTCTTCGACCGCTTCTTCGTCAACGCCGAGGCCAGCCCCGACGGGCACAACTGGTCGACGGCCGCCTTCTCGACCGACTACCTCGACAAGTCGTACCGCTGGGACTACTCCGACCGCGGCCGCACCTACGACGCCGAGGGCTTCAACCGCATGCCCAACGTCTGGCCGACGAAGAACGCGAAGCCCGTCTTCCCTTCGGGCGCGGGGCCGGAGGAGGTGGCCGAGTTCTTCCGCCGCTACATCCCTTACCTGCACGGCCGGCGCGACGTGACTGAGCCCGAGACGCTCTACCTCTGGGACGCCGCGGTGCGCGCCGGACTCACCTACCGCAACTACGGCGAGTTCATCGGCACGATGTCCGAGGCCGACGTGGTCTCGTTCCGGACGAACAAGGAGAAGACCTACCCAGACCTGACGCCGACCGTCTCGGCCGTGCCGACGAAGAAGACGCTCGAAGGCCACTACAGCCCGACCTTCCGCAACTTCAACCTGCAGACGCCCGACGCCATCACGGTCGCCTCCTACCGCGCGGCGCGCGCGGCGGACGGAAAGCTCGACCCGCTCGTCACGCCTTCGAACCCGGACGAGCGTCTGCGCGGCTACTCGCGCCTCTCGGTCTGGCTCGAAGAGTTCAAGGGCTTCGTCGCGGCGCGCGAGACGGGGCGGGGGACGCAGCTCCCGAACTTCTCCGTCGTGCGCCTGCCGAACGACCACACCTCCGGCGTCGACGCCAACAAGCCGACGGCGCAGTTCTACGTCGCCGACAACGACTACGCGCTCGGCCGCCTGGTCGAGGCCGTCTCCAACAGCCCCTACTGGAAGGACACGGCCGTCGTCGTCGTCGAAGACGACGCGCAGGACGGCCCCGACCACGTGGACTGTCACCGCTCGGTCGCGCTCCTCATCTCCGCCTACAACCGCCGGGGCGCGCTCGTCCACGAGTTCCACAACACCGTCAGCTTCATCCGCACCATCGAGCTGCTGCTCGGCATGGAGCCGATGAACCTCCTCGACCAGACGGCCGTGCCCGTCGACATTTTTCAGAGCGAGCCCGACCTCCGGCCGTACACGGCCGTCCTCCCCATCCTCGCGCCCGAGAGCCTTTTGACGCCCGCGGCGAAGGACGCGGCCGCGCGCTACTGGATGCGCCGCACCGCCGAGCAGGACATCGAGCGCGCGGACATGGCCGACCCGCGCGTCCTCAACGAAGCCATCTGGTTCTCGGCCCGCGGCGCCTCCTCGAAGATGCCCGCCCCCACACGCCTCCCCGCCTTCGACGCCATGCGCCTCGGCCTGCGCGCCGAAGTGGAAGATGAGGCAGAAGCCCGACCGTAAGGGAGGGCATCGGTCTCCCTGCGTGGAACATCACGGACGACGTACGCCCTCCCTTACGGTCGGGCTTCTGCCTCACTATGTTAAGCTCGCGGCCATGCCGAAGAAGTTGACGCGTGCGTCTCTCGCGCGGGGCGTGAGGGCGTTGTGTGAAGTAGACGAAGACCTCGCGCGGGTCGCGCGCGCTTACGGCGTGCCGCCCCTTTGGGAGCGCGAGGAGGGTTTCCCGACTCTCGTCCTCACGATACTCGAACAGCAGGTGTCGCTCGCCTCCGCGCTCGCGGCCTTCGAGCGGCTGCGCGCGGCCGCGTCGCCCGTCACGCCCGAAAGCTTCCTCGCCTTCGACGACGCGCGGCTCCGCGCCTTCGGCTTCAGCCGGCAGAAGGCCCTCTACTGCCGCCTCCTCGCGCGCGCGATTCTCGGCGGCGAGCTGGATTTGAAGAGGCTCTCACTTTCGAGCGACGACGAGGCGCGCGCCGAACTCGTCAAGCTCAAAGGCATCGGCGCGTGGACGGCCGAAGTCTACCTCCTGCGCGCGCTGCTGCGCCCGGACGCCTGGCCCTCGGGAGACCTCGCGCTCCAACTCGCCGCGCGAGAAGTCAAGCGGCTGCCCGCGCGCCCCACGTCCCTCGAACTCGAGGCCCTCGCCGAGCCGTGGCGCCCCCTGCGCGCCGTCGCCGCGCGCCTGCTCTGGCTCCAATACCTCGAAGGCCGGGGCGACGCCGTCCGCCTCTGAAGGGGCGCTGAAACTTTTCCCGCGCCGCGTCCGTTTTGACAGCGGCCCATTCCAGGACTTAACCTGTTCGCCCATTCCGACCGGAGGTCAACACGCACAGATGCGAGGCCACACACGCGCCCGCCGCACGGGGGGAACTCTTACACCCAAGCTCGCGCTCCTCTTCACGCTCTGCCTTGCGGCGGCGTGCCCGTCTACGTCTCTCGCGCAGCAGCCGTCGCCGCCCGCGCCCGAGGCGACCCCGGCCCAGATGCCCGCGGCCGCCCAGACCCCGCCTGCGACTCAGCCCGGCCCCGCCGCGACTCCGCAGGCCGCGGTGCGCCCGACCCCGACTACCGCCCCCGGCGAGCGCGACGCGGCGACGACCGACGGCCCGCCCTCCGTCACGAAGCACGAGATACGCGTCGGCTCGCGGACGCTGCGCTACACGGTGACGACCGGCGTCATGCCGCTCAAGTCGGCCGCGGGCGAGACCGAGGCGCGCCTCTTCTTCATGGCCTACACGCTCGACGGCGTGGGCGACACGTCGCGGCGCCCCCTGATGTTCTCGTTCAACGGCGGCCCCGGCTCCTCTTCGGTCTGGCTCCACCTCGGCGCACTGGGGCCGCGCCGCGTGCAGATGATGCCCGACGGCGCGATGCCGCCGCCGCCCTTCCAGCTCGTGGACAACGAGCAGACGTGGCTCGACTTCACAGACCTCGTCTTCATAGACCCGGTCGGCACGGGCTACAGCCGCGCCGCGCGCCCCGACCTCGCGCAGCGCTACTTCGGGTTGCAGGGAGACATCCAGTCGGTCGGCGAGTTCATACGCCTCTACCTCGTCAAGAACGGCCGCTGGACTTCGCCGCTCTTCCTCGTCGGCGAGAGTTACGGCACGACGCGCGCCGCCGGCCTCTCCGGCTACCTGATAGAGAAGGGCATCGCCTTCAACGGCGTCATGCTCGTCTCGACGGTGATGAACTTCCAGACCTCGCGCTTCGCGCGCGGCAACGACCTGCCTTACGTCCTCTTCCTCCCGACCTACGCCGCCATCGCCCATTACCACAAGCGCCTGCCGCCTGAGACGCAGGGCATGGAGCTGCGCAGATTTCTGGAGGAGGTCGAGCGCTGGGCCGCGAACGAGTACACGGTCGCGCTCGCCAAGGGCGACCGGCTCACGCCTTCGGAGCGGCAGGAGGTCATCGACCGCCTCAACCGCTACACGGGCTTGAGCAAGACCTTCATCGACAACAGCGACCTGCGCATCGAGATTCAGCGGTTCGATAAGGAGCTGCTGCGCGACCAGCGGCGCACGGTCGGAAGACTGGACGGGCGCTTCAAGGGCCTCGACGCGTCGAACGCCTCCGAGACGCCCGACTTCGACCCGAGCATGGCCGCCATCCGGCCGCCCTACACGGCGGCCTTCAACCAGTACGTGCGTTCCGAGTTGAACTTCCGCTCCGACCTCGAATACTACATCCTCGGCGGCGGCATCGGCCGCTGGGACTTCGGCTCCGACAACGCCTACGCCGACGTGAGCGAGGCGCTACGCTCGGCCTTCGCCAAGAACCCTTACATGAGGCTCTTCGTCGCCTCGGGCTACTACGACCTGGCGACGCCCTACTTCGCGGCCGACTACACTCTGCGCCACATGGCGCTCGACCCCTCCCTGCGCCCGAACGTCACGACGACCTTCTACGAGGCCGGCCACATGATGTACATCGACCAGACCTCGCTCGCGCAGCTCAAGCGCGACGCCGCCGCCTTCGTCCAGAACGCTTCGCAGAGGAGATGAGGTTAAGTTCGGAACAGCTCTCGAACTACGAGCGCGACGGCTTCCTCGTTTTGGACGGCTTCGTCGCGGCGTCGGAGTGTGACCGTCTGCGCGCGCGGGCCGGCGAGCTGGTCGAAGAGTTCGAGCCGGGCGAGGTGCTCTCCGTCTTCACGACGCGCGAGCAGACGCGCAGGAGCGACGAGTATTTTCTGGAGTCGGGCGACAAGGTGCGCTTCTTTTTCGAGGAGGACGCGTTCGACTCGGGCGGGCGGCTCGTGAAGGAGAAGGCGCGGGCGGTAAACAAGATCGGCCACGCCCTGCACGACCTCGACCCGGTCTTCGGAAGCTTCTCGCGGACGCCGGCCCTCGCGTCCCTCGTCGCCTCACTCGGGTACGAGCGGCCGCTGCTCGTGCAGTCGATGTACATCTTCAAGCAGCCCGCCATCGGCGGCGAGGTGACGTGCCACCAGGACGCGACCTTCCTCTACACGGAGCCGCTGAGCGTGACCGGCCTCTGGTTCGCGCTCGAAGACGCCACGCAGGAGAACGGGTGCCTCTGGGCGCTCGCGGGCGGCCACCGCCGCGGACTCAAGTCGCGCTTCCTGCGCGCGCCGGGCGGCGGCACGCGCTTCGAGACTTTGGACGAGAGTCCCTGGCCGACCGAAGGGCTCGTGCCCCTGGAGGTGAGGAAGGGGGCGCTCGTCGTCCTCGACGGCCTGCTCCCGCACCTGAGCCGCGCCAATCGCAGCCCGCGCTCGCGCCACGCCTACACGCTCCACGTCGTCGAGGCCGGCGCACATTATCCTGAAGACAACTGGCTGCGCCGCGGGGACGAGATGCCGCTTCGCGGATTCGAGTAAGCGTTAAAGCTGGGAGCGCGGGCATCCCTGCCCGCCATGAGCGCGAGAGCGCGAGAGCCGAGATGCTTTAAGTCTCAAGGTTGAAGTAAAGAGTACGACTGTCAGCGTGCTGACCCACGCTTGCGGGCAGGGATGCCCGCGCTCCCAGCTTAAGAAGAGGAGATAACACGTGACCCTGACGCGCCGCGTCCTGCCCGCCCTGCTCATCATCTTCGCAGCCCTCTCGGCCGCCGCGCAGCAGTTCGACGAGCGGCTCTACCAGTCGCTGCGCTGGCGCATGATCGGCCCGTTCCGCGGCGGCCGCACCGTCGGCGCGACCGGCGTCCCCAGCCGCCCCAACGTCTTCTACATCGGCGTCAACAACGGCGGCGTCTGGAAGACCGACGACGCGGGCCGCACCTGGAACCCCATCTTCGACGAACAGCCGACCGGCTCCGTCGGCGCCCTCGCCGTCGCGCCCTCGCGCCCCGACACCATCTACGTCGGCACCGGCGAGGGCTTGCAACGCCCCGACCTCTCCGTCGGGGACGGGCTGTACAGATCGAACGACGGCGGGCGCACCTGGTCGCACTTAGGTCTTCGCGACGGGCAGCAGATCGGCTCCATCATCGTCGACCCGCGCGACCCCGAACGCCTCCTCGTCGCCGTGCTCGGCCACCCCTACGGCCCCAACGAGGAGCGCGGCGTCTACCGCTCGACCGACGGAGGCCGAACCTTCGAGAAGGTTCTCTACAAGGACGAGAACACGGGTGCCATCGCGCTCGCCTTCGACCCTTCGAACGCGCGCAACGTCTACGCGGTGCTCTGGGCGGCGCGGCAAGGCCCCTGGGAGAACGGCGCGTGGCAGGGGCCGGGCAGCGGCCTCTTCAAATCCGCGGACGGCGGGACGACGTGGCGGCAGTTGACGAAGGGGCTGCCGACTTTCGAACAGGGCCTGGGCCGCATCGGCATCGCCATCGCGCCCTCAGACCCGAAGCGCATGTACGCCAACGTGGACGCGCCGCAGCTCGGCGGCATCTACCGCTCGGACGACGCGGGCGAGAGCTGGACGCGCACGAACGACGAGGTGCGCGTCTGGGGCCGCGGCAGCGACTTCGCGGAGGTGAAGGTCGACCCGCGCGACCCCGACGTCGTCTATTCGGCCAACACCTCTTCGTACAAGTCGGCCGACGGGGGCAAGACCTTCCACGCCTGGAAGGGCGCGCCCGGCGGCGACGACTATCACACCATCTGGATCAACCCCGAGAACCCGCAGATCGTCCTGCTGGCGACCGACCAGGGCGCGACCATCACCGTCAACGGCGGGCGCACGTGGAGCAGTTGGTACAACCAGCCGACCGCGCAGTTCTACCACGTCTCGACCGACGACCAGTTCCCCTACTGGGTCTACGGCGGCCAGCAGGAGAGCGGCTCGGTCGGCACCACCAGCCGCGGCGACAACGGCGCCATCACCTTCCGCGACTGGCGCACGGTCGGCGCGGAGGAGTACGGCTACGTCGCCGCAGACCCCTTGAACCCGAACATCATCTACGGCGGCAAGCTCTCGCGCTTCGACAAGACGACGGGCCAAGTCGTCAACATCGCGCCCGAGCCGGTGCGCGCGGGCAAGTACCGTTTCTTAAGAACCGCGCCGGTGCTCTTCTCGCCCGTAGACCCGCACGTGCTCTACTACGCCGGCAACGTCCTCTTCAAGACGACGAACGGCGGGAACAGTTGGGACGTCATCAGCCCCGACCTGACGCGCGAGACCTACGACGTGCCGGAGTCCATCGGCGTCTACCGCAAGCCGGACATGGCGACGATGCCGCGCCGCGGCGTCATCTACACGGTCGCGCCCTCGCACAAGGACGTGAACACCATCTGGGCCGGCACGGACGACGGGCTGATTCACATCACGCGCGACGGCGGGAAGACCTGGAAGAACATCACGCCGCCCCAGCTCACTTCGTGGAGCAAGGTCTCCATCATCGACGCCGGCCACTTCGACGACCAGACGGCGTACGCAGCCGTCAACCGCTTCCGCCTCGACGACCTGCGCCCGCACGTCTACCGCACGCACGACGGCGGGAAGACGTGGACGGAGATCGTCAAAGGTCTCCCCGACGACCCCGTCAACGCCGTGCGCGAAGACCCCGTCCGCCGCGGGTTACTCTTCGCCGGGACGGAGCGCGCCGTCTACGTCTCTTTCAACGACGGCGACGAGTGGCAGCCGCTGCGGCTCAACATGCCCGCGACCTCCATCCGCGACCTCGTCGTCCACCGCGACGACATCGTCGTCGGCACGCACGGCCGCTCCTTCTGGATTCTCGAC